>DATMOP010000021.1:0-2422 GCA_035568115.1 Candidatus Acidiferrum sp.
CGTTACGGCGAGCTTCACCCGGAGCCAGCTCGAAGTGGTACTCGCTCTTCAGGGCTTCGATGGCTTCAGCCTCAATCAAAGTAAGTTCACGATCGGGCAGAGGTTTCGAGAAAGTACCTACACCCAATGCATAACGGTCGCCTTCCAACCCAACACCGGGAACGGCACAAGCCTGATCCACCGCATGAGTCGGTACACCGGCTGCGGAAGCGACGTAGATGAATTCGACGGTTCCAGTGTTCATGAAATTCCCCAACCAGTTAGCTCTTCGATCTCCCGTTCGCCCTACCGAGGGCGAGACGCCGGCGCTACCGACTTCAGCTACGCGTTTTTTCGGCGATCGCGATGCACTCCTCGAGGACATCGACTGCCACGTCAGCTTCGTCCTTGGTGACAACCAGCGCTGGCGCGATCCGAATCGTGCTAGGGCCGCAGCCAAGGAACAGGACGCCACGGTCAAAGGCCAGTTCGATGATGCGGTCACGTAGTTCGGGCGCATACTCCCTGGTCTTCTGATCCTTGACGATTTCGACACCGACCATCAATCCGCGGCCTCGCACATCGCCCACCAGCTTGTGTTTGCGTGGCCAGTCCGCCATGCGTTTCAGCATGTGGTTGCCCACTTCACTGGAGTTCCGCAGCAGTCCTTCTTTCTCGATCACATCGAGCGTGGCCAGCGCGGCAGCGATACAGACAGGATTGCCGCCAAAAGTTGACGCGTGCGAGCCCGGCACCCAGTCCATGATGTCGGCGCGGCTCATGGTGATGCCGAGCGGCATGCCCGAAGCGATGCCTTTCGCCATGCAGACGATATCGGGCTGCACGCCAGTATGCTCGATTGCCCACCACTTGCCGGTTCGTCCGGCGCCGCTCTGAACTTCGTCCGCAACCAGTAGAATGCCATGCTTGTCACAGATCCGGCGCAACTCCTGCATGAAGACGGTAGGCGCGATTACGTAGCCGCCCTCGCCCTGCACCGGTTCGACAAAGATGGCCGCAACTTCTTCCGGAGCCAAAGTCGTCTTGAATAGCTTGTCCTCGATGTAACGGGCGCAGCCGAGCACGAAGGCCTCGGCATCTTGGGGCCCACCTTCGCATCCGCGATAAACATCGGGATAGCGCACGTGAGTCACGCCCGGAACTCCGGTGCCGAAGCGCCGCTTCTGCTGCGGCTTGGAGGCGGTCAGCGAGAGCGCACCCATGGTGCGACCGTGAAACGCTCCGAAAAATGCGATTACGTTCTGCCGCCGGGTGTGATAGCGCGCCAGCTTCAGTGCGCACTCCACTGCCTCCGCCCCTGAATTCCCGTAGTAAATCTTGTGCGGCCCGGGCATGGGTGCGATCTTCGACAGCCTCTCGGCCAGCGTGATCATGCTCTCGTAATAAAAATCCGTCCCTGACATGTGGATGAGTTCAGCAGCCTGCTTCTGAATGGCGGCCACCACATCGGGATGGCAATGTCCAGTCGAGGTAACGGCGATGCCAGCTGAGAAATCGAAAAATTCGTTGCCGTCCACGTCGGTCACCACAATGCCGCGGCCCGTTTTGGCTACCAGCGGGTAGGAGCGCGTATAAGACGGTGAAATGTATTTCTCATCGCCCGCGAGAACGCGCTTGGCGTTGGGGCCGGGCAGAGCGGTCTTGATCTTCGGTCCTGCAAGCGTCTTGGTGGTCATGGAATCCTCCGGAAAGCAATCGTCGTTCGTCAGTTGTCAGCTCCTGGGCGGTCCCGCCCAAAAAAGGCGGATTCATCCCCTAAGCCACAGAATCTGGGAGGATTGGAGAACTAGTCGCTACCGAACAAGCTGGGGCGCGCCTGGGAGGGCAACACTGCCAGGTGACGGCGCGGGCAGACCAGAAAGTCGAGCCAGCACACGGGCAAGTGCGAATTGGGGTTCTGATGGCGCATCGGGCAACATTCCTTCGTAATTATAGCTTGCGCGGACGAACGGCGTAACCCCCCAAAGCTACTCGTTAGTCACCTTCCAAACCCTGTCATCCCGACCGGAGCGAGCGAAGCGAGCGCAGTGGAGGGATGACAGGGGCTTGCGGATTTCGGAGCCTGATTGGTCAACGAGTTACGTGGAGCTGAGTCGAATGGCCCCCACCGCCGTCTGATATGTTCTAGGTTTGCCTCCATGACCTCAGCCCAGCGCCAACATCGCTTTGCCGTGATCCTCGCCTTCGCGCTGGTGTATTTCTTCTGGGGCTCGACTTATCTCGGCATCGACATCGCGGTCGAGCAGATTCCGCCGGCGCTGATGTGCGGCATCCGCTTCCTGATTGCGGGTGTCTTCATGCTCGCGTTTTGTGCGCTGCGCGGACGCAGAATTTCTTACACACCCAGGCAGTTGGGACGCATGGCGGTAGTCGGCGTCCTGCTGCTCATGGGCGGCAATCTCACGCTCTCCTATGCGGAAAA
>DATMOP010000022.1:0-4419 GCA_035568115.1 Candidatus Acidiferrum sp.
TCGCCGGGCAGGATGCGAATGAAATTCTTGCGCATTTTTCCCGAGACGTGCGCCAGCACCTGGTGCTTGTTCTCCAGTTCAACCTTGAACATGGCATTGGGCAGCGGTTCTACGACCGTCGCCATCACTTCAATCGCGTCCTCTTTGCTCATCGACTCCTTAATACCAGCTCTTAGCTCTTGGCTCTTAGCTAAAAGCCAAGAGCTAAAGGCTAATAGCTGTTTATTGCGTCAAAATCATCGGGCCATCTTTCGTGACCGCGACGCAATGCTCGAAGTGAGCGCTGTAACTGCCATCGGCGGTTACCGCGGTCCACTTGTCTTCCAGAACTCGTGTTCCCGGATGTCCCGAATTCACCATGGGCTCGATTGCCAGGACCATGCCTTCACGCAGACGCGCTCCGTGACCGCGAGTGCCGTAGTTCGGCACCTGGGGCTCTTCGTGCAGGCGCGTGCCGATGCCATGCCCCACAAATTCCCGAACCACGCTGAAGCCGTTGGCTTCGACCAGTTCCTGCACAGAAGCGCCCACGTCTCCAACCGCATTACCGATTCTCGCCGCCTCGATGCCCCGGTACAACGACGCCTCGGTGACCTCGAGCAGCTTGGTCAGCTCCGGGGTGATCGAACCATCCACCGGCACTGTGATGGCCGCGTCGCCGTAGTAACCGTCCAGAACTACGCCGCAATCGATGGAAACTATGTCGCCCGCCTTCAGCACCCTCTTTTCCGAGGGAATTCCGTGCACAATCTCTTCGTTGATCGAGGTACAAAGCACGCAGGGATAATCGTAGTATCCCTTGAACGCGGGCTTCACACCCAGGTCCTTGATCTTCTGCTCGGCCGAGCGTTCCAGATCCATCGTGGTCGCGCCCGGAACCACCAGCGTGCGGACATGATTGAGGACCTCGCGCACGATGCCGCCGCTGCGCCGCATCTTCTCAATCTCCGCCGCCGATTTGCAGACAATCGCCATGATTCAACTTGGTTTACCGCTTCAACTCAAGCCTCAGTCGTTGCCAGGAGCCGGGCCCCGCTGGCTCTCGATCACGTTGAAAATTTGCTCTGTAACCTGATTCACCGGCAAATCGCCATCGACAGAAACCAGCCGCCCTTTGCGCGCGTAGTATTCGGCTACCGGCTTGGTCTGCAGTTCGTAGGCCGCCAGTCGATCCCGGATCACTTCTTCACGGTCATCTTCGCGGGTGACCAGCGCAGAACCATCAACATCGCATCGATCAGCGACACGGGGTGGCTGGGAGTAGACGTTGTAGATCCGTCCACAGACAGGACAAGAGCGGCGTCCGGTAATCCGACGCAGTAACCTATTATAATCCACGTTAATTCGGATCACAATGGGCAGACAGCTGCCACGCTGCGGTTTGTCAAAGAACTCGTTCTCCAGAAACGCGTCCAGCCATCCGGCCTGGGCCGGATTGCGGGGGAAACCATCCAGAATGAAGCCGCGCTCACAGTCCACGTTGCGCAAGCGTTGCGCCACCATGTCGTACATCAGGTCGTCGGGCACGAACTCGCCCCGCGCCATGACGTCTTTGGCCGCGATTCCCAGCGGAGTACCGCGCTGCACGTTCTCTCGCAGCAGGTCTCCCGTGGAAATCTGCGGAATGCGGTAACGCTCAACGATCTGTTTGGCCTGCGTTCCCTTACCTGCACCCGGCGGGCCTAGCAGGATGACAGGTCCGATGCCGCGCGAGGTCGCCTCCGCCATCGAACTGGTCCTCCCCGATTCCAATTTCGCTCCACCAGAACGACGACTGTGATCCCACGTCGACTTCAAGTTATTCCGTCAAAAACTCATTACGTCAAACCCAGCGGCTCCAGCACGAGCGAGACGCTCGCGCCCACATTCTCAACACCTGGTCTCAGGACCACGTCCGCCGCCCGCGAATGCGTCCACTGCGCGGCGTGAAGCCGTCGTAGTGCCGCATGACCAGTTGGGCTTCGATCTGGGTGACCGTGTCCATGGCTACACCCACGACGATCAGCAGCGACGTACCGCCAAAATAGAAGTTCACATTCAGGCCGTTGGTCACCCACGTGGGCAGGCGCTCGAAGAATGCACCAATCGGCCCATACAAGTGGTTCAGGTGAATGCCGGTGATCATCCACTCCGGAATAAACGAGATGATGATCAGATACAGCGCTCCCACCAGAGTGATGCGGGTGAGAATCTCGTTGATGTGGTCTGCAGTCCGCTTGCCCGGACGAATGCCGGGAATAAATCCGCCATATTTCCGCATGTTGTCGGCAACTTCGTTGGGGTTGAAGACAATCGACACATAGAAGTAGGCGAAAAAGATGATGCCGACCGCATACAGGATCGTGTACAGCGGCTCGCCCCAACCCAGCCAGCGGATCAGATCGCCAAAATAGCGGTTGTTGCGCAAGCTGTATCCCACGGTCTGGGGGAGCGTCAGAATCGAGGACGCGAAGATCACTGGCATGACGCCGCCAGAGTTAACCCGCAACGGCAAGTGGGTAGACTGCCCGCCCATCACCTTGCGGCCGACCACGCGCTTGGCGTATTGCACCGGAATGCGGCGCTCGCAGCGCTCCACATAAACGATAAAAGCCACCACCAGAACCATCACGCCAATCAGCAGGATCATCGCCGGAGCGGTAAAGGCTCCCCAGGCATCGGTGCGAACTTTGTCAAACAGATCGATGACGCCACGCGGCAAGCCCACCACGATGCCGGCAAAGATCAGCAGCGACATGCCATTGCCCACGCCACGCTCGGTAATCTGCTCGCCCAGCCACATGATGAAGGCGCTGCCCGTGGTCAAGGTCAGCATGGTCATCAGAATGAAGGCCGGGCCGGGATGAACCACAAAATCTCCGCCGCGCTGCAGTTGCCAGGCAATGCCGAAGGACTGCACCGAACTCAGGATCACAGTCAGATAACGGGTCCACTGGGTAATTTTCTTGCGCCCCAGCTCGCCTTCTTTCTGCAGCTTGGCCAGGGGCTCATACACCACCGTCAGCAATTGCAAAATGATGGACGCGGTGATGTAGGGCATGATGCCCAGTGCAAAAATGGTCAACCGTCGCAGCTGTCCGCCTGAAAACAGATCCACGAAGCCCAGCAAGCTGCCCTTGTTCTGTTCGAAAAACTGCTGCAGCTTGTCCGCATTCACGCCCGGGGTGGGAATGTGCCCGCCCAGGCGATAAACCGCCAGCAACCCAAGCGTAAAGAGGATGCGCTTGCGCAGATCTGGAATGCGAAATACGTTAGCCAGTTTCTCCAGCATCGCCTACAACACCTCGAACTTGCCGCCGGCCTTGGTGATCTTCTCCTGCGCCGACTTGGAAAACTTGTGGGCATACACGGTGAGCGCGATGGTCAGGTCGCCGTCTCCCAGTACCTTCAACCGATGCTTGCCCTTGATTACGCCGGCTTTGCGCAGCACGTCGGGCGTGATGGTAGTTTCGCCCACAGCAGACAGCTTCTCCAGATTCACAATGTTGAATTCCTGGCGAAAGATATTGGTAAAGCCGCGCTTGGGCATGCGGCGATGCAAGGGCATCTGTCCGCCCTCGAAGCCGCGCATCATGCGCGAGCCGCTGCGCGAACGCTGGCCCTTGTGTCCGCGGGTCGAGGTCTTGCCCATGCCCGAACCCATGCCGCGGCCGACGCGCTTCTTGTTCTCCGCCGCCTTCTTTGGTGCGCGAATGTTGGAAAGATTCATAAGTAGCTCTCAGCTGTCAGCGATCAGCTCTCAGCTTCAGGGCTCTTCGGTTTTACTGAGAGCTGAAAGCTGATAGCTTGATCAAACTATCTCTACCAGATGCGGCACCTTGGCTACCATGCCGCGAATGGCCTGATTATCCGGGCGCTCGATCACCTGATTCAGGCGGGTAAACCCCAGGCCTTTGACCACCAGCTTCTGTCGGACCGGGGCACAAATGGCGGAACGCACCCACTTCAGATGAATTTTGGCGCCGCTGCCGGCATGCGATTTCTTGGCCAATTTATTGGGCATGATTACAGTTCCTCGACCGTCTTGCCGCGCATGGCGGCAACGTCGCTCCGGTTTTTTAAATGCTTGAGCGCATCAAACGTCGCCTTGATGACGTTGTGCGGATTGGTGGTGCCAATCGATTTCGTAAGCACGTTCTGAATGCCCGCCGAAGTCATGACCGCGCGCACCGCGCCGCCCGCGATGACTCCGGTGCCTTCGGGCGCCGGCTTCAGCAGCACCCGGCCCGACCCGAAGCGTCCCAGCACCAGGTGCGGAATGCTGGTCTGAGTCAGGTTCACCCTCATCAGGTTCTTCTTGGCGGATTCGATTCCCTTGCGGATGGCCTGGGGAACTTCCTTGGCTTTCCCCGAACCGTAGCCCACGACGGCAGCGCTGGGATCTCCGACCACGACCAGGGCGGCGAAGGAGAGATTCTT
>DATMOP010000023.1:0-81017 GCA_035568115.1 Candidatus Acidiferrum sp.
AAAACGGCAACCGTTACGAATACGACATCGGCGACGACAGCTATGCCATCCCCAAGAGTGCGGTAGACCGCATCGAAACCGGTGGCATGCCAGCCTCCACCACTGCGTCGGGCGCCACGAAGACCGCCGGCGATCTTCCCGTTTTCATCCCGGTTGACAGTCTCGCGAACCAGGGCGATCTTCCCAAGACAATTGTTAAAGATGGCAAGGTTGACCCAGACGCTCTTGCCAAGCTCGAAGGCAAGGGAAGTGCCGAGCTGAGCGCCACGGCTGACTTCATTGCCGGCAAGTTTGAATTTGATCATGGCAACATCGATCAGGCCCACCGCTATTTCGATAGTGCTCTTCGCTTCCAGCCGGAGAATGCGACCGTCCTTATCTATTACGCTGCTCTGCTGGTGCGCACCGGGAAAGCTTCGCAGGCGCTCTCCTATGCCCAGCGTGCCGTGAACGCAGCGCCACAGTCGCCCGACGCGTATACGGTGCTGGGCTACGCGCAGCAGGCTTCCGACCGCACTAAAGACGCCGTCGCCTCCTGGAAGCATTCCCTCGAACTGCGTCCCGATCCCGCGGTGCAACGGTACCTGGACAAGGCGCAGCGCGAACAAAACGTCGAGACCGATTTCGCCCAGCGCGAAAGCAGCCATTTCGTTCTGCACTACGAGGGCAAGCAGACCTCCGAAGCGTTCCGCGGACAAATTCTGGCCGCACTCGAATCCGATTACGACGATCTGGCGCGCGACCTGGGCACGCCACCCCGCGACAACATTCTGGTGACGCTCTACACCGAGCAGGCTTTCTTTGACGTCACGCGCGCTCCTTCGTGGTCAGGAGCCCTCAACGACGGCAAACTCCGCATCCCTATCAGCGGCCTGGGTTCCATGACGCCTGAGTTGGCGCGGGTCTTGAAGCATGAACTCGCGCACTCATTCATCAATCAACTCTCCGCCGGCCGCTGCCCACCTTGGCTGCACGAGGGCATTGCCCAGTTGCTTGAACCGAAGTCTCTGGGTAGCGATGGCCATCAACTGGGGCAGTTATTCAAGGCGCAACGGAACATTCCGCTGAATGTGCTGGAGGGAAGCTTCATGCGCTTCTCTGGGACGGAAGCCTATGTGGCCTATGCGGAATCGCTGGCTGCGGTTTCCTATATCAATGACTCCTACGGCATGAGCGACATCCAGCGAATTCTGCAACGCCTGAGCGACGGCAGTTCCACAGAAGCCGCACTGCGGGCGACGATCCACTCTGACTACGGCCAACTCGAATCCGAGATCGGTAAGTACCTCGGCGACAAGTACGGCCAATAGTGGATTTGCCCGGCCGTCGGTTCTTGTGCTAGTTTCAGGTTCAGTCCCGCGTTCGAATGTGCGCTCTGTTCCATTCCCGTGTGCCCGAGCCTCCACCAGCCGCGGAGCCTGTCCCGTCCGAGTTCCCGAGGATTGACGGCGCGGAGATTGCCGCCACCACCTACGGAATGAGAGTCGCCGGTGATTTCTATGACTCCTTGCGTGTAGGTCCTGAACGAATATTGTTTGGTCTGCTGGATGTTGCCGGGCGGCGGGAGAACAATCAGTCCATTCTCGCCGCCGCAACTCAGATATTCCGCACCGTCGGAAGCGAACTGTTCTCGGCGCCCGACGTCAACGAATCCGAAGCCATGGTGACGCTCTGTCTTCAACTCAACCGCCACCTGATGGAAGCCGCGGCCGGCGTGCACGCTTGCCCGGCGTTCATCGGTTGCTACCACGAGAGATTTGGCACCCTCTGCTACACCAACGCCGGGCATACGCCGGGCCTCCTCCGCGACAGCACAGGGATTACCGAACTTGCCTCGACCGGGCTACCGCTGGGCCTCTTCTCCCACGCCACCTGCGACGCTCCTACCGTGGGCCTGGAAAAGGGCGCGGTTCTTCTGCTGGTTTCGCGCGGAGTAGTTGAGGGCAAATGCAAAGGTGACAAGATTGAAGACCTGGAATTCGGCCTTGATCGCGTCAAGGAGCATTTCCAGGCCAATCCTTCGGCGACCGCCCAGGGGGTTTGCGGGTCCATTTTGAATACGGTGGGGGAGTTCACCTGCGAACCTCTGGTTCCGGACGACATGACAGCTCTGTGTTTTGTGCGGGCCACCTAGTGTGCGTACACAGTAATCCTGGGAAACGCCCAGCGCATCAAACTGCGGGAAGGCCGGGCGACGGCTGCGGCCGGAAGTAGTAAAATCCTTTGAATGGCCTTCACCTGCAAGTCCACGCACCGTGGCGGCCCCACTGGAATCCTATGAAGAAACTGGTTCTGATAATCATTGCTGTGATGTGTCTGCCCGCATTCTCTGCGGGTCAGGTGGTGGAAGAAATTATCACGCGCGTCAACAGCCAGATCATTACCCGCTCGGAGTTCGTCCGCAGCAAGGATCAGCTCAAGGAGGACGTTAAACAGCAGGATGCCGCCAATGCGGACAAGCTATTCGCCGAACGTGAAAAAGACGTCCTGCGCGATCTCATCGACCAGCAGCTCCTGCTGGAAAAGGGCAAGGACCTCGGCATAAGCGGCGACACGGACTTGGTCAAGCGCCTCGACCAGATGCGTAAAGACATGAAGCTTGACACCATGGAAGAGCTGGAGAAGGCCGCCACGGCGCAGGGCATTTCTTACGAAGACTTCAAACAGAACATGCGCAACCAGCTCATCACGCAAAAAGTGATCTACGAAGAAGTTGGTTCCCATCTCAATGTCACGAAGGAAGAGCAACAGCAGTTTTATGAGGAGCACAAGAATGAGATGGAGCAACCTGAGTCGATAAAACTCAGCGAGATCCTTGTTGCTCCGAAAAAGTCCGCTTCCGAAGCGCCTGCGGCCGCCAAACCGGCCCAGAACACGGCGGCCGATACGTCAATCAAGGGCGGCGACAATCCAAAGAATCAAGACGACGAGGCCGCCAAACAAGCGGAGGCGGCTGCCCTGGTCGAGGCTGAAGCCAAGGCCAACGATCTGCTCAAACAGATTCGCGCCGGCACCAGCTTTGAAGACATAGCGAAGAAGTATTCCGACGGTCCCTCGGCTTCTCAAGGCGGCGATCTTGGAGTGTTCAAGCGCGGAGCTCTCGCCAAGGAGCTTGAAGACAAGACATTCGCCATGCAGGCTGGCGACGTCACCGATGTGATCCGTACCAAGCAGGGCTATGTCCTGTTGAAGGTAACCAGCCACACGATGGCGGGCATTCCACCGCTGAAGGATGTTGAGCCTCGAATCCAGGACGCACTCTACTACCAAAAGCTGCAACCCGCGCTGCGTGCCTTCCTGACAAAGCTTCGCGAAGAAGCTTACATCGATTACAAGCCGGGTTACGTCGATTCCGGCGCCAGCCCCAACCAGACCAAACCGGTCGAAACCACCACGGCCAAGGCGTCAGAAGCCAAGAACCTCAAGAAGAAGAAAAAGAAGGTGCTAGGCATACCAATCTAGCGGCACTCGCGCCCAGCGGAGTGAGGCGGTTTGGTAACGCTTCCAACGCACCCCAGTTCTCCTCCCCGCCGTCCTCACGCTTTCTGATTTACACTGATGGAGAGAATGAAAGAGTTTTACATCTCCGACTGTACCCGCCACGAAAACAAGATCATCACCTCCAACTTTGTAGTGGTTTCCAAACAAATCAAACCCAAGAAGTCTGGTGAGCCCTACCTCGCTCTGACCCTTGGCGACCGCAGCGGCCAGCTCGAAGCCAAGATGTGGGACAACGTGGAAGAAGTGCTCAACGTCTTCGACCAGGACGACTTCCTCAAGATCAAAGGCCTGGTCAACAAGTACAAGAATCGTTTTCAACTCACCATTCACAAGCTGCGCAAGCTCGGCGAAACGGAAATCGAATTCTCCGACTACCTGCCGAAAACCACGAAGAATGTCGACGAGCTCTGGCAGACGCTGACCGACTTCGTCGCATCGTTTCAGAATTCCCATCTCAGATCTCTGGTGCAGGCCTTCATGTCCGACCCCGAGATCGCGGCCGCTTACCGCAGCGCTCCGGCTGCCAAAACCCTGCACCACGCCTACATCGGTGGGCTTCTCGACCACGTGGTCTCGCTGTTTCGCTCCTGCGACCTGATCTGCAGAAACTATCCTCAAGTGAATCGCGATCTATTGCTGACGGGCGTATTCCTTCACGATATCGGCAAGATTCACGAGCTTGCCTACAATCGTTCGTTTTCCTACACCACTCGAGGCCAGCTTCTTGGCCACATGATCATTGAACTTGAAATGCTGCAGGCGAAACTGGCGCTGTTTCCGGACTTTCCGCCGGAATTGAAGACTCTTATCGAGCACCTGATTATCAGCCACCATGGCGAGTACGAATTCGGCTCGCCCAAGTTGCCCATGTTTCCCGAAGCGCTAGTGCTCCACTACATGGACGACCTGGACTCCAAGATGGAGGCCATGCGCGCCCACTTTGAGCGGGAAGCCGACCTGGAGAGTCCCTGGACCAGCTACAACGCGTCGCTCGGACGCCCACTGCTGAACAGCGCCAAGTATCTTGCGCCCAAAGACGCCCCTCAGCCCGAGAGTTCCTCCTCTCCTGCCGAGCCTGAGACCGAGACAGACGCGGAGCAGACCAGTGCATCCCTTGAAGGAACCCCGACACTACCCGGCTTCAAATCTTAACTTTTGCGCCTGAGAGGCACGCGCTCCACCATGCTTGACTTCGCCCGATTCGAAGTTCTTACCTTCGATTGTTACGGCACACTCATCAGCTGGGAAGAGGGAATTCTCCGATGCCTGCATCGCGTTCTTGGGGCTCACGGCAAGGACACGGACGATGCCACGATCCTGCGTCTCTACGGCGACTTCGAAGCCAAAGCTGAGCAGGGAGAGTATCGCCGCTATCGCGAAGTCCTTCAGTCAGTCGTGCGGCAGTTCGGAGAACAGCTCGGATTCGCGCCCACCGATCAGGAAGCCAACTCGCTGCCTGAGTCCATGAAGGACTGGCAGCCCTGGCCAGACACAGTGAACGCGCTCCGTCAACTCCGGAGCTGCTTTCGCCTGGCCATCGTTTCCAACGTGGACGACGATCTGTTCGCCGCCACACTGCCTCAGCTCGGAGCGGAATTCGACCAGATCATTACGGCTCAACAGGCGGGAGCCTACAAACCGTCATTGAAGATTTTTGAACTCGCATTGAGCCGCATCGGCACTCCTGCTCACCGTGTGCTGCACGTCGGTCAAAGTCTTTATCACGACGTGCTCCCGGCGCAGGCGCTCGGCCTGGCCACTGTGTGGGTTAATCGTCCATCAGCGCGAAGCGGCGTGGGTGCCGTAAAAGCGGCCGAGGGTCGGCCGGACTTGGAGGTTGCCAGCCTGGCAGAACTTACGGCTGCCTGTCCTCGGCGATGATCCTAGAAGTTGGCTGGAATCTTCACAACTCTTCTCTGAATCGCCCACATTACCAGTTCGGCTTTGTTGTGGATGCCAAGCTTTCGCATCAGATTGAACTTATGCGCGTCCACAGTCTTACTGCTTAAACCCAGAACCGTAGCTGCGGCTCGCACTGTCTTTCCCTCCGCTAACAGCTTTAGTACTTCGCGTTCGCGGGCAGTCAGAGCGCGTTCTTGTGGAAAGGCAGTTGCGGAGAGAGGCTGCGGATCGCGTCGCGAAACTCCCTCTTGATAAGGTGGATCGCCCCGGCGCGAGCTCCGAACCATTTCCACCAACTCTTCCGCGGAGGTTTGCCGCGCGGCGCAATCTGTTGTTGTAGGCCGCAAGCCACCAAACGGGGCACTAGCCTTTTCCTGCGTGCTCAAGAACACTACTTTGGTCTCAGGAGATTCCTTCGCCACAAGAATTTCCGCTTGCCGCGCAGACATCTCGAATGTCGCGGCATCCGCGACCAGTACATCCGGCTGAAGTTCACAAACTTTACGTAGGCATTCCGCTGCGTTGCCGGCTTCGCTAACCACGTCAAGGTCAGGCTCGTCTTGCAATAAACGCCGTAGACCTTGCCGCAGCAAGACATGGTCATGCACGAGCACACAGCGGATCTTTTTGTCAGAAGAACTTAATTCCCTTGGATCTGTGCGTGGGGGCACACTTTCTCCTTCGTTTGGCCAGAGAGTTTGCAAAATGACGCGAACGAGCGGAGAGACCTCAAACGAATGAAAATAAACGTTGGCTCATTGTAGCAATCATTCGCGCCTCTTCGCAGGCAAAAATCGGTCTCAAGCAGTATTTTTTCTGGCTTTCGTTCGCGAGCGCCCCTTCATGCGCCTCGAAAAACTCCAGAGAAACGTTGCATCAGGTAGAATCGAGCACTTATGCTGCGCTACTTCACAGCCGGAGAATCTCACGGCGAAGCTCTGGTCGCTTTCCTCTCGGGCCTGCCCGCAGGACTCAAAGTCGACCAGGCTTTTCTCGACCGCGAACTCTGGCGCCGGCAGCAAGGCTATGGCCGTGGCGGACGCATGAAGATTGAGCGGGACACAGCCCACATCCTCTCCGGCATCCGGCACGGCATGACGATAGGTTCACCGATTTCCGTTAAACTCGAAAACAAGGATTGGAAGAACTGGCAGGAGTCCCTGCCGGTCAGCGAAGGCGACCCCGCCCGCCATAAACGTGTGGCGTCCCCGCGGCCCGGGCACGCCGACCTGGCAGGCGCACTGAAATACAATTTTTCCGAAGCCCGATATGTGCTGGAGCGGGCCTCAGCCCGCGAATCGGCGGCGCGCGTCGCCATCGGTGCCATAGCCAAAACATTCTTGGGCGCACTTGGCGTAGAAGTTCTCAGTCATGTCGTCGCCGTGGGGAACGTTGCCTTGCACCAAGAAGTCTCTTGGGAGCAGGTTCAGGCTCTTTACAATCAGGAAGAGATCTTGCTGAATTGTGCCGACTCGGAAACGCAACAGCGCATGAAAGACGAAGTTGACAAGGTTCTCAGGACCGGGGATTCGCTGGGTGGAGTGTTCGAGGTGGTTGCCCACGGCGTCCCGCCCGGCTTGGGCACATACGCGCAATGGGACGAGCGCCTGGATGCATTGTTAGCCGCCGCCGTGATGTCGCTGCAAGCGGTGAAGGCGGTTGAGATCGGCTCCGGCGTTACGGCCGCTGCTTCTCCGGGTTCTGCTGTGCACGATGAAATCGGATACAGCAAGCCGGAAAGTTTTAGCGGATTCACCCGCACTCGCAACAACGCCGGCGGAATCGAAGGCGGTGTTTCCAACGGAGAAGAGATCCGCGTACGTGGCTACCTGAAGCCGATCTCCACCTTGCGCCGCCCCCTGAAATCGGTTGATTTCTCTACCCGCCAACCCGTCAGCGCCGCGTACGAGCGCTCTGACGTTTGCGTCGTCCCGGCCGCCGGAGTCGCGGGCGAGGCCATGGTCGCTCTTACATTGGCGCGTTGCGCTCTGGACAAATTCGGTGGCGACTCCATGGGAGAAACGTTACGTAATTTCCAGGGCTACTGCCTCCAGCTGAAAAACTACTGATGATCTAAATTTCGATGATTTATCCCATTGTGAAGTTCGGAAATCCCGTCCTGGAGAAGCCCGCCGAGAAAGTCACGGTCTTCGACGAAGAACTGAAGAAGCTGGTCGAGGATATGTTCGAGTCGATGTATGCCGCCCGCGGTGTGGGCCTGGCCGCGCCGCAGATCGGCATCTCGCGCCGCATTGCTGTCGTTGACGTCACTTTCAAGGAGGATCCCAGCGCCAGACTCGTCCTCATTAATCCAGAAATCATTCACAAAGAAGGCCGCCACACCCAGAGCGAAGGCTGTCTCAGCATCCCTGACTTTCGCGAAAATGTGAGTCGCGCCCAGGTGGCTACAATCCGCGCCCAGGATTTGACCGGGAAAGTTTTCGAGAAGACCGGCGACGACTTGCTGGCCCGCGCTTTTCAACACGAAACCGATCACCTCAACGGCAAGCTCTACATCAGCCATATCAGCGCGCTCAAGCGCGACTTGATCAAACGCAAAATTCGCAAGCTGGTCAAAGCTGGAGAATGGTAGAAGATTGAATCATTGAGAGATTGAATCAATGATTCAATGTGTCAATGGTTCAAGCCCTTGATCTCGTTTTCTGCGGCACGCCCCGCTTCGCCGTGCCCACTCTCGACGCCCTGATCGAAGCTGGATTCCAGGTTCGCCTCGTGGTCACGCAGCCGGACCGCCCCAAGGGCCGCGGCCTTGAACTTGTGCCGTCTCCGGTCAAACAGCGCGCTCTGGAGTTGGGGCTGCCCATCGCGCAGCCTGAAAGCATCAAGAACAATGACGGCTTCCGCGTCCAACTGAGCACCGTAAAGCCCGGCGCAATTATCGTAGTCGGCTACGGCCGCATCATTCCGCAATGGATGCTCGATCTTCCTCCTCTCGGCAACATTAACCTCCACGCCTCACTCTTGCCCAAATATCGCGGTGCAGCGCCCATTCAGTGGGCGATTGCGCGAGGTGAAACCATCACCGGAGTCACCACGATGAAGATTGATGCGGGTCTCGACACCGGCGACATTCTACTGCAGCAGGAGATCCCGATCGCCTCCGATGACACGGCAGAGACGCTTGCTCCGAAGTTAGCGTCCGTGGGGGCGGATCTTACAGTCACAACCCTTCGCGGATTGCAGACTGGCATGCTCCATCCACTCCGGCAAGATCATGCCCAGGCGACGCTCGCACCCATCCTCAAGAAAGAAGACGGCCTGATCGATTTCTCCCGCTCCGCGGCTGAGATTCTGAACCGCATGCGGGGCTTCCAACCTTGGCCCGGCGCTTACTCAAAGTTTCGCGGCAAGAACCTGCAAGTATGGAAGGCGGCGGCGTTGGATCGGGTGCTGCGGCCGTCTGAGCTGAAGGTGGAAGCCGATCGTCTTCTGGTCGGTTGCGGCACAGATACAGCTATCGAACTGCTTGAATTGCAATTGGAAGGCAAGAAGCGGACTTCTGCCTCTGACTTTCTTCGCGGCCATCGTCCGCTGCCGGGAGAGAAACTCGGCGCGTAAAGCAGCATGAATTCTTTCTCCGCACCGGCAGCTTCCGTCATACTGGAAGCAGTGAAACCAAAATCCAAAGATTCGCGACCGGCGGTTTCCCCAGCCCGCGCCGCTGCTTTCGACATCCTTATCCGAATCGAGCGCGAGTCTTCATATGCCACCGAGTTGCTGCACTCCCGTACATACGACCGGCTCACGGAGGTCGATCATTCCCTGACGACAGAATTAGTTATGGGAGTATTGCGCTGGCGGTCGGTGCTTGACTTTCAAATCGGCGAGCGCTCTTCTCAACCGCTATCCAGGCTTGATCTGGAGATTCTCACAGCACTCCGCCTCGCGGTTTACCAACTCCGCCTCAGTCGCATTCCCATCCGGGCCGCGATCAACGAGAGCGTCGAACTCGTCAAGCGCGCTCGCAAACGTTCCGCCGCTCCATTCGTCAATGCAGTTCTGCGCAAACTTGCCACCGGGACCTCGCCCAACCATGCGGCGCAACCGGCGATCGTCTACACTTCAGTCGCAACGCTCGCTGCCGGCAGTGCACACCCGCTGTGGATGGTCGAACGCTGGACCAAGGCTTACGGACTCGATTCCGCTGTCCGCATTTGCCGGCACAACCAATCGGTTCCGGTGACCGGAATCCGCATTCGCGGTCCTGAAGCCGAAGCCCAGCTCCGCGCCGAAGGAATCGACCTTGCCCCCGGAGTCCTCCTTGCGTCCGCACGACGAGTCGAGCACGGAGACGTCACGCGGACGGCCGCATTCCGAGCAGGGCTCTGTGTCATTCAGGATGAAGCCTCACAGCTCGTGGCTGCTCTTGTCGGCCAAGGCACGCGCGTCCTCGACTGCTGTGCGGCGCCGGGTGGAAAAACCGCCGCCATCGCCGATCGTAATCCAAACGCGAACGTTACCGCCGTCGATCTTCATCCGCACCGCGCGCGCCTACTGCGAAGACTGCTCGGTGTTCATCATCCAGCGGAAGCCGGACCCGGCAGTGTGCGCGTAGTCGCTGCCGATGCCCGCAATTTGCCCTTTGCGGCAGAATTCGACCGCGTTCTCGCCGACGTGCCCTGCTCCGGCACCGGCACTCTCGCGCGCAATCCGGAAATCAAGTGGAGGCTTACGCCTCACGACCTTGCCGATCTGCAAGTTCGACAGGTCGCGATTCTCCGTTCTGCTATGGCCCGAGTTGCTCAGGGAGGCCGGCTGATTTACTCCACGTGCTCTTTGGAGAGAGAAGAAAACGAAGATGTCATCAAGGCATCTCTCGCGGATGATTCATCGTTCTGCATCATCGATTGCCGCACGCAGCTTGAGCGGCTGCAACAGGAGGGGGAATTGGTCTGGACAGATCCTTCTTCGCTCACTCGCGGCCCCTACCTGCGCACACTGCCCGGCCTCCACCCATGCGATGGTTTCTTCGCTGCGATCCTGGAGAAATACTAGGAGAGAGCGAACGTTATTTCACTTCGAAATTCAGTACCGCCCCCGCCAGAACTTTTTGTCCCGGCGGCGGCCACTGAGTAACGATCATGCTGGCCGGCGATGGTTGAGGCGGTGCGACAGATATCGAAATAGGAGGTGTATTACTCGCTTGTGAAGCAGAAGCTGCTGGGTTCGCCTGCGGCGGGGCCATGCTCACAGTCCCCAGTTTGAAGCCCGCATCCTGCAGCGTGCGGCTCGCACTGCCCAGCGGCTGCCCCACAAAATTCGGCATCACGTATGCCGGCGGATCTGCCGCTACAGTAACCAACAGGCTGGTCTTCGGCGCTGCTACCTGACTTGCGCTGGCCGGCGGGCTCTGTGCCAGTACCTGGTCGGGAGGTGTTCCCGGCAACTGCATCTCCGCCGTCGACGCCACTTCCAGCCCGCGTCGCTGGATGTTCCATTCCGCCGCGCGCTCACTCTGCTTCGTTACATCCGGAATCGCCACGCGCTGCGGTCCCATACTCTGGGCCACGCGCACTTGCCAGCCTCGCCGCACTTTCACTCCCGGGAGGGGCGTCTGGGTCATGATCTTGCCCTCCGGAATCTGCGGACTGTAATACTGCCGCTCCACTTCGATCTGCAATCCCAGTCCTGCAACTATGCGTTCCGCGTCCGAAGGCGTGAGCCCAACCACGGCGGGCACCTCGACGACCTGGCCGTGAATGGCAAATCGCATCGCCGTCAGCGCCGACACCAATGCCACAGCCACCAACACCAGCGCTACCATCGCGAATCGCAGCACAAGTTTCACAGGACATGGAGATTATAATTCGACGAGCTAGTCAAGACGACGCCGACATTTCTTCAGCCTGCCAGTGGGCGTATACTGTGTGACCTGAAAAGGCCGGTGAGGTCCTGTGGCATTTCGTCGGTGGCATTATTGCGAATTTCACGGCTGGCTCCTGGGCCGGTGGGACGAGGGTTGCCCATCCTGCGACGAGCACACACGGGAGATGGCAGATGATCTGCCGTTCTTGCGAGGGCAATCGCAACTTGTATGGCTCATGGCCCACGTTGCTTGGCCCCTCCTTAGCCTAGCCCGGACGGGGCTATTCCTTTTGCTGGCTTTGATAGTTTTCTTCCTCACCGTTCGTCTCGCCCCCAGCGTATTCACCTTCCCACTCAGTTCAACCACGGCGGGGTGTTTTGCCCTTGGTGCGACCTTTGCCATGGTTTACCTAACGCGGGCACTGTTGCCGCTGCCGTCCAAGCTGGGATGCGTGCGGACCGTTACTGCCGAGATAATATTGCTCACGCTAATAATTGTCTCGGGATCGTTCGTGGGAGTGGATCGATTGAAGGATCTCGGAGTCGTAGACACGCCTCACAAGGCGAAGGTCCGGAAGGACGCACCAAAAAGCACCCCGCGACCTCCCTCTACGGGCAGATAGTGGCGTTACTGCATGGGTTCAACTTGCGTGGTATAAGGACGCGAAACTACCGATCCAACCAGAGGACACACGATGACTTGCCCCAATCCGGATTGTGCCAAACCCACCGCCCCAGGAACCGCGTTCTGCAACAGCTGCGGGGGTTCGCTAACTACCCCACACTTCCCGGAGTCGCCCGCCTTGTCGCGGCAAGAAGTGAGGTTTTTTTGTACCGATGTCGCAATCAAGACAACATACGGGGGAAGGCCGGATTCGCCGCCTTATAAGGTGCCTAAGTTGCTGGCGACAGACACAAGCATTGTCTTCCTGGACAAGTCCAATCGCTTCCTCCCCCTGCGCCATCCATTTTGGGTTCTGGATACCTCTCTCAACGAGAAACTGGATCAGGAATTCAAGAGGAATCCGAAGGGCTATTCGAAGGTGTTTCCGTTGTACTGGTGGGTTCAGGGTTATCGCGAGTGGACCTTCGTCAGCGGTTTTGCGTGTGACCCCGAAGAACACAGCCTGCACTTCAACCTGGTACGTTTACGGGCCGTTTCGCAGTGGGGTCCGGGACAAAGAGTGCCTACTAGTTTCCCAGAGGGCAATGCTCAACTCCTTCTACGAAACTGCGAAGCACTGAGAAAACACTTGTCAGAAAGCCTTCCGCTCGATGGGGTCAGGGAGAGGTCGCAGTCGCCTTTTACTCACGAATATACCTCGAGCCAACCGCAGAAACCAGCATCT
Organism: Candidatus Acidiferrum sp.; assembly: GCA_035568115.1. Lineage (GTDB taxonomy): Bacteria > Acidobacteriota > Terriglobia > Terriglobales > Acidobacteriaceae > Sulfotelmatobacter. The sequence goes on from DATMOP010000023.1 coordinate 12,579, forward strand.
GGGGCGTACCGCGCGTATGGTTACGTTTTTGTCGTTTTTTTTGCGGCCTTGATGGCCTTGATCATACTCGTGGTGCTTTCAGGCCTGGGCCTGCCCTTGTGGATCGCGGTACCTCTGGTATTGGCAGGCTGTTTCATGGCAGTTCGGTCTCTGCGCAGGTGGGGGAAGCGCCGGGCACAACGAGGGGGCTGATTCGGGGCGCGAACCAGGGACGCTGTGGCACCGACACGCGAATCCGCTACGCGGAGTTTCTAGCGGATCGCAAGATTCTCAGTGCGTCTCATCCGCGCCCGGCGTCGTATCTGGCGTATCCACTTTTTGCACGACAGTCACCGGGACGTAAGGAGCCTCCTGGAACTGCCCCGGATCTTTCCCCGCCATGGCTGCACTCATAAAGTTCATCCAGATGGGAAGCGCAGCATGCGCTCCGGTTTCTTTGGCGCCGAGGGATCTCTTCTCGTCGAAACCCATCCACACACCGCACGTCATCGCCGGCGAGAATCCCACAAACCACGCGTCCGTAAAGTCGTTGGTCGTCCCCGTTTTTCCTGCGACCGGGAAGGGCAGCTTCGCTGCCGCCGCTGCGGTCCCGTGGAGCACTACCTCGCGCAGCATCTCGGTCATGATTCGCGCCGTGCGCGCGCTGATCACATCTTTCACCTCGGGATAGTCCTCTTCCAGCACCCGCCCCTCGTAGTCGGTCACCTTTGTGATGTAGCGAGGCGCGACGCGCACGCCGTCATTCGGAAACACGCTGTATGCCGAGGTCTGTTCCATCAGCGTGATCTCCGCCGAGCCCAGCGCCACCGGCAGATACGGTGGCAGCTTGGCTGTGATTCCGAAGCGTCCTGCGTAGTCAATCACGCTCTTGATCCCCACCTTGTTTGCCAGCTTCAGAGCAGGAATGTTTCGCGACTGTGCCAGAGCCCGCCGCAGCGTTATGATCCCCTCAAACTTATCGTCGTAGTTGTGCGGCGAGTAGGGCCCGGAACCGGTTTCGAACGTGACCGGCTCATCGAGAATCGTATCGTCCGGGCTTCCACCCTTGTCGATCACGGCGGTGTAAACGTAAGGTTTGAAGGACGATCCCACCTGCCGCAGCGCCTGGGTCGCACGATCGAATTTCGATTCGCTGAAATCCCGCCCACCTACCATGGCCTTGATTCCGCCGGTCGCATTGTCAATCGTCACGAGTGCGCCCTGCGCGCCGGAATCCTGTTCCAGGCTCACCCGCGCCGCTCCATTAGCGCTCAGCGCCAGAATCCTTACGTAGCAGATGTCTCCAGTCCGCAGCAGATCCTGGATTCTGCCTTGGGTCCATGCGACGTCCGCCTGTCCCAGGGCCGCCGCGTAGCGGCCAAACTTTAGCGTGGCAATCCCCACCCCCGCCGAAGTCACCAATGCGTGAACGTATCCATTCACTTCCGGTTCATCATCCCAATCAGGATGCTCGTACTTGTCGATCACGTTTCCTTCCGCCAGCACGTTCTGCAAGTTGCCCTTCCATCCATGACGGCGTTCATAGGCCGCCAGCCCATCCAGCACGGCATGATTCGCAGCCTTCTGCAGATCGACGTCGAGCGAGGTATAGACCTTCAACCCGCCTTCGTGCACCTGGTCGGCCCCGTACTTATTTTCCAGGTATCGGCGTATCTCCTCCACGAAGTAAGGGGCCAGCGAGTTGGGATCGTGCTGCAGATGCAGGACCACGGGTGCGGACCGCGCGTCCGCCGCCTGCGCCGCCGTAATCTTCCCGTCTTCAAGCATGGCGTTGACTACCAGGTTCCTGCGCTTCATCGCGCGATCCGGATGATTGATTGGGGAATAAATCCCCGGGCCTTTGGGCAGACCGGCCAGCAGCGCCGCCTCCGCCAGCGTGAGCTTTTTAGCCGGCTTACTGAAGTAAAACTCCGAGGCAGCCTCGAACCCGTACACCCCGTGCCCCAGAAATATCTGATTGGCATAGAGCGCGAAGATCTGCGGTTTGGTGAAGCGCCGCTCAATCTGAATCGCGAGCATCGCCTCCTGCACCTTCCGATGAAACGAGCGGTCGGGGGAAAGGAAAAGGTTGCGCGCCAGTTGCATGGTCAGCGTTGATGCCCCCTGAACTTTCCCGCCGGACTGAATGTCGCGGTATGCCGCTCCGACGATGCGCCAGAAGTTGATTCCCGAATGCCGGTAGAAGTCCTTGTCCTCAATCGAAACCAGCGCATCGCGAAGCGCCGGAGCAAAATCGTCGTAGCCCGTCACCACCCGCCGCTGCAGCGCGAACGATCCAATCACGCGCCCGTGATCGTCATACAACTCGGTGATTGAACTGGGCCGGTACGCTTCGAGAGCCTCCACCTGCGGCAAGTCCGTGGTGTAAACCAGAAGCAGCCCCGCAGTCGCTCCCACCAGCGCGGAGACCAGCACCAGCAGGCCGAACAACACCCGGCCCACTAACTTCCGCCCGGCAATCTCCACCGGCGGAAGATCTTCATAGAGCGACTTCATGGCGAGGTGGGTTCAGAATAGCAGGGCGTGAACCGCCAAGGCCACACGCAGTTCACAGCCCGCTCGGAGCATCCTACTCTGCTCAGGTCCGGCCCTTGTGTCCCTAATGCTCTCCCGGACTTGGCCGATAAAACCCTTAGAGACTAAGTGCCGTGGCACCTCGTGCCTCGGCGGAGTCAAGGAAATATCTCCGTCCCAGCACCGGGAGGCAACGTGCATTTTCAGCGATTCTGGTGGCTCATGTTTGTGCTGGTGCTGGCTGAGATCGCCCCATCACAGAATTCTGCTCAGGTCCAACTCGTAGGCGTCGGAACAACTTTCCCGCTTCCGCTCTACTCGGTGTGGTGGCAAGGTTATCGGACGATGCATCCCGACACCTACATTAAGTATCTGCCATTCGGCTCCAGTGCTGGCATTGAGATGCTGGCCTCAGGCGCGGCAGATTTCGGTGCCACCGACGTTCCCCTGACTGACAAGCAGCTCTTAAGCGGGAATGTGTTGCACTTCCCTACAGTCCTGGGAGCCATCGTCCCCATTTACAACATACCAGGCGTCAAAATGCTCAGGTTCTCGCCGAAAGCACTGGCTGGAATTTACTTGGGAACGATCACCAAATGGAACGACCCCGCAATCTCAGGTCCGAACCCAGAGATTCATCTGCCTTCCGCCAGCATCGCCGTCATCCATAGCGCCGCTGGACGTGGTTCCACCTACATTTGGTCGGACTACTTGAGCAAGGTTAGCGTGGAGTGGAGAACCAGGGTCGGACGGGGGGCCTCCATTAAATGGCCGATTGGCACAGAAGCAGAAGGCAACGGCAATGTCGCCAGAATGGTTCAGGAGACTTTTGATTCCATCGGTTACGTCGAACTTGTCTATGCGGTGCAGAACCGGCTGCCATGCGGACAAGTCCAGAACGCCGCTGGAAACTTCATTACCGCCGATTCCTCCAGCATCGCCGCAGCAGCCGCTGCCAGGGTCATACCGTCCGATTTTCGCGCTTCTATTACGAATCCGTCAGGCCCGCGATCCTACCCCATCTCCAGCTTTACCTGGCTTCTCGTTCCTGAAAACATGGAATTCACGAAGCAACAGGCAATGAAGGACTTTCTGCGATGGATGCTCAATGAAGGACAGGCCGACGCCGAGTCAGCCGGTTTCACCCGGCTGCCCAAGGCTATTATTGAACCCGAATTGAAGGCAGTCGAAAGAATTCCCTAACGAATCTCCGTGGGGCTAAAAACAAAATCGCGCGCCGTTCGGCGCGCGATGAACCTGCTTGCTCGCAAGGTACTGGAAACCACTAGCTCGAACGGCTCTTCAGCACCTCGACAGCCTTATGCAGTTGGTCATCCTGTGTGCTCTTGGGCTTGGCCTCTGGTTCCGGCGCGGAATCCTGTCCATCATCCTCGGAGATCGCATTGTCGGTCTGGTCAGCCACCAAGACGTTGGGCGTCACCGCGGTCTCCTGAATCGCCTTTCCGCTCGGAGAATAGTATTTCGCCACCGAAAGAATGAGCGCACCGCCGTCCGGCAGGTCGATCGTCTTCTGCACCGAACCATCGCCGAAAGTCTTATCACCCACGACATCGCCTCGGGCATTCTCCAGGAGTGCAGCCGCCACAATCTCTGCCGCACCTGCCGTCCCCTTGTTCACCAGCACGGCCACCGGAAGTGAGGTCACCGCCTTCGCCGCATCTGCATTGAACGCCTCCCGCGGAAACTTTTGTCCCTGCAGATATGTGATCGTACCGTGGTTCAGGAAGAGATTGGCTGTGGCCACGCCTTCGCTTTCTTCGCCCTCGGATGTGTTCCGCAAATCCAGTACCAACTTCTTTGCGCCCGATTTTTCCAGCGACTTGATCTTGCCGGCAATTTCCTGCGCCTTGCCCTTGGTCAGAGCGTCCACCTTCACATAGCCAATGCCATCTTCCAGCATCTTGTCGGAGACCGGCGGAATGCTTACAACATTGCGAGTGATCGTCATCTTCTGTGGTTCCGCCCTGCGCGCGCGCACCACCGAAACATTCACCGTCGAGCCCGGCGTCCCCGACAGCGCGCTGCGAATCTCCGGCAACGACATGTCCCGCGTACTCTTCCCTTCAATCGATTCGAAGATGTCCGTCGCCTCAATCCCAGCCTTTTCCGCGGGCGATCCCGGCAGCACTGAAACCACGTCCGCGTATCCAAAGCGCTTCGAGACGGTCGCGCCGATCTCGCCCTTGGCCTCTGACTTGTGAGCCTTGTAGGCCTTGTAAGCCGCCGCCGTCAGGTAGCTGGAGTTCGCGTCGAGCGACTCGACCAGCCCGTGCAGCGCCCCGTCGGTGACTTTGGGGATGTTCGGGTCTTCCACGTACTCGCTTTGCACGCGTGACAATACTTCGCTATAGACCTGCATCTGCCGGTACGAGCCGTCGTTCGAGGAGGCATGGACACCTCCCAGGCCGAGAGAGCCGGCAACGACAAACAGCAGCACAGCAAAGGACGAAACCAGGACCGCAGCTTTAATTTTCATGGACATCGTTATTCTTCGTTTCTTGGACTGGAGTCACTTTCGAGAACTTCCCACCATTATATCTGGTAGATGCGGTTTTTTGTCCCTTGGCTGCACTTGTTTGCCCCTGAGGGTAACCTCGGGAATTTCGGGTCTACCCAGGAATTTAAGACGATCCACCGCCGGTTTCGTTACCCTTCCGTTATGACGGAGGCTGGAACTTCAGAGTAATCACGCTCTGCACCGATACCGGCCGCCCGTTCATAGAATAGGGTTTGAAGCGCCACTGCTTCACGGCGTCGATCGCGGCCCGCGCAAATACCAGCGATCCCTGCAGGAACTTTGCGTCCTGAACCGCGCCATCACGCCCGATGAGCACCTGCAGAACCACGCTTCCCCGCTGCCCGCTGGCTTTTGCCCCGGCAGGATACTCCGCATCCACGGGCTGACTCAGCAGGTCGCGCACCGCGGACTCCGTCAGCGTTACCGGCTCGATGGACGACATTGCTGCCTCGACAGGCTTGTTCCCGCCAGCTTCCGGAGTCATCGAAGCCATCTTCGATCTTAGGCTCGACGGTATGCCCGCACCGCTCACGGCCGGAGTTGCACGCACCGGCGCAGGGCTAGGCCCTGGGGGATGAGTCGGCCGCGGCTGCGGCGGCGAAACTATCTTGGCCTCTGGCGCATTCGGCTGTGGTGGCCTCGCCGAGGGTACCGCACCCGGCACCGCCCCTGCGGCATCCCCTGGCACATCAGCGACGCTCGCCGCTGCCGGATCGTTCACCGCACTGCCCCCAAGCTGCTCCTGCCCATTCGGGCTTGGTCCAGTCTGGTTTTGTTCAACCCGACTCACTCCAGTCTGATTCTGAGCAGCATTGGGATTGTTCTCGCCTGGAGTTGCTTGCCCGCCGTTCGCCTCTGACCCCTTCTGCGGTTTCGCCGTAGGGTCCAGCACCGGAAGCACCTGAATCTGGGAAGGATCCGTCGTCGCGTCCGGGATATTTGCCACGGTCGGAAGCTTGTATTCGTCACCCGATTGCCCAAAACTGTCATGTTGTGGGACAGCCTGCGGTACCGGGGCGGGCGGTGGATTCAGCCAACTCCCTCCCGCACGTACGGCGCTTCGGAAGGCCGTCCGCACACCTTGGCGAGCTCGGGGCACTGCCATCAGCGCCATGCACGCCGCCAGTATTCCTGCCAAAAAGATTCTGCCGCGCTTCGCATGCGGCCCTGCTGCCAGCTCTGAACTGTGCGCCGGCTCCCCCGGTATGTAGGCAAAGAGAGCAGCTTCGGATCCCGATTCCGGTTGAGACTGCTTCTTCGGGGATTCTTTGCCCGTTTCTGCGGGAGACTCCGCCTTCGTCCCGTACGATGGCGTTTCTCCGTAGGACAGCAATCCGCTCTTGGCTGGAGCGTCTTCCGCAGGCGGTGGAGCCGATCTCGTCAATCGAGATTGCAACGCTGCCCATCCCGTGAGTGGCTCCGGCGGTGCGGGGGGTTCAGCGGGTGTATCCTCCACTGCGGCGGCCATCGGTTCCAACTCCGTGAGGACGTCGACGTCTTCGGCGGCAGCGTGCTCCATTGATGTATCAACCTCAGATTTCGCGTCTTCCGTGTCGAATTGTGCTCCTGGCGCCGATCTAGCCGACTGCAGGAATTCTCCTGCTCGGATGGTCTTCTCCGGAGCTTGGGTCACGGAGGGCGGCACGGAGGATGGAACAGACCATGGCGCCGAAACCGCACCGGCCGACGCCGTGGCAGACATAGTTGCCGATTCCTGGATCTCTACTGAAGCAACCGGTGCTACAGGCTGCTGCACTGCCGGTTGCTGCTTGGCCCGGAGCAACTCACAGGCCGTGCTCATCGTGTCCCGCACCTGGTCGGCACGAATCGGCTTTACCAGAACTGAATTTGCCCCGGCCTTCAACGCCTCCGGCAAGCGGGCATCGTCGCCAACAATCGCCAGCGTCAAGGGGCGCTGCGCCGCCTTCAAATCCCGCGCTGTCTTCAGCAGAAATGCCGCCTCCGGCTGATCGTCCCAGTCGGTGATTACAATCTGGAACTGTTGGGTTGTGACCCTCTCCACCGCATCCACCGCGCTCTTGCAGTACTCTCCCTCGATGCCGAGATCGGCCAGTACTTGCCAGATCGGATGGAGCATCTCTTCATTCGACGAGAATACGAGACAGCGCAAGGGCATACTATTCCAGACTAGGCAGCCGCAGTAACCACGGCAAGTTACGGAAGGCAGGTTCGTATCGCCACGAACGCGGGCGCATCGGCGGTACATGTCCGTTTGGTCGAAGAGTGGCCACTGACCACCACTGACCACTCTCCTGCGCTAGAATGCTGGGTCGTTCTCCAAGCGCGAATATGCAGACTGTGGATGTCGTCATCGTCGGTGGAGGAATCGTCGGCTCCAGCGTCGCGTATCACCTGACGGCGAACGGCTGCCGCAACGTGCTCGTGATCGAGCGCGAATCGGCTCAGGGCAAAGGCTCCACTGGCAAGAGCATGGGCGGGGTGCGGGCGCAGTTTTCCACTCCCGTCAGCATCCAGATGTCGCTCTACTCGATTCCGTTTTATGCGAGCTTCGAAGAGCGTCTGGGCTATCCCTGCGATTACCGGCCACAAGGCTATCTCTTCTGCGCTACGAACGACGCGCAGTTGTCGTATCTGCGCACCAACTACGCTCAGCAAGTGAAGATGGGATTGAAGAGCGTGCACCTGCTGCCAGGCGACCAAATCCCCACCATGTTCCCGCAGTTGCGCGCCGATGACATCGTTGGCGGATCGTTCTGCTCCACCGACGGCTTTGTCGATCCCTACAGCGCCATGAACGGATTCATGACGTGGGCCGCCGATCATGGCGCCACTCTGTGGAAGAATACTGAAGTCACTGGCCTCACTCGAGATGCATCCGGCGTCGCCTCGGTCGGAACGACGCGAGGCGCGGTTTCCACGCGCAAGGTCGTAAACTGCGCCGGCGCCTGGGCCGCGTCCCTCGCCAAGTTTGCCGGAGTCGATTTGCCCGTCGAGCCCTTGCGCCGTATGCTCGTTCCTAGCGAGCCCTTCGACGAGTTTCCCCATACCGCGCCTATGATCGTCGACATGTCGAACGGATTTCACTTTCGCCCGGAAGCCCGCGGTTTTCTGCTCGCCTGGAACGATCCTGAAGAAACACCGGGATTCACGACGGACTTCGACCCGGCCTTTGTCGAGAAGATTTTGACTCGCGCCGCCGACCGCGTGCCCTGCTTCGCGAATCTTCCGGTGAATCCCAAGCGGGCGTGGGCCGGCCTGTATGAGATGACTCCGGACCATCATCCAATTCTGGGCGAAGCTCCCGGCGTCCCCGGCTTTTTCCTTGCCAACGGCTTTAGCGGACACGGTGTGATGCACGCTCCCGCCACGGGAAAAATTCTCAGCGATCTCATTCTCACCGGGAAGACGGACCTGATCGATGCATCGTTGTTGAATCTTGCGCGCTTCGCCGAAGGCCGCCTGATTCACGAGACCGCTGTCCTGTAAAGACAACTATGCCTCTGCAAGAACACAACTACTGGCTCACGACGACGAATTTTCCGCAGGCCGAGCCTCGTCCCCTCCCCGACCGCGTGGATGTCGCCGTAATCGGCGCCGGCTTTACGGGGCTTTCTGCGGCGCGCACTCTGGCCAAACGCGGTGCGAAAGTGGCCGTGCTCGAAAGCGAAACCATCGGTTGGGGCGCCAGTTCGCGCAACGGCGGCATGGTGCTGACTGGCATGAAACTGGGCGTGAACCAGCTCATCTCCATGTATGGACGCGAGCGCACGCAGCGCATGTACGCCGCATCGCTTGCCACCATCGATTGCGTCGAGCAGATCGTCCGCGAAGAAAATATCGACTGTGATTTTTCCCGCTGCGGCCATCTCGAAGTGGCCTGCAAGCAGAAGCACTTCGACGACTACGCTCGACAGGCGGACGTGATCGCCCGCGAATTCAATCACACTCTGCGCGTCGTTCAGAAAAAAGACTTGAACGCTGAAGTCGGTTCGCACATTTATTACGGTGGCATGGTCGATGAAGTCAGCGCGGGATTGAATCCCGCGCGCTACGTCGCAGGACTGGGCCGAGCCGCAATAAATGCCGGCGCAGAAATCTTCGAACATACGCGTGTCGAAAACCTGCAGCGCGAATCGAACCAGGGCGAATCGGGATGGAAAGTCACTACGTCACGCGGCTCACTCTGGGCGCGCGAAGTCTTCGTCGGCACGAGCGGCTACACCGGTCGGGCAACTCCCGCTCTGCAAAAGAAACTTATCCCCATTGGGTCATTCATCATTACGACCGAAGTCTTGCCTGAAGCGCTGGCCCGCGAACTCAGCCCGCGCCACCGCATGATCTACGACTCGAAGAACTATCTCTACTACTACCGCCTCACGCCCGACCGCCGCATGCTCTTCGGCGGACGCGCCGCATTCTTCCCTGAGAACGATCAGACCATCCGCCGCAGCGCCGAAATCCTGCGCCGCGGCATGATCGACGTCTATCCCCAGATGCGCGACGCCAAAGTGGAATACGTCTGGGGTGGCACGCTCGACTTCGCCTTCGACATCATGCCCCACGCCGGCCAGATCGTCGGCATGTATTACGCCGTCGGCTACGCCGGCCACGGCGTCGCCATGGCCACGTATCAAGGCCGGAAGATAGCCGAGCTCATCGCGGGCGACAAGCCCGAGAATCCGTTTGTAGGCATCCCCTTCCCCGGCGCGCCCCTCGGCCTGTACAACGGCAAGCCCTGGTTCCTGCCCTTCGCGGGAATGTGGTACAAGCTTCTGGATTGGGTGAGCTGAGAGTACCTTAGCTGGAACCGTTATGGATCTTTGGACCGGTCTCGCATGTTTAAAAGCAAATCCTAAGGTCAAAGGGTTTCGCAGATTCGGCGACGGGGAAGGGCGCATGGGTAAACATCGTGGCGTGTGTTCAGTCCCAGGAAGCTTTTGAGGAGCGCGTGAAGCGTCACGTCGAAGGACTCGACTGCATCCTGGTTGAACTCGAAAACGTGCAACTGCTGGAAACCAGGATGAGTCGCGAAGGCTATCCCGAAGAGCTTATAAACATGCGGCTAACAGCAACGCTTCAGCCAGAGGACAGCGTTTTCGGAACCTTCCACATCTGGGAGCAGGACGAGGCGAACTAGGCCGGTAAGCGGAACGGGTTTCGAATCGTCAGCCGATGATCGATGATTTGCCCATCCTGCATGTCCTCCGAGTACAAGATCGTGCATCTTGCTTCCAGGGCAGAGGCAACCATCAGCGCATCATAGATTCTGAAGCCATATTTTTCTGCGATTGCCAGCGCCTGGCTATGAGTATCAATCGTGACTGGGAGCGGGTTGGGACATAGCCTCTCGATGTTCTCTAGTCCAAACCGTACTTCGTCCCAAGTCATTTTGGCTTTTCGCCGCGCCACTGCCGCGAACTCGTTCAAGATCTGCACGCTAACGGTGCCGCCTTCCAGCAACAATTCTTCTGCTCTCGAGGAGCGCTGATCATCCTGCACTATGGCGTACACAAAGACGTTGGTATCGAAGAACGCGCTAGCGCTCATAGATGTCGTCGCGGTCGAAGACGAATCCCGGAGGGAAGGGACGACGGAGCTTGCGAAGGTTCTCCACAGCCCGCCGGCGACTTTCATCGCGGCTTACTTCAAAGGCTTTCTCCCCGGCGACACGAATCTCGATGTCGTCGCCTTCTTTCAGTTCAAGCGCTTGTACGATTGCGGCGGGCAGGCGAATGGCCAGACTGTTTCCCCACTTCGAAACCTGCATAGGCACTCCTTGGATATACATTGTGATTGTATATCTATAAGGCGGCAGGAAGCAAGCTGCGTGTCTCCGATTGCACCACTCATAGTGCTAAGTCCACCAAGCTCATCATTCAAAGGCGCTTTACAGACGGCCAGCCTGTGCAAGAATAGGCTCGTATCTCGCTAAAAACACAACACTTAATCCCGTAAGGTAAATCGATCTACCTCATTCGCTACGCGACCCGAAACCGACGCCGCTCCCGCAGGTCGCTCGAGTCGTCGGTCGCTCACCGCGATACCTTAGAACCGCCGCACCGGGTATTTCTGTCAGCGGTCAGCATGTGCAGCGGCACCACCTTTTCGCCGCAACGCCGCATATACCACCGGCCCCAACACCATGGCGATGGCTCCTCCAATGGCGGCGAACTTGTCGCTTCCCAACAGCGCCACCAACGCCATGACTACAGGTGCGGCCACAACGTAAATGAGGCCTATTTTCCCGCCGGGGATCCGAAACGCGCGCGGCATGTCGGGACGTGTCCTTCGCAGCTTCCACGCCGACAACACTGTCAGCACCGTCGTGGCCGAGCGCAGCCAGATATACACCGAGATCAACTGACCAAGACTCTGCCACGCCAGCAGCGCATAAATAATCGCCGAGACTAAAATCGCCAGCCACGGCGTGCCAAAGCGTGGATGTTTGCGCGTCAGTGCTGCAGGCAGATAGCCATCTTCGGCCATGGCAAAGGGCATGCGCGTCGTGGTAAGCACGGTGCTGTTTAGCAGCGCGACGTTCCCGACCATCGCTGCCAGGGCCATCCAGGTTCCCAGCCAGAGGTGGCCGAATAAAGATCCGCCGATTATTTTCGCGACATCGGAGAAGTATCCTGTCTGCCACTGTTCCCAGTGGCCCGCCGAAGCCAGACCCGCAAGCGTAGGCAGAAAGTACGCCGCAATTGATAGCGGCACTACCAACGACAATGCCCGCGGATAGGCACGCTGCGGATTCTCCACTTCCTCCGCCACGGTCGAGAGTTGTTCGTAGCCCGAATACAGCCACAGGCCCAGCGCCAATCCGACGCCAAAGATCTTGAACGTTGGCTGGTGGGGCGGAATCAGCGGAACAAACGGATTGTGATGCCAGTGCAGGAAGGCGATAACGATCATCGTCAGCACCGGCACGAAGATGAAGATCTCGAGCGCGGTCGCGACCTTCCCCACCATCTGGATGCCGCGTACATTGATCCACGTAATCACAGCAATCAGCGCCACAGAGACGAGGTAGTGTTTCCATCCCGTGATACCGGGGAAGTAGTAGACCAGGTAGTCGGTGAAGAGAACGGCGTAGGCCCCGCCCAGCAGGAACGACGCTGACCAGTTCCACCAGCCAGCGAGGAATCCCCAGAAGTCGCCGAAAGCGGCGCGGGTCCAGCGATAGAAGCCGCCTTCGACGGGCATCGCGGTAGTGAGTTCCGCCGAGACCAGCGAGACCGGGATGCACCAGAAAAACGGAAGCACCAGCAGATAGATCAACGTCGTGCCGGGGCCCGAAGTCGTGACCATGTCTTCGAGTCCGAACGGCCCGCCGGTCGTGTAGGAGAACATCACGAAGACGAGATAGAAGAGGCTGGCTTTGCGGATCGCGGATGCGTTGCTAGAGGAGGAAGTCAACTTGTTCGGGTTTCGGAATGATTATGCAGCCAATACTCCTGTGAGCGCCCTTCCAGTTCGAGCAGCTTGCGCTTCACCTCGAGACCTCCGCCGTAGCCGCAAAGGGTACCATTGGAGGCGATGACGCGATGACAGGGGACGACAATCGCGATCGGGTTGCGATTATTCGCCATACCCACGGCACGGAACGCATTCGACTTGCCGACGGCCCGGGCGATGTCCGCGTAGGTGCGCGTCTCTCCATAAGGAATCGCCAGCAGTGCGCGCCAGCAGGCTAGCTGGAAATCCGTGCCGCGAAGATCGAGCGGGAAGGTGAACTGGCGGCGCTTGCCAGCGAAGTATTCTTCGAGTTGTGTGAGGTAAGAGCGCATCACGCTCGGGGAATCTTCGAAGTGGACGCCCTTTTCTTCTTCCCGAAGATGGCGCGGGTTAGAACGAATCGATTGCTGTCCCGGCAGCCGGGCATCGAATTCCAGGGCGACCAGTCCGCAGGCGGAAGCTGCCAGGAACAGTGGGCCAATCGCCGAGTCTACATTCGTGCAATGAAGGGTTTCCATGAAACCGAACCTCCCGCAGCAGACAAGCATAAAAGATAGCAGACAACCCTCCGGCGCATCTTGGGATCCTTTACCCATCAGCACGGCAGTTGACAGAAACCCGTTTTTGGACCAAAGTGTGTGCGGCGTGCTTATGGGCGTACCCCCATCTCCTGTTAAGAAGGGCGTCTGCATCATGGTTGCCGTGGTGCTGGCTCCGGTCCTGCTGGTGGGATTGGTGGCGCTGGCAGCGGGCGACTGGCGACAGATCGGTGCTACCGCTGGCGGTGACCAGGTTTTGGTTAGTTCGGTCACGGCCCAGAAGCACGGACTGCGGACGGCCTGGGTGCGCGTCGAGTATAAGGAACCTGTCAAGCTGCCCCAGGGCGGTCCGTTCGTCGAATTGCGGGCGCGGGTGCGCTTCAACTGCGCTGGCGGCGGCGCCACGCCGGGCATTGTTGCGAACTCGGAATGGTTTTATTCACGCGACCACAGTGGCAAACTCGTGGTCAGCAAGAAGACTCGCCGCGACGATCAGTTCGGGCAAGTTGCGGAGGGTGGTTTCGGTGACATGGCTCGGGAGTTTGTTTGCAAGCAAAAGTAAAAGCAATGGTCAGTGGTCAGTGATAGCCAGTAATCAGTAAGAACGAAACCAGCAGCGTTGTTGTGACTCGCCGCTGCTCCTTGGATTTCCACAGGCTGGCACCTCGGTAACTTCCCACCTACTTCCCCAGACGCGGCTTCCCGTCATATGCTGATAACGAAATCGTGACTGGCGATGCTTGGTCTTCGCTCATCTTTATTCCCGATTCCTAATTTTCTGGTTATGGATTCACTGCGTCTCTATTCGTTGATCGTTGCCGGTGGTGGCGCCTTGGTTCTTGGCGCGTATGCGCTCTTGCGGCGCAAGCCCAAGGGGCCGGCGGAGCTGGAACGCGAACGCCGCACCTGGCTTGATGGCATTGGACGCATCACCGACGGCACCGTCATCGATGTGCAGGAGTTGCCGGTCAGCGACGGCCATCACGCTGCGGTGCTGCTCATCTACAAGTATGACGTCGCGGGCGTTTCGTATGAATGCTCGCAGGACGTTACCTACCTGCGCCAGTGGATTAACCTGCATTCCTGCCGGCTGGGGCTGCCTACGTCGGTGAAGTACGATCCGCATAATCCCGGGAACTCGCTGGTGGTGTCGGAGAGTTGGATGGGGCTGAGGCAGTAAGGCGGTGGTCAGTGTTCAGTGATCAGTGCCCAGTGAAAACCAATACGCGGGAGTCGCTACCTTGAAGCGGCAAGGTCTTACTGACCACTGATCACTGGACATTGGCCACTGCCTTTCAGATCTGGTAGTCGTCCTGGAACAACTCCTCAGGAGAAATATTCGGCGTCGACGTTCCTTCGTCGAGCGCACTGACGAGGTCAGGCTCAGTGCCCAGCGCAGCGTGCGAGTGCTGCTGGAACTTTTCGCGCAGCTCGTGCACTTCCTCGGCCAGCTTGATGATTACATCCGACAGCGGGTCGCGGATGTCTTTGGGGTCGGTGATGACTACGCGTTTGCCGTCACGGAGGACGATGTGTCCGGGAACGCCCACGATGGTGGAATTGGCCGGGACGCTGCGCAGCACGACTGAGCCAGCACCCACGCGGCAGTTGTCGCCGATGGTTATGTTGCCCAGCAGCTTCGCGCCGGAGCCGATCGAGACGTGGCTGCCGATCGTGGGATGCCGTTTGCCCTTCTCCTTGCCGGTTCCGCCCAGCGTTACTCCCTGGTAGAGCGTCACATCATCGGCCACGATGGCGGTCTCGCCGATCACGGTGCCTATGCCGTGGTCGATGAAGAGACGGCGTCCGAGTTCTGCGCCGGGGTGAATCTCAATGCCGGTGAACAGGCGCACCACCTGCGAAACGAATCTTGCCAGGAACCGCATGTGGTGGATCCAGAGCCAATGGCTGAGGTGATGCGCCCACACGGCGTGCAGGCCGGGATACAAGAAGAGAACTTCGAAGTAGGAGCGAGCGGCAGGGTCGGATTCGAAGACGGCAGCAACGTCTTCACGGGCTGAGCGGAAGAAGCTGATCATGGGGCAGTTCTCAGTTCTCAGTTCTCAGTCGCGATGCCGGCTGAGAGATCAGGGTTCACAGTTTTCTTGTAAAACGATGTTCAGATGTCACAGCCAGCACCCGGATGTTATTGCGAGAATCCTTTGGGAGGGTTCACATGGGCGAATCTTATCGGGATTTGATCGCATGGCGCAAGGCGATGGATCTGGTGACGGATTTTTATCGAGTAACCCAGGCGTTTCCCCGATATGAACTCTATGGCTTGACGAATCAACTTCGGAGAGCAGCCGTTTCCGTGCCCAGTAACATCGCAGAGGGTCAGGCCCGCTTTTCCCGGAAAGAGTTCCACCACTTTTTGAGTCAGGCGCGAGGCTCACTGGTCGAAATCGAGACTCAGCTCACGATCGCTGAAAACCTTGGGTATCTAGGTCCAAATCAAACCCGGCCCTTGTTCGACAAGGCGTCAGAGTTGGGCAAGATACTGAACGGCTTGATCGCCTCGATAAAATCTGCAGCTTAAGGTTGACAAGTGTCTGCGGTCAGTTTTGCCTTTTAACTGAGAACTGAGAACTGAGAACTGAGAACTGAGAACTGAGAACTGGTTTCCTCAGCTTCCCGGCTGGAAGCCGCCGCTGTGGGCGACGGTCATGCGGAGATACTTGTAGGGATTGACCGGAGTGTCGTTGATGCGGACTTCGTAGTGAAGATGAGGGCCGGTGGAGCGTCCGCTGGTGCCGACGTAACCGATGGTGTCGCCGCGATGGACGTGTTGCCCGGGCGTAATTGCGAAGCCGGAAAGGTGGCCGTAGCGGGTGGAGATGCCGTGGCCGTGGTCCATCATGATGGCCTTGCCGTATCCGCCCTGGAAATCCGCGAAGGTGATGACGCCATCGGCGGGCGCGACGACGGAGTGTCCATAAGAGCTGCCAATATCCACACCGCTGTGAAACGCGCCTTCCCCGTTAAATGGGTCGATGCGCTCGCCGAAGCTGGCCGTGACCTGCCCTTCAACCGGCCACAGATTCGGAGCGGAGTTTGCGCGGAACCAGTCAGCCGTGGTGGCGTTGCGAGTTAGCCCGAGGCTGATGCCAACCGTGGCGGCGCCGGTGAGGGCGGAAGTACGTAGCGCACCAAGCTGGTCCAGGGAAGAAGTGACATCCGCATCCTGAATTTGCTGTTGCGAGGCGGTGACCAGCGTGGGCTGCGACTTCAATCCATAGAGCGCGGAAACTTCGCTAGCGATCGAGCCCAGAGAAGCGACCTGAACGTCGCGCTCCTTGGCGACTTCTTCGAGGCGCGAATAACGATCCTTAAGCTGCTCTTTCTCGGTGCGCAGTTCGTTATAGCGCGAAACCTTCAGCAGCATGCGGGCATAGGAACTGGCAATTCCGGTGAGGCTGAGAAATCCGATAGCAGCGCCGACCACAAACACATACAGGTAGTGGACGGGGATGGAAATCTTGCGCAACTGCCCGTCGTCCCCGCGGGCCACAAAAAGGATGTAGAAGCGCTTTTGCAAATGCCTTCCTTCTTAAAGCTTTTTAGTAATCAGGGCCGGAACTCCAGGCAAGTTCTGAGGTTGCAGAAAGCCTGTTCGGACCACCTGACTGTTTCGGGCCACGCTTCCCATCTTGGGAATGGAGATTCTAACGCGCCCTTTCCCTACCGGAACCAAGACGCAAGCTGAAAACATCTCGTCTGCAATTGATACGGAATGCAGAACTTAGCTTCTCAAACTTTGCTCGGCCAAAGGTCTTGTGAATGACTGCGTAAAGGTAGCAAACTGGGTTCTCTCTGTCAACGGCTCACAAGGGAGATAAGACGTTACTTAAGACTTGAGTAACCAGTGGTCACATCCCGGCAGGTGACCGGAGCGGATGGCCAGCAGCCAATACTGCCCAACCCGCCAATACGAGTTCACTTCCTGAGTCCGCGGGCGGCGGGCAGCATCTGTGGCAGGATCGCTTATAGTGGTTGTCCTGTGCCGGTTGCCGAAAAAGCGCTGATTGCCCAAGTTCGCCGCCTAGCGGCAACTGCGAAGAATCCCGCTGTCCAGGCCGGAATTGGAGACGACTGCGCCGTGCTGCGACTGGTGTCTGACCGGGGCAAGCAGCGATTCGAGGACAAGGACACGCTGGTCACGACCGACTTCACCCTGGAAGGAATCCACTTCCGGCGGGACTGGCACTCGGCGGAATCGGTTGGGCACCGCTGCTTGGCGCGCGGGTTGAGCGACATCGCAGCGATGGGCGGAGAGCCAGCGGCGGCGTTTCTTTCCCTGGCGCTGCCCCGTGACTTGCCGCAGAGCTGGGTGGGCCGCTTCGCGCGCAGCTTGATCAGCCTGGCGGAGAGATATGGCGTGACCCTGGCAGGCGGCGACACGGCGGAGTCGCCCAACGGAGTTCTGGCGGATATTGTTGTGGTGGGTACCGTGCCGAAGGGCAAGGCTGTGTTGCGATCGCGAGCTCGGCCCGGCGACCGCATTTATGTGAGCGGAGAACTGGGCGGATCGGCGGCTGCAGTTTGGCAGATGAGGAAAAAGCCCAAGCGGAAGCTGAATCCGCGAGAATATCCGCGGCACTTCTTTCCAGAGCCGCGAATCGAGCTGGGCCGCATCCTCCGCGAAAAAGGTCTGGCTACCGCGATGATCGACATCAGTGACGGGCTCTCGACCGACCTGGCTCACATCTGCCAAGAAAGCGGCGTGGGTGCCGAACTACAGGCTGAAGTCATCCCGCGGGCCAGCGTGGGCAAGCCGGCGCGGGAGGTCGATTTCCAATTCGCGCTGCACGGTGGAGAAGACTACGAGCTTTTATTCACCGCACCTCGCGGCAAACGTGTTCTATCGCGGATTGCCGGAGTCCCGATTACGCACATCGGGCAGATCACGCGCGGGCCGAGGGTCTTTCTGAGGAATCGAGGCGGAGTCGGCTACGAACTCCAGCCGCTGGGGTGGGAGCACTTCCGCAGGTAGTGAGTACCTCGGTTACCTAGCACCATCCCTGTATCTACTCTCGTGGGAAAATCGGGGCTAAAGTAGGGATATGTCGTTCTCCCGAATTGTTTCCCTTCGTGTTTTGCTGGTCTTGCTAACGATCACTGCCGGGTTTGCAACGCTCTCGGCTGAGAAGAAACCGCCGCCTCCGCCGCCGGCGCGCGCCAAGTCGCCAGTGCCCGCAGTCACCGACGAATATGTGCACAAGGAGTTTGGCGACAACTGTTCGTTGCTTGCCGGCCCACCGCAGTTTGTGGGCGATCTGGATGGCGACGGCGTGGACGATCTTGTAATCGCTGGCCGCTGCAAGAATCCCATGGCCGACCAAGCGGAATATGGCTTTCGCGTGGCCGACCCCTACAACAGCTTCCTGGGTTTCGGCGAAGTCAAAGTCACTTCGACCTTCGCTTCGGACGAGCCGGAGCGCAAAGGCGTTTCTCTCCTTATCGTTCACGGCGTAGGTCCCGAGGCCTGGCGTTCCGAGAAAGAGAAGCCAAAGTTCCTGTTGATCAACCTGCCCTTCAAAACGCTCACGGTGAAAAAGCTGGCGGTGAAAAAGAAGACCGTGCTGGGCATCTACATGGAAGAGAAGGGTGAAGGCGAAGCGACCTCCTCGGTCATCTTCTGGGACGGGAAGAAGTATCGTTATCAGATTCTGGGATCGGACCTGGAGTAGTAGGTTTCGCGACGATCCATGTGGGGACAGCCGCCTCGGCTGTCCCGGTTTTCAGCGGCACATCTGCCCTCCCACCCACCCGCTATAATTCTCCGTCATGAATCTCGAAGAAAAACTTGCGGAACTGAACAAGCGCAATCAACTCGCCGAAGAAGGCGGAGGCGCGAAGCGGCGCGAGCGGCAACACAAAGAGGGCAAGATGTCGGCGCGGGAGCGCATCGAGTTCCTGCTCGACGACGGCACGTTCGAAGAGACCGACAGGCTGGTCACGCACCGCTGCAACGACTTCGGAATGGCCGAGCAGAAGATCTATGGTGACGGTTTCATCACCGGCTACGGCCGCGTTGAAGGACGGCTGGTCTACGTCTTCGCGCAGGACTTCACCGTGTTCGGCGGATCGCTTTCGGAAACGAATGCGGGGAAGATCGTTAAGATCATGGACCTCGCCGCGAAGATGGGCGCGCCCTTGATTGGGTTGAACGACTCCGGAGGCGCGCGCATTCAGGAAGGCGTGGCGTCGCTGGCCGGATATGCCGACATCTTTCTGCGCAACACGTTGTATAGCGGAGTGGTGCCACAAATTTCCGCGATCATGGGCCCGTGCGCGGGCGGCGCAGTGTATTCGCCCGCCATTACGGACTTCGTTCTCATGGTCGATAAGACTTCTTATATGTTCATCACTGGCCCCGACGTCATCAAGACCGTGACGCATGAAGAAGTCACCAAAGAGCAGCTGGGCGGCGCCATGACCCACAACGAAACCTCAGGCGTGGCACACTTTCTGGCGCACGACGATGCCGAGTGCCTGTCGATGGTGCGCGAGCTGCTGAGCTTTGTGCCGTCGAACAATCTGGATGAACCTCCGCGCAAGGCTTGCACCGATCCGATCGACCGGGCTGAAGGCGCGCTCGACAGCATCGTGCCTGCGCAATCAAATCTCCCCTACGAAATGAAGGACGTGATCCACGCGGTGGTCGACGACGGATATTTTTTCGAAGTGCAGGAGCACTTCGCGAAGAACATCGTCGTCGGATTCGCGCGGCTGGACGGGCGGTCGGTGGGAATCGTGGCCAATAATCCGGCGATGCTGGCAGGGACGCTCGACATCAATGCGTCGATCAAGGGCGCGCGCTTTGTGCGCTTCTGCGACTGCTTCAACATTCCGCTGGTCACGTTCGAAGATGTCCCCGGTTTCCTGCCAGGAACCGCGCAGGAGTACGGCGGCATCATCAAGCACGGCGCGAAGCTTTTATTTGCCTTCGCCGAAGCCACGGTGCCAAAGGTGACGGTAATCACGCGCAAGGCCTACGGCGGCGCTTATTGCGTGATGGCGTCAAAACACATTCGCACCGATGTGAACTACGCCTGGCCGACGGCGGAGATCGCGGTCATGGGCCCGGAAGGCGCGGTGGATATTGTTTACAAACGCGAACTGGAGGCGGCGAAGGGTGCGGCAGAACGGGAAGAGATACGCCGCAGCAAGATCGAAGAATTCCGCGACCGCTTCGCCAGTCCTTACGTCGCCGCCGACCGCGGCTTCGTCGACGCCATCATCCAGCCGCGGGAGACGCGGAAGAAGCTGATTCAGGCGCTGGCGATGCTGGAGAATAAGCGGGATAAGAACCCGGCTAAGAAGCATGGGAATATACCGCTGTAAACAGCGCTGCAGGCTAGTCCGGGCGCAGGGTGTGAGAACCTTGCATCTTCGGTAGGTGCTATTCCTCATCGTCATCGGGTACTGCGGCGTCTGCAGTTCCGGGTTTGCTACAAGCACCGAGAGCCACAAAATCACGATAGACGCTCTGGGCAAAGATAACGGCAAAACGCTTGAAAGTGTCGTAAAGCTTTAGGGAAAACAGAATCTCCACTAACGTGAGCCCAAGCAACCATCCCCGTAAGGGAAACGAGTTTGCGATTCCGCTGTTCGTTTTATAAATGACCTCTTCGGGCGCAGTTCTCTCGTGGCAACAGGTATCGATAATTTTCACACAGCAGGTCTGTTGACCTTCTGCAGCATCAGGCTTCGTACCCTTCACCTGTAACGCGGGATAGTTGTGTCCCAGAACCACACCAAGCAACAAGACCGTAGTTGTGAGGAAAATGGCCGACCCAAGTTGGGGTCTAGTTTTCTTATCCTCGGATGCATGGCGTTCGCGCCGCGCGAAGAATACAGCAGCTACGATTGCTGCGAGTGCGCCCACGCCCGTGAACAGAGCCACGCGTGATTGGCCGGGCCAGTTAGTCTCGCAGATCGAGCCCGCGACCCAACCAAAATGCAGCGCCGCGCCTAGGGCAAAAGCCGCGGACAGGCCCCGTGCCAAGACGTACATGCCTTGCGCTTGCTCCGCATACGCACCAGCCCGACACTGCATCAGCGCACTTCGACACAAGAAAAAAGCAATGCCGCGGTCTTCCATCACAGCACCCGAGCCTTTGTCGAACCTGGCTGCAATCTTGAAAACGCTATTAATCTTCTTGCACAGCAGATCTTTGAACTCGTCTGTAAATCTTCTATCCTTCGCGTCTAGAAGGCTTTCAGAGGGGAAACGTCCGCCAAACCTATCCGGCAGGGCTATGTGAGTAAACGTCTGCAGCACATGCCCTGCGACGTAACCGAGGACGATAACGATCAGCGCGGAGGACCACTCCTGCGCGGGCCATGCACCGGTGGCTAGGCCGAAGGGAAGCCAAAGTACTCCCAGCACGGTAAGGCCCGGGATCAGATAGCCATAAATGTCGTAAAAGTTGAAGTTCTTGATCAACGAGCACCCACCTAGACCCTATTCGGGACTTCCACGGGCGGGATGTCAATTTCCCCAACGTGCTCGTAACTGCGAATCGCATGCACGATCTGCTCGACGATTTGCTTTGCTTCGCCTGTGCGCCTCGCCGGAACGATATAGGACCCAACCCGTTCGTGCCCGCCGCCGCCGATGGTAGCAAAGATTCTACCCAACGGCACGCTTTGAAACTCCCGCCAAGGGTTTCTCATCGCCCTGATCACAAGCTCTGTGCCGCGAGTGATACCGACGGAATAGCGAGCATCACGAAAAGAGGTTTCGTAAAAGGGGGCATAGCGGTTCACGAGAACCCCTTTGCAATCTACATCGAACAAAACAATTTGGTCATTCGTTATGCGGGCGGACTGGGAGAAACGTTCGAGCCCAGCTTTCGTCAGCGCGTGTGTCTTTGAAAAATTGGATTGTACGTCCGGCAGGGCCGCCACTTCTCCTACGCTGTGTTCGCGCAGCCAGCGAACTAGCTTCTCCGGGTAATCGGTCTCGGATACAGCGAGACTAGTGCTAATCTGCAACGCGGGATGGTTCCCGAAAATCGCTTCGTCGACCGAGACGTAGCGAGCCGAATCGATTCTAGCAGCCCACTCAACCAACTCTGCGTAGTGTGGCTTCTGGACAAAAAAGCGGGCCAACCGTCTCCACAATAGAGTAGAGCAGGAGTCGGCATGGCTATCGTACAGCAGGATAGGGTAGTTCTCCGCACGAGTGTCGCACAGTGGGAACTCGTTGTTCCGTGCCCTAAAGAGGTCTTCCGCATGCGGCGTCAGAAACGCTGATTGATGGTGGTCGGCCCAGAATGCAGCATTGGGATGAAAAGGATAGTCGACAACGGCCATTGGCTTATCTAACTCGCCTAGCCACTCCCCCTTTCGATCATAGTTCACGGGAAGCAATTGCCTGAAGGTCCAGCCGTTCTGTTCAAGAAACTCCCAAGCCAACAGGCAGGATACGATCCCGTCAAAACAAGGAGAATGAAAATATAAAGTCGCCCCCTGATAGGTGTTGTCACTCCTCATCACCCTATAGAATTCATGCTTTTTCAGGCAGATTGTCAACAGGAAACAGGAAGTTGCAAGTCGGGGATCCGGCGGTGCGGGCCAAAAATTAAGAGTTCCGAGGTGGTGTTGGGTCCATTCGTCTCGGCCAGTAGCTCGCTTTTAGACCCTTGCTTGACCTGCTATCGCAACTTCCCTTGCGGGATGCCGCGCGCGATCTTCGCTCGGGCTCCGGGCTTACCGCCAACCGGAAAAACCTACCCAACGCCTCGGAACTCTATCCTGCCTTCGACGTTTCTTCTTGTTCTCCTCGACCAGCGCTTTGCTACAGACCCTTGCTTGCCCTCCCTCGTCATTTGCATGAAGAGGGTGACTGCGCTTGAGTCCCGGACGCTGCACCAACCGGAAAAACTTTAGAAGCTGTCAAAGAACGATTATGTTTCTACTCTTTCTATTTTAAGAGTCAATGAAAAGTTTGCATTTGTAACTCGCGTATTTTCAGCCGAGTGCGGGGCGTCCACAGGCGGGTGACCGGAATTGGTGCAGCGGGCGCGGCGAGTTCGCGCAGAAGGCAGGCTGGATAGGGCTTTGGCGCGCGTGATTTCTGACGTCAGCAGGGTTAGAGAGATTCCCGATGGACTGAAGCTTGTGAAAATCACGGATAAGCCGTACTGGGCAAGGGATTCCGGACACTGCGCCACCTCGGGCCTCAGCCGACTTCGAGTTTTTCATCGATGAATTGCTTGTTGGCCTCGTCGGAGCCGGCGAGCTCAAAGGAGTTGGTGATCGACGCTTTGCCCTTCTCCACGCTCGTGATGACGTAGGAGCAACCAATCCAGTGGGCTTCAGCGAGGTCGGTCGGGGACCAGCGCGCGGGATGGTCGGGGTGGGAGTGGTAGAAGCCGACAATATCCTCCCCGCGCTCGCGGCCCTCGCGCTGGATGCGCACCAGTTCGCGGGGATCGATGTTGTAGCGGTTCTGCGGCGAGTCCGTACGAGTGTTGCCACAGCGCGCTGTCGAGGTCACGATGCGGCCGCCGTCGTCGCCCATGCGGCCGAGCAGGACGCCACAGCACTCATGAGGATAAGCCTCTTCGCCGTGGCGGCGGAGAGTGGCGTAGTCAGCGTCGGTAAGCTTCAGCATGACGGAAGTGCAGAAGTAAGAAGCCAGAATGCAGAAGTAAACGGTTCGTCGCCCACCGGTTTCACTTCTACCTTCTCACCTCTGACTTCTGCCTTTCGTTCATCCCTCGGTCCAGAATCTCTCGCTCAAGTATTTCTCGCCGGAGTCGCAGAGGATAGTAACAATCACCGCCTGCTGATCGTTCCTCAGTTCGAGCCGCTCCGCGATTCCCAGGCTGGTGAAGACTCCGGCTGCGGCCGAGATTCCCAGGAGCAGTCCGCAGTCACGGCCGATGCGGCGGCACATGGCATAGGCGTCTTCAGTAGCGACCTCGATGTCCTGATCTGCGAGCTTCGGATCATAAATTTTCGGGACGATCGCGGTGGCCATATGTTTGGCGCCTTCGATGCCGTGAAAGGCGGAATCGGGCTGCAGCGAGATGCAGCGGATTGTGGGATTGAGTTCCTTCAAGCGGCGCGTGATGCCCATGAATGTGCCGCTGGTGCCGAGCATGGCGACGAAGTGAGTGATGCGCCCTTCGGTTTGTTGCCAGATTTCGTTGGCCGTGCCGTGATAGTGCGCGAGCCAGTTGGCGTCGTTCGAGTACTGATCGGCGTAGAAATATAAGTCGGGATGTTTGGCAGCAAGTTCGCGAGCCGCGCGGATGGCGCCGTCGGAGCCGTCGCCGGGATCGGTATAAATAATGTCTGCGCCATAGGCGCTCAGAATCCTCTTGCGCTCATCGGAAACATTCTGCGGCATGCAGAGCGTGACTGGGAATCCTTCAGCCGCGCCCAGCATGGCGTAGGCAATGCCGGTGTTGCCACTGGTGGCGTCGAGCAGGATTTTGCCCGGACCGAGCTGGCCGCTGCGGCGGCCTTCGGCGACAATGTTGGCAGCGGCGCGGTCCTTTACCGAGCCGCCGGGATTGTGCCATTCGGCCTTGCCCAAAAGTGTGACGCCGGGAAGATGCGCCGTGAGTTGGTCAAAGCGCAGCAGAGGAGTGTTGCCGATACGGTCGAGCAGACTCTGGCCCGGGCGCGGGATCGCGAGCTCCGGCGCATGATGCGCAGAGAAAGTTGCCGCCATCCTGGCTGAAATCTGACTCATAGTCGAGCCGGTTCCTGGTGACTATCGTAATTATGCAAAGACGAGCAAAACGCGCTATGTAGTATGGTGTCTTTAGATGAGACGGATGGCAAGTCCGATGCAGGCGCAAATAAGCGTTGCACAGTTTAGACGTGGCCTGCATCCAAAAGGTAGATGGGAAGCGGAGAATAATGTCCAAGGCAATTGAAGCACGAACATATGAGGAAGCGCTGGCCTGGCTGCGCGAGCACGGGTTTGATGTGCTGGAAGCGCCGGGCACTAACGGGCGCGTGTTCCTCAGAAAATACAACGTGTCGGCCGCGATCCAGAAGACGGCCGAGGATCGCGTAAAGATCTTCGCCTATCCCGGATACCTGATCGGCAGCGAGATTTCCAAGCTGGTTAACCGCGGGTATCAGCAGTTCCTGAAGAACTCGAAGACGGAAATCCCCGCGAGCGCCGAGCACCTCAAAGCGCTGCAATCGTTCACCGAAGAACTGAAAGAAGCCCTGGGGCTCCCCAGCCTTTACAACGAGTCGCTGGGGACGGTGAGTGAGTCTTATCATTACGACCGCGTGAAGGATAACGACAAAGCGCCGGTGGATCGTCCGAAGCGGCCCTGGGAAGTTGCCGGCAAGGTTACGGTTAAAGCTGTGGCTGCCAAAAAAGGCCGGGCCTGAGTTCCGCTGTCGCGCGGCTCGGTTCGAAATTCCTCCTAAATTGCTCCTGGCATGCGAAACTGGTGCGCCCTTGCTGCGCGAGGGCCGGAGTACCTTCATGCCCAGCCCGTTGCTTCGCTCCTTCTTAGTTTGTTGCCTCTTGCCCCTCTCCCTGCTCGCCATGACTAGTCAGATACGCAGCCAGGATAGCGGCAATGACACCAAAGCCATCGCACACGTGCTTCGCACGCAGCAGGACGCCTGGAACCGGCACGATCTCGAGGGATTCATGGCGGGCTACTGGCGTTCGCCGGAGTTGACGTTCTTCTCTGGGGCGAAGGAGCAGAACGGATGGCAGGCTACCATGGACCGTTATCTGGCGACGTATATGAGCCCGGGACACGAGATGGGGAAGCTGGACTTCTCGGGCTTGCGAGTGGAAGTGCTCGGACAGGAATCGGCGTTTGTGCGCGGCTCGTGGAAATTGACCATGTTGGATGGCAAGACGCCGCATGGGTTGTTCACGCTGGTGTTCAGGAAGTTTCCCGAGGGATGGAAGATTGTGCACGACCATACTTCGGCGGCGGAGTGATAAGTAGCTTAGAGATATTCTATCTCCTAGATATTAGCTTATAGCTTTAGAACGAAACTTTCGCGGCGTTTGTTGAGCGGGCGGGAAGAAGCTTTTGACCGCAAAGTTCGCTAAGAACTGCCACGAAGGAAGAAAAGCCTCTGGCTAGGATCGAGATCCAGAGTAGAAAAAATTTCAGCTCAAATCCTGTAAAATACCTGTAATCAATTAGTTGCGGTGTTTTGATATGGCCTGGATATGGGCAAAATCTTGGAACTAAAGGACTTACCCGTAAAATATTCCATTCAAAGGACTTAGGTGATTCTGCTCGAGCTAAGTGGTTTGGAATCAGCGGGCGGTCCGCAAAATATTGACCCCGTTGGACTTATATCTCGATGCTATTTTGTTGTCAAAGAGCTAATGCACGTAGAGATAGGATCGCCGGTTTGGGGATTGATGTCAAGGGAATTCTGGTAGTGGACCGTTTTGAACTTCATGCTCTTGGGCTGGAGGCGTGTTTGTAAACCATCCGGCAGGCAACTCCAGCGACTACTATTGAAACCCCCATGACGGCAAACATCGCGTACCACTCAATTAAGCCGGAAAACCAAGCGTCCGGCATTCTGCGCCGTACCGCAATTGCGGCAAGCGTTGCCGGTGAAATAAGCACCCAATAGCAAAAGATTGCCAAAACAATTCCGGTCAGAATGCCTTCGACAAGAGCCTTAATCTTCATCATGCCGCCTTGCTAGCTTTCGCATCCAATGATCCCACCAATTCCTCCAAAGTCCACGGCGCGGCTAGAAGCCGCGCCCTTTCAAGGCATCTTCAAGTCCGACGGCCCATGCCTTTGTCCATGGCTTCGTTGGCCAGGCGGTCGGCTTCGCGGTTGTGTTCGCGGAGCGCGTGGCCTATCTGGAACCAGTCGAGTTGGGCGATTAATTCTTTGGCGCGGCCGTGGAGATCCTTTAGCGTTGCGTTTTTTACTTTGTAGATGCCTTTGATTTGGCGGACTAACAACTCGGAATCGCTGATCAGCCTGAGCGCCTTCGGGCCGTGCTGGACGGCGTATTCGAGGGCGGCGATCAGCCCTTGGTATTCGGCGAAGTTGTTGGTCTGGTGGCCGAGGTATTCGCTGAGGCGGGCGACTTTTTTCCCCGATTGATCCTGGATTACTACGCCGTAGCCGGCGGGGCCGGGATTGCCGCGGGCGCCGCCGTCGCTGTGGGCGATCAGGTAGTGGGCGGGAGCGTTGCGGGATGATTCGTCGTGATCGGAGAAGAGGCGCTTGGTTCCTGAGGTCCGGGCGTAGGGCATTCTCCGAGTTTACAACTAATGATTGCGGGGCATTCCGCCGCGGGTAGCGTCGGAAAAACCTTTACCACAGGGTACACGGAGGCTCACGGGGTAAAGCTTCGGAGTTAACGTCCCGCCGCAAGGCGGGTGGCCAGGCGCGGCGGGAGGTTCGCGGCGAGGATACGCTCCTGCGCGGCTTTCAGGTTGTAGGGAGTGCGGTAGTAGTGGACGACCTGGGCTTCGGTATCGAAGAGGGCGAAAGCGGCGCGCCAATCTCCGTCGCGGGGCTGGCCGACGGAGCCGGGATTGATCATGTAACGGGTGTCCGGTTTCAGTTGCAGGGAGACCGATTCGAATTGGCCTACGGTGCGGTATTCGGGGCGGAAGCCGTCGGCACTACTGCCATTGGCGAAGAATCCACCTTGCAGGTGGGTGTGGCCGAAGAAGGTCAGCGGCGTGGAGTCGGCGAGGAGCGGGACCAGCGCATCGCCGATGGAAACGATGTAGACATCTTCATCGCCGGGGGAGCCGTGAACCAGTTGCGCTTGCGGAAAGCCTTCCAGTGGAATCGGGCCTTGCGGCAAATCATGCAGCCATTCGTGGTGCTCGGGAGTTAGCTGGTCGCGGGTCCAGATGGCAGCGGCGGCGGCGAGGGGATTGAAGTCGTCCAGTTCGAGGAGGCCGGTGGCGGCTTTGTCGTGATTGCCGCGGACGAAAATTTTGCCCAGTGCTTGCGATCGCTCAATGACTTCATTGGGGCTTGCGCCATAACCCACGACGTCGCCGAGGTTGGCGACGAGATCGTAAGCGGGAGCTGCCGCCAGGCAGGCTTCCATGGCTTCGAGGTTGGCGTGAATGTCGCTGAGAAGAAGTATGCGCAATGAGCACCGGCAAAGTGGGGATTATAGAACAGTGGGGAGATTTAGGGCTTGCCGGGGTTTTGATTAACGCCTAAAAACCTTCACCACAGGGTACACGGAGGAACACAGGGTAGATCAGTTGGAGTTAATTACCGGGCAGCGGGCCCAATGGTCTTTTTTTACTTCTATCAGCGGCGGCAGGGCGTGGGTGCATTCGGGGACGCGGAAGGCGCAGCGCGGCTCGAAGGCACAGCCTGGGGGCATGGCATGGAGGGGCGGGACTGTGCCCTCGATGGTTTCAAGAGGACGTCCGCGCTCGGTCTTCAGGTCGGGCACCGCGTGGAGAAGACCGCGAGTGTAAGGATGCGCTGGGGAGTGAAAGATTTCATGTTTCGTTCCTAGTTCCACCATGCTGCCGGCATACATGACGGCGACACGGTCCGCTACCTGAGAAACCACGGCGAGATCGTGCGAGATGAAGAGCATGGCCAGGCCGAACTTGGCGCGGAGTTGAGCGAGCAAGTCGAGGATCTGGGCCTGGATGGTGACATCCAGCGCGGTGGTGGGCTCGTCGGCGATGAGCAATTGAGGATGGTTCACGATTGCCATTGCTATCATGACGCGCTGGCGCATGCCGCCGGAAAGCTGGTGGGGAAAGTCGCGGGCGCGACGGTCGGGCTCAGGGATGGCAACATCGGTCATGGCTTGAATGGCGAGCTTCGTGGCTTCGCTTTTCGAACGCGTGCCGTGAGCCAGCACTGCCTCGGCGATCTGGTCGCCGACGCGCATGACGGGATTGAGCGCGGTCATCGGCTCCTGGAAGATCATGGCGATGCGGGAGCCGCTTAGTTGACGCATGGAGTCGTCGGGCAAGGCAGGGAGATTGACTGCTGCACCGTTCTCCGAAAACAGAATCTGACCCGAAACCCGTGCCTGGGGTGGAAGTAAACGCATGATGGCGAGAGACGTGATCGATTTGCCGGAGCCTGATTCGCCAACCAGGCCGAGGACTTCGCCGGGGGCGATGGAGAAGCTGAGGTCGCGGACGGCGGGGAGAACACTACGGCGGCTTTGATCCGAGTGGACCCTTCGGCTTCGCTCAGGGCAGGCTCGCGAATCGCCCGTCCCCACACGTGCTGTTTCCACGCGTGACTTGACGGGGAAGTCGATGTTCAAGTTGCGGACGTCGAGGAGCAGAGGCACGGTGTCATGGTAGCAGCGTGGCAAAACCGTCGCCTGCGGCGACTGGACAGCCGGGGGCGGCCGTCCCCACATGCGCATTTACTCTCTCCAGACTTATCGTCCTTATTGTCCTAGATTTATTGTCCCAGAATTAACGGCAGGCCGTTTTTGTTATTGCCGATTACCACGACTTTTGTGTTGGCGCTCTTGGCCAGATTCTCCGTGGCTTCGATACCCTTCCACTCGAGTAGTTGCGCACTTATGCCTTGGGCGACGATCTGCTGGAAGTCGCGGACACCGGCGGCTTCGATGCGCTTGCGCTGGGCTTCCTGAGTTTCCTTCTGGAGGCGGAAGTTCATGGCGAGGGATTCCTGCTCGGCTTGCTGTTTGGCTTCGATGGCCGCTTTCAGCGTGGCGGGCAGTTGAATGTCGCGCAGCAGAACATTCTCCACGGTCAGGCCGCGCTGATTGAGCTGGGCGGTGACCTGGTCGTAAATCTGCTTGCCAACCATTTCGCGTTCGCCGGTGTACAGAGCATTGGCGGTATGAGAGGCAGTTGCTTCGCGGATGGCGGAGCGCAGGGTCGGCTCGACAACAACGTTTTCGTAATCGGCGCCGATTTTTTGGAAAACCTCCGCGGCATGATCCGGATTGAGATGGTAAATGAGCGATGTGTCGAGGCTCATCATGAGTCCTTCGCTGGAAGGCACGCTGGCAGATTCCTTGAGGGTCTGGGTCTGAATGGAGAGTTCATTGTTGGTCTTCAGCGGGTTGATGAGATGGATGCCCTCGCCCAGGGTCTCGCCAGTGACTTTGCCGAAGAGGGTGAGGACGCCGACGCGACCGGTGCCTACTCTGGTCACAGAACTGAAAAGCAAAATGATCAACAAAAATGCGGCGATGCCCAAGCCGATCAGACGTAGAAGGCCGAAGCCGCTGCCACCGCCACCGTCAATAATTCTGCCCCGAGCTGGATCAAAGATCGTCATAGTAGTTTCTCCCTGGTATTCGCCTTCATTGTACGGCAGCGGACCAAGGGCGTAGTTGACTGCTGTGAGGCCAAACTCATGCACTCTGAATCTTCCCCTTCTGCTGCCGCATCTTTTATGCTTGGACCTTATGAGCAAGATTCACATTCCTACTCCGTTGCGGCAGTATGTGGGGAAGCAGTCCACCGTCGACGTAAAGGCCACTACGGTGGCTGAGGCCATGGATGCTTTGGTGGCGCGGCATCCTGAGGTGCGCCGGCATCTTTATACCGAAGAAGGCAAGCTGCGCGCTTTCGTCAATCTTTATGTGAACGACGAGGACATCCGCTACCTACAGAAAGAGGCGACTGCGGTGAAGGAAGGTGATAACATTTCGATTGTGCCCTCCATTGCCGGGGGCGCGGTCTGACTGCGGATTTTGCCGGGATTACAGATTGAAACCTTCCGCCACAAATCGCTGTCGTATGTATCCCGCCTGTTGTTAGCGTCCTGATTCTAACGACAAATTCTGCTGTCTAAGACAAACGCAATTCCAGGAATTCAACCGAGGACTTTATGGCTACGACCACCACTGAAATTCCAGTCACGCTGAGCAAGGATGAGATCCTGCGCTACTCGCGGCACTTGATCATGCCGGAGGTTGGCATGGAGGGGCAGCAGAAGCTGAAGGCGGCGCGCGTGCTGTGCATTGGCACCGGAGGACTAGGGTCGCCGCTGGCGTTGTATCTTGCGGCCGCGGGAGTGGGCACGCTGGGACTGGTGGATTTTGATGTGGTGGATTACGCCAACCTGCAACGGCAGATCATTCACTCAACCGCCGACGTGGGGCGGAAGAAACTGGATTCGGCGGCGGACAAGCTGACTGGGATCAATCCGTTTCTGAATTTGCGGACGTTTGACATGCGGCTGAGCAGCGAGAACGCGCTCGAACTTTTCCGAGACTTCGACATTATCGCCGACGGCACCGATAATTTCCCGACGCGCTACCTGGTGAATGATGCGTGCGTGCTTACGGAGAAGCCGAACGTTTACGGGTCGATTTTTCGGTTTGAGGGGCAGGCCAGCGTGTTTGCCACGAAGGAGGGGCCGTGCTACCGCTGCCTTTATCCCGAGCCGCCACCGCCGGGTCTGGTGCCTTCGTGCGCGGAGGGCGGAGTTCTGGGTATTCTGCCGGGACTCGTCGGCGTGATGCAGGCTACCGAGGTGATCAAGTTAATTCTGGGAGTGGGTGAGCCTCTCATCGGGCGGTTGCTGCTGATTGACGCGCTGGGGATGAAGTTCCGCGAGCTCAAGCTGCGCAAGAATCCGGATTGCCCGGTTTGTGGCACGCATCCTACCGTGACCAAGCTGATAGACTACAACCAATTTTGCGGCATTCGCGGGGAGGAAAAACCGGTGGGCAATGGCGTTCCGGAAATTCAAGTGGAAGAGTTGAAGCGGCGGCTGGATGCGAAGGAGGATCTGTTCGTCCTGGATGTGCGCGAGCCGCACGAATATCAGATCTGCAACATTGGCGGACATCTGATTCCGCTGAACGATCTGCCGAAGCGCGTGAATGAACTGGATTCCAGCCGGGAGATCGTCGTCCATTGCAAGATGGGTGGGCGGAGCGCGAAGGCGGTCGAGTTCTTGCGGCAGGCTGGGTTTAGCAAAGTGCACAATCTGGCGGGCGGGATTAACGCGTGGGCGGAGAGAGTGGATCCTAGGGTGCCGAAGTATTGAAGGGCAGTGGTCAGTGGCCAGTGATCAGTGGCCAGTTTTTAGGGAGAGCGCTAAGGCGATCGCTTTTCTTTCTTCTTGGTACCGTTTCGCGGATTTGGATTGAACATCGTTTGCGCCAAGAGGATAATAGCGTTTCCACGGGTTTTTCCCCCGACATTCTGAAGTTTCTTGTGGCCGGAGGGTCGCTGATGAAAGTTTCTCTGTCTCTAGGGCTTACGTTGCTGTCCTTGTGCTGTGCGTCACTCGCGCAGACCGCTGCGTCCGCGGCCCCCGCCGGCTCGACCGCGCAACAACCGGCGCAAACCGCAGTCCAGGCACAGCCCACGCAGACGGACTTCACGTCAAAGAAGGGATTCGTGCTCGAAGACGAAATGCCCATAAGACTGCGACTGAATCGAACCATATCTTCGGCTGATGCGCACACGGGAGATACCGTCGATTTTGAGACGATGGATGACATCACCGTGAATGGCACGCTCGTCATTCCAAAAGGCGGACTGGCCTTCGCGACCGTTACCGAAGCTCAGGCCAAGAGGAGAATGGCGCGTGGTGGAAAGCTCGACATCAACATCGATTATGTGAAGTTGGTGAGTGGCGAGAAAGCGGCGCTACGAGCGGTGAAGGATGTTAAAGGTGGCGGTCACACTGGTGGCATGGTGGGCGGTATGGTGGCAACCAGCATTGTATTTTTTCCCGCGGCGCCGTTTTTCCTGTTTATGCACGGCAAAGACATCAGCATTCCGAAGGGGACCGAGATAACAGCCTATGTGAGCGGAGACATGAAGCTGGACATCGCGAAGTTTCAGCCAGCCGTGCCAGCGAATGCACCGGTACAGAATATGGCGACGAGCGGTCCTGGTGGAAACGTCGTGTTCGCGAAGCTGCAACTGGAGTCCGATCCATCGGGCGCTGACATCGCAGTCGACGGTAGTTTTGTTGGCAACACGCCTTCTGATGTTCAGGTCACGGATGGCGAACACACCGTTTCAGTGAAGAAGGCTGGATTCAAGGATTGGGAGCGTAAGTTGAAGGTGAGTGGCGGGAGCAGCGTGCATCTGAACGCGGAGTTGGAGAAGACAACGACCCCGTAGCGTCGGCTGAACCGCTCTGTGCGCCTCGCTTCGCTCGGCTGGACAGCCGAGGCGGCTGTCCCCACATGAGTTTGCTTTGCCCCAGCGAAACGAACAAAGAGAAAACAGGGAGCACACTGTGTGCTCCCTTGATTGTTCAGTACGGTGTGGCGCGGTTACTTGCTTGAGTCTGCTTGCATGCCGTCGCTGGCTTCGGCCAACTCCAGAGCAAATTTCTTTCCCTGGAAGCGGAGACCGGTCAGCGAACTGGGGCCGCTGGCATTTTTCCGGGTCACCGCGGCATCTTGGGCCGCGGGCCTGTCCAAGGCAACGAGATGCGCGGACGCTTTCGCGATCACGTTCTTGCCCTGCATGATGCTCAGTTCTACGTTAGGACCGTCCCCTTCCCATTGCAGCTTGTAGTCCCCTGGCTTCAACTGGGTCCCATTCACCGTCACGGAATTGCTAAGCTGCAAACTGGCTTTGGTTGCGGCAAATGCACTTGAGGCCAACAACAACGCCAACCCCATCAACAAACTCTTCGAGAATGTCGCGAACTTCATGACTGCTCCTTTTTCTTTCCCGAAATACGTCGGGAAACGGTTGGGGCGGCCCGATTCGCGAGCGGCGCGAGAAAACCTTTGTGTTTTGCCGCGTATCGCCTACAATGCAACCGCTGGGGTTCAGCAGACAAGCCGCCAGGCTTGCCTCGCTGTGCGTGGGGGTTTTCTCATCTGGGCCGCCAAACCGAGAGTGAGAGAATCCCCCAACCCCGCAAAAACCTGCTGTAACAAAACGCTGTAACAAAGACGGACCAGAAACATTTACCGCCCCGGCCCGCATCTCCATCCACTACGAAAAGTTCCCGCTGAAAGTTCCTGTGAAGTTTTTCAACTCGCCGTTACGCAGGTTGGACGCGGATTCGATGTGTCGGTTAGCAGAACGCGACTGCCGAATATTGTTCGCAGCGCGAGCTTCGGCGCGGAACATGCGTAGGTTGTTTTGTGTGAACTGGATTAATCACAACACGAAGCAGAGAATGCCTCGCTAACGGCGATTACAGAGGTAACCGCGTGCAGGGGATGATCGTCGTTAGTCGATAAGCCCTGTTCACTGCAAAGGCTCAGACACGTGTTCGTGAACGATCAGCCACTTGCCGTCCTGATTCTCAAAAATCATGGTCCAGCGAAAGGTGTTCATCTCAATCTTGCCGGTTTTCGTGGTGAGTTCGTTGCTCACGGTCGCTGTGGCCCAGACCAAATCTCCGTGGGGATGGAAGACAGCGTCATCGTTCACCGTACACTTTGCACTCTTGTAGCCGGAGAGCACTACTCTCACGCCCTTTTCATATTCCTCCCAACTGCCGTATTTCAGAGGGGCGATGTCGAAGAAGACGTGTGGGCCGCTGGCGTAGTACTTCGCAACGTTGGCGGGATCGAGGGTGGACCAGCCATCCCATATTTTCTGCAAGTAGGCTTTGTCGGGGGCCGGTGGGACAGGCTTCTTCGCCGCTGGCTTCGGTGGCTGGGCGAGGGCGGACAGCGTGAGAGTGAGCAGGCAGAACGAAATGGTGGAAAGACGTTTCACTGGTAGGATCCCTCCAGGAGGTCCGCGGGATTTTCGCATAGCAGCGCGCAAATCGCAAGAAACGAGCAAAGACCTTTGACGAACTTTTGACGCTCGTCACCGCCGGCAAACAAGAGCGAACAGTCTTGACATGCCACTTTCGAGTGCTAGAATCCGCTATCTTAAGATGTCGGGCTCTTGATTCCACCGCGTGGAGTGTCCTTCTCCACAGCCGAGGATGCACATGGCAATCCCTCAAGGTCTTCTCACTCTTCTCCAATCCATTCAAATCGTTCAGTTGCCATCCCAGGCCTTGCCGGGCGATGTTATCAAGCCGGTCCTTAATGTGGACCTGAACACAGTTTTTGATCCGCTGACCCAAGCGGAAGAACTGGCGCATCTTGCGTTACAAGTCGTGCTTGACGACATTCAATTAGCTGCGAACCTGGTGCTGGACAATGTTCAACTGACGCTCAAAGCGGTGCTTGATGATCTGAAGCTACCCTTGAATGCCGACAATGTACAGATACCCTTGAACCTGACGCTGAACAATCTTGGGTTGCCATTGAAGGTGGACAACACTCAACTGCCTTTGCAGGTCTCACTGGACAATATTCAATTAGCACCAAAGGCGGGGAACAATGATCTTGAAATTATTCTAAAGGACGTCGAGTTTGCGACACCAGTAGATGGCGTACAAGCGTCGGGCCTGAATACTAACGAACCCGCAAATGACAAGTTACCCTATACCATTCCAACCAGCGTAGGAGGCACTATCGTTCCTGAACTCGGACAATTGGTCGAAGGGTTACTCGGCAAATTGGCCAATAACGTTATAACTGAGGGTTCGATAGCGGGAAGCGTTGACAGCAACGGACAGATTTCTGGAACGATTGGCAACACGGCGCCTGGAGTGATTGCTGGAACGGCAAGTAATTCGGCGCCTTTGACCGCGAACATAACCAGTACCGCAGGTTCGATCGCAGGAAGCGTCAGCAATACGGCGGGTTCGATCGCTGGAAGTCTCGCCACTACGGCGGGTGCGATCCTGGGGAATATTACGGGCGATATTACAAAACCTGCTGTGTTAGACCCCGGTTTTACCACTCCAACGGTCAGCTGGCGCATCCAGGATTCTCGAGGAAATGTGCTGACAGAAGGCAATCAATTTGTGGCGCAGGTGGGTACCCTGGCCACAGCGGCGCCCATTTTCGCTTTCCTGCCCCAATTTGTCGAACTCAGCAATAGTGCCACCCTTGTATCGCAAGTTTCCGTGTTCGCGGATCTTTCCTTTGTCGATGTAAATGGGCAACCTTTTAATTTCAGCGTTGGCCCCGCCACGTTAGACATTGTGCAGGCGCAGATCCCAACAGTTGTAGTGATGGCGCAGAATCCACTGGGTCCGAGTTTTCCCGGCCTCACGATGGTTGCCGTCCCTGCGTCTTCCGCCATTCAAGCCTTGACCGCTATTGCCGGGCCGTTGAGAGCGGTTCAGTCGATCATGACCAACGTTGCCGCACTCGCGGGTGTGATCGCTCTTAGTCCGGCGGATACCGCTTTGGTTGGAATCTTTGGCGGCTCGTCCGGCATGATAGGGAGCCTGCTCGCTGCCTTGAGTTCAGTCATCGACCCCAACGCCTTCATTATTGCCGATCAGATTATGGATTACAGTGCCGTGGAAGTTTCCTCCAGCGGATGTGGATTGGGTGGATGGTTTGCCTGTCACATGAACGACCGCACCAGTGCGATTCTGTTGGTTGGCCCTCCCGGTCGCTCAATCTCTTGTTTTAACCGATACAATCTTTGGGTGGGGACGGGAGCGTTTACTCTTAGCATCGGAACTGAGGCAGCTGCTCTTCTGGGCAATCTGACAGTCTCTCCGCCGGCCGGGGCAGCCGCGGGAGCAGTTTTTGCAGCAACTCCGGCACCGGCTGCGCCTCCGGGAATTCCCCTCAGCGCAGTCACCATCATTACACCAGCAAGCGGTGGCACGACTTTCGATAATGTCATTTCATCCATGCAGTTCAATCCAGTTTAGAGGAAGTTTAGAGGAGTCGATGCGGCGATCGAGGCTGATACATGAGTTTGACGCCAGTTGTACCATCACGCTAAGATAGTTGAGTTTGACTGTACTCGCCGACCCGTTCTGGGGACGCCTGCCTTGGCTGCCGAAGCGCCGTGGCGGAAACACAGCAAGCAGAAGAAGTTGAGCCAGGCAGCAAGGTTGCGCCCGTGTGCGCAGGATTGCGCATGATGCTGGCTTTCACAATATTTTGACGGAGGCAGACGTATGTACGCGGTTATCCGCGCCGGCGGGAAGCAATATCGGGTGGCGCCCGGGGACGTGATTCGAGTGGAGAAACTGGCCACGGGCACCGATGGCCAGGTGGAGTTCCCCGACATACTGGCTGTGTCGGGTGGAGAAGGTCAGATCGGGAAGCCGGAAGCGGGGGCGCGGGTGGTCGGCCAATTGGTAGAAGAAGGTCGCGGCGCGAAGATCCTGGTTTTCCACTACAAGCGGAAGAAGCAGTACAAGAAGTTGCGCGGACACCGGCAGTCTTACGCGGCGGTGCGCATCACTGAGATTGCTTTTGATGGGCAGAGCTTCAAGGCCCCGGAGTTGGAGAAAAAGCAGCCTAAGGTGAAGAAGGCTGTAGCGGCGGAGGAGCACGAAGCGGAAGCAAAGACTTCCAAGGGGCATGCCAAGAAGAAGGCTGCGCCCAAGAAAGCTGCGGGGAAGAAGGCTGCGGCGAAGAAGAAGAGATAGGCCGCGAGGGCGGGATGCCTCTTCGGCAAGCTCAGGGCCGGTACTCGCGACAGCTGGCGGGACTGTCGAGGGCGATAATTTCCAAGATAGAGAGTTGATCTATGGCACATAAAAAGGGACAAGGAACTTCACGAAACGGCCGCGATTCGAACGCGCAGCGACTGGGCTTCAAGGCCTTTGGCGGGCAGATTGTGCCTGGCGGGACCATCATTGTACGGCAGCGCGGCACCCGGGTTAAACCGGGACTCAACGTAGGCCGCGGCAAAGACGATACTTTGTTTGCCAAGATCACCGGACGCATCAAGTTCCTGAATAAGGGATCGATGGGCAAGTTCGTGATGGTCGAGCCGATGGAAGCGGCTGAATAGTTCGCTTCCAGGGTAGTGGCATCGCGTGTTAGCGGCTGCGGCGATATCTCCGACGCGGCTTCAGCCTCGCCTTCGGGACGAGGCTTTTTGTTTTTGACGGGTGCAGGCGGAAACCATGTTTATCGATGAGGCAAGAATTCGGGTCAAGGCGGGGGACGGCGGCAATGGCTGCATGGCCTTCCGCCGCGAGAAATATGTTCCGCGCGGAGGACCTTCGGGCGGCGACGGCGGGAATGGCGGAGACGTGATCATGGAATCCAGCGAACGTCACAACACGCTGGTTCATTTTCGGTTCAATCCTGAATACAAGGCCGAGCGTGGACGCCACGGCGAGGGCTCGAACAAGAGCGGGCGTGAAGGGGAAGACATCCTGCTGAAGGTTCCGGTGGGAACAATTGTGTACGACGAGGAAACAGGCGAGAAGGTGTTCGACTTTTCGGCGCCCGATCAGCGCATGGTGATTGCGCGCGGAGGCCGCGGGGGACGCGGCAATGCGCGCTTCGCCACTTCTGTGCATCAAGCTCCGCGCGAACACGAGCCGGGACGTCCCG
The DNA here is from genome assembly GCA_035568115.1 of Candidatus Acidiferrum sp. GTDB lineage: Bacteria > Acidobacteriota > Terriglobia > Terriglobales > Acidobacteriaceae > Sulfotelmatobacter. The sequence continues at coordinate 50,904 of DATMOP010000023.1, forward strand.
GCGAAGAGCACAACTACAAACTCGAACTGAAATTGCTCGCGGACGTTGGGCTGGTGGGATATCCGAATGTGGGCAAGTCCACGTTGATCTCTCGTATCTCGGCGGCGCGGCCTAAGATTGCCGACTATCCTTTCACCACTCTGCAACCAAATCTTGGTGTGGTTGCGGTGGGCGATCCGAACAATGAAATCAGCTTCGTCGTTGCTGATATCCCCGGTTTGATCGAGGGCGCGCATACGGGATCAGGATTGGGTACTCAGTTCCTGCGGCACATCGAGCGGACGCGGCTGCTGGTCCACATGGCCGATGTGTCGGATGCCAGCGGCCGCGCTGACATCGTGAAAGATGTGGAAGTGATTCTCGGCGAACTGGCGAGCTTCGGGGCTCAGCTGGAAGAGAAGCCGATGATCATGGTGGCGTCGAAGATCGACGTGGCAAACAACGACAAAGTCGCGGCGCTGAAGCGTTACTGCAAGAAACATAAGCTGAAGCTCTACGAGATTTCAGCCGTGACCGGCAAAGGGATCGACGAACTGAAGTATGCCATGGCTAAGGAAGTGGATGGGTTGCGTGAACGGGCGCTGCAACAGGCGGACCGGATAGTACCTAGTACCTAGTACCGAGAAACGCGGTTTTGCTTGGTACTGGGTACTCGGTACTGGGTACAGGTTTAGGCGCGCGGCAACTGCGATCCGTGCTGGAAGTGATACTGAAGAATCTTCGCAGCCAGTGCGGGAGGCATTTTGTCTCCGTTACGCTGCACCGTACGCACGACCTCTCCACGGCAAACTACTTCGGTTGCCGAAAGGCCGGCAATCTCCGCCGGCAGCACGAGATTAATTTCCAGCAGCACATTCGGTTGCAGCAAATCTTCTGCCTGAAACAGCAAACCGGAGCGGCTGATGTTTGTGGTCTCCCCGTCGTGCCATTTCTCCTCGTCGAGGCGACGGTATTTCAAAGGCAAGTGAAGTTGAAAACGCTGTGCGCGCGACAACGGCACCTGTTGCGACGCCTTGGCATGAGCGGTTTGAACTGACATAGCAAGCTCCGGGGGAAATGGGGTTGAATCGAGGACTTCGCGGACTTTGCTTTTCAGGTCGCGAAGAGTAAAGGGCTTCTGGAGGAGGCGTACGCCCGCGTCCAGCGTGCCATTGCGTCCGATCACATTTTCGGTGTAACCGGACATGTAGAGTACTTTCACGTTGGGGCGAATTTCCGAAATGTGCTGCGCCAGTTCGCGGCCATTCATGCCGGGCATGATCACGTCGGTCAGCAGCAGATGAATCACACCCTCGTGGGCCACCGCGATCTGCATTGCAACTGCACCATCCGCCGCGTCGATGACCCGATAACCCTGCTTCTCGAGAAATTGGCGGGCCAGGTAGCGCAGGTTGGCTTCATCCTCAACCAACAGGACGGTTTCCGTTCCGGGCTCAGGGGCGACGGATTCCGCGGGGGCGGTTACTTGCGCGGCAGTCTGTGCCAGTTCCGCGACACGCGGCAGATAGACTTTGAAAGTAGTCCCCTTGCCCGTCTCGCTGGAAACCCAGATGTAACCGCCACTTTGCTTAACGATTCCATACACCGTGGATAGCCCCAGCCCTGTGCCCTTCGGGCCTTTCGTGGTAAAGAATGGCTCAAAGATGCGGGACTGAGTCTCAGAATCCATGCCTGCGCCGGTGTCGCTGATGGCCAGCATCACGTAGTTTCCGGGACTCAGCGGCGGGTGAACGCGCGCATGGTCCTCATCGATCGAAACATTGGAAGTCTCGATGGTCAGCTTTCCGCCGGAGGGCATGGCGTCGCGCGCGTTTACGGCCAGATTCATGATGACCTGTTCAATCTGTCCCGCATCTGCCCGCACCGCGCCCAGTCCGGCTGCCGGAACCATTACCAGGTCGATGTCCTCACCGATGACGCGGGTCAACATCTTCAGGTTTTCCGTGACCACGCCGTTCAGGTCAAGAATTTTCGGCGCCAGCATCTGCTTCCGGCTGAAGGCGAGGAGTTGGCGGGTGAGCGATGTGGCTCGTCCCGCGGCATTGGCAATTTCCTGTGCTGGAGCGCGCAGGGCCGGTTCGGGGCCGAGGCGATCGAGAAGAAATTCCGAGTATCCTGAAATAACCATCAGAAGGTTGTTGAAATCGTGCGCGATGCCACCTGCAAGTCTCCCGACGGCTTCCATTTTCTGCGACTGCCGCAGTTGCTGCTCGAGGGCGCGGCGCTCGGTCACATCTTCGGCAAAGAGTTCGAAAGTCTTTTCCTTGCCCCCATCAGAGACGGTGCGGCCAGAAACGCGAATTTCCGTGGCACTCCCGTCCTTGCGCATCCACTCGACGATGAGGCCGTTGAAGGGCACCGCCGAGCGCAGATGGTCCGCCAACTCGAACCAGCGCTGCGTGTCGGAGTAGAGTGCGCCGAGGTGTTTGCCCAGCAGGTCCTTGGCCGAGGCGTAGCCCAGGATGGCGAGGAGGGCGGGATTCACGTCCAGGAGTTGGCCCATTGAATTGCAGCGGCAAATGCCGTACGGAGCGTTGGTTACCAGAGACCGGAAGTTCATTTCGGAGCGTCGCAGCCCCTCCTGCGCGGCTCGCAGTGCAGCGTTGAACCAACAGATCAGAGCCGCCAATACGACGAACAATGCCAGACGCAACATCGTCGAACGGAATTGCGCCGGAGTCTGCTCTCCGGAAAATGAGAAGTAGGCACTGACGGTGAGGGCGAACGAAGTGGCCACCAGGCCCGGCTTCCAGCCGCCGTACCAGGCGCTAACCATCACGGCGACGGCGAAGACCGCCAGCCGGCTTTCCATAATGTTGGGTAGCAGCACTGCCGGGATCAGCGCCAGAGTTGTGCTGAGCACCGCTACTCCGTAGCGCAGAATTGGCGCACGGGCAGGCGGGATGCGGAGTAGGGGGAGGGTTACTCGCATGTAAACCATGCTAGTCCCAAGTTTTGAAATGCGCGAGATTACAGGAGTTCATTCCAAATTCTCGGGCTGCCTGCTTTCTTAGCGCCGCACTGTAGGCCAAACAGACAATGCTGGGATGTGCTATCGGCCAATGACCTGAACCGTGCCGCTGGCCGCCAGGAATCTCAATTTCAGCACAGAGCCTTAGACGCAGAAGTCGCAAGACGGCCGCGGAGAGCGCGGAGAAACCTTGCAGCAGGCAAACCGAATCACCGCTCGGGCAAAGTTGGGCTTGCCAAGCGGGGCTGGGAACCTAGAGACTAGCGGCGCATGAATATTGGATTGTTTGGCGGCACCTTTGACCCGATTCACCGCGGGCACCTGGCCCTGGCACGCGCGGCGCGGGACAGCTGTAAGCTTTCGCGCATCTTCTTCGTGCCCGCCAACATTCCGCCGCACAAGCAGCGTCAGCCGTTGTTGGCCTTTCCGCACCGCTACGCCATGATTGCGCTCGCCACGGCAGAAGAGAAGGACTTTGTGCCGTCGCTGCTCGAAGCTCCGGAAGACTTTGACGCAGGCAGCCCGGGCAAAGAGAAGACGCGCGCGGCCAAACCCAACTACACCATCGAGACCGTCAAGCGGCTGAAGCAATTCTTCAAGAAAGCGGACCGGCTCTTTCTGCTTGTCGGCATTGATGCCTTCTCTGACATCGCGAAGTGGCACCAGGCAGAGTCGCTGTTTCGTGAGTGTGAGTTTGTGGTTGCCAGCAGACCGGGTTTTTCTCTTGCCGATGTTGCTAATGCGCTGCCCACGAGCCTGCGTCCGCGGGTGGAGGTGACGCGTCCGTTTCATAAGCAAGCCGCCACGGGGGATCTTGTGCTGAAAGGCGTGAGCATTCATCTGCTCGACGAGGTCTACCAGCCGATTTCTTCCACGGCGATTCGCGAGGCTGCTGCTACCGGGAAACCGCTTGGCCGGTTCGTGGAACCTTCGGTGGCGGACTACATCAAGAAAATGGGACTGTATAAAGGTCGTTAGTCGTCAGCCGTGGTCGTTGGTCAAGCTTTTCGCTGGGCGCCAATATCTAACCTGCGAAACGCTGCGAAGCGCTGTCGTTTACAATGGGAACTCTGCCCGAGTTGGGCCAACGACTAACGACCAACGACTATCGACCGACCTCTGCATGAAAAAAAGCGATTTGAAGCGACAGGTAACGGCAGCCATTCAGGCTTGCCTCGACAAAAAAGCGGAAGAACTTTCCATCCTGGAAATGGAGAAAGGGTCGGGAGCGTTCACCGACTACTTTGTGCTGTGCAGCGGCACGAACCCGCGGCAGGTCCAGGCTATCGCGGACGAAGTGGAGCTGCGCCTGAAGACGGCGGGCGTGCGTCCGGCGCACGTCGAAGGTTACAAGCAGGGCGAATGGATTCTGGTTGACTACGTGGATTTCGTCGTCCACGTTTTTTCTGAAAAGGCACGGAAGTTTTACGATCTGGAGCGGCTGTGGAAGACGGCGAAGCGGCTGGAGCCCACGGAATTGAAGCCGAAGACCCGGGCGAAGGCGACGCCCAAGCCCAAGGCAACTTCTCCATTGCGGGTTGCTGCTCCTCGCCGCAAGAAGGCTTAGCCTCGTTGCGGTTAAAACGAAACTCTTTTCCTCTGCTCTTGCTCTGCACGCTATATGACCACATCCTCCAAAGCGAATTTTTCCTCGGAGCCCAGCTGGGGAAGTTCTTACCGCCTCATCGCCTCCGAGAAGTGGAAGGCGAAGTCGGCGGCGATGGGTAAGGCGGTGACGGACGCGCTAGTGGAATATGCGCGGCCGAAGCCGGGGATGCGAGTTTTAGATTTGGCCAGCGGCACGGGCGAGCCGGCGATCAGCCTGGCCGTGCGCGTGGGAGAGCAGGGACAGGTCACGGCTCTTGATCTGAGTGCCGAGCTGTTGGAGATTGCAAAAGGACGAGCGGAGGAGCGAGGCCTCAATAATTTTTCCACCCAACAAGCGGACGCACACGCTTTGCAGTTCGCGGACAGCAGTTTTGATCTTGCCACTTGCCGCTTCGGAGTGATGTTCTTCCGTGATCCGGTGCTCGCCATAGGGGAGGTGCGGCGGGTTTTGCGAAGCGGATCCCGTGCGTGTTTTTTGGCTTGGGGGACGTTCGATCAGCCGTACTTCCAGACCACCATGGGGGTAGTGCACCGGCATGTGGGAGGTCCGCCACTGCAGCCGGGCGGCCCGGATCCGTTTCGCTTTGCCGAGCCCGGAACTCTTTCCACAGTGCTAAAGACCGCCGGTTTCCGCGAGGTGGAGGAGGAAACGAAGAAATTACCGTGGACCTGGCCTGGGACGCCGGAAGAAGTGTGGGAGCAGCTACGATCGATCGCGGTGCCGTTCGGTCCGATGCTCGATCGGGTGCCGTCAGAGATGTGGCCGCGGATTCATGCGGAAGTTCGCGCAGCCATCGGGCAATATGTTGACGGGGAGAACATTGCGTTTGGAGCGTCTGTGGTGCTGGCATCAGGAAGCAAGTAAAGTTTATTCCCCCGACGTGAAAATCAAGATCGCATGGATGGGAAAGACGAAAGAGCCGGCGATTCAGTCGCTGACGGACGAGTATCTGAAGCGCATTTCGCGTTATTCGCAGGTTGAAGGACTGGCACTGCGGGACGAAGCTGCGCTTCTGCAAGTGTGCCGGAGGGCGGCAAGGGCTAGCAAAACAACGGGCGAGAAGTCGACGCTGGTGGTGATGGACTCGCGGGGGAAACAGTTTTCATCAGAAGAGTTCGCGCGTTTTCTGGGAGACTATCAGGATCGCAATCCGCTGCCGTTAGTCTTGGCGATTGGTCCGGCGGATGGCTTCAGCGACGCGGCTCGGAGCAAAGCGCAGTATACGATTTCACTAGGCACGATGACGCTGGCGCACGAATTGGCTCGCGTGATTTTGCTGGAGCAGGTGTACAGGGCATTCACAATTCTGAGAGGCCATCCTTATCATTCAGGGCATTAGCAGTTCAAACTGGGCGACGTGGACCTTTGTGCATTGTTCTTGAGCTCCGTGACGACCTATATTTGTATGAAGGACGGGGCAAGTCGCTCCTGCTGCAATCATAGGGAGAAAAAGTTATGAGAGATGTGATGGAACTGTTGCGGGCGAAAGAACAAGAGTTGGTGAAAGTGAAGCGGCAGGTCGAGGCTCTGCGGATTGCGGCGCCGCTGTTGGGTGGAGAACAGGATCAAACCTCGCCTTCGAACGGGCCGGCGATGGTCAAGGAAGCAAGTCGTTTGGGATGATTCCTTCCCCGATAAGACAGCCAATTGGAATGCGCCGCCAGCTCACTGCGTGACGGTGGCCTGGTAGCTGACGGTTTGCCAGTGGCCGTTGCGGCGCACCCAGACGCGGGTGTAGCGATAGGGGCCGCTGAAGTCTTCGCCCAATTGGTGGCCTCTGACGTCTGCGCGTGCGGTGACCACTGCGGTATCGCCATAGAGCCGGACCACCATGTCAGTGACGTTCATGGACTCATAGCGGAGTTGGCCGCTGCGCCGGGCGGAAATCGTTTCCTGTTTGGTGGTGACCTGGCCGAGCGGGGTAATGGCGACGTAGTCCTCGGCCAGTGTGCGCAGAGAGAAATCAGCATCGCGGCGGAGGCTGGCTTCTTTGGCCTGACGCTCCATGTCGACGATCTGGCGAATGGTTTCCTGTTCGGCGGAATCGAAGCCGGGCCTGGGGTGAACGGCAACGTGCTGGGCGGAAAATGCAGGCAAGGCCGCGAGCACGCAAAACAATAACACAGCACAATTGTTCGTCACGACGAGACCTCCGGCAGTCTGCCAGGGGGACAGAGATCTGCTTGCTCCCGAGTACGCAAGGTTGGATGCACGAGTTCCGTGGAAAGATCGGTACTTTTCGCAAGTGCCAGCATAACTCGAAACGATGGAAGGAATGCTAAAAGAGGGTGCCAACTTATGAAGGAGCGTCGGTGGCGGCTTTTTGTTTGAGTTTTTCCGATTGCCAACTCAGTTTTCGCGGAACATGGTTCGCCAATTGTCGTATAGAGACTACAGAGGGCGATATGAACAGTATCGGTGTCTGTCTCGTCTTGCTGGTTCCTGCCTTGCTGCAAGGTCAGAGTGCCCGCGATACATCGGTACAACAGAAGTTCATCACTGGAGGCACGATCCGCGTACACCTGGAGGCCGGCGGCTACACGATCACTCCCAGCGATTCGGAGATCATCCGCGTGACCTGCCGTGGTCGTTCGGAGGAGCAACTCCGGCACGTAAAGGTAGAGATTAAAAGGACAGATGGAAGTGCGGCCGTTTATATTTCCGACACCCCGAACAACAACTTCCACGCCACCATCGAAGTTCCGCGTCGTTCGAATCTTTGGGTCAGATTGTCGGCCGGGGAACTGGTCGTCGAAAGCGTGGAAGGCGACAAAGATATGGAAGTTCGTGCGGGACGGATTCAAGCCGACGTGCCCCACCCGGAACAGTACGGCCGTCGCGATGCCTCGGTTCTGACGGGCAGCATCAACGCCTCTGCATTCGACGTCTCCAAAGGAGGCCTGTTCCGATCATTCGAGCAGAGAGGCCCCGGCAAGTACCGCCTGCATGCTCACGTGATGACGGGAGAAATTTATCTGCGCGGAAGCAACTGAGCTGGGGCGCCTGCCCACGCTCGACCTGCGCGTTTCCCTCTCTACGGGGAGGGCTTTCTAGTAGAATCGAACCTTCTTCAACTATGACTGACGTACGTCGCGGGCTGATCATCGTGAACACCGGCCCTGGAAAAGGGAAGACGACCGCGGCGATGGGGACCGCTTTGCGCGCGGTGGGGCAGGGGATGCGCGTGCTGATGCTCCAGTTCCTGAAAGGTTCGTGGCACTATGGGGAACTGGATGCCGTGAAAGCCTTCGGGGACAAGTTCGTGATGAAGCAAATGGGACGGGGATTTGTGAAGGTTGGCGCACAGAAGCCGGACCCGGAAGATGTGAAGATGGTGGAGGAGGCGTGGGCCGAGGGAGAGAAGGCGATCCAGTCGGGTGAGTGGGATCTGGTGGTGTTGGATGAGATCAATTATGCGATCAGTTATGGCATGCTCGATCCGGCAAAGGTTGTGGAGAGTTTGAAGAAGAAACCGGAGATGGTGCATGTCATCTTGACGGGAAGGAACGCGCACCCCACAATTGTCGAGGCTGCTGATACGGTGACGGAAATGCGGCAGGTGAAGCACGCTTATGAGAAGGGTGTGATGGCGCAGAGGGGTATTGAGTACTGAATTGAGTAATTTGGTAATTGAGTTAATTGAGTAATTTTCAAACCAGGATTTGACCGCTGGTTTTTCAATTACCAAATTACTAAATTACCCAATTGCTAAATCCTTATGGCTTGGTTCAAGCGTGAATCCGGGGAACTGAATGCTTCGGGCGAGAAGACGGTTCGCACCGAAGGGTTGTGGGTGAAGTGTGAGGAATGCCGGCAGATCATCTGGAAGAAAGATCTGGAAGAGAATTTGAATGTGTGTCCGAAGTGCGAGAAGCACTTTCGCATTGACGCCCGGACCCGGCTGGCGCTGCTGCTGGACGAAAATCAGTATGAGACGTTCGATGGGGATTTGTCGTCGACCGATCCGCTGAAGTTTGTGGATCTGAAGCCGTATTCGTCGCGGCTACGGCAGGCGCAGCACGACACGGGGCTGAAAGATGCGGTGATCAACGCGCGAGGCAAGCTGCTGGGACATCCCGTGATCGCCAGCGTGATGGAATATGCGTTCATTGGCGGCAGCATGGGCGCGGTGGTGGGTGAGATGATTACCCGGGCGGTGGAGCGCGCGGTGGATTCGAAGACTCCGCTGATTATTGTGTCGGCTTCTGGTGGAGCGCGGATGATGGAGGGCGTGGTCAGCCTGATGCAGCTGGCCAAGATTTCGGCGGCGCTGGCCCGGCTGGACAAGGCGAAGGTCCCGTATATTTCCGTGCTGACCGACCCGACCACAGGCGGGGTGACTGCGTCATTTGCCATGCTGGGCGATTTGAATATTGCGGAACCGGGGGCGCTGATCGGGTTTGCCGGGCCGCGGGTGATCGAGCAGACGATCCGGCAGAAATTGCCGGCTGGATTCCAGCGCAGCGAATTTTTGCTGGCGCATGGGATGCTGGACGCGGTGGTACATCGCAAGGAAATGAAGCCTTATATTGCGCGGGCACTGGATTTTATGGTGGCGTAGGATCGCTGTTCGCTATTCAGCTCTCAACCATCAGCGAAATCCGCCGGGTGATTCGCCAGGATCTGTCACGCTTCGAATCTTGTCTTCCAACTTGATCATCTGAAGATACAAGCTGCAAGCTGACGGCTTGATAGCTGAGAGCTTCTTATGTCCTACGAGACCGCAGTTGCGAGCATGTTTGCGCTTGGACACGAACTGGCGCAGACGCCTTCGCACAAGTTTGACCCGGAGCACATGCGGGTGTTGTTGGCCGCGCTGGATCATCCGGAGCGGCGCTTCGCCGGTGTGCTGATTGCGGGGACGAACGGCAAGGGTTCGACGGCGGCCACGCTGGCATCGATCCTGCGGGTGTCGGGAATGAAGACGGGGTTGTACACGTCGCCCCATCTGGTGCGGATCAACGAGCGCATCCAGGTGGACAGCCAGGAGATCAGCGATGACGAATTCGCGTCTCTGCATGACGTGGTGGATCGGGTTGCGGAGAAGCTGGCGGGGCGGGCGGAGTTGCCGTGGCATCCCAGTTTTTTTGAAATGATGACTGCAATTGCCTTCGAGCATTTTGCACGGAAACGGGTGGAGCTTGCGGTGCTTGAAGTTGGGATGGGTGGGCGGCTGGATGCGACGAATGTTGTGGAACCGCGCGTGAGTGTGATTACCGACATTTCGCTCGATCATCAGAAGTATCTGGGGAATACGGTGGGCGAGATTGCGCGAGAGAAGGTGGGGATTATTCGTCCGGGTGGCGCGGTGGTGGTACTTCCGCAGCAGCCCGAGGCCAATGACGTGATCGGGAATACGATTCTGGACCTGGGCGCGCGCGCGGTGAACGCGGTTCCCTACGTGCCGCCGGTTTCGCCTGCGAGTCCCCAGTACCGAGTACCTAGTACCGAGCAAGGCAATTCCGGGTTCTTGTATCGCTATCCGCTCGCGGTACTGGGGGAACAGATTTTGGTTGAGACGGCATTGGTGGGACGGCACCAGTTACGCAATGTCGCGTTGGCGATTGCGGCGGCAGTGGAGTTGAGTCAGCAGGGATTCGGCGGAATCACCGCGAGAGGCATCGAACGAGGCATCCGCGAGACTCGGTGGCCGGGGCGGTTTCAGGTGATCGCGGCGCAGGCGGGATGGCCGGAGTTAGTCCTCGATGTGGCGCATAATCCGGCGGGCGCGTGGGCGCTTCGTTCCGCACTTTCGGAGCGGTATGAAGACCGTGCGCTGATTTTTGTTTTCGGAGCGATGCGGGATAAGGCAATCTCGGAGATGACGGAGATTCTGTTCCCGCTGGCGGAGCGGGTGATCGCGACCCGGCCGGAGAATCCGCGAGCGGCGTCGGGGGAGGAAATTCGGCAGGCGGCGGCTCGAACCGGCGTCGAAGTAGAGGTAGTCGAGGAAGTACAGGGCGCGCTGGAGCGGGCTCGATCACTGGCGAGGGCGGGGACGGTAGTCGTGATTACTGGTTCGATTTATCTGGTTGGCGAAGTGATGCGCATCGTTGGCGCGGAAGTTTAGAGCAGCGCCTTCCGGTGGTTTTCCCCTAGAATGGAAGTGTGCAGGAAGTGAATTCGTCATCATCAGTGGAAGTGGAGCGCAGCGCGGAGGCAGAGCCGGTGGTTGCGCCGCGACAAAGTCCGCACGCAACCCCCGGGAAGAAATACGGGTGGCTGAGCCGGCTGCGGTCATATTTGATTCTTGATCCGCTGGTCTGGCTGTACACGCTGGTTCTCGGAATACTGGCGCTGCCGGGCGGATTGTTTGACCGGAGCGGACGACGGTTGCACTGGTTTTCGCGGGCTTGGTCGTGGCTCATCATGAAAACGATCTTGTCGCCGGTGAAAGTTACGGGTCTCGACCAGATCGATACTTCGAAGGCCCATGTTTACGCGGTGAATCATGCTTCGGCCCTGGATATTCCGGTTCTCTACGTTAATCTTCCGTTTCAATTCCGCATCGTTTTCAAGAAGGAATTGTTGTCGTATCCGATTGTGGGCTGGCAGTTGAAACGTTCGGGGCAAGTTTGCATCGACCAGCAGAAGCCGACCAACTCGATCGCAGCAATCCGTTCAGCAGTGAAAAGTCTGAAGGGCGGCATGCCGCTGGTCATTTATCCCGAAGGTGGCCGCACTCCGGACGGCGAGATCAAGCCGTTTCTGCCGGGGGCTTTTTTTCTGGCGATCAAAGCACAGGTGGATATTGTGCCGGTGGCGCTGGTGGGTACTTTCGAACTGCTGCCGATGAACACGTACCACATTAAATGCCGGCCGCTGGAGATGCGCGTGGGCGAGCCGATCCCGACCGCGGGGTTGACGATGCGGGATCTGGAGGCGGTGTCGGAGAAGGTGCGGAAGGCGATGGAGGATTTGTATTTACTCGAAATGATTCGCTGAAGGCAGGACGCAACCATTCTTATCGAAGGGTGAAGTTTACTTGAATAAGTGTGTCGACTTCTAATGGCCTACCCAGAATAAGATAGGGCTTGTATTGCCACTGACGGACCGCCTCCATGGCGGACGGGACAAGCATTTCCGGCCCCGACGTTGCCTGTAAGTCCGCGATTTTGCCGTCCTTGCCGATTATTGCGTGCAATAATACCGATCCCTGAATTCGATTTGCCTCGGCTCCCGCTGGGTAAGAAGGGTTTACTTTCCTTAACAATAGGCCCTGACTGACGCCGCTGGACACGCGGACTCGCAGTGGAAACCTTGAAATGTGATCAAGGTCCGCAACCACGTCCTTCGTCTCCGCCACGTCGTCGGGGAGAACGAAGTTGAAGGTTACCCTGGCAACCAACGCGAGTGGCTTGCTCTCTCTTAAGCTGGGCTTGAATTTCCAACTTCTTGCCGCTTCCTCGGCGGCGGCGGCAAGGACTGGGTCACCTTTGTCGATGCGAACACTTTCCACTTCCCCAGATTCGGAGACGAGTATGTTCCCAACTACTTGGCCTTGAATTTTCCGCTCTTTCGCCGCCTGAGGGTAAATCGCCTTCGAGATTTCGATAGGCTCCAGCTTTAACTCTTCAGGCTGCAGCTGAGGAGAGCCTTGGTCCGTCACGGAAGCAGTCGAAGCTGCCGGAACTGTGTGGGTGGAACTCGTTTGACCCACACCCGAGCAGCAACTCAGGCCGATTAAGACAGACAACTTCCAAGCAGTTAACATGACGGGCGATGATTCTACAGCAATAATCGCGTCTTAAAACGCATTTCCGTACATAGCCCCTGCTTTCACGAAAAATCCCGCGTAACCTTTTTCTGGGCTTAGCCGTTATCCCTGTGTAACACTACTCCGCGCGGAGAATTCGTTGAAGGCTCTGAGGAAAGAAGCGGACGAGCGGCTTCTCGTCGAGGCGGCGCAGAAGGACCCTGCGCGCTTTGCGGAGCTTTACGAGAACAATTTCGAGCGGGTGTATGCGTACGTCGTGCGGCGGGTGGGGGACCGCGCGGAAACTGAGGATCTGACCTCGGAGGTATTTCATCATGCGCTGTCGCACCTGAAGCGGTTCGAATGGCGGGGGATTCCGTTTGCGGCATGGCTCTACCGGATTGCCGCGAATCTGATTTCGGACCGCTGGCAGCGCCGGAGCCGCGAAAATGTTGCAGACGGGCCGGAGCGGATAGAATCCGCGGCGGCCAAGAGCTTGGAATTCGAAGAAGTGGAACGGCGGGCCACTTTGTTTCGGCTGGTGGATACTCTGCCGGCCGAGCAGCGGCGGGTGGTGGTGCTGCGCTTTGTGGAGCAGAAAAGCATTAAGGAAGTGGCGCAGGAGATCCGCAAGACCGAAGGCGCGGTGAAACAGTTGCAATTCCGCGCGTTGAGCAGCCTGCGGGCGCGCATGGAGGGTGCCGATGCCTAAGCGCTCTCTGGGACAAGGGAAGAACGATCCGGGAAAGAACCACGCGAAGAAGATCGAACAGCTAAACCGCGCCGTAGATGCTTTGCTGGCGAAGGCGGACGGCAAGTCTCCGAAGGTTGAAGCGGCGGTTGAGCCGCTGGTGCGCGTGGCGGCGGAGTTGCGCGGCCTGCCTCGCGAAGAATTCAAAGTACGACTTAAAGCCGAATTATTGGAAGGGAGAAAAGCTATGAGCACCGTTGCCGAACCCGTTGCGTCAGTTCTCACGAGCGCAAGCCCGAGGATGACCTTCAAAGATGCCGCCAAGGCGATCGAGTTCTACAAGAATGCTTTCGGCGCGCAAGAAACTATGCGCTTCGAAATTGGCGGTAAAATTCCGCACGCCGAAATCAGGATTGGAAACTCCCCCGTCATGCTGACCGAAGAGTGGCCGGAGGGCGGCCGGTTTAGTCCGGAGACGCTGGGAAATTCACCAGTCATGATGTCGCTGAGTGTTCCTGACGTGGACAAATTTTTCGCCCATGCGCTTAGCGCCGGAGCAAAGACCATGATTCCCATTGCGGATCAATTTTACGGACGTCGCGAAGGAACGCTCCAGGATCCCTTCGGATATCTGTGGTCTGTATCTACGGTCACAGAAGAGATGCCGGTCGAGGAGATGCACCGGCGCATGGATGCGATGACGAAAGGGGAAACGGCGAGCAAGAAATCGGCGGTGGATCCGGTTCCGCACGGGTTCCGCACGGTGACGCCGTATCTGATTTCGGCCGACGGGCCTGCGCTGATGGAGTTTGCCAAAGAGGCGTTCGGGGCCGAAGAGACTTTTCGTACCGTTGGATCGGCGGGGGGGCTGCACGGCGAGGTGCGGATTGGCGATTCCATGCTGATGATGGGCGGAAGCATCCCGGGACGCGAGTTCCGCGCCACACCCAATACTCACGCGCTGCATATCTATGTGGAGGACGCGGATGCAGTCTGCAAGAAGGCGCTGGCTGCGGGAGCGACCTTGATTGATGAGCCGCGCGACCAGGAGTATGGAGAGCGCTCCGCCAGCGTGAAAGATCCGGCGGGAAACTATTGGTACATCGCAACGCACAAGGGCGAGAGCTACATTCCCAAGGGTCTGAACAACGTGAATGCTTACTTGCATCCCCTGCGAGCCGAGCCCGTGATTACGTTCCTGAAGCGCGCGTTTGGGGCGCAGGAACTGGCGAAGTACGCTTCGCCCGATGGGGTGGTGCACCATGCGGAGATTCGCGTTGGCGATTCCGTGGTGGAGATGGGCGAGTCGCACGGGAAGTATCCGCCGATGCCAACTATGTTCTATCTTTATGTGCCCGATGGGGATGCAGTCTACCGGCGCGCGCTGGCTGCGGGGGCGACCTCTTTGCAGGAACCCGCGGACCAGCCCTATGGCGATCGTACGGCGGCGGTGAAGGATGCTTTTGGCAATCAGTGGTACATTGCGACACGTGTCAAGGACATTTCTTAGACGTGGACGTTGCATGATGTGGAGACAGAAGTGAAGCCGGCCCAGGCGGAACCTTTAATTCGGAACGTCTCGGATACGGCTCGCTGGGTCGCCTACTATCGCGCCGAAGAGAGCAGTCGTCCCGATGCAATCTTCAGCGATCCCTTTGCGCGACGTCTGGCCGGAGAGCGGGGAGAGCAGATTGCGCGATCCGGCCCCTTCACGGGAAAGGCCTCGTGGCCGTTCGTTGCGCGCACGTATCTTTTCGACCGGATCATTCAGGAGCAAATCCAACAGGGCGCCGACATGGTCGTGAATCTTGCCGCTGGCCTGGATGCGCGGCCGTATCGTATGGCTTTGCCGTCCACTCTCCGGTGGATTGAGGTGGACCTGCCGGAGATTCTGGCGCACAAAGAGGAAATCCTGGGCATCGAAAACCCGGTGTGCATGCTGGAGAGAGTTCGGCTCGATCTATCGGATGTGGCAGCGCGCCGCCGGTTGTTTCAGGATCTGGGGAGTAAGGCGAGCCGGGCGTTGATTATCAGCGAAGGCCTGCTCGCCTATCTGACAGAGGAGGAAGTCGGAGCCCTGGCGCGGGACCTCGCCGCTCCTGAGAGCTTTCAATGCTGGCTTTTGGACTTCGGGTCGCCGGCGCTTATGAAGATGCTGAAGAAGAAAATGGGGGCGCAGATGACCCAGGCGCCGTTGAAGTTTGCGCCGGAAAGGGCCCTGAGTTTTTTATTCCCCACGGCTGGAAATTTCAAAGAGCGGATTCAGTGTTCAAGACGGCGGCGCGGATCAAGCGGCTCCCACTCTGGATGCGGTTCTTTGCCCTGCTGCCTGACTCTGGAGAATTCCGGGCTAATCGTCCGTGGTCGGCAGCGTGTTTGTTCGAGAAGGAGTAACTTGCCAACTCCCGGCAGCGTCGTTTGTACCATCGCCTCCGTTTGACCCTCCCGTATCCCTCCAATAAACTGAAATATTCAAGACACCTGCAGGTCTCAACTTATGGCAGACAGCATTCATGTGAAGCTTCCGGATGGAAGCGTGAAGGATGTTCCGAAGGGGACGACCGCGCTCGATATTGCGAAGTCGATCAGCCCGCGGCTGGCGGATGCGGCGCTGGTGGCCAAGACTAACGGCGATCTTATCGACCTCACCAAGCCGCTGGAGAAAGATACCGACCTGCGCCTGCTGACTGACAGAGACCCTGAGGCACTGGAAGTTTACCGACATTCGTCTGCACATTTGCTCGCCGCGGCGGTGTTGGAGCTCTTTCCTGAGACCAAGCTCGGCCACGGTCCGCCGACCGAGAGCGGATTCTTTTACGACTTTTACCGGCCGACTCCGTTTACGCCAGAGGATCTGGAAAAGATCGAGAGGAAGATGCAGGAGTTGGTGCAGCAGAACATTCCGTACGCGCGCGAATTTCTGCCTCGCGATCAGGGCTTGGCGGAGTTCAAAAAAGAAGGCGACTTCATGAAGTGCCACTTCATCGAGCAATTCACCAAGCCCGATGAAAAGATTTCGATTTACCGGACCGGCAAGTTTACGGATTTCTGCCGCGGTCCGCACATCCCTTCAACCGGCAAGATCAAGGCGTTCAAGCTGTTCAACGTTGCGGGCGCGTACTGGCTGGGGGACGAAAAGAATCAGCAACTGCAACGAATCTATGGGACTTCGTTTTTCTCCAAGAAAGATCTCGACGCCCACCTTCAGCAGGTGGAAGAAGCGAAGAAGCGCGACCATCGCGTGCTGGGGCAGCAGCTTGATTTGTTCTCGATCCAGGAACTGGCGGGGCCGGGACTGATTTTCTGGCACCCCAAGGGCGGGATCATCCGCAAGCAGATGGAAGACTGGATGCGCGAGGAGTACCTAAAGCGCGGCTACTCGCTGGTTTACACGCCTCACGTGGCGCGGCGGCAGTTGTTTTTTACGTCAGGACACGAGGGCTATTACGCGCAGAACATGTTCGATGCCATGGAGCTCGACGACGCCGAATACCGGCTGAAGCCGATGAATTGCCCTGGGCACATTCTGATTTACAAGGATTCGTTGAAGTCCTACCGCGATCTGCCAGTGCGGCTGGGTGAGTTGGGAACGGTGTATCGGTACGAGCGCTCGGGAGTGATGCACGGATTGTTGCGCGTCCGCGGATTCACGCAGGATGACTCGCACATCTTCTGCACGCCGGAGCAGGTTGAAGACGAGATTACCGGTTGTCTCGTTTTTGCCCTGGATGTGCTGAAGGACTTCGGCTTCGACCAGTTCCAGACCGAGCTTTCAACCTGGAATCCTGACGACCGGAAGAATTTCGTGGGCAGCGAAGAGCAGTGGATCCACGCCACGGAATCGCTCGAGAAGGTGCTGAAACGCAGGAAGATCGAGTACAAGACCATGCCCGGCGAGGCGGCATTTTACGGGCCGAAGATTGACATCAAGCTGGTGGATGCAATCGGACGGTTGTGGCAGCTCTCGACGATACAGGTCGACTTCAACCTGCCGCAACGCTTCGGCCTGGAATACGTTGCCGAGGACGGTTCGCGCAAGCAGCCGGTGATGGTGCATCGCGCGCTGTTCGGCTCGGTCGAGCGTTTCTTCGGCGTGCTGATCGAGCACTATGCGGGCGCATTCCCGGTGTGGCTGTCACCGGTGCAGGTGGCGATGATCCCGATCAGCGAGCGGCATGCGGACTATGCCAACAAAGTTGCGGATCAGCTCAAGGCGATCGGCGTGCGTGTGGAGGTAGATGCGCGCAACGAGAAGATGAATGCCAAGATCCGCGAGCATGCCATGCAGAAAGTGCCGTTCCTGCTTGTCGTCGGAGATAAAGAGGCTGAGGCGGGGAAGGTGAACGTGCGCACGCGCGGGAAAGAGAAAACTGAGGACATGAGTGCTGGGGAGTTTGTGGAGAAGATTCGGAAGCTGATTGCGGAGAAGAGTTCCGGGCTGTAGGGCATTTTCGCCACGAAGTCACGGAGAAAGTCTTTTTGTGGTATGGGGGCAGTTGAGTTTTGACTGTCCCCATAGGTGTTTTTGGCCTGGCCGGTTGTACCATGTTGGCGTGCATGAACTGGCGGAGCGCGTGCTGGCACATATCCGGCGGGAGGAATTGCTGCGGGCTGGGGACCGGCTTGGGGTTGCGGTTTCGGGCGGGATTGATTCGCTGGCGCTGCTGCGGTTGCTGATCGAATTACGTCAGGAACTCGGCCTCGTCCTTTCTGTTGTTCATTTCAACCACAAGCTGCGCGGGGCGGAGTCGGATGCGGATCAGGAGTTTGTTGCGGGACTGGCTGGTGAGCATCGGCTGGAGTTTTATTGCGCCGCCGGTGATGTGGCGCGACATGCGGCGAAAGAGCATTCAGGAACGGAAGCGGCGGCGCGGGAAATGCGGCATGGATTTTTTCGCCGGCTCCTGGGATCGGGTGAAGGCGGCGAGATCGAGCCCGGCGTCCCTCAGGGGCTAAAGCCCGAGTCCCGTGCGGAGTCTAACGGCACGGCTGAAGCCGTGCCCTTCCCGAACCCAGTTGCTTCGCAGCCAAAGGTGACCAAGATCGCCACCGGCCACACGCTCGACGATCAAGCTGAGACCGTGCTCATGCGGCTGATTCGCGGCACCGGCCTGCGTGGCCTGGGTGGAATCCATCCCCGCATCGTGGTCGAGGACGAAAACGAGCAAGGCCACCGAGAAATCGTGCGGCCGCTGCTAGGAATTCGCCGCCGCGAACTCGAACAGTATCTGACCGAAATCAAACAGCCCTGGCGCGAAGACTCGTCGAACACCGATAACAAGTTCACGCGCAACCGTGTCCGCAAGTTGGTGCTTCCCCTGCTGGAGCGGGAGTTCAATCCAGCAGTGGCCGAGAGTTTCTCTGAACTCGCCGAGATCGCCCGCGACGAGGAGGACTACTGGGAGAACGAAATTTCCGGCTGGTTGGGGACGGTAGTGCAGTGGTCTGCGCCCGCATGGGCTCGCGAGGCGCAAGAGGTAAGCCTCGTTCAAATTGCCCCGATCAGTGGCCATCCCTCGCCGAGTCTGCCCGTGGATTCAAGCTTGCGGTCACGCATCGCCGATGCGCCGTGGCTGGTCATGGACGCCTCCGTGAGCCGCCCCTGGTTGCTGACCGAGCCGCGCGCGGTGCAGCGCAGAGTACTAAAAGCAATCGGCGAGCAGGCGGGGATTCCGCTGGAGTTCAAGCACATCGAAGAAATCCTGCGGTTTGCGGGCGAGGACAGTCCGTCGGGCAAAGAACTCTCGCTGCCTTTGGGGTGGAAGATTCGACGTGAGCCGGAGGCTATGGTTTTTCTCACGCCTGACCTACGGCGTCAGGGGCGGATTTCGGACTATGAATACCCGCTGGCGGTGCCCGGACGGGTGCTCGTGCCTGAGTTGGGGGTAGTAATCGAAGCGTTGCTGGTTGCTCCCGAGATGACTCCGGAGGCGCGGGTGGCGGAGTATAATCCGCAACAACTTCTCCGTGCAGAATTGTTGCCGGCACAACTGATCGTGCGCAACTGGCGTGCAGGCGACCGGTTTTGGCCTGCGCACACGAAGTCGCCCCAGAAGATCAAGGAGTTGTTGCAGGAGCAGCATGTGGCACAGCCTCAGCGCAAGCGCTGGCCGGTTGCGGTGAGTGGAAACGAGATTGTCTGGATGCGCGGCTTTCCGGTTCCCGCTCGATTGCTTGCGAAGGCAGGGCAGGAGGCGGCTTTGATTCGAGAGATGCCGTCGGCGGACGAGGGGCACACGGTCTAGCGTTCGTCGAACAGCAGACTGGTCTACTGGTAGTTGCAAAGAGGATCCGGAGGCACGCCACTTCATGAGCGGGTTGAAAACCGAGTCACTTCGCCAGGTCATTGCGGCCGAGCAGATCCAGAAGCGTGTGAAGGAACTCGGACGCCATATCTCCGACGACTACCAGGGACAGACGATCCAGGCGCTGGCCGTTCTGGAAAACGCGTTCATGTTCATGGCCGACCTGGTGCGGGCATTGGACGTTCCTGTGGTGTGCCAGTTCATCAAGCCCAAATACAGCAAGCAGCCCAGCAAGCAGGGTGGGCAGGCGACGGAGATCATGGAGATATTCTTCAGCCATGAACCCGATATTCGGGGGCAACATATCCTGCTGGTTGAGGGCCTGGTGCATTCTGGCGTGACGAGCGAATTTCTGATGAACGACTTGCGCGCTCGCGGGGCGGCTTCGGTGAAGCTGGTTACGCTGCTGGACCGGCAGTCGGCGCGCCGCGTGGCTTTACAGCCTGATTATTTTGGCTTTCTGGTGGACGAAACCTTCCTTGTGGGCTACGGTCTCGGCGCTGTAGAGCAGATCAATCGCAATATCCCCTACCTGGCGGCAAGCCCAGTTCCCCAGATGACTTAAGTTATGCGGAGGATGACGCGCCTTTTTCCGAAGGAAAAGGTAGAATAGTGACCTTAGGGATTTTCCCTAATCGAAATTGTTCTGGCGGCATCTAACTTAGAGGTAGGAGCCTCGGGGTTTCGCGCCAAGCGGGCCGGACTCCGGTTTCTTGAGGAGCTTTTGGTGAATTCGACAGTAAAAACCGTTGTCTTCTGGGTGGTCATTGCGCTATCTGGCGCGTTGTTGTGGACCGTGATTCAGCAG
Source organism: Candidatus Acidiferrum sp. (assembly GCA_035568115.1). Taxonomy (GTDB): domain Bacteria; phylum Acidobacteriota; class Terriglobia; order Terriglobales; family Acidobacteriaceae; genus Sulfotelmatobacter. The sequence goes on from DATMOP010000023.1 coordinate 70,984, forward strand.
GGGCGCAGTGGACAGAAGGAAAAAGAAGTTAACTCCTCTCAGTTCATGAGTGAAGTGGCGCAGGGAAACGTACAGGAAGTAACCGTCGACGGCCAGAATGTACGCGGAAAGTACCGCGACGGTTCTGTGTTCCATACCACGGTTCTCGTGAATTATCCCGAACTGTTTAAGACGCTTTACGAGAAGAACGTGTCGGTGAACGTTAAGGACGTCAACGGGGGAAGCTGGCCGCTGCAATTGCTTGGCACCTGGGCTCCGCTGATTCTGCTGGGCGCGCTGTGGTTCTTCATGATCCGGCAGATGCAGACGGGCGGCAATAAGGCGCTCTCCTTCGGCAAGAGCCGGGCGCGGCTGCTTTCAATGCAGCAGAAAAAAGTCACGTTCAAAGACGTGGCAGGTGTGGAAGAGGCTAAGGAAGAGCTCCGCGAGATTATCGAATTCCTGCGGGAGGCGCAGAAGTTCCAGAAACTTGGCGGCAGGATTCCCAAGGGAGTGCTGCTGGTGGGGCCACCGGGAACCGGCAAGACGCTCTTGGCGCGGGCCGTTGCCGGCGAAGCTAACGTTCCTTTCTTTTCGATCTCCGGCTCGGATTTTGTGGAGATGTTCGTGGGCGTCGGCGCCAGCCGCGTGCGCGACCTTTTCGAGCAGGGCAAGAAGAATGCTCCGTGCATCATTTTCATCGACGAGATTGACGCTGTGGGACGACATCGCGGTGCAGGCTTGGGTGGTGGTCACGATGAGCGCGAGCAGACTTTGAATCAATTGCTGGTAGAGATGGACGGTTTCGAGTCGAATGAGGGCGTGATTCTCATGGCGGCGACAAACCGGCCCGATGTACTGGATCCCGCGTTGCTGCGGCCGGGACGGTTTGACCGGCGCGTGGTAGTAAGTCGCCCGGATGTGCGCGGGCGCGAAGAGATTCTGCGGGTGCATACGCGCAAGATTCCTCTTGCCGAGGATGTTGAACTTTCTGTGCTGGCCCGCGGCACACCGGGATTTTCCGGCGCGGACCTGGCCAACATGGTGAATGAAGCGGCGTTGGCGGCGGCGCGGCAAAACCGCAAGGCTGTGCTGATGTTTGACTTCGAGGTCGCCAAAGACAAGGTCCTGATGGGAGTGGAGCGCAAGTCACTAATCCTTTCTGACGAGGAAAAGAAGGTGACGGCATACCACGAGGCCGGCCACGCCTTGGTGGCGGCGAGGCTTCCCGGGTCCGATCCGGTGCACAAGGTGACAATCATCCCGCGCGGTATGGCTTTGGGCGTGACGATGCAGTTGCCCATTGATGATCGGCACAACTACACCAAGGAATATTTGAAGACCGACCTGGCGATTCTGATGGGCGGGCGTTTGGCCGAGGAATTGTTCCTGAACCAGATGAGCACGGGTGCTGGAAACGACATCGAGCGGGCCACCGAAATGGCGCGCAAGATGGTCTGCGAATGGGGCATGAGCGATCTTGGCCCGCTAACCTTCGGCAAGAAGGAAGAGCAGATTTTCCTGGGCCGCGAAATCAGTCAGCACCGCGACTACAGCGAGGACACCGCCATCAAGATTGACAATGAAGTTCGCAAGCTGGTGAACCAGGGCTACGAAACGGCAAAAAGCATTCTGGAAGGCAGCCGCGAAACGCTGCAGAAGATCGCGGCGGCGTTGCTGGAGCGGGAAGTGCTGGACGCATCCGAAGTGCTGCTGCTCGTGGATGGTAAGGAATTGCCTCCGATGAAGTCTCCTTCCAAACCGGACGACGGCGTGCAGCAGGTCTTGAAGCCGGAGCCGGGACGAGGAATCGTGAAGGGCGGAGAAAGCCCGGCGCGAGCGTGAACTGAGTTGATGGTTAGAGAATCAAGGGCGGCCTGATGGCCGCCCTTACTTTTGCTCTGGATTTACCCGTTTACGATACTCATCATGTGCTCGGGATAACGCTGCCCGGCAGCAGCGCCCGTGGGAAAGATTTCCTCGATATGCCGCAAGTCCTCGACGGTAAGCTTCACGTCGAGCGCGGCGACGTTCTCTTCCAGATACTTACGGTGCTTGGTGCCGGGAATGGGGACTATGTTGTTGTCCCGCGCGAGCACCCACGCCAGCGCGAGTTGAGACGGCTTGCAGCCCTTCTTCTTTGCGATTTCCTCAACTCCGCGCACGAGGTCGAGGTTCTTCTGGAAGTTCTCGCCCTGGAAACGAGGAGAATTCCTGCGATAGTCGTCTTGCGGAAAATCTTCAAATCGGGTGAATTGCCCGGTGAGAAAGCCGCGTCCGAGCGGACTGTAGGCAACAAAGCCGATGCCGAACTCGCGGCAGGTGTCGAGAAGCTCCGTTTCCGGCTCGCGGCTCCAGAGTGAGTATTCGGTTTGCAGCGCGGTGATGGGATGAACTTTTACGGCGCGGCGAAGGGTTTGGGGCGATGCCTCAGAAAGTCCGATATGCCGGATTTTTCCTTCCCGCACCAAGTCCGCCATTGCGCGAACCGTTTCTTCAATTGGGGTGGCAGGATCGACACGATGCTGGTAATAAAGGTCGATCGTCTCGACGCCCAGCCGGCGCAGGCTTGCTTCGCAGGATCGTCGGACGTAGTCGGGCTTGCCGTTTACACCGCGCGCCGAGGGGTTCGCGGGATCGCGCACGATTCCGAATTTCGTGGCCAGCACAATCTGGTCGCGCTTGCCTTTAATCGCGCGGCCCACCAGTTCTTCATTCTTGTAGGGGCCGTAGACATCCGCGGTATCGAGAAAATTGATGCCCAGCTCGAGGGCACGGTGGATGGTGGCGATAGATTCTCCGTCATCGCCTGGACCGTAAAATTCCGACATGCCCATGCAGCCGAGTCCGATAGCAGAGACCTTGAGGCCACTGCGTCCAAGTTCGCGAAATTGCATGATGATTCCTTTCGGAAAGCGTTGCGTTTATCAGAGTGGCTGCTTAGTAGATGCGGATGAGTGGCTTCTGGGATTCAGTGACATCGCCGATTTGGCGGGCTGGAACTCCAGCGTTCTGCATATCGAGGAGAAGCCTGTCGCATTCGTCCCCGGCGATCGAGATGAGAAGTCCGCCGGCGGTCTGCGGGTCGAAAAGGAGAGCCTTGAGGTCGTTGCTGATAGGGGCCTCATAGCCGACCATGCACTCGGCGAAATCGCGGTTGTTGTTAAGGCCGGCAGGAACATAGCCGGCGCGAATGCAGTCTAGAGCTCCGGGTAGAATTGGAATATCTTTCGAATGGAATCGCAGCGCGACATTGCTAGCTAGCGCCATTTCGCGAGCGTGGCCGATCAGACCGAAGCCGGTGACGTCGGTCATCGCGTGAACGCGGAATTTCCCCCGCTCGATTACTTCCGCGGCTTTTTTGTTCAGCGTGGTCATCGAGTGAACCGCAGCGTCGATCCAGTCTGGTTCCGCTTTGCCTTTTTTTATTGCCGTGGAGATCACTCCCGTGCCCAGCGCCTTGGTGAAAACCAGCGCATCGCCGGCCTTGGCCCCGGCGTTGGCAAGAACTTTTTTGGGATGAATGAGTCCGGTGACGGAGTACCCGAACTTGGTTTCGTCGTCGCGAATGCTGTGGCCGCCGATCACGGTGCATCCTGCTTCAATCATCTTCGAGAGGCCGCCGGCGAGAATGCGCTCGAGAATTGCGAGATCGGCTTTCTCGGGAAAGCAGACCAAAGCCAGAGATGTGAGTGGCTTTCCGCCCATGGCGTAAATATCGCTGAGGGCATTCGTGGCGGCGATTTGGCCGAAGGTGTAAGGATCGTCCACGACTGGCGTGAAAAAGTCGACCGTCTGCACCAGTGCCTGATCGGGTGCAATTTGATACACTCCGGCGTCGTCGGCGTGGTCAAAGCCGACCAGAACATTGGGGTCGTGTTGCTGGGCTAATTTCCCAAGCACCGTGTCCAGCGCCGCCGGACTCAGCTTGGACGCTCAACCCGCAGCTTTTACCGACTCTGTCAGACGGAATGGCTTGGCATCGGACATAGAGTCATTGTACCGAGTTGCAGAGTGTGCGGATATTCTGCACCACGGAGACTCGGAGTCACGGAGGAATCGCGGGGCATAACGAATCCAAGCCAAGAATTCCTCTGTGTCTTCGTTGGGAGAAGAAGGTCCGCTACTTCACCGCGACATCGGTGACCTTGATATCAGGATACTGATGGTTCCACTGCGCCGATATGCTTTCAAACGTTAACCGAAACGTTTTGGATTGGCCGGGGTCAAGCGGCGAGAGACTGAAGTCGACCGCTTCGGGATACGGGCCTGTGGTTCTCAGCACTTGCAGCGGAAGACTCTCGCGCTGTGCGAGTTGCCCCATGTCGTCTTTGAAATTGACTTCGACAAACACATGCGTGACGGTCTTGTTGCCGGCATTGGTGATGGTTCCGTCGACGTAGCTGACGGTGGCTCCGACAAAGTTTTCGGCGGCGCTCATTCTTAAATCGGACAGTTTGAGGTTCGCGGCGTAGGGCGGCGGTCCGGACGTGCTCTTGGGTTGGCTACGGAGAAGAAATGCGAAGAAGACGGCGACGCCGATGACAACTGTCACCGCAATCGCGATCGTGCGCCGGCTGGAATCACGCTCTTCTGCTGCCGGAGTTGGTTGAATGAGGCCGCCCATGCCAGTCGATTGTACTCTGGACGTTAGTTGCCGGTCTTGACGTATGCGGCCAGAAATAACACGCCGAACAGCAGGTCGATGCCGCCGAGTGCCAGATCCTGCGGGTGCAGCCGATTTTGCACGTAGAGCACGGTCAGAGTAGCACCGTAACCAAACTTCTCAAGCACAGAGGGAATCATCATCGGACGCAGGCGTACTGGGTCCCTGGCAATCACGATGAATGCCACCTGGAAGGCCAAGCCGACGCTGACGAAGCCATAATAAAATGCGGGATGCGTGATCGGTGGTGGATCGTTGCGTCCGATCAGATCGAAGATGAAATACAAGGGCGTGAGCACCAACACGCCCCAAATGCCGGCGATCCAAAAGACGATCCTGGCGAATTTCATGGAATCTCGGCTATTCTCCGCCCACCGTGAGTCCGTCGATGCGCAGCGTCGGAGAGGCCACGGAGCCGCGAAACTCCAAATCATTTGCGATCTCGGAGATGTTGAAGAAAATTTCTTTCAAGTTACCGGCCACCGTGATTTCTTCGACCGGGTAGGCGAACTCTCCGCCGGAGATCCACAGGCCCGAGGCGCCGCGAGAATAGTCGCCAGTTACCAGGTTTGCGCCGTGTCCGAGAAACTCCGTGACGTAGAGCCCTTCTTTGACTTCAGAGATCAATTGCTTCGGCGTGCGGGTTCCAGGCTGCAGAAAATAATTTCCAGGACCGATGCCGGGAGTGCCAGCCAATCCGCGGGATGCGTTGCCCGTGGTCTTGAGTCCCAGTTTTTTCGCCGTGTAAGTATTCAGCAAATACGAACTCAAGACACCATTTTCGATCACGACGGTCCGGCGCGTGGGCACGCCTTCGCCATCGAACGGACTGGTGCCGAAACCGCCGGGGATGGTGCCGTCGTCGATGATGGTGACGTTATTGCCGGCAATTTTCTGTCCCAGCTTGCCAGCGAGAAACGAAGCGCCGCGGTAGACCGAGTCGCCGTTTACGCCTTCGAAAATATGCTCAAGAATTGACGTGGCGACCATGGGATCGAAAATGATCGGGACTTGCGCAGTCTTTGCTTTGCGCGCGCCCAGGCGGCGCAGGGTGCGCTCGGCGGCTACCTTGCCAACGTGCTCCGGCGATTCGAGTTTCGACAGAGTGCGCGCCACGGAGTACCAATAGTCGCGCTGCATTGCGCCGTCTTCGGTCTGCGCAATGGGAACGGCGGAGACGGAGCAATAAGACCGGCGGTATTCGCCGACGAAGCCGTGCGAGTTGGCGAGAACTTTGTGGCCGGTGGCGGCGTCGAACGATCCGCCTTCAGAGTTCTTGATGCGCGGGTCGAAGTCGAGCGCGGCCTTTTCGGCACGGCGCGCGTAGTCGATGCGATCGGGCCCGGGGAGGGAATAAACGTCGTCGTGATAGAGGTCGAGGTCGCCCGGGAGCGAGCCTAGCTGCGAAGCTTCGGGAATGCCGCCGAACGAGTCTTCCGAGGTGATCTTCGAAAGCTCCAGCGCGGACTTCACCATGCGGTCGAGGCTCGCCGGGGAGAAGTCGCTTGAATAGGTGCTGGCCGCACGCTGGCCGTTGAAGACGCGCACTCCAATGGATCTTGATCCCGATTCCTTTAGCGTTTCGACCTGGCCCAGGCGGACCAGCGTGGAGAACTCGTCGCCTTCGCGGACTACGCATTCGGCGGCCGTTGCGCCGCCTTGCATCGCGCGGCGGACTATGTCCTGGGCTAGCTCGCGAAGGTCGTTTTCTAGTTTGGGGCCACTGGTTGCTAATTCGGTTGAAGGCATAAGAACTCATTATCACAACAAATGCTTCGTTTTCCTAGAAAGGTAGGGAAGGTGCGGCGCATAAAGACGTCAGAACCATGTATCAAGATTTGTAACACAGTAATGCATTTTTACCTTATAATGAGGTTTGAGATTGTTATGACCACATTAACTGTAACCTCACGAGGGCAGGTGACCTTTCGAAAGAAAGTGATGCAACACTTGGGGATCAAGCCGGGGGAGAAGATTGCGTTGGACCTGCTTCCCGATGGACGGGGCGTGATTCGCGCGGCCAAGCGTTCGGGGACGATCGAGGACTTCATCGGACGGCTCGCCGGAAAGACGAAGAAAGTTGCAACCATCGAAGAGATCAACGAAGCTGCGGCCAATGGCTGGGCGGGGATATACGGGCGGAAATGAAAGTGGCGGTCGACACCAACGTTCTGGTGCGAGCGGTAATGCGCGACGACAGGGCGCAGGCAGAGATCGCGTCCAAGTGGCTGCGGAATTCCAGCCTGCTTGTGGTCGCCTTGTCGGCGCTTTGCGAGTTCGTATGGGTGTTGCGTCGGGTCTATGGCTTCAAGGCTGCGGAGGTGGCTGACACCGTCCGGTCGCTCACTTCGGCTGACAATGTGGAAACGAACCGGCCCGCGGTAGAAGCGGGGTTGGCTATGCTGGATGCGGGCGGGGATTTTGCCGACGGCGTGATTGCCTACGAGGGCAGATGGCTCGGCGCGGAGACGTTTGTTTCGTTCGATAGAAAAGCGGTGGAGATGCTCACGGAGCAGGGGGTGGTGGCGCGAGCGTTATAGTCTCGATGGCGCTGGATCCACGGCCGCGCCCTTTGCCGCGCCTAGGACGATGATTCTCGGCTCGGGGCCGGGGATGGTTGCCGCATTCACAATCCCTAGCTTGTAGCAGATATCCTCAACGCACTGGGGCACGGTTGGAGCGAGGCCCGCTGCACGCCGCATCCGAGATTCGCGTGCATCTAACCCGGTGAAGCATGAAAAGCCCTCTCGCTCCACTAATGGAAGGTACTCCGGGGCAAGTTCCCTAACTTTATCTTTATCGACGCCTTCCGGAACTGAAAGAACCCAAGTCATAAGCAGATTATCGCCCGACCCACGATTCAAATCAACCCTTACTGCATGAAGCCGCCAGGATCCTTCTTAGCAGTCCCGCCAACGGTCAGCCGGTCAATCTTGATGGTCGGAATGCCCACGCCCACCGGCACCGCCTGCCCGTCTTTGCCACAGGTGCCGACGCCTTCGTCAAGTTTCAAATCGTTGCCCACCATCGAAACCCGCGTCAGAACGTCAGGGCCGTTGCCGATCAACGTTGCGCCTTTGATGGGCGCGGTGATCTGGCCGTCTTCGATCATGTACGCTTCCGAAGCTCCAAATACGAACTTGCCGTTGGTGATATCGACCTGGCCTCCACCGAAGTTGACCGCGTAGATACCGCGCTTCACCGAACGAATAATGTCTCCGGGGTCGTCCTGGCCCGCCAGCATGTAGGTGTTGGTCATGCGGGGCATGGGGATGTGTTCGTAGCTCTCGCGGCGTCCATTGCCGGTGTCGGCGATGCCCATCAGGCGCGCGGAAAGCTTGTCGCTCAGGTAGCCTTTCAGAATCCCTTTTTCAATCAGCACGGTTTCCTGCGTGGGCTCGCCTTCGTCATCTACATTCAAAGACCCGCGGCGCCACGGCATCGTTCCGTTATCGATGACGGTGCAGCCTTCGCTGGCTACGCGCTTGCCGATCAATCCGGCGAATGCTGAAGTTTTCTTGCGATTGAAATCGGCTTCAAGTCCGTGACCGACTGCCTCGTGCAACAGCACGCCGGGCCATCCCGGACCGAGAACAACCTCCATTTCGCCTGCGGGGGCCTCGCGCGCATCGAGCTGTAGGATCGCCTGCCGGGCAGCCTCTTTGGCGAAGAACTCGGGATTCTTGTCGCCGAAAAAGAAGTCGAGAGCGACGCGTCCACCACCGCCCGAGCCGCCGCGGGCCGAATTGTTTTCGGTTTTAGCGATACAAGACACGTTCATGCGGGCCAGTGGCTGAGAATCTTCGGCGAAGGTTCCGTCGGAGCCAACGACAAGAATATTCCGCAATTCGTCGCCGTAGCTGGCTCGCACTTCCTGGATGCGCGGATCGTAAGCACGCGCAGCCTTGTCCGCACGCATCACCAGTTCAACCTTCGCGGTGATCTCGGCATCGACCGAGGGTAAAGTCACGGGATAGAGACTGCGAGCCGCGGTTTTCTGAAACCCGGCGACGAGAGTTTTGGCCGGAGCGCTGGCGATCAGGGCCGCGGTGCGGGCAGCGTGCAGGATCCGGCTGGCAGAGAGATCGTCGGTATAAGCATATCCGGTGCGCTCGCCTGAAACCACGCGCACGCCACACCCCGCGGAAATGCCTTGCGAAGCCGACTTGACCATGGACTCATCCACCGAGAGCGAGGTGGAGGAGAGATATTCAAAATAAAGATCGGCATAGTCGCCCCCGGCGGAAAGGGCGGCCGACAAGTACCTTTCGAGGTCGTTTTCCGTAACCCCGTAGTGGTCGAAGAAAAAGCGTTGCCGATCCATGAGCGGTTGTTTATCCAAGCTGATCACCTGCAACAAGTTAGATGCCGCCGGGCTGGAGGCAGACTCAGTTGAGCGGATGGGTTCATTATCCCATAGGAAGTGGGTAAGGGCAGGTGAAACATCCACAGAAGAATTGTGACGATGGTCACATGTCACAGACAGCGAGGCGGCAGAGGTTGGACAATCCGGAGCGGAGATGCCCAATGCCTACCGTGACTCCGCAAGCTCTAACTCGAACCGTGCAGGACTTCCTTAGCGAAGCCGCAGGCGCCGTGGTGCTGGAAAACGGCACCGTAGCCTTTGACCTGGCACAATCAAAATACTCGATCTCCGGCGAGTACAACCGGTGCCTGCTGCACTTGTGGTCGGCGGAGCGCAACGCGGTGCGGCGCGTGCTGGACGCCGAAGTCAAGAACGGCACACTGCGGCTCGCCGTGCAGCGGCTGGGGCAGGCGCGGCCGTCGAGATTGGAGATTTGCCGCGAACGCGATCGCCGTTCACCTACTGCCCGGCGAGTGGCGCGGACCGCTTACGAACAAGAGCTGCGGAGAACACTCGACCGGAATTTTCCCGAGTTCAAGGTCACGCGGCTGACGACTGGCGTGGATCTGGAGAAATCTTTTGGGCCGGTTTATACGCGAGGTTTAATGCGGCAGGGCCGATCGGCTTTTGCGTTGCTAGGGGTGAATGCGCAGGAGACACAGTCCTCCATCGATGCGGCGCTGACGTTCGCCATTTTGTGGCTTGATGTTTGCCGGCAAGTACAGGCCGCGAATGTCCTGGTGGAAGGATTAAAGATCTTTGTTCCCGCCGGGACTTCTGTGCTGGTGCGAGAGCGGATCGCAAACCTGAACCAGGACGCCGCCAAGTGGTCGCTGTTCGAGTTGGACGAAGAGCACGACGCGCTCACGGAAATCGACTGCTCGGATCGCGGCAATGTGGCGACGCGGCTGGTGCATGCCTCCGATGAGAAGGCAGCGCGCGACCGCTTCAAAGAGTCGATCGTGCGAGTTCAGGGGATTCTGCCGAATTGCGAAGTCGCGGTGCTGTCGGCGGCGGAGATTG
>DATMOP010000024.1:0-17471 GCA_035568115.1 Candidatus Acidiferrum sp.
GACGTGCGCATAATGCCGGTTCGCCGTCTCGTACTCGACGTGCGCCGTCGCGATGGTGATTCCGCGCGCCTTCTCTTCCGGAGCGTTGTCGATGCTGTCGAACGACCGGAACACAATCTTCGGATTGTGCTTCTGCAACACCTTGGTGATGGCCGCCGTCAACGTGGTCTTGCCGTGGTCGATGTGACCAATCGTCCCTACGTTGCAGTGCGGCTTGTTACGATCAAATTTCTCTTTCGCCATTCCCTTGCTCCAGTAAAAACATTCCTACTGCTTCGCCCCTACTGCTTCGCCGATCTCCTACTCGCGATGTACTCGGCCATATCACCGTTAATCTCAAGCCTCGGGAAGCGCTCTGGATCCCAATAGCTTGCCCCACCCTTCGAAAGTTGCTCAGCAACAAACTCTCTAACGATGCTCTTCTCGTTGAGCTTGTGATAGTCGAAAGCCATGCTTGCCAGCGTAGTCACCTCTACCCAGACCCGCTTCGCACCTTGTCCCGATTTAAGATCAACCGGGTACAGTACCGCCATTCGCGGAGCGCCCGTCCCTGGGATGTCGTAAGCTTGCGATGGCTGCCCAACATTCTCAATCTCCCAATGCGCCCGGACTAAAGTCTTAACTTTTGGATTTTCGGACTTCACCGCTTCAGCGATACGACCAAACTCCGGTAGCTTCGTGCTATCACGGGCTACGAGTTCGACAAAGAAATCATCCTCAAGATCGAGGAACCGGGATTCACCCTTGTCGAGATAAGGGAGTAGCCCAGCCTGATTCAGCCGCCCCTCCATCTGCGCTTGTAAATCGATCGCTGCCATAACCAGGACTTTAACCCCTCACGTTCCGCTCAATCTCACGAAGAATGCGATTAAACACCGAGAGCCCCTCGTCTACCTGCCGCCTAACGTCTAGCCTGAACTGTTCCAAATTTCCCTTGAACTCCCTCTCCACAAAGTTCGGGTCGTAGTCCGCTTGCGACCGCAGTTGCTGTAACTTCTCCACCTGCGCCTCTAGTTCCAAATCAACGCTTCCCAGCCTCTTCGCAATATCGCCGTGGCTGACCTTTCCAAAGAGCACATTCGCAGCGTGAAAGATCGAGTAATACGATCTTGACAAAGCATTCCTCAGCGCCGCTTCGCTCGATCCGTCCGCCAACTCCCGCAACGCCTTTGCCAGTTCAAGCCGCGAATCAACCACATCTCTCATCTTACGGACTACTTCGCTGTCCCCTGCACCTTGGCGATGATTTCCTCCGCCACCGACCGCGGAGCCTCCTCATAACGCGCAAAATGCATCGAGTACTCAGCCCGCCCCTGCGTCGACGAACGCATGTGGGTCGCGTAACCGAACATTTCCGCCAGCGGAACGATCGCCTTGATCACCTGCGAGCCTGCGCGGTGCTCCATGCCTTCAATGCGCCCGCGGCGCGAACTCAGGTCGCCCATAATTACTCCGGCATAATCCTCCGGCGTAACCACTTCCACCGCCATCACCGGCTCCAGCAGCACCGGCGAAGCCTTGCGCGCAGCTTCTTTGAACGCCATCGACCCGGCAATCTTGAACGCCATTTCGTTCGAATCGACGTCGTGATAGCTGCCGTCGTACAGCGTAGCCTTCACATCGACCATGGGATAGCCCGCGAGAATGCCGCCCTCGAGCGCTTCTTGAATTCCCTGATCGATCGGCTTGATAAATTCCTTCGGCACCGAACCGCCAACGATGTCGTTGACGAATTCGTAGCCAGTGCCCGCGGGTTGCGGGTCGAGCTTGATCTTGGCGTGCCCATACTGTCCGCGTCCGCCGGTCTGGCGAATATATTTGCCTTCCGCCTCGGAGTGCTTGCGAATGGTCTCGCGGTACGCCACCTGCGGCTTACCGACGTTGGCCTCAACTTTGTATTCGCGCATCATCCGGTCGACGATGATTTCGAGGTGCAATTCGCCCATGCCGCTGATGATGGTCTGCCCGCTGTCAGGGTCGGTATGAACTTTAAAGGTAGGATCTTCCTGCGCGAGACGGCCAAGCGCCATCCCCATTTTTTCCTGATCGGCTTTCGTCTTGGGCTCGACCGCAACCGAAATCACGGGAACCGCAAACGTAATGTTCTCCAGAGCGATGGCATGATCTTCGCTGCAGATCGTGTCGCCCGTGCTCACGCCCTTCAGACCCACCGCGGCGCAAATGTCGCCCGCCAGAATCTCGCTGATTTCCTCTCGTTTGTTGGCGTGCATCTTCAATAGCCGCCCGATGCGCTCACTCCTGCGCCGCCCCGTGTTCAGCACCGAGTCTCCGGTCTTGAGCTGCCCGGAATAAACGCGAATAAACGTCAATTGGCCAACAAACGGGTCGGCCATGATCTTGAACGCCAGCGCCGAAAACGGCTCCTTGTCGTCTGCTTTGCGAAAAATCTGCTCTCCGGTCTCGGGATTCAGCCCATGCGTTTCTGGCACATCGAGCGGCGAAGGCAGATAATCGACAACCGCATCCAGCAGCGGCTGTATGCCCTTGTTCTTGAACGCTGTTCCCACGACGACTGGAAATACTTTCAATGCGATGGTCGACTTACGCAGCGACGCACGCAGTTCGTCCGCGGTAATCTCTTCACCTTCCAGAAACTTGTGCAGGATTTCGTCGTCGTTCTCGGCAATGCTCTCGACCAACTGAGCATGGAACGCTTCGGCTTTCTTTTTCAGCTCGGCGGGAATTTCTTCGGTTACGTACTCGGCCCCCATCGTGTCGTCTACCCACACGATTGCCTTCATGTTGATCAGATCGATGACGCCCTTGAACTTATCTTCCTGGCCGATAGGAATCTGAATTGCGACAGGACGCGCGCTCAACCGCTTGCGGATGGTATCGATGGCATGCTCGAAATCAGCACCCATCTTGTCAATCTTGTTAATGAAGCAAATTCTCGGAACGCCGTACTTATCGGCCTGACGCCAAACTTTTTCCGACTGCGGCTGCACCCCGTGCACTGCATCAAACACCGCGACCGCACCATCAAGCACTCGCAGGGACCGCTCCACTTCCGCCGTGAAATCCACGTGGCCGGGCGTATCAATAATGTTAATGCGAATATCGCGCCAGGTGCAGGTCGTGGCCGCGGATGTGATCGTAATCCCGCGCTCCTGCTCCTGCTCCATCCAGTCCATGGTCGCAGTGCCCTCGTGGACCTCCCCGATGCGGTGCGTCTTCCCCGTATAGAAAAGGATGCGCTCCGTCGTAGTGGTCTTTCCGGCATCGATGTGGGCCATGATGCCGATGTTCCTGCAGCGTTCTAATGGGACTGTTCTGGGCACGACTCTGAACTCTTTCTAGGGCTCCGGCTACGTTTCTGATTTGGTAATTAGGAAATTGAGCAATTTGGTTAATTTGAAAACCAAACTCTCAGTCGCCTTTCAATTACCCAATTACTAAATTCCCCAATTGCTCAATCTTTCCTTACCAGCGGTAATGCGCGAAAGCCTTATTGGCCTCCGCCATGCGGTGCACATCTTCTTTCTTCTTGATGGCGGCGCCTTTTCCGTTCGCCGCGTCCAGCAACTCATTACTCAACTTGTCAACCATGCCGCGCTCGGCGCGTCCGCGGGCATAAGTCAGCAGCCACCGGATCGCCAGAGAAGTTCTCCGGTCGGCATTCACTTCCACCGGCACCTGATAGTTGGCGCCGCCGACGCGCCGCGTCTTCACTTCAAGCAAAGGCTTCGCATTCTCGACGGCTTTGGTGAACAGTTTCAGAGCTTCGTCGCCGCCCTTTTCCTGCACCTTGGTCAGGGCTTCGTAAAAGATGCCCTCGGCGGTCGAGCGCTTGCCCTGCCACATCATCGAGTTAATGAACTTGGTCACCAGATTCGAGCCGTAGACGGCGTCGGCTGGCACGGTCCGTTTTGATGTATGTCCTTTACGAGGCATTCAGTTTCTAGCTCCTGGCTTCTAGCTCCGATCTTGCTGGCCACTGATCACTGGCCACTGGCCACTGCTCTTTACCCCTTCTTCGCGCGCTTGGCGCCGTATTTCGATCGTCCCTGCTGGCGGCCGGCCACGCCTACCGCATCCAGCGTGCCGCGAATCACGTGATAACGCACGCCCGGCAGATCCTTCACGCGACCCCCGCGAATCAGTACTATCGAGTGCTCTTGCAGGTTGTGGCCAACACCGGGGATGTAGGTCGTAACCTCGATCCCGTTAGTCAACCGCACGCGCGCCACTTTGCGCAATGCCGAGTTCGGCTTCTTCGGCGTCTGCGTGTACACGCGAGTGCAAACTCCGCGCTTCTGCGGACATCCCTGCAGCGCCGGACTCGCCGTTTTGTACCGCGGCCGCTTCCGGCCCTGAGCTACCAATTGATTAAAAGTAGGCACTCTTTGCCACTCCTTCTCGCTTCACGGAAAAGCCGCACACTGAAAGCCGCGCACCGTATCTATCCTTAACGGCAGGCAGCGCTCTGCGCCATCAGCTTTCCCGGCCTTTACCGCGCGTCCGGGCTGGCGAACACAATCGGCTCGCCATGCTTCTCGCCGCACACGAATCGCGGAGAGAGATTCTTGGGTACCAACCTAGATTTACGCTGTCGACGGTGGCACCCGGCCAAAACTACGGGAGTGCTCCGTATCGCCAGCTCTGTCCTGCATATCCTTCCGCAGACCACCGTCGCGCCAGACTCAGGCACTTCAGCGGCCCTCGTGATAGGGCGAAAGGCAGCGCAGGAACGTTTCAGCGAGGAAAATTTCCGGCTCGACCTATTCTACATCACCGGAAACGCATTTCTCAAAAGCCCTACCGCAAGTTCGCGCACAACTCTGCGGAACTGACGGCACACAGCAAGCCTGGATGAACTCGCGGAACTCATCAACTATAGCAAGTGACTGGAAACATCGTCAACCCATCTTTTTGCATCCCATTGACGAAACCGGAGCGATCCCGCAAAGCCGCACGGCGACAACGTTTCAGGGCCCGGCTTGCTGAATCCGTCTCCAGCCTCTACACTTTAGGTTTTCCATTCCATTGATTGATTCGCCCGTCGGGCTGCCACCGCGAGGCGACGAGAGGGTACATGGGAAGGTTGCGTCTCGGTCGGTTGGGTTGGGTAGTCACCATCTCCTTATTATTGTTATTGTTTTGGTTCTTGCCGGCGTGCGGCGGCCACAAGCCTGCCGGCCCCTCACCCTTCCCGGCAAGAATCACCCTGAATCCCAGCACCAGCTATTCCATTCAATCCGGAGCCACCGTCCAATTTTTTGCCTCCGCGCAGAACGGCTCAAACGGCAGTATTACGCCGGCGTTCACTTTCTCTTCCAGCAATCCTGGAATCCTCGACGTTGCCCCCAACGGGTTCGCCTGCGCCGGCACCTGGAACGCCCCGCTTTACACGGTGTGCACACCCGCTGGCGTGGGTGTGGTTCAGGTGACTGCCTCGGCGTTGGGGGCCACCAGCCCGCCAACCTTGATCTTCGTTCATCCGCCTATCGACAACATCCAAATCAGCTTGGTTCCCCCAGTCGCCTCTCCTCCCCCCGCCTGCCCCAATCAGGGTCCCTTGCCCGCCGCCTGCAACCTCAAGTTCAATCCCAGCGCCGCCAACTTCTGTATGTCGCAGAACCAGGTCCAGACGCTGCAGGCCACCGCCTTTAGCCAGGGCCTCGACATTACTGCTTCCGTTGGACCATTCACCTGGACCGAAGGCAACAACGTGGTCAAGATCGCTCCCATTGTGACGGTTAGTTCGTATAACGTCCCTACGAACCAGGCCACCGCATCGCCCACTAACCCGGGACAAACCCAGGTAATCGCCTCATCCTCAGGAGTCTTGAGCCAACCCTATAACATCGAAACCTGCCCCGTGCAGTGCATCGCTTTGGAACTGAGCGTGAACGGCTCGCAGAGCAGCAGCGCCACAAGCTTCGTGGTCAATAAAGGAACGTCCGAGACCATCACGGCTACTGCCGTTGATGTGCAAGGCTGCATCGTCCCCAAACCGCCGCTGACGTGGGTTTCTTCCGCGCCGGCCGCGTTGACCGCCGCATGCGCAGCGGGCACGACCTGCACCGTCAATACGTCCCAGGCCGGCTCGGCGACAATCACTGCATCCTGCACGCCACCAACCTGCAACATCGGTTTTCCGCTCAATCCGGCTGGCTTCCCCGCTCCCTACATCCCGCAGCCTGTCTACCCAGTGACCGCCATCTCCGGATTGGCAACCGGCGCCGCCACTTCGACCAGCGTGCTCGCCACTAGCCTGGATTGTTCCACCGACGTGTTGTGCTCCGTGGGCATTTATAACGTCGCGACCTCCAACAATCTCCCGGGAAATGCGTCGCAGATTCCCACGCCCCCCAATTCGCTGCTTTTCGACCTGGCGGGAGACAGGGCCTACATGGGCAGCGAATTTGGCGCTCTCGTCATTAGTCTTGCCAACTTCGGATCCTCATCCGTCAGTCCATTTGGATCCTTGCCCGCTTCCGGCACCCCACTCGGTTTGGTCACTGGAAAAATCCTGGCCGTCTCGTATAACGGCAACATTGCAATTTTTTCCGATACGGTCTCCACGCCCAATCAGGTCTACGTCGTCAGTGCCTCCCCGCAGTCCACTACCGCGCTGAACATCAACAGTGCCACGGCCGCTGCATTTTCGCCCGATGGGTTGAAAGCCTTCATCCTGGGCAACGGTGGCAACACTTTGTACGTCTACTCCTCCCTGGAATCTCTGCATCCAATTTCCTTGCCGGCGCCCGCTACATCAATTGTTTTAAATTCGACGGGATCCTTTGCCTTGCTGGCCGGCGGAGCTCCGGCAGGCAGCCTCGCCGCCTACAATAGCTGCGATAATTCCGCGGTTAGCTTATCGTCTGGAACCTTGCCCGGTTCGCCGCTATTCCTGAAGATGGTGCCCGCCGGCAACGTTCCCTTGAACAGCGTATTCGGCGGCGTGCCTATCCCCAATCTCGAGCCGGCAGGCCTTGACTTCTTCTTCGGCCTCGACAACACCGGCATCGACATCATCGCCACCAACTCATCCTTACTGCCCTTGCCCCTTCCTCCCCTACCGCTATCGCTCCCCACGCTTTGCCCGCACTACGTGGTCCTTGCCCAGACGCTCCCCCCGGCCACAACCTTCGACCCTGCCCATATCAATATCGGCCAAGGCACTTTCCACCCCATCAACTTCTTTCTCTCCCCGGACGCTACCCGCGCCTACATTGTCACCAGCGATTTCGGCGTGCTGGTCTACGATTTCAACGCCAGGTCTACGTCCAGGATTCCACTCGTCAACAACGCAACTCCTGTGGCCGCGGACATCACCGCGGACGGCTCGCTAATCTACGTCGCTGGCTCCGATGGCCTGCTGCACGAACTCAACACCGCCCTCGCCTTCGACCAGAACCAGACCTCGTTCTCGTCCCTCCCCAACTCGCCCAACAACTTCTGCTTCACGGGCTCCAACTGCGCCCTGAATATAGTTGCCGTGAAACCCTGAGGATCGGGAATCGGGATAATAATTGAGGAACTGGAATTGAGAATAGGGGATAGAGGATTGCGTGATCGGGGTGATTGGGGTGAAAATTACAAAATTACCAAATTACAAAATTACCCAATTTCTCATTACGCCGTCTTCGCTAAATCTTTCGCCACGCTGTCCAGCACGCCGTTCACAAACTGCACCGATTCCAAACTGGAAAATTTCCGCGCGATCTCAAGTGCTTCGTTGATCACCACCGCGCGCGGCGTCTCGGGATAGCCCAGAAACTCCGCCACTCCCGCGCGCAACAGATTGCGGTCCACCGCCGCCATGCGCTCCATGCGCCAGTGTTCCGCATGTTGCTCGATTAGCTTGTCGATTTCCGCGCCACGGTCGGTCGCCACCCGGAACAGGTCCTCCGCAAACCCTCGCACCTCGGCACTGGCCCCGCCATGTTCCGCCCAAAACGTGCGCTGCACCTGATCCACAGTCTGCTTGCCCATGTCCGCCTGAAACAGCATCTGCAACACCAGTTCCCGGGATTTGCGGCGTGTACCCATAGAGACAGTTGCCAGCTTCCAGTTGCCAGTTGTCAGTTTACTGTAGCGGAGGAAGGTTTGTACGGTGGGAAGGACTATTTGCGCTTGGTCTTCTTTTTGGATTTGTCATTCCGAGCGGAGCGAGGAATCTTGGTTTTGCTGACGGCTGTTCTTAGCCTGCCCTGAGCTGCAAGGCGAAGGGGCTGATGGCTGATAGCTCTTCTCAACGAAGCCATCTCCACCGCCGCCAGCGCCGCCTCGAATCCCTTGTTGCCCATCTTCAGCCCGGCGCGATCGATGGCCTGCTCCAAAGTCTCGCAGGTAAGCACGCCAAAAGCATGCGGCACCCCGGTCTCCTGTGCCGACTGCCCAATCCCGCGCGTCACCTCGTTCACGATCACGTCATAGTGCGCCGTATCTCCGCGCAGCAAACACCCGAGACAAATGACCGCGTCGTATTTCCCAGTCTCGGCCAGCTGCCGCGCCGCCAAGGGAATCTCAAACGCCCCCGGCACCCGCACCAGATCGATATCTTTTCTTGCCGCGCCGGAACGCACCAGCCCGTCGACAGCGCTCAACAAAAGCCTCTCAGTAATAAAAGCGTTGAATCGGGAAACAACGATCGCGAAGCGCTTGCCCAAAGCGCTCAGCGCACCTTCAAGGGCGGAAAGATCAGGCTCGGGAAGACCCTCCACAACGAAATTCTTCTTGTCTTTCTTCTCCGTGACTCAGTGCCTCCGTGGTGGGTTCGTTCTTGATCCGTGTGAATCCGTGAGAATCCGTGGCGAGAATTATTTCCCCCTAAACACAGCCGCCCGCTTCTCCAGAAACGCCGAAGTCCCTTCCTTCTTATCTTCAGTAGCGCAGGCCACGCCGAACAACACCGCCTCCAGATACAGCCCCTCGCTCAAGCTCATCTCCATGCCTTTGTTGACGGCTTCCATCGCATACTGCACGGCCAGCGGAGCGTTCGCGATAATCTTCGCCGCAATCGCCTCCGCCCGCGGAATCAATTCAGCAGCCGCCGTAACTTCATTCACCAGCCCGATGCGATGCGCTTCCTGCGCCGTAATCATCTCCCCCGCCAGCACCATCTGCATCGCGATCCCCTTACCGACTAGTCGCGGCAACCGCTGCGTCCCGCCATAGCCCGGGATAATCCCCAGCTTCACTTCAGGCTGCCCCAGCTTAGCGTTCTCACTTGCCAGCCGCATCGTGCAAGCCATCGCAATCTCGCATCCGCCGCCGAGAGCAAATCCGTTGATGCACGCAATCACCGGCTTGCCCAAATTCTCGATCAGGTTGAGAACGCTCTGTCCGCGATGCGTGTACTCCTTGCCCGAAACCGCATCGTGCTTCGCCAACTCGCCAATATCCGCTCCGGCGATAAACGCCTTCTCGCCCGCGCCCGTAAAAATGACAACGCGAATCGCCGCATCGTTCTTGATGTCATGAAACGCCGCTCGCAGCTCTTCCATGGTGGCCATGTTCAGCGCATTCAGCACCTTCGGCCGGTTCACGGTGACGTAAGCGATCGAGTTTTTCTTTTCCAAGAGAATGTTTTCGAAGTTCATCGGCCCAACTCGCTATAAAATATATAGCACCATTTCGGTAGTTTTTACGAAATCCGAACACTCGCCCTGCGAATTGTAAATTCTGTTGACTCCGCCGGGATTTGCGTCCACACTCCTGCGCAGATGTTTTGACTGTCGTTCTTCTTCCTCCCCACAAAAACGACAGCCATTGGGCCCGTTCTCTCCCCCGTAAGTCAATCAAAAACAAATCTGGAGGAACTATGAAAAAGGCCAATGGGTTCACACAGTGGGTATGCGTATTTCTGTTGGTGGCGCCGCTTGCGTTCGCGCAAAACCAACACGCTTTCGTCTGGAGCAGCTCCACCGGCATGGTGGATATTGGAACTCTGGGCGGAAACAACAGCTACGCGTTACAGATCAATGACCTCGGCGAGGTTGTCGGCTGGTCCTATCTGGCGGACAATGTCACGACTCACGCCTTCACATGGACTTCCGGCGGAGGCATGGTCGATATCGGCACCCTGCCCGGCGGATGTTGCAGCCAGGGCAGTGCGATCAATTCTGCGGGCAACCTGGCCACCGACGCCATCGGCGCTGACGGTCTTCAACGTCCCGCCTACTGGAATGGAAGCATGTTCAGTATGGGCACGTTTACCGGCAACCAGCTGAACTACGCCTTCGGCATCAACGACCACAATCAACTCACTGGGCAGGTTTACGATGGCGAAATAGTGAATGCTTTCCTATGGGCGCCTCCTACGCCTTTCACGCCACTCGGCCATCTGCCGGGCGGCCTTCACAGCGTGGGAAATGCGATTAACAACCACACGGTGATCGTAGGCACAGCCAGCCTTGCAGACGGCAGCTTCACCACCATGCTGTGGAGTTCGGGGGTAATGCACAACATAGGAATCTTTCCGGGTGGAGGCTACACCGCCGCCACCGCCATCAACGACAGCAATCAGGTCGTGGGCTGGGGCTTCACCAACTCCAGCCGGACCAAGGCCTCCGCCTTTTACTGGACTGACCCAGGCCTTCATGTGTTGACCAGCTTCGGTGGGAATCAGACCCTGGCGTTCGGGATCAGCGGGAAAGGTTTCATTGTCGGCTACTCGGAGTTAGCCGGGAACACCGCCATCCATGCCGCGCTGTGGGATAGCTATACGAGCGCACCGATCGACCTGGGCACGCTACCCGGCGGCAACAACAGTTACGCCCGGGGCCTCAACAATGCATTGCAAGTCGTAGGCTTCGCGGACGTACCTTAAGGTTCTCGACCGCTGCGGCCCGAACTTCACGGAAATATTCTTCGGCAGGATGGGGAGCGAGCGCGATCCCCATCCTAGCTCTTTCCCTTTGCCACGGCCGCCACTTCATCCTTGCTCAAATCGCAACTGATGCAGCGCTGGGTCCACAGCCTGTGGCCGAAGACTTTCCCGCAGCGCGGGCACCGCCACTCCGTCAGCCACCAACCTCCCGCCAGATACACCCCGATCCAGATCAACATGATTCCGAAATCCGCTGGCTCGCCCAGTTTGAGTTTCCCAATCATGAATCCGACAAAAATGAAGCTCAGGAAGAGAACAACTACGAGATTGCGGCGCGCCACATAGCTATGCCAGGCGCGGCGGTAGCGTTCGACATCCTGCGGGCCGCCTTTGCCTGGCGGTTGATCGGTTTTTCTGCGTCTAAACATTGGGCTCGATGGTGTGAAGTCAGATTCTACAGTTTATTCGCCTTCGGGCTGTTCGGATCGGAATAATCGTAGAACCCTTTACCAGTTTTCTTCCCGTACCATCCGGCCATCACCAGCCGCTTCAGCAGCGGAGGCGACGCGAATCGACGCTCTTTGAACTCGTCAAACATCACCTGCGTAATGTAGTAAGTCGTATCGAGGCCGACAAAATCAAGCAGTGTGAACGGACCCATGGGATACCCGCACCCCAGCTTCATCGCGTTATCAATATCTTCAATGGACCCCACGCCCTCTTCATAAGCCCGAATGGCGTCGAGCAGATACGGCACCAGCAGCCGGTTGACGATGAATCCCGTCTTGTCCGAAGTCCGCACCGGAACCTTGCCCAGCTTTTTCCCGAACTCGTAAGCCGTGTTGTAAACATCGTCCGCAGTGGCGATCGTCCGCACCACTTCCACCAGTTTCATCAGCGGCACGGGATTAAAAAAGTGCAGCCCGATAAACCGCTCCGGACGCTTCACCGCGGTCAAAAGCTCGGTAACCGAAATCGAGGACGTGTTCGAAGCGAAGATCGCGTCTTTTTTCACCACGCTGTCGAGCGACGCATACATCTTCTTCTTCTCTTCCACGTTCTCGATGATGGCCTCAATAATAATGTCGCAATCGGCCAGGTCGGCCTTGTTGGTCGTCCCCTTAAGCCGCGCGAGGATCGCATCTTTCTGCTGCGCCGTGATCCCGCCCTTCTCCACCGGACGCTCGGCAAACTTCGCCAGGGATTTCTCGATCCCGGCAAACCCCTTATCGAGAAACTTCTGCTCGACTTCCAAAACAGTCACGTCGAACCCGGCCGTCGCGCAGACTTGCGCGATGCCGGAACCCATCAAACCACAACCGAGAACGCCAACCTTCTTAATTTCCATAAATCACTCCGAGAAAAAACAGCCACGGATTGCACGGATTTCCAAGGACAAAACTCAAAATTCAACGAATTGGTTCGGTTTCATCCGTGCGAATCCGTGAAAATCCGTGGCTAAGAATTCGACATACTCTCCACCACCATCGCGATCCCCTGCCCGCCGCCGATGCACGCCGTAGCCAGCCCATATTTCTTCTTTCGCCGCCGCAGTTCATACAGCAAAGTAATCACCAGCCGCGTCCCGGTAGCCCCCAGCGGATGTCCCAAAGCAATCGCCCCGCCATTTACATTCACCTTCTCGCGGTCTAATCCCAACTCCTTCTCTACAGCGAGATACTGCGCCGCAAACGCCTCATTCACTTCAATCAAATCAATGTAGTCCAAAGACAGCCCAGCCTTTTGCAGCGCCACCTTCGTAGCCGGCACCGGACCCCGCCCCATCACCTTCGGCTCAACTCCCGCAACGCCCCAGCTAACGATACGTCCCAGCGGTTCGATACTCCGCTTGCGCGCCTCCTCCAGCGACATCAATACCACCGCCGCCGCCCCATCCACAATGCCGCTCGCGTTCCCAGCCGTCACGGTCCCACTCTTGCCGAACGCAGCCTTCAACTTGGCCAGCCCCTCCAAAGTCGTCTGCGGCCTCCGGTGATCATCTTCCGTCAGCGACTCTCCAGTAGCCTCGCCTTTCGAATTCTTGAGCGGCACCGGAACCAGCTCTTCCTGAATGCGTCCTTCTTTATAGGCCACGTCAGCCTTCTGCTGTGAGCGCAGCGCGAACTCATCTTGCATCTGGCGCGTGATGCCATGCTCCGAGCCCAACAGCTCCGCCGTATTCGCCATGTATAGGCCGCAATAGCTATCGAGCAGCGCGACCATCAACGAATCTTCCATCTTCCCGCCCGGAGCCAGCGTAAATCCATCGCGGCCGCGAATCACAAACGGAGCCTGCGACATCGCCTCCATTCCACCAGCCAGCACGATCTTCGCTTCGTCCAACTGAATCATCTGCGCCGCATTTACTATCGCCTGCATCCCCGAACCGCACAGCCGGTTCACCGTCAGCGCCGGAGTCTCAATCGGCAGTCCCGCCCGCAGCCCCACATGCCGCGCCCCATACAAAGCATCGCCCGAAGTCTGCTGCGCGTTGCCAAACACAGCATGATCAAACTCCTTGGCATCGATTCCCGCCCGCTCGATCGCGCCTTTGCCGGCGACCGCGCCCAACTCCTGCGCCGTGAAATCTTTCAACTTGCCGCAATAGCGGCCAAAGGGCGTGCGCGCCCCACTGACAATTGCAATATCACCCGGTTTCAACATGATTTCCTTACAGACCCCGCTCCCAGAGCGGAATAAAAGTGATGGTCAAACTGGTTAGTGTAGCAGCGCAAACGGAGATTTGACCACAAAGGAAACTACGTGGACTTCGGAGAACGAGCGAGTTTGGTATCGCGGATCAAGAACCAGCCGCAAACCATTGCGAGAGGATGAGTGATAAACACGCTCCGAGCATGCCACTCGCTATAGGTGAAAGCCGCGCGGCTGACCTCTGTCAGATACCCATGGTTGGAGAGGAAATAGTGTCCGTCCACGGCCTTGCCGTTCAGCGCGTCGCCGCCGAGGTAAAGGGTCCCAACCATGAAAGCAGCGAAGTTTGCCAGTCCGCCGAACCAACCGAATTGAAGAATGCGGCGGCGCATGCCTTACGCCACCGCCCCCGCCGCCATCGCCGCCCCCAGCGCCACAACCTTCCCCGGCCCCTGCACCAGTGAAGTAGCCAGCGCATGTTCGGCCCGGTTGATCACTTCCGTGACAATGTCCACGGGATCGTAGCTCTCCCGCACCACAGCCTCGGCCAGCCCCGCCGAGAATTCCATGGCATGGCCTTTTTCCGCCCCATCTTTCGCCGGCAGGCGCACCCCCGCAATGATCTTCCGCAGTTTCTCGATGGCCATCATCGCTTCTTTCTCCGCCGTCTCACCCAAAATCAGAGCGATGGTCGTCGTGTCATAGCGGAACGCAAGGTCATTGGTGCGAATGTTAGCAGCAAACTGTTGTCCAATCTTTTCCATCGCGCCTTCCACCGCTGCCTCGCCATACTCTTTGATCAACCCTGCGCTCCGCCCGAACTGCAGCAGCAGCACAGAGAGCGGCGCCGCATTCTGCACCGCCCGCTTGCTCTCCGCCAGCAGCAAGTCCAGATACGATCCCCGCTTCAGCAATCCCGACTTCTCTTCCGTCACCGAAAGATTCTTCACCAGCCGCCGCAGCCCCGCGTTATTCAGCGCAATCACCATCTGATCGGCCAGCGTCTTCAGCACCACCGCATCGGTGTGCGGCCAGACCCGCGCTTTGTTGTGCAATAGCGCCAGCACTCCCACGGAATCCTCGCCATTGCTCAGCGGAAACGCCAGCACCGCTGTCGCTCCCAATTCGGCCACCGCCTTGCGCACGCTCTGCAACTCCGGGCCCTTCTGCGCGTCCGCGATCATGATGGGCTCACCCGGAGATCCAGCCAAAGAAATGTCCTGCAACGCGATCATCACTTCCTTGATTGCCGCAGAACTGCCCGCCTTGACTCCTCTTCCGCAAAATTCCTGCACCGCCGTTGGCGCCGACCCCGGCGTACGCATGAAAGCGACGCAGCGCGATACTTCCCAGTGCCCCCCAATTTCATTGACCGCGGTAGTCAGCACCGCGGGTGCTGTCCCCTGGTGATACAACTTGCGCGTAATCTCCGCCACGCGAGTTACGTTCCGCATCTCTGCGGCCGGATCGGGCGCCACAACCGGAGCGGCTACCGCCGGAGGCGCCACAGCCGCGCTCGGTGTCGCGGCAGCAGCTGCCGGCCGCGCCGCTGACCCCGCATAGCTCGGCGTTACCCCCGCCGCCAGGTAAAGCCGCTGCAGGTCTTCGTTGCGTTCTTCTTCCCGCGGAAACAGTTCTTGAATCCTTTGCAGCCGCTCCACCGCCTTGTTGCGCATTCCGTACTGCACCAGGATTTCAGCCTGCAGCATCAGGTCCTGCAGCGTGGAAGCCCCCAACGTCGCCTCATGCTCTATCGCCTTCTCGGCCGCGCTCGGCCCTGCTGACGTGAACCGCGACGCGATCGCCTTCAACTTGCCTTCGTCAATTTTGCCCTTCAACAGCTCCAGCCGCTTCGCATGGCCTGACTCGTACGGATCCACTTCCGCCGCCCGGTCCAGACATTCCGCCGCTTTGCCGAAATCCCCCGTGCCGCAATACACGTCGAAGAGCCTCAGCAGAGTCTGGCAATAGTCCCCCTCGCGGTTCGACGCGTTGAACAGCTCGCCCATGAACTCCAGCATTTCGGGCGAAGCCCGCCGCGCCGCCGTAGTCTCCTGCATCACAGTCAGAAACTGCCGGCGCTCGCCGCGCTTGGCATACACCTGCCCCAGTTTGCGCGCCAGTAACACCGCGGCCACATCCTGCTCCGCGTCCACCAACTGCCCCATCAACGCCGTCACCTGCGGCATCCAGTTGGCGTTCTGTTCAAACAGTTGCCACACCAGCGGCTCCGCCTCCGCATACCGCCCCGCCGCAAGTAGAGCTTCGGCATAGATCTCCCGCAATTGCGTGGAGTTTTTCCCCGCGTTCACCTGCGGCTCGAGAATAAATATCGCGGCTCCCACTTGCCCTTGCCCCAGCAAGCTTTTGCCGTAGGCCAGCGTAATCTCCTCGTCCGACGAATCCTCCTGATACGCACGCTCATACCACTGCGCCGGATCGCCGCCTCCTGCCGCCGCAAGCTGCGCCACTCTCTTGAACGCTTCCCCCGCAGCCTTGCTTTCCCCCAGTTCGGAAGACATCTCTGCCAGGCGCAGAAAATTTGCCTGCATGGGTTCCAGCGCCACCACCCGCCCCAGCACCTGCAACGCACCCTTCTTGTTCTCCAGCTTCGCCAGATCGCTCAAAGCGGATTCATAAGTCCCCACCGCCAGCTTCTTATTCGACCCCTCCAGCAACTGACCGAAGCGGAATTTCTGCTCCCACGTCGGACTGCCATGACGCGCCAGCTTCTTGTAGGTCAGACTGGCCCGCGTTGCGTCTCCCGCATTTACCTGGCGCTCAAACAGTTCGCCTAACAACCTCACGGCATCGGGGTTCCGGTTCTGCGATAGGCACAAATCGGCCGCTAATTGCCGCACCGTGTCGTTTTCCGGATCGTCGTGCAAGGACTGCAGATATTCTTCCAGCGCCTCGGCAGCCTTCCCTTTTTGCAAAAGCTTTTCCGCGCGCTCAATGCGCTTGGCTAGCTCGGCTCGTTCGAGACGCTTTGTGATCTCGGGCATGGGTCGTTTCTATGCAGAGTACTGCTCCCTCGATTCTAGGAGCCGCTCCCACACCCAGCAATCCGTAAGGCCCGCGTCGCGATTACGAAAGTCACTCGCCAACCAAATTGTTATACCCTGTAAACCCCTGTGACCTCTGTGGTGAAGGTTTTTCGGACGCCTCATCCCACCACAGACTTGGGAGAATATCCAGGATTTTGATATCGTGCCCCATGCCCCAAGCTCCCGGCACTACGGAGGTCGTCCACGAACAGGGTCTCCACCACCAACTCACCACTGGCCAAATGACCATGGTCGCCGTCGGCGGCTCCATCGGCACCGGACTCCTACTCGGCTCCGCCGCCGCCCTCGAAGTCGCCGGCCCCGGCGTGATTCTCAGCTATGTCATCGCCGCTTTCATCGCCTACACCGTCGCCATGGCTCTCGGCGAACTCGCCAGCATGCACCCCGCCGCCGGATCATTTGGCCTCTACGGCGAACTTTATCTCAATCAATATCTGGGATTCCTTTGCCGCGCCGCATACTGGGCTGCCATCGCCTTCTCCATCGGAGCCGAACTCGTCGCCTCCGCCGCCTACATGGCCTACTGGTTTCCCGCCGTACCCGGAGAAATTTGGGTACTCTTATTTGCCGCAATGCTCGTCCTCGTCAACTTGCGCACCGTGAGTTCCTTCGGACGCTTCGAGTTCTGGTTCTCCATGATCAAATTCGCCACCATCGTGGCTTTCATCCTGGCCGGCGCAACCTTGCTCTTCAGCGGCCGCGTAGCCCCACAGTACACCGCCCAGGGCGGATTCCTTCCCAAGGGTCCAATCGCTCCTCTGCTGGCGGTGTTCTGGGCCATCTACGCCTTCGGCGGCGTCGAGATGCTAGCCGTCACCACCGGCGAATCGCGCTCCTCGAAAGACATCCCCCGCGCCACGCGTCTCACCTTCTTCCTGCTCGCCGGAATCTATCTCGGTGCTATCACCATCCTGGTCGGGGTGATGCCGTGGAACCACACTGGCGTCTCC
>DATMOP010000025.1:0-68025 GCA_035568115.1 Candidatus Acidiferrum sp.
TCCTTCAACCTCTTCAACCGCGACAACCAGCGCGTAACCATCACCACCGGCGGCCTCACAGTAAACGCCACGACATTCGTCCAGAGCTCCAACACAGCCGGCCTGGCCCCCTACCCCGGCTACTACCAACTCCCCAAAAATTTCCTAAAGCCAAACGCAGCCTATCCCCCGCGCCAAATCCAGCTAGGCGCAAAAATAGTTTTCTAGTGTGCGGTAGCACGAAAAAGGGTGCCCCACGTTGCGCGGTTTTTTCGACGAGTGCGTACCTCGGACGATGGTATCCGTGGAACTTCGTGAACGTGAACTCGCCTGTCCCATGAAAAGCTGCCGTTGCCTACCCTCCAAACAACCCTCGAAACATCCTCCTTACTCCTGAAGTACTTCTCTCTGCCTGAACACTTTCCCATCGGCGGCCGGCGCTTTCCACATCCTCAAAGTCAGCACACGCGTGAATATCAACCGCCTTCTTCCCCCGCCCTTTCGTCGCCTCCACCAGCAGATGCCACGCTTCCCGGTATTCGAGGTATTTCTGCTTCTTCATCCCCGGCTTGAAAAACACATTCGCGTCGCGGTCCCCAATCACCGCATACGGAATGATGTACCAGTCGTCGATCGGAATGATGTAGATCGCGAAAAAGTCCACCGTCCCCGGAGCATATCCGCGCCGCCCTCTCGCCCCATCCTTTTGGTTGAGGCTCATGCAGTAACTGCCCGTGGAGCACTGATACAGCGTGCACTTCACCTGCACTCGCAAAATCGGCCCGCTGCCATCATCCACGCCCACGTCATAGGGCGCAAACCCTCCATACGGACTCGACACCTTCAACCCCTGGCTCATCGCCAGCACCATAAAATAAAGCTCAGCCCAAGCCCCGCGCTCCCGAGTTCCCTTGATCAAACATCCCAGATTCTTCCGGTTTTTCATCCAGTCACCTTCTTGCCACAAATAGAAATCGCGGCCGAAAGGCCGCGACACTCACCAAGTTGTCATCCTGAGCGAAGTAAATGCTGCGCGAAGCGAAGCATTTACGCAGTCGAAGGATCCCTTGCACTATTGCTGCAGCGTTGGCCCGGCAAGGCGTTCCCATTGCTGCCGTAGTGCCCTGTACGCCTTGTCATCCCGACGCAGGAGGGATCTGCTTTTTTTTGTTTTAACCCTCTATATCTAGCATGACATTTTGCATAGGGTAAAAGCGCCACATTTCCCAACTTTATATTTCCTTTCCCCTCAATGACCTACACGGCGTTTCGTCGTCTCTTCCCTCTTGACAAGAATTTTAGGCCATTTTGTATAACTAATGGCTAATTAAACGCGTAAGCCGTTCCAGCAGAGAAACTTAGTCGCGAAGCGGCGCGACAATCAGCCCATAGCCTGCCCTGAGCTTGCCGAAGGGGCCTAAGCCCTGGGCAGGCCAGCAAGGATGGAACGAGTCCCGAAGGGAACGGCACCCACCAAACCCGTTCAGTTGACGACCCTGAGTCGATGAGTGCTATGGCCTGGTTTCAACAGTTATCAGTCGAAAGAGTACAAGCGGCTTCCGTTCCGTAGAGAGCGCGGACGGCCAAACGTGGATTGGCCGCTTTCGGCGTGATTACATCAATCCGCTGATAAACAGGTCAATATGGTGAAAGACGAGGGGCCGGCGGTTCGGCTAATATCGCAAGTGAACGCGGCACCTTGGGGAGCGTTGCGGCCTGTCCTTCGCTTTCTTCCGCGCTTTACACCCAGGAATCTTCGCGGCTAGGATTCAATCCCATGAAGAATGCACGAATGCTTTCCACCGGTCGAGTGACGCTGGCCTTGATCGGACTCAGCCTGGGGCTGTGTGCGCAGGCCCAGACGCAGCCACCCGCGCGCTCCGGGGCGCAAGGCTCCACGGAAAAAGTGATTCACACTTTCAATCCCGCGCCGCACGGGTACTATCCCCTCGGCACTGTAGTGGCCGACCAACTTGGCAATCTCTACGGCACCACCCGCCTGGGGGGCTCCTATGACGCCGGCGTTCTCTATAAAGCCACGCAGAACTCTCAGGGCAAATGGACCCAGACCGCCCTCTACAATTTTCCTGGCGGTAGCGGCGCGTATGCTCCAGACCAAGTCGTATTCGATTCAGCAGGCAATCTTTATGGATTTTCCTACTTGGGGGGAACCGCGGGATATGGAACTGCCGTAAAACTCACCCCAAATTCGCAGGGTGCTTGGTCTGCAACCGTCTTGTATAACTTCCCAGGCACGGGCCCGGAAACCGCCCTCACTAGCCTGATCTTTATCGATCCCTCCGGTAACCTGTACGGCGTCTTGGGAGGAGCCAACCGTGAGTCCGTTTTCCAACTCTCTCCTGCCTCGAACGGAACCTGGACTAAAACCCTGGTCTACGACTTCGTTAGCCCAATCGACGGCGACTATATCGGCGGACTGATCCTCGATGCCCACGGAAACATATACGGCACCACCGAAACCGGAGGGACCGCCGGTTGTAAGTGCGGCACTGTCTTCGAACTCATCCCCTCCTCCGGAGCCTGGACCCACTCGATTCTCTATTCTTTTGCCGGTACGGGCGGACAGGATGGCTCGCCGCTGAACGTGACGATGGATAGCAATGGCAACCTGTTCGGCACTACCGCGTTCGGACAACAAACGGGCAACTGCCGTTTCGAAGGGGGTGGCTGCGGTGCCGTGTTCGAACTCCAGCCCGGCGCGAACGGCCAATGGACCGAAACCATTCTCTACGACTTCGCGTCGCAGGGCGTCCCGGTGTACCCATCTGTTCTTGTGATCGACAGTCAACACAATCTCTACGGCACAGCGTTCTACGGAGGAGGAACGTCCCAAATCTGCTACCAGGGTTGTGGCTTCGTGTTCGAAATATCTCCCAGTGGCAAAACCCAGTGGACTGAAACTGATCTCTACGATTTTCAGGGCGGCAGCGACGGCTATGAGCCCGCCTTTGGCGGTCTCGCTTGGTCTGGAGGCGATCTTTACGGTACGACCATTCTGGGCGGGGCAACCAACCTCAGCGGCACCATTTTCAGCCTCACACCACAGGCTAGCTCCTGGCAGTTAAACACTATCTACACCTTCCCCTTCCTCGATGGGAACGCTCCTTCTGCCGGTTTGGTGGGAGACGGTAATGGAAATCTGTTCGGAACCGCCGCCGGCGGCGCCTACAACGAAGGCAGCGTCTTTGAGATGTCCCCGGCCAGCGGCGGCGGCTGGACTGAGAGCCTCATCTACAGTTTTAACGGATATTACGGAGGCCAGAGTGTCGGCCCTTCCGCGCTGATCGCCGATCCGTATGGAAATTTCTACGGAACCACCCAAGTTGGCGGCCCCGGCAATTACTACGGCACCGTCTTCGAGCTTTCGCCCTCATCCCCCACAGGCTGGACGTCCACCACTCTCTACTCCTTTACCGGCGCGGGCGACGGGTCGGCACCCGAAGCGGGCGTGGTCCTCGATGCATCCGGCAATCTCTTCGGGACCACCCATACCGGCGGGTCAAAAAACGGGTCAAAAAACCACGGTGGCACCATTTTTGAACTCAGCCGTGAGTCGAATGGCCAGTGGAAGAAAAACGTCCGCTACAACTTCGCGGGCGCTCCCTTCGATGGCGAACTTCCCGCCGCCAGCATGATCATGGACAAAGCCGGAAACTTTTACGGCACGACCACCTCCGGCGGCAGCAGCACCAATTGCGCCGGCGGCTGCGGCACGGTATTTGAGCTTTCTCCTTCGGCGGGGAGCTGGAAAGAAACAATTCTGTATTCGTTTCAGGGTGGGACCAAGGACGGTTCCGATCCCCGCACGAGCCTGATCTTCGACGACGCGGGCAATCTCTACGGCACCACGTTTGAAGGAGGGGTCGCGAACTGTTACATAGATGGGGCGCCAAGTTGCGGTGTCGTCTTTAAGCTTTCGCCCACCGGCACTGGCGCTTGGAAGGAGACCGTGCTGCATACCTTCACCCGCTCGACCACGGACGGAGTCAATCCCACATCCAGTCTGGTCTTCGACGCAGCGGGCAATCTTTACGGCACCACGGGCGGCGGCGGCACGTATAGCCACGGAACGATTTTCAAACTTGCCCCTTCCGCCGGCAGCTGGGTCTACTCGGTGGTGTATAACTTCGAAAACAGCCCCGATGGCAGCTATCCCGCCGGCAATCTTTGGCTGGATCCTTCCGGCAACTTCTATGGAATCACAGAAGCGGGAGGCAATGCGATAAACCTCTCTTCCAACGGATACGGGACGGTCTACGAATTCACACCGTAAACCGGGTGACGGGAGCGAAGTGGTTCTTCGCCTCCGAGGTCGTGGAAGAGCGGCTTCAACCCTGCCGCCGTGGAACATTCCAAACGGCGAGTTGTGCGTATGGAACGCGCATGGACCTCCTGTTGCAAAATCGCCATTTCACTCACTATCCCATTGAGAGTGCGATGAAACCGAGATAACCCTGCCAGACTTCGTTTGCACCCCCGCCCTCGCTGTGCTAACGTCCCATTGATTCCGCGACAAGCCGTCCAATCCCAAGGAGAGCCGCTCATGTTCGGCATCATCGTTCTCGTCATCCTCGTCGTCATCGCCGTGGTGCTCGTCGGCATGTACAACAGCCTGGTGCAGTTGCGGGTGCGCTGCGACTCGGCTTGGTCGGATATTGATGTGCAGCTCAAGCGGCGGCATGACCTGATCCCCAACCTGGTCGAGACCGTCAAAGGCTACGCCGCCCACGAGAAAGGGACGTTCGAAAATATTGCCAAGTTCCGCTCACAGGCCATGCAGGCCACCACGCCCGAAGGCAAGGCCGTGGCCGAGAACCAGCTCACCGGAGCGCTGAAGAGCCTGTTTGCCGTGGCCGAGAATTATCCCGAACTGAAGGCCTCGGAACAATTCACCCAGTTGCAGGGATCGTTGAGCGAGACCGAAGACTCGATCCAGAACTCGCGGCGCTATTACAACGCGGTGGTGCGCGACCTGAATACCAAGATTCAGGTTTTCCCGACAAACATTCTTGCCGGCATGTTCGATTTCAAGCCCCGCCAGTTCTTCGAAACCACCGAAGCCGCCGACCGCGAGCCAGTCGCGGTGAAGTTCTGATCGTATTGAATTTCATGCCCCCGGAAAGACTCGATGTACATATAGAATCGAGCTGGAGGAAAAGTCATGACTTGCCGTGAACATGAGATCTTGTTCGAATCTGAGAGGAAAATCCGGGCGGCGAGAGACGTTTTGGAGAAAGTCGCATCCCCGACCCGGGAGCAACTAGAAGAACTCGATACAATTAGAAAGTATTCTGATACTGCCAGTGTGAAGCTTCGAGAACACATTGCCGGATGTCCGGTGTGTCGTCCCAAGAGCGGCGAATAGGCTCGCCCAGTTTTCTCGCGGCGCAAAAGGCGCTTGTTCGGAATGACAATCAAGCTACGTCTCTACGGCATCGCGATAACGTTCCTGCTGCTCTTTGCCCTGGCCCCTCCGGCCGCCGCGAAATCCTGGCGCGTCTCCACCTTTCAAGACACCATCACCGTCAATCCCGACGGCAGCGCCCTGGTCAACGAGACCATCACTTTAAACTTAGACGGCGAATTTCACGGCATTCACCGCACCATCCCTATCGAATACCCCGGCCCGAACGGGACGAACTATCGCCTCTTCGTGACCATCATCGGCATCACCGACGAAAACGGCGCCAAGCTGAAGTACGATTCATCGGTCTCAGGCGCGTACCGCGATCTGAAAATTTACATTCCCAACGCCGTCGACACCACACGCATCGTCGAGATCGCCTACCGCGTGCGCAATGGCACACGCTTTTTCGATAGCAATGATAAAGACAAAGATATTGAAAGCCACGACGAGTTTTACTGGAACGTAACCGGCAACGACTGGCAGGTCCCGATCGATCACGCTTCAGCCAGCGTGCACTTCCCTGATTCGGCCGCAGGGTCGCTGCGCGCCCAGGCGTTTACCGGCATCTACAGCTCAAGCCAGCAGGATGCGACGGTCAAGGTGAACGGCGCCGAGGTTGAGGTCGAAACCAACCACCCGCTGCCCATGCGCGGCGGCCTGACCATCGATGTCTACATTCCCAAAGGAATTTTGAATGAGCCCGGAGCGTTCACGAAATTCGTCTGGTTCGTCGGCAGTAACCCGGCAGTCTTTCTGCCGCTGGTCACGCTCGTGGTGATGCTTGTCTTGTGGTGGTACAAAGGCCGCGATCCCGACCCCGGCATGTCGGTCGCTCCCATGTACGAACCGCCAGAAGGAGTCTCTCCCGCAGAAGCCGGAACTCTGCTCGACGACCGAATTCATCCTCGCGATATCACGTCGACCATCGTCGATCTTGCCGTGCGCGGCTATTTGAAGATTGAAGAGACCGACGAGAAGGGATTGCTCTTTCATCACAAAGATTACATCTTCCATCTGCTCAAGCCCACGTCGCAATGGACGGACAAGGGCGTGGTGCCACACGAGCGCGTCATGCTGACGAATATTTTTCTGAACGACGTGCAGGAGACGCGCCTCTCCAGCCTGAAGAACCGCTTCTATACGGCAGTGCCCGTGATCCGCACCGATATTATGTCAGCGCTCAAGCAGAAAGGAATTTACACGCTCGATCCGGAATCGGCTAATGTGTATAGCGCAGGGGCGGCATTTGGCATTTTTGTTCTGTTCGCCATTTTTCAATTCATGCACTGGGCTGACTTTCTCAGCTCGGTCCCGGTGGCGATCGCAAGCCTGCTGATCTCCGCGATCATCTGGTTCCTCTTCGCCCGCGTGATGACGGCGAAGACGCTGAAGGGCTCGCGCATTCACACGCAGGTGCTAGGATTCCAGGAGTTCATGAACCGCGTAGACGGCGAGCGCCTGAAGACGATGCCGCCCGACACTTTCGAAAAATTCCTACCCTACGCGATGGCCCTCGGCGTAGAACATCACTGGGCGCAAGCCTTCGCGGGCATCATCAAAGATCCCCCGACCTGGTACGTAGGCCCCGGCTACGGCTACGGCATGGGCTTCAACCCCATCTTCTTCAGCTCATCGATGCATGGCCTGGCGACGGATATGCATCAAGTGTTCGTATCATCGCCGCGAGCAAGCTCCACAGGCTCAGGATGGAGCGGCGGTGGCGGCGGCTTCGGCGGCGGAGGAGGATTCTCCGGCGGCGGATTCGGCGGCGGCGGCGGGAGTGCTTTCTAAAGCGCTATCAAGAGCGTCGCGGTCGCGAGCTATGATCGACCTCAAAACAAAATCAAAAGCTTCGGACTTGGAGTGTCCGACCCACACAAACAAAACACTGGTGCGCCCGGAGAGACTCGAACTCCCAACCCTCTGCTCCGAAGGCAGATGCTCTATCCGATTGAGCTACGGACGCCTGGAAGCATTTTACGGCAAGACAGCTGTCAACGGCAGATGTGATGCGAGTCGGCGAGAATTGTTTTGCTCTTTAGGCCGGCGGGACGCCGATGCTACGAAAAGATTAAAGGGCCGGTCGCTGAGGATCCGGCCCCTTCACCTCACGAGAGGTGAAACTTAGTTTTCGCCGCCATTGACGTTGCTGCCCCAGAGGACGTTACTGCCCCACAGGACGTTGCTGCCCCAGAGGACATTGCTTCCCCACAGTACGTTGCTACCCGAAGGCGCATTCGAGCCCCAGAGTACGTTGCTGCCCCAAGGTTCTTGCGATCCCCAGAGGACGTTGCTGCCGTAGAGTGTGCTGCTTGAGGATGGGCTGCCCGGTGCGGGCGCCACGAACTGAACAGATCCCCAGACGGCAGCGCTCGACCAGGTGGAAGAGGTATTCCAAACGGAGGAGCGATCGTCCTTCATGATGACCTGGTTGGTGGACGCGTTGAAAGTAGCGAGGGGTGACATTGCGGTTCCCTTCGCCACATCCGTGTTGATGAGAGCGGCCTCGACATCTACGTAACCGGCGCCGACGGTGAAGACGTCATCCTGGTCAGTGTAGGTGATGCCGGTGACAGGATCGGTGGTGCTGCTGTATGCGGGCAGCGATTTCCATGCCGTCTTCATCAGGCGGGCTTTCACCTGATCGGGAGTGAGGTAGGGAAACTTCTGCAATAGATCCGCGACGACACCGCTCACCACGCCGGTGGCCATGCTGGTGCCGCTCAGCGTGAAGTAAGTTTGCGATGAGGAACTGTTGCCGCCGTTGATGTAGTAACTGTTGTGCACACGGTTGCCGGGGTTTTGCGTGTACAGGGTTGAGCCCGGGGCGTTAAGTGAAACGAGCAAATTGCCGGGCGCGACGAGATCGGGCTTCACCACAGCATCGACGACGGTCGGGCCTTTGGAGCTGTAGCTGGCCATAAGGTCATCGGTACGTTGGGGCGTGCCCATGGGCTTCATTGCGCCCACGGTGAGGACATAAGGATCATTGCCGGGCGAGCTAACTGTTCCATAGCCGTTGGTGGGCTGATAGCGGCCGTTATTACCTGCGGCCACCACTACCACAATGCCACTCTTCCATGCTTTCTCGACGGCCTGGCACAGCGGGTCAAGTTTGTAACTTTCGTAAACGGCGCGGCTCAGCGAGAGATTGATTACGCGAATGTTGTAGGTGGATTTCAGAGCAATCGCCTGATTGATGGCGGCGATTACCTGACTGTCGGTCCCGGCACCGTTGGCATCCAGCACGCGCAGGTTGATGATTTTTGCGCCGGGCGCGATGCCTTTGAAAGTCTTGGTGAAGAGAGGTCCAGTGGAACTGAGACCGTCGCCGGCGATGAGGCCAGCGATGTGGGTGCCGTGACCGTACTGGTCAGCGGGGCTGGAATTCCCCGGCAGGAAGGATTGCTGATAAACGACGCGAGAGACCGGCAGGATACCCTGATTCAGATCAGCATGGCTGGTCACGCCGCTGTCGATCAGTGCGATGCCAATGCCGGAGCCAGTATAGTTCGACTGCCAGGCGAATTCCGCGTTGACGGCAGAGGCAGCGTTGCTGAGCGAAGGCGCCAGCGGGCGGTCGGCGCTGATGTATACGACGTTCGACTGGTTCGAGAGGCTCTGGATGCCGTTGCCATCGAGGAGCGCAACGACGCCGTTGATCAGGGGCAACTGACCCAGAATCTTGCCACCGAGGCTCAGAATGTCATCCACAACGCAAAAGAGGAAGCCGATGATCCCACTGCAGTTGATCTGGGTTCCGGGCGCGTATTGGACGATGATTTGTGTCTGCTTGGTCGAAGGCTGATTGCGCAGCTCCGGCGAGATTTTCGAGTCGTCGGCGTAGGCCAGCGTTCCGGCGACTAGCGTTGTACTGACGATCAACAATAGAGCGAGAAATCGTTTCATATTCCCTCAAAGGCGGAAACATAGCCGCCGGGTACCTGCCCTAGACAGTGCAGCCGGGGTGCCAAAGGTGGGGTGTGTTTATCCTTGCGAATCAATGAGTTGGGGATGGTAGTTACTTGCGAGAGGGGACACCCTGTCCCAGGTGGGTGGGCCGAGGACAAATTGTCCCATGGGGAGTCGAAGTTGCTATCTCCCTAGTCGGTGAGAACTACCGGGAATTTAGTTCTTAGTTCCAGGCCAACCAGCTGCAACAGAAGTGACTGCCGATCAGAAAATGCGACCACCGGGGCTAAAACCACCTAAGCGCTAACTTAAGCAGGACGGACTAGAGTTGACCTCCCGGGCCCGGTTTCTGGGAGGTAGCTTTCCCAGTAGCCGACCATTCGGGAGCTATCGCGTCATAGCTTGTATCGGCGTGTTGAGTGCGAGCATTTCCACGGGTGCTCCATCGGTCGCGACTTGTCCGTGCGGGCAAGACAGCAGCAGCGTTTAATGCAGGACGGCGCGGCCGCTCCTCTCTGGCTTCGTTAAATTACAGAGCCAGGCTTCTGCTCACATCGCCCTTCGGCGCCCTTCACCAGAAGACAGGAGAACTACTTGGTTTGAGGACAGGATGCGACCAAAGTATGGTCCGCCCCTGCGATCGCATTGAGCGCCTCTCCTACGGTGCTTCCTTTATTGTTGGCCGCTTTCGCGTCACGATACTGTTCAGCCACCATAAGAGTTGCGCTGAAGTATGTCCAGGACCCATGACCATGGGGAACATTGCGGACAATCGCAGTGTCCAGTTGGGAAAAATCCACCGGCCAATCAT
The DNA here is from genome assembly GCA_035568115.1 of Candidatus Acidiferrum sp. Taxonomy (GTDB): domain Bacteria; phylum Acidobacteriota; class Terriglobia; order Terriglobales; family Acidobacteriaceae; genus Sulfotelmatobacter. The sequence goes on from DATMOP010000025.1 coordinate 10,131, forward strand.
TTGAGAATGGCCCCTGCGTGCGGAGGGTTTTACCTCCTGTCCTATTGGTATCTTCTTTTGTGACGATCTGGATTGTGGTATGGACTTGCTCCGGGCTTGCAGAGCTGCTAGCGGAGATATGAAACTCTAGGGAGAGATCGACCGCATCGGAGACTGGGCCTCCTGGTACAAATGACGTCGCCGTACCCCTCATGACTCCTTCACTATCGCCCTTCATCCAGCCCACGTCATTGATATGCATAGGTACATCGACATGCGGTAATTCGGCATGCACCGTGCTGTACAGCACCACATGCCCTCCGATCGAATGCCGCATGGGTGTCCGGTTCGTATCTATTTTCAAACGAACGCTATAGTAGTCGCAACTGCAAAGAAGTCGCTGCCGTTGTTCCAGGAGGTATTTTCGCTCCGCGGTGTAGGCATCAATCTCTTCTTCCAGCTTGTCCTTCAGGAAAATCCACCTCGGGATGTGCACGCGCCTGAACTCTTCGCAAACTTCCCTATGCACCTTTTCGTGAGCATCGGTAGCGGCGTTCATGCAATCCGTCGCTGCCCATCCAGTCCAAACCTCAGTAGTCCCGAGCGGATCAGAGACAGATGTGCGACCGAGTGTAGGTAGTGGCCAATCGGTATGGCAGCCTTTCTCTGCCGTATAGCTCGTATGCGCTTGCTCTCCGCCTGGGTTGCCCGGCTTCAGCTGGCTCCCGTCGGCAAAACTATCCAGGTTGTGCTGAAGGTTATTCATGGACCTCCCGTAGCTGGCATCTGTATTCAGTTCCATTGACCCAACTGAATCCACGTACTCCCGTATCACATCTACGGTAACTTTCGCTTCACGAATGCGATATTCAATTTGAGCTAAATCGTTGCAGCCGCAGACCTCTTGCGCGAAAACTCCAGTCGGGCTTAGGGCGCAAAGTGCGAAGATGATGGCGAAGTGCAGCCGTGTTGGCATGCGGGTCTCTCTGCTACCGGGCTATTGCCGCTGGCCTTACTTTCAGCAGCATCCCTGCGAAAGCGGCTTGCCGGGGGGGACAAAGGGCGCTGTCCTGGGGAAAGCCGGGCTCTCCATCTGCAATGCCGGGGCTTCCGAGTAATTGGGAAGCCCCATCGAATCCTTGAAAAAGGCAGGTCACTTTGGCACGACCTCCCAGGAAGAGTTACCAATGTGGGCGGCGATGTTTTGACCCACAACAGCCTGCTGCACAAGAATATTCTGCGCGGCCTGAAAAAAATGCTGGTTGGTTTGTAAGCGGTCCTGCATAAGCATAATCGCCATCATATTCGCATCCGCCTGCGCGCCAGCCTGCCGCTTCACATATGCTTCCTTGCCGGCGTGGCAGTCGCGGGCGAGCTGTTCCCATTGCGGAGCGGTCGCCAGGTACCCTTCGCGCCGCCATTCCAGCGCTACAATTTCGGCATCTTTGGCAGCCTGGAGCAGCTCCTGCTCCGACACGGTATTGGCATCTCTGTTTTCGAACGCATATACCCTCGCTTGTGCTTCCAAGGCCGCAGTCAGTCGCGGATCGGCGGCTTGGCTGGGGTTCACGACAGGCTGCCATGCCGCCAGTATCTTCTGACGATCGGCGTCTTTACCGGTCAACCAGGCTAGGCGCAACATGGCCCATTTCTGCGGCATCTCCGCGAGAGCCTGCTGCTGCTCCGGTGGGTACTTGGCCCAGTTTTCTCTGAGCGTATGAGCGAAGTCATCTTTGACAGCTTGCGTGGCTTCCAGGTGCGGAGCGCCGCTCTGGTTACGCACAAAGCAGAAGATATCGGTCCAGGCATCCGAGGCTTCTCGGGTCAGGGGGGGATTGCCGGCAGCAAGAGGCCGGTGGGCCGCGTCATACGCGGCTACGAGCGATTGCGCGTCGGAATTGCGCCTGTCGGATCGCATTTTCTTGATCAAGTCCGGCTGGGCCAGGCTGCGGACGTAGTCGCGCTCTGCCGGCCCATTTTTATAGTGAGCCATCTCCAGCTGCCAGTTCAGCACTGTCATATCGGACTCGAGGTCCTTTGGTTTCTTCCAGTCCTCCAGCAGCATGGCACGCTGCCTGTCCTTCAGGGGCAGGGTGAGAGGGATCTCAAATAGCCAACCCACAAAAGTAATGTAGTGAGAGACCATGCTCTCGGTAAGCGGGGGATTGCCGGCGGCAATTGGCCGGTGGGCCTCGTCATAAGCCGCTGCCAGCCACTGCGCATCAGGACTGTTCTTGTCTGCTCGCAACTTTTCGAGAAGAGTCGCTTGGAAATCCAGACGGATAAAGTCGAGCTGGTCGGGTGCTTGCTTCGCAATCATTGCCGCGATGGAGAGCCAAGAAATATCGTTCTTCATCTCTTCCGGTTTCTTCCAGTCTTGCAGCAGCATAGCGCGCAGTCTCTCCCGCTGCTGTTGCGTGAAGGGGATCTCGAACAACCAAGCCGAAAAGTTGGTAAAGCGCGCGACCATGCTTTCGGTGAGAGGCGGGTCTCCTTGGGCGAGGACCGCATCGGAGACGAAGGGATCGTCTTGGGCTCTCGCCGCCGTTGTGGCTAGAGTAAACAGGCTTGTTATGAACACCGTTGCAAAGAAAAGAAAACCACGGAAATGTTGCATAGGATGCTACTCCTCAATGCCGGCCCGTGAGGAAAGACGAGCTCAACCCAAAAGGGGCACTAGGAATTACTCAAGCTTGTCGGCCGGCGGACGATAGGAATTGCTGAGATTGTCGGAGAGCGGACGATAGGGAATCCCAAGCCCCATTGCCAGGCTCGGAACAGGCGGGCAAGCATCGAGATAACACTCGGCACCCATCCCTGCAAGTATTCACTCTATCATAAGACGTTGAATTACCGGCATTTATCGGGTCGCAGGGCCCAAAATCCGCTCTAGGCTCCGTCATGCATCGTTCCCGCAGCTTCTTAAGCGCCGCTTTTCCACGGTATCTCCCACGGTATCTTTCACGGTATCTCCCACGTTACTTGCGCGCCTTCGCTTCCTGTTCCTCCAGAGCGAGCACGAAGGTAACCAGCGGGGTCACTTTTGCACGGACATTGGCCCTCGGTTGAGAAAGAATCAAGGGGGACTCCGAATGTCTTGGGCACGACACATTGGCGCGCGGGCGTATATCGCCGCGATGGCGGTTACCGCCTTCGCCTGCTTTGCCCTGTCGTTTTTTTACTGGCATTCCAGCGATCCGGTTAAGTTTGCCTGCTATCTGCTGGCGGCGCTGCTGGCTTCGTCCTTCAAAGTAAGCCTGCCGGGCATTGAAGGAACGTTGTCGATGAACTTCCTGTTCACGCTGGTAGGCGTGCTGGAAATGAGCTTGCCGGAGACGCTGCTGATCGGGCTGGTGAGCACGCTGGCCCAGTTCTATTGGAAGCCGACGCGGCAGTTGAAGATGGTCCAGTTGGTATTCAACCTGTCGCACGTGACGGTTTGCGGTGCGGCGGCCTACGGAGCATACAAGCTCGTCGCTATCCATGTTCTTCATGCTCCCGGACCTCTCGCCCTTCTGGCGGCGGCGATCACGCACTTCATCTTCGGTACAGCGGCGATGTCAACCATTATCGGTCTGACGGAGGACAAGCCCATCTCCAAGGTCTGGACCGCAAGCTATCTCTGGTTGTTCCCCTACTATTTGGTGGGAGCGGCCATCGCGGGGTTTGTCAGCTTCCTAAATTTCCACATCGGATGGCAGGCTTCGCTGCTGGTATTGCCGCCGATCTATCTCATGTACCGCTCGTATCGTCTTTACCTGGGCAAACTGGAAGCGGAAAAACTGCACGCGGAGAAGCTTTCCCACCTTCACCTGCGGACCATCGAAGCTCTGGCTCTGGCGATCGAGGCCAAGGATCAAACAACCGGGGACCACCTGCAACGGGTGCGGATTTACGCCATGGAACTGGCGCGGGATCTGGGCTTGACGGAAGACGAAACGGAGGCACTGCAAGCGGCGTCGGTGCTGCACGACATCGGCAAGCTTGCAGTGCCGGAGCATATTATTTCCAAACCCGGCAAGCTTACGCCGGAAGAATTCGAGAAGATGAAGATCCATCCCATTGTTGGGGCGGAGATTCTGGAGCAGGTGAACTTTCCTTATCCGGTGGTTCCCATCGTGCGGGCTCATCACGAGAAGTGGAACGGCAGTGGCTATCCGATGGGCCTAGCGGGGGAAGACATACCGATTGGGGCGCGCATTCTTGCGGCGGTCGACTGTCTGGACGCGCTGGCTTCCGACCGGCAGTACAGGCGAGCGTTGCCTTTGCATGAAGCCATGGCGAAGGTGGCCTCAGAATCTGGCATTAGTTTTGATCCACGCGTAGTTGAAATTCTCCAGCGGCGCTATGTGGAGCTGGAGAGGCTCGCAAAGGAGCAGCCTTTACAGGCTCCCGTGAAATTGTCGACTGACATTAAGGTGGAGCGGGGATTGGCTCCCGATGCGGGTTTTGCAGAGTCTGAAAAACCTGCTGCCCACGAGACGCCGGCCCGCGGTCACCTCGATGTGATGGCGACGGCTGGGCAGGAGGCTCAAACGCTTTCTGAATTCGGGCTGAAGTTGGGGACTGCGCTCAGTTTGGAAGACACGCTTTCTTTGCTCTCGGTGCGAGTGAAGCATCTAGTGCCGCACGACTCAATGGCGGTGTATGTCCTCAGGAACAAGGTGCTCATTCCGGAGTTTGTAAGCGGAGAAAACTTTCGCCTGTTCTCTTCTTTGAGGATTCCAATCGGCGAAGGTTTATCGGGATGGGTTGTCCAGAATGCCAAACCGATTCTGAACGGGAATCCGTCAGTTGAGCCGGGCTATCTTAATGATCCCAGCAGGTTCAGCACGCTGCGCTCGGCGCTGGCTGTGCCGTTAGAAGGATCCGCGAGCGTGGTGGCGGTGCTGGCGCTTTACCGTGTAGGTTCGGACGCGTTCTCTCGGGACGATCTGAGTGTGTTGCAGGCCTTGGGGTCGAAGTTGGGAGCGGCTGTGGAGGGTGCGATGCGGCCTGGTAAGAACGATTCCGTGGTCGGGAAATGCGCTGCTGCCGCATCTGCGGCAAGAGCCGGCGCCGACTGATGCGCTGTAAATTTCTCCCAAAAAATACTTTTCGATGTTGGTGACACCGCTCGTGCTAAAGTTTGGTTATGGAGATTAGGGTTAATGTCCCCGATGAACTGGCAACGCAGGCGCAAGCGTGCGGCGTGCCCGTGAAGGCGTGCGTTGAAGAGATTCTGGCCCAGCGAACGACGGTAGCTCCGGCTCAAAGGCAATCACGAACGCCGGAACAGATTCGCTCCTGGCTTGACTCTTTGGCGCAGTTCTCCGAGAAGATTCCATCGCTGCCCGAAACCATCTCGCGAGAATGGATTTATCAGGACCACGACTAGATGGCAATCGCATCGTGTTTAGTCGACACGAATATTCTGTTGCGTATTGCGAGGCGTTCCGATCCGCAACACCAACTTATTGATGCGGCTCTAGCCAAATTGGCCCTAGCGCAAACGTAAGATCCAACATCCTACCTATTCCATTTCAAAACTCAGGTAAGTGAGGCCGTCCGCGCGTTCGACTTGGATTACGACAGGATCGCCGGTTTTCAGGTTCAACACGGCTGCCCGCAGCGTCGCCATGTCGGGGACGGGAGTGGTGTTGAGGGCGTGGATGACGTCGCCGGTTTGCAGGCCGGTGTCTTGGAGGATGAGGTCGCCGGCACGGCCCAGCACGATCACGCCAGAGGGAATGCGCAGCGACTCGATTTGACTCCGCAGCTCGCCCGTGAGATCGACGGCGAGAACGCCGAGGCGCGGGACAAGATTTTTTTCTGGATCGGCGGCATCGAAGAGTTGATCCATATGGTCGCGATGCTCGATAGCCGGGACGTAGAGAGTCTTCTTCTGATCGCCGCGCAGGATTTCGAGTTTCAGAACCTGATCGAGGCGGTGAAGATACAGCGCCGAAGTAAGCTGCGGAAGCGTTTCGATGCGGCGGTCGTCGGCGGCAAGAACGATGTCCTGAAGCTGGAGGCCGGCCGCGGCGGCGGGGCCGCCAGGCTTGACGTCGGCGACGATGACTCCCCAGCGCTGCGCAAGCTGAAGGCCGTCGGCCAGCGCGGGTGTGATTTCCTGCGCGACGGCGCCAATCTCCACACGATGCACGTGGCCGTACTTGCGCAGGCTCTGGTAGACGAACTCCACGATGCGCGAGGGGATGGCGAAGCCCAGACCTTCGCTGCCACCGCCTTGCGACAGAATGAAGGTGTTGATGCCAACGACTGATCCATTCATATCGATCAGCGGACCGCCGCTGTTTCCGGGATTGATGGGAGCGTCGGTCTGAATATAGGTCATGGCCTTGGTGGGGTCTGGCTGGCGGGACGTGGCGCTAACCACTCCCATGGTGACGGAATTTTGCAAGCCCTCGGGACTGCCGATGGCGAAGACAAGTTGACCGACGCGGGGACGCGGTTGCGTGAGCAGGGGCAGCGTGGGAAGTCCCTTCTCATCGATCTTGAGCAGGGCGAGATCGGTTTCTTTGTGCGCGCCGAGCAGGCGGGCTTCGAGGATGCGGCGCTTCCCGACCGGCACCACGCGGCCATCGGCGGGCAGCGGCAAGGCTACGCGGATGCGCTGCGCTCCTTCGACCACGTGAGCGTTGGTGATGATGTAGCCGTCGGGATCGACGATGACGCCAGAACCGACGGCGTGCTGGCGCACGATAAGAGCGGTCTGCGTACGGTTTTCTTCGTGCAGCGGGCCGTAGCCGGTTACCAGAATCTGAACCACCGCTGGAGATACTTTGGCGGCGAGACCTTCCAGAGCATTGTTGATCTGGAGAAGGGCGGCCGACGCGGTTGCGGATTCGTCGGGCTTCGGCTGCGGCTTTTCTTGAGTAGACTTCTCTTGTGCAGCCTTGCTGGCGGCAGTTGCGTTGGCAGGCTTCTGCGCCGGCGGTTGCTGGGACATCAGGCACGTCATCGAGGCCAGAACAACCACAGCCGTCTGACAAATGGAATGCCGCAGCCGACGCTGCGCATGTCCGCGGGCGAAGAATGAACCGGGCATGTCAGCCCTCCGAGAAAGAAAAAGGTTATATCAGACGGTATCACGCTGGGTTCGCTTGCAGGGTAAAGGTCGGTAAAGTGAAAGGCTGGCTGGAGTTGGTCGATTTATTTTCCCACATTACTTTTACACATGGGACCAAACGCGGATGTCCAAATCGACGGTTCGCGAGCGTCATGGTAGTGGCGGAGGATATTGGCCGCCTACAATCGACAACGGAGGATCCGAAATGAAATACCTTTTAATGGCGTATGTGAATGAGGCGGATTGGCCCAGAATGACGAAGGCCGACCAGGAGCAGGGAATCGCGGCCTATGGCGCTTTTATGGAAGCGATGAAGAAAGCTGGGGTGATCACGGGAAGCAACCGTCTACAGCCGAGTTCGGCAGCGACGACCGTGCGGCTGACGAATGGCAAGTCGCAGGTGCTGGACGGTCCTTACGCGGACTCGAAAGAGCAGCTCGGCGGGTACTTTCTGATTGACGTGGCCGATCTGGATGCCGCGATCTCGTGGGCGGCGCGTTGTCCGGCCACAGGTCACGGCGCAGTCGAGGTTCGTCCAGTCTGGGACATGGGGGCTGCCGCGTAAGTGTATGAACTCCCGTGAAAGCGACGAGCAGGCGCATGGCGCGGCGGAGGCGGTCGCGCGCCGGAGCTATGGCAAGCTCGTCGCTTTTCTCGCGGCACGCACGCGGGATGTCGCTTCGGCCGAAGACGCGCTGTCGGAGGCATTCGCTTCGGCGCTGACGGATTGGCCGCGGAATGGCTGTCCATCGAATCCGGAGGCGTGGCTGATGACTGTCGCGCGGAGGAAGATTATCGATGTATTCCGAGGAGAGCGTCGCAATGAGATTGCTTCCGAGGAGTTGCAGGTTATGGCTAAAAGACTGGAAACTGCCGCGTCCGCTGCGGAGCGAATGGACCACATCCCCGATCAGCGTCTCGCGCTGATGTTTGCCTGCGCGCATCCCGCGATCGACGCCGGCATTCGCGCTCCGCTGATCTTGCAGGTGATTGTGGGTCTGGATGCGAAGGCCATCGCGTCGGCGTTCCTCATGTCTCCAGCGGCGATGGGAAAACGGCTGGTGCGCGCGAAGGAAAAGATCCGGCAGGCCGGCATCCCGTTCAGCGTACCGGAGCGCGAGGAGCTTTCCGTCCGGCTCGACGCCGTGTTGGAAGCCATCTATGCGGCATTTGCTGAAGGCTGGACTGATCCTGGCGGGACCGATGCGGCGCGGCGCGATCTTACAGAGGAAGCGATATTTCTGGCGAAGCTGGTGACCGAGTTGCTGCCGCAGGAACCGGAGGCGCTGGGCCTGCTTGCGCTGGTGCTGCACGCGGAAGCCCGGCGTCGCGCCCGGCGCACGGGGCAAGGCGAGTTCGTGCCGCTGGCCGAACAGGATCCGCGGTTGTGGGATTTGCAGATGATTGATGAGGCCGAGGCACTGCTGCGGCGGGCCAGCGCTCTGGGCTCCATCGGCCGCTATCAGTTGGAAGGCGCGTTGCAGTCGGCGCACGTTTACCGTTGCCGCACCGGGCGCTCCAATTGGACGGAGGTGGTGCAACTCTACGACGCACTGTTCGCGCTATCTTGCTCACCGGTGGTTGCGATCAATCGCGCCCTGGCAGTCGCAGAGACCCATGGCGCCGGAGCCGGCCTCACGGCCATGCCAGACGCAGCCGGCGATACGAGGCTAGCCGAATATCAGCCCTATTGGGCGGCGCGCGCGGAGTTGCTGGCGAAGACCGGGGCGCATGAAGAGGCCGGCTACGCCTACGAGCGCGCGATTGGGCTGGAACGCGACCCAGCCGTACGGCGCTTCTTGCAGGGGCGGCAGGCCGCGTTGGAAGCGTTGAAGCGCTAAGTCAGGGTGTGCGTTCGGGGTCGATGGTCTGGTCGAGATAGATCCAGAGGACGCGGGCCAAAAGCGTAATCGTGGGTGCGAGCGGCAAGAATATCACGATGGCCCAGATGGTATCTTTAGTGATCCACCAACCGGTCAGCCACCACAATAGTGCGGCGATGAACGCGACAATCAGGATCCCCAAGCCATAACTGACGTACATCGCGCCGAGGAAGTAGCCGGGTTCACGATCGAACTTGAGGTCGCACACAGGACAGCGCTCGTGCATCTTGGGAAAGCCGCGAAAGATGGAATACCGAAAAATGTTTCCCATCCGGCAGCGGGGACAGCGCTGGCGAAAAATATCTCCCACCGTGGCAAGCTTTGTGGCGGTTCCCATCAACTTCTCATGCCGCTGCGACTAAGCTAACAGATGGAGGGACTCCGGCTTGAGTCCAAAGGGTCAACCTCGCATCTACGAAAGCATGGCAAGCATAACGGAATTCAGCCTGGCCGAGTCCATTGCAGTTCTCACGCGCACTCCCGCAACTTTAGATGCGCTGTTGCGCGGGCTGTCCGATATGTGGGTGCGCGGCAACGAACGACGCAGTAACGAACGACGCAGTAACGAAGCAAATGACACCTGGAGCGCGTTCGACATCGTCGGCCACCTGATCGTCGGGGAGCGCACGGACTGGATGCCGCGCGCGCAGATCATTCTGGAGCACGGAGAAGCGCGGCCATTCGATCCCTTTGATCGCTTCGCGCAGGCGAAAGAGAGTCAAGGCAAGTCGCTCGAACAGCTCCTCGACGAATTCGCACGCCTGCGTAAACAGAATCTAGCTGCACTCGCGGCGCTGAATTTGCACCCGGAAGACTTGGCCCGCCGAGGAACGCATCCAGAGCTGGGAGTGGTGACGCTATCGCAACTTCTGGCGACATGGGCCGTTCACGACCTCACTCATCTGCACCAGATATCCCGCGTAATGGCCCACCAGTATCGTGATGCAGTCGGTCCGTGGAGCGCGTATCTGGGCGTGCTGCACTGTAACGGTCACAGCGCCTAGGCGGACAGGAAGAATTCTTCGCACCGGGAAAAACCGTAGACCGGCAAGTTAAAGACCCTATGTGGCATTTGTTTTAGGGACATTTCAACTGCTGCCGACAACAACAGTTCCGTCCAGCAGCATCTTAACTTGCGCTCGTCCGATTTCCAATTCTGCAGTGGATTTTCCGAGGTGGTATGTCCCGCAGCATCTCTGTGGTCTTCCTAGCACTCACAGCGACCTTCGCCAGCGCAGTTCTGGCATCCGCTCAGGTCAAGTCCTCACCAACCGACGCCAGCAATCCGATTGAAGCCAGCTCTTCCCCGGCCAGCTCTTCCCCAGCAGCGTATGTTTACGTATCGAGCAGCCCAAGCAGCGGCAAAACTCAGATCAATGCTTATTCTGCCGCCTCCAGTGGATCGCTGACCGCTGTGTCAGGTTCGCCGTTTTCAACCAGTGGCGTGAGCTATATCGCCCTGAATGGTAAATGGCTGTTCGGAACCAATGGCGTCGACATCGATTCCTTCTCCATTGCCTCGAATGGCGCACTGAAGCAGGTCGACTCCTACACCGCGGAGCCCAACGGCGGGGTGGTGAATCTTTTCCTCGATCACACCGGAACATCGTTGTATGCCGATTACTACACGACCAACAATGACTACCTGCAATACAGCATCAACAACACCACCGGCCAACTCACGTACGTCGGTGACTTGTCGGGAGGCCCGTCGATTGGAAGCGTGACCAGTTTTATCGGAGACAATGCGTTTGCGTACTCATCGAGCTGCTATCACTTCACCCCCTCGATCTACGGGGTGCAGCGCAGCAGCAACGGGACGCTCACATGGTTGAACACCAACCCGCCGTATCCGACGCCGCCGTCGGGGGATTTCTATTGCCCGTATTTGGCTGCGGCCGATCCCACCAATCATCTCGCTGTGGCAATTCAGCCCTTCAACGGGAACTGGGTCAGTCAGGGTCCGTATCAACTGGCAACCTACACGGCTGATAGTTCGGGCAACCTGACCACGTCGAGCACGTCCTCGAACATGCCCAGCGTCTCGGTGAACGGCATCACTAATTACTGGATGTCGCCTTCGGGGAAGTATCTTGCTGTCGCAGGGACTTCAGGGATGCAGATATTTCATTTCAACGGCGCCAATCCGATCACGAAATACACCGGACTGCTCGTCACCAAGCAAGTGGACCAGATGTTCTGGGATAACCAGAATCATTTGTATGCGCTCAGCCGCTCCGCGGGGAAGCTGTATGTATTTACCGTGACCTCGACGAGCGTGACGCAGGCTTCGGGGTCGCCTCACAGCATCACCAATCCCGAGTACCTCATCGTGTTGCCTAGATAAGGAGAGCCCCCGGAGAACGAATATCTTCGGGGGCTTCTCCCTCTTCGCGATTCATTTTGCGCGCAGACCTGACGAATTGCCGCGAGCGAGGCCCATTCCACACAGATGTCTAATAAGAACAAGGAGGCGTAAACTGCCAGTAGAGCAGAATGAACTGATTTTCTGCATGCAGTAGGAGGAAAATCATGAGAACCACTCTCGTTGTGATGCTGCTGGCAATATGCGCATTCGCCCAGGAAGGGTCGGGCGTAGTTTCGATGGCCTGCGGTCCCAAAAGCACCAACTTCGATACCAGGAGGGACGAATCCCAGCACGCGCTGGCGCAGCCCGAGGCCGGGAAGGCGTTGATTTATTTCATCCAGGACGTCGGCGTAGTGCGCTGCCTCGGAGCGTGCATAACCACGAAAATTGGGATGGACGGAGCATGGGTGGGTGCCGACCAGCGCAATTCCTATTTTTCGGTGTCCGTGGAGCCGGGCGAGCATCATGTGTGTGCCAATCGACAATCACATTTCGCCGTGGCAAACCAGATGATCGCCCTGGCGCATTTCACCGCGGAAGCAGGTAAGGTTTATTACTTCCGCACGCGAACCTTTGGGGGCAAAGACCAGGCTCTCCTCGACCTTGAACCGGTCGACAGTGACCAGGCTCATTTTCTAATCGCTTCCTATCCCATGAGCGTGTCTCACCCCAAGCAGTGAGGAATGGGTCGTCGGGGCCTTGCGATAATTTCCTCGCAGGGCCATCGATTGTGTTTATGACTAAGCCCGTAGTTGAGCAAAGCCTTTGCCGATCACGTCGAATGTGTCTTCCGCCAGTTTCAGCCCCGGCAGTTCCTCTCGCGTAAACCAGCGAACTTCAGCCGCATCGCTGGCAGCGACGAGATCTCCCGCAACCCGGCGGCAGAGAAAATCAATCAAAACGTAGTGATATTGCACGCGCCGCTCGGGACTCCGCAGAATTCGGTCGTAGACGCCCAGCAGTTCGCCGGGCTCGACGGTGAGTCCGGTTTCCTCGCGAGCCTCGCGGATGGCGGCGTCGCGCACCAGTTCGCCGACCTCGAGCACGCCTCCGGGAATGGACCACTCGGCTTGCAGCGGCGGGTGCGCGCGCTTCACCAGCACCACGCGGGCGTCTTCGATGATGATGGCGCCCACACCGACCAGCGGCACTTCGGGGAATTCGCGTTGCATCTAAGTATTGTTGTTTGAGAGAACGAGATGCCGCTCATGCAAGCTGCATATCATGGGTGCGATTCTAAATAAAACGGACAGAAGAAAATAAAAATTCATACTTGCGTTTGCATTTTTCGGAAAAATCGCCCCCGTGCAGCGTTATAATTGCAGTTGAACGTCACTTAAACCACAGCAACTTTCCCCGCCGCGCAGGCTGATCTTCGAGCCACCGTACCGGCGGGCCGGAAAAACATCACCTTCCCAAAAAATGCGAAAGGAGTTTCCCCTATGTTTACACGCATTGTGGAATGCCACGTGAAACCGGAACGAAAGGAAGAATTCGAGAACAAACTGCGCAACGAGGTCCTTCCCATCCTGCAAAAACAGCCTGGGTTTGTCGACCTGATTGCTTTGGAGCCGGAAGAGGGCGGCGAGCGGCAGCTCTCCATCAGCTTCTGGAACAGTAAACAGGATGCCGAGCGCTACCAGCGCGAGCAGTACTCCAGCATCGTGGACTCACTCAAACCCCTTCTGAAGCGCGACCCGCAGGTGCAAACCTTCACCGTCGCGCACTCCACTCCCCATCGTATCGCTGCCAAAAAAGCAGCTTAAGGCCCGGCGCCCCGGCGCTCTGGATAGCGCCGGGGCCATTTCCACTCCCATCCTCATCGCCAGCGTTCCCTCGGCGCTATTTACGTTGCAATCCGTGTCCGGACGGGACGCCGCATCGATGCACTCATCATTTTGAACCCTTAGTGAGTAAAATGACGGCATGGCACTGGAGGAATACAAACGGAAACGCAAGTTCGAGGAGACGCCGGAGCCTCCGCCGAAAGTCGAGGCTAAGGCGGGGCACAGGTTCGTGGTGCAGAAGCATGACGCCACCCGGCTGCACTATGACTTTCGCCTGGAGATGGAGGGCGTGCTGAAGTCGTGGGCGGTGCCGAAGGGGCCGTCTCTGGATCCGGCAGACAAGCGGCTGGCCATGCAGGTCGAGGATCATCCGGTTTCCTATTTCGATTTCGAAGGCATCATCCCGGAAAACAATTACGGCGCGGGCACGGTGATGGTGTGGGATGTGGGCACGTGGCAGCCGCTCTCTCCAATTCCGGTGGAAGGCAAGTATGTGCCCGGCACTGAGGCCGAAGCAGCCGCGATGTTGGCCAAGGGCGATTTGAAGTTTCGTCTCAAAGGCAAGAAGTTGAATGGTGACTTCGCGATCGTGAAGATGAAGGGGCGGCGTCCGGGGAGTAAGGGAAACGAATGGCTGCTCATCAAGAAGCATGACGACCACATGGTCGAAGGCTATGACATCGATGAGTACGACGAGTCGGTGCTGAGTAAGCGCAGCCTGGCAGAAATCGCAGGAGATGAAGGATCGAGGGAGTGGAGAAGCCGTCCCGCTGCCGGACGCGGCAAGCTGAAGGCCGCATGGCTGGCCGAGGCGGTCGCAAGACTTGACCAGAAAAATCTCGCCAAGAAAACGACGGCTAAAAAAAAACCAAAGAATTAACCACAGAGGACACGGGGGAACACAGGGTAAATCAACCTAAACCCTCGGAGAATCTAATCACGCCAGTTTCATCCCACCCCAAGATTTACCCCGTGTCCCCCGTGTTAAAAGCTCCCCCCTCCATCTCCTCAGCGCCAGCCAAGCGCCCCATGCCGACGGCCATCCATCCCATGCTGGCAACAACGGTGGATGAACCCTTCGATAGCCCGGACTGGCTGTTCGAAATCAAATGGGACGGATACCGCGCGGTCGCATTCATCGAGAACGGCAAAGTGCGTCTGGTCTCGCGAAATCAGAACGAGTTGACCGCCCGCTATCCCGAACTGAAGGATCTGGCAAAGTCGGTCAACGCAAAGACCGCAATCCTCGATGGCGAAGTGGTCGCGCTCGACGAGCAGGGCCGAGCCTCGTTCAGCCTGATGCAGCAGCGTACCGGCTTTCGTCCCGGCGACCGCCGCGGAGCCAGCAATGCGGATGTACCCGTGCTGTATTACGCATTCGATCTGCTCTATCTCGATGGCTACGATTGGCGCAAGCTCCCGCTCGAAGAGCGCAAGAAAAAGTTAGCTTCACTCCTGATCGCAGGAGATGCTCTGCGCTATTCCGATCATTACGAGAAGCAAGGGAAGGCACTGTTCGAAATGGCGCGCCAGAAAGGCCTCGAAGGCATTCTCGCGAAGAAGCGCGACAGCATTTACCAGGAGCGCCGCTCGAACGAGTGGCTGAAGATCAAGATCAGGCACCGCCTCGAAGCCGTAATCGGCGGCTACACCGAGCCGGAAGGCAGCCGCATGAATTTTGGCTCGGTCGTACTCGGCCTCTATGACCGGCAGGGAAGGTTGATTCATGTGGGACAAGCCGGCAGCGGCTTCAACCAGAAGTCACTCGGCGAAATCTGGAAGATGCTGAAAAAACGCGAGACGAAACAAAAGCCGTTTCATGGCGAAGTCGAAGCGCTGCGAAAAGTAAACTGGGTCAAGCCGGAACTGGTGGCGGAAATCGAATACGCGGAATGGACCGAAGGCGCCAGCCACGGCAGCGGCCCCAAACTGCGCGCCCCGGTGTTCCTGGGCCTACGCGACGACAAAGATCCGGAGGAATGCCTACTAGAAGAACAACTGAGAACTGAGAACTGAGAACTGAGAACTGAGAACTGAGAACTGCTACTTGATATCCTTCATCGCCAGCATGGTTCCATAGTCTCGCCCGCTGGGATCGACGGCGCGAACCACGATGGAGGCAAACGCATCCCGCAGCTCTGGATACTTGGTCACCAGCGCCTTCATCACCGCAACATTGTTCTGATAAGTCTGGTTACTGTTGGAAATATCGCTCGCCTGGTATCTCACGATCAAATCCAGGTCATTGCCCACCACTTCAGGGAAAAGCGCGGTCAGCTTGTAAGTCACTCCACCGACGAAAAGATCCGCAGTCTTGCCTTCGGCTGGAAAGTCCACCGGTTGCGACTTCTGAGAGTCGTCGTAAAGCTTGTCGGTGACCGCGGTGCTCATGAACGGCAGGGGCGAAACCAGAGAGATTGCCTGAAGATTGTAGAGCCACGCGTTGTGTTTCTGTCCCTTCGCTGCGAATTCGCGTGCGCGCGCAGCATACCAGTCGCTGTCGTGGCCGGCGGATTGTCCGGACTTGATGTAGAGCCCGCCGAGCTTCCAGTCGGAACCTTGTTGTTGCAGGATCAGCGAGACGGTAAATGACCCTTTCGCTGACGGTGCGTCGAGAATCACCACGCCATACTTTCCGGGAGGAAGATTATTCAAAGTAAACACGGCGCTGTCGCGGGTCTGACCCTTGCTTCCGAAAACGCCGCAGAAAAATTCAGCGCGCGGGATGGCTGCCGTTCCTTCCGCTACAAGTAGGAACGGCGGACGCGCAACCGCTTTGGAAGCGGCAAGCGCCGCCTGGTTCTCCTTGACCCTGGCCTCAATGCCGGAAAAATCAGCCGCGAGGCTTGGAATCGAACTCTGCCGCAGCGATGCCGCATCGCCTTTGGCGACGAGTCCGAAGTCGCGAAGAGCGGCGGTAGTGAGCGAGGTTCGCGTGGCGTCATCCATTTCATTCGCGGTCTGGCAGCTCTCTGCAAACACACTCGACCCGGAGAATGCCAGCAAAACCGCTGCGGCCCAAAGCGGCAGCCAACCGCCGCGCCGAATCGTGAATACCGCTCCATTTTTCAGGACGCCCTGCAAGTAACAATTTGCGTCAGTCACGACTTCCCTCTCCCCGCCGATTTTACGCTCCGCGCGATTTCCCGTAAGCGCAAAAAGTTGCACATCTGGGGTTGCGCCTGCTCTCGACCTTCCGCCTGCAAGAGAGTAAAGTCAATACGTTCTACATGGTAGAGCCGTTGTGAGGGGTGGCCGACGTCGGGTTCTGGTGTCCAAAAGCGGTGCTAGAATTGCTATTACTTACCTACCGTCTCCCAAGAAGAGCCAAGAAGAGTAGGAATCGCGGAGGATTGTCATGAGCGCGGGAATCAAGCTTACAGGGTTGCTGGTGGCGGGCGTTCTGTGCCTGCCGATTGTGGGCCGGGCTGATACACAGACGTCGCATCGCGCACACAAAGTCAAGAAACAGCAGCCGCTGCCGCCTCCACTCCCTTCGGGGACGCAAGGCCCCGTGCCGCAGGTTCCGCTGGACGCCATTCCGGCCGTGGCCCCGCAAGTGAGCTATCAGGATGGGTTGCTCACGATTGTCGCCCCGAACTCCACGCTGGGTGACGTTCTGCGCGGAGTCCGTAAGCACACCTCGGCCGACATCGAAATCCCGGCCACCGCCAATGAACGAGTGGTGACGCGCCTCGGTCCCGGGCCGGCCCGTGAAGTAGTCGCCGAACTGCTGAATGGATCACGCTTCAATTACATATTGCTGGGCTCGCCGGACAATGCAAGCCAGTTGGTGCGTGTGGTGCTGGTGGCCAAGACCGGACCAGACAATCCCGCCTCTCAATCGGCGGAGGCCGGCAACAATATGGCGCCTCCGGCGGAGGTGGCTGCGGAAACTCCCGAGCCCGACGCGCAGGAAGAAAACACCGACGATAATCAGGATCAGGGCGCCGCAGAAGCGGAACAACAGGCGCCCCCGCCCGAGCAGCCTGGGGTAAGAACTCCGCAGCAAATGTTGCAGGAGATGCAGCAGCGCCAACTTCAAATGCAGCAGCAACAGCAACAGAGCGGGCAACCCCCGATTCCTTATCCGGGCAGGCCAGGCATCCCAATGCCGCAGCCGCCGCAACAGCCACCGCAGCAGCAACAGTAAAAGGGATGTCGGAATTTAATCAGTTGGCCTTGACTGACCACTGAGCACTGGCCACTGACCACTGACTTTCAAGGCTGATTCCCGGCGTGATACGACCGCACTTGCGAGCCGGTCTGCAGCGGTCTGCGGGTCCGTGCCGCCAGCTCGACGTCAGAACCGTTCATGGCCTTCCGCAGCAGATTCCAGTCGCGCGTGACATCGCTTTCGGAAGCCTTGGGCGGAGATCCACGCCGCAATTCCGCATGCAGGCGGGCTTCAAGAAGCTGCTGAGTGAATTCCTCCGGCGCGTCGTTGGTGAAGATGTTGCTATCGGAGACGCCCACACTCACCACTTCCTCTCCCACTTGTATCTTGAAGACAGGATGCCCCTGGGCATCGAGATCTGGGACTGCGTTGCGCGACAGGCGTCCCCATTTTTCGACGCGGACGCCGTTGAGTTCCGACGCAGGGTCTGTTACCAGATGATTCAGTGCGAGCCGATTCAGTTCGCTCTGGTAGGCGCGGCGATCCTCGGCCGCAAGCGGCGGCTCCAGAGCGCGCTCCGCGTTGAAGACCAGCGCCTGCCGCGCCGGATCAAAGTGCCCCGCGCCCGTGCCCACATACACCACTACTACGCATCCCGCAAAGATCGGATAAGCCACGGCGGCCGGAACAATGTACTTCTTTGATTTGAGGAAAGACTCGACCACTCCATGCACCGGCGTACTTCGGGCCACGCTGCCCGGAACCTGCGGAATCACAAAGCGCGAGAACTGCAATTCCGAATGCCGTCCGCTGAACTTGATCAGCGTCTTCGCCATCTGCTTCGGCGTGGTAATCCCAATATCGGCAACGATACTGCGATGCAAAGACCTCGGATAATAAAAGTTGATCACATCCTTGGCGAAATCGGCGCAATTGCGGTAGCTGAGATGAAAGCGCGACCGGTTCGGCGCCGCATTGTAGGCACGGATGAACGCGTCATCCTGCGCCGCCGTGGTCTCGATCTCAAACCCGTAGGCCGCGCGGTCGTAAGACGACCCCACCAGTTCATACCAGTTCCCGCCCGGAGTTCCGCCGCCGTCGCGGTCCGGCGCAACCTCTTCCAGATGCCTGCGCCGGTATTGGTCCCGCAGAAACAAGACCATCTTCGGATCCGCAAACAGCGGGATATCCTCCGGCTGCTCGACCGCGTAAAGATAAGGAATCAGCGGCACCGCCAGCCAGTCATAGCCGTGCACTCCGTCATAACGGCTGATCACAGCTCCCAGCTCTCCCGGAGCGCAAGGCCGCAGCACCAGCGGCGTCTCTGCGCAGACTCCAGACAAGTACACCGCCGCGTGTCCGGTGGCCGTAAAGAATCCCATCCTGCCGTAAGGCTCTTCCAGAAGAAGCGTCGCCGACGATGCCCCGGCCAGGCAGGCGGACCCCGCCACCAGCACCAACAACGTGCCCAAGGCGCACCGGACCCTCCCCAGACAAGGCATAGCTTCCCCTAGTAAGAACCCTTTCCGAACAGGTTAGTTGTCCAAAACGGGGAATGCGAGTTACCGAAGTCAGACCGACAAGGAATCCGATTGCGGCGCGTATCTGACAGAAACATCAGGAGATAGAGGAATGCGGCAGAGCGCGAAATCTAAGGGTCCGCAGTCTATGGACCCGTACCGTGCCGCAGAATGAAACGACTATCATTTCTACCGTAGCTTGAGCAAAGCCGAACAGGAAATCGTCGAGCGCAAAGCCTGCCCTGAGCCAGCCGCAGGTTCAGAACGGTAGCTGGTTCGGGCTCAAAAACTGTAAGGCGTCCTAAGCACACTTTGCCTGCGGGATCTTAGGGATGGTGCCCGAGTTGTGACCTGCCCCCTGTCTTCGTTCACTTGAGCTGCACAACTACCACGTCTGAGGCACAATTGCCCTTCCCAACCTCCTGCCAAGTCACTGTTCCGTCAGTCCCGCCAGTTCCATTGGGGTTACATCCGTGAACGCCAGTGCATGTTGCCCAGTTCGGTGCTGTGGAACTGGTTGTCCCGCCTGTCGTCGCCTGGAAGACGTCAAACACTGCCCCACTACCGCTCGTACCCGCAATCGGTCCCACTAAGGCGCCCGTGGCATACGACGTTGTCGGCTGCCACACAGGAGAGCCCAGGCAGGTATAGGTGATACCAGACGGCGGGTTGACGATAAGCTGACCGTTGGCCACCGTGGGAGCCGCGCATCCGCTGGTGTTGCAGCCCAATCCGACGGATCCGTTCGCGTTAGCGCCCATCCAGTCGGTAGTGAAGGCCAGATAATTTCCGTCCTGAGACATTTGCGAGATTTGAAATTGCCCGTCGAAGTTCGGATTGGAACCGCCGGCAAAAGTGTGTGTGAACCGCGACTGCTTCTGACCTGGGTTCCCATTTAGCGGAGTTGTTGTCGTCGGTGTCGTAGTAACGCAGATTTCTTCACCTTGCCATGCCATGTACTCAACGGGGCTGAGCGTAGCGACGTTGTACATTGTTCCGCAGGCGGGAGAGGTGTCAGCCTCGCTGGGGTTGTAGGCCCAGCTTAGGTGGCTATCTACGTTATTAGAGGGCGTACAGGGAGGAGTGGAAGTATATGGCGGAGTGGTGCTACAGCCCGGAGCTGTCGTCCAATCGGCTGGAGGCGTGTTGAAGTTCTGGGGGTCAGAAAGCGGCGTGATGGTGCCGAACACTCCGCAAGAGCCTTTCCCTGTGCAAGACCAATTGGAGGTGGCCTCAGCAAACAGGTCATTCTTTCCAACGGCCCAGTGGTTGGGCTGGAACGTCATCTCTACTATCTGAGTTCCAGCGTTGAATGGAGTCTGCGGTGCGCGCCACACGAAAAATCCAGGAGTACAGGTTCCGCTGATCGTGGCCTGTTTGGCGATGATCGCGTAATTGCCGTAGGGACCCTTAACATTGTGGATATAGGTGCGGCAATTGTCGTTCACCTGGCCGAGCACCGTGGTTGTGAATGAACCTCCCGAGCAGTTGTAACCGCTGCCACCCGTACATTTGTAATCGGTAGCGATCCCGGTAGCTGTGTTGTACAGGTGATAGGTGTTGGTTGCTTGGTCGTATTGCACCGCGAAAATACCCGTGCCCTGGTCGCCGTTCCAATTGCCGTACGCTCCTGTGCCGGAAGGACCTGAGCCGTAAGTCTCGTTGCTCGTACCCACGGTGATGTAGGCATCATTGTCGCCCGTGCCTCCGAACGTTGACCAAGGCGGAGTAACGTTAGGCCCGATGTTCTCCCAACTGCACGTTGATGGAGACGATTCGTTGGTAATGGAAAGGAGGTCGGGATGGCCCTGCGGCATCTGGGTGGTAGCGTTTGTAAGATTGAGAAATGTCGGCGCCGAGGCACCTGACGTACATCCGCCTACCGTCATTTGTTGAAAGACGAACGTAGGACCGAGATTTGTCGAGTTGTCATTTATCTCTCGCCACGTGACCCCGTTATCGACAGCCGTCCCCTGCGGGCATTTGGAACTCCAGTTGGGTGCCATTGTTCCCGTCGTTCCCGCTACCGTTACTTTGAAGGAGCACCCCGTGATCGGATGGATGATGTCTCCCAGACTGAAGGCCACTCCTTGACCCCACGATGGGTACTGTGTGCTCGCCAAGGTGTACGAAACAATTGCTCCAAAGCCGTAAACGGTGTTATGCGTCCAAGCAGGCGCGTTGCCGGCGACGCCATTCGAGATCGGGAGTCCATACACTAAGTCAGCGATTTGCTGGTAGGTGAACTGGCCGCACCCGTTCGTCCCGAGCGTGGTGCACTGTCCGTTGCCGCCGTTGATTGAGTATGCCCTCGCCTGTGTAGTTGTGGCTGTAGTGCAAGACGGGCCGCAATACGTTGCGCCGTAGCCGATCCATTTTCCAGCCGTTCCCAGGCTGAAACCGCCTCCGCCAAAGGAAACCGTCAAAGTCGTATTGGAATTAGGGTTCGTTTGGTCGAGATTCTGGGTAATGAGTTGCGTGCAGGCTCGCATACTGTTATTGAAGAGCACGATTCCGGTGTTGCCCGTGGTGATGTTGACGTGCATCATCGAGGAGGACGTATCCCACAGGACGCCATCACCTGATCCGCCAAGCCCCGCGGAGTAGCCAACGTTCAAACGTCCTTGCCCACCATAATTAGCAGAGTTGCGGTCGGTGCAGCGATGAACGATACCCGGCTGCGTCAGCCCATACGATGTATCGATCACATCCAGGTTGTTATTACTGGTTGTGCCAATGTTCGGGATTGGATTCGGCCACTGCTTCGCATCGACCCCCGAGTAAGAACAGTTGTAGGCCGGTGGTCCGCATGCGCGAAGTTCAATTGCCCCTTTAGCGCAAGACGCGCTGGAGGATAGGCTCACCGTGTTGGTCACCGAGCCAGGAGAAACGGCACTATTGTCGTTAAGTGCTGAAGCACCTGCGGTGTTGTTGTCTTGCCCCCGCAGGTTTCCGGTGTTCGCCGTGTATGTTTCGGCTGCACTATTCGTAAATCCGGCGACTACAAAATTGTTGTTGTCCTGAGTAGTCAAAGATACGCTGCATGTCCCACTATTACCGTTGCCGCCACTCGTCATGGCTCCAAGTTTCCAGGCTCCGGAGTAGGTAGCCGCGACCCACTGGAACCGCCGGGTGGCAGTGGCCGAGCGCGTCACTGTAACGGTACAGCTGCCGGCGGTGGCATTGGAAACTGTCCATGCATCAATTTGTACGAGCGTTCCTTGAGTAAATGACGCCGAGGACTGACGAACCCACGCCTGGTTGCAACTATCACTTACCGTATAGGTAAAGCCCGATCCATCTTCTGAGGCGTAGAGAACGACGAAATCGCCACTGGCAAACGTCATCGCAGCGGAACAAGTCAGGATCGTGGTACTGGACTGATTGCAGTGTTGAAAAGTGGAAAATGCAAGCGAAGCCCAGCTCTTGAGGCCAAGACTTAGCAGAAGGATGGCGTAAATGAACAGAAGGCGTCTCATGGCGAGGTATCCTCAGTCAAAAAGCGGGGTTCGGTCCGGTAAGTAGGGTGTCGTCGGGCTTGCGGTGTCGTGGTCCTCAAATCCTGAGCTGGCGGGTATCCAACAAGTGTCGCTACCCCAAAAGCGCGGCAACCTCAATGCTTGCATTCGGGCTCTTGCCACCGATGAACTCATTGGAGGACTTACAACGCCACTAAGAGTTTCTCCCATAACAGCGTGTAAGTGCTGACTCGCTGTGTGGTACACGCGGCAAAGCTTAGGGAGTAAGTTGCTCTTTGTCCATACGGAGATAACCGTAGACATCGCTTCAAGGCCGGGTGCCCGTCCCTCGGTGGTCTCTGCGTGCGCCGTTCCCACTGAGGGAGCCCCATCCTTGCGTTCTTTGCAAGGGTGGGAGTCGATGCAGCTGGTAGCGCCGGGTTTCGCGCTAGGAGAATATTTCGCGGCGCAAGACTGCGCTAACAGAGAAAGCAGTCCGAGAGGCCTGTCATTCCGACCGGAGCCGGAGCGCCAGCGACGGCGGAGTGGAGAGCCTGCCCTGAGCGAAGCCCAAGGGAACCTGCTGTCTCTTGCTGGAGCACTGTAGCTACGGTGTGATCTCGAACACTGTCCCCCAGCTGCCGCCGCCTTCATACGTCGTGCCGTAGAGGTTGCCGACAGCATCAAAGATCAGGCCTCCTTGTGGGCTTACCCCGTCCCTGCTGCTACCAAAATCGTGCAGAATCGCCTCGGTCCAGCTCCCGCCCGCGGCCGTTAGCTTGAACACAACCCCGTACCCGAGAGATCCACCCTTCTGCGTCGCGCCGTAAAGGCTGCCGGAGGAATCGGAGATCAACCCGACAGAGGGAAAGCCGCCGTCCGTTGCGTTGTTGGTGAAGTTATGCAGGACGGTCTCCGTCCAGGTTCCGCCCGCCCCCGGGGTCAACTCGAAAACTATACCGAACGCATTCGCGCCGCCATAGAACGTCGTGCCATAAAGATTGCCGGCAGCATCGAGGATCAGGCCGGCCATAGGAGTGTTTCCATCCTGGCCACTGCCGAAATTGTGCAGCACGGTCTCCGTCCAACTCCCGCCCGCAGCCGGTGTCAACTTGAAGACCGTACCGCCGTTGCTCGCGCCACCCTGATACGTCGTGCCGTATAGATTGCCGGCGCTATCAAAGATCAAGCCCCCTCTGGGTAGCTTCCCGTCCGTGCCGTTGTTGTTGAAGCTGTACAGCACCTTCTCGGTCCAGCCCCCACCCGCTTTGGGCATCAACTCGAAAACCGCCCCCGGGCCATGAGTGCCACCGGCGTTCGTGGTGCCGTAGAGATTGCCGAGGGCGTCGAAGATCAGGCTGGCCTGAGGATAGAAACCAGTCGTGCCGTTGATGGTGAAGCCGTGCACAATTTTCTCGGTCCAGCCCCCACTGGCGTTGGGAGACAACTCGAACACCACCCCGCCATTATTAGGCCCGCCCTGGCTCGTCGTGCCATAAAGATTCCCAGAGGCATCGAGAACCAGGCCGACGAGTGGAGAGTAACCGTCTCTGCCGTTGTTGTTGAAGCTATGCAGAATCTTCTCCGTCCATCCTCCACCAGTTTTGGGCATCAACTCGAAAACTGTGCCGCAGTTGTGAGCGCCGCCCGCCAGGGTTGTGCCGTAGAGGTTCCCCGAGGCATCGAAAACCATGCCGGCAAGGGGTCCTGTGCCGTCCTTGCTGTAGTAGTTGAATATGTGCAGTACCGATTCTGTCTGGGCGAACGCACGCGCGCCCGTCATAACCAGAGTCGCGGCGAAAATTGTCGATAGAAGCGTGAGAGCGATGGACAGTTTCTTGCTTCGCATGGGAAATCCTCCGGGTCGCAAGTTGGACGAGTGCCTTCGTGTCGTTGGGGAGGGACGCTCCAGAATCTTGCTTCTGAAGCGGAACTAAACTCTAGTGCGGGGCAGCTTTGATGTCAAGGCGGACGCGGACAATTCTTGCAGGCTCGGCGACGCTTCACAGCTTTGTCATTCCGACCGGAGCCGGACCCTGAGCGAAGCCGAAGGGGACGGCGGAGCGGAGGAATCTGCTGTCTCTCGCCGAGGTACCGACGCTACGGCGTGATCTCGAACACCGTCCCACCGCCGTAAGCCCCGCCCTGGTATGTCGTGCCGTAGAGATTTCCCGCGGCATCAAAGACCACCCCTCCCACCTGAGACTCCCCATCAGGGTGATAGCCAAACTCATACAGCACCGTCTCCGTCCAGCCCCCGCCCACTACCGGCGACAACTCGAAAACCACCCCTAGCCCGATGGCGCCGCCGTTGTAGGTCGTGCCGTAGAGATTTCCAGCCGCATCGAATATCAGGCTGGCGTAGGCATAGCGCCCATCCGCACCCACGCCGAAACTGTGCGGCATTGACTCGGCCCAGTTTCCTCCCGCCTGCGGACTTAACTCGAACACCGTCCCGCCGTCGTAGGCGCCGCCCTGGTATGTCGTGCCGTAGAGATTTCCCGCAGCATCAAAGATCACCCGTCCCACCTGAGACTCCCCATCAGGGCGATAGCCAAACTCATACAGCACCGTCTCCGTCCAGCCCCTGGCCGCGCTGGAAACCAAGCCGGAGCCACAAAAGAGAAAAACGAAAGGAAAGCCTAACTCTCAAGTTACTCCAGCCGCTCAATCGTGTAGTACACGGCGTAGACGCTGGCATCGACAGGCCCGTCCTGCGTCACTGTGTACGTAACAGGTATTCCGGCTTTGGCCTGAAATATGAGAGTCGTACCAAAGCCAGCTACACCCTGCCAAGTGAATGTTCCCGGCGTGTTGTCATTCCCGCAAGCGCAAAGAACCCGACCTCCCCCACCTTGGGACAGGCCAGAATCATCAGTCCAGGTAAAGCTGTAGTCCCACGAAGACGAACTGTTCGGGTCTGGCGTCGTAATGGTCGCATAGGCAGAAAGGCGGAAGAGGCCGCTTTGCGTCGGCGTAAAGAGCGACGTGGTCGGGATCGGAGCGGTTTGATTAACCAGCTTTCCCCTCGCCACAATTGGCGGACTGATGGAAGTTACGGGCGAGGCATCAGCAGACCTGCTGCCCGACGTGAATGCGAAAGCTGCTAGCAAGACGACTGCTATGCCTAGGGTGTTGTACATGGACATGCCTCCGGTGGGAGATCAGGGGGAAGGCGCAATCTTACCAGATGCTTGCGAAGTCAAAGGCACAATTCCGTCGAATTCCCTTGACTCCAATCCTCACCCATGCGACCATATTCTCTACGCATTGGTTCTTTGACATCATAATAGCAATGAGATAACTCCCGCGAATGCAATATTTTACGAGCGGCCCGCTGATTCCAAGGCACTTAGCCCACGCAGAGTCACCTAAGTCCTTTGAATGGAATATTTTACGGGTACGTCGTTTGCTTTCAATATTTTAGCCATACCCCGGCATACCTCGAACCCCGTAACCTGCTGATTCCAGATATTTTAGCCAGATCGATCTGCATTATTTTTTGGTCTGGATATCGGCCAGCTTCCGGATAGCCCAGGCAGCACTCTCAGCCACCACCTCGTCCTCATCCCCAGCCGGCTTGTCGAGCAAAGGAAGGAACCTCCGGTCGCTGCTATTTCCCATAGCTATTACAGCATTACGACGCAAGCCCGTAAGCTTTGCCCGCCGCGCCGGCGACCCGCGAAACGTCCGGCTGAACTCTTCGGCACTCATCTCCGCCAGCCAGTCGAGCGCAGGATTCACCAACTCCGCCCGCGGCTGGAACTCAGGGGCGTTCGTGACCGGCGCCTTCCGGTTCCACGGACAGACATCCTGGCAGATGTCACATCCGAAGACATGCCTCCCCATCCCGGCGCGTAAGTCTTCGTCAGCGATCGCGCCGCGCTTCTCGATCGTGAGATACGAGATGCACTTGTTGGAATCGAGCTGATAAGGCGCGATCAAGGCGTCAGTCGGACAGGCATCGATGCAGCGTGTGCAGGTGCCGCAGCGATCAGGTGCGGGCAAGCTTACTCCGTGACCAGCTTCAAGTTCGAGCGAAGTAAGGATCACACCCAGAAACATCCACGAGCCCAGCTTCTGATTGATGATGCACGTGTTCTTCCCGATCCATCCGATGCCCGCGTACTTCGCCACTACGCGCTCGACAATCGGCCCAGTGTCGACGTAGCAGCGCGTAACGAGGTCATCGCTTTCACATGCCTCTCGCACCGCCGCTTCGACTCGCCGCAGGCGAAGCATCACCGACTCGTGATAGTCCTGCTGTCCCCAGGCATAACGCGAGATCCAACCGCGGTCTTGACTCGTCACCTGCGTGGAGTACGGTTGCGCCGTATTGTAGTTAATGGCGCAGACCACAACGCTGCGAGCCCATGGCGCAGCATGCGCCAGCGACGCTCGCTTCAGCCGGCCTTGCTCATCGCGCGCTTCCATGTACTTCATCTCGCCGGCATGTCCCGCAGCAATCCAGCGGGGAAAGTGCGCCAGCTCAGGCGCGGCATTGACAGGAGCGATCCCTACGAGATCGAAACCCGCGTCAGTAGCGGCTTGCGTGATAGTGGCGGCAATGGCAGAAGAGCCAGGCATGAAATTCGACCTGCGGATTGGCAGCGAAGCACGGTTCCATTTTGGAACTGCGCTTCACTTTTTTAGCCACAAAACCATTTTCCTCACAGGATCAGCGTATAAGCTTTCTGTCACAGAGTCACGCAACTCACGCTGCGCGTTCTCCGAATCTTTGCAAAGGAGACCAACCTGTATGCCTCAACCCACCCAAGCACAAACCCCCACCATCCAAATTTCTGTGATCAACGAGAGCACTGTGCTGGCCGACACGGATGTGGTACCGGTCGTGGCGGCGCTTCAGAAACAAGTAACCAATGACTTCGGTCCTGTCTGGGGAGCGGACGCCGAACTCAGCATTGTCCCCAAGGGCACGCAACCGCCGAATGGCAGCTGGTGGCTCGTACTGCTCGATGACTCCGATCAGGCCAACGCCCTCGGTTATCACGACCTCACCTCCGACGGGCTCCCCATTGGCAAGGTCTTCGCCGCCAGCGACCTGAAGGCGGGCACATCCTGGACGGTCACCGCCAGCCACGAACTGCTGGAGATGCTCGGGGACCCCAACATCAACCTCACCGTGTTCGTGCAGAACAGCAACACTGCGGGAATTCTCTACGCCTATGAAGTTTGCGATGCGTGCGAAGACGATAGCCTCGGTTATCAGATCGACAGCGTCTTGTTGTCCGATTTCGTATACCCGGCGTGGTTCGAGAGTTTCCGCACCGAAGGCTCAACGCAGTTCGATCGCATGAACAAGATCCAGAATCCGTTTCAACTGCTGGTGAACGGCTACATCGGCGTCTTCACCGTGAACTCGGGCAGCGGTTGGACGCAACAGACGGCGGAGAAGCGGCCGGCGAACGTGCTGCACCGCGGAGCGGTTGGCACGCGCCGGGAACGCCGCGACATTCCTCACGAACTCTGGATCAACAGCCTGCCGCAGCGGAAGATCGCGGGCAATGCGCAGAAGTATCGCCAGACGCTTCAGACCATCCAGAAACGGCGGGAAGCTGCCTGAAGGCTTCTTGACTGAGTCCTCCCCCACTATGCCTCGCGCGAAAGCGCGGGGCTTTTTTAGCAGTGGCCAGTGGCCAGTGTTCAGTGAAAACAGAATCTCCGAATCATGGAGGACGTTACTGGCATTGATCACGGATTACTGACCGCTGTTACTTCAGATGCCCAGCTTTTTCACTTCCTCGTTGTAATACTTGCGATAGAGGATGTCCCACTCCTGCGAGCCTTCGAGGATGGTGCGCTTCTGGCTTTCGATCTTCAGGCGGGCAGCCTGGTCGATTCTGGCTTCGTGGTTGAGAAGTTCTTCGAGGATCTTGCGAGTTTCCTGGCGGATGGTGTTGGGGTCTTCGATGAAGTCGACCTCGTCCATTTGCTTGAGGGCGTCAGCGACGGCACGCGCCAGCACGTTGACTTTGTCGCGGCTCAGTCTCACAGCACCGCCTTGTACTTGCGCACCAATTCGGTTTTCACCTTGCGGAACATCTCCTGATAATTGGCGCCGGTCTTGTTCATCTCTTCGGAGTAGGCTTCGAGGATGACGCGGACTTCGTCGTTGATGCGGTCTTCGAGCGTGAGTTCTTCGAGCAGGGCGGCATGAACGCGCTCCGTGACCTTGGGCACGGCCGAGGTCTCGATGGCCTTGGCGGCGATCAGTTTCTTGGTAACTTCGCGGGCCAGGTAGCCCACATATTCCTTGGAAAGAAGCATGTGCGGATCGGTTGTCCTGTGTCAGGGGGAGCTTGTCTGCGAATTATAGAGTGTAACACGGTAAGCGAGCGGCGGGGACGCCCACCGTTCACAGATGCGGAAGATCCAGCGGATTCCCGTGCGTCCCATTCTATATCGTCTTACGATATACTAAGGGGGGTCACTGGATCGAGGCACGACACAATCGGCGGCATGAAGAAGCTCACGTTGTCGGACTATCAGGCGCTGGCGGAGTTCCGTTACCAGATCCGCCGCTTTCTCCACTTCAGCGAGCAAGTGGTGAAGAAAGCCGGACTGGAGCGCGGCCAGTACCAGCTCATGCTGGCCATCAAGGGCATTCCCGCGGGAATACGGCCGCGGATTCGCGAATTGGCCGACCGCATGCAGATCCGCCATCACAGCGCCGTGGAACTGGTGAACCGCCTGGAGGCAGGTGGATTCGTTCATCGTGCCCGCGCCCGAGAGGATCGGCGCGAAGTGCTGCTTGCGCTCACTTCCAAGGGAGAAAAAGTGCTTGGCGAGCTCGCGCTGCATCATCACGACGAGATTCGCTTGGCCGCACCCGAGCTGGTGGCCGCACTTCGCCGCATCATGCGCGAAGGCAGCGACAGCCCATTCCCGCATCCTACCCTCCACTCAAAAGGAAAATCGTAAAAGCATCTATGCACGATACCGCTCCCATCTCTCCGGAACAGGACGTTACTCGCACCGCAATCGATTCGCCGCCGCCCGCAACCTTCCGGATGTTGCTGGTTTCGTTTCTCGCCGCCGCAATCGGTCTGGTGGCCGGGGTCGTAGCCTTCGCCCTCTACAAACTGATCGGCCTGTTCACCAACTTGTTCTTCTTCCATCGCTGGTCGGCTGACTTCACCAGCGCACAGCACAACCATCTGGGCTGGATGGTAATTGTCACTCCCGTGATCGGCGGTCTCATTGTGGGCGTGATGGCCAAGTATGGGACTTCCAAAATCAAAGGGCACGGCATTCCAGAAGCCATGGAAGCGGTGCTGTTCAACCGCAGCCGTATTGCCCCGCGGGTGGCCATTCTGAAGCCCATCTCCGCGGCCATTGCAATCGGCACCGGCGGCCCCTTTGGCGCGGAAGGCCCCATCATTCAAACGGGCGGAGCGATCGGCTCGCTCGTCGGCCAGGCCTTCCACACCACGGCGGTCGAGCGCAAGGTGCTGCTCGCCTGCGGCGCCGCTGCCGGCATGTCGGCCACCTTCAACACCCCGATCGCCGGTGTGATCCTCGCCATTGAGCTGTTGCTGTTTGAATTCAAGTCGCGATCTTTTATTCCACTCGTAATCGCCAGCACCCTTGCCACCGCTGTACACATGCAACTGCTGGGATTGGGACCGATGTTCCAGGTCAGCGCGATGGATTTCGCGATCCCGCGCGGACTGCCGTTCTATCTCGTCTTAGGATTGATATGCGGCCTGGCCGCGGTCGGGTTCAGCAAGCTTCTCTACTGGGTGGAAGACCAGTTCGACAAACTCCCCATCAACGAAGTGTTGTGGCCGGCCATCGGCGCTCTTGGCCTGGGCATCATCGGATTTTTTGTACCGCGCGTGCTCGGCGTCGGCTACGACACCATCGGCGACATTCTCAATGGCCAGCTCGCCTGGAAGATCTTACTGGTCGTCATGCTGGCCAAGGCTGCCGCGCTGGCGGTCTCGCTCGGTTCCGGCACCTCCGGCGGATTGCTGGCGCCCTGCTTCATGTGGAGCGCCGCCATGGGCGGTATCTTTGCCATGGTGGCCAACCACTTCGTGCCCAGCGCTCATCTTTCGCCGGGAGCTTTCGCACTGGTAGCCATGGGCGCGGTTTTTGCTGCGGCGTCGCGGGCTACCTTCACATTCATCATCTTCGCCTTCGAGATTACGCGCGACTACAACTCCGTCTTGCCGCTGATGCTGGTCAGCGTGATCGCGGATGGCATCGCCATGCTCCTGATGCCCACGAGTTCGATCATGACGGAAAAATTGGCGCGCCGCGGACTGCACGTCCATCAGGACTACGAAGCGGACGTTCTTTCCCAGGCCCGAGTAGCCGAAACCATGGAGCAGGAACTGCCGACGATCGCGGCCGGAACAACCGTAGGCGTCCTGGCCGAGCGCATTGGGCAACACGATCCCGCTGTGGCTCGCCACGAAGCCTTGCTGATCCTTGACGATGCCGGAAAGCTTTGCGGCATCATCACCCGCGGCGACTTGCTGCGCGCGCTCGACAAAGATTCTTCAGGCGCTATGACTGTGCAGCAAGCGGGCGCCACGAAGTTAGTGGTTACTCACTCCGACGAACTTGTTTCCGAAGCGGCCTCAAAGATGCTGCGTTACGACATTGGACGCCTGCCGGTGGTAGATCGCGCGGACCATCACAAGGCCGTCGGCTACCTCGGTCGCAGCGGAGTGATGGCTGCCCGCCTCCGCCGCCTCGACGACGAACATCTGCGCGAACCGGGATGGTTTTCCAGAAAACCTGAGCGCTCTCTCTGAGAATTGAATGTCTAGCTGAGGTGTTGCCAATCGGCACCTTCTTTCAGTATTCTTCCGCAATCCCAGAACCCAGGGCACTCTAGCGGAACGTGTATTCCGATGGCGATAGCTGGCCTCAAGCGATCACCTTTGTGCATGCGCGGCGCACTCTGCGTGACGGAATACGGGTTGGGCCATTTCTGCTATTGCCGCGCTACCGGCTCTCTCGTGAGACACATTCAGAACCCGCACAGTCCATTTCCGAACTCAGGGGGGAAGCAATGTCGAAACTACGAAGCAGGTTGATCTGGATCGGTCTTCTGATCGCTGCATTCATCGCGCAAGCGTTCGCCCAAGGAGGCGCGACGGGCGCGATCGCCGGCACAGTGCAAGACTCCAGCGGGGCCAGCATCGCCAACGCCGAAGTGCGCATTACCAACGAGGGCACCAAAATCCTGGAGCGCACCGTCACGACAGGCCCTGATGGCTCTTTTACGGCTCCGCTCTTGCCGGTCGGGATCTACTCACTGGCCGTTACCGGCGCCGGCTTTGCCCAGCGAGATTTCACCGACGTTGCAGTGCGCGTCACCGAAACCACCCGCATCATTGCCAAGCTGAGCCCGAAAGCCGTGAAGCAGAACATTGAGGTGCAGGCCGAAGTACAGGAAGTCGACACCAGCGATGCGACGACGGGACAGGCGCTCGACACGGCAACCATCCGCGCCCTGCCGCTTGCGACCCAGAATTTCCAGCAACTACTTACGCTCTCCACAGGAGCGCAGGGCGATTTGAACGCCGCCTCTCAATTGGGACGCGGCAGCGTCCGCATCTTTGTCAACGGCCAACGCGAAGACAACAACAACTATCTAATCGAGGGCATCAGCGCGACGGACTACAACGTCGCCGAACTGACCACCACGCCACTGCCCAATCCCGACGTGGTTCAGGAATTCAAGGTTCAGACTTCTCTCTACGATGCCAGCCAGGGCCGCAACGGAGGCGGCAATATTAATGCGATTTTGAAATCGGGCACCAACACCTTCCACGGGGATGCCTACGAGTTCTTCCGCAACACGGTTCTCGATGCCAATGAATATTTTCTCAACCGAAGTGGCTCGCCTCGACCCGTCATTCAGCAAAACATCTTCGGCGTAAGCCTGGGAGGGCCGGTCTTTCCAGGGGGCAAACTGGGATTTTTCTTCGCTAACTATCAAGGCACGCGGCAGCGCAGCGGCGATTCTCCGGGGACGCTTATCAGCACTTTTGTTCCTTATATTCCCGCCGCCGATCGCGGCACTACTCCGGGAGCTGAGGCTGCCCTCGCGAGCGATCTGGGCTTGGCCAGCGTTGATCCGGTGGCGGCTTCGCTGCTGGCCTTCCAAAGCAATCAGTTTGGCGCACCTGCCAACGGGTTCCTGTTTCCGCTCCCCACGAATGTCCCGGCAGGCACCAATGTCGGCAACCTGATTCCATTCACGGTGAGCAAGCCCGGGAAGTTCGCAGACGATCAGTTCACCGCCAACTGGGACCGGGACTTTCACAATTCCCGGGATAAAATTTCAACTCGCTTTTTCTTTTCCAACTCCGAGCAGGATATTCCCTTCGGAGCGGGCGGCTTACAGGCCTCGCTGGGCGCCCCCGCAAGTTCAAGCGATCTGAACTTTCCCTACGACCTCCCGGTTCACGATCGCTTTTTTAGTATTGCAGAAACTCATGTTTTCTCACCCAACCTGGTTAACGACTTTCGCTTCGGCCTGGTGCACATCAACAACAGCGGCATCAACGTCAATCCCGTGACCGTCGCGGATGCCGGCATCGATCGCCCCACCAGCAATCTCACCAACAGCATTTACAAGTTCACGCTTCTGACTTCCGGATTCCAGTTCGGCCCAACTCCGCCGGCCAATCAGTACCAGACACAGAACAACTTCAACTTCGTCGAAAATCTGGGCTGGGTGCACGGAGCGCACACCTTCACGTTCGGAGGTCAGTTCGTCCGCGTCAATCTCGACAAGTTGTTCCCTCAAGTATTCAACGGGCAGCTTTTCTTCACCAACACTTCCAACGGACTGACCGACTTCCAGAACTTCGTGCAGGGGACGCCGGAGTTCAGTTTCGGCGGAGGCGGCGTCTACAACCACAAGTACCGGCAGAACAATTCCGCGGTTTTCGCTCAGGACGACTGGAAGGCCAGACCAGACCTTACGTTGAACCTCGGCTTGCGGACCGAATTTCTGGGCGCGTGGACGGATCGCGATTGTCATATCGGCAATATCGAGTCGGATCTCACCAAGTCCGGAACGTATCCCTTCATTTACCCGAGTTGCGTAAACAAGCTGGGCGTGGCTGGCCTATCCGGAAACGCTGCGGGCTCCACCTTCCGCAACAGCGTTTCCACTGGATGGGGACCGCGCTTCGGCTTTGCCTACGATGTGTTCGGGCACCACAAAACGACGGTGCGTGGCGGCTACGGTATCTACTACGTGCGCGAAGATGTGGGAGCGGTCGACCAACTCAGCTTTCAGTCGCCGTTCATCCCTATCGTGTTCTTTGGACAGACGCCGGGCTTCACTATGTCTGATTTTTTTACGGGAACTCCGGCTACGAATCCCAATGCAGTGCCTCCGGCCGGAACGCTGGCGCCAGCGTGGATACCTTGCCTGGCGCGGCTCATCAGCTTTACGCCCAACAGCCCTACGGGACAGGACGGTAGCTATTCCTGCGCCGGCGGGCCTGGCGTAAATTCCACGCAGAATCTCTTTGTGCTGGAAGTTCCACGGCACTTCGTGGTCCCCAACACGCAGCAGTGGAACCTCACCTTGCAACGTGACTTGGGAAAATTCTGGGTGCTGGAAGTGGGCTATGTGGGAACGCGAGGAATCCATCTGCGGGAAACGCGCGACGCGATCCAGTCGGTCAATGCCAGCCCGGCTCATCCCTTCTTTGTAACTGACACCAGCGGGAACACAAGCCCCATCACAACCAACACATTTTCCAATGCCATTGCGCGCACGCCAACCCCCGGCTTGAACGGTTACAGCGGATACCAGATATTCGCCAACGACGCTTATTCGATCTACCATGCGCTGCAAACCACTCTTTCGCGGCGCTGGGGACGAAACTATCTGCAGGCGGCTTACACGTTCTCGAAAAACATAGACGCCACGTCCACGGGAAACACCGCGTTCAACACGGCTTACAACGACCAGAGCAATATCCAGGCTTCACGCGGCATCTCGGACTTCAACCGCCCGCATCGTCTTTCCGTCAGCTACGTTTACGAACTCCCGTCCTTCGCGCACGCCGGTGGAGCTGTGCGCGCAGTTTTTGGGGGATGGGCAATCAGCGGTGTGACCATTTTGCAGTCGGGATCTCCTTTCTCGATTTTCGATTCCAGCGCCGGTACAGCCTTCCTGGGCCAGGGCAGCACTCCGCTGTTGGGAGCAAGTCTGACTCCGGGAGCAACTATCGCCAATGGCTTGACCGGCGGCGACATTCACAAACGGATCGACGGCTACCTGAATCCGGGAGTGTTCCAACCGGCTCCGTTGGTTGACGCGGCTGCCTGCCTGGCAAATGGCACAAACTTCTGCACAACCGGCTTCGGCGATCTGGGCCGCAACCTCTACCGCGGCCCTTTTCAGCAAAACTGGGACGCTTCGCTAATCAAATACTTCAAGCTCGGCGAACGGCAGGAAATCCGTTTCACTGCGGACTTTTTCAATGTCTGGAATCACACAAACTTTGGTACGCCGTCGGTGACCGATATCGAACAGTACCTGGCCAGTCCCGCCAATAGTCCGTTCGGAAAAATCCTCAGCACGACGGGAACGCCGCGCCTGATTCAGTTCTCGCTGCGTTGGGCCTTCTGAGTTTCGAGGCACGACAAGCGGGCGGCGGGAAGCGCGGGAATAGCGGCCTCGGCTACCGGTGGCGGAAGCAGACAATCAGCGCACCCACCGCGAGTACTGTGAAACTCAGGGCTAGGAACACGATTCCCCGCCACAGCGCCCCTACGTCGCCGGAGGACCAGAACTTCAGGAAGAGAAATGCACTCGGCAAGGCAATGCAACTGACCAACACGCTGAGTCGATCACGCGCTGCGATTACGCAGATGCCCATGAACACAAAACAAACGATTGCGATTTTACCATCGAGGGCTGAGGCGTCGGGGGCGTGGATTTCCTGTGCGAACACCACTCCAAACAATAAACAAATTCCGCCTACTATCGATAGAGCAAAATCAAAATAGTCTCTCGGAGTTTTTCGCTGCCCCGCAATGTGAGCCCTGGATTGGTCACGCACAATCATCGTTGACTCACTCTTAGTCAAAGAAACGCTGTCCCAACCGGGCGGATGACCGCGCTCACGTCGTGGGCTGGCATCCATCTCGCTGATTGAATCGCTACGGTTTCTTTTCTGCCGCCTCGATGAGCGGCCGCAAGGCCTCCACGGAGACTCCCAAAGTACCGCCGGAGAATCCGTCAATGTAGGCAGAGTTCACTCCGATGACTTCGGCGTTGGAGTTGAAGACCGGACCGCCGCTGCCACCGTGCGCCGTGGGCGCATCGTAGATCAATTTGTCACCCACTACATCGCCCAGATGTCCGCAGGTGGTCGAAGGGCGAATCAGCAAGAGCGCCGCCAGTTCGCTGGCTGCAGTGATGTCGTTGTGCCGGTAGGCCAGCCGCTGATAGATTCCGCTGGGCGACTTGGCCACCATCCCGGCGATGCCCATGGGGTAGCCGATCACCGTCACCAGTTCTCCTGGCGAGGCGACGCCTTTGGCCAGCGGCAGCACGGCAATTCCGCGCACTGCATCTTTATTTTCCATCCGCAGTACTGCGAGATCGCTTTTGGAAGAAACTGCACCCGGCGTCAAGCTCACTGGCTCTGGCGAGCCGGGGAAGAAGACGACTAAACTTTCCAGCATGGCCGTTGCGCCGCGATGGATGAGGCCTTCCGCCTCGCTATCTCCATACCAAGGCTCGGCCACGTGCCGATTGGTCGCAAGCAGGCCGTCGCCCACTAGAAATCCAGTGCCCGACACGCGGGCGCGAATCGCCGCGGGCTGGTTCGCGAAACCAACCTGGTAGACACCGTAAATGTAGCCGATGGAATTCCGGTAGCGGTTCAGGACCAGCGCCGGCATTGCTTGCTGCTGCTCGAGTTGCGCCACTTGCTGCGTGAGTTGCTGCACCTGTTTGTGGAGTTCGTCCGGCTGCGCGCGCTGGGCGGTGGCGGGCGCGTAGTAGTGGAACATGGCCACCGCACCAGCCAACAACACCACGGCCAGCACGGCCTGCACCATCTGCTGCCAGCTATCGCTGACCGGACTCTGTTCCTGCGGAATCTCGGGTTCGGACATGAGCGGTCATCTTCCCTTGTCCGGCTGGGCTTTTCCACGGTACGGAAGATGATGTACAGGAGGTATGGAAGGTGCTGAAAGAATCGCATTCGGCGGCCGCGGCTAAAGCCGTCGTTGATTATGCGGCACTTGCGGCGCGGCTGGCTACGGCTTTGCGATCCCCAGCCGCTTGGCCATCTGGTCGTAGAGAAATCCCTCGCCCTGAGCGTAGGGCTGCACCCACTCGCCGTCGATCACGAATTGCGGGATCGCGCGCTTGCCTGTGTGTTTGACAACCTCATCCACGGCGCCAGGCGTAGTTTCGATGTCGACATCTTTGTAGGGAATGTTGTGCTTGGCCAGAAAGCGTTTCGCCTCGCGGCAATCGGGACACCACGCCGCAGAGTAAACAGTAAGTTCCATCGCTAGACTCGCTCCAGTTGAGGCAGCGTGCGTTCGTTCACGACGTTGCCGGTGTTGAGCGTGGAGGCTGGCTCGAACAGGAGCAGCCAGCATTCTTCGTCCGCGACGGGCTTGTGCTCCACACCGCGCGGCACAACGATGAACTCGCCTTCGCCGATCCACTCATGGCGGTCGAGGAACTCCATGCGGAACCGGCCTTTCACCACCAGGAACATCTCGTCTTCGTGCTCGTGGTGATGGAAGACAAACTCGCCCTTGAGCTTATCGAGCTTCACATGCTGGCCGTTCAGTTCGGCGGCGATATAGGGCTTCCAGTATTCGGAAATCTTGGCGAATTTGTTGGCGAGGTTGACTTTGTCCATGGTGCCGTTCTCCGGGTGAGTGCGTCATATCTCAAGATTCGTGGAAACGGAATTGGTCGCAAAACAAAAGCCGCCAGCTTGCGCTGACGGCTGAAAACTGATCGCTGATGGCTAGCTATTTTCGTACAGCAGCACGCCCTCGGTCTTCTCGGCGTCCACCGGACGATAGAACAGCTTGTTGTCTTCGAGAAAGACCTCGATAAATGCCGGGCGCGTGGTGATCGTGCCTTGAATCAGCGCCTCCGACAACGGGTCTTCAATATATTTCTGCAACGCCCGGCGTAGCGGCCGCGCCCCGTAAGTACGGTCGGTGAGGGTTTGGTTGAGGATCCACTTCTTGGCTTCGTCCGCAACCGTCACCGTGATCGACTTCTGCGCCAGGTTCTGATTGAGCTGCGTGACCATGAGTTCCAGAATCTGGATCAGGTCGGCTTCGCTCAAAGCCAGGAACAGGATGATTTCGTCCAGGCGGTTCAGGAATTCAGGATTGAAGGTGCGTTTCACCTCGCCCTTCACCAGTTCCTCCACCTTGGTCGAAACCATTTCGTCCTTGGTCGACTGGAAGCCAAAGCCTTCGCGCTTTTGCAGATGGCGCGCCCCAATGTTCGAGGTCATGATCAGGATCGTGTTCTTGAAGTCGACCGTGTTGCCGAGACCGTCAGTAAGCTGGCCGTCCTCAAAGACCTGCAGCAGGATGTTGAACACATCGGGATGTGCCTTCTCGATTTCATCGAGTAGGACAACCGAATACGGCGCTCGTTTTACGCGCTCGGTAAGCTGGCCGCCTTCTTCATAGCCAACGTATCCCGGAGGCGAGCCGATCAGTTTCGAGACCGAGTGCTTCTCCATGAATTCGGACATGTCGAAGCGGACCAAGGCTTTTTCGGTTCCGAACATGAACTGAGCCAGGGTGCGGGCGACTTCTGTCTTGCCCACACCTGTCGGTCCCAGGAACAGGAACGAGCCAATGGGGCGGTTCGGGCTCTTCAAACCCGCGCGCGAACGCCGAATGGCCCGGGCCAGCGCGCTGATCGATTTATCCTGCGAGATGATGCGCTTGTGGAGTTCTTCCTCGATGCGCAGCAGCTTCTGGGTCTCTTCTTCCTTGATCGAGGTAATGGGAACGCCGGTCCAGCGCGAGACCACGTCTTCGATGTCCTCGCGGCCGACTACGCCGGTTGAGGATTCGTCGAGGTGATATTTCTCGCGCAGCGCGCGCAGGTTCTCGCGCTCCTTGCGTTCTTCGTCGGAGTAGAAACGCGCCTTCTCGAACTCGTGGTTCGCAATCGCGTTCTCCATGCGGTGGACGATGAATTTGATCCGCTTTTGTACTTCGGTGATTTCATCCGGCTGCGAGGTCTGGCGCAGCTTCACGCGCGCTCCGGCTTCGTCCACCAAGTCAATCGCCTTATCCGGGAGGAAGCGATCTGGAATGTAGCGGTTCGAATGCGACACCGCGAAGGTGATGGCGTCGTCCGTGTAGGTGACGGCGTGGAACTTTTCGTAACGGTCCTTGATGCCGAACAGCACCTTGATCGCGTCCGCCTCGTTCGGCGGTGGAACCTTGACGGCCTGGAAGCGGCGCTCGAGCGATCGATCTTTCTCAATCGACTTGCGGTATTCTCCCGGGGTGGTGGCGCCGATACACTGAATCTCGCCGCGCGACAATGCCGGCTTCAGGATGTTCGCCGCATCGAGTGAACCCTCGGCTGATCCGGCGCCCACCAGCGTGTGCAGCTCATCGATGAAAATGATGGAGTTCTGCGACTCCATCAGCTCTTTCATGATGGTCTTCAGGCGCTCTTCAAACTGTCCACGATATTTCGTTCCGGCAACAATCAAAGAGAGATCGAGAGCCAGAATTCTCTTATCCGCCAAGAATGACGGAACTTCGCCGTCGGCAATGCGCTGCGCGAGACCTTCAACGATGGCTGTCTTGCCTACGCCGGGCTCGCCGATCAGTACTGGGTTGTTCTTGGTGCGGCGGCACAAAATCTGAACCACGCGTTCCAGTTCGCCGTCGCGGCCCACCAGCGGATCCAGTTGGCTATCCATGGCCGCCTGGGTAAGGTCGCGGGAAAACTCGCTCAATAAAGACGATTCGCGCTGCCGCTGCGGCTGCGCCTTCTCCTGGCTGGTCCGTGCTAATTCTTCACGGATCGTAGCCAGTCGCAGGCCGCGCTCGTGCAGGATCTCCGCGGCAAAGCACTTCTCCTCACGCAGCAATCCCAGCAATAAATGCTCGGTCCCAATGTGCCGGTGCGAAAGCCGCTCCGCTTCTTCCGCAGCGTAGGCTAGGACGCGTTTGCATTCGTTGCTTAGTGGAAGATCGACAGATGTCGAGACCTTCTCCCGAATCGTGGTGTGACCTTCGATCTGCTTGCGGATGGATTCAACCGAGGCGTGCGAACGCAGGAATCGATTGGTCAGGGCCTTATCTTCGCGCAGGAGCCCCAGCAGCAGGTGCTCGGTCTCTATATAAGGAGACCCGAACTGGCTTGCTTCGTAGCGCGCAAAAAAGATTACGCGCCTGGCTTTCTCCGTATAACGTTCAAACATAGTGCCCTTTCCTCGACTCCCCTGGTCGCCCTACTGTCGTCATTATGCAATCAAACGACACCGAACCCAAGTACTCAAACGTTTTTCTAATGTTACTGAAGGAACCTGTTCAAGTCTCCTTTGGCTGCCGATAGCGCCCCGGTCTCTTGCGCATTGTCTTGCAAATCTCTGTCTTACAAATCTTGCTCTTTGCGCCTGGGCGCCCTTCGCTACGCCGGCAACGACTCCGGCCTGATCTCTTCCACGCGCCCCCCCGCCAGCCGCAAAACCCGATGGCAGCGCCGGGCGAACGACAAGTTATGCGTTGCAATCAAAGAGGTGAGCTGGTGGTCGCGATGTAGACGCGCGATCAATTCGAAAACCGCTTCCGCCGTCTGTCCGTCAAGGTCCCCTGTAGGCTCATCGGCCAGCAACAGCTTTGGACCGGTGATGAGCGCCCGCGCCAGAGCCACCCGCTGTTGCTCTCCGCCCGAAAGCTCTCCCGAGCGATGATGCGCGCGTTGCTCCAACCCGACCTCACGCAGCCAGCGTGAAGCTTCCGGCGCCGCCTCCGCCCAGGTACGCCCCCGCACCAGCAACGGCATCGCCACGTTTTCCGCTGCCGTGAATTCCGGCAGCAGATAGTGAAACTGCCAGACGAAGCCCGCCTCGCGATTGCGAAATTCCGCTGCCTCGTCCGCCGATAGCGAATTCAGCTTCAATTGCGCGCAGTATACGTCACCCGCAGAAGCCTGATCAAGCGCGCTGAGTATGTGTAACAAGGTACTCTTTCCCGCTCCGGACTCGCCGACGATGCCGAGCATCTCGCCGCGCTTCACCTCAAACGATAAATTCTCAAAGAGCACCAGGTCCGATTCGCCGGACCGGAAAACCTTCTTCAATCCTTGAACCCGCAGCAGAGGTTGTTGTTCGGCCACCTGTTCCCTTAGATGCACGCTGCCTCCGCCGGGGTCCATCCTGCCCCGCCCCTAGGCGCTGGCAGCGGAAACAGTAGACGGCGCCATCTTCTCACATTAGGACTCCGCCCTCT
Source organism: Candidatus Acidiferrum sp. (assembly GCA_035568115.1). Lineage (GTDB taxonomy): Bacteria > Acidobacteriota > Terriglobia > Terriglobales > Acidobacteriaceae > Sulfotelmatobacter. The sequence continues at coordinate 50,801 of DATMOP010000025.1, forward strand.
ATGGCACACTCGGACCATATGGCTGGTTTCAACCACTTGGCGCGTTTTTTCCTGGATTCCGGAGGCTCCGGTTGCCAAAAACTGTACGCCACGGCTCCCTGCGTCGAGGTCACCTCCGTCACAATTGGATGCACAACATCCTGAAAGGAGACGCCTCCCACGCCAGGCGGGAGCATCGGAAGAAAATGCACGAGTCCTAGACTTCAACTTTGGCTCCCTCGTCCGCCAGCTTGCGCAGCGACTCATCATAGGGCGCGCGAGCGATGCCGCGCTCGGTAATAATGGCATTTACATACTTCGCAGGGGTCACGTCGAAGGCAGGATTCTCAATCGACACGCCGTCCGGGGTCATCTGCTTCCCGGCGATGTGCGTGACTTCCCTGACGTTGCGCTGCTCGATGGGTATTTTGCTGCCGTCTGGGCAGTCGAAGTCGATGGTCGAGATCGGCGCAGCCACGTAGAATGGAATGCCGTTTTCCTTCGCTAGGACGGCCACTGTATACGTCCCAATCTTGTTGGCCACGTCGCCGTTGGCTGCGACGCGGTCGGCTCCCACGACGACGGCTCCGATCTTGCCCTGCTTCATCATCGCACCGGCCATGTTGTCGGAGATGACAGTCGTAGGGATGCCGTCTTTCATCAGCTCCCAGGCGGTTAGGCGCGAGCCTTGCAGAAACGGGCGGGTCTCGTCGGCGTAGACGTGAATCTTCTTGCCTTGTTCAACCGCCGCGCGGATCACTCCGAGCGCAGTGCCGTATCCGGCCGTGGCCAGCGCGCCGGCGTTGCAGTGGGTAAGCACTCCACCTTCGTTCGGCATGAGCGTGGCGCCGTGGCGGCCCATGGCCTGGTTGGCGGCGATGTCTTCGGCGTGCATGCGTTTGGATTCTTCGACGAGTTCCTGTTTAATTTGCGTGATGGGGCGGATGCGCAGGCGCTCAAACTTCTCCTGCATGCGGCGGATAGCCCAGAAAAGATTGACCGCAGTGGGACGAGTCTTTCCGATCAGGTCACAAGCCTGGTCGAAGTCACGTTTGAGATCGCCGGTGGATTCGGCGTTGGAATTCTTGACCGCCAGAGCGATCCCCATGGCCGCGGCCACGCCGATGGCAGGGGCTCCGCGGACCACCATGGTCCGGATGACGTCGGCCACCTGCTCGTGCGTCTTGCAGACAACGTAGGTTTCTTCCGTCGGCAGCTTCGTCTGGTCGATGAAGCGGACGCCTTGGTCAGTCCATTCGAGAGTTTGAATCATTTAAGGGTTCTCAGTTCTCAATACAAATTGAAGCGTCGGTGGAGATCCAATTCCTTGTGCTATGCGAGGTCGCTGTCTAGTCCACGCGCGACCACTTCGCGGAACGCAGCGGCCGCTGCGTCCAAGGCAGTACAAACCTCTGCGGAATCTCCGTCTGCCACATTGAGCAGGGCTTCTAGGTGGGCTTTCAACTGACTCTCGACCCGGTCAGCGACTGGCGCGCGAAGAGGAATATCGTCCCATGCGTCGGCAACCCAACGAGACAGCGAGGCCAGGACAAGAAAAATGGCGGGGTGTTTAAGGTTTTCTTGTTGTAGGACTTCGAGCGAAAGTTTGGTTATGGTCCGGAGATTGTCTACGTAGAAGCCTCGGCTGAGAGCAGTTCGGATTTGGCCGTATGCTGGCACTCTTCAAGCTCGGATCGGAAATCATCCAAAGTATACAGCGAAATGTAGCGCTTTACTCTGTCTCTTATCCTGTCTCCACCGCCTTCTAGTCTGTCAACAAGCGTAATCACAGCGACCACATTGCAGCCTTCCTGCTCGGCAACGCTGACAGCCTTTAGCACGGAACCTCCGGCGGTCACAACATCATCCACTATGATCACGTTTGTGCCGCGTGGAGGAACGTTTTCCACAAGATTCTTTGTGCCGTGACTCTTGGGTTCCTTCCGAACGTAAAATCCGTTCAAGGCCATGCCGTGCGCGCGAGCTTCCATCATTACAGCCCCAATGATGGGATCGGCCCCGTGCGTCAGCCCACCAATTGCGCCAATTTTCTCCGGCAAGCTCTGAATTGCGCCAAGTACGGCCTCGCCGACCAGTCCAGCCCCTTCCGAACTGAGAGTCACCCGTTTGCAGTCAAAGTAATGGTTGGAGTGGCTGCCGTTGCTGAGCGTGATGGGGCCGACGATGAGTGCCCGCTTCGCAAGCAAGGATCGGAGTCTAGAGGTAAGTTCCCTTGTCATGGGCTGGAATGGTAGCACGGTGTCATGTAGCAGCGGCGGTGCATGCCACTGTGCAAGTATTGTGCAAAAAACGATCCGAAAACATTAACTAGGCGGGATCGCCTAGTTCGTACTTGTTTAGGATAACAGTATTCCCTTCATAGTCCAAACACGTCCGTCCGGATCCTGCGCGCGGAGCCAGAAAACGAAATGAGAAAATAAAGGCCGAGAGGCATAGTGGCTTTAGCCTTTCGAACGGTGTCCTAAACGTGCAGGATTGGGACACGGCCTCTTTTCGACCAACACATTGCACTTCCGCCAGGCGTGATAACCTGAAGATTCTGCCCAACATTGCTTCGAGGTATGAAATTGCAGAGTGTGCGAAAGCTTTTCTTCTCCCTTCTTGCTGGTCTCATTCTCACCAACGTCATCGGCTCCGGCCTGGTTTCGACAGCGTTCGCCGAGGGCACACGCATTTGGGAACAATCGAAGTTTGACGAACTCACCAGAGGCACGGCAACGGGCGTAGCCATTCGCAGCATGGGCGGCCTCGAGCTGGCGCCCACCTTCAAGAGCCTCTATGCCACGCCCTCCACCTACATCTGGGCGATTGCAGCCGACGATGCTGGCAACGTGTATGTGGCTGCGGGCGCTCCGGCCCGGGTGTACCGCATCACTCCGGACGGAAAGGCAAGCATCATTTTTGAGCCCAAAGAGCTCCAGGTGCAGGCGCTGCAGACCGGCCCCGGAGGCGCAATCTATGCGGCCACCGCTCCCGACGGCAAGGTGTACAAGCTCGAACAGAAGCCGGGAACCAAGATGCAGCCGCCAAAGGCTAACCCGTCGGCAGCAGCGGCCTCCGACAAGAACGGCAAGGACAAAGAAGACAAAGAAAGCGCTAAAAATAAAGATAAAGATAAAGACAAGGACAAAGACGCGGCCAAACCGACCGTAGATCCCTCATGGAGTTCGTCAGTCTATTTCGAGCCGGGTACGAAATATATCTGGGACCTCGCGCTGGACAAGGCCGGCAACCTCTTCGTGGCCACCGGCGATCACGGAGAAGTTTATCGCGTTACGCCCAAAGGAGATCATGCAGTCTTCTTCAAGAGCGACGAGACTCATATTCGCGTTCTGGCTTTCGACGCTCAGGACAATCTGATTGCCGGCTCCGATGGCAGTGGGCTCATCTATCGCATTTCTCCCGCGGGCGAGGGATTCGTGCTGTACAGCGCGCCGAAGAAAGAGATTACGGCTCTGGCGTTCGATCACGCAGGAAACATCTACGCGGCAGCCGTCGGCGAGAAGCGCAGCGGAAGTGGGTTGGGCGCATCTGGAGTGGGCACAGCTCTTCTGACCATGGGCTCCGGCACGCCAATCGGGGGCGCGGCGCCGCAAGCTCCCGGAATCACGATCACGCCTGCGCCCAGCGCTCCTCCGATGACGGGCCCGTTTCCATTCCCGGGTGGCGGGGCAAGCGGCGGGTCGGATGTATATCGCATTGCGCCCGATGGTTCTCCCGCGCGAGTGTGGACATCTCATGAGGACATCGTCTATGCACTGGCCTTTGATTCTCAGGGACGCCTGCTGGCCGGCACGGGGAATCGCGGACATATTTTTGCCATCGGCGGCCTGGACGATTTTTCCGACCTGCTGAAAGCTCCGGCTTCGCAGGTGACCGCATTTGCCAAGGCTCCCGCCGGTGGGCTGTACGCCGCCACCAGCAATCTGGGGAAAGTGTTTGTGCTGGGGCCTGGTCTGGAAGCCGAGGGTACCTACGAGAGCGACGTGTTTGACGCGAAGCTTTTCTCGCGCTGGGGCCGGGCGGATTTTCGCGGCGCCGGCAACGTGGATCTCTACGCGCGCAGCGGCAATGTCGACAACCCAGACCGCAACTGGAGTCCGTGGAAGAAGGTCGACCTGACCAAGAACGGCGAAACTGGAATTTCGGCGGCGCGCTATGCCCAGTGGAAGGCGGTTCTACATGCGGGAACTACGGCGCCAGGCGTGGATAGCGTGGCTCTGAATTATCTGCCCAAGAACGCCGCGCCCGAGATCGACGACGTGACCGTACAGGTCGGCGTAAAGTATCAGCCGCTGCCGAAAATGCCGGGATCGAGCACGGGATCTGATTCCGGAGCGTCTTCTTTCGCCGGATCGTCGGGATCACATTTCGAATCTCCCACACCCACTTCGCGCGACCGCGATTCCATTGGCGTGAAGTGGAGCGCGCACGACGAGAACGACGACCAACTCGTCTACTCCCTCTACTACCGTGGCGACGGCGAGACGCGATGGCTGCTCCTCAAAGACAATTTGACGGACAAGGCGTATTCGTTCGATGCCAGCCTGCTGCCGGACGGAGGCTACAGGGTGAAGGTGATGGCTTCGGATGCACCCTCGCATTCGCCCGGCGAAGGCCTGACGGCGACAAGAGAGAGCCGCCGGTTCGAGGTGGACACGACTCCTCCGCTCGTCGAGAATCTGGCAGCCTCGTTGGAAGTCGGTCAGATTCATGTGACGTTCCGCGCGGCCGATGGATTTTCTTCCATCAAACGCGCGGAATATTCGGTGGACGCCGGTGAATGGAAGTACGTGGAACCTGTCGGACGACTCTCCGACGCGAAGACCGAGAACTACGATTTCAAGGTCACACCCGAAGGCGCAAAGGATGGCGCGGCATCCTCCGAGCATGTGGTGGTGGTGCGGGTCTACGACCGCTACGAAAACATGGGAGCGGCCAAAACCCTGGTGCGACCTAAGTAAGCCTGACGCCTGCGGACGCCGCGGCTGCCCTGCCCTTATTTCGCGCCGCGTGCCCCGTCCTTATCTCGCGTTTGTTCCGAGATAGGGCGGGGAATTTGACTTCCTTTCTGTGCGCACGATCTCCCGCGCGAGACCGCGACGCATCCCGCCACTGCTGAACCCTGAAACTCACGTTGCTGGTGAGTGGGACCGCGGGCGTCGTTACCACCACCGGCCCATTCTAATGTGTCCTTTCAGCTTCCTCTACGATTTCTTCCGCCACACTCTTCATCTCGTGCATTTTTCCCGCGCGGCGCAAGTCGGGGAACCTCCAGGCCCAGAGAGCAATCACTGCCAGCGTTCCCACTCCTCCCAGCAAAACGGCCGGAACCGTCCCAAACCAGTGCGCCGTCAGTCCCGATTCGAACTGTCCGAGTTCATTGGATGTTCCGATAAAAACCATATCCACGGCCATCACCCGTCCTCGCATTTCATCTGGAGTGCGCAACTGTACCAACGTGGCGCGAATGATCACGCTGACCATGTCAGCCGCTCCCAGGCACACCAGCGAGATCAGTGACAGCACAAGGCTGGTAGAAACACCAAAAAGAATGGTGCAGATGCCGAAGCCGGCTACCGACCACAGCAGCGTCGGCCCCGCGCGTCCGCGCAACGGGCGATGCGCCAGTGCTACGGCCATCAGGGCAGCGCCCGCTCCGGGAGCAGTGCGCAAGAGTCCGAGCCCCCACGGACCCGTGTGAAGAATCTCACGAGCATACACCGGGAGCAGAGCCACGGCCCCGCCCAACAGCACCGCGAACAGATCAAGCGAAATCGCGCCAAGGATCATCTTCTCGCGCCAGATGAAGTGCAAACCGGCAAGGACCGTCTTCGTGGTCATGGGTTCGCGCCGCCGTACTTGCGGATGCGTCTTGATGCGGAACATGGAGAGCAACGCACCCACCGCGGTCAGCATCGCGCCCGCGTAAACTGCCGACGGCCCGCGAAAAAACGCGTAGAGAATGCCGCCCAGAGACGGCCCAAGAATCGTGGCAGCCTGGAAAGTGGTTGCGTTCCAGGCCACGGCGTTGGCGAAATGCTCCTCAGGAACCAACTGCGGCAGAATCGAGCGGCTGGCTGTACCGTTGAACGAGCGCACCACGCCCAGCAGAATCAGCACAGCGTAAATCGGCTTCACCGAATGCACGCCGCGCTCCACGATGAAGAGCAGCAGGCCGGAGCACAGCGCGTAGCCCGCATAACAGATACTGAGTACCTTGCGACGCTCGAATCGGTCCGAGGTATGGCCGGAAACCAGAAATAGCAGGATGCCGGGAAGGAATTGCGCCAATCCCACCAGTCCCAGGTCGAGAGCTCGCTTGGTGATGTCGTACACCTGCCATCCCACCGCGACCGCCTGCATTTCTACGGCGGCGACAATCAGGAAGCGCGCGATCTGAAACAGCACGAAGTCCGGGTGCGTGAAGGCGATGCGTCCAGCTCTGGAGTCGGCAGCGGTAGACATTGAGCGTCGAATGTGATGTTCTAATGTGCCATAGAAAGAACCAGTGCGCATGGGGTCGGCAGGCAAAGAGCAGGAATTGGAGGAAGCTCCTTGACTCATCATTGTGAGTCAATTAAGCTCCTCTCATGGCTAAGCGACTACAGGTGATTCTGCAGGACCCCGAATACCGCGAAATCCAGCGCATGGCACGCTCGCGCCACATGTCGCTTGCCGAATGGGTCCGGCAGGCCTTGGAGAAGGCGCGGCACCGCGAACCACTGGGCGATCCTGGAAAGAAGCTCCAGGCCATTCGGGCCGCTCTTAAGCATGAATTTCCCACGGGCGATATCGACCAAATGCTGGCAGAAATCGAGAGCGGTTACGGCACCGGGCCGCAACCGTGATTTTCGTCGATTCCAACGTTCCGATGTATCTCGTCGGTGCCCCCCACCCCCACCGGAGCGATGCGCAACGATGGCTCGAAAAACTAGTGGGCGAGCGCGAGCGTTTGGTCACTGACGCCGAAGTACTGCAGGAAATTCTCCATCGCTATGCTGCGATAAACCGCCACGATGCGATTCAACCCGCATTCGACGCCTTGCTGGGCGTGGCAGACCAAGTGCTGGCTGTGGATCGCGGCCATGTTGAGCGTGCGAAGGAAATTGTTCTCGGACGTCGACATCTCTCCGCTCGCGATGCTGTGCACCTCGCGGTGATGGAACGGCAGGGCATTGAGCGCATTTTGACCTTTGATTCTGGCTTTGACGGTTTTCCCGGAATCAGCCGCCTCCCCTAACGACTAAGATGTTCGAGTAACATCCGCAGCCGGCCTAGGATCTGTATCATGCTGGAACTCTACCGAACCGTTGCCTGGATCGCCTGCGTCGTCTACTCGACGATCCCGGCGTTCTGGCTCCTGATTCACCCGCGAGCAGAGTTTTGGCGCTCACAGCGGCGATCACCGTACCGTATTCTGCTTCCCCTCTGGATGGCAATGTGGGCGCTTGTTGCCACGATCACGGCACCGTGGCGCAGCATCTTGCTCTACAAAAATGGATGGACCTGGATTCCAGCCGGTGTCCTATTCTGCGCGGGCATGGTGCTCTACAAGTTTTCTCACAGCAGGTTCACTCTGGCGCAACTCGGGGGACTGCCTGAAGTCCTCCGTGGCCACACCGACCAGCGCCTGATAACAACCGGCATCCGCGCTCACGTGCGCCATCCAGTCTATTTGGGCCATCTCTGCGAAATGCTGGCGTGGAGCCTGGGCACCGGTCTGATTGTCTGCTGGGTACTCACCGCATTAACGACCGCGACCGGTGCGGTCATGATCACGCTCGAGGATAAAGAATTGGAGAACCGGTTCGGAGAGCAATACCGGCAGTATCGATCAACGGTGCCCGCTATCCTGCCAACAACAAGAATTAAGAATATGAGGGAATCAAACTGAAGCGCTTCCTCTGCGCCTCAGCGGCCGTCCACAGCGCCCCCGTGGTGAAAGATTTTATTCGTCAGAATTACAGGCGGAGTCCAAGAGCCAGTAGCTATAATCCGACTTGGCTTGCCAGCCAAGAGCTGGCGGCTGAAAGCCTTCATGCGCTTCGAACTCTTCATCGCGACCCGTTACCTGCGCGCCAAACGGAGGCAGGCGTTTATCGGGATCATTACCGGCATCTCGATTGTCGGGGTCGCTGCGGGCGTAGCCTCGCTCATCGTTGCCCTCGCCATCAACAACGGCTTTCGCCAGGACTTGCAAGAGCGCCTGATTGGATCCACGTCGCACGTCAGCCTGCTGCGCATCGCCGACGACGGCATCAAGGATTGGCCGCCGCTGCTCGAGCACCTTTCCAAACAGTCGCACGTGATCGCCGCCGCGCCCGCAATTTTTGAGCAGGTGTTGATCTCCCGCGGACCCCGCGCCCGCGGCGCCGTGCTGAAGGGCATGATTCCGGCGGACGAGCGGCGCGTGGGAGATTTGCTGAACTCAGTAAAGGAGGGTTCGGCGGCGGAACTGGACCAGGCTCCGGACACCGAGCATGGGTCAAGCGATGCTGGCGAAGCACCCGCCGCCACGAACGCATCGACAGGCTCATCCCCCGACTCCCTGGCAGGAGTTCACGCGCGCATCGCTGCCATGCCCCCGATCATCCTGGGCAAAGACATGGCGGACAATCTCGGCGCAAAGATCGGTGACAATGTTCTCGTAACCAGTCCGCAAGGCGAACTGACTCCGTTCGGCATGGTGCCAAAATACAGCCGCTTTCGTGTGGTGGGAATCTTCAACTCTGGATTCTTTGACTACGACTCGTCGTGGGCCTTTACCCGGCTTTCAGATGCACAGCGCCTGTTTGGCCTGGGCGATCTGATCTCCGTAATCGAGTTCAAGGTGGACGACATTTACAAAGCAGACCTCGTTTCCCGCAAACTCGAAGAGGCAGCCGGCAAAGGCTTCATGGCCACCAACTGGATGGAGCAAAACAAAGCTCTCTTTCACGCCCTGCGCTTGGAGCGCCTAGTCACTTTTATCACCATCGGACTGATTGTCTTCGTCGCCGCACTGAACATCCTGATTTCTCTGATCATGATGGTCATGGAAAAAACCAAAGACATCGCCGTGCTCATGTCGGTGGGCACCCGCAAATCGCAGGTGCGAAACATCTTCATCGCGCAGGGAGTCCTGATCGGCCTGATCGGCACGGCCATCGGCCTGCTATTAGGGTATGCCCTCTCCTACGCCGGGGGGCACTATCACATGATTTCGCTCTCGCCCGAGGTTTACTCCATCGACTACGTCCCCTTCGCCCCGCGCCTGATGGATGGCGCCCTGGTAGCGCTGGTAGCCATTGGAGTATCGTTCGTGGCCACGCTCTATCCATCGTGGTCGGCAGGCCGGACTCTGCCCGCAGAGTCTCTGCGTTACGAATAGGTTGTTTGGCGCGGGCACGCCTGCCCGCGAATGCGGACAGCGCCCTACCCGCGCGGGGAAGGTCCAGCACTCCGCTCATGGAACTTTCTCCCGCCGCCTCCGTACAATCAAGTGGCGAGATTGAAATAAGGAGGTCTCATCATGTTCACGTTCCTCCTGTGGTGCATTCTTTTCGTTCTGTGTTGGCCCCTGGCTATTCTGGCTCTCGTAGCCTACCCATTCGTCTGGCTATTGCTGCTCCCGTTCCGCATCCTCGGCGTTGCGGTTCACGGAGTGCTCGAAATTATCTACCTCGCGATCACACTTCCGTTCCGGTTGCTGGCGGCGCCGTTTCGAATCTAGGCAGGTGGGCGCGGTTTTGCATTTACCGCAAGGTAGTCAGTGACAAATTCGGTCACCTTCGCTTTGATCGGCTCAAGCATCAAGTCCATCCGGTTCGCGCTAGTTAGGCCAATCGCTTTCGCGCCCCACGTTTGAGCGGGAAAGGTATCGTGGTCTTGCCGTCGTGCCAGATGTACCTCTTGCACCAGTGAAACCTCTACTGTGTATAGGTAGGCCCCCTGCGGGTGCTTTATGGTGTCCACTATGACCACGAGGTTCGCCGATCCGTCGGCGGGTTGGGGCTCCTCGTGGATGGGTATGCCGGCCTGACGAAGCTGCGACTGGACTGCCTTTAGGATTTGGCTCGCGGAAAGGCCCCCAGCTTCGACTTCCTTCCCGACAGGCTCAACATGGATATAAACACCATTCAGGCCGCGCAAGGATTCTCTCGCGCGTGTCTGCGAGTACGCGGCCAAAGCCAACAAAAGAAATATACCCAGGATTCGGACAGAGTTCCTTTTCACTCTTGCACCCGCCATGTCCAAGCTGCCCACCTCAACTCTCCATCACCTTCAGCATCTCACTCACGACCAGCCTCGCCTCGGTCGCGCGCTGCACATCCTCCGCCGTCAGCCCCGGAGCCACTTCTTCCAGCACCAACCCCCGCTCCGTCACCCGGATGTACGCCATCTCCGTAACGATCGTATCCACAACTTTCACGCCGGTAAGCGGCAATGTGCACTGCTTCAAAATCTTGGGCGCTCCCTCCCGAGTCGTGTGCTCCATCGCCACCACCACGCGGCGCGCCCCAGCCACCAGGTCCATCGCGCCGCCCATCCCCTTCACCATTTTCCCGGGGATCATCCAGTTCGCCAGGTTTCCCGACTCATCCACTTCCATCGCGCCCAGCACGCTCAAATCAACGTGGCCCCCGCGGATCATGGCAAACGAATCCGCGCTGGAAAAATACGACGTCCCGGCCATCTCGCTCACCGTCTCTTTGCCCGCGTTGATCAGGTCCGCGTCTTCCTGCCCCTCCACCGGATACGGCCCGATCCCCAACATCCCATTCTCCGATTGGAGAACCACTTCCATCTCCGCCGGAACATGATTCGCAACCAGCGTTGGCATCCCAATGCCCAGATTCACATAGAACCCGTCGCGCAACTCGTGCGCAATCCGGTTCACGATGCGCTCACGCTTCTCTACGTCTTTGCCTGGCTTGTTCATTAGTTTGTTACTCGGTACTCGGTACTCGGTACTAGCTACTGGGTAGTCGATTTCCTCACCGTCCGCTTCTCAATCCGCCGCTCATACAACTCACCCTGAAAAATCCGTTTCACGTAAACCGAAGGTGTATGCACCAAATCCCCGTCCAACTCTCCGGCTTCTACCAGATGCTCCACTTCCGCAATCGTGACCTTCGCCGCCGTGGCCATGATGGGATTAAAATTCCGCGCCGTCTTCCGGTACACCAGATTTCCCATCCGGTCGCCTTTCCACGCCTTCACAAATGCGAAGTCCGCCTTCAACCAGCGTTCCATCACGTAAGGACGCCCCTCGAACTCGCGCGTCTCTTTTCCATCAGCAACCATCGTCCCCACACCGGTGGGAGTGAAAAACGCCGGAATCCCCGCGCCGGCAGCCCGAATCCGCTCCGAGAACGTCCCCTGCGGCACCAGATCCAGATCCACCTTCCCCGACAGCACCATCGATTCCAGCAGCTTGTTCTCTCCCACGTAAGTGCCGATGTGCCGCCGAATCTGCCCCGCGGCCAACAGCAAACCAACACCAAATCCGTCGACGCCCGCATTATTGCTGATGGTGGTGAGATTCTTCGATCCTTTCTTCACCAGAGCGCGAATCAGATTTTCCGGGATCCCGCACAGCCCGAATCCTCCCAGCATGATGACGGCGCCGTCGCCGACATCGTGAATCGCCTCATCCGCACTGAACACAACCTTATTCATAGCGTCCGAATTCTAAATGCAATTCACCACGGAGTCACGGAGTCACGGAGAAAAGCAAAAGCGGTGATATCAGCGGCCAGAGGCTGGTTTCAGTCGGAAGCCGGCGTCGATCGAGAACTGGCCACTGACCACTGGCCACTGATCACTGTTCTACTCTTTCTTCCCCGGACTCTTCTTCAACCCATGCGCCTGCTCAAATTCCTCCGCCAATTGCCGCGTCGCCAGATTCTCCCGGATATGTGCAAGTCTCTGCTCCACCTTGAACAGTGCATCTTCAAGGTTCTTCTTGTTGCTGATGGCAATGTCGCGCCACATGGAGTACGGACTGGACGAAATCCGCGTCATCTCCCGCAACGCGCGTCCACCCGCTGGAAGCAAGGGTGCTTCTTCTCCAAACTCCTCTACCAGCGCCGCGGCCAACGCGGTTGAAATCATCTGTGGCAGGTGGCTGATCCAGGCGCACAGCCGGTCGTGTTCCTCGGGCGCCAGCATCGCAATGCGCGCTCCGATGTGATCGATCCATCCCGCAAATTCCGCAAACAATCCTTGATGAAGATCCTGGCCCGGCAGCGGCGTAAGAAACCACACCGCATTCTGAAACAGGTCGGCATCCGCATAATCCACGCCGCTGTACTCTTTTCCCGCCATAGGATGCCCGGCCAGAAATCGCTTGCCCGCATGCTTTCCGAGCACGCTTAGCGCGCGCTCCGCCACTGCCGCCTTGGTGCTTCCCACGTCCGTGAGCAGCGTCGTCGCGGGTAGCGCGGGGCCCAGTCGCCCAATCAAATCCACAATCGCCAGAACCGGCGTCGCCAGAACCACCAACTGGCTGCCGCGCACCGCATCCGCGGGCTCGGCAAATCCGCTGTCGATCGCGCCTCGCATCTTTGCCTTTTTTAAGGCCGACTCGCGATCGCAACCGATAATCCGTCCGGCAAACTTCCGCTTCCGCAGCGCCAGCGCAAACGATCCGCCGATCAGCCCTGTGCCGATAATCGTGATTTGCCGAATCGCCAAGGAAATTGAGAAATTGGGTAATTTTGTAATTGAGTAATTTGAACTTCTGCGTGCGTTCTTGTTTTCAAATTACACAATTACGCAATCGCCCAATTACCCAATGGTTCTTCCCACTGCCGGCGCAATCATTCGCAGTTCATCCATCAGCTGTGCGAACTGCTCCGGAAAAAGCGACTGCGCCCCATCCGACCACGCTTTATCGGGCGTGCAATGCACCTCGATCAGCAGTGCATCCGCCCCCGCCGCCACCGACGCTCGCGCCATGGGTGCAACCTTGTCGCGGCGACCGGTTCCGTGCGACGGGTCGGCAGTCATCGGCAAGTGCGATAGCTTGTGAATAATCGGAATCGCAGAAATATCCATCGTGTTGCGAGTGTAGGTCTCAAACGTCCGGATCCCTCGCTCGCACAAAATCACCTCGTAGTTCCCACCCGCCATAATGTATTCCGCGGACAGCAGCAGCTCTTCCAAGGTCGCAGCAATTCCGCGTTTCACCAGCACCGGCTTGCGTACTTTTCCCAACTCGCGCAGCAGATTGAAGTTCTGCATGTTGCGCGCCCCGACCTGAAGAATGTCCACATAGGGCAGCATCATGGGAATTTGCGAGATCTCCATCACTTCGCTGATCACAAGCAGCTTGAACTTTTCACCAGCCTCGCGCAGCAATTTCAGCGCGTCTTCTCCATGCCCCTGAAAAGAATAAGGAGAGCTCCGCGGCTTGAACGCCCCACCCCGCAGCACACGCGCCCCCGCCTTCGACACCGCTTCCGCCGTCGCAAAAAGCTGTTCCCGCGTCTCCACCGAACACGGCCCTGCCATCACTACCACTTCGTTCCCGCCAATGCCAATTCCGTTCGCCAGCTTGACGATTGTCCCCTCGGGACGAAAACCTTTTCCCGCCAGCTTGTAAGGCGAACTGATACGGTGGACCTCCTGCACTCCCGGCATCAGCTCGACGTTGCGAATATCAAAATCAATCCCTGCTCCCACCGCGCCCAGCACGGTTTGTCGCGCTCCGGTGGACCGGTGCACCTCAAACCCCATCTTCACCAGGTGCTCAATCACCTGCTGAATCTGCCCCTCATCCGCTATTTCCTGCATCGCTACAATCATAAGAAAAACCTGGCTATCGGCTGTCAGCTACCGGCTTTCAGTCTTTGCTGAAAGCTGACGGCTCAAGGCTAGAGCTGTTTTCAATCATTTACGCCTGAATCCAATTCCGTCTCTGCCGTTTCCGCATCGGCCTTGGCCCCAATTCCTTCCTTCTGAATATTCCGCATCACGTCCATGATCCGTTCAAAAATCCGCACCAGATCCCGCCCTGGCAGCGGGCCCCGATTCATCTCCTGCACGTTCTCAAACACAATCCGCTCCCGCTCCGGCTCGTAAATCGGCAAATTAGTATTCCGCTTCAGACGCCCAATCTCCACCGCGGCCTGGGCCCGCTCGCTCAGCAACTTCACTAGCTGCCGATCAAGCTCATCGATCTTCTTTCGCCAATCCGCGATGTCCATGAGATCCTGGGCGCCCCTCCTTGTGCGTTTCTTTCGTGGGTTCTGAACTGCGGCTAACGGCCTCCGACCAGCTTTCTTACGAATTCGCCCGCCGCCGCCGCTTCCCTTCCTCGATTCCTCTCGATCGTCTCGACAATCGCGCTGCCCACCACCACCGCATCCGCAAACTTTCCGACCTCAGCAAACTGCTCCGCATTCGAAATCCCGAACCCGACTGCGACCGGCAACTTGGTGACTCGCCGCAACCGTCGCACTAATTTCTGCGCATCGGCAGCCAACTGCTGCCGCGCCCCAGTCACTCCAGTGCGCGAAACTGCATAGACAAATCCACGCGATGCCTCCGCAATCCGCTTCAGCCGTGCGTCCGGACTAGTAGGAGCCGCCAGAAACACTGGCGCCAGGTCATTCATCTTCATCGCCCGCAGATATTCGCCCGCCTCTTCCACCGGCAAGTCGGTGACTAGAACGCCGTCCACGCCTGCATGCCGCGCCACCATACAGAATTTCTCCATACCCATTCGCAGGATCGGATTCAAATATGAAAACACAACCAGCCCCGTGGACTGCGCCTGCTGCCTCACCTCCGCCGCCAGCGTCAAAACCTGCGCCAGGCACGTCCCATGCTTCAGCGCCCTCTCGCTGGCCCGCTGAATCACCGGACCATCCGCCACCGGATCGCTGAAGGGCACGCCTAGCTCAACCACATCCGCGCCCGCTTCAATCGCAGCCAGCACCACGGCACGCGTAGTCGCGAGATCCGGATCCCCGCAGGTCACATACACTACCAGCCCGGGTCGCTTGTAAAAAGATAAAGGCATAGTCTGAATCACTTCGCAGGGTTTACCCTGCGCACCCTTGTGCCCTCTGTGGTAAAGATTTTGAACTTCACTCCAGCGAAAGTGATTCCCGCATGATCCCGATATCCTTATCCCCGCGGCCGGAGACATTCACAATCACCACATCCGATTTCTTCATTTTAGGCGCGCGCTTCACCACTTCCGCCACCGCGTGCGCCGATTCCAGAGCCGGAATAATCCCTTCTGTCCGCGCCAGCAAAGTAGTAGCCTCCAACGCCTCCGCATCGGAAGCCGGAACATACTCCGCCCGTCCCGCATCTCGCAACGCCGCATGCTCCGGCCCAATTGACGGATAGTCCAGCCCCGCCGATACCGAATGCGTGTTCGCAATCTGTCCGGCCGAATCCTGCAACACGTAGGAGAAAGTACCCTGCAAGACGCCGGGCGACCCGCCCCGAAACCGCGCCGCATGGTCCCCCAGCGCATCACTGCGCCCACCCGCTTCCACGCCAATCAAGCGAACCTTCTTATCCTTTATGAATTCGTAGAAAATTCCGATCGCATTCGATCCCCCGCCTACACAAGCAATCACCGCGGCGGGCAGCTTCCCTTCAGCCTTCAGAATCTGCGCCCGAGCCTCACGGCCGATCACGCGATGAAAATCCCGAACCATCGTGGGATACGGATGCGCCCCCAACACGCTGCCCAGCAAGTAATGTGTGGTCCGAACGTTGGTGACCCAGTCGCGCATGGCCTCGTTGATCGCATCCTTCAATGTCCGCGACCCCGACTCCACCCCGCGCACCTCCGCTCCCAGCAACCGCATGCGGAATACATTCAACTCCTGCCGACGCATGTCCTCGGTGCCCATATACACTACGCATTCGAATCCCAGCAGCGCACATACCGTCGCCGTAGCCACACCGTGCTGCCCCGCGCCAGTCTCCGCGATCACGCGCCGCTTGCCCATTCGCTCCACCAGTAGCGCTTGTCCCAAACAGTTATTGATCTTGTGTGCCCCGGTATGCAGCAGATCTTCCCGCTTCAGATAAATCTTCGCCCCGCCCAACCTGTGCGTAAGCCGCCGCGCAGACGTCAGAGCCGTTGGCCGCCCTGCATAAGTCCGCAGCAACTCCTCCAGACGTTGCTGAAATTTCGCATCGCGCTTCGCCTTCTCATACTCCTGCTCCAATTCCTCCAGCGCCGCCATCAGAGTCTCTGGCACATACCGTCCGCCGTAAACTCCAAACCGCCCAGGTTCAGTCACCGCAGGAAAAACACGAGGGGGCCCCATCCTTGCCGCGTTCTTTGCGGCAAGGGTGGGGATTTTGATTTTGATTGTCTTAGGAACGGTCGCCATCTCTAACTCGCCTTCCGGTCCGTGTCGCGCACGGCCTTCACAAACGTTCGCACCTTCTCCGGATCCTTCTTCCCTGGCCGAGCCTCGACTCCAGAAGCCACGTCCACTCCCCAAGGCTTCAGAGTCCCGATCGCGTCCCCGACATTCCCAGCCGTTAAACCACCGGCCACGACCAGCCTAAGGCCGCCCTGTCGCATCGCCTCTGCGATTGGCACAGCCTTCTTCCATTCGAAAGCCTTACCTGTTCCGCCGGGCGTTCGCAGGTCCCCTGAGTCCAGCAGGAACGTGTCCATCATCCCTTCGGGTAGTGAAAAGCCCTCGGGAAGATTCTTTCCCCACTTCGCAAAGTTGGAAATCGTCGTCTGAATTTGTTCTTCATTATCAGCGAACATCTTGATGGGTAGAGCCATCAAGAATCTTGGCGGCCTAGCAAAAGCAGACATACCAATTGCCTTGGTACCACCACCCTGACGGGCATCGCTTCCTCCGAGAAAATAATATTGAGCTCCAGTCAATTGAGCATGGATTAGAATGTTCACCGGGTCAGGTTCGGTGCCGATCACAAACACCCCAATCTTCTCCACGCTTTCCGGCAACTTCTCCACAATCTCCCGCGCCGCCTCCACACTAATATTCCGCGGACTCTTCTCGTAAAACACAAATCCCACCGCATCCGCCCCGGCCTCAACCGCGGTCAGCGCGTCCTCCAGATTCGTCATCCCACAAATCTTGACCCAAGTCATAAACACAGTTGTCCGCTACAGGTAAAACCTTCGAGCACAGCCCGCTCACGGCCCGCTCGGTACGCGGTACTCGGCGCTCGCAACTAGCTCCCGTAGCGTCTCACCCGGCCGCTCCGCCCGCATCAGCGAC
>DATMOP010000026.1:0-3693 GCA_035568115.1 Candidatus Acidiferrum sp.
TGGCGACCAGGCGACGCTTTATCCCGATGTGCAGGCGACGCTCGAGGCGACTCGCGTATTAGTAAAGGAAGGTTTCACAGTTCTTCCCTATACATCTGATGACGTGGTTTTTGCCAAGCGGTTGCTGGATGCAGGCGCGTCCGCGGTGATGCCGCTGGGAGCGCCGATTGGTAGCGGGCTTGGCATTCAGAACGCGGCCAACATCCGCATCCTGCGCGAGGTCATCACCGGAGTGCCACTGATCCTCGATGCGGGCGTGGGCACGGCGTCCGACGCCGCGATCGCGATGGAGCTGGGCGCGGATGCGGTGCTGATGAACACGGGAATCGCAAATGCTCAAGACCCGGTGCTTATGGCGGAAGCCATGAAGCATGCGGTGCTTGCCGGACGTCACGCCTACCTCGCTGGACGGATGCCCCGAAAGCTTTATGCGACGGCGAGTTCTCCGCTGGAAGGGGTTGTGCGCTAGATTCAGTTCGGTGAATTCGTCGCGGTAATTTATTCGAGGATGAACTTCTGTGGTCAAAAAAATCCCGCCCTCTCTCTCCAAACAACGGAGAGACGAGGACGGGGCACCCGGCCTACTTAGATCACAACATCTTGACGCTTTCCACGTGGATGGAATCGCCCTTTACGTGTCCGGTGACGGCTACGTGATGGCCTTCATGTCCCTTGAGCGCGTCGGCGTTGTCGACGGCGAGGACCTTGTTATCGCCATCGGTGACCACCACGGCACTGGCGCCGCCTTCGATGCATTTCTTGGTACAAGCGGCTGCACCTGCGTTGGCGCCCTTGGCGCCGCACTTGGAGTCGCTGACCCAGCCATTCACCGTCTGGGTTTTTCCCATGTCATCGGCTGCGACCACGGCCACCATCAGAAACAAAACGGAGAGGATCATACAGAGCAGTAACAGTTTCTTCATAGACTCCTCGATTTTTGGGCGGCCGGAGCCGCAGATTGGGGCGGCGCTTCATTGCAAGCGCCGGGGCTGCTAACTGTATTGACGTGGCGAGAGGGCAGTTGGTTACTCATCAATCTGCCGTCCCTGACCAATTTTTCCAGCGAAGCATACCACAAGCGTACCAGCGATTTGTCAGGCGGATGCCAGCAGCGGGCGCTATTTCTGGGCTGCGCTGGTGGCGGGGATGGGCAGGACGGGAGGCGCGGGAGCTACGTACACAACCTCGCCGGGGCGAATGTAGTGGAGCTGCTCGCGGGCTTCTTTCTCGATGGTTTCGGGATCGCTTTGAAGCTTCTTGATCTGGCCGGTGTAGTGATCGTTTTCCTTTTGCAATTGATCGATTTCCAGGCTCAGGTTCTGGTATTCGGCCCGCTTTTGCCGGTAGACCACCATTCCGTTGGCGCCGAACATCACATGCAGGAAGAGCCAGACGGTGACGATTGCAACTCCCGAAGTCGCCAGACGGCGGCGGGCGCCGTAGAGCCATGTAAACGCCGGGCGCAGCTTTTCTTTTATCTGAACAGTCACATGCTCGCCGAAAGCCTGGGCTTTCGGGGCGCGGTCGACCAAAACGCTTATTCCTCGCCGGGCTTGGGTCGGGATTCGGATTTCTGATCGCTTTATTCGAAGATCCATTGTTTGGCGGCCGCGCTCAACTTTGCCAGTTCTTCCCTGCTGCCCGCTTCGGAGTAAACCCGAACCACCGGTTCGGTTCCCGAGAGGCGGTAACACACCCACGATCCGTCCTCGAACAGCAGCTTCAACCCATCGGTGCGAACTACCTGCGCAACCTTGCGACCCATCAGTTCGCGGGGTTCTTTCTTTAGCTTTCCAGTGAACTTCTCCATAGCCTCCTGCGTCAAGTGGAAGTTCTCACGCAAACTATAAAAGGAACCAACTTCGGCAAATAGCTCTTTGAGTTGCTGACCTAGCGACTTGCCTCTCTTTGCAACCATTTCGCAGCACAGCAGGCCGGCCAGGACACCGTCTTTTTCGGGCACGTGGTGGCGGATGGAGAGGCCGGCGCTCTCTTCCCCGCCGATCGCGATCTTATCCTGCTTAATGAGCTCGCCGATGTACTTGAACCCCACAGGGGTTTCGTGCAATTCGACGCCGTGATGTTTGGCAACGGCGTTGATCAGGTTAGTAGTAGCCACTGATTTGGCCACGCCATTTTTCCAGCCACGGCTTTCGACCAGGTAATCAAAAAGCAACGCAACGATGTAGTTGGGAGTGAAGAAGGTGCCGTCGGCGTCCACGATTCCGAAGCGATCGGCGTCGCCGTCGGTCGCGATCCCGATGTTGGCTTTGGTGGCTCGCATCTCTGTGCGGCAGCCTTGGAGCAAGTGGTCATCGGGTTCGGGCGCATGACCGCCGAACAGCACGTCCCTACAATCGTGGACCGTGGAAACATCCACGCCGGCGTCGCGCAGCAGCGCGTCGGAATATCCGCGAGCGGCTCCCCAGAAGGGATCGAAGACAACGCGCAGGTTGGCTTTCTTGATGGCTTTGAAATCCACGATCTCCTGCAGACGGGAGAGATATTTGGCGCGAGGCTCAAGCGCTTGTTGGGATACGGATTTCGTGGACGTTTTCGGCTTCTCATTAACGTTAGCGGCGTCACTTGCGGCTATTTCGGCCTCGATGCGCTTTGTGACCTCAGGCAACGCAGGAGCGCCGTCTGGCGTGGAGAATTTGATGCCGTTATATTCTGGAGGATTGTGGGAGGCGGTGATGTTGATGGCGCCATCGGCTTTTTCCTGGATCACGGCGTAGGATATGGCCGGGGTCGGAGCAGGGTCCGCGATCATGAGCGGCATGATGCCGTGGGCAATCAGAATTTCGCTGGCCATGGCGCAGAAAGTCTCGCCCAGGAAGCGCGGATCGCGTCCTACTATGACGCGAGCGCCGGAGGGTTTCTGCGAGACTACATAGCGCGCGATTCCGGTGACCGCGCGGCGCACGTTGGCGAAGGTGAATTCGTCCGCCATGACAGCGCGCCAGCCCGACGTTCCAAAGTGGATTTGTGTTGCCATATTCCATCTCCGCTACTGAGGGCTAATGACGACCTTTAGAACCGTACGTTCTTGCAAAGCTTGAGATTGCCAGGCTCGCGGGCGAGGGCGCCCGCGCCACACGAGATTCTATATGACAGACAAGATACTCGTCCTCACAACTGCGGGTTCAAAAGACGAAGCCCGCAAAATTGGGCGCGCCCTGGTGGAGCGCCTACTGGCAGCTTGCGTGAATATCGTGCCTCAGGTGGGATCGATCTACCGTTGGGAGGGCGAGATAGAAGAGGCGGAAGAGTGGCTGCTGATTGTCAAAACCACGCGGGCTGCCTTCGAGCGAGTGCGGGAAACAATTCTTGAATTGCACTCCTACGATGTGCCGGAATGCGTCAGCATTTCGGTGGACGACGGCAGTGTGGGCTATTTAAGTTGGGTTGGGGAGTCGGTGAAGTGAGAGGTAAAGCCCCAAGCGCTTGACCGACTAACTAATCCTCGACAAATGACTTCAGCCTGGACAGTGCCTGATCCCACTGCTGGGAAACGGAGTCCAGATACCTCTTCATTTCTTCAATCGGCTGCGGATCGAATTCGAAGCGGCGCTCGCGTCCCGCCCGAACACAGCGCACGATTCGCACTCTCTCCAGCACTCGAAGATGTTTGGTGATCGCCTGCCGAGTCAGCTTCGATCCTGCGGTCAACTGAGAGATCGAATAGGGTTG
>DATMOP010000027.1:0-227785 GCA_035568115.1 Candidatus Acidiferrum sp.
CTTTCGGGGCAGACTGAATTTCATGCAGAGTGGCTGAGGGACGAGCCCTGTGACGCCACGGCAACCGGATCGGGATCATATATCCCGACCGCCAGGTGCCAACTCCCGCCCGGAAACGGGGAACATGAGATTCGGATGCGAACTTTTATTTGTATTTGCATTCCGATAACCTCTTTTCCTTTTTCCGGGGAAAAGAGGCCTTTGCTTTTTAGGGCGCTTTTCTCCGGCTCGTCCTCAGCTATTCGCTGTTAGAGAAAGCGAGTAGCCCGATGTCGAACAACCTTCAGAACGACAACGCTCACTACGAATTGCGCTGCCGGGAGTGTGGCCGCCGCCGGGGAAACCAGCCCCGCTCAGTCTGCGACGACTGTTTCTCTCCTCTTGAAATTGCCTATGACTACGACTGGATCCGGTATGTGCTGGGCGAGGATTCAATTGATCCGCCAAAGAGCATCCGCGCGCGAATTGCGCGGCGGCCGCCGAACATGTGGCGCTATGCCGAATTGCTGCCGCTGCCCGCGGGCTTTGAGCCGCGGCTGCCGGTCGGATTCACGCCGCTGTTCCGGGCGCCGAGGCTCGCGGCACGGCTGGCCGGCAACGGCGACGCGGAGACCGCCGCAGAGAATCTCTACCTGAAAAATGACGCTGTGTGCTTGCCGACGCTGAGCTTCAAAGACCGCGTGGTGGCCGTGGCGCTGGCACAGGCAGTGGCTTTCGGTTTCGATACGGTGGCATGCTCCTCGACCGGAAACCTGGCTAATGCCGTAGCTGCGCATGCGGCTCGCCTCGGGCTCAAAGCCTGGATCTTCATTCCATCCGACCTTGAGCCGGCGAAGATTCTTGGCACGCAAGTCTTCGGCGCGAACGTCGTGCGCATCGCGGGCAACTACGATCAGGTGAACCGCCTGTGCTCGCAGATTGCCGAAGAACCGCGCTGGGGCTTCGTCAACGTGAACCTGCGTCCCTATTACGCCGAGGGATCGAAAACTGTCGGCTTCGAAATCGCCGAGCAACTGGGCTGGCGCCTGCCGGACAACGTAGTCGTGCCCATGGCCGGCGGATCGTTGATCACCAAGATCAAGAAGGCGTTTGACGAACTCACCAAGCTCGGGCTGGTCGAGGAGAAGCCGGTGAAGTTCTTTGGCGCCCAGGCTACCGGGTGCTCTCCGATTTCGACGGCGGTGAAGACCGGCAGCGCGGAGATCGATCCGCAAAAGCCCGCGACCATCGCACGTTCGCTTGCAATCGGCAATCCCGCCGACGGGCACTACGCCATCAAGACCATCAAGCACAGCGGCGGATGGAGCGAGGACGTGAGCGATCCCGAAGTGATCGATTCGATTCGGGTGCTGGCGGAAACCGAAGGTATCTTCACCGAAACCGCGGGCGGCGTGACCGTGGGCACGGCGGGCAAGTTGTATCGCCAAGACCGCATCCTGCCGGAAGAAACGACCGTGTTATGCATCACGGGAAACGGTCTGAAGACGACCGACGTGCTCGCTGGTGTCTATGGGATCGAGCGGCCGATCGCGCCCAAGCTGGCCGAGTTCGAGAAGTATCTGCACGAAACGCTGGACACAGTTGAGGTCGCCAAAGAAGCGGCGGCGACGGTAGGCGCGTAGCGGAGGCTGCGATGGCGATCACGGTACAAATTCCAACCGCCCTGCGGCGGCACACGGCGGGCGTAGGCTCAGTTGCCTGTACTGCCACGAACCTGGGGGAACTGTTCTCCGTCCTCGATGAGAAGTTTCCGGAGCTGAAGCCTCACCTGCGAGACGAGGCAGGAAAGGTGCGTCGATTCCTCAATATCTATGTGAATGAAGAAGACATCCGCTTCATGGGTGGGCCGGACTACATCTTTAGCGACGGGGATGAAGTGCTGCTTGTGCCGTCGATTGCGGGCGGAGCGCGGTAACCTCCCACCTCCCTCTCCACCAGTTGCGAATCCCGCCCCTTACTGTATAATCAATCTAACTAACTGGTTAATTAAGCTGTGGCTCAGCGCCCCCATCCTCGCCAGCATCCTCCCCGCATGGGATCCCGCGGGCAGCCGGGGGAGAGCCGCGCCGCAATCCTAAAGGCGGCAGCGAAAGAGTTCGCCGCCCACGGCATCGCCGGAGCCCGCACCGACGCCATTGCACGTGAGGCGCGAGTCAACAAGGCCCTGCTCTACTACTACTTCAAAGACAAGGAAAAGCTCTACGGCGCGGTGCTGGACAACGCGTTCTCCGGGATGAAGTCAAAGGTCTTCGAGGTGCTCGACAGCGATTTGCCGCCGCGCGAAAAGATCATGGCCTACGTCGGCGCGTATTTCGACTTCATTGCCTCGAACCAGATTTATCCCAAGCTGATGCAGCGCGAGATGATGCGGGCGCGCGAAGGCCACTCAGAACACATCGACCGGCTGGTCAAGACGTACTTTCAGCCGATCTATAAGCGGGTCGGGGAGCTGTTGCACAAAGGAATCTCGGAAGGCGAATTCCGGCAAGTCGATCCGGTGCACTTCGTTCCTTCCATGGTGGCGATGATCGTTTTTTATTTCAGCAGCGCCCCGGTGATGCAGCGGATCGTACGCTTCAACCCACTGGCGCCGCAGAGGATTGCCGAGCGGCGTGCTGCCGTTCTGGATTTTATTTCCGCGGCTCTGTTTCAACCTCGCGCCAGCGCAGGAGTACGCAAATGAGTGCTCGCAACAAGTTCTTCACTCTTCTCGGCATCATCTTCGTGATCGCCGCTGTCTACTACTATTTCTCCGTCGACCATTCCAAAGACCTGGTGCTGATCGGCACCGTCGATGCCAACCAGGTGATCGTCAGCGCGCAGGTGGAAGGCCGCATCCAGAAGCTGCTGGTGGATGAAGGCACGCCAGTGAAGGCAGGAGATCTGATTGCTGTGCTGGATCCCTCTGAATTGCAGACACAGGAAGCCGCGGCGGCAGCAAACATTGCCAGCTTGCAGCACAAAGTGTCCGAGATGCAGCACACGGAGGAATCCACATCTGGTTCCACTTCGAGTGACGTGGCCAATGCGCGGGCGAAGGTTTCATCTGTGAAGGCGCAACTCCTGCAAGCGCAGGCTGCCCTCGATCGCACCCAGAGCGACAGCCGTCGCGCCATCGAACTGGCGAAGGCCGGAGTGGCTTCGGATCAGGAGCGGGTGCAGGCTGAAACCAACTTGCAGGCGGCGCAAGCGACCGTGCAGGCGCAGCAGGAATTGGTAAAAGCAGCGGAGGCCGACTTGAATTCCGCGGTTGCGCGCACGCATCAAGCCAGCGCCGCGAAAAGCACCGTCGAAGCCACGCAGTCTGATCTCAAGAGTGCGGTCGCACAGAAGAATCAGGCTGCGGTGCGGCTGGGTTACACCAACGTTTATACGCCCGTCAGCGGAACGGTTTCTGTGCGCGCGGCGCGGCAGGGAGAAGTGGTGAACATCGGCGCGCCCATCGTAACCATCGTCGATCTCACTGACACCTGGGCACGGGCGGCGATCCCGGAAACCTACGCGGATCACATCGGCTACGGTGACGTGTTGCGCGTGAGAATGCCCGGTGGAACGGTTACTAGAGGCAAGGTGTTTTTCAAGGGCGTGGAAAGCGACTTCGCCACTCAACGCGATGTGAGCCGGCGCAAACGGGATATCAGGACGATCGTGCTGAAGGTTCGATTGGGCAATCCTAGAGGCGCATTTGTGCCGGGGATGACGGCCGAGGTGCTGGTTTCGCCGGAACAGTTGAAAGGCAATCCGCAGAGCGCAGCGGCAGCGGGGCAGCAATGATGGCAGATATGAACGACAAAGCGAATGGTGGGGGTTCTCCTGTGTCTAACGCCGAGACTCCCTACGCCATCGCAGTCGAGCACATCGTCAAGAAGTACGGCGACTTTACCGCGGTCGACGATGTTTCTTTCAACGTGAATGAAGGTGAAATCTTCGGCCTGCTCGGGCCGAACGGGGCTGGAAAATCGACGCTGATCCGCATGATGACCACGCTGATTCCAATCACTTCGGGAAAAGCTAGCATTCTCGGCCACGATGTGGCCAAAGATCCCGATGCGGCGCGGCGAACCATTGGTGTGATCCCGCAGGCGCTGACCAGCGATCTCGATCTGACGGTGGAAGAGAATCTGAACATCTACGCCAAGCTCTACGACGTGCCGGCGAAAGAACGGAAGCGCTCAATCGACGAGTTGCTGGGGCTCGTGGACCTGAACAAGTGGCGCGACGCGCAGACCAAGACGCTCTCCGGGGGAATGCGGCGGCGGTTGGAGATTGCGCGCGGGCTGGTGCATCATCCGAAAATCTTTTTCCTCGACGAGCCCACCACCGGACTGGACCCGGTGTCGCGCGTCGCCGTGTGGGAGATGCTGGGCAACATCAAGAGCCAGCGCCGACTCACCATCCTGATCACGACGCATTACATGGACGAAGCTGACCGGCTGTGCGATCGCATCGCGATCGTCGATCACGGCAAACTGGTGGCGCTGGACGCGCCGATGGCGCTGAAGGCGAGCGTGCCGGGATCGAACGTGATTGAAGCGCAGTTCGAGAATCCTCCCGAGGATTGGGAGCAGCGCCTGCACACGATGGACGACGTCACCTCGGTGCAGCATGAGGGAGCAGGAATGTATCGCATCCTGACCGGCAACGGCTCCCGTACCACGACCGAACTGGTGGAAATGGCCGTGGAAGCAGGGGTTGCGGTGAAATCGCTCTCAGTGCAGAACACGACGCTGGACGACGTCTTCGTACACTATACCGGCAGGCAGTTACGCGACGAATTGCAGAAAGCATATGCCTTCACCATGCCACAGCGGCCGGGGTTGCAGCCATGAACCTCTTGAGGTTGAAGTTATGAACAGGATGATGGCCATTGTCGAGCGTGAAATGCGCAAGTTTTTTCGGTCGCCGGCGCTGATGCTGGCATCGATGATTTTTCCCCTGGTACAGCTCATCATCCTGGGCAACGCATTCGGCGGCAAGATTCGCGACGCCCGCGTCGCCATCGTCGATCAGGACGGAGGCACGCAGGCCCTTCGAGTTCGCCAGGCATTCGATGCCGTGCGAGCCAACATTCGTACCTTCGTACCGCTCAATTACGATAGCGAGAAGCAGGCGGTGGAAGATGTGCGCAACGGCAAGCTCGAAGGCGCGGTGATCATTCCGCCACAATTCTCCAGGCGAGTGTACGAAGAAAATCACCCGCGCATTGCAGTGGTTGTGGACAATAGCGACAACTTCATGAGTTCCGCAATTGAAGCAGAACTGACCGAACTTACCAACGCCCTGAATCAGCCCGTGGTCGAGCCCCGCATCTTGCAGCAGACCGCGCTCGATATTGTCGAACTCTACCCCTACATCGAATACATGAAGTACCTGCTGCCGGGTTCGCTGGTACTAGCGATGTTTGTCTCGGTGATGATCGGCGGCGGAATGCTCTACATCGACGACAAAGCGCGCGGCGTGCATGAAGGTTATCTGGTCACCCCAATCACGAAACTCGAACTGGTGCTGGGGCTCAACCTGGCGGGCGCGATCAAGGCCGTGATGACGGGCGTGATCATCACCGTAATAGGATCGCTGATTGCCGGGGTGCGCACGATCTTCAATCCGGTCACAGTCGTCGGCCTGCTGGCGATGATCGTACTGACGGCGTTGGCTTTCAATACGATGATGTTCCTGCTGATGGTGAGGATCGAAGATCCGCTGGTGCCGCGGGCGATGTTTGGAATTCTTAACACGCTGCTATTCTTCCCCAGCGGCTCGGTGTATCCCATCCAGGCATTCCCGCCGTGGTTGCGGGCAATCGCCAAGGTCGACCCCTTCACCTACGCCGTGGATGGCTTCAAGTGTCTGCTGCTCAAAGAGACGACCCTGTCGGCGGTCTGGCCCGACATGCTGTACCTGACGATCTTCGCCGCTATTACGCTGGGGATCGCGATTCCGCTTTTCAAGCGCACGCTGTAGGGATCGGGTAATTTTGGCAATCGGGCAATTCTGTAATTTGAGACCAAGACCTGCCAGCCTGGAAATTACAAAATTGCCCGACTACCAAACTTACCAAGTCCCTTGGAACTTTTGACTTACCGCCCGAGTCCGTTATGCTAGACAATGATGACCCTACTGGACGCGCGCGAATACCACCCGGAAAAAGAGCGGCAGAAAAAAGCGCGGATTATTTCGTCGGCCGTTCTGGTTCTGGTTCTGGCTTCCGTGGGATGGTTTAACCGCTTCTGGCCGGAAAAACACGTTGCCGATAAGTTCTTCGCGGCGGTACAGAAGCAAGACTTCGAAACGGCCTACGGCATCTATTTTCAAGATCAGGACTGGAAACAGCATCCCCAGAATCACAAACAGTATCCCTTCAATGAATTCAAGCAAGACTGGGGGCCGGGCGGAGAGTGGGGCATTGTGAAGACTTACAAGGCTTTTGGAGAGAGCAACTGTCCCGGCGGTGGGAGTGGTGTAGTCGTCGATCTGATAGTGAATGATCGCGCGAAACACGCTCAGGTGTACGTTGACAAAACGGATAAGACGATCAGCACGCCGCCTTGCGATCTGGAATTTCGCTAAGACGAACTTCCGAACTGCTGCAGCGTCTTGGCGAGGGATGCCTCATCGCCGGCATACACGCAAGTCCTCGACCGGTCAATTTGCCGCATCAGACCGCAGAGAACTCTTCCTGGTCCGATTTCCACGAAGGTCTCCACGCCCTCTCCGATCAACACTCGCATGCACTGTTCCCACTCCACTGCTCCCGTTACCTGAGCGACCAGCGTTGCGCGCGACCGCAGTTCATCTGTAACCAGGGACGCCTCCACGTTGCACGCGACCGGATACACAGGCTTCTGCATCTTCAGCACGTTCAAGTCCTCCTCCAGCCGGTCTTGTGCGGGCTTCATTAGCGAACAGTGAAAGGGTGCGCTTACCGGCAGCAGCTTCGCGCGTTTGGCTCCGCGCTCGTCGGCGAGTTTCGCCCCACGCTCAACCGCCGCGGTGTTACCGGAGATCACAATCTGCTCGGGAGAATTAATATTCGCAGGGGAGCAGACTTCTCCCTGCGCCGCGTCCCGGCAAACGGCGGCAACTTTCTCCGAGTCCATCCCCAGGATCGCGGCCATGGCTCCCACCCCGACCGGAACCGCTTCCTGCATATACTTTCCGCGATTGCGCACGGTGCGCACCGCGTCGGCAAAGCTCATCGTCCCAGATGCCACATGCGCAGAATACTCACCCAGGCTGTGGCCGGCCACAAAGCTCGGCATGGGAATCTGGCCCTCAAGAATTCTGAGCGCCGCGATCGACACCGTGAGAATCGCCGGCTGCGTAATCTCGGTCAGCCGCAACTGCTCTTCCGGACCCTCAAAGCACAATTGCGACAACTTGTAGCCCAGCGCTTCGTCAGCTTCTTCAAACGTCCGCCGCGCGGCGGGATACTTCTGGGCAAGATCCTTGCCCATGCCCACAGCCTGCGAGCCCTGGCCGGGGAAAATGAATGCGATCCTGGCGTTATTTGATGCTGACCCGTTGCTTGATTCCGTCATGATCGTGCGAAGTTAGTGAGCGGGTACGCCTGCGGCTTCTATGGCTGGTGGATGAAGCGCCGACAGCCCTTGCTCGATCGACTCATTGATCCGCCGCTCCGAAAATTCCGCGGCCACCCGCACGGCATTCTTGATCGCGTTCGCATTCGATGA
The DNA here is from genome assembly GCA_035568115.1 of Candidatus Acidiferrum sp. Classification (GTDB taxonomy): domain Bacteria; phylum Acidobacteriota; class Terriglobia; order Terriglobales; family Acidobacteriaceae; genus Sulfotelmatobacter. Next base: position 7,692 of record DATMOP010000027.1, read on the forward strand.
TCCGTGCGTGATAATACACACACCCTTCAACCCCAACAGCGGCGCGCCGCCGTATTCGGTGTGGTCGATACGCTTTTTGAAATCCGAAAATGCGCTGCGCGAGAGCATGTAGCCGACCTGCCGCGAAATCGTCGCTTTCAAGGATTCTTTCAGAACCGTCCGCACCAGATTCGCCACACCCTCGGAAACCTTCAGAGCCACGTTACCCACAAACCCATCGGCGACGATCACATCCACGTGCCCGTTGAATAAGTCGCGGCCCTCCACGTTGCCCACAAAGTGTAAGGGCAAGTGTTTTAGCAACTGGAAAGACTCGCGCGTCAGTTCGTTGCCCTTGGTTTCTTCTTCTCCGATGGAGAGCAATCCCACGCGCGGTCGTTTGCCGGCGGAAAAACTCGAGCGGGCCATGGTGTGGCCAAACATTGACCGGAAATAAATCTCGCCCATCACCGCGAACTGTTCGAGATTATGCGGCTTGCAATCCACATTCGCGCCCACGTCGAGCAGGATCGCCGCTGTACCTGGAGCCGTGGGAAAAACCGCCGCCAGCGCCGGCCGGTCTACGCCGTGCAGCGCGCCGAGCACCATCTTGGCCGTTGCCATGGCGGCGCCGGTATTGCCCGCAGTGACAAAGCCCGCGGCTCGTCCTTCGCGCACCAGCCGCAGTCCCACGCGCATGGAGGAGTCGCGCTTGGCGCGCACCGCCTGCACCGCTTTGTCCTCCATGGTGATGACTTCGCTGGCGTGGACTACTTCGAGGGGCAGCCGAGACGCAGCTGGATGACGATCCAGTTCCGCTTTGATGGTGGCCTCAGGACCGACCAGCAGCACGCGCACACCGTATTGGCGAGCGGCATGAATCGCGCCTTCGACTTCAGGCTTGGGCGCCCGGTCCGAACCCATCGCATCCAGCGCGATCACGCTAGGCATGGTGGCAGAAGGTTAGCTGGCTTCTTTCACTTCGACAACTTCGCGGCCTTTGTAGTAGCCGCACTTGACGCAAGCACGATGCGGCATCTTCTTCTCATGGCAGTTGGGACACTCCGAGAGCGAGTGGCTCTTCAGAGCATCGTGCGCCCGCCGGGTGGAGGTACGCTTTTGCGAATGTCGTCGTTTCGGATTAGGCATGGTCTATGAAATTCCTCTCGCGGACCCTTCGGCACCGCAGGTCTCAATCTCAATGTCTGAACTCTTTTGTCTGAACTGTGAACGATCAGGCTTTTAATGCGCCAGCTTGCCGCGAATTTCCTTGAGCGCGGCCCACCGCGGTTCCTCAAGCGTAACGGCGCACGAGCATTGCTCCTGGTTCAGGTTCTTGCCGCAGTGCGGGCACAGCCCTTTGCAATCCTCGCGGCACGTCACTTTCAACGGGACGGCCAACAGCACCTGCTCACGCACGACATCATCAAGCAAAAGGCCTTCACCCTCATAATAGCTGATCTCGGCCTCCGCGTCGGTCACCGACATCTCGTCGCGCCCCGCGTCTGCCCCCAAGGGACGATAAAGCAGGTCGAACTCGCGCTTGACATCTTGCGTCAGCGGCTCCAGGCAGCGCGCACAATTCGTTTCCAGGCTGGTAGCCAGCCTGCCTCGGATACGTATGTCCTGAATTATCTTGTGCTTGCCGTGATGCTCCTCGACCAAGTCCGCCCGGCCGCTGCTCTCGATTGGCGTGACTTGCCGATAGTCCGTCCCAAGGTCGATCACGCCCGGTTCGAACTTCTCCGCAAACTCTACCGGATGAAGCTCCAGGTCTTTGATCTCGAAGAACATCGGAAACCTCCGCGCCCCGTCCAGTTGCCGCCCCAGGCCCGCGGAAGCACGCCAAGAAGGCGCAAGTACCGCAAGGAGCAAGAGTTAAGGATAAAGGTGACAGAAAGCAGTGTCAAGGCAGGATAAACTACTGTGGAAGGATTTCCCCATTGGATCGCAACATACCCACCGCTGAAGAGTTGCAACGGCGTCGAGAATTCTACGAGCGCATGGCGGAACACCGCACTATTCCGCCCCTGAGTCCCGGCCCCTTTCCCACTACCGAAGAGATGATTCGCGAGGATAGGGATCGTTGACGGAGAACAAGAATTATTGGTTCCAAAAGAACGCCGATCTGGCAGCAGCCTTCATCACCCTGCTCGGCCTCCTTGCACGTCTCTGGGCCGCCTCCGGAATCTTCCTCAATCCTGACGAAGCACTGCATTTCCGCCTGGCCAACCAGGTTTCGCTCGCCCTTGCCTATAAAGCAAGCCTCACGGCATCTCATCCCCCCCTTCTCACCTTTTTGCTCTATTTCTGGCGCGCGCTCGGAACGTCGGAACTGTGGCTGCGCCTGCCCTCGGTGCTTGCCGGTACAGCTTTTTGCTGGATGTTTTACAAATGGTTAGCGAAAGCTGCCGGCAAAACTGCTGGCCTTATCGGACTCCTCTTCGTCGCATTGCTCCCGCCCATTGTCCTGCTCGGAGTGGAGATACGGCAATACGCCTTGCTCCTCGCGTTCCTGACTAGCGCCCTGTATCTGGTGGATGAGGCCTTCGCGAGAAACTCTCCGGGCCGCATGGCGGCATTCTCTCTTTGCCTCTACCTCGCCTTGCTGTCACACTACTCCGCTTTTCTGTTTGCCTCCGCGCTGGGCATTTATGCCCTGTTCAGAATCCTGGCGGAACGCCCGCCAGCCAGCCTGGTGGCCGCATGGATCGCCGGACAACTCGGCGCCCTGGCTCTCGCCATCGTTTTCTACAAAACTCACATCTCGAAATTGGGATTGGGTGACTCAAAACAGGTGCTGCAAGGCTGGATGAGTGATTTCTTTCTTCGCCGCTCGTATTTCGATCGTGTACACGATAATCCCGTGGTGTTCCTCGTAGGCCATACTTTCGGAGTTTTTCAATACTTCTTCGGACAGCTTGCCGTGGGCGACATCATGGGAGTGATGTTCGTGTTGGGGGTGACGCTGCTTCTGCGCGGCAAGAGCGTCTTGCAGAACCGAAGTTCGTCTCGCCGTTTAGGATTATTTCTGATCCTGCCCTTTGCGATTGCTGCCATCGCGAGCCTGTCTCATGTTTATCCCTACGGTGGAACGCGACACATCGCATTTCTGATTATTCCCGGAGTGGCGGGCGTCAGCGTAGCGATCGCGCGTTTAGCCGAGGAAAGGAGGCGCGGCCTTGCGATCGCGGTCGTTGTCCTCATAGCCTGCTTTGCCTTTGGCAAACCCCGCCAGCCCAGAATGGAGCGCGCCGATCAAAACCGGAAAAACATGGCGGCGGCTATGCAGTTCGTGAATCAGAATATTCATCCCCCTGATCTCATCTTCGTCGATTACCAGACCGACCTCACTCTCGGTCACTACTTGTGCCAGCAGCGCCCCATTTCCCCGGAGACGGCACCCGCCACCTTCGAGCAATTCTCCTGCGACGGTCGGCGCGTTGTTTCGACCGACTATAAACACGAGTGGATATTTTGGTCTGACAATTTTCCCAACGCGTGGCGGAGAGCTGTGCAGGCCTACGGTCTCAAACCGGGGCGAACTGTTTGGATTTTTCAGACCGGATGGGGTGTAAATCTTCCTGAGGACTTGCAAGAGCACTTCGTGGAGTTTCACGAACTGCGCTTCGAATCCTTCGGAAAGAACATTAAGATCTTCAAGATGACCGTAGGCCAGCCAATGCCCTCGGCTGCTCCTTAAGCGGATGCTGCATTGCGTTTCCTTTAGCGCGTCCCGTGGTATCTCCCGTGGCGACGGCTCATTTCCCAGCCGCGTTGCTCAGGCCCAGCCCACGCAGCGTAACCTCGTCCGGAACACTGCGCCCATCCTTTTTAATCACCACTCCGAAGTTGCCCGAATAATCCCACATGGTCCAGCCCATGCCGTGCCGCTCGAGCGAAGTGCGCACGTCGTGAATCCACGCTCCGCGATCTTGCGGATCCGCATACTCGCGGTAGACTCCGAACTCGTTGCACACCACCGGAACCCCGCGCTGCCGGGCCCATTCCGCGACTTGCGCAATCTCGGCATCAATGCGCGCTGCGTCCCAGCGTTCCTCTCCGTAGCGAATGATCGCCAGCCGGTCCACCGCATCGGGCGCACCCGCCGCCACTTTTGCCGCCGACTCCGGCGATGACGGATAACGCAGCCCTTTCATCCAGTGCCAGGAATATGCTCCCCAAGTCGCGCCCTGGTGCGTGAAGATGTGTGGATCGTAGAAATGAAAGTTGTAAATCACGTTGGAATCACGCAGAGGCTCGATAAAAACCAGCTCATCATCGTCCGACCAGCGCGCGCCGGCGGCGATGATCGTGTGCCGCGGAGCGCCTTCGCGAATCGCCGCCGCCAGCTTCGCCTGCACGCCGTACCACCGGTAACGATCAGACATCTCCGGCTCGTTCAGAATTTCAAAGAACACGCGCTCCGTATCCCAGCTCGAAGCCGAATAGTGCCGCGCCAGCGCCCGCCAGAAGTCGGCGAACTCCTGCACAAAGCTGTCGTCTTTCGCGAGGCGGGTTTTGAAGTCGCCGTCAGGATGCAGGTCGATCACCACCGCCATCCTCTGATCCAGAATCATCTTCACCGCGGCGTCGAGATATCCAAAATACTCGGCCGAGATCTCGTCCGGCCGGTGGTTGGGCATCATTGGTTGTGGATTCACGCTCAACCGCACGTGATCGAATCCCATGGATTTGATCAGCGCAATGTCTGCCGCCGTGATCCAGGTCTGAAAGTGTTCGTTGGTGTATCCGCGCTTGTCGTAAACTTGCGCGAACCATTCGCTGGCATTGATCCCGCGCCGCAAATGCGCCAGCCGCGTTGCAGGAACAGAGGAAGACGGCTGCATCGGAGAGACGGACGCGGCGGTCTGTGCGGTTACAGGAGTTGCCCTCACGCTGAACAGACCAGCCAGCAACACACCCCACAGCATGCCGGGCAACCACTTCAGATCCCCGTCATCAGTCATAGGCTGGATCTCGACGCTCTTCTTCACGGCCTTCGCGATCCCTTAGCGACCTTTGCGGTTAAAGGCTTTCGCATCCGCCAGCACAACCGATCGCCAACTCAACGCAAAATCGGCAGCGCTCGAATCCTCTTTTTTGTCGCCGCATAAATCGCATTGCACAACGCAGGCGCCAGCGGCGGTACGGACGGCTCTCCAATTCCCGTCGGCGCCTCCGTACTCGGCACCGTATAAACTTCCACAACGGGCGTCTCGTTCATGCGCAGCGGCGCGTAGTCGTCGAAATTCCCCTGCACTATGCGCCCCTTCTCGATCGTGATCTTCGCCCGCAGCGCGTTCGACAGTGCATACACGATCCCGCCCTGAATCTGTTGTTCCAGAATGCTCGGATTCACCACTTGCCCGCAGTCCACCGCCGCCACCACGCGATGCACTCGCGGAACGTCTTTCTCCATTGTGATCTCCACCACCTCGGCCATGTAGGAAGAAAAACATCCGAAGCAGGCAATCCCGCGGAAACGCCCCGCCGGCAAAGGATTCTTCCACCCAGCCTTCTCCGCCGCCAGTTGCAACACGCCGCGCATCCGAGCCGTATGCCACGTAGTCGAGAAGTATTGGATGTCCTGATCTTTATTTTGCGCCAGCATGTGCAACCGGTATTCCAGAGGATCTTTCCCCGCCGCCGCAGCCAGTTCATCGATGAAACTTTCGCTCGCGAACCCTGCCTGCAGCGCATAGACGGACCGCATCCATCCCAGCGGCACGGGAGTTTCCGCGATCACGGTCTCGATCGATACATTTTCCACTCCGTACACGAACGCCGCTTCATCCGGCAGATCCGGATCGACCCCACCTGGGACCGGCTGACCCTTCTGTCCGCCGATCGAAGGCGCGATGATGCGATGCGTGAATGCCACCGGCCACCCCGCCCCATCCAGAACCGCGCTCAAATGATGCAAGCTTGCCGGACGATACGTCGAAAACCGCATATCATCTTCGCGAGTCCAAATCACTTTCACTGGGCCACCGATCTTCGAATTAAAGATGGCCTTCGACACCAGCGCCGCCTCCACCGCATAGTCGTGCTCCAGCCGCCTCCCAAAGCCTCCGCCCATCAGCGTGACGTTCACCTTCACCTGGTCCGGATCCAAGCCCACCGCTTGCGCCACCGAGTCACGGCAGTCCTGCGGAACCTGCGTCGGAGCCCACAACTCGCATCCTGTAGCCGAGTAACTTGCCGTGCAGTTCCCCGGCTCCATCGGAGCGTGCGCCATGAACGGCAACTGATATTCCGCCGTAACCCGCCTCCCCGTGACTCTCGAAACATTGCCCGCCGAATACAAAGTCGCGCCCTTCTTTACCGCAGACTGCTTGAGCGACTCCATCACAGCCGCCGCGTTCAGGTCTTTATTCGGACCGTCATCCCAACTCACGTTCAGCACGCGGCGCCCTTCCATCGCGCCCCAAACACTGTCGGCGACAACAGTCACTGCCGCGTCGCCGATCTTGCCCACGTAGCTCACGCCCGATATCTTCTTCGACTCTTTATCGTCGAAGCTCGCCATCTTCCCGCCGATCGTAGGACACCGCGACAGCACTGCGTATTTCATCCCCGGCATACGGAAGTCGATGCCGAACACCGCCTCGCCCTTTACCTTCGCCGGCGTGTCCACGCGCGCCAGACGCTGCCCAACCATCTTGTAATCCTTTGCCTGCTTCAAGGTCACGTCGGTCGGGACCGGCAATGTGGCGGCCTTCGCGGCTAGCTCTCCGTAGGTCAACCGTCGCTTCGACGCACCATGCACAACGCTCCCGCCCTGCGCCGTGCACGTCGAGCGACCCACGCCCCACATCAGCGCAGCCGCCGAAATCAGCATCTCCCGTGCCGCCGCACCCGCCTTGCGCATCGGGTCCCACGTCGTCTTTACGCTCGCGCTGCCACCCGTGCCCTGGTCTCCATAGAGCGTGCTCGCTCCCGCCTGCTCAATCTCAATCTGTTTCCAATCCGCCTCGAGTTCCTCCGCCAGAATCATGGGCAGCGCCGTGCGCACACCCTGACCCATCTCCGAGCGCGCCACCACGATGGTGATCTTGTTGTCCGGAGTGATACGCAAGTAGGCGTTGGGCGAGAAGACTTCTTTGCTTGAGCTTCCCCGGTGCGGCAGGTAGAAGCCCACCACGAGCCCTGCTCCCGCAGCCACTCCTGCAGCAACGAACTCTCGCCGACTCAAACCTAAGACGCTCAGCGGGCTCATCGCGCACCTCCCGCTGCCCCTGAAGCCCGATGAATCGCCTTGCGGATCCGTTCATAGGTCCCGCAACGGCACAGGTTGCCGTTCATAGCCTGCGTGATCTGCTCATCGCTCGGATTCGGCGTCTTTGCCAGCAGCGCCGCCGCCGTCATGATCTGCCCCGTCTGGCAATAACCGCATTGCGGAACCTCTTCGGCAATCCACGCCTGCTGCAAAACGTGCAAACCGTTCGCGCCCAGCCCTTCAATCGTCGTGATGGTTTTCCCGGCAACCTGCGAAACCGGCGTGGAGCACGACCGTATCGCCGCTCCATCCACATGAACCGTGCAAGCCCCGCAGAAGCCAGCGCCGCAACCAAATTTGGTTCCAGTGAGCTCCAGCGTGTCTCGCAATACCCAGAGCAATGGAGTCTCCGGTGAGACGCTCACCTTTTTCTCGCTAGCGTTTACGCGCAGTGTGAAGTCAGCCATGGGTTTTCCTAGGTTGATTTGTAATCTGGACAATCATCCTACCCAACCTTCGTGAAAAGTGGAATGGGCCTCGCCTGGAATGGCTCAAGCCCTAAAGGTTCGCCGGCTATGTGCCGATAAGAGATTTAGGATCGCCTCCACCCGCAAGATCGACTGGGGGCGAGTCGCCATGTCATTCTGCAAGCGGGAATGCACAACAGAGTCGAAATTGCAGACCCAGAATCAGCCCGCGGTCGGCTCCACTCAAGCAGTAGTCGATCCGCGTCGTCAGCCCCGGTTCAAAATTGAGGTCGATATCAGCGTCGCTTCACGGTCGTGTGGCATGCTCAAGGGCTATACCGTGGACATCAGCGAGTCCGGAATCTCGGTCATGCTGAGAATTGCGGTGCCCATGGGCGAGGTCGTGGAGTTGGACTTCACCCTTCCGTTAGGCCCAGTGAAAATCTATGCCATGGTCCGTCAACAGAACGCTTTTCGATACGGCTTGCAGTTCGTTGAATCCAACGCCGCTCAGGCAGTCATCCGGGCCACCTGCCGTCACCTCGCCGTCGAACGAACCCTTTTCGGCCAGCTCTAAGCGGTGCAGGAAGACCAGGGAGGTAATTGAAGCGCCGGGTGCGGAACATGGTGCCTGAGCCATGAGGCGGGCTCCTACTTGATCTCCGCCAGCTTCTGGGTTGCGATCTGGACTGCTTCCGGGCCGGGATTTTCTTTCTTGATTTCTTCGTATAGACGTTTGGCGTCGAGTGGCTGGTTGCTGGTCTGGTAAAGTTCTGCCAGTTGCAATTGCGATGTCGCTTTACTCACTGAAGACGTAGGCTTGTTGATCAGTTCCTGGTACAGGGCCACGGCCTGCTTGGTGCGGCCAGTGTTGCCGTAGAGGATGGCCAGCGCCAGCTTCGCCACCGACGCCAGTTCTTTATTGCCGGTCGAAGCCACAGCCTTGAAGCTGTTTTCGGCGGCGGCGTTGTCGCCCGCGCTCGCCGAAGTCACCCCCAAAAAGTAGCGCGCCATGTCCGCCGTGCGGGTGTGCGGATACTTGTCGACGATGGCCTGGAATTGTTTCCTGGCCCCGTCGGAGCGCTCCTTCACTGAGGCAAAGCTGGGAAAGTCCGGCTGCGCTGGCGTTCCAGCCGGCCGCAGTTGCGTGTCGAGAGTCCGCACTGCCTGCGATAACTCAAGGCTGGCCTTCTCGTCCTGTGCGCTCAGGTAATACCATCCGCCACCCACTACGGCAACAATCACCGCAAGGACGACGGCAGCGATAGCGAGCGCACTCCGATGTTCTACGCTCCAGTGAGCGGTCTTCTCGGCAGCTCCGATGGTGACTCGGCTGAACGCGTCCTGTTTAAGCTGATGGCGGGTTTCTGCGCGCACGACTACCTTCCAGTCTCAGTCTATGTCCAGAGTTTCTTAGTATGGCTCTCTGTGTAATGACTCTCTAGTCTTGGTGGGACGAACTTCTAGTTTATCAGCCGGAAAATGCACCGTCAAAGCCGTCGCTCTTGATTTCCTTAGAGCGGTCGTCCCGCGGCGCCTCGCCCACCACACCGGCGAGGAAACTGAAGACGCTCACTACCGCACTTCCACTGTAGCATCAGCGTCTTTTCAAGAGCTCCCACAATAAGAACCCGCCTGCCGCCAACGCTGCGAAACCAAGGCCCGCCCGCTTCATAGACTGCAAGACCTCGGTCTCGTTGCGGTAGAGGCGGGTGGACTCTGGATAGGGGCGAGATTGGGGCGCGGTGGTCATGTTCAACGCCATTTGCAGGACCTCGGCCAGGTGAAAGGCGTGTCGCGGCGAGCCTTGTGCGATCTGTTCGCGGCAACTGAAGCCATCGGCGATGATCAGCCAGTCGGGCGGCGCCTGCCGGACCGCGGGCAGAAGTTCCAGTTCGCCGATTGCAACTGAAACGTCGTACTTGTCACGTTCGAAACCGAAAGAACCAGCCATACCGCAACATCCGGAGGCAGGACTGTGGAAGTCGACGCCCACGCGGCGAAGGACGGATTCTTCCGCCGTCATTCGCATGAGGGATTTGTGATGGCAGTGGCCGTGCAGAAGCGCCTTCCGATCCAGTCGGGGCAGCGGGAAATCCCGTGCACTGGTTTCAAGGAATTCGCTGAGCAAGTACGTCTGGCGTGACAGCGCCTGCGCACGTTCGTCGTCTGGAAAGAGGTTGAGGAGTTCGTCGCGAAAGACGGAGACGCAACTGGGTTCGAGGCCGACCATGGGAATGCCAGCTTCGATTTCGGGGGAGAGTTCGTCGAGGATCTGAAGCAGGAGGGACTGGGCGCGATCGAGCATGCCGTGATCGTAGAGCGGGCGTCCGCAGCAGAGGTTGGCCTTTGGGATGATGACTCGGAAGCCTGCGGCTTCAAGAACTTCGACAGCGGCTTTCGCGGTGCCTGGGTGGAAGTAGTTGTTGAACGTGTCGGGCCAGAGCAGAACCGGCGGGGCCGCTAAGGTTCGTTCGGAGTCTCGCCCGCGGCGCTGGAACCAGGATTTGAAAGTCTCTGGGGCGAAGGGGGGAATAGCGCGCTGCTTGGGGATTCCGGCAATGAGCTTGGAAATGTCGCGCAGGAGTGGAAGTTGCGTGGTCAGATTGGCGAGGCCAGGCGCATGCGATGCTAGTCGCGCCCACAGGTCGATGTTGGCGAAGGCGTAAGCGCCTCGCGGGCGCGCGCGGCCTTCGTAGTAGTGGGAAAGAAACTCGGCCTTGTACGTGGCGACATCGACGCCGACGGGGCACTCGGTTTTGCATCCCTTGCAGGAAAGGCAGAGATCAAGCGACTGTTTGACTTCTTCGCTGCGCCAGCCGTCGCGGATGATCCCATCTTGTCTGCCTTGGCCCTGGGTCATCTCCCAGAGCAGGTGAGCGCGGCCGCGGGTGGACTGTTCTTCGTCCCGCGTGACGCGATAGCTGGGGCACATCAGGCCGCCTTCTTCGCGGCGGCACTTGCCCACGCCCACGCAGCGCAGCGTGGCCTGGGCAAGGCTGCCGTGATCGGCAAGAAATTTAAACTTGGTCTCCGGTTCCCAGGGGGCGTAGGCGGCGCCGAGACGCAGATTTTCATCGAGCTTGTATGGGTCGATCAGCTTGCCGGGATTCATCTTCCATTCTGGATCCCAGGCTGTCTTGAATTCGCGGAAAGCCTGTACTAGTTCCGGGCCGAACATTTTAGGAAGCAGCTCGCCGCGGGACTGGCCGTCACCGTGCTCGCCGGAGAGTGAACCACCGTAGCTGACCACGAGGTCGGCGGCCTCCTCCATAAACTTGCGGAATTTGGCGATGCCTTCTTTCGATTGCAGGTCGAAATTGATACGGGTATGCACGCAGCCGTGGCCGAAGTGTCCATAGAGCGAACCTTTGTAGCCGAAGCCGGCCATCATCTTGCGGAGATCGCGCAGATAGCCGCCAAGTTTCTCGGGCGCTACGGCGGCGTCTTCCCAGCCTTCCCAGTTGAGCGGTTCGCCGGCCACATGCGAGGTCACGCCCAGAGCCGATTCGCGCACGTCCCACACACGTTTGGTTTGCCGCTTGTCGGTGTAGAGGTACATGTTGGGAGGGCTTGAACGGTGGGCGAGAGACTGCATCAGGCCGCGCGCCTGAGATTCGGCCTCCAGCGCTGTTGACCCGCCGAACTCGACCATGAGCCAGCCACCGCCTTCGGGCAGCAGCGCAAGCCCTTCGGCGTTGATGCCTTTCGTTCGCGTGTAGCCGACCAGAAGATCGTCGAAGCCTTCGAGTCCAATGGGCTTGTGCATCATGATTTCGGGAACATGATCGGCGCACTGATAGATGTCGGAATAGGCGACGACCAGCAGCACACGCTCGGGCGGACTCTCGACCAAGCGGCAGGTAGCTTCGAGAATTGTGACGCATGTGCCTTCGGAGCCGACGAGCGCGCGTGCAACGTGGAAGCCATTCTCCGGCAGAAGATAGTTCAGGTTGTAGCCGGAAACGCGGCGCGGAATGTTGGGAAATCGCTGGCGTACGAGATCGTCGTAGGCGGCCGCAATGGTTTGCAGCTTGGTGTAGATTTCTCCGCGGCGCCCGCCTTGCTGGACGATGTTTTCGAGTTCCGCGCTCGGCGTTGCCCCAACCTTCATGCGCACGCTGTCGTAGGTGAGGACTTCGAGCGCCTCGATGTTGTCGTCGGTCTTGCCGGCCATGACGGAGTGAACGCCGCAAGAGTTGTTCCCGATCATGCCGCCGAGAGTGCAGCGATCGTGGGTCGCGGGGTCAGGCGCGAAAGTGAGGTGGTGCTTTTCGGCGGCGGCGCGTAAGTGGTCGAGCACCACTCCGGGCTGCACGCGGGCGATGCGGCGGGCGGGATCAATTTCAAGAATCCTCGCCATGTACTTAGAAAAATCGAGAATGACGGCAACGTTGCAACATTGTCCCGCAAGAGACGTGCCCCCGCCGCGGCAGAGCAGCGGCGCGCCGAACCGGCGGCACAGCGCGACCGTAGTCTGTACATCTTCGGCATCGTGGGGAAAAACAACGCCAATCGGGACTTGGCGGTAGTTGGAGCCGTCGGTGGCGTAGAGGGCACGAGTGCCACGGTCGAAACGAACCTCACCGCGAATCTGCGTGCGCAGGGCTTCGGCCAATTCGGCGGCGTCTAACTGCGCGGATTTCGAGGCTTGGGCACGTTCGGCGAATGGGTTCGGCATGCCGTCGGACCCTCAGTTCGAGGACGAACTTGCCGCGCCAGACTTACTCATATTGGTGATCACAATCCGCGTCTTGTCGTTCTCTCCTTTGACGGTAATGGTGATCATGTTCTTCTGGTCGTTGGAGACGATTGTGCACTGGTTCGGATCGGTGGTCATCACCATCGCATTGGGGAATTTTGGCGTGTAGAAGTTGCAGACTTTGTCCACGGAATCGGAGGTCTCAAAGTTTAGCGACACCGTGTGAACGGCGCCGAAGGTCGCGGAGGTTGCGCCTTCCTTCAAAACCTGCGCTCCAGGATAGGGATCGACCCCCAAATCGCGAGCCGCCGCTTGCGGATCGTTTGTGGTCTGTACGGTGCCGAAGGGGGTTTCCACTCTCACGTTGTCGCCGTTCTGGCGCACGCGAGTGTGACGAGCTACCCGCCAGGCGAAGAATCCGAGCGACGCGACGCCGAGGATTCCCACTAGCACGACTACGCCTACCACGATCAGAATGGCCTTAAGAGCGCCTCCGCCCGAAGGCGGAGCGGGAGTCGCTGGAGCGGGCGTCAGTGGAGGCGCAGAGCCAGCGACGACCGGGGGCGCAACTGCCGGGGCTGGCGACGAAGCGAGGATGGCTGCGCCGCATTTATTACAGAACCGGGTCCCGGGAGTGATGCTCGCACCACAAGAATTGCAGAACGCCATGGGCCACCTCGGAGAAACGCAGTTTGTAGACGGTCGGCGCGAGTATACCGCAGATTGGATAGGAAACGGAGCACGACCGACGAGAACTAGCTCTACGGCCGCGTGGCATAGTCGGTCATGGTGAGGCCGAGCAACAGGAGCAGGAAAAACAATGCTGCAATCACGACCAGCTTAGTGAGCTTTTCGCTGGCGTGCCAGACATGCATGAAGAACAGAGCGACCAGAGTCGCTTTGACCGTGGCGATGCCCAGAGCGACTGGTGCATTGAACGGCCCCAGATCCAGAGTCGCGGCGAATACGGTCAGGCCGGTGCCTAAGAGTAGCGCAAAGAATACTGCGAAGTACATCTTCAGGGGCGACGATGATGCTGATGAATGTCCAGACATGCAAGCCTCACGGGTGCCGGTCGATCAGATAAAGCAACGGAAACAGGTAAATCCAGACGATGTCGACGAAGTGCCAGTAGAGTCCGCCGATCTCGATCGGAGTGTTGTACTCGGGAGTGAAGCGTCCCCTCCATGCCGCGAGGAAGAGCCAAAGAAAAATGCCGAGACCGATAATCATGTGCAGCGCGTGCAGGCCGGTCATGACGAAGTAAAGGGAGAAGAAAATCTGCGCGTGGCTGGGATTCGCGTATTGCCCAGTATGGCCTGGAATCGGCTCGTTCTCGAAACTGAAAGAAGCACCGGGGATGTGATGCTCCACAAACTTGTCGCGATACTCGATTCCCTTGATGCCGAGGAACGTGAGACCAAGGAGCATGGTCATGGCAAGGCTGCCAATCAGCAGGGTTCTGCGGGCAGTCTGCGCCGCCCACACGGCGAGTACCACGGTCAAACTGCTGCAGATGAGCACGGCAGTATTGGTGGCTCCGAGGGCCATATTGATGGATTTGCTCGCGGCGGCGAAGTCTCCGAAGTACCAGTGCCGGTAGATCAAGTACGCGCAGAAAAGACCCCCGAAGAACATGACTTCCGTCGCGAGAAATACCCACATCCCGAGGCTTGAGGCATCACGCTGCTGCTGCTCATCCGCGAAGTGGTGCAGAAGTTCCGGGCGGTGCTGCTCTTCGTGATGAAGGACGACCGTGCTATCGGGCAACGGGGACCTCCTGCGTGTGGGGAGCATCCAACTCCTCGTAGTTGTACGCTTCCCAGGTCACAATGGGTTCTTCTTCAAAGTTAAAGGTCGTTGGTGGGGAGGCTGTTTTCCACTCGAGTCCGGCGGCGTTCCAGGGATTGTCCGACGCCGGCTTGCCGTAGCGCATCGACCATAGAAAATAAACCATGGGCAGCAGATATCCCACGCCGAGAACCGTCGCGCCCGCGGTCGATAAAACGTTGAGCACCTGGAATTCGGGCATGTGGCTGTAATCGTAATAACGCCGCGGCATACCTATGTAGCCGAGCAGGAATTGCGGGAAGAAGGTGAGATTGAAGCCGATGAAAACGATCAGCGCCGCCAGGCGCGCCCAGCCTTCGGGATAGAGGCGTCCCGAGATCTTGGGCCACCAAAAATGCATCCCGCCCAGATAGCCCATCACCGCGCCTCCGACCATAATGTAGTGGAAGTGGGCCACGACGAAGTAAGTGTCAGTGACGTGGACATCGATGCCGAGGGCGGCGAGGAAAAGTCCGGTGAGGCCGCCGATGGTGAACAGTCCGAGGAAGCCGAAGGCGTACAGCATGGGCGCATCGTAGTGGATGGAGCCCTTGTAGAGAGTGGCGGTCCAGTTGAAGACCTTAATGGCGGAGGGCACAGCGACCGCGTAGCTCAGCAGAGAGAACACTAGCGCGGCGTAGACCGACATCCCAGCCACAAACATGTGGTGAGCCCAAACAAGGAAACCGAAAACGGCGATCGCGATGGACGAAAACGCCACGAAGCTGTAGCCGAAGATGCGCTTGCGCGAGAAGCAGGCCATGATCTCAGAAATGATGCCCATCGACGGCAAAATCATGATGTAGACGGCAGGATGGGAATAGAACCAGAACAGATGCTGGAAGAGAAGCGGATCGCCGCCGAGTTTGGGATCGAAGATTCCGAGGTGGAGGGCGCGTTCGGCAGCGACCAGAACGATGGTGACGGCGATGACCGGCGTCCCCAGAAGCTGAATGATGCTGGTGGCATAGTGCGCCCATATAAACAAGGGTAGGCGCGACCAGGTCATGCCCGGCGCGCGCATGCGGTGGATGGTAACAACAAAGTTCAGGCCGGTGAGGATGGAAGAGAATCCGGCGACGAAGATCGCCAGTCCGGCCTCAATAAAGTTCGTGTTGGTGAAGTTGGTGCTGAAGGGAGCATAGAACGTCCAACCGGTATCGACGCCGCCAGTCAGCATGCAGTGCAGCATCATCACGCCGCCGATGATGTAGAGATACCAGCTGAGCAAGTTGATGCGGGGGAAAGCGAGGTCCTTGGCCCCGATCATCATGGGCACCAGGAAATTCCCCAGCACAGCGGGGATGGAAGGAATCAGGAAAAAGAACACCATGACCATGCCATGCATGGTGAAGAGCTTGTTGTAGGTATCGGCCTGCACCAGGTCGCCTGCGGGCGTGAGCAACTCGAGGCGGATGAGCAGCGCGAAGAAGCCTCCGATGAAAAAGAAAAAAGTAATGGAGATAAGATAGAGCAGCGCGATGCGTTTGTGATCAGTGGTGAGCAGCCACGACCACACTCCGTACCTCTTGTTCAGGTAGTTTTCGCGTTCGAGGGGTTGAGGGATCGCGATCTCCATACTCATTGCACCTGACTTCCATGTTGTCGAACTGCGGCTTGCGGCGCAATAGCGCTGGCGGTGGCTTTTGCGCCTCCTTGCTTACCCGCCGAAATTGACTTGATATATGCGACCAGAGCGTTCACCTGCTCTTCCGTGACCAGCCCTTGAAACGTGGGCATGATGGGCTGGAATCCCTTGACCCGTTTGGCGCCCGGATCGAGAATGCATTCGCGAAGATAGTTTTCGTCGGCGGTAACTGTTCGTCCATCTTCGAGTTGCACCGGTTTGCCGAAAACTCCATTCAGATTGGGTCCGCGTCCCTGGGTGTCGGTGCGGTGGCAGGTAACGCATCCGAGTTCGGCGAAAATCTTCTCGCCCGTGGCCGAGAGCGGGCCCGTTGAGCCGCCGTTCATCCATGCTTCGTACTGAGCAGGCTCCTGCACCACAATGTCGCCAACCATGCCGGAGTGCTGCGTGCCGCAATACTCCGCGCAGAATAAGTGATAGACACCCGGTTTGGTGGCGCGGAACCATTCCACCGTGTAGCGGCCGGGCAAGACATCCTGCTTCAGACGGAAGGCGGGAATGTAAAAGCTGTGAATCACGTCCTGCGAGGTCATGATCAGTTTCACGTCGCGTCCGACGGGCACGTGCAGTTCATTGATCTCGCGCTGTCCTTCGGCATGCTCCAGTTTCCACATCCACTGTTTTGCCACGACGTAAACCTCAGTGGAGTCGGCGGGCGGGGTGCGCTCTTTGAAGTACACGACCGCGCCCCAGGCAAAGATCACTATGAATACAAGGAATGGAATCGTGCTCCAGGTAATTTCGAGCGGAGTGGAACCCTCAATCTGTTCGGCGCGGATGCCGGGGCGGTGGCGGAAGCGTGCGGCGAAGTAGAGCAGGCAGGTGAAGATCAGCAGGGTCATCATCCCGCAGACGATGAGCAGAAAGATATAGAGAGCGTCCACGTTGCGCGCCATCGTGGAGGCCTGCTGTGGCCATAATGGAAAATTATTGAGCATACTCAGTCTTCTTCGCTGCCGTCGTCGGTGCTTTTCTTCGGGCTACCGAAAGATCCAACCTCCACAAGATAAAAAGAAAACTGCCCATGATAAGAATGGTCGCGGCCGCCGCCAGGCGCAGGATGTTCGCCACCATGGCGCCGTATTTTCCCGTCTCAGGATTGTAGTGATAGCAATAGAGCAGCACCGCGTCGACAGCATTGCCGATCTTGCCTTGAGAAGCCTCCACTAATCCCATACGCAAGTCTTTCGGCGGAAAATCCACGCCGTAGAAGTAGCGCGAAATATGGCCTTGCGGCGTGAGCACCATGATTGCTGTCGCGTGCGCGTACTGATTGCTCTTGGCGTCGTACTGATACTGGAAACCGACTACCTTCGTGAGCGCATTGATAGATTCTGGCCGGCCGGTGAGAAAATGCCAGCCCGCGGCGGCATTGGCGCGGCCGTATCGCTTAACGTAGTCGGCCTTCTTCGCCGCTGCCATCTCGGGCGTCTCGCGGGGATCGAAGCTGACGGTGACCACGTCGAACTCCTTGCCGACGTCGAACTTCACCAGGCGCATGGCGCTGGAGAGCCCGGCCAGAGCCTCCCCGCACAACATCGTGCAGTTGTAATAAACCAGGTTGAGGATCAGGGGCTTGTGGCCGAGGTAATCTCCCAGCTTCACGGTCTTGCCGGTTTCGTCGCGGAAGGTGAGATCGGGCGGGACTTGAGCGTCGAGGTGCTGCTCAATGCCGACATTCTCTAACCTCGGAGGACGCGTGTTCGCTGGAGGAGCCATGATACCGTTGTTCATCTGGGCTGAGGCGGAGGCGGCCAGCAGTGTAACTGTCAGCAACACACGCGCGGCCGAAATCGCTTTGCTTTTCTTACGGCTCAATTCTTTTTGTCCTTCTTAACTGCTTCACTCTTGCTCGATTGCTGCTTGCTTGTTTCCACTTTTGCGGCATTCTCACGCGTCGGACCTTGCGAACGGACTGGAAGCCCGCGCTGCACTAAAAGATCCATGGCGCGCCCGATAGGGATGTGCACCGTGCCCGCCTTTTCATCCACCCAGCCGTAGCTGTAGAGAACCCTCTCTTCGTTCATGCGGACATCGTTCAGCTGTCCGCGCTCATCCTCCTCCAGCTTCGGGTTGGGGAAAGCGCTCTGCGGGTAACCCGGCGCAACGCGGCGGGTATCCGTTGGAACGTTGGCGACCAGGGGATTTACCGGAGGCTGCAACGCTTTTTCGTGATGCTCGAGAAATGCGAAGAGCCCTCGGAGACCGAGGATGCAGAGCAGTGTCGCCACGGCGAGGGCCAGCAGGAAATACAAAATGCCGGACGGCTGGAGATCCTGGCGCTCGTAGTTCCTGTGCCCGGCCGTGTTCTCGTGTTTGGTTTCGCCGCTCATCTCTCGTTAATCAAGTCTCGTTATGCGTGCGTTCAACGTGCCGGCTGGAGAACTTCGTGGGCGTCGGTGTCATAGGCCGGCAGCAGCGGCAACGACGCCAGGTTGCGGAAAAAATACCAGAGCCAAATTCCTCCGATGGCAACAGGAACAACAATGTCTGCCACCGTCACTGTGAGAGTTTTTGAAAAATTCGGTTCGATGATCCAGAACAGATCGAGGTAGCGAATTACCAGCAGCCAGGTTGCGAGCCACGCCAGCCGGCGAATGTCGCGCTTGAAGGGACGCGATAGCAGAGTCGCGAAGGGAATGACGAATCCGAGGAAGATTAAGATCAGTCCAATCGACACCCAGCCGCCATCCAACCGCCGCATATAAAAAGTGATCTCCGCCGGCAGGTTGCCCGCCCAGATGATGAGCCACTGCGAAAAGTTGAAATAAGCCCAGACCATGGTAAACGCCAGCATCCACTTGCCGTGATCGTGGACGAAGTCGGGGGTCAGCATCTCTGACATCGGCTTGTAATTGAAGAGGATGCGCTCGACGACAACCGCGAAACACATGGCGGTGAGTACTTCGCCGATGAGGATGATCAGTCCGAAGATGGTCGAGATCCAACTCGGGTCGAGCGACATGACCCAGTCGATGGCGGCGAAAGAAATCGTGAATCCGTAGAGAATGAGGCCCGGGCCGCTGACTGCTTTGAAGCGTCCACTGTTGTCCGGTGCGCCGGGACTGTCAGTCTCCTTCGACCATTTCGACAGCAGGAACGACAACACATTCCAGACTGCAAAATAAACTGCTGCGCGGATAATGAAGCCGTTCACGGTGAGATAAGTTTGCGTGATCTGTTCGAGATGTTCGCGGAGGTGCTTGTCTTCAATGTTGGCGAGCGGTTGCGCCCAAATGTAAAGACGCCGAATTCCGAGAATGACGGGAATGAAAAGGAGCGCGAGCAGAGGAAGTGTGCGCATCGCAGCGCCCAGGATGCGGCGAATGACCGTACCCCATCCGCCTCCGGTGAGGTGGCGGATCATGAGAATCGCCATGGAACCGAGTGCGACACCCAGCCAGCACATGAAGCCGAGCAGATAGGCGCGGTAGAACTCTTGCGGACGGATGAACGCCAAGACCACCGCAATCACAGCGAATGCGACGCCGATCGCGAGCGAGCGCTGAGAGATCTTTCTTACAACCTCAGGCGCCGTCAGATCGAGATGTGGAATCACGGCGCTCATTTATGTTCCTCGGAGGTCAACATGGTTTTGGAATCAATGACGGGAAGCGTAGCGCCCGATCCAGGCTGGCCGCGGAACTGCGGCGGATCCGAAGGCACGTTTTGTCCTTGAGGAACATCCGCCCGAGTCGCGTTTTGACTAAGTTGGAGTGCGCGGATGTAGGCCACGATTTTCCAGCGGTCTTCGGGTGGAATCTGCGATGCGTAGTCGGGCATGATTCCAGCGCCGTTGGTGATCACGTCATAGAACTCACCCAGTGGAGCCTTTTGCCAGCGTGGTGTGTGGAAAGTCGGCGGCTTGCGCGCGAAACCGCGCGACGGAATGAAGCCGTTGCCGTCGCCGAGGCGGGAGTGACAGGGTGCGCAATAAATGTTGTAGCGCTCGCGGCCGCGTTCGAGAACTTCTTTGGTTACAGGGAATGGCATGTAGTCGCCGGGAGTGTTGCCCACCTTGCCCGTGTACAGATAAGAATCCTCCCGCAACTGGCCACGCGCGACGGTGCCCTCGACCGGCGGACGCTCGGAACGCTGGTCGGCGAAAAAGTCGCTGCGCGAGAGCGGATTCTGTCGCGGCTGCACGTGCATGTCGATGCGGCAAGCGGTGAGGAAGGCAACGACCGCCAGCGCGCATCCAACGGAGATTTGACGGAGACGCAGCATGCTAGCTAGGCACCTCCGAGAGTGAGCGCGGCTGCAGGCTTTGCAGAAAATCGCGAGTGCCGGCCGGATCGTACTTGGAATCGGAAGAAAATACGATCAGGAAGAAGCGGTCCTTCGAAGCCAGCGCGAAACGCGGCACGTTGAACACAGGGTGATAAGGCATGGGCAGGCCGTTCAGCGCGAGCATGCCGAACACGGCGGAGATTCCGGCGAAAAGAATCGTCATTTCAAACGTGATGACAATGAAGGCCGGCCAGGAGTGATAAGGCTTGCCGCCGATGTTCAGCGGGTAGTCCACGGCGGACATCCAGTACTGCATCAGATAGCCGGTGAGGCCGCCTATAATGCCGCCGATCAACACCACGAGCGGCACTTCATCGTGGTGAAAGCCAATTTCTTCAGCCAGGCCTTCGATGGGGAACGGGCTGTAGGCGTCGATCTTCGTGTAGCCCGCCTGATGCGTGCGGCGCGCGGCCTCCACCAGGGCTGTGGCTGAATCGAACTCGGCCATAATGCCGTACAAGCGTTCACGCTTCATTCGGCTTTGACCTCCGCTTCCGGCAGGAGGGTGCGCATTTCAAAAATCGAGATCATGGGCAGCAGGCGCACGAACAGGAAAATCGCCGCCAGGAACATGCCGATGGTGCCGATGTAGGTCATCCAGTCCCAGCGCGTGGGGTAGTACATGCCCCATGATGAAGTGAGGAAATCGCGGTGCAGGCTGACGACAACGATGATGAAGCGCTCCAGCCACATGCCGACCAGAATTACGCCGGAAATTAAAAACAGCGCGACGGGACTGGTGCGCAGCTTGCGAATCCACAGCACCTGCGGGATGAAAATGTTGCAGATGAGCAGCGCCCAGTACGGGATGGCGTACGGCCCATGCAGGCGATTCCAGAGCGTGAACGCGTCGTAGCGGTCGCCGCTGTACCAGCCCATGAAGGCCTCGATGCCGTAGCCGTAGGCGACGATCAATCCGGTCGCGAGCATGACCTTCGCGGAGTTCTGGAGGTGCTTCTCGGTGATGAAATCTTCGAGGCCGTAGATTTTGCGGATCGGAATCGCCAGCATTAAGACCATGGCGAATCCGGAGTAGATGGCGCCCGCAACGAAGTACGGTGGAAAAATTGTCGTGTGCCAGCCCGGGACGATGCCGACGGCGAAGTCGAAGCTCACGACGGTGTGGACCGAGAGCACCAGGGGCGTGGCGAGTCCGGCGAGCAGCAGGTAGGCAGTCTCGTAGCGGTGCCAGTGGCGCGCGGATCCGCGCCAGCCCATCGAGAGCATGCCATAAATCATTCTGGTCGCGGGATTGGTGGCGCGATCGCGCAGGGTCGCCAAGTCGGGGATCAGGCCGATGAACCAGAACAGCGCCGAGATCGTCGCATAGGTGGAGACGGCGAACACGTCCCACATCAGCGGGCTGCGGAATTGCGGCCACACTCCCATGGTGTTGGGAATTGGAAACAGCCAGTAAGCCAGCCACGGACGTCCGACGTGAATGGCGGGAAAGATTCCGGCGCAGGCCACGGCGAACAGCGTCATGGCTTCGGCAAAGCGGTTAATGGAATTGCGCCACGACTGCCGCAACAGAAGCAGGATTGCGGAGATGAGCGTGCCGGCATGGCCTATGCCGATCCACCAGACAAAGTTGACGATGGCGAAGCCCCAGCCGATTGGGATGTTCACGCCCCAGATGCCGATGCCTTTCAGAACCAGGTAGCCGATGGCGTAGAGCATCATCATCGTCATCAGGAATGCGACGCCGAAGCCCACGAACCATCCGTTCGAAGCGGGGCGGGTCAGCACGATGGCGCTGATTTTTTCCGTGACCGTGCCGAAGGTATAGCCGGGCTCGATCACCGGAGCCCGTTCCGTGTCGACCGTCATTTTGTATTGCTCGTCCATGCCTACGACTTCAACTCCGGATTCGGATTTCGCACTTCCGCCAGATACGTAGTCCGCGGGCGCGTGTTCAACTCGCCCAGCAGGCTGTAGTTTCGCGACTGCGTTTTCAACTTTGAAACCTTGCTGTTGGGATCGTTGATGTTGCCAAAGACAATCGCTCCCGCCGGGCACGACTGCTGGCACGCCGTCTGCAATTCGTCTCCGACCTTGACCGCTTTGCCTTCGCGGACTGATGCGGTTTCGGCGTCGATCTTCTGTTCGTTGATGCGCTGCACGCAATAAGTACACTTTTCCATCACGCCGCGGCTGCGCACGCTGACGTCGGGATTGCGCATCATCTTGTACTGCGGCGTCTCCCAATCCTGAAACAGCAGGAAGTTGAAGCGCCGCACCTTATAAGGACAGTTGTTCGAGCAGTACCGCGTGCCCACGCAGCGGTTGTAGACCATATCGTTCAGGCCTTCGCTGGAGTGGTTGGTCGCGCCCACGGGGCAGACCACTTCGCACGGCGCATTTTCACATTGCATGCACGGCACGGGCTGGAAAAATGCTTTGGGATTGTCGCGGTCGCCCTGGTAGTAGGCGTCAACTCGAATCCAGTGCATATGGCGGCCGAGGACGGCCTGCTCTTTGCCGACGACGGCGATATTGTTCTCCGACTGGCAGGCCAGCATGCAGTTGTTGCAGCCCACGCAGGAGTTCAGATCGATCGCCATGCCCCACGCATAGTCTTCTTCCTTGTAGGGATACGGTTTGTAGAGCGTGAGCCCAGGCGCGGGCTCCTCCTCCTGAGCAAAGCCCGGCTCTTTGCGGTATTCCTCAAGCGTAGTCTCGCGGACCAGCGGGCGATGCCCGCCATCGGGCGTGTCCATGCTCTGGTAGCCCTGCGTGGAGGCGAGCTTGTAAGTCTCTCCGGTCTTGCAGATTTGCAGGCCGGTGGCGATCCATGGCGCCGCGCTGGTTCGTAAAGCATAGGCATCGAAGCCCTGCACGGTCCCGACGCGGCCGGCTCGTTTGCGACCGTAGCCTAATGTGACGGTTACAGAGTTGTCGGGATGGCCGGCTTGAATCCAGACTGGGCCTGTAACTTTCTTGCCGTTCAGTTCAAGCTCGACGACGTCTTCCACTTTAATTTGCAGCCGCTCCGCCATCTTGGGGCCGATGAGCACGGCGTTGTCCCAAGTAAGCTTGGTCATCGGCTTGGGAAGTTCCTGGAGCCAGCCGTTGTTGGAGAATTGTCCGTCGTAGATGGTGGGATCGCGGCGGATGTTGAGCTCGAAACCGCCTAGGTCGACTTTCGACGACTTAGGGGGCACACGCGGGAAAATCCGCGTGAACTCGTGTGTTGCAAGTGTCGTACCCTCGATCCAGCCATCGTGCAGTGCCTTGCGCCAGAAGACTTCGAAATCCGGGCCGGAATGCTGCTTTTGCCAGTAGCCGCGCACGAGATCGTAGC
The DNA here is from genome assembly GCA_035568115.1 of Candidatus Acidiferrum sp. Taxonomy (GTDB): domain Bacteria; phylum Acidobacteriota; class Terriglobia; order Terriglobales; family Acidobacteriaceae; genus Sulfotelmatobacter. Next base: position 31,134 of record DATMOP010000027.1, read on the forward strand.
CCGTAGCATCGGATTGTCCGGAGAGAAGTGCGAGAAATTCATGCGCGCTCTTGCCAGCGTACAGCGGGGCAATCAGCGGTTGAATGATGCTAACTGTGCCGTCGTAAGCGCGGGCGTCGCCCCAGGCTTCGAGGTCGTGGGTTTGATTGATGTGCCACTGACAAAGCTCGGCGGTTTCATTTTGATAAAGCCCGAGGTGAACGCGTAGCGGAATCTTGCCGTTCTTGAGAGCGTTGGCGAAATCGAGATCGGCGGGCGCGTCGTAGGCCGGGTTGCCGCCCAAGATAACAAGCAGGTCCAATTTGCCCGCTTGGATGTCGGAGACCAACTCTTTGATCGAGTCGGTCTGATTGATGGGGTTCGCATCGATAGGATCTGTGTAGGCAACCGCCTTAAAGCTGCCAAGGGCGATATTCATCGCATGGGCAAGCGCGTGAACTTCGGGGGACTGGTGTTCACCGGCGACAATCACACTGGAACCGCGATGACCCTTCACATCGGCGGCAACCAGAGATGCAAACTTCGCCAATTCGGGGCTCGGTGCGCCGGCATCGCCGCCCGCTCCCACAGCCGCGGCAAGTACACGGGCAAAGTTCTCAATCTCGCTTGCCCTCAGCGGCAGCCTGTGATCCGCCTTCGCCCCCGTCGTGGTCGGCGTGCTCTCGATCACGTACAGCCGGTTCATGTTGCCATCGGGATTGCGGCGCTTGGCGAAGTCGCGAATGTAGCGGACATTTCCCGGAAATCCCGCATACAGGAAGTCGGCGTCGAGCGAGACGATTACGTCGGCCTTCTCGAAATCGTAGCGCGTCTCGGCCGGCTGGCCGAAGGCCAGCTTCGCGCCTTCGAGCACGTTGTCGCGATTGACCGGCTCGTACACATGCCACTTGGCCTGCGGATAAATCTTCAGGAAGTTGCGCAGTTGATCAGCCAGCGTGGGCGAAGAAATGGTCGGAGTAAGAATGCGGATGCCCGCGCCTTGCAGCGCCTTCTGCGCGCTGAGCGGCCCGCGAATCGCAGTGAGAAACGATTGCCAGGAGCGCTGGTCGCCCATCGACATCACGCTCTGCGAGCGGTCGGGATCGTACAGGCCAAGAACGTGGGCCTGCGCGAAAATGTCGGTGCCCCCAAGCGACGCGGGATGCTTGTCGTTGCCTTCAATCTTTGTCGGACGACCGAGGTGGCTCTCGACCAGAATCGGGCTGGCGTATCCGCCGAGCGTCATGGCTGTGGCGTAGAACTGCGGGCGGCCGGGGATCACGTCCTCGGGCTGGCGGACATAAGGGACGATTGGTTCGAGCGGCAGGCGGACGCAGCCGGTCATTCCGGCCAGCGCCATGGATGCGCCCATCACTTGCAGGAAGCCGCGGCGCGAAACGGAATCCACCCAATCGGAAGCGCCCTTGGGAAATTCGCGATGCAGAGCTTCCTGGAACGCGGGGCTGCCGGCGAGTTCTTCGAGGCTGCGCCAGTATTCCGGGCCGGCCTTGTCGTTATTATTGGCCTCGTCCGTTATTTGGTTCAACCGCGCGCGCAGGGAGTCGAGGTCGGGCTTGCCTTTCTTGCTGGGACAAACGTCTCCACTCTTGGCTCGGCCGTGTTTAGGTTCAATCTTCATGGGTCACAAATCACAATTTGTCATCCTGAGCGAAGCGAGAGTTCGCGAAGCGAACTCTCGCGCAGTCGAAGGATCCCTATGACCGTTAATCTGACGCGGCGCTAGGGATCCTTCGACTCCGAAGTTGCTTCGCTTCGCGAAGCAACTTCTCCGCTCAGGATGACAAGGGCTCATAGTCGTTACCGGTGACACGTGTTGCAGCTCGTAATGTCTTTGACGCTACGGACGTTGTATTTCTTTACCAGTGCGATACCTAAGTCCGCCTGCTCGGTGAAACTCTGGCCGTCTACGACCACGGGATTCGCGCTAGTGGGCTGCTGGTACTGCATACTGAACACCTGATCGCGCGGGCGCAGATTCTTCTCTGGCGCGCGATGGCAGCTCAGGCACCACTCCATCTGCAATGACTCCTGCTGATACATGAGGGGCATCTGATCGACCGGACCGTGGCAGGTGTTGCAGCCTACTCCCTTATTGATGTGAATGCTGTGATTGAAAAAAACGAAGTCGGGAAGCTGGTTTACCCGCGTCCATTGCAGCGACTCGCCGGAGCGGTAACTGGCGCGTACAGGCTCCAGCAGTTGGGCGTTGGTCCAGATCTGCGAGTGGCAGTTCAGGCAAGTCTTGGTAGGCGGAATGCCGGCGAAGCTTGAGGTCTCAACGGAAGTATGGCAGTAGCGGCAGTCGATGCCGAGTCCGGAGACGTGATGCTGATGGCTGAAGGGCACGGGCTGCGGCTTGCGCACTCCGGCGTAAGTGATGTAGGGCGAGCGCTGCACCTCCATCGCCACCCAGCCGAGCGCGGCAATCACGAACACCGCGCCAAAAATTGTGGCCCGGGACAGGGTGTTTGTGCTGCGATGAAAAATCTGCGGCATGCTTACGTACGAGCTTCAGAAAATAAAAATGAGACCCAAGAGATCCCCAATGGGAAGTAATGGTTACGACGCAAAAGGAAACACCTACGGATTTTTTCGCGTCGGCTATGAGAACTGGAGATTATAAATATTTCGCGCACCGTTGTCGCGCACTTTCCTGCGCGGGAGCGGGAAAAATTCCAAGCCAAACTCTACTGAGAAACTATGCCTTTTCTTACGACCGGACATCCAACGGCGCTACCGCAGATTCATCACCAGCAGTTTTGGTTCGGTCATCTCCTCAATCGCGTAGCGCAGGCCTTCGCGCCCCAGGCCGGAGTCCTTGACACCGCCGTAAGGCATCTGGTCGATGCGGAACGAAGGAATATCGCCCGCGATCAGAGCACCGACCTCCAATTCGTCGTACGCCTGAAAGAGCAACTTGACGTCACGTGTGAACAAGCCGGCCTGCAGGCCGTAGTTGGAATTGTTGATGCGGCGCAGGGCTTCGTCGAAAGTCTTGTAGGGTTCCACGGTTACAACCGGACCGAAGATTTCCTGGCAATTCACTTTCATTTCCGGTCTGGTGCCCGTCAACACCGTCGGATCAACTACGGAACCCTTGCGACCGCCGCCGCAGAGCAGGCGAGCACCGGAACGAACCGCTTCTTCCACCCAGTTGGTGACACGGATGGCATCGCTCTCGCGGATCAGCGGACCAACGTCGGTCGACTCCTCCATTGGATCGCCAGTTTTCAGTTTCTTGACGCCGTCGACAAGCAGATCGGTGAACTTACCATAGACCGACTGCTCGACCAGGATGCGCTGCACGGAAATGCAAGTTTGGCCGGCATAGCCGAAGCCGCCGGCAATGCAGCGCTCAGCGGCGTATGCAAGATCGGTGTCGCTGTGTACGATCGCTCCGGCGTTGCCGCCCAACTCCAGCGCGACTTTCTTTTTGCCGGCGCGGCGTTTGATGTCCCAGCCGGCGGGCACGCTGCCGGTGAAGCTGATCAGTTTGATGCGCTCGTCGGTGACCAGCAGGCTGGCGTCGTCGTTGGAAAGCGGCAGCACGTTCAGTCCGCCATCAGGCCAGCCTGCCTGCTGTACGCACTCTGCCAGCAGCAGCGAGCACAGCGGAGTTTGCGGCGCCGGTTTCAACACCATGGAACAACCCGCTGCAATGGCCGGCGCGACTTTGTGAGACACCAGATGCAGAGGAAAATTAAAGGGAGTGATCCCTGCGATGGGACCGAGCGGGAAGCGCTTCACAATGCCCCAGCGTCCCGCGGTAAATTCCTGCCAGTCGAGAGGGAGATACTCACCGTAGATGCGCGTGGCCTCTTCGGCCGCCACATTGAAGATGAACACAGCCCGGTCCACTTCGATGCGGGCCAGCTTGATGGGCTTGCCGGCTTCCTGGGCGATGGTGCGGGAGAATTCCTCCCGGCGTTCGGCAATGGCCTCGGCAATGCGGCGCAGCACGCGCTGCCGCTCGAAGGCAGGCAAGCGGCGAGTGGTGCCGAACGCCTTCACGGCGGCTGCGATTGCAGCTTCAGCATGCTCGCGCCGTGCCTGAGTCACTCGCCCAACTACGCTGCCGTCGTAGGGAGAGCGGATTTCGACGACGTCGCCGTCTTCCATCCAACGGCCGTCGACGAAGAAACCGTGGGTTGCGACTGGGGCAATCGTCAATTCCGACATGGCGTGCGACCTCTTTTCCTACGAGCCAGCGCTTTTGATTATAGGCCTGTGCTGGTGGTTGCTTTTTCTGAGGCAAGATCTTTGAAAGACACGGTGGGACACAGGGGACCGACGAGCGTCTACTACAATGAAGCCCCATGCCTACTTTGGAAACCATCGTTGAGCTTGCTCCGCGTGTGCGGCGTAAAGAAGTCTCTCCGGTTGAACTGACTCGTGCTTGCCTGGAGCGAATCGAGAAACTCAATCCCGCGCTGAATGCTTTCATCACGGTGAGTGCCGAGTCGGCTTTGGCGGAAGCGCGGGCGGCGGAAGGCGAAATCTCCAGTGGGGAATGGCGTGGGGTGCTCCATGGGATTCCTATCGCCTTGAAAGATTTGATCGATACGGCGGGCACGCGCACTACCGCTGCCAGCGAGCTTTACAAGGACCGCGTCCCCGGTGATGACGCGGAGGTGGTGAGGCGGCTGCGGCGGGCGGGTGCGGTGATTCTGGGCAAGAACAATCTGCACGAGTTCGCTTACGGCGGAAGCTCGCTGGTCAGCTTCTTCGGCGACGTTCACAATCCGTGGAACACAGGGCATATCGCAGGAGGATCGTCTGGAGGATCGGCGGCGGCCGTTGCTGCCGGGCTTTGTTACACGGCGATTGGCACCGATACAGCTGGTTCGATCCGCGAACCGGCTGCGCTGTGCGGGTGCGTGGGGATCAAGCCGACTTATGGGCGCGTGTCCGCGCGGGGAATGATTCCGCTTTCTTGGTCGCTGGACCACGTTGGGCCGCTGGCTGCGAATGCCGGTGATGTAGCGGTTGTGTTGCAGGCGATCGCGGGATTTGACCCGCTTGACGTTTGCAGCGTTGATCTTCCTGTGGCCGACTATGTTTCTGGCTTGGACGACGTGACGAAGAGTCTGCGGATTGGAATTCCGCGGGCGCATTTCTATGACGGTCTTGACGGTGAGGTCGGCGCGGCAGTTGAGCGGGCTCTTGCCCTGATCGCCACGCTGGTGGCCGATGTGCGGGACGTAAAGATCGAGGTATCTACGGACCGCACGGTGCAGGCTGCCGAGTCTTTTGCTTATCACGCCGAGAATGTTGCCCGATCGCCTGAGTTGTATCAGCCGGAGACTTTGCGTCGCATTCGCTCCGGCGAGAACATTTCGGCGGCGGAATATATTCAGACGCGGCGCGAGTTGGATCAGGAACGGCGACGGGCTCATGACTTCTTCGCCGAAGTGGATTTGCTGGTGACGCCGACGATGCCAATCCCGGCACCGGCGATTGCCGATTTGAAAAAAGATCCTGCCGCTCTGCGTCCGGCGGAGCTTGCGTTGCTGCGCAATACGCGGCCGTTCAACATGTGGGGACTGCCTGCCATCTCAGTGCCTTGCGGTTTTACGAAAAGCGGCCTGCCAATCGGGCTGCAGATCGCGGGAGCGCACTGGCGGGAGGATTTGGTGGTTAGGCTGGCTCACGCTTACGAGCAGGCGACGGAGTGGAATCGGCGGCGGCCGGCTTGCTGACGACGGTCCGTCGCATACCGTTCCTCCCAGGCTGTGGATTTCCAACCGAAAATAAACTTCGGACACAAATCACGCATTTGGCGAAGGTGGCTTCTGGGAGCAGATCCGGATTAAAATTTTTTCTCTGGATACTCTTGAAAGCCTTGCCCAGCACGGGTTTCGCAAAACCGTATCGCGTAAAATCTGGTTTTCAAAGAACTTAAATACCAAAATCTTGAGAACAAAGGGCTTAGGGTTGGGCACTCTGGGTGCTTTCAACCGTCACTGCCTCGACCATGATCGCGCATTTGAGAATGTGGCCGCAAGGTCAGATGTCACAGGGAGGCTGTGGAAAACGGTACGGCTGCGGCGCCCCGCTCGCTATCAGGCTGTGAGACATGTATCTGATATCATATGTCTTTAATGTCATTCTACAGAAGAGATGATCATGCCTACGAACGTGGACGATATAGTCAAGAAACTGAGCCCCGCGCGACGCAAGAAAGTCGAGGCACGCGCCGCTCAGTTGATCGCCGAGGAAATGACCTTGCGCGAACTACGGCATGCGCGCAAGCTCACGCAGGTGCGGATCGCCAAGACTTTGGGGATTACCCAGGACAGCGTCTCGCGGCTCGAAAAGCGCAGCGATCTTTTGTTGTCCACGCTACGCAAGACCGTCAAGGCCATGGGGGGCAAGCTCTCTCTGGTGGCTGAATTCCCGGATCGCGCGCCGGTCGTTCTCTCCGGAATTGCGGGAGACGGACCGGGAGAGAAGCCGTCAGGGAGATAACCTGTGCCTGGAATTCCGGCTGTCGAGAGTAGAGACTGGGTTAAGCTCCTCCCGAGCGGGGATATACTTTCTCGGGCGGGCCCGTCCATCATTCTTCGAGTGAGGACCGGTCAATTGTTTTGGTGACAACTTTTGGAGGTTCCGTGCGCTATCCCGCCTTTCTCCTTCTCGTTTCCATTGCCATAGCCCAAACGTCAACGGGTAAGCCCTCCGCGAAGCCCGGGCCTAGAGTCTCAACCGCTTTCCAAGCTAGCGCCCAGATTGCCTACGACTCGATCAAGTCTCTCTCGCCGCAGAAGGAGGCATCCGACGTCGCCTTTCAGCCGCGACAGATCGAGGTGGAGAAAAATCTTGCTGCCGCCGGACATAGAGTCAAGACGGACGAAGACAAACGTGAGTTCGCAATCCTCAAGTCTTGGGCGGATATGATCGACCTTTACCGGTCAACGATAAAAAGTGAAGGACTCAACCAACGAGTCTTGGACATTTTCAAAGTTGAAATGACATGCTTCACTGAATCCGTGCTGATCTTCGACCGGGACTCGCTTAGTGCGCACGAAAGAGAAAAAGCCAAAACCACGCACTGCGTTGACGATGCCACGAGCGTAACCGCTGAAATCTACCCGACACCGCAGTGAGATCGTTTTTGCATTGGCAGGCCGGCCCAACGTTGTTTGAGTTGAACATTCATAAGGGGCGCCGGTCGAAAACTAGAAACCGCTGCACTGGCCTCGCTAGTTCCTGCCTTTGGAGAACTGTCAAAGGCGGCGCCACACTTCGCCAATACCAGTTCTCGCAAAAGCCGGCCCGAGTACCGCTTCTGCAGATTTTCATGTCTTGATTTTATCGACGACCATCCGTGATGGGTCACAGCTCAACTGACACAAATCTTCTAGGATGTTGCGTGCCAGTCGCAGGGCGCAAGCCGAGCACCAGTTGCAATCGCCGCTGTCATCGTCGCCGTAGCCCACCATGCGGATAGTCGCCGTGGCTCCGCCACAGTAATCGCAATTCGTCTCTGTCGATTTTAGTAGCAGCATCTAGTGCCCCATTCCTTACGATGGAGCATTCTACTTTACTCCGACCACCCTCACACCGTGCGCATATCGAGGCGCTTGCCCAGTGCTTTCAGGGTGGCGGCGATGCCGTCGATGCGCGAGGTGTGCTGAACATTGGTGAGGCGGTTTACCTCCTGCGGAGTGGTCTTCAATCGACGGGCCAATTCCGCGGGGCGCACATGTTGCTGGATCATCTCGTTCAGGAGAAGAATCTTGGCGGAGAGGCTTGCAGGAAGCTCAACGACCGGTTGCCGGGGCTTGGCTTTGGAAGGCAAGGGCACCGCGCGATTGTCTTCGAAATAGAAGTCGAGGGCCGTCTCCAAAGCGTCCCTGGCTGCCGCTAGTGCCTCGGTTTCGGTTTCCCCCTGGGTGATGGCTTCGGGAATGTCTTTAAATGTGGCGACGAATCCGCCGTCTTCACCGCGCTTCAGGGTAACTGGATACAGGAACATCACGCGCACCTATTTCAGGCCGAGTTGTTTCCAACTCCTTGCTCGTTAACAGCCACCTATTATAAACAATATCGTTTATATCGAAGCGCGAGTCGCCAGGGGCATTCCAGGAACATGCAGCATCTATAGAAATGCCTTGCGGGGCCGTCGGTGGCGCACGCTGGTAGGGATCCTTCGACTCCGCAACTGCTTTCGCTTCGCGAAAGCAGTTGCTCCGCTCAGGATGACAACTTGGGGAATTCTCTCTTCATTTCGGCTTCAGTCCACCGTTCTTACATCATCGGGCAGCATGAGCACGAACGAGCAGGTGCCGGTTGCTGTGGAGCAGGAGAGGATTCCGCGGCGGAGGATTTTGACGGGGGTGTCGTCGGGGAAAGTTAGACGATACTCGGCGGTGCGGAGGGCGTCGGTGAAGACTTTCAGTTTTTCGTCGCCGCTGGCGAACTTTACGCCTTCGACTGTGGCGGCGGAGCCCTTGCCACGACTCAAGAGCACGAAGAATTCGGCGCTGCCGGTTTCTTTGGCGACTTTGCCCAGGTCGATGGTGCGCAACTGCTGCAAATCTTCTTTATACTTCGCGACCGCGGCGTCTACCTTGGCGCCGCCGCCAGCGAGCGGGGCCAATCGATCACGCGTCTCGGGGATGGGGCGCAGGCCGCTCAGGGAGAGCGCGTAGGTGCGCAGGGCGAGATCTTTCTTTCCTTCTTTGTCGTAGATCTGTCCAAGGTGGTCGCCCACCTCGCCGTGGTGGCCGAGTCCCCAGGCGGCGGCGACGTATTTTTCTGCCTTGTCCAGATTGCCTTCGCTGAAATAGACCCAGCCCAGCGTATCCCAGTAAGCAATCAGCGACGGCACCAGCGGCAACTCCTGCGGCGTGAGTCGGTCGAGCGATACGTTGCGCAAAGCCGCAGCGGTGGCTGAGATCGCCGATTCAGCGTACTGCTGCGCACGATCGAGATGAGACTTCTTCAGGGAAAGCTGGTAGGCGATGTTGTTCCACACCAGCGGTGTGGCCGAAAGCTCGACCGCGTGGTCGAAGGTGGCAAGGGCTTTATCGTCCTGGCCGAGATTCAGGTAGGCATCGCCGAGACTAACCTGAAGTTCAGGATTGTCGGGCGTCAGGGAGGCGGCCTTCTCCAGTTCCGGCGCGGCTTCGGCGTACTTGTGCCACTCGGAATACATTGCGCCCAGGCCGGCGTGGGCGAACTTGTCGAGGGGATTGATTTCGATCTGCTTGTTGAAGGCGGTGACGGCGTCGTCGTACTTGCGCTCCTGCCAGTAGGCGCGGCCGAGCGCGTTGTAAGCCGATTCGTCGTAGGGATTGATCTCGATCTGTTTCTTTAGGGCCGCGATAGCGTCGTCGTTCTGGCGCAGTCCCATATAGGCCACGGCCAACGCATACCAGGCGTACTTGTGCTTGGGCTCCACTTCGATGGTGCGCTTGAGAAGCTGAATGGCCAGAGGGAAATTATTTGTGGCGAGAGCGGCGCGGCTGCTTTCAAACAGGTCATCCGCCTTCATGTCGGCGGGGGGCCCGGGCGTGCCCGCTACTGTATTTTCGACAGCAAGAAACTGTCCTAAGTCAGAAGTGACGGCGCGGCGAAAAGCCTGATAATCCGTGGCGCGGGGCGCAGGCAGCTCGTCCTCGCGCATGGTGAGCGTCCTGGCAGCGGTAAAGGTGGTTCCTTCCAGCCTGTAGGTGGCCTGGTACTCGGCGTAGTCGCGCTTCACGGAAAAAGCTAGCGGGGCGTGCGCCGTGTACTTGGCGGGGAGTTCGAGCTTGATCTTGTAGACATACTGCGCTTTGGGGCCGAGCTTGAGGGGCTCGGCGTCGGCATCGTTTTCGTCGTCTCCAAGGCCGATGTCGGGCAGGTTGAACTGACAAAGCGGCAGCGTGATGTCAGACTTCTTCTTAGACCAATCCAGGAAGTTCGGGCGGGCGACGTCGTAAGACATCGTAAAAGCTTCGCGAGTCGCAGCCGGATCGCTGATCTTCAAATTGGTTATGTCACCGCCCATTCCGGTGTTGACGTTTTCCACCACGCGTTGCCAATTCGCCTCCGGAACCCGGCGGAAAATCGACCGCAGCATCAACTCTTCATCGCCGCGGAAGGTGTAATGGACGTGCGCTTCGAGCTTCCCGATGTCGTTTATTTTTCCATCGACCTCTGAAACTTCGCTGTCGGGCATGGGCGTGTCGGCGGGCGTTTCCTCGAGATGCGGCGTGCTCCCGTCGGCGGGAATGACGAGCGCCAACTTGTTGCGCAGACTGAAAGCCAGCAGGCGGAAGGGAGCGACTTCGCTGGTGGTGTCCATCCAGACTTCCTGGGGAGGCGTCTTCATGGGCAGCAAAGTGATGACGTGATCGAACTGCGACGGCGAAGGCACATCGGGATCGAGCTTGCGGCTGGAGTTGATCAACACCGAAGATGCATGCAGGCCCTCGGCTTCGAGCAATGAAGCGAGCAGGGTGTGCTTATCTTTGCAGTCGCCGTACTGATTGTGCAGGACGTCTCCGGCGGCGTGAGGCTGGTAGCGGCCCAGACCGAGCGACAAGCTGACGTAGCGGAAATTCTTGGCGACGAAATCGTAAAGAGCCTCGATCTTGTCCAACTGCGTGTCCAGTCCTTTGGTGAGTTCATTTGCCTTGGCGCGGACTTCCGCCGAAGGCGTACGCCGGTCTTTATCGAGTCCAGCGTACCAGCGGCCAATCTGTTCCCAACTGACGAAGGTGGTCAACTGGACGTCGGGCCGTTCCTCGTCGGCTCGTTTTTTCTTTTTCCTTTTGTCCTTTTTCTTGTCTTTGTCTTTGTCCTTGGCGTCGTCTTCACGCTCCAGGTGAGAACTGGTCCAGTGGTAGATGCGCCGACCCTTCGCTTCGGAGATCTTCGGATCCATGCCCACTTTGTTCTTCAGTTTGAGCGGGCGGTCGGCGGGGACATCGACATCGAGTTCTTCATCGAGCATGATGTTGTTCTTGTCAAACTCGTATTCCGCCCAGAACTGTCCCGCGGCCAGCGGCGTGTGAATCACCGTGACCATGTCGTACTCGAGCACTTCGCCCGGTCGAAGTCCGGGCACGGTGATGTGCTTCTGACGGTAGTCGGTGTAGACGGGAGCCTCACGCTCGACGGGCGCACTAAGGTCCTGCACGGCATCGTCGCCGGCTTTTACTACGCTGCCGTCGGCCTTGACGACGCGGACGTAGGCAATCTCTACCCGTTCGTTGGCGGAATTGTAGCCGACTTGAATCTGTCCCCACTGCTGGACTCCAGCCTCGCTCTGTACCCGGATACGAGCGACAGTCTCCTTGCGTCCCGTGCCATCGCTCTCAAAGCGATAGCTGGAGCGGAGCTGCTCGACGACAAACCCTTCCTGCAAATAGTCGGGCTTGGGCTCCGGTTTTGAGGAGGCGGTCTCGGAAGGCTTTGCATCATTCTGTTGCGCTGCGCTTTCCGCTTTCGCGGGAACCGCTGAGTTCGTGGGAGTTTCGCCGGACTGTGCCGGGGCGATGAAGGGCGCGGCCAAGAAGCTGGCCAGAAGCGAGAGAACGAGACAACGCATAAGGTAATAGTAAGGCCTGCGGCACCTGTATCCCAAGCCGAAGGGTTCAATAAACCGGCACTTCGCAAGGAGGATTGGCGAGGGTCGAAGGTTGTAATACAGGCCGATTGCTTGATATCCGCCCAATGATCTCGATCCTATTTCTCTGTTTGCAGGGCGCAGAACCGTAGTAAAATTCCGCCCAGATAGTCTTGCCTGGCCATGACGCGAGGCAAGCGTGACGCATAATGTATTTGCGCCACGATCCTTCCGTTCGGAGGTTTTTTGCATGGAAGATCGTGCCCCTGACGTTTCTTCAACTACCCAGTCGTCGCTTACTCAATCTTCTGCCACAAGACGCCTTGCTGGCCGCGGCGCCTGGGTTCTTACCGCTTACGGTATTTCTGGGCTGGCTCTTTTCGGCCTCCTCGCTTATTTCTTTTCGGATTTCATCGCTCACTAAGTGGCGCCCAGCAGCGACGAGCGGGCGTGCGCGTCCGCGGAGGGCGGTGGAGTGTATCTGAAGTCTTCAGCTTCCCCAACGCGCGACTTTCCTCAGCCAGCGTCCCTCTTTGAACGTGTTACAATCAGCAACCTTAGAGGCTATTGCTTCGCCAGGAACCCAGCGTTTCCCCACTTGCAGCACCGAGGAAGAGACAGCGTAATAACCCGTGCCCAAGAACCCCACGTCCGCGGCCACGCCCATCACTTACGCCGATGCCGGCGTGAACATTGACGTCGCGAACCGCACCAAGAAGCGAATTAAATATCTCGCGCACAAGACCTTCACGCGTGGCGTGCTTAGCGAAATCGGCGGGTTTGGCGGGCTCTTCGCGGTGGACAAGACCAAGTACCTGGATCCCGTGCTGGTTTCCAGCGTAGATGGAGTGGGGACGAAGCTGAAGATTGCTTTCGAAATGGGCTTGCACTCCACAGTGGGCGCTGACCTGGTCAATCACTGCGTGAACGACATTGCGGTGCAGGGCGCCGCGCCGCTGTTTTTTATGGACTATCTGGCTACGGGGAAGCTGGAGCCCACTATCGCCGAGCAAGTAGTGGAGGGCATCGCCGACGCCTGCAAGCACAACGGTTGTGCCCTGATTGGTGGGGAGACGGCGGAGATGCCCGGCTTCTATCCCGATGGCGAGTACGATCTGGCGGGATTTATTGTCGGCGTGGTGGAGCGCGACCGGATCATCACCGGCAAGGAAGTGCAGATTGGCGATGTCGTCCTTGGCATGGCTTCGAACGGCTTGCATACGAACGGGTACTCGCTGGCCCGGAAGCTGTTGTTCGAGGTGGCCCATTACTCCACCGAGGACTACGTCAACGAGATCAAGAACAAAGTGGGCAACGAGCTGATGCGGACGCACAAGAGCTACTGGCCGGCGATGAGGAAGCTCATCGATGGACAATGCGTTTCCGCGCTGGCTCACGTTACTGGCGGCGGCATCACGGAAAACCTGCCGCGCGTGCTGCCCCGCGGGACCGCAGCCTCGATTGATCTCGGCTCCTGGCCGGTGCCGCCCCTATTCGAGCACCTGCGGCAACTGGGAAATGTTCCGCAAGACGAAATGCTGCGCACGTTTAATATGGGCCTGGGGATGCTTTTGGTCGTTCCTTTGGCGAAATTCAAGAAAGCGCAGACCGTGCTCGAACGTGTGGGGGAGAAGGCTTTTACTGTCGGCCGGATCGTCAAGGGCGAGCGCAAGGTAATTTACAACTAAACCTCGCTGACACTTATGTACAACCTGGGCATTCTTCTTTCCGGACGCGGTTCGAACTTCGTGGCCATCGCCGACAGCGTTGACGCGGGCCGCATCGCGGATGCCCGTATCGCAGTCGTCATCTCAAACAAGGCTGATGCGCCGGGCATCGCTACTGCGCGACAGCGTGGATTGAATGCGCTGGTGATTCCGTCGACGGGCAAGCCCCGCGAAGAACACGATCGCGAGGTCGTCGCCGCGCTCCGGCAGCACAATGTGGACCTGGTTTGCCTTGCGGGATACATGCGCCTGCTGACGCCCTGGTTCGTACAACAGCTCCCGCGGCGGATTCTCAACATCCATCCCTCGCTGCTGCCCGCGTTTCCGGGACTCGAAGCGCAGGAGCAAGCTTTTGCTTACGGAGTAAAGGTTTCCGGCTGCACCGTGCATTTTGTGGATGAAGAACTTGATCACGGGCCGATCATTGTGCAGAAGACCGTTCCTGTGCTCGATTCTGACTACGAGCACTCGCTCGCTGAACGTATCCTCGAGAAAGAGCACATCGCGTACACGGAAGCTATCAACATTGTGTTGGGCGGGAAGTTCGAAGTGAAAGGCCGCCGTCTGCTGAAATCAAGTCAGAAGTCAGAGGGCAGAGTGCAGAAGTAGGAAAGTGCCGGTAAATTGTGACATCCATCACAGACTTACGCACCCGTGAACATCAAAGATAGCGTTCGTGGGGAACAGTCAAGATCTGAAGGCGCGAACCAAACAATTCGCGCTTCGTATTTTGCGCTTGTATCGCGCTCTGCCCGCCAAAGAGGAGGCCAGAATTCTAGGGAGGCAGGTCCTCCGTTCTGGCACGTCTGTGGGTGCAAACTACCGCGCCGCATGCCGGGCACGGTCGAAGGCCGAATTCATCTCCAAACTCGGAATCGTTTTGGAAGAGGCAGACGAGACCATTTTCTGGTTGGAGTTGCTCCATGAGGGCGGAATTGTAAAGCACGAAAAATTGGACGCGCTCCTCAAAGAAGCCGAAGAACTCACATCAATCTTTGTGGCGTCACTCTGCACCGCCAAAGGGATCGCATCCTAGAGCCCGGTTTTACTTCTGCATTCTGACTTCTGCCTTCTGCATTCCTTATAATGTCCTTTCCCATGTCAACCTTCGCTCCTGTCGACGAACAACTGACGTATCTCAAGAAGGGTTCGGCGGAAATTATCCGCGAGGCCGACCTGCGGGCCAAGTTGGAAAAGTCGCGCTCGACGGGAAAGCCGCTGCGCGTGAAGCTCGGGATGGACCCGACCGCTCCCGACTTGCACCTGGGGCACACCGTGGTTCTGCGCAAGCTCAAGCACTTTCAGGATCTCGGCCACACCGCAATTTTTCTGATCGGCGACTTCACTGGAATGATCGGCGATCCCACGGGGCGCACGGCCACGCGGCCTCCGTTGACACGTGAACAGATCGAGCAGAACGCCGAAACCTACAAGACACAGGTTTTCAAGATTCTCGATCCGCAGAAAACGGCGGTCGACTTTAACCGGCGCTGGATGGGTAGTTTCAGCTCTGACGATTTTGTCCGGCTGACTGCGAAATACACAGTCTCGAAACTGCTGGAGCGCGAAGACTTCCATAAACGATTCCAGGACGAAAAGCCGATTTCCGTGCACGAACTGCTCTACCCGCTGGTGCAGGGTTATGACTCGGTTGCGCTCGAAGCCGATGTAGAACTCGGCGGTACCGACCAGAAATTTAACTTGCTAGTAGGCCGCGAATTGCAGCGGGCCTACGGTCAGGAATCGCAGGTGGTGCTGACTACGCCGATTCTGGAAGGGCTCGACGGCGTTCAGAAAATGTCGAAGTCGCTCGGGAATGCTATCGGTATCCACGAGCCGCCGCTGGAAATGTACGGCAAAGTGATGAGCATTTCCGACGAGATGATGTGGAGATATTACGAGTTGCTGACCGATGTGCAGGTCGCCGACATTGAGAAGATGAAGCGGGAAACGCATCCCATGCAGGCGAAGAAGGAGTTGGCGCGGAGGATTGTGACGGATTTTCATTCGGCGGACGTGGCGGCGAAAGCGACAGAAGATTGGGGAAAGCAGTTTCAGAAGAGCGAAGTACCGGAAAGCGTCGAGGAAATATCGGTGGAGTTTTCCGAGGTCGCTACACCAGAGCGAGACGGTATTCACCTCGACAAACTTCTTGTTCTTTGCGGTCTTGCGGACTCACGAACCGACGCCGTACGAAAGCTAAAACAAGGGTCGGTACGGGTCGAGGACATAGTGAGGAATCACCACACTTACCAGTTGCCCAAAATTCCTGCTCGATTGCCGATACGCGTAGGCAAGCGCGTTAAGGTTGCATTCGTCCGTTGATCCATAAGTAAATCCAGCTGTGCCTCTGTGCCGCCGTGGAGAAGTCTGCTAGTCTCAAGCGCGCACATGCGCGCGGCAGCCATCCTCGGGTTGGGATGTTCTCCGAAGAACCTCGCGCCGTTCCAGACAGACGAAACGATTGAATGGCGCATCGGAATGCCGGCTGCGGATCAGGCGGACATCATTCTGCTCTTCGGCGGCGACGGCACGATTCACCGTCACCTGAGTCAACTGGTGAAGCTTGGCCTGCCGGTGTTGGTTGTTCCCGTGGGGAGCGGTAACGACTTTGCCCGCGGCCTGGGGCTCCGCCGCGTGCGGGAGGCGCTGGCGGCGTGGCGACGTTTCTGCGCTTGTCACGCCAATGTTCGAACCATCGATCTTGGAGTCGTCACTCCGCTGGCGGTCGCGGGCGGGGCGCCCGCGCCACACGCAGCTCACTACTTTGGCAGCGTCGCGGGCGTGGGACTCGACGGCGAAGTGGCCCGCCGCGCCAACGAACTGCCGCGCTGGCTGCGCGGACACGGCGGGTATGCCCTGACCCTGGCTCCGACTATCTTTCATTTTGCTCCGTTCCCGATGAAGATTTTTACGCCAGACGAAGCCGGCGGCTGGGCCACGCGGAGCGATCAACCGACGATCCTGGCGGCTTTCGCCAACACTTCCACTTACGGCGGTGGGATGAAGATCGCGCCCCGCGCGCGAATGGACGACGGCCAACTCGACATTTGCGTAATCGGCGGCATTGATCCCTTCAAGCTCGCGTGCATGTTCCCCACTGTCTATTTTGGCCGTCACCTGGGCATCAGCGAAGTTGAGTACTTCCAGGCAGCTCGCCTGCACGTGGAAACCGAGGCCCCGCTTGATGTTTACGCCGATGGCGAATTCGTCTGCCGCACGCCCGTCGAAGTCAGCGTCGATCCTGGGGCGTTGAAAGTGCTCACCCCCTAGCCCCGGTGCTAAACTTCCCTCATGGCTGAACGACGTTCCCACACTTTGCTCTGGATTCTGATTGGCGGAGGAGCATTCTTCCTCTTTGTGCTGGCTGTGTTCTCGCTGGTGTATCTGACCCTGCATGCGGGCAGCAACGAGGCCGGATTTTCTGGTTTCGGCGACCGTATCGGAGTGGTGGACCTGGACGGCGTGATTCTGTCGCCGCAGCCGGTGGTCGGGCAGCTGAAAAAGTTTGCCGACGACTCTTCCATCAAGGCGATTATTCTGCATGTGAATTCGCCCGGCGGGGGCGTAGCTGCGTCCGAAGAGATTTATCGCGAGGTCAAACGCGTCCGCGAGGAGAAAAAGAAGCGGGTTGTGGTTTCCATCGAGACCGTGGGCGCCAGCGGGGCGTTCTACATTGCGTCAGCCTCGAATAAGATCTATGCCGACCAGGGCAGCATCGTGGGCTCGATCGGAGTGATCGCGCAGTGGGTGAACTATGGCGATCTGCTGAAGTGGGCCAAGCTGAAGGATGTGGTGATCAAGACCGGCGAGTTTAAGGACACCGGGAACCCCACCCGCGACCTCACTCCGGCGGAGCAGGCCTACATGCAGTCCCTCATCGACAACATGTTCGGACAATTCGTCAAAGCGGTGGCCGACGGACGCAGCATGAAGTTCGACGACGTCAAGAGCATCGCTAATGGCAAGGTGTGGACCGGGGAGCAGGCCAAGTCGATGAAGCTGATTGACGACGTAGGCGACTTTGAAGCCGCGGTCAAGGATACGGCGAAGTCGGTGGGCATCTCGGGGGAACCGACGCTAGTGCATCCGGAGAAAGACCGCAAGACACTTCTGGATCTGATGACGGGCGATGTCTCGCAGTGGATTCCCGGCCGCGAAAAGATGCTGGAGCAGCAGGTCGGGTTTTATTATCTGTGGAAGTAAGGCCCCGGATTAGCGGACCAGGGGCTCAGTTGGCCGACCCAGGAGACGGCTTTTTCCTCGTCCCAAAACTGTGACTTGCGTACAACCCCTGAAATTTGAGAAGGTTATGGGAGGTAACCGGTCCGGAACTGAGGCCGTCGCCGCTAGGCGACGATTACCCAGGGAGAGGCCGGCCGGGAGCGAAGAGGGACTATGACGAAAGCCGACTTGATAGACGAAGTCTCGCGTTTAGCGGAACTTACACGCAAAGACAGCGAAGTGATCGTGGAAACGATCTTTGACAGCGTGGTGCGGTCCCTGCGCGCGGGCGACAAGATCGAGATACGCGGCTTTGGCAGCTTCCGAACCCGCCAGCGCAAGCCGCGGATGGGCCGCAATCCCAAGACCGGAGAGAAGGTCGAAGTCCCTGCCAAGAAGATTCCTTTCTTCAAGCCCAGCAAGGAGTTAAAGGATCTGGTGAATGAAGGGATCACCGACGCGGCGACGGCGGCGCCCGCGGCAGCACCTCCTACGATGTAGAAATGCAGAACTTAGAAGTCCAAATGCAGAAGTTAAGAACGGTCTCGCTTGTACTTCTGTATTCCTACATCCGCCTTTTGCCCTCAATCCTTTCGCGTTAGCCTCGAATGCCGACCACGCCCATCATCCGCCCCGTCCTACCCTTCTCAGCGCGGTAGGAGAACAGCAGGTCGTTGCGGCAGGTCGTGCACAACGGCGAGGCTTCGATACTTTTCATCGGCACCCCCACAGCCAACAATTGTTGGCGATTTGCTTCGACCAGATCGAGGAAAATTTTCTTCGGCAAAACATTGTGGCCGGGGGGGCGGGCGGTAAGAAACAGCATGGGATATTTTTCGCGGACCGGATCGCGCTCCTCGACCTCGCGGAACAGCTTCGCAGCATACACAAACTGCGATTCAAACTGCTGGCGAACCTCCGCCCCCACTTCGTAACAGCAGCCGTGGACGCCGGGACCGATCGCGGCTTTCAGATCACGAGGACGGCTCCCAAAGCGACGGCGCATCTCTCCTACTCCCTTCTCGACGATGCGCTTGACGGTCCCACGCCAGCCCGCGTGGAACGCGCCCACGGCCCGGTGCTGAGGGTCAACCAGAATAATTGGCAGGCAGTCAGCGGTCTGAATGCCGAGCAACAAACCCGGAGTCGCCGTGATCAAGCCATCGCCAACGAGCTGTGTTTCCGGAGGTGCATCGACGAAGTGGATGACGTCGGAATGAACTTGACGCAGGGTAACCAACGGCCAGGCCTGAGAAGGGGTTGTCCGCAGGGGCTCCCCTCCTTTGCTGACAACACCCAGTTCGCGCAGAAACGCTGCGCGGTTGCGCTCGACCGCCGCTTTGGAATCGTCCGTCGTGAATCCAAGATTTAGTGTCTTGTTCCCGTACACACGGGAAAATCCCCCGAGACGCGTGGAGAATCCGTGGACGAGCCAGGGAAGTTTGTTCAGGCTCGTGGAGCGAAGAATGTGGAGTTGACCTTGCGCGGGAGCAGGTTTCGGCACACCCCATGTTAACCGAGGCGAGGTCACCCGCAGCGAGTTCGACGGACAGCGAGTTCGACAGACGATGGGGAGGTCAGACGCGGACTGAATGACTCGCAGCCCAGCGCTGCCGCACGCCAGACAGAAATTTTTCTTTGTCCTCTCGCATTTGCCGGACGAGCGCCTGATTGCCGGTATCTTCGTGCGCGGCTGCCCAGAGGACCATCTCGGTGAGAACCGGTGCCAGATCGATTCCTTTCCGCGTGAGCGAGTAAACCACCTTGCGTCCGTCCGATGGGTCGGGCTCGGTGGCGATGATTCCGCAAGCGGCCAGCTTGCGCAGGCGATCCGCGAGAATATTGGTGGCGATGCCTTCGTAGCAATCCATAAACTCTTTATAGCTCTGAAAACCTCGGAGCATCATGTCGCGAATGATCAACAACGACCAGCGGTCGCCCAGCATTTCCACAGAGGCATTCAGGGGACACTCCGACCGTCGTTTGACTTTGCGCTTCCCCGGCACGGATTTACAGTAGCACTATCACTTGCAATTCACAAGTGATATGAGGTAGATTGTTCGGCGAACGCGCGAGACATTTTGGGCTGTCCGATTTGGTATGCTCATCGATCAGTTCGGCATACCGTGGGATGATTAACTGCGGGCCAGACGCTTAGGAAGGAGAAGTTTAATGAGCAAGGTACGAGTATTGGTAGGTACACGCAAGGGCGCATTCATTCTGAGTTCGGACGGGAGGCGCGAGAAGTGGGAGGTCAGCGGTCCACACTTCGCGGGCTGGGAGATGTATCACGTGAAGGGATCGCTGGCCGACCCGAATCGGTTGTATGCATCGCAGTCGAGCGGCTGGTTTGGGCAGATCATTCAGCGCTCCGATGATGGCGGCAAGACCTGGCATCAGCCGGGAACGCCCCCCGGGGAAGCGCCCGCCCCCGGTCCCCCGAAACCCGCAAGCAACAAGTTCGTTTACGACACTTCGGACGCAAGCGGCAAACCGCTCACCACGCATCAGTGGTACGACGGCACGCAGCATCCCTGGGAATTCAAGCGGGTGTGGCATCTGGAGCCCTCGCTCACCGATCCCAACGCGGTGTATGCCGGAGTCGAAGATGCCGCTATTTTCCGCTCGACCGATGGCGGCGAGAACTGGAAGGAACTCCCCGGCTTGCGCGGCCATGGCACAGGACCCAAGTGGCAACCCGGCGCCGGGGGTATGTGTCTGCACACGATCATTCTCGATCCCAGTAATCCTCAGCGCATCTACATTGCGATTTCTGCCGCGGGGGCTTTCCGCACTGACGACGGCGGCAAGACCTGGAAGCCCATCAACCGCGGACTGCGCTCACAATACATTCCCGACCCCAATGCCGAGATCGGCCACTGCGTGCACCACATTGCCATGAATCCGTTGCGTCCGGGCGTACTCTTCATGCAAAAGCATTGGGACGTGATGCGCTCCGACGACGCCGGCGACAACTGGAAAGAGATCAGCGGCAACTTGCCCACTGATTTCGGGTTTGTAATCGACGTTCACGCGCATGAACCGGAGACCATCTATGTGGTCCCAATCAAGAGCGACGGCGAGCACTTTGTTCCCGACGGCAAGCTGCGCGTTTATCGCAGCCGCACCGGCGGAAACGAGTGGGAGGCACTCACCAAAGGTCTGCCCCAAAGCGATTGCTACGTCAATGTGTTGCGAGACGCTATGGCCATCGACTCACTCGACAAGTGCGGCATCTATTTCGGCACCAGCGGCGGACAAGTCTACGTCTCGTCCGATGCCGGAGACAGCTGGGCTCCAATTGTGCGGGATTTGCCGGGTGTGTTGAGTGTCGAGGTGCAGACGCTGGGATAAGCAGTCGACGTGCGATTGTCGAAATTCGAGGTTATAATGTCAAAATGAGTTGTAATCGCGACGCTCGGAAAAGCATAGGGATGCGCAAAAGTGCAATAGGCATTCGCACGCCCAAGGACTTACTCGGGCGCCTTCAAGTGGCCTGGCGGGCCGACACGTCGGCCATTCCAGGCCGATGGTCGCCCGGGGTTCCTTCGTTTGGGCAGTGTGCCGTGACAGCACTGATTGTTCAGGATCTGTTTGGTGGAGAGCTCCGCAGGTCGCTGATTGCCGGCGGCTCCCACTACTGGAATCGTTTACCGAGCGGCGAAGAGATTGATCTTACTTCCGACCAGTTCGAGGTCTATCCTGCTCTTTCCAATGTCGAAGCTCGCTCTCGCGACTACGTTCTGTCGTTTCCCTCAACGAATGCTCGATATAGACAGTTGCTCTCGAACCTCGGCCTCTAATTGCTGCTTTGAGGGACTGCCTCCAATGTCGTATCACGCTTTTGATCCCGGTGGTCCTGATTTTATTGAACCGGTAAGAAATCCCCACGTCTTGCCACCAATTGCCAGCAAAGCCAAGCCTATTAGCTGCACCAGATACTTACCGTTATCGCTGAACGCGAAGAACTGCTGGACCTTGTCCGCCATCACGAACAGTCCAGCACCCACGACAAAAAGCGCGGGATGTACTACCCACTTCACAAAACGGGCCCATCTTGGCCACCTTATGCGAAGCTGCACGGGTGTTGGCGGAATTTGTGAAGATCTCGCTGTGTCCGATGGATCGAAAATTGGTTGATCGCAGCTGAGTAGCAACTCACTTTCATTCGTTTCGCTCTCCTGTGGTAACGTGAATACGAGATAGCTCAGCCTGTCGTAAGGGCCGTCGACGGGTTCCTCGGATCGCAATGGGTTAAGATGAGCACCTATAAACCCGAGTCTTAACTTGAATCCTGGTCTAGTGGGGGTCGTACGATCGCTAATGACTTGGTAAATACGTAGCATGTAAACCCTGCCAGTCCGCAACTCCAGCCCTGCTCGCCATCGTGTGCTAAAGCGCGAAGCATCCTTGCCGCTGTTAAGGGTCAAAACACTGCTAATCACATAAAAACACACGCCTTTGTACACGGCCATACCTGCGAGTACGTTTACGACATGGATCCAGGCATCCGCGAATTTCGGGCCGACCATTGCTGTTTCCAGTGCGATCCCGCCTAGCTTATTCGCTTGGACCCACAGGATTAACTTCGACAGAGATTGGTTCGCTGCGTTCTGAATTTTAAGAGTGCCTAATTGGTCTGCAACGATTCCGCTATACTTTTCTCTCTCGTTGACGAAGAAATCTCCGGGCGAACCAGACGCAACGCTCGTTTCAGGCCACGATGCCGAATAGCCCACAAAATATAAGAACTGAAGATCCAGGAAGAGGAACTCGCCACAGTCATCAACATTCATTATTTTGAACGCTCTTAAGGGAATGAAAGTAGCTCGTTCATAATCGCGAAGAACCACAACCCCTGCCTTATCTCTAAGATCCTCGATTGCTAGCGACCCAAGCTCTAGGTGTCTGTGTTCGTAACGAAACCGATACGCCGTTCCGAAGGGGAGAGAGAGGACTGAGACATTGTGCAGATGGTAGGGATAGATCGAATTGGTAATCAGAAGAATTTCAGGGTTGATTTTTTTCACCTCTCGCCTCCAAGACACGACTGACCCGCACTCCGGCCGGGGAAGATCGCCGGACCGCGGCCAGGGTTTCGCAACTCTGCAGCCGCCGGGCTAGCCACTTTTCCTTCCAGTACTCAACGATTTCGCAGGAAGGATATGAGATCACGTCTGCGCTGACGTGGTCGCCCAACAAGAGCTGACGCCAGTTCTCCGCAAGAGGTGCCGCGAACACGGCTCGTTGGTGCCCTGTGAAAACAAGAATTTCTTCCGAAATTTTGAGTTCACGTGCAGCGAGGCGGAGAACACGAATCTTGGAGTTGGACCAGGTTCGGAATCGCCCAGCCGTCTCTGGCAGGCGTCGCGCAACGAACCGCTTTACATCCTCGTAAAGCGTGGGATCAATCTGGAAGTGAGAATATCCCTTGCTGTATCCTAGAAAGTGGTATAAGGTCCGTCCCTTACACCTCATGCCCTTATACATCGGTGAATTGCTGCCATAGCAGCCACTTGTCGTCAACAGATACAGTTCGTCCGCAAGCAGTGACTGTCGGAGCGTCAATTGTTCGTGATAGCGCTCTCGGTAGAGACGCCTTACATCGTCCGAAGTCATCAGCGCGGCAAGCAGTTTTCCGCCGGTAAGAAATGAATACGGTGGCATGCTGATGCAAGTTGACAGATCAGAAATGTAAACCAAGTTCCGCGCTCGAGTGCTTCGATACTTGGATTCCTGCCATCCGATCCATTCGTCACGGACACGCAACTGTCGTACAGGAGAACTCAAACAGCAAATACCAATGAGGGGATGACCGGGCTGGCCTACGTCACGCACCAGGAATTTCAGTCTCCTTCCCGGGCGGTCACCAGAGGGGAAAGAACTGCATAAGCTGAAGTACGAAAACGTCAACAAATCCTGTTCTGTGCGGCACGGGACAATCTGTGGTGTGATCTTGCAGACATTCAGGTCGCGGCCGCGCAGGACGTTACCGTACAGTAGGCTGTTTTCCCGATTCCTGAGAGCTTGATGGGCATCGAAAGCGCGCCGAGTGACGTCACGTCGCCATTTTCGTACCGCTTCGCGCTTGGCACATGAATCCCTATTCTTCGGAAGCATTGAGATTGCTTGAGCTAAAGCTTGACGAAGTGACTTTGCCGTCACGGTGTACTCCCGGATTCGGGAAGGTTCGTTGCAGTATCGCGTCTTGATCGACGCGACATCATACTACAACACTGAGTGAGTGTAGATGAGTTCGCTGTAGTATTCGGGAAAACGAAGAAAGCGGGAACATGAGCAACAATATAGTCTGCGTAGTACTTCCGCAGCATCTGCGCACCCTGGCTCACGTCGGAGCTGAGGTGCAGCTCGAGGTCGAAGGTCCGGCTACGCAGCGCTCAGTGCTCGACGCGCTCGAGGCCCGGTATCCCATGCTGCGCGGGACGATCCGCGATCACGTCACACAACAGCGCAGGCCCTTTCTGCGATTCTTCGCGTGCGAGGAGGATCTCTCCCACGAGGCGCCAGACACTCCCCTGCCTGAAGCGGTCGCGACCGGGAAGGAACCTTTTCTCATCATTGGCGCCATTGCTGGCGGCTGATCAGCTGCAAGTTTCCGTGATAATATTTTGGCCGTGCCTCTTACCGACACCAGTCCGGCGGCGGACGCTGTCCAGCTCCGAATCCAGCGCGCGATGACTGAAGAACAGCGCCTGCTCCTGGCGCTTGAAATGAGCCTGTTTGCCCGGACGCTTGCCAGAGCCGGTATCCGGGAGGAGCGCCCGGATTGGACGGAAGACCAAGTTGCACGAGAGCTTCTGAGGCTGGCATTCCTGCCACAATCGCTGCCCGAAAAGTTGCGATGAGCGTCTCGGATGTTTTTGCAAGGATCAAATCTGCGCTCGATTCTGCTGGGATTGCTTACATGCTTTCGGGGTCCTTCGCCAGCGCCGCCTACGGCACTCCACGTTCAACCCAGGATATCGACTTTGTAATCTCGGCCACGCCTTCGCAGTTGCGGGCATTCGTTCAAAGCTTGCCGAGTGACGAATACTACGTTGACTTGGACGCTGCACTGGAGGCTCACAAACGACAATCCCTATTCAATGTGATTGATTCGATCACCGGCTGGAAGATCGATTTCATCATCCGCAAGTCTCGGGCATTCAGCCAGGAAGAATTCGGCCGTCGCCGACTGGTTGATTTAGAAGGTATGTCTCTTTTTTTGGCCAGTGCAGAGGACGTAATCATCGCGAAGCTCGAGTGGTCGAAGCTCGCGCAATCGCGAAGGCAGGTGGAAGACGTAACGGCGATACTAAGGGTGCGATGGGAGACTTTGGACCATACGTACTTGGAAAAATGGATCGAAGAACTCGGATTGAAGAACGAATGGAGCGATGCTCGGCGCGCGGCCGGCCTCGCTGATCCGGTATGAGACTTGCGTCCTTAATCCCGTCCATTTGCCCACGCCGAATCTCTCCGCTATAGTTTTCTAAGCCATGTTTGAGGATTTCACCGCCACCGATCGCTGGACGAAGAAGCCAGTGCACTGCATCTATCAGGCGCTGATCGTCGCCATTGCCACGCGGCATGCCGATGCTGTCGACATCAAGTTTTTGGTGGATGGAAAAACCGTCTGGGTGGCATTGCCGCACCCGGCGTGGGTGGAGTACAAAAAGCGCACTGGAAAGCTCATCACCGATTCTCTTGCCGTTGAAATTGCCGGGCATTATTTGAGAGCCGGGCTGGAAGCTGGTGAGGGCCTGGGCCGCGACATGTACTCGCTCACAGTCGAGGAAACGCTGGCGCACCTGGAAGCAGCCGTCACCGCGATGCAGACACTCGTTTCGGCTTAACGAGGGCGCGGCGGGCCTATGCTTTTTTGAGCAGACGGCTCAACCAGATCAGGAACATGGCGCCGATGATCGCCACCACGATGGTGCCGATCAAGCCGCCGGCATAGATGTGCAGCGCACCCAGGAGCCATCCGCCCACAACCGCGCCCACAATACCGAGGATAATATCCATCACGACGCCATAACCGCCGCCCCTCATGATCTTGCCGGCAGCCCAACCTGCGATCAGTCCAACGATGATCCACCAAATAAGATTCGAGAGCATGTGATCCTCCAAGGAATTGCCGGACCTGAGACGAACGCGCGCGGGCGATAGTCCAAACAAAAACAGATCGCGTGGACCAGTCCGCGAGCGTGGTGGCTGCGAGACTAGTGACCCTATGCCGATCTGTCAAGCCCGGTACCATAGTCTCGCGCTTTTCTCAGCGTGTGGTTAAATCAAGGAATGTTTGCGCGCAAGATTCGCGTCCAGTACGAAGACCACGGCGAGAAATTTCCCTGCCCGCTGAAATGGCTGGACAGTTTCTCCATGCGCAACTTCACCAACGCCAGCGTGTTTGACGATACCGTGCCAGCCTCCGATGGGCGCATCGAGATCGGCACCAACGTCCCTTTGGATCAGCTTCGCGAGGCCATGGAGGACTGGTTCCGGCGCAAGGGTTACCTGCCCAAGGACTCGAAGTTGTCACTGGAAGAGATCTGAAGGCGGGCGGAAACTGTCAAAAGAATCAGCAGTCAAGATATGACAGGTTCTTGACAAAATGGGCGCAACTCTCCCGAATTCACCGTCATCTTAATTGTCAGGCAGTCACTACGCCGGAGATGGCAGACGGTTTACTCGAATGAGTGTCCGGAGGCGCGGATAAAACTATGAGCTACAAATCGCAGTTCTTCTCATCCCGCAGTCGCGAGCGTTTGTCGATTGGCCCTTCTTGGGGATCCTCGACCGCGAATTTACAGGAAATCAAATTGCTGAGTCCCTGGATCGAGTACGACTACAATGTCCGGCCGGGTCTAGCAGGGGGCCGCGTCAAATGGAATACAGTCTTGGGACTGGGGCTGGCAACAGCCGTCAGTGCCAGTATCTGGGCGGGCATCGTACTGGCGGTTGCGCGCATCTTCCGCGGCTAGTCTGTCTCAGTTATTTATCGTAGTGCAGCAGCGACATCACTTCGTAGCCTTTCAGCTTGTCCCGCCCCTTCAGGAAATCCAATTCCACCACGAAGCCGAGCCCGGCAATCTCTGCACCGAGTAACGAAGCCAGCCTGGCTGTAGCCTCCGCGGTGCCTCCCGTAGCCAGCAGATCGTCCACAATCAGCACGCGCTGGCCTTTTTGGATGGCGTCTTTATGCATTTCCAGCGAGTTCGTCCCGTACTCAAGCGCGTAATCGAACCTCACGGTTTCGGCGGGAAGCTTGCCCACCTTACGTACGGGAACAAATCCGGCATTCAGACGGTAGGCGAGAGCGGGCGCGAAGATAAACCCGCGGGCTTCCATGCCCAGAACGAGGTCCACCTTCTGGTCGACATAGTGCTCGGAAAGACGGTCGACAAGCGTGGCCAAGCCGACTTTGTTCTTGAGCAGCGTCGTGATGTCATAAAAGAGGATCCCCTTCTTGGGGAAATCGGGAACTTCGCGAATTAGCTGTTTGAGTTGGTCGGTATCCAGTCGTGAGTTAGCGGACAATCTACCACGCTCCTTCGATGCGAAATGAACTGATTCCGGCGGCTGGGCTGGCTTCGGATTCGTCGACAGCATCCACGCGCGCGGCGCGGGGACCTTCGCGCAGGCGCGCGCGCAATCCCAAGAGCTGATCGCGAGTTCCCTGCGCCAGGACTTCGACGCTACCATCGGCGTTGTTGCGCACCCAGCCCGCGATGCCGAGGATGTGCGCCTCACGCTCCACAAACCAGCGGAACCCGACACCTTGTACCCGTCCGCGGACCACAAAGCGGCGGGCTTCGACTGCTTTCTCCGTGGAAGTCATGCTCTGAAAATGAAAATGCAGAAGTAAGAAGTCAGAATGCAGAAGTTAAGAACCGGACCAGGTCTTAACTTCTGCACTCCGACCTATAACTTCTGACTTCACCCTACGCCCGTGACAAATAGACGCCCTCAGCCGTGTCCACCTTGATCTTCTCACCTTCATTGATAAAAGGCGGCACCTGCACCACCAGTCCGGTCTCGGTCCTGGCGGCTTTGGTGACACTCGACGCGGTCGCGCTCTTCAGTCCGGGCTCGGTCTCAACCACGGTGAGTTCCACCGTCTGGGGCAGCTCAATGCCCACGGCCTTGCCGTCGAAGAACTCCACTTTGATCTCGAGATTAGCAATAAGGTAATCCACGGCATCGCCCAGAACTTCTTTGGTCAAGTGCGTCTGCTCGTAATTCGAGGTATCCATGAAGTAGTAGCTGTCACCATCCGCGTAGAGAAATTGCATATCAACCTCGTCGACGTTGACCTTCTCGATCGGATCAGGCGACCGGAAACGGTGCTCGAACATGGCTCCGGTACGAAGATTACGCAGCTTGGCCTGGATGAAGGCCCGCAGGTTGCCGGGCGTGCGGTGTTCGACGCTGAAAACAGAGTGCAGATCATTGTTGTGCTTGATGATCATGCCGGGACGCAATTGGGTGGCAGGGATCGACATCGCGTGAAACAATCTCCTTCAAAATAAATGCGGTTTGCTGAGCTGGCGGAAGGCGGGCAGGCCACATTTTCCGCCGCATCAAGGGCTTAAACAATTATTTTACACTCAGATCGTGGGAAAGGAAACCTTCCCAAACCCGAACTCATCCTAAGCGCACCACATTCGTTGCCGCTTGGGTAGTCTCGCCACTACTCTTGCAGAGGACTAGAATTGCAGCTGGCGAGATATCAGAGCCGGTGCGGAACCCGCCCGGCGCTTACCAGCCATGTAGAAATGAGGTCTCAATCATGCGCTTTGGACGTTATGAATCTTCTGAGGGAAACAATGCAGGAACTGCCATCACGTTTCTTCTGATCGGGCTCGGGGCCGGAGCTCTGCTGGCGCTTGCACTCGCCCCTAAAACCGGCAAGCAGTTCCGTCGCGATCTGAAACGCGGTTACGACGATGCCAAGGGCACGCTGCAGGATTGGACGGAAGAAGCCAAGGAACGCGTCCGCGACGCGAAGGAAAAGGTGCGCGACGCAGCCGAGCGCGGCGCCGATCTGGCCGACAACCTGCGCGAAAAAGTGGAACCGCTGCGGCGCGCCATCAATCGGGGCTAAAGGACGGCCTGACCGCCACGTCCTAGCGCCAAATTGCGGAGAAAAACCTTCCGATCCGTCGCAGCACGCTGCGATGCTCGGCCTTTGCCTTGGTCTCCGGGGCCGGAGTCGGCGGCGTTTGTACTTGCGGCTCGAGGCGCACTGGCGGGTCTGACGATTTCGCCGCCGCAGGCGCTGCCGCCTCGTCCGCTGGTGCAGGGGATGCCCCTGAGTCCTTGCCACGGAAGACCAAGGGTGACTCCACCTGGATGTGAACGTCGTCAGGCTTCGACGGTGGCAGGGGCTGGATTTCAGGACCACTGGAAAGCACTTGCGGCGCCCCGCTCTCCGGCTTGGCGGCAGTTTTCGAGGTACCGCTATCGGCCAGGGTGGTATTCGCGGGCAAACCAGAATCTGGGACCGGCGTCGATGGGGACTCCGTTCGCATCACGGGAACGGGTGCAGGGCAGCCACATTCCAGCGGCACATCGGCGTCGACCTTATCAATGCGGCCCAAGCGAAACACCGCCTGCTCCGTGGGTTTCACCTGATAAATGCGGTCTCCTATCAACTCCGAAACAATCGCCGAGGATGTATTCCCCTTTAACCCTCGCACGCAGGTAGTGCCATGCGAGTCTGTGCTGATGGCATAGTGAAATTCTCCCGGCCCGGCGAGCAGGATGCGAAAATCAGGAGTGAGTACGGTATCTGCGGAGGCCGCGACGGTGTAGTGCGTCTCCAAACCACCAGTGCTCATGCCCAGCATCAAGTCGTGCGTCGTCTTCGAAGGTGTCACCGAAACCGTGGTTCCCGGACAAACGCGGACTTCGCCTCCCCGGGACAACCGCAACACTGCAGTATCGCTTCCAGCCGTTAAGGACGATCCCGCTGCGAACTGCTTGCCTGCCATCACGACTTCGCCCAGTCCGCTGGTGACCGGCACAACCGCCGGCGTAGCCGTCGGAGTCACAGACAGCACTTGCGGCGGCTGGCGAAGCGACTTCCTGTTCGCCGCGGTGGGATCTTCCGCCGCTTTCAATCGCACCATCAGAGTGTCGCCGGAAACGTCCCAGGTGTAGCCGTAAGTAACCAGCAGGTCGAGCACAATCCGCGTGATTGGAGGCTCGTTCTGGTATTGCTCGGCACGGAGGGTGAGCAGGTTTTCTTGCAGCACCGGAGTCCGCTTTCGAGTCAGTCCGATGCGCGCATTGGCCAGGTCGATGACCAGGCGCGGCGGCGAATCGAGCATCTGAATCGTGGGCAATACCGGATGACTGGTAATGATTTCGACTGCCGGGACACCCCGGTCCTGCACCACGCGCACACTCGTGACAATCGCGGCTTCCCGCTTGGGAATGGCCTGCGGCTGCCCCGCATTCTGCGGCGAGGCGCTGGTGGGCAGCACCGCCAGAAGCACCACAAACTCAGCAAATTGAACGCCCAATCGCGGCAAGGAAATCCCCTACAGACTTAAGACGTACAGCGGATGAGCCTCTGAGAGGAACCTTATCACTTGTGAGGAAGGTAAAAAAGTGTCGGATGCGCGGCGCGACCGGAAGAGTCGCGGGATCGCCTCACCTTTTCAGCTTTCGGGAAGGAATTCGTATTCTTCAATCACCGCGGCCACCGCCATCTTGCCATCGGCTGCGCCATCTTCAATCCGCACCACGCGTCCCTTACACTGCACGCGAATGCTCTCCGTAAGCGTGATTTCGGGTGGCAGCGTTAGGGTGAAGCCGATTGGTGAGCCCTGTGCGATGGGCGCATCCAGATAAAGACAAACGCCGCGGGCGCTGACGTCGCGGATTTGAGCGGACTCAGTGAACTTTGCGTCCTCTTCGCGGGCGACAGCTACCGGGATCCGGAGCGCGAAGCGTCGTGCAGCCCTTTTTTCTTGCTGGGCTTCTGCCATGCGTTACTCCAAGCTAATGAAGTGGCTCGAACTTATGCTAGAGAATGACCTGTACTGGCCTCTCCCGTCAATACCACCCTTGGGGACGGAGATGGCCCGTTCCGGTGGGGTTTTCCTTGCGCCGTGAAGAGAAATCGGGGTCTGGCCCAGGGCAAGCGGCGTCGATCTGCGTGTAAACTGCAAGCAGGTCATTGCCGTGGTCTTCGTTCTCGACAACTACGATTCATTTACGTACAACCTGGTTCAGTATCTAGGGGAACTCGGCTCCGTAGTTGAAGTGCGCCGCAACGACCAGGTTACCGTTGCCGACATCGAAGCCATGCAACCGGAGCGCATCGTGATCTCACCCGGGCCCTGCACGCCGCAAGACGCCGGCATCAGCATCGATCTGATCCGGCACTTCGCCGGTAAAGTGCCGGTTCTCGGCGTCTGCCTGGGACATCAAGCGATCGGCGCGGCCTTTGGCGGCAACGTGGTGCGCGCTCCTCACCTGATGCACGGCAAGACCAGCGCCGTCACGCACGACAACAAAACCATCTTCCGTGGCCTGCCCATGCCCATGACGGCCACTCGCTACCACTCGCTCATCGTGGAAGGGAAAGGTCTGCCGGCGGAACTCGAAGTCAGCGCCTGGACTATCGAAAAAGATGGCTCCCGCACCATCATGGGCCTGCGCCACAAAAAGTTTGCTGTGGAGGGAGTGCAGTTTCATCCCGAGAGCGTCTTGACGGATGCGGGGAAAAAGCTGGTTTCCAACTTTCTGATCATGAGTTGTTGAAGGTTGCCATACCCCATAACGCTCAATCAGCGAAAGATCCGCGGAGGTTTCACGGAACAGTCAAGGGAAGCGCTCTTATCGACACGATCATTCCCGCCAAGGGCATGCTCTACGAGCCTTTTCAAGGCGGGAGGGAGGTCTGCTTTCTCCACATTCTTGGCGTGCCCCAAGCTAACAGCAAAAGACGTACCTGTGAAGTCGGGATCACCGACGAGCCCGCTGAATGCGGATTCGCCTTGACAAAACAAAGTATGACTCTTCTCGAATTTAGCCTTTCCAGGTCGAGCCGACGCGGCCGTCTCTATAGGCCCGATACATACATGTTGACCAACGTGGTGACTAAAGACGTCGAACGCGCGTAGATCCAGCGCCAGCCCGGCGTCGCCCTCTAGCAATGAAACCTGGATGGTCATCGGGTTCAGAGCAACACCCGATAGGTCAGCCTGATCGAAACTAGCCATCTGTTCGAAAGGGAACGTATGTTCGCTAAATGCGAGCAGAGGCCGGCCCCGCAGAACCGCGCTGTTCAAGTAAGCGCAAGAAAAATTCGGAAAGATTCTGTTTGGGTAGAAAACATCGGCCTCGCCGAATAAACGACCTAGATCATCCAAAAAAGCCCGGTCCCGAGCGGTCCCGTCGGGACTGGGTTTCTGCCCGAGCTGGGCATTCTCCAGGTGCGCACCTGAGAAATTCGTGCCAGCAAGGACGGCGTCGGTGAAGTCAGCACCAACAACGATCGCACCGGAAAAATCGGCCTGTGCAAGAACGGCACCGCTGAAGTCGGCGCCGGCCAAGTTTGTGTCGCCTGAGAAATCGCAGCCGACACATGAAATACCGGCGAAGTCCTTGAGCGGCACCCGCTTCCGAACGAGGAGGGCAATCAGCTTGCCGCTATCCTGCAAGGGGCCCATGAACTTTGAGGACTCCGCCCCCTCAACGGTGAGCTCCTGGTACGCGAAGTCGTGGAGGCGAGATAGAGTCCGGTTTCGAGACGCGAGCAGTCTCGCTGCGTCTCCCGCAATTGGACCCTGTGCTGAATCTTTGGGATCGAGGCCACCAATCGCTTCCGCAATAGCGCCTCGAACGACTGGCTCTTGTTCGACGATCAAGGCGTTCGCCAGGAATTCCACAGCTTCACGATGCCGCTTTGCTTCCGCCTTATCGGCCAATATCCTGCTCAGGCCGGTTACCCCAGTTAGCCTTTCACTCGCAGCACTGGCCCCTAGGTGCGCAATCTCTTTTTGATAGCGATCCTCTAACCCAGCCTCACGTGCCGTTCCAATCTGCAGGACTCCGAGTATCGTTGAAGCTATCAATCCCAGAACTGCAACGGGGCCGCTCGCGGCCTTAATGATGTCGAGCCAATTGCTCCTATGCGAAAGCTTCCGCTGAAGCGACTCAACCTCCAAGCGCAGTTTCTCTGCGCGCAGGTCAGCCTCGTTGGGTTCAGACGCACTCTTGTGCGGACCACCGGAGCTGGCTTCCGGAGCTAGGGATCGAGGTATCGCCTCTCTTTGGTCGGCCATCGCGTAACTCCGTCAGGCGTGCATTTTGTCACAAAGCAATTTCATCGGGCAATCGAAGCCATCTCCACCGCTCTCAGCAGCGCTTGGGCCTTGTTCATCGATTCCTCAAACTCCCGCGCCGGATCAGAGTCGGCAACGATCCCCGCCCCCGCCTGCAAATAAGCATGCTTGCCCTGCATGAGCATGGTGCGAATGCCGATGCAGGAATCCAGGTTCCCGGCGAAGTCGGCGTAGAGCACCGATCCGCCGTAGATGCCGCGGCGCACGGGTTCCAGTTCTTCGATGATCTGCATCGCTCGCACTTTGGGTGCTCCGCTCAAAGTGCCCGCCGGGAAGCAGGCGGCGAATGCGTCGAGCGCGCCGAGATCCTTACGCAGAGTTCCTTCCAGTGCCGAGACCAAATGCATTACGTGGGAGTAGCGCTCCACGTACATCAGGTCCTTCACTTTGACCGAGCCATACTCGCTGACGCGGCCGAGATCGTTGCGGCCCAGATCGACGAGCATGACGTGCTCGGCGCGTTCCTTCTCGTCGTTGCGCATCTGCTGCTCCAGGCGCAGGTCTTCGGCTTCGTCGCGGCCGCGCGGATGCGTGCCGGCGATGGGACGGTATTCCAGCTTGCGTCCGGTCACACGCACCAGCATCTCGGGCGAAGATCCGAGGATCTGCGTCGCGCCCATGCGCAGAAAATAAAGATAAGGCGAAGGATTCACCTGGCGCAGGGCGCGGTAAAGATCGAACGGCTCAATTCCGGGGATAAAGTCGAGCCGCTGCGAGAGCACCACCTGAAAGATGTCGCCCGCGGCAATGTATTCCTTGCAGCGCTCTACGCTACGCAGGAACTTCGCGCGAGTCGTTCCCGCGTGGATCTTGAGTATCCCCGCCTTGCCCTTGCTGGATTTCCGCCACATCGCCGGGCGCAATCCCGCGGCCAGCTTTCTTTCGAGCGCGGCAATATCGTGTACTGCGCGGTCGTAGGCACGCCGGGGATTCTCCCGCGAAACATCGGCCGCAGCCACAATGTGAATCTGATGACGTAAGTGGTCGAAGGCCAGCAGCCGGTCGAAGAACATCAGTTCGCAATCCGGCAGAGACAGATCGTCTTTCGCATGCTCGCCAATCTTTTCCAACCGCCGCACCACGTCGTATGAAAAATATCCGACAGCCCCGGCGGTGAAAGGCGGCAGCCCCGGCATCGCGGCCGACTGGTGCTCGCCTAGCAAAAGCTTCACGAACTCAAAAACATTTCCTTCGTGCCGTTCGCGCTTTCGTCCGCGTTCAATCTCGATAGCAGAGCCCCGCGCCCGCAGCCGCATGTAGGGCCGCGCCCCGAGAAAGGTGTACCGGCCGATCTGCTCGCCGCGCTCGTTCGACTCCAGCAGAAATGCATGCGGTTCGTTGTCTGCAATCGACAGAAACGCCGAAACCGGCGTGAGCAGGTCTGCGCTCACCGATTTCACCACTGGCACCAGCGTCGCCGAGCACGCCAGGCGAGAGAATTCTTTGAACTCTGGATAGGGCATGGAGAAATACCGCCGCCAGACCTCAGCAGGCCTTGCGGTTCATTATAGGGGACACGTTCACGACCGCCAGGTTGTGAACCACCGTGGCAATTGACGGACGCAGGTCTTTCCCCGAAGATACTAAGGAAGATACCAAGCAACCGGGCCCGGGTGCGGTCACGAGCCTATGCGGATCAAGTTCTGGGGCGTGCGTGGTTCCACGCCGACCCCACAACCCGAAAACATGCGCTATGGAGGTAACACCTCCTGTGTCGAGGTGCGCTTCGGCGAGCGCATCTACATCTTCGATTGCGGCACCGGATTCCGCGTGCTCGGCCAGCAACTGCAAAGTGAATTCGGCGAGAAGCCTTTTTCCGCACACGTCTTCGTATCGCATTTTCATTGGGACCACATTCAGGGCATGCCCTTCTTCCGCCCTCTGTATGAGAATGCTGAGAACCGGTTCCAGTTTCAGTGCTCCAGCCGCACTCGCAGCCTGAAACAAGTCCTGGCCGATCAAATGGCGGCGCCGTACTTTCCCGTGAAAATCGACGAGATGAAGGCGCAGCGCGACTTCTACGACATCGACAGCGGACGCCTCACCATCGAAGACGGCGTCCAACTGCAGACCGCATGGCTCAACCATCCCCAGGGATGCATGGGCTTTCGCCTCGAAACCAAAGATGGAATTCTGGTCTATGCGACCGACAACGAGCCCGGCGATGCTGCCTTCGACAAAGCGGTGCGCAAGCTGGCCGAGGGCGCGGACGTGCTAATCTACGACGCGCAGTATCTTCCGGAGGAATACGAAGCGCGCCGCCGCGGCTGGGGGCACAGCCACTGGCGCGAAGGCGTCAATGTCGCGATGGAGAGCGGCGCCAAGGAGCTTGTTCTGTTCCACCACGATCCCGAACACACCGATGTGGTGATCGACAAGGTGGTGCATGAAGCACGCAATTACTATCCCAAAGTGAGAGCCGCCGCCGAGGGGATGGAAATTAACTTGTGAGGCAGCGCCTGCTGTCCTTGCGCCTTAAGTGGTCCTGTCGCGTTTGCGCTGCCGCGAGTCAAGCAGCAACTAGCACGTACTGCGCAACGCAAATAGCTGGGATTGCTGGGCGAACCAC
The DNA here is from genome assembly GCA_035568115.1 of Candidatus Acidiferrum sp. Lineage (GTDB taxonomy): Bacteria > Acidobacteriota > Terriglobia > Terriglobales > Acidobacteriaceae > Sulfotelmatobacter. The sequence goes on from DATMOP010000027.1 coordinate 66,579, forward strand.
GTACAGAAAAGCCGACGTCCGGAGGAAACTGTTCACCCCAAAACCAGTTTCCCGCGCTCGTCAGGCTCCTGCCGCCTGAGCTGTTCCTTCCTCGGCCGACGATCTGGTGGGCAACACCACAACCGTAAACCAATATTCAGCGATTGCCCGAACGACTTTAAGGAACTGCTCGAAATCGACAGGTTTGACGATGTAGGAGTTACAGCGCATCTTGTACATTTTCAAGATCTCCTCACCCTCCTCGGAAGTGGACAGGACTACGACTGGCAGACTCTTTAGACAGTCATCTCCCATGATCTCAGCCAACACCTCCCGCCCACCAATCTTCGGCATATTTAAGTCGAGCAGTATTAGGTCTGGTGTGGGCGCATTCATGTACTCACCCTGTTTGCGCAGGAAGGCCAGACATTCCTCACCGTCTCGTACGCAGTGCAGGTTGACGAGAAGCTTGGCGCGTTTAAAACCTTGACGGGTCAGCTCCACGTCGTTGTCATTGTCTTCGGCGAGCAGGATTTCCGCAGGCCGGCCATTAGCAAGTTGGTTGCTCATTCGGTTGTTCGGTCCTTTCAGGAATGGTGAAATGAAATGTGCTACCCTGGCCCTGTTCGGACATCACCCAAATTTTGCCCCCGTGACGATTTACTACGCGACGGCAGACGGCCAGCCCAATACCGGTTCCCGGATAGTCTTTTTGATCATGCAAACGCTTGAATATTTCAAAAATCTGCTCGTAATATTTAGGGGCAATGCCAATCCCGTTGTCGCGTACGGAAAAGATCCATTCTTTCCCACTCCGTTCGGCTGAGATGTGGATATGTGGTGGCTTGTCTCCGTGATAGGTGAGCCCGTTGCCAACCAGATTCTGGATCAACTGGACCAACTGCGAACGGTCTCCCATAATATCTGGCAGCAGGCCCCAGGTGACTTGACCTCCGGAATCGCGAACAGATGACTCCAGCAGGGTGAGCGCGTCCTTGACAATGTCGAGGAACGGAATTTGAGTGAATGGCCGGGAGCGGGCCTCGACACGAGAGTAGGCGAGCAAATCGCGGATTAAGATTTGCATCTGTGCAATCGACTGGACTGTCCGGCGAATCCAGTCCTGCGCCTCTTCGTTCAATTTCCCTTCATATTCCAGCTTGAGTAGCTGCACGAATCCGCTGATACTGCGCAACGGGGATTGCAGATCATGGGATGCAATATAGGCGAATTGCTTCAGCTCCAGGTTGCTTTGTTCCAAGACTTGATTGGCGACCGCGAGTTCCTTCGTACGCTCATTCACGCGTAGTTCCAGCTCGTCGCGTGCCGTTTGAAGGCTGGTCGCCTGGTTTTCAAGCGCTGCATTGTCCTCCTCGGATTTCTTGCGCGCGCTGATGTTGCGGATGGCCGCCGTCACCAGGATTCCTTCGGCGCTGTCCAGCGGACTCAGCATGATCTCGATGGGAAATCTGCTTCCGTCCTTCCGTCGTCCCGACAACTCGATCCCCATTCCAATCTGCTGCGCCAGCGCGTCGGCCACGCTTCGGGTAGCGTCAGCGATCAGCCGTTCCGCAAAGCCCTCGGGAATGATGTTCTTCATCTTCTGGCCGACCAGTTCATCGCGCCGGTACCCGAACTGTTTCTCCGCCTGAACATTTACCAGAACGATTTCCCCGCTCTGGTTCACCACCACCATCGCGTCCGGAGCCGCTTCCAATAGACCCCGATAACGGCTTTCCATCTGCACCAGATGCTTTTCGGCATCCTTGCGCATGCTGATGTTGCGGATAGCCGCCGTCACCAGGATTCCTTCGGCGCTGTCCAGCGGACTCAGCATGATCTCGATGGGAAATTCGCTGCCATCCTTCCGCCGCCCGGAGAGCTCGATCCCCATACCGATCTGCTGCGCCAGCGCGTCGGCTGCGCTTCGGGTCGCATCAGAGATCAGCCGTTCCGCAAAGCCCTCGGGAATGATGTTCTTCACCTTCTGGCCGACCAGTTCATCGCGCCGGTACCCGAACTGTTTCTCCGCCTGAACATTCAGCAGGACGATTTCCCCGCTCTGATTTACCACCACCATCGCATCCGGTGCCGCCTCCAGCAGCCCGCGATACCTGCCTTCCATTTGCGCCAGATGCCTTTCCGCATCCTTGCGCACGCTGATGTTGCGGATCGCCGCCGTGACCAGGATTCCTTGGGCGCTTTCCAGCGGACTCAGCATGATCTCGATGGGAAACTCGCTGCCGTCCTTGCGGCGCCCGGAAAGCTCAATGCCCGTACCGATCTGCTGCGCCAGCGCCTCAGCCGCGCTTCGAGTCCCGTCAGCGATCAGCCGCTCCGCGAAACCCTCCGGGATGATGTTCTTCACCCTCTGCCCCACCAGTTCGTCCCGGCTGTAACCGAACTGCTTCTCCGCCTGAACGTTCAGCAGGACGATCTCGCCGCCCTGGTTCACTACCACCATGGCATCCGGTGCCGCTTCCAACAGTCCGCGGTACTTTGTGTCCGACTCGCTACTCTCGTTAAGATCGCGGCCTATCCTCCCGTCGCCATCCCTATTCGACCTTCTCTGAGTGGCCCTCACGTCCATTCCTTTAGTATCGGGAAAATGCAGGCCTAACTTTAGTGGTTGCCCCTAACTTCCGCATGATCGCTATTCGGGTGCCACTCCATTTAAGACCCACCCTTGGGTAGTGTCCTAAATAGCAACGCAGTGTTAGGACACTACCAACCTTGCCCCGCCTTGCTTCTGTGCCGTCCCCACTCATATACTCTGAACGTTTGCCCGTCCACTACGGGAACTCGTCCCGGCGCCGGCCAACACCTTGCTTCGAGGTAAAGAATCGCCATCATTCCGGAGGCCACTTTTATGACCACGATGACCGCCCCGCCGAATATCGATAAAGAAAGCAATCCGTGGGAATCGCAGCGGGCGCGGTTTGACCTGGCTGCCCAAAAGCTCAATCTCGATGACGGCCTGTGGCGGGTTCTGCGCTATCCCAACCGTGAACTCACGGTCTATATCCCGGTCCAGATGGATGATGGCCATCTCGAAGTCTTCACCGGATTTCGTGTGCAGCACTCGATTGCACGCGGCCCAGCCAAGGGCGGCATCCGCTACGCTCCCGACGTCACGCTCGATGAAGTGCGCGCTCTCGCCAGTTGGATGACCTGGAAGTGCGCCGTGGTCAATATTCCCTTCGGCGGCGCTAAGGGTGGCGTGATCTGCGATCCGCACAAGATGTCAATGGGCGAAATCGAGCGCATGACGCGGCGCTACACCTCGGAACTCATCGAGTTCATCGGCCCGGAAAAAGACGTGCCCGCCCCCGACGTCAACACCAACGAGCAAATCATGGCGTGGATGATGGACACATATTCCATGCACATGCGGCAGACGGTCACGGCGGTGGTTACGGGAAAGCCCATCAACATCGGCGGCTCCCGCGGACGCCGCGAGGCTACAGGCCGCGGCGTGATGGTAGTCTGCGACGAGGCCATCAAAAAGCTCGGCCTGTCGCGCGAGAGCAGCCGCGTGATCGTGCAGGGCTTCGGCAACGTGGGTTCAAACGCCGCGCACCTGATGCATCAGGCGGGATACAAAGTTGTCGGCATCGCCGAAGTAGGTGGCGGCCTTTACAATAAGAATGGAATCGACCTGAATAAACTGGTCGAATTCCGCCAGAAGAATGGAACAGTGCACGGCTTCACTGAAGCAGAAAAATATGATGCCGCCGAATTGCTCACTACGGATTGCGAAATCCTCATCCCCGCCGCGACTGAGAACGTCATTACTTCACGCAACGTCGATCGCGTGAAATGCCGCATCCTCGCCGAAGGCGCCAACGGTCCCACGACCTCGGCCGCTGACGATGTTTTGACCGACAAGGGCGTTTTCGTCATTCCAGACATTCTGGCCAACGCCGGTGGCGTCACCACTTCTTACTTCGAGTGGGTGCAGGACCGCCAAGGCTACTTCTGGAAAGAATCCGTAGTCAACGAGCAACTGGAAGAGATCATGATCTCGTCGTTCGGAGACGTGGTCCGCTACGCCGAGACCCACCACGTCAACAACCGCATCGCCGCTTATATGCTGGCCATCGACCGCGTGGCGTACACCATCCGCCAGCGCGGAATTTACGCTTAAGGAGAACGCATGAAATCCGTTCGCAGCAGCTCAGTCGCGCGCATTCTTGTATTGCTTTTCCTGATCCCAGCTTTTAGCACGATGAGGGTAGCGTACGCCGCAGTACCAGCCTTCACCTCCGCATACCAGGCGAAAACTGCGAAGGCCGATCTGCTCGACCTCAACAGCGCCACCAAGGACCAACTCAAAGCTTTGCCCGGTATCGGCGACGCCTATTCGCAAAAAATTATCGACGGCCGCCCGTACCGGACAAAGCTCGATCTGGTGTACAAGAAAATTATTCCGCAAGCGACCTACGACAAGATCAAAGATCAGGTCATCGCTAAGCAGCCGAAGCCAACTCCGGCCACGCCGAAATAGGCGCGCGACTGCAGTTGAATCCGGATGACCATCGCGGAACAACTGTATCCCAACCGTGTAGTCCCGCGATTGCGTTCCCCGTCACCGTGGAGGATAATCGAGTTGTCTCCGGTCGCTTCCGGAGAGTTGCTGAGCCGCGGTGAACCTGCCCAATTCCATCACGCTGATCCGCATCTTCAGCATTCCTCTGCTGATCTGGATTTTGTCGTCCGGTCACTTCAGCAGCGAACACGGCGCCAAAGAGTTGCTTGCCTCCGCTCTGTTCATCGCCGCCTCCATGACCGACGGCATCGACGGTTACCTGGCTCGCAGACGGGGCCAGATTACGACCATGGGCATTCTGCTCGATCCCATGGCCGACAAACTTCTGATTGCCGCCGCCTTCGTTACGCTGGTGCAGTTCAATCCCAGCCTGGTTCCTGCCTGGATCGCGGTGATCATCATTGGCCGCGAGTTTCTAGTGAGCGGCTTGCGTTCTATTGCCGCGTCGGAAGGTTTCACGATCGAGGCCAGCGAACTGGGCAAGTTCAAGATGGTGGTGCAGATCGTTTCCGTGGTCGCCGTAATTCTCGATCACCGCTGGAAGGAGTGGCCGGTTTACAGAAACTTTATTTTCCCGGTGCACTGGATTGCCTTGGTCTCAATCTGGTTCGTGGTTTGCGTTTCGTTAGTCTCAGGTATTGATTACTTCGCCGCATTCTGGTCGAAGATTGACCGGCGTGTATCCAAGCGGCGCCGCCGCGCTTTCATTCTCAGTCGCCGTCGCAAGCCGCAACCAGCCCCCCGGCCGGCGGATGCCGATGTCGCCCCTACAACCTAATTCGTCTTCGGTGGCAGCCCCGGTCCAGGAATTCTCCCGCGAGGAGCGCGCCCAACTGCTTCGCCTGGCGCACGATTCCATTTCCTCGGCTCTTGAGCATCGCGAGATTCCTCTGGATCCCCCCACTCCTCACCTCGCCGAACCCCGCGGCGCTTTCACTTCGCTTCACTTGCGCGGCGAACTGCGCGGGTGCGTCGGCTACGTGCTGCCCACCTGCCCGGTCTACCGGGCTGTGGCCGAAACCGCCCGAGCCGCCGCGTTCGACGACAACCGTTTCCCGCCCGTCTCCAAAGAAGAAGCTCCTCACCTCGAAATTGAGCTGAGCATTCTCTCACCCGCGCAACCGATTCGCCCCGAGGAAATCGAAGTCGGCCGCCACGGCCTGCTGATCGGCGGGCACGGCCACCGTGGCTTGCTGCTGCCCCAGGTCCCCGTCGAGCGCGGCTGGGACCGCATAACTTTTCTCGAGCAAACCTGCCGCAAGGCCGGACTACCCATGGATGCGTGGCAAAAAGGCGCAACCATAGAAGCCTTCACCGCAGAAGTCTTCGGCGAAAAAAGTGGTCAGTGACAAAAGTGGCCAGTGACAGTGGTTAGTGGTCAGTTCTCAAACGGCGAATGTTTACGCGACAAAACCGTTGACAACAAGGGCAATCCGTGCCATATGTCTCTTAGACCGCCAAGCCAAAAGGCTTCAGAGGCCACCACCGCGGGCACGTGACGAAGAAATTTTCAACCCAAAAAAGAGCTCACGCCGAAAAGGAGGTCTCGTGAAAAAAAGTTGTTGGATGTTTGTGCTCTTCGCGTTGTTCATAACCTTGGTTACGTCAACTGCTGGCGCGGGTGCCTCTTGTCCCCTCTGCGTCCCCCCCTACTGCAGTCGGTCAAACTATACTGGGTGGTGTTTCTGTATTACCCGGGCCGACGGGTGTGACGTTATTGGAAGCTGCGACTGCTACGGGGGCCCCTGTTCCTGTAGCGGTCCGCCTGCCAAGCAGAGACCAAGAAATATCTCACAGGTCACGGTTGACCAGTCAACGGATGTGCTCAGCGCCAAAGTTGCCGAGCACCCTTGGTTGCAAAGCGCATCCTTCGCCGATGATTTGAGGACGTACTCTCCCGCCTTGGAATGGTCCGTCCGCCATGTACAAAAAATATTTCAAGGTAACAATATCTCAACGGGAAAGTGCATGGGAAAACTCGGGGGCGGTACGGTTACCGAGGACGGCGGAATGATTGTCTTCGACCTAACTCGGGCCGGTAGTGACTGGACGCTTGTGGTTGCCAGGTTCGACAAGGCGCAGACCACGGCGTTTCACAAGAAAATGAAGACAGGTGAGATTGATCCGAGGAAGGACTTTTTCGCTTCTCCCGAGGCCACCCTGCACATCAACGGCACAAACTGGACGCTGCAACAAGGCGATGTAACCCGCACTGGGGTCATCTCCGACTGAGCTTGAACACCAGGGCAGTTTTCACGGCCGAAGTCTTCGGCGACAGCAGTCGCCAGTGATCAAGACCAGTGGACAGTGGTCAGCGGCTAGTGCTCAGTGAAAACCTGTCGGCGTATCTGGTTTGACGGATCGCTGGGCCATGAACGCATCTGCAAACAAAAAGCCGGAGACGTTTTGCGCGTCCCCGGCCGAACTTTCTCTGGCCTACCTATGAGCCGACGGTCAAGGGTTTTACTGGCCACTGGTCACTAATCACTGACCAGTACTGTCCGGTTAAAAGTCTAATAGACGCAATTGGTTATGAGAATCCATCTCCATAGGTCGCCCTGCATCGAGCGAAAAGGCTTGCTGGATGGGGGTTTTCTCGAACGGCGACACGCTCAAGATCTGCAGCATGGTGGAAAGCTTCACCGCCAAGTTTTGCTGTTTGCGCACGATGGCCACCAGCAGATAGCTGCAGACGGCGATCCAGATTTGCGTTTTCACCGCGTTCTCCGAGGTTCCGTAAAAGGCCTTGATGCGCAGATTTTGTTTGATCCACTTGAAGAACAGCTCGATTTGCCAGCGGCGGCGATACAGCCCGGCGATCACGGGCGCGGGCCAGCACGAAATTGTTGGTCAGAAACACCAGTCTCCGGTCGTGTTCGGCGTCCCAGTAGCCAATGCGCCGCAGCCGGGCGGGATAGCCGCGCGCCGTGTAGTACCACACCAGGGCGATGGTGTGATCGCACTGCACGCCCGCCGTCTTGTCCACGGGATGCGATACCAGCCGGGTGAAGCGGAAGTTCTTGCGTGCCCGCGTAACGAAAAAGGCCCCGTGCTGGGTCCAGCGGTAGAGTCGCTCGAAGTCGAGATAGGCGCGGTCCATTACGTAAAACGCGCCCGCCTCGGGGGTGAGCGCATCGAGCAGATTCACGTCGTGCACCTGCGCTGCGGTGACGCGAATAAACGTGGGAATGGAGCCGCGCAGATCCAGCAGCGTGTGCAATTTGAGCGCGTGCTGGGCCGACTTGTAGCGCGCCCAGGGAAACAACGTCATGCACAGGTCGATGATGGTGGAGTCCAAGGCATATACCGTGTTGGCCAGATCCAAGCCCAGATCCTCGCGGCCATACAGCTGCCGCGCCTCTGCGATCAGGACGGCAGCGAAGTCGGCGTAGATGCGCCAGTCGCGGCTTTCGTTGGCATCGGCCAGGGTACTGCGCGAGACCGCGCCCCGCATGCCCAGGTGATACAAGCGCCGCTCTTGCGAGCGCAGGCAGGCCACGATGTCGCGCAGACTCTCGCGGAAGGTCAGCTGGGCAAACGCCATGCAGAGAAACTGGTCCCAGCAGGAAAAACTTCGCACCCGGTAGTTGCCATCGTAGCGCTGCACACACTTGCGAAACTCGTGACGGGGCAGATGATCCATCAGTTGCGCGAACAGAGATTGTCCGAGGTTCATGGTGATCGCAATTCAAATCGATCACCGCCCTTCGCGCACCTAAGTTCCGATATTCCATTGCCTTATAACCGTTCACCGAATTCTTAACCGGACAGTACTGATCACTGACCACTAATCACTGACCACTGCTTTACTGCGTCTGGTCGTCCAGTTCCACACCGTCGCCCGCGTGCACGTCTTCCATGGCAAAAACAATCATTCCGGTTGCCGTGGTGGGCGTGGTCCCGATGACGACGATTTCCCCCACCGCCCGGCGCGGCAGGTCTTTCACGTGAATCACCGGACCGTTCGACCTTGTGAACATGTGGGGATCCACGGACGGCTGCTTCTTCTGCGTGTCTTCACTGACCGCTGCCTTGAACGAAAGCGAATCCACCGGATCGTTCAGGTCCGCCTCATAGTTCCGCACGGCGCGGAAGTAGTCGCCCACCTTCACGCCCTGGTTCGATCCCACATTGAAGTAAACCTTCTGTCCCGTTCCCAGCGTTGAGTCAAAGTCTTTTCCCATCACGATGCGCCCGGAAACCTTGCTGCCGGTGGGCAGGAAGCGGTCAAAGCGAAGCGGCGCGTGAAACGACACCATCGATTTCTCGGCAAAAGGAATCGCCGTATCTCCCGGGTTGATGGGGTCACAGGAGTACTCGATCTGTGCCACCGCGGTCTTGCTGCGGGTGTCGATGATGCGCACGCGGCCGACTTCCTCGTAAGGCTGTCCCGTACCCTTGAGCAGCTTGCGCTGTCCGGGATACATCTCATATTCGTTGATATCTCGCAAGGCGCGCACGATCTCGTATTCCGCCCCGGCAGTGTAGCCTGACCCTTTCAGATAGACGACATCGCCCCTGACAAACTTCGTAGTGGATGGAGTCTGCAATCCGCCGGCGACAAAGTTGGCGTCGGGCAGGGTCTGCCGGTTGATGAAACCGGCGCAGTAAACATCTGCGTAAGTGGGCATCTGCACCCGCTGCACGGGAAAGTTGGCTGACGTCGAAATCGTCCCCTGCGGGGTCGTTGAGTCCGCCGGAGTCATATCAGCTGCCGACTGCGCTCCAGCTGCCGCCGCCACCAACAACAATAACAGTCCTATTTTCTTCATGTTACCTCCGAGAAGAGACACACGCAGCCTCTTCATCCAGCAAAATGCCATGGAAGCTAGGCTTCAATAGGACGGTAGCAACGGGGTATGAGGGGGTCAAGGTTACGAGGGTGTCAGGCATCGCTGGAAATAGGGTTTTTCGGGCAATTTGCGAATCCCTGTTGCATCTGGAATTAAGCCCCTGTAAGATTCGCGCCGAACCTATTGACACAAACCATTGCTTCAACCCATTGATTCAAGATGATTTCTGCCGCCAAAAATTACCCGCCCCGCCTCCTGCCTCTGCGCTTGCCGCGGGTCTGTGTCGCCGTCACGGCTGCCGACCCCACCGAATTGGTCGATAAGGCCGAAAGCCTGATTCGTGACAACTCCTTTCTTGAGTTCAGGTTGGACTACATTTCGAAGCCGGCTCTGGCGTTTCCCAAAATCAAGCATTTTATTGAGACTCACCCCGGCACCGTGATCATCGCCACCTGCCGTCGCGTGGCTAGCGGAGGCAAGTTCCGTGGCTCCATCGCCTCTCAGCTCGACATTCTGGCGAAAGCCTCGGCTCTTGGCTGCCAATTGGTCGACATCGAGCTCCAGACCGTACAGAAGTGCAAACCCGCGCAATTACAGAAGCTGCGAAACAGCTCCGCTCTGATTCTTTCTTTTCATGACTTCCGGGGGACCAAGAAGCTCGACGAAACATTGGAGAAGATGCGCGCCTTTCCCGCCGACTTTTACAAGGTGGTCGGCACGGCCACCACTCTCTCCGACAATGTTTCGATGATCCAGTTTCTGGAGCGCGAAGCCGACAATCATTCGCTCGTCGGCCTGTGCATGGGTGAACAGGGCATCATCAGCCGCGTGCTGGGAGTCCGCGCCGGCAGCGTGTTCACCTTCGCTTCCGTCAGTCCAGGAGAAGAAACCGCTCCCGGACAGGTCACCGCGCAGGAACTGCGCAGCGTCTACCGCATCGACACAGTCGATGCCGCCACCCGCGTTTACGGTGTTGCCGGAGACCCAGTCGCCCACTCGCTTTCACCCGCTATCATGAATGCTGCCTTCCGCCGCGAGAACGTCAACGCTGTTTACCTCGCGCTGCATGCCAAGACTCTCAAGGACTTGCTGAACTGCGTACGCCAGATTCCCATCCACGGCCTCAGCATCACCATGCCGTACAAGGAAGCCATCCTTCCTCATCTGGACAACACGGACTCCCACACCACGAAGATCGGGGCCTGCAACACCGTGGTCCGGGCCCAGGACGGCAAACTCTACGGCTTCAACACCGACACTTCCGGAGTGGTCCGGCCTCTTGAACGCCGCCTGACCACGCTGCAAGATGCGAAGATTCTTGTGCTCGGCGCCGGAGGCGCAGCCCGTGCTGCGGTTTTCGGTCTCAGGGAACGCGGGGCGGAAGTCTACATTCTGAACCGCAGCCTCGCCCCGGCGCAGAAGCTTGCCCGGCGCGCCCACGCGCGTGCGATCAAACGCGCCGACCTGAAAAAGTACGCCTTCGACGTGATCATCAACGCCACACCCGTCGGGATGGGCAACAGCCGCGAGACTCCCTTGCAGGAAAAAGAAATCAACGCGCGCTATGTTTTCGACATGATTTACGATCCTGCCGAAACGCAACTGCTGAAACTGGCCAAACAGCGCGGCGCACAGATCATCCCCGGCATTGAAATGTTCGTCCATCAGGCCGCCCGCCAGTTCGAAATCTGGACCGGCAAACCCGCGCCCCAGGACGACATGTTGCAGGTAGTGTCGCTCTCGATGCAGGAGCGAGCCTCCCGCGCCGCCGCTGCTGCAGCAGCGGCAAAGAGAAAATGACTTTGATCCTGTGCTGCGTAAATTGGCAGACAGCGGGTGGCCCATCGATAAGAGCGAAGGCGCTGTCAAGGACAAACTTTCCCCGCCGGTGTTTTGGCACTGTTTTATCTTGCCAGAGAGGTTGAGGACCAAGACTCTGGAAATCTCACGCTGAATCACCCCTCGGCGGAAGATCGTTCCGCCACCATCGATTCAGCCCCGAACTGCGCCCACGATTCTTCTATGCGAACATCCCGCCCGGTGCGGGATGCGAGAGCGGCCAATCAATCCTGCGGTCTAAACTGCGACCAGGGCCACCCGCTCTTCACGGGATCCCGCATTCAAGCAACTGCTCTCCACAATTGGCCTGCCACCGATTAACTGAGCGGCAAAGCAAGGCCGGTGCGCCATCTATCGAGCTGCGCTCCAGCATCATTGAGTCGGTTACATGACTGTCCGTCCCAGCCGCCGAGTAAACTTGGGCTGGTGAAGACATAGTCTACCGAGGCGCCGTCGGCGTCACTCCTGGGATCGTCAGACGTAGGAAGCGGGGCATGTAGTCATTGGCGCAGACCAGGTCGCTCGAGGTGTTGGCGTTCACGTTGTATGTGAGCAGGATTCCGGTCGAGTCGGTGAATTCAGGGTGGGCTTTCGGGTTATAGGTTACAAGAGTCCCTGTTTTGCATCCGTTGGCGCCTGCTTCTGGAGTCGTGTAAACCGTGGTCTTGTTGGACCACGGGCCCTGCGGGGAGCAGGAATACCAAGTCGTGACTGCATTCCACAGCGGGTACGGAGGGTTTTGCGGGTCCATGCCAGTCATCAAGTAAAAGGTGCCGGTGCTGGAGGTCATCTGGTCGACGGAATATTCCGGCGTGATTGCCGTCACGCCGGTGAGTGCGGTGGCATTGGTTTGTCCCGAGAGCCATTTGTTTTTGGTCGCGTTCCAGTACTGCCATTTCGCGGGATTGGTCAGATAGTTCACGGACTGGGTGCGGGCGAGGTAGGGAGTCTTGTTGTCGTTGCCGGGATCTTTCAATCCGTAGATGTAAAAATAAGGGCCTGATTGCATGATGCGCTCGCCCCACTCGATGGAGGTGTCGGGCAGAGCAATTGGAGTGATGGAGTCGATGGACAGGCTGGGCCAGGAGAGGGTTGCCACGGAATTGCCCACGAGTTTGAAGAAGCCGGTCCATTCGAGGAGCATGATTTTTATTTTGTAAACGCCTGGAGAGGTTTGAACTACCACGCCGTCTCCGATCCAGAACCAGTCTTTCTTGTTGGTGGGGGCAAAGTGGGAAGTCGTCTGCGGTGGGTAACCCACTGTGGTCAAGGTATTCGTGGTTTGGTTCTGGATAGTGAGCGAGTTGTGTGCGGTGAAGATGTAGCTCTTGCGCAGGCGGGTGGTTGGGTCGACGGTGCCGATGTAAGAATCGGACCACATCCAAAGATTGGTGCCGTCGGGCAGGAGAAGAGAGTAGCTGCCATCACCGCCGGTCCAGCCGGGGCCGTTCTGCTTGAAAAAGCTGTCGAAGCTAGAATCGATAGTGGCCTGATTTGGCGGGGCGGGGAGGACGCATTGGGAATGTGCCGGCAGGAACGACAGGAGGGCGAGACATATGGATAAGAGCGTTACGGAACGGGACATTGGTTCTCCGGGAAATCAAGGCGGCTTACCTCAATAGAATAGTTGCATTTCAGGCCTGAAGATAGGGGTCGAACTTCTCACGGTGCAGGAAAGTTAGTCGGCACCCAAGGGCTTCGATGCGCACTGGTTCCGTAGTCTCTCGACCGTTGTGAAGACAAGATTTTCGGTGGCAGAGCGTAGATGGTAGTACTATCGTCGGCGCGGGCCGACAAGAAGGGGCCCTTCCATGCCAGGGCTGCTGGTCGTATTGATCTTTCACCTAATACGCCTGCTGTTTGGCGATGCGGTGAATCCTGCCACGGACCCTGTAGGGCTTAGCCAGGAGGTCGAGGAGTTCGCAGCACGCCGTGACTATGCCATGGCGGAGAGAACGTTGTGGCGACTAGTACAGATAACCGAGAAAGAGGAAGGGCCAGAGGGAGTCGGACTGCTCTTTTACTTGCGCAGGATGGCAAAGCTCAAGATCGAACAGGGAGACCGCGCAGCAGCCGAGCCTTTGCTGCAGCGAGTACTTGCCATTCAAATAGCCGCTCTTGGTGCCAATTCTCCCGATGTTATCTCGACTCTCGACTGGCTGGCTCAACTCTCCCGAGCCAAAGGCGACATTGATACAACCGTAACGCTGATGAGGCGGATTCTCGCGATTCAGGCCGTGGCTTATGGAGAAGACAATTGGAGGGCGCCAGCCGCCTATAACATGCTGGGCCTGCTCCTGCGCGAGAAAGGTGATCGCGAAGGGGCGGTGACTGCATTTCGCCGTGCACTGGACATCCATGAGAAACACTGCGGCGGCAACGAAGCGGCGCTGGCACTAATCTTGAATAACCTCGCTGTGGCCGTTGGAGAGGGAGGCCAACTCGAGGAAGCGGCTGCGATGCACCAGCGTGCTTTGTCGATGCGGGAGAGAGTGCTGGAGCCGAACGATCCGGAACTCGCTCTTAGCCTCACCAACCTCGGCTATGCACTCTGGCAGAAACAGGATTATGCCGGGGCTGAGCCGCTCTATCGCCGCGCCATCGAAACGCAAGAGAAGGCGTTTGGAAAAAATGATCCCCAAGTAACCTGGACGATCAGCCAGCTTGGCAAGCTTCTCACCCAAAAAGGAGACTATGCATCGGCTGAGCCACTACTGCGGCAAGCGCTGGCACTGCAAGAAACCTCAGCCCCAGCTGACCCTGCTGCACTGGCGGATGCCATCGAGAGTCTCGCCACCGTGCTTCGATTGAAAAGTGGTTTTGTGGAGTCGGCGATATTGTTGCGGCGTGCGCTGGAAATCAAAGAGAAGGAATTGGGACCCGATCATCCGGGAATAGCGATCGTGCTGAGCAATCTAGGTTGGCTACTTTGGCAGCAGCGCAATTATGCGGAGGCCGAGGGCTGCATGCGCCGGGCACTCGCCATTGGCGAACGCGGAGGTGAACCAAGCGACTCTTATGTTGTCGGCGCCCTCTACAACCTGGGTTTGCTACTACGGGATAAGAGCGACTTCGCTGGCGGCGAGCCCCTGGAATGGCGTGCCCTCGCGATCCAGGAAAAGTTACTCGGGCCCGATCATGTCGATTGTGCGGCGACGTTGGAGGCGCTCGGGTCGTTGCGTGCCGCCCAAGGCGACCCCAAGGGAGCCGTTCAGCTCCTGCGGCAAGCACTAGGAATAAAGGAAAAAGCATTCAAGCCGAACAACCCAGGGCTGGCATTCACTATGGCAAGCCTGGCGTTCGCGCTTGAACAAGAAGGGACATCGGACGAAACTGAGCCGCTGTTTCGGCGCGCCCTCCTGATTTATGAAGGCGCGCTGGGGCCTCAACACCCCGCTGTTGGCTCAACTTATTTCGCCCTCGCCCAGCTTCTGCACAAAAAAGGCAGATACGCCGAGGCCGAACCGCTCTACCGAAGAACGCTTGAGGTATACGAAAAAGCGTGGGGGCCGGAGCACGCGGAGACTGCGGGCGCCATGGGAATGCTAGCCAGGCTCCTGGAAAATACCGGTAATTTTATTGACGCGCGACTGCTGCTGGGCCGCGCCTATGCTATCGCGGCCAAGTCACTCGGCCAGGGCCATCCCACGACACTCAACATGAAAGCGCAGTTGAACGGTTTGTTGATGAATTCGCCGCGGCTGCGCGCCAACTAATGCCGTCAAGCCGCGGGGTTCGTTGACTTGGCGGTTTCCGCAACGTAGGATTCTGCTACGTGATTGGGCGGACCATCTCGCATTACCGCATCGTGGAGAAGCTCGGGGGCGGGGGGATGGGCGTCGTCTACAAGGCGGAAGACACGCGGCTGCACCGGTTTGTCGCGCTCAAGTTCCTGCCTCCGAAGGTTGCCCGGAATCCCCATTCCCTGGCCCGGTTTCAGGTCGAGGCGCAGGCCGCATCCGCACTCAATCATCCTAATATTTGCACGATTTACGACATTGGCGAAGCGGACGGCGAAGCCTTTATCGCGATGGAGTTTCTCGACGGGCTGCCTCTGAAGCACCGCATTGCGGGGCGTCCGCTGGAGATGGGAATGTTGTTGCCGCTCGCCATCGAGATGGCCGACGCTCTCGACGCCGCTCATACTCACGGCATCATTCATCGGGATATTAATCCGACAAATATTTTTGTCACTAAGCGCGGGAGCGCCAAGATTCTGGATTTTGGACTGGCGAAGCTCACCGTGGACGATGAGGCGCAAGTCAGCGGCGACACGTTCGGCGGGGGCGTGACGCATTCGCCGGACGATTTGACTCGGCCGGGATCGGCACTGGGAACCATTCCTTATATGTCGCCGGAGCAGGCGCTGGGGCGTTCGCTGGATTCGCGTACCGACCTTTTTTCGTTTGGAGTAGTGCTCTATGAGATGGCGACCGGGGCGCTGCCGTTCAAGGGACAGACTACGGCGGCGTTTTTCGATTCGCTGATTCACGGCGTGCCGGAGTGGCCGCTGCGATTCGATCCGGCGACGCCTCCGGAGCTGGAACGAATTGTGCGGAAGGCGCTCGAAAAGGATCCGGGACAGCGCTATCAGAGTGCGGGTGAAATGCGGGTTGATTTTCAGCGCCTGCGGCGGGAAATAGAGTCGGGCCAGGTATCGACCAGCGGATCGGCGGTGAGGGCGGCACCGGATTCGAAGGAGAGGATCCGCGCGTTGTTCGCAACGGCTTTCACTACGGCTCACACTCCGGCGAAAGCAAAGACCAGCATCGCGCGCTTGATCGTAGCGGGCCTGGTCACCGTTGCGGCAGTGGTTGCGATCACATTCTTGCTGCGATCGCCGGAGGCACCGCCGGCGGTGATTTCGTCTTTGCAGATCACGAACGACGGAGCCTCGAAGCGATCGCTGGTCAGCGATGGCACGCGGCTGTACTTTTCCGAACATCTGAACGGGCACTCGGTCCTGATGCAGGTTTCGGCGTCGGGAGGAGAGACCGCGCCTGTACCAATCTCCCTGGCGAGCGCCGACATTTACGATTTTTATCCGGGCCGTTCCGAGTTGCTGGTGAGAGGCATGGCGGAGGGCTCGGAGACAGAGTGGCCGGTTTGGGTGTTGCCGGTTCCGGCAGGATCGCCGCGGCCCGTGGAAAACATCCTAGCGCACGCCGCCACGTGGACGCCCGATGGCCACCGTATGGTCTACGCCACGAAGTCAACTTTGTTTTCGTGCAACCAGGACGGAAGCGACTCGCGGCAGATCATTACAGTAGCTGGAGTTCCTGTTGCCCCGCGATTTTCTCCCGATGGCCGCCGCTTGCGCTTCACCATTCAGGATACCCAGCGTCGCACGTCTTCGTTGTGGGAGGTTTCAGCCGACGGGAAGGGTCTGCATCCAGTCTTGCCGGACTGGAACAAGCCCGCGCAAGAGTATGACGGAGCCTGGACCGCGCGTGGGGATTACTACCTGTTTGAATCGACTCGCGACCACACCCAGAACATCTGGGCGATGCGCGAGGCTATGTCCCTATTCCGCAAGGCGGGCGCTGAACCTACGCAGCTCACAGTAGGTCCGCTGAGGTTCAGCAATCCGACGCCCAGCCCGGATGGGAAAAAGGTGTTCGTGATCGGCCAGCAGCGCCGCTTCGATTTAATTGGACTGAATGGGAAGTCGCAGCAGTTCGCGCTATATCTTCCGGGACTGTCAGCGGGCGAGGCTGACTTTCAGCACAACGGGGAGTGGATGACTTACGTAGCGCATCCGGAACTCACTTTGTGGCGAAGCAAACCGGATGGAAGTTTGCGGACGCAACTGACCTATGCGCCGATTCAAGCGCATTCTCCGCGTTGGTCGCCCGATGGAACCCAGATCGTATTTATGGCATCGCAGCCGGGGAAACCGTGGAAGATTTTTGTGATCCCCTCCCAGGGAGGGACGCCGCGCGAGGTGACAGCAGGAGACCGTGGCTGGGCCGATCATAATCAGGGTGATCCTTCGTGGACGGCGAAAGGCGATGCCATTGTGTTCGCGGGAATGCTATGGCTGGAGTATGGGAGCACGGCGGAGCCGAATATTCATATAGCCGATTTGAAGAGTTCGCAAATCTGGGATGTGCCGGGATCGGAGAACTTGTTCAGTCCACGCGCCTCGCAGGATGGGCGCTACATCGCGGCTCTGTCGGCGGACTCGACCAGGTTGATGCTCTACGACACAGGGAAGAAAAGCTGGAGGCAGCTGGCGGCGGCTCGATTTGGTTTCGAGAACTGGTCGCACGATGGAAAGTATCTGTATGCAGAGGATTATTCGGACAGCACCGATGATATGGTGCGCGTGAGTGTGCCTGAGGGCCGAGTGGAGCGATTGCTCAGCTTGAAGGAAGTTCCGCGCGGATTCGATCCGTGGGAGTTTTGGGTGGGGCTGGCGCCGGATGATTCACCACTGCTGATGCGGGACAGAAGCACGCAGGAGATTTACAGCTTGGATGTACGGTTTCCGTAACGGTGGAGGCGTTGCTTACTCGGAACTGAGCAGTGCGAGTGCCTGGTTTGTGGTGACGAATCTTGCGCCGAGAGTTTGCAGTTCGGCCACGGTGCGTTGTCCGTCTTCAGTCTTTAGAGTTTCGATCGCATCCTGAACGACGGAGACGCGGCGACCACGCTCCAACAGTCCCTTCGCCGCGAAGCGAACGCAGTATTCCGTCACCACGCCAAAGACAACGAATTCGGCATCCTCGGGCAATCGCCTTACGAGTGCGTCGGCGTGGCGGCTCTCGAAAATATCCAGCGTCTGTTTTTCGAGATGAATCTGCTGATATTGCGCAAGGTCACCCGGGAGCATTGCCGCGGGCTCGTTCGGGACGGTAACAACTTTGTCCGCTAGCGCCTCGGGAACATAGGCAGAGCCAGCGGTACCTTTGATGCAGTGCGGCGGGAATGACTTGAACTCGGGATCGTCCTTGGTGTGGTAGCAGCCATGGGAGACGAGGAAAACGCGTCCCTGGCGAGCGGCGTCCGTAAGGTGGCGAATGTTGGGGAGCAAGCGTTCAGCGCCGGGAACGTAGAGCTTGCCGCCGGGCAGCATGAAGTCCGCCTGGGTGTCTACTTCCCAGAAAATAAGATTGCGAGATGCCATTGCCGGGTCCGCGGGATCGCCGTCGTTGAGAACTTGTAACATTGTTTGCGAAGTGCGGGGACTTCGTCAAACGCTCGACAAAAAAGGTGTTCTCGCGACCCGGCTTCTCATTCGCAACATCGGTCTGTTGTGATCATTGACGGCGTGGTGAGCGCAACTGTAGCCGGAATACCCCTGGCGACGGCGGTGCCGGAGGTCGTGAAACAGCAGGTCGGCAAGAAGAGGAAATCGTCGCCGGGGGAATCGTGCAAGGTTGCTAAGCTGCCCGCTCATCCCTCACGGAGTCTGGACCGCCTACTAAATCTTGCCGGAGCAGCTCCATTTGGGCCGCTGCTTCTGTCATCTGCTCAGCATATTCGTGTCCCTGCCGCGGAAGAAACCCTCCGTAATTCTCCAGCAGCAACCGGGAGTTCGTATTGATGGCAGTGATGTTGGAGCGTGCCTGGCCGGAAAGAGCTGATGTCAGTTTTTCCAGTTGCAAATTTCGCACGGCCAGCTCCTGTCTGCTCTGGGCGGCTTCTTGTGCAAGCAGCCGCCCATGGCGGCGGACCAGAGCGAACAGACATGCTGCCAGCACCAGCAGGCCAGAATTCGAAAGAATGGTTCCCGACAGTGCGCTTTTCAGTGCGGCACTGCTCTCGCTGTCGAATGTCGCGAAATTGCTGCGCTCCGCGGAGGATAACGAAGACACGATGCGGCGGATCTCATCCATGTAGTCCTTGCCTTCGTTTGTATCGACGAGCTTGAATGCGCGATGGCGGTACCCCTGTTGGCGCAGACTGATAGAGTGCTCCATCTCAGCCTGCTTTGATTTAGCCAAGGACTCCAACTGCGGCTCCAGTGATTGTTCGCTCTTCGCCCGATTGGCGAGCGCTGCACGAAGGCCGGAAAAATCTGTTGCGATCCTGCCCTGCGCGTCATTGTAGGGCTGCAAGTACGCAGGGTCGGCGGTCAGCAGGTACCCGCGCTGACCTGTTTCCATGTCGGTCAGGTCTTTCAAGACGCCGGAGAGGTCCGCCTGGATCGCGGAGCTTTCCAGGGTGAGCGCCGCAATTTTCTGCATCCGGTTCAAATGGGTGACGGCAAGGTACGCATTCCATGCCATGAATGCGAGCAGCGCCGGGACTCCTATTCGCAGAGCAACTTTTCGAATCATCTGGTTGTGCCGCCCTTCACGTTATGTTCAGAACACCCTCGGTCGTGATGCGACTGGCTTTGCTAATCTCCCTCGCAACTTTGACCGCTGCGCTGCTGTTGTGGACCGGTCCTTCATGTGAGATATCGGCTGACATAACAGAACTGGCAGCCAGGGTGAAAAGTACGGCATCCTCCTGCCTGTCGAAGTAAAGCACTACTTGATTCGCAGCCATGTGGGGAACTCCTACTGATTGTTCTTAGGGAATGATAGGCCGATCCAGCACCAGAACGAGGTTATCTCTTTTGGTGCGCGCCTGATTATGAAATCTTTCCCCACCGGATGAAAGCGTTTGTGGTGGCACAAGCGTGGGCCAGCTCCCTTTCCCTTACGGCAGGCCCAGCGATGCCGCGATCGTCTTTTGGTACTCGCGTGCCTTCGCGATAACTTCTCCTTCGTTCACGGTCAGCAGTGTCCGGTCGCGCATCACTACTCGCCCGCCGATGACGACCGTCCGTACATCGCTGCCTTTCAAGGCGTACGCCAGTTGCGCGTAGACGTCGTACATCGGGACGGCGTTCGGTTCATTCAGACTGATCAGGATGATATCCGCTTTCTTTCCGGTTTCCAGTGAGCCAATTTCTTTCTCCATATGCAACGCTTTCGCGCCGTCGATGGTCGCCATTTCTACGACCGCCTTTGCGTTCAGCGCCAGTGGATTCATCTTTGTAATCTTTGCCAGCTTCGCTGCCAGGTCCATCTCCTCCATCAGGTTCAGATCGTTGTTGCTGCCTGCCGGTCCATCGGTTCCGAGCCCGACGGCCACGCCCTCGGCGCGCAGTTCGGGCACGGGAGAAACACCGCTGGCGATCATCATGTTGCTCGATGGGTTGTGGATGCAGCCCACGTGACGCTGGGCTAGAGTCTTGCGGTCGGCCTCGTCGACAAAAATACAGTGCGCGGACACGACGTCGGGGCCAAGCACACGGATCTTGTCTAGATACTGCACCGGTGACATTCCATTTTGCCTCTGGCTGTCGTCCCACTCTTTCTTCATCTCCGAAGTGTGAATGAGAATGGGCGCGTGATATTTTCTGGCAAGCGCCGCGGCATCTTCGAGGGTCTTCTGCGAACACGTGTAAATCGAATGCGGAGCGGCCGCGGCGTGAATCAAGGCGTCGCCCTGCCATCTCTTCAGGAACTTCTCGGTATAGGATAGCGCCTCGGCTTCGGTCTTGTTGTCGGGCGCGGGAAAATCGATGAACGTTTCGCCCAGCACGCCACGCATTCCGGCGGCTTTGGTTTCTTCGGCTACGGCGTCTTCGAAGTAATACATGTCCGCGAAAGTGGTAACGCCCCCGCGAATCTGCTCAGCCGCCGCCAGACGCGTGCCCCACCGGACAAACTCTTCGTTCACGTTCCTGGCCTCGGCGGGAAAAATGTATTTATAGAGCCAATCGTTCAGCGTCACGTCATCGTGAATACCGCGAAACAGTGTCATGGGCACATGGGTGTGGCCATTTATGAATCCGGGGAGGACTAGCGTGCCTTTGGCGTCGATGGTCTGCGCGGCGGCATATTTGGTTTCCAGTTCGACGCGTTGACCGACAGCGACAATCGTGTCACCTCTCACGACAACCGCCCCGTCGCCGTGGATGGCTCGAGGTCCATCCATGGTCACGACGGTACCGCCGGTGACGATGAGATCGACTTTTTCCTTCGCCGTTTGAGGCCAAAGGGAAAAGGGGACGAAGCTTTGAAGCGTAAGGAGTAGGACGAGAGATCGACACCGAGTCATGGATTACCCCAGCGGCTGAGGCCGCGGCAAATCGATTTGAAGTACTTACCTTAGCCCATCCTCCCCCTTGATCTGATCCTTCGTCAACCCTCCCACGCGCGCAAGCGGGCGGCCGCTGTCAGTGACCGCGACTGCGACAACGATCTCGTTGGCGCGGGGAGCGTCGTTGATGCGGACTTCCATGCCATCGAAGTGGCTGCGGACGAAGGCGGTGTCCTTGTGGCCAAGTGGTATATCGAGGACAACGCCCATGCCGCCGATTTGGTGCGGCTGATTATGAGATCTTCCGGTCCTCCGTCTGTTGTGCGAATTCGGTCTCATCACACGAGATTGATGTAGCGACAAAACGTGCTGTAATGTTGGGGTGATGATTGGAAGACGCTCTCGTTTTCTTGTAATTTTTCTCCTGATTACTTCGGGGTGCACCCGCCCTGCCAAGAACGCTCAAGGCCGCACAAGGGAGGTATACGTCTCTGATTCTGGATCGGTTGGCTTCGAGACTGAGTCCATCAAGAGTGAAGATGGAACTCTCCGATTTCGGGCGACCTACGCGTCGCAAGGGAGATTGGCGAAGTTTACGATTGAGTTTGGTCCTATGCGAAATCTGGATGACTCCAAGGATTTTCCAATGAAAAGTGGCAAGGGTCGATTTGTAGCCGAACCCGGGTCAGATGCCAGTGTTCTCCTGTCCGATCTCAAAAAGGCCCTCGAGGCTAAAGCAATTCCGGTCAAGGTTCACCGAACAAGAACACTTCCGTTCACCTTCGTAAATCTCGGAGACGATCTCTCACAAGCCCCCAGCGGCGGCGGCTTCAACCAAAACCCGCCCGGCGACTGGACCGCGATAAAGATTTTTATTGGAGAGGGAGACCAAGAGGGCCAAGTGTTTCTCAATTTCAACCGGACTATGAGGAAAGGCCAATTCTCTATCAAGGATTCGGATTACGGCGATCTTGTGCTTAAGCAACTTGCGACAGTTCTATAAGTTGGCCCTCATGTCGAACGCGGCGCCGTCGGAGGCAGTCACCTTGCCTGGATTCGGCGCAGCCGCTTACGGGAAGTTTGTCACCTTCGGCGTCACGCGAGGATGAATCGAGGTCGCCTCGCCCGCGTCGTCGATCACATGGCTGATTGCGCCGTGATCGCCCAATGCCACGGTGATCATGTCGTGGAAGCGTACCTCCGGACTCTTCGGCGTCTCGACTGCCCTCGTCAGCACCACATTCGGATACTGGAAGACGCTGTACACGCCCAGCCCCCACGCTTCATGGCTGGTAACTCCATCCGCCACTTTGTACGAGGCCCAGCCGTTCACCCCCGGCGCGCTCGTATACCCTGCCTGGTTCGGAGGATCGTAAGGAATCTCGGACTGATAAAAATACGTCCTTCCGCCATTGCCCTTCCACAGAACCTGAAATTGCTGGTGATGCTCCACAAACAGGCCATAGATCGTGACCTCGTTTCCATTCACCACGAGCCCGTTCTCGCTGGTATTCAGCGCCCAGCCCACTCCGGCGCCGTGGTCCGCTCTCCAGATCCACGTATGGTCCACCAGTGTGTCATTGCTGTTGATCCTCAAATTCACCTTGGCCCGGCCCACTCCCGCGCCGCCCACGCGAAAGAAAACATCGTGCAGCGTGATCGGGTCCTTCCCATGGCGCGCCCGACTTCCCTCCGGCCCCACCTCCAACAGCACCGGAGACTCGCTGGGCCCCGCATCGAAGAGCAGTCCCGCAATCTCGATCCCGTCCGCATCGGCGGTCGTCATCGCCGCCGTGCCGTTCATCGGACGTAGCGTCGCAAACCCGAGTGTCCGGGAACTGAAGTATCGAAGTTCGAAGCGTTCGCCGCGCCGACCACGATGGTGTTGCCGCTGATGGCGACGGATGTGCCGAATCCTTCACCATTGTCTGAGGAGGTCAGCTTGGCTACCTGCGTCATGTTGGCCCAGCCGCTGGCGGGCTTCACGTAAACGTAGACGGCGCCATAGGTCTCGATGTTGGCATCGAAATCTCCAACGACCACGGTGTTGCCGCTGATCGCGATGGAGATGCCGAACCAATCGTTGGTCGAACGCACCGACGGAGTTAGCTCGGCGAGTTGCACCAAGCTCGCCGACGGCGCCGCGGCTTGGAGCGGCGTCACGGCGAAAACCATGGCGCTGAAAACAGCGACTACTGACAGCGGGCGCGCTTTTGACATTGGAAGACCCCCTGGGACAGAGCTTATTCTCAGAACATATTCTCAGAACATGTTCTCAGAACATGTTCTTAAGCAGAGCGGGCCCGATTATAGCCCTTGCTGGGCGCGGCGTTACACGGATTCTTCTGGAGGCGTTGGGGGGCCACGGAGGGCTGGGCTCGCACTCGTGGGGAGGATTCGCGATAACTTAAAAGGACGGCGGCTGCGTGGACTGAACGAAGGCGAGCAGATTGGCTTCCAGGGCATTCTTGCTGGCCTCAGGCAGTTCGACGAAGCGGAAGGGCTGGAGCCAGCCCTGGGTCGCCCACATGGGGAACATCATTTCTGCGTTCTCGCGGATAGTGGTCTGGCCCAGGTGGAAGATCAACTCGACTTTGAGCTTTTCGTCGAGGGGCTTCTCCACGTTCAACAGGCCGCCAGTAGTGGAGAGCTGATGCAGTTTGCCGCGGACCTCGCGCCGGTTGGGCAGCCGCACAAGCGTCAGGATAGATCCGCGGAATTTTACGCGAAACGGACGATCCTGGCCGCCGGTCAGTGCGTGTGAAGATTGACCCACAGGGAGCGGCGCTGGCGTGTGCGACATCGTAGGTAAAGTATGGCTCCCCGCGACCCGTAACACGAGGTTACGAAAGAACAGAGATTCAGTGGCCAGTGGTCAGTGTGAGTTCACCACGAAGAAATCTAGCTTTGGCTGTGAGTCCGGCTCTGATGACCACTGACCACTGATCACTGATTACTGACCGCTGACCACTACTTACGGCCGGGATGTGCTTCGCCCTGCCCGGAGAATAGGTTGTAGGGCCAGACATTCTTGGTGTGAGGAGCGGCTGCATCACCAGTGGCAGAATTGGCACTTGGGGGGCAATTCCAATCCGCCGGCGGGTCGACGATTCCCCACACGTTTCCGGGGTTGTAGAGCGACACTCCGATAAGGAAGTATTTACCGTCGCTGCCCAGGGGCAGGCAATTGGCTACGCGAGCCGAAGCGCTTCCGCCGCCGGGTAGACCGCCCAGCAGGACCGGGGTTTCAAGGGGCAAGGCTTGCGAGGCGCGGAATCCGCAGCCCTGAGGACTCACCACCAGGGCAATACAGGTTGCGGCAAAGGGATGCCTGCGGTCCATGCTGGTCACAGTAACGGGAATCTCCACGCGCAATCGCGTGCTGCGTCGAGTCGCCTTGGGCGTAAGTATTTCCATTTCGCAGATCCTGCGGAGACTTGCCCAGTCTCCGACTTACTAGTGTGACAGAACCGCGCCGGGGGCTGGCCTAACAAAAAGCGAGGGAAGATGACAGAAGTAACCTTCGAGTGCACCGAGGTCAGACCTTTTCAACTCCAGCCAGAGGCGCTGGCTTCCCTGTTAAGATGGCAATCGACTTCAGTGAATCAGATCAGTGAAACCGCCTCGCCTGTGGCGCATCCAGCGCGAGCTGCTTCTTCTACGTCCGCTTGGGATCTGCTGCGGGCGACCAGCGTCACTGATGCGACCGAAAGCGGTCTCAGCTGCGTCCGGCCTCTGCTGCTGGGTAATGCCCCGATCGATTGGGAGGCTGTACTTCGCCTCGGGGATGAGCACGGTACGTCATCGCTGATGTATCGGAATCTTTCGCGACTAGGAGACGTCGTTCCTTCGGCCACGCTGGCAGCGCTTCGCCAGGGTTATGAAACGAACATTCACAAGTCGCTCTTTCTTGCGCGTGAGCTGATTCGCATTCTGGACTGCCTGGATGCACTTGGTATCGAAGTAATTCCTTACAAGGGCGCGGTCCTGTCGGAGGCTTATTACGGCGACATGGCGCTGCGCCGCTCGGGCGATATGGACTTGTTCGTTCGCAAGCGAGACGTGGCGCGCATCAAGAGTGCGGTTCGAGATTTGGGGTACACGCAACACGTACCTGTTCGGCAAGATGCCGAGGAAGATTACATCGCTGCAGGATACGAGTGGACTTTTGACAGTCCTGCCGGACGGGGCCTGCTGGAATTGCAGTGGGCGCTGCAACCGCGTTTTTACGCGGTCGATTTCGACATGGATGGACTGTTTGAGCGCGCGGTGAGCGCCACGGTTGCGGGCCGCCGCGTGAAAACGCCTTCGCCCGAAGATTTGTTGCTAGTGCTCTCAGTGCATGCCGCGAAACATGTGTGGGGACGGCTGATCTGGCTGTGCGACATCGCGCAGATTCTAAAGCAGGAGACCTTGAATTGGGATTCGTTACGGCTTCGTACACGAGAACTTGGCATTGAGCGGATTCTGCACACCACGCTGCGATTGGCGAACCGGCTCCTGGCAATGCCCATTCCCGCGCCGATTGAAAATGCGATTCTTGCGGACGGAGCTGCGCGGAGATTCGCGGACGAGATCGCCATCAACCTGGTTCGAGGAATTTCGTACGACGTTGAGCAGGTATCGTATTTCCATCTCATGATGAGGCTGCGCGAGCGCAAGGCAGACCGCTTGCGGTTTTTAACGCGGTTGACTTTCACTCCTGGTCCTGGCGAGTGGGACGCCATTCGTCTGCCCAGGCTTCTGTTTCCTCTTTATCGTGTGGTGCGCCTGGCGCGGCTGGCGGCAAGATTCGTCCGAGGATAGAGAGCTCTTATCGCAGCGATCGGGCGCTGCCCGCGGTCTCGCTGCGCTCGGCTGACCCTTCGGCTTCGCTCAGGGCAGGCTCCCGAGGCGGCCGTCCCCACACTAACCCCCGTCACTTTTAGCGGCTGGCGAGGCCGCCTGCGGTTTCGCCTCCATCCATCGTGAACACATGTCCTGTCGCATACGCCGCGTCATCCGACGCCAGATATGCGAACAGGGCCGCTATCTCTTCCGGCTTGGCGTGGCGGCGGAGGGGAATCTTGCGGTTCACTTCGTCCAGCATTGCGTCTGTGTATTCGGCACGCTGCATGGGGGTGAGCACGTATCCCGGAGCGACGGCGCAGACGCGGATTTTGGGCGCGAGTTCGAGCGCCATGGAGCGCGTCAGTTCAATCACTCCGGCTTTGGTAGCGTTGTAGTCCGCATAGAACGGATAGCCCATGATGCCGTTGGTGGAGGCGGTTTGCAGAATCACTCCGCTGCCGCGTTCGGCCGAAAAACGCTCCATCATATGACGCGCGGCAGTTTGCGCCACGTAGAAGACTCCGGTGAGGTTCACGGCGATTACCTTGTCCCATTCTTCGGGAGTGATGTCGAGGAAATTGTGGCGGATGCTGATGCCGGCATTGTTGATGAGGACATCGACTCCGTCCATCACGCGGACTGCGTCGGCGAATGCAGCTTCCACCTGCATAAGGTCGGTGACGTCGGCGATGATGGCTTCGGAGACTCCCGGCAGTTGGTGGCGAATAGCTTCGCACGCGGCAGCGTCGCGGTCGAGGATGCAGACTTGTGAGCCTTCTTCCAGAAAGCGCGCGGCGGTGGCTGCGCCGATCCCGCTTGCGCCTCCGGTGATGAGCACTCGCTTGTCTTTCAGACCTCGCATGCAGCTCTCCTTAGCGACGGCTGCGGGATATAGGTGATGGTCCCACTTTAATGTAGCTGAAGCTATGGTTCAGTTCTCTTGAAACTGGCAGACTCTGTCACCGACATCAGCCGTCATGACCGTGCGAACTGGTAGCATCGGCTGAATGTTGCCATCGTCGGCCGTTCTGATGACTTGCAAGTATCTCTCCCGGAATACGTCCGGGCCCTACGAGGTCAGAGCGCCCCCGACTGAACAGCCGTTGCAGTAGGGCTGCCGTCGGCTGCGCCGCCGCGAATCCGCTTCCAACACCCGCTTCCAGGCCAGTCGGGTCTCGCCATACACATGGCCCCAGAAACTTTCCTTCAGCTCCGCCAAAAAATGTTGGTAATGCTCGCTGATTGGGATTGTCTTCGCCATCGGGTGCAAGTCTCCTTCCAGGATCGGCTTCTCGCTCGCCAGGCAAAAAGCCAACTTACACCCGCTTTGCTTTTACACAATCAAAGTTACCTCACCCGGTTGGAACTGTGCAGTCCGCTCCGCTTGACCGGAGCCGCTCCAGCCCATGCGAGCCGGGCGCTCGCGTCCAGCCTAGCCTATGCTATCTTCATAAGGTTTATCCTGATAGGCAGTCCGCGCACTCATAGAAGCATGGCTACATCCGCAGGTTCCAAACCGGCAGTGAAGGTCTTCGTCGCCACCACGGTGATGTTGACCTTCATCTCCTTCTGGCGAGCTGCCGCGATCGTCCTATCGGACCTGGCATCCTCCGCCTACTACGCCGGAGGCGACGCCGAAAAGGTCATCGGCAAGAGCGCTCCCTGGTTCATTCTGGCGGTCATGCTGTTCAGTTACGCGGTACGGGCGCTCTACATCGAATCGAGCAGCATGTTCGTTCGCGGCGGCGTCTACCGCGTGGTCAAGGAAGCCATGGGGGGTACGCTGGCCAAGTTTTCCGTTTCGGCCCTGCTCTTCGATTACGTGCTCACCGGACCGATCAGCGCCGTCTCCGCCGGCCAATACTTGGCGGGCTTCATCAAAGATCTTGGACGGCAGTTTCTGCATCGTGATCTGACGTTTTCCGACGATTACTTCGCCGCCGTATTGGCCGTAATCGTGGTGGCCTACTTCTGGTGGAAGAATACCCAGGGCATGCACGAGTCCAGCCAGAAGGCCTTGCAGATCATGGCAATCACCACCGTGATGGTGGTGATTCTGATCATCTGGTGCGCCATCACGGTTTTGCGCGCGCCCATCCAGTTGCCGCCGAACCCGCTGCACGCGGGTGTAATTCCGCTGAACAAGGAATCGCTCGGCTGGCTCAACACTACCTGGTTCAAGCATCTTCCTCTTGCCATTCTCACCTCGATCATTGTTTTTGTTGGCTTCGGGCACTCCGTGCTGGCCATGAGCGGCGAGGAGACTTTGGCGCAAGTGAATCGCGAGATCGAACATCCCAAGCTGAAGAATCTGGAGAAGACCGGGCTGGTGATTTTTATCTACAGCCTGCTGTTTACCTCACTGGTCTCGTTCTTCGCCGTGATGATCATTCCCGACAAGGTTCGCCCGGACTACTTCGCCAACCTCATTGGCGGCATCGCCATGTATCTGGTCGGGCCCACAAGCCTGAAGTTGCTTTTTCACGGGTTCGTCGTGCTGGTGGGCGTGCTCATCCTGGCGGGTGCGCAGAATACTTCCATCGTGGGCGCCAACGGCGTTCTGAATCGCGTGGCCGAAGACGGCGTGCTCACCAGTTGGTTCCAGAAGCCGCACGACCGCTTCGGCACCAGTTACCGCATCATCAATCTGATCGTGGGTTTGCAGTTGCTGACCATCATTCTCAGCCGCGGCAACGTCTACATGCTGGCCGCGCTCTATGCGTTCGGCGTGATCTGGAGCTTCGCCATGAAGTCCATCGCCGTGCTCGTGCTGCGATTTACCGAGCCGGGGAACAGGGCGTGGAAGGTACCGGGCAACCTGCACCTCGGCAAGACTGAAGTTCCTGTGGGATTGATTCTTATTTCTGCTGTCCTGCTGATCACCGCTGTGGTGAACCTGTTTACCAAGTACGAGGCCACCATTGCCGGAGTGATTTTCAGCGCCGTGTTCTTTACGATATTCACGATCTCCGAGCACCATGTCACCAGGGAGCGCCACGGCAAACCCGAGCAGCTCGATCAATTCCGCGTCTACGGCAACCAGGAACTCGGCAGCGGCGCCATGGGAGTTCGCGAGGGAAACATTCTGGTTGCCGTACGCGATCCCCGCAACCTCTACTACCTGCGCCAGGTGCTGGCCCACACCGACACGAACAAACAGGATGTGGTGGTGATGAGCGCGCGACTGTACCATCGCGAGCACAGCTTCAGCGGCAGCTCGGTGATGGAAGCCAGCCAGGTCTTCGACCACTACGAGCAGGAACTTTTCACTGCCGCCGTGGCTGTTGCCGAAAAAGAGGGTAAGCCGATTTCTCTGCTCGTGGTCCCCGCGACCGACGTGTTCGAAGCCATCATGGTGACTGCGCAGCGGCTCGGTTCCTCTCGCGTGATCTGCGGCCTCTCGAACAAACTCACCGCCGACGAACAGGCCAAGCTCACCGGGGATGCCTGGGAGCGGTTGCCTGAACCCCGTCCGCGCCTGTGCCTGGAGGTCTGCGCGCCCGACGGTGCCGTTCGAGAGTACACCATTGGCCCGCACACTCCGCGTCTGCGCCCACAGGACGTTGAACTCATGCACAAGCTCTGGCTCAACATCACCCGGGATCCCAAATACGCCGGAGCGCACCACTACCACATTGTGGCTTTGGCGTTGGAAGAATTGCAGCGTGAATTGAGTACGGAGCAGCGCGCCCAGCTTCTGCAAAAACTGCAGGAAGAAATGGGCCGGCCCGACTCCAACTGAATCCAATCGCTAGGAGGCTCCCATGGCGCGAATCTCTGGCGCTCCTCTCAACCAAGGTGGACTGTTCAGCAGGCTGTTCCGGCGGACGGTTTACTCACTCACAAAGAAGAAGTTGGGCCGCGTTGTGATGCCCGTGCAGGTGACCGCTCACCATGCCAAAATCCTTTGGGGATACGGCCAGATGGAGCAGTCCCTCTCGAGTAGCAAGCTGGTGGATGCGAAACTCAAAGGCCTGGTTCAGCTTCGCGTGGCAACGCTGGTGGGGTGTCCGTTTTGAATTGACATTGGCTCTGCCGTGGGCAGGGAGACGGGAATTGCTCGCGAGCAAATCGCGAACTTGCACGACTACCA
The DNA here is from genome assembly GCA_035568115.1 of Candidatus Acidiferrum sp. Taxonomy (GTDB): domain Bacteria; phylum Acidobacteriota; class Terriglobia; order Terriglobales; family Acidobacteriaceae; genus Sulfotelmatobacter. Next base: position 96,706 of record DATMOP010000027.1, read on the forward strand.
CTCGAGCCGGCATTTCTCCGCCGTGGAACGCCTGGCCCTGGAATATGCCGATCGCATGACCATGACTCCCGTGGAAGTTTCCGACGCTCTGTTTGCGCGCATGCGCGAACATTTCAACGAGGCCCAGTTGGTGGAGCTCACGGCTTCGATCGCCTGGGAGAACTATCGCGCTCGCTTCGATCACGCCTTCGGAATCGAAGCAGAAAACTTCAGCGAAGGAACGTTCTGCGCCCTCCCGGTTCGTGAGAGCGGGGCCGTCGAGTAGTCGCTGTAGCATAAATCAGCGGCCTAGAAGTGCCTGTAGCGACGCCCGCAACTCCCGATACCGAAACGGATACCCGCTCGAGATCAGCTTCCCCGGTTCCACCTTCTGACTGCTGAGCAGCAGTTCTTCTCCCATCTCTCCGAATAAGGTCTTCACCGCGAAAGCCGGCATCGGAAAAATCGCCGGGCGCGACAGCACGCTGGCCAGCGCTGAGGCGAACTCCGCATTCCGAACGGGCTTGGGGGCGACCATGTTCACCGGACCCTGCATCAAGTCATTCTTCAAAATGTGATGGATCCCTCCTACCATGTCCCGCACATCGATCCAACTCATCCACTGCTGGCCATCTCCGGTTCGGCCGCCCAGGCCCAGCTTGAACGGCAACAGCATGGCTCCGAGCGCGCCGCCCTTGGGGCTAAGCACGATTCCTGTGCGCAGGTGGGCTGTGCGAATATCGGCCTGTACCGCGGGCATGGTCGCTTCTTCCCATTCCTGGCAAACGTCCGCAAGAAATCCCGTGCCTGGCGCGCGGTCTTCGGATAAAGTCTCATCACCGCGATTCCCGTAGTAGCCAATCGCCGACCCGCAAACAAGAACCTGCGGCTTTTCTTCCGCCCGCGCCAGCGCAGATGCCAGATTCAATGTCCCAGCCACGCGGCTGTCGCGAATCTTCCTCTTCTTCGCCGCGGTCCATCGTCCGAAAATGCTTTCGCCCGCCAAATGAATCACGGCGTCAAATCCGGAGACCGCCTCGGGCGCGAGCGGCACAGCCGGGTCCCACGAGATCTGCCCGTCACCCGCGGCCGGCCCGCGCACCAGCCGCACTACGGACCATCCACTTGTCTTAAGGGAAGGAAGAAGAGCGGCCCCAATCGGGCCCGAGGCCCCGCTGACCAGGATTTTGGAATTCATGATTTATCGACTGTCACTGTAACAGCTAGCTGAGCGAGCCAACAAATTGCAGACGGATTTGAAATCTTCGTAGCGAATGAAATCTGAGAAGACCTGCAAGAGCTAGGAGGGCCAATGTAAACTCTCCTCATGGCGAGGAGGATGCTACCGAACTCTTGGTGGTCCCGCGGTCTTTGGACCGTGGCGACGTACATTATCGCCGCTGACTTGCTACCTACTTTACTGCTCGTCCTCACAAATAGTGCGGGCTACCTGCCCTACAGCGATCGCCCAGGACCAGGCTGGCAGATGCCTCATCTTCCGACGGTCGAGGAGTTGCGCTTCTTTTTTGGTTTCGCGTTTCTCCTTCTAAACGTGACGGCCATTTACGGCTTGGTCTTCGCGGCGGCCGGAGGGGTTCTAGGATTCTGTTCATTGCCTCGTTGGGTCCTTAGAGTCCTGGCTGCACCAAGTGCGATTCTGACAAGCGGATTGATAATGGCGGCCGGGGGATGGATGATTGCAATATCTCCGCTGGGCGTATACACCGCGGCAGGATGCGGAGCGCTTTGGGGATTGTTCGTATTTCCCCGATTGGTCCCTCGCACGAGTTATGCTCTGCCCCTCGCCGCGAGGATAGCGCTGCCGGCCGTGATGTTGGCCGGAGGCATATATTGGCTGATCAGTCCTATGTTGCCCGATCCTGGGCTAACCAATGCCAAGATTGAAATCATTCGGCGAGATGATGCAGGCGCAGACCTGTCTAAGGTTGACCTTAGCTACATCGGACCGTCGATCGCCCGAGAAGCAAAAGGTTCAGGCAAATACGTTTCTACTAATCGGATCGAGTTCACGACCGATGGCCGAAATCAGGTTCGGGTTCTGCTGATCATTGACGATGATCGCCCGATTCAGCACACGTTTCTGCTCCCTCGATCCGGCGATGTTATTTACCGGCAGAGCCAGGGAAAGTGGAATGAAGAACGAGCGAAGACACGGAATTCAAAAGTCTCGTTAGAGTTGAGTTCGCAGGATCCGGACGGAATCAATCTCCAACTGAAGGGCCCTTGTTGCTCTTCCATGGCCCAGAGCTTCGCACCCTATCGTTGATAGCCAGAGGCGTGACTTCTGTTCTCGACTCGAAGCCTTGCCATCAATCGAGTGACTCCATCGCTCTCATCGTCTGATTGATCCCGACCAGCCATTTCGCCGGGGCTGGGTTGGATTGCTTCTAGGGCATTTTCATCGTTCCAGGATCTCTTTATACGCATTCAGAGCGACTTTCTTCGGCTGGCTGGGGAGTATGACATCGACGCTGCGGCTGCTGTTGCCGGCGATGTTGAATTGGCCGATCCGAGTCATCCCCTTGCCGAAATCGCCAAATACCGGCACCAGCATGACAAAATGCTCGTCAACCTCGCTCTGGGTCACGGTCATATGCAACTTCACTTTGCCCCCCTCCGCCGGAGCGAGTTGATATTCGAAGTGATATCGGGGAACTTGCGTGCCGTAGACCCACTCGTCGAAAAACCAGTCCAGGCGGCCATTCCCCCCAAGATCCATTCCCTTGATCATGTGTTTTTCGGCAATCCCCTTGAATGACTCGGTGGACGCCGCCCTCTCGCGGTGGCTTTCCACAAAGTCATGCATCATGGCAATGAAGTCCTTGTCGTTGTCCTGATTGCTGTACATCATCGAACGCAGCATTTGCAGGACGTAGGCGCCCTTGGGATAGGTGACATTTTGGTAGGCGTTTTCGGTGCGCGGAGAAGCCAAACGTTGCCCCATCCAGAGGGGGCCGGCGTCGTTGGGAGCGATGCCAAAATTGTTCTTCTCTAATATGCGCACCCTCAGGCGTTCCCAAAAATCGAGGTAGTCCTTCCGCCAATTGCCAGCGAAGGCGTTCTGCAAAAATAACCCTGCGGAGAACTCCGCAAAGCCTTCCGACAGCCACTGATCGTGGTAGGACGCCCAGCTCACAGCATGGCCCCACCACTGGTGAGCGACTTCGTGCGGTGTCACTTCTTGCACGAAACCGGTGAATTTACTGTTGATCGATCCGAAAAGCATCCATCGCTGGGTCGAATCTGTGTAGGCAGAGATCGGAAGATAAACCAGGTTGGGCCAGGATTGCCCGAAATTAAAATTGGGCTGCTCCGTTATGTAGATTTCGTCATAAGGACTCTTGCCGAAGTAATGACTGCAGAGCTGTAACTGCGCCCGCGTTTGCTCGAGGGCATACTTCGTCATGCCGCGGGGAGCCAGCGACTGCAGCGCGCGGCTGCCGCGCAGGTTGTCGGGCAACTGTTCCAGATAGTAGCCTGAAATCTTGTAGCCAGTGATTTCATCCGGCAGGTCGAGCCTCTGGTATTCCCCGTAGTTGAAACCGGCTACGGTTACGGGATTCGGCGTGATCCAGTGGCTGACAGCGAGGTCCTGTTCGATCGATTCTGCCTTTAGCTGCCCCACGCTGACGACCTTGTATTTCTTTGGGACTTTGAAAGTCAGGTCATAGAGAGCGCGCTCGCCGAATCCATTCAGGTTGGGATACCAGGAAGTCCGCGCCCCGACGTAGAAACTTCCTTCTCCAGCTTCTTCCAGGACCTTATCGCCCGCATATTCGACATTGATCGACCGATCCTGCCCGGGCGGCGGTGCCTGTGGAAGTACTACGTAAAAAGATCCGTCCTCCTTGCGGCTTTCCTGAATGAAATAAATATCCTTGCCCTGCTCGTCGGTAACCCGCGTGACTCGGAGATTCGGCAACAAGCCAAACTTGAGCACTCGCTCCCCTGCCACCAGAGACGCGAAGCTGATGGTAGCGGTGCTGAACAAATGCCTGTTCTTGGCAATGACGGTTTCGATCTTGTAGCTGCGCGTGGCAAACAGCCGGCGGTCCTCACTGGAACTCGCGGAATGGCGGGAGTATTCAGACTTCAGGTGCGAGAGGTACCACACGCCATCGTCCATCCCTTCGGGATCGAAGTTGACCAATGCGACTTCTTCCGGTGAATCCAACTGGGGCAGCGCTCCCACCCGAAGCCTTACGAAAAAACGAAGATCCTTGTGCTTCTTGCCACGGAGATAGGCATTAAAGAATGCGGGATGGGAGCTATTGTAGATACCAGCCAGGAGATCGGCGTCCACGTTGTCCATGGTTTCGCCCTGCAACAGATACTGCGTAAAACCCAGAGGCTGTTCCCGGCGCTGGCGCATCCTCTCGCGCCAGCGCTTGAGGACAGTCGCTGCCTCGGACGCGGGCTCGGTCCGATCGCCGAGTCCAGGAAGAAAGCGCGATTGAGCGTCTCCAGTGAACCGGAAAACCACCTCGCTGAAATCTTCATTGACCTCAGCCGCGCCGGTGCGCCGGCTGAGTTCGTGGGCATCCATGGCAATCACCGGCTTTAGATTGAAATGTCCTTCCCCGATGAAGATCGCGCCGGTGACAACTCCGTTCACCGGACTCAACATCGTCAGTGTGCCTTTCTCAAAGTGAAAGGTTGCGGCATCCCAAGGCAGGGTGAAATTGTCGAGACGGAACGTTTGCCCTAGTCCTATCCCGCGCAGTTGCCGGTACACAGGATCAGTATTGGCGAACGCCAGGCCCTTGCCAGAAACGGAAATGATCACCTCCTGTTTGGCAACAGCGAGCGTGAGTTGCAGTTGCACAGATCCCTGCAAGTCCACAGTCTTTACCAGAGGTTCGAACCCTTCTTGCGTCACCCGCAGCGAATACGTTCCAGGCCTCAAATCCGGCGACGCAAAGTTGCCCAGCCCGTCGGACGACAGCACAACCGGCTGTGCCAGATCTCCTCCGGCAATCTCGATTCGCGCGCCCGCGATGACCGCCCCCGATGGATCTTTGATCGTCCCTGAAATGATCGTTCCGGAAAACGTCTGTGAGAGCAGCCACGGAGGTCCGATTAGCCAGAGAAAAATCAGCCCCGCTTTCAACATAGAAGGGAAATGCCATCGTCCTGCCTCAGGAAGCCGCTGCCTGATTTTGCGCGTCACTGAGGACATTCGCATACGGGTCTTCTTAGAAAACTGTTCGAGCGATATTGGGACACGCGATGGAGAAAGTCAAGGTTGGCGGCTTGTGTGGAGCGGGCACTCCTGCCCGCTTCTTTTCACGTGCAATGGGGTACGTATCGAGACATGCTTCCTCCCAAAGCACGGAGTCGAGCGGCGCAGGGGCTGCCCGCCAGTCTGGCCCTCTCCGCGGGATATAATCCTGCATGGCGAGCTTGCGCCAACAGATCGCGACCACCGCTCTTACGCTCACCAAGTTCCGCGAGCTGATGAAGCGGATTCAGGAAAACCGTCCGCAGGATGATCTGTCCATTGTCAAGAAAGCCTACGATTATTCCCTGAAAAACCACGAAGGCCAGACCCGCGCCTCGGGCGAGCCTTATCTGGTGCATCCGCTCGAAGTGGCGTTAGTACTTGCTGAAATGAAGATGGATCCGGTCGCCATCGCCGCCGGTCTGCTCCATGATTCGGTCGAAGACACCTCCGTTACCATCGTAGACATTCGCAAGGAATTTGGGGAACAGGTCGCGCACATCGTCGAGGGCGTCACCAAGATCAGCAAGATCGACTTCGCCACGCGCGAAGAAGCGCAGGCTGAGAACCTGCGCAAGATGATGCTCGCGATGGTCGACGACATCCGCGTGGTGCTCATCAAGCTGGCCGACCGCCTGCACAACATGCGCACGCTCGAACACCTGCAGCCTGAGCGCCAGCACAAGATCGCCGAAGAGACGCTCGAGATTTATGCTCCCATCGCCCACCGCCTGGGCATGGGAAAGATTCGCGGCGAGCTTGAAGATCTTGGTTTCCGCTTCCTCGATCCCGCCAGCTACGAGCAGGTGGAAAAAGCCGTCAACGCGCGCCGCAAGAAGGGTGAAGCCTTTCTCGCGAAGATGCAGGTGATCATCAGCGACAAGCTGAAGGAGGCGGGCATCCAGGCCAGCGTGGAAAGCCGCATCAAACGCCTGTTCAGCATCCACAAGAAGCTGCAGAGGCAGCGCATTTCCGTCGATCAGGTTTACGACCTGTTTGCCATGCGCATCATCACGCGTTCGTTGCAGGATTGCTACGCTGTGCTTGGCATCATTCACAACATCTGGCGGCCGGTGCCGGGGCGCATCAAGGATTTCATCGCCATGCCGCGGCCCAATTTCTACCAGTCGCTGCACACCTCAGTCATCACCGAAGATGGAACGCCGTTTGAAATCCAGATTCGCACCGAAGAGATGCACAAGATGGCCGAGGAAGGGATCGCGGCGCACTGGAAATACAAAGACGGTCCGGTGTCGGCGCAGGACGAGCAGCGGCTGGCGTGGTTGCGGCAGGTGGTCGAGTGGCAGCGCGATGTCAGCGATCCCAACGAATTCTTGTCGGCGCTGAAAGTTGATCTTTATCCCGAGGAGGTTTATACCTTCACCCCCAAAGGCAAAGTTGTGGTGCTTCCGCGCGATGCCACGCCGATCGACTTCGCCTACACCATTCACACTGAGGTCGGGCACACCTGCGTCGGCGCCAAGGTGAACGGCCGCATGGTGCCGCTGCGTCACAAGCTGCATTCTGGCGACATTGTCGAGATCCTCACGCAGGCCGGGCACAAGCCCAGCCGCGACTGGCTTGGCCTCGTCAAGTCGTCGCGCTCGCGCAACAAAATCAAGCACTGGCTCAACGTGCACCAGCGCGAGCGGTCGATTGAAATTGGGCGAAAGCTGATCGAGAAAGAGGCGCGCAAGTATCGCATCGCGCTGAAAGAAATCAAGGATGACGACCTGCTGAAAGTTGCCGGTGGCTACGGGCTGGGCAAGGTCGACGACCTGATGTCGGGTATTGGCTACGGAAAATATTCCGCGCGGCAGGTACTGGCGCGGCTGTTGCCGGCGGGCGCCACACCTTCGATGGCGGGCGACATTGAAGCCGAAGGACTCTCCAACAAGCCCGGGGCAATTGCCAGCGTCGTTCGCCGCGTCTTTGGCGATCACAACGCCATCATGGTCAAGGGCCAGGGCGATATGCTGGTCTACCGCGCGCGCTGCTGCAATCCCATCCGCGGAGAAGCCATCGTCGGCTACATCACGCGCGGCAAGGGAGTGGCGGTACACGCGGCGAACTGCCCGAATGTGACCAACCTGATGTACGAGCCGGAACGCCGCATCGACGTGGAGTGGGCCCGCGATGAGAGCACGCCCACCGCCTATCCCGTCAAGCTCACGGTCTACTGCGATGATCGCTTCGGCATGCTGAAGAACATCACCAGCGTTATCGGCGACGCGCAAAGCAACATCCGTAATATTGGCGCACATACTTCGAACAGCCAGGCCAGCGTGGAGATTGTCCTCGACATCTCTGACCTCAAACACCTCGAACAAATCATGGCGGGACTGCGGAAGATTCCGGGGGTGCATGAGGTGCAGAGGTTGCAGAAAATCTAGAACAAGTGGCCGGGCGCGACGAAGCACGGATGCTTGATCGGTGTCAGCGCCTCACGGTGGTTTCTTCGGGCAGATATTCCTCCAGCTGGGCGGCGAGCCAGGAGACCAACTGTTCCTTCACTGCGGCGGGAATCAGAACGAATTCCATTCCCGCCGATCCGGCGGGATCACGCCAGCATACTTCTGCGTTGATTCTGGCAGCGGACTGGGTATGGGGCAGCGTGAGGCGCAGGGCAACTCTGTCTCCTACCTGGAGCGGGGGCGAGTTGGCGAGGGCAATACCGATCTCGCTGATGTTGATGGAGGTGGCCATAGACTCAGGCTGGGAACCAATTGAGACATAGACGGGGATCTGCACGGGACAACGAAAGGAACGCCTTTTTTCGTTCACCATCAGGGGATAGGAGACTCTGAGGGTACGCATCAGGACAGCCGGAGACAGCGGTTTGACCAGCACGAAGCTGGCGCCGGCGCGGAACGCGCTGGGCATTTCTTCGTTGCAATTCAGGACGGCCAGAACGACGGCCGCCTTGTGAGAGGTCATTTGACGGGACTTTTTGAGCAGATCCAGGGCTTCCTCCCTCTCCTTGAAGTCGACCACGACGGCTTCATACTTGGAATGGCAAAGTTTGCCGGCAGCGGCGGCGAAGTCAGAGCAGACATCGACGTGCATCGCCATCTTTCCCATGGCCTCGCAAAGAGTGTCGATGGTCTGAATGTCGCCACTCACGAGCAGGGCCTGAACGCCGACAGCCGGCGCTCTCTCTTTGGGCGCCATCTCTCGAATCGATCCAGTCTTTTCCTGATCGACCTCGGCCAGGGAGTTGCTCATACCACCAGCGCCTCGGGGATCTCGATCTCCCCGTGTTCGAAGGCGGTTACAAATGCGTCCACCACAGCGGGATCGAAGTTTGACCCGGCACTCGATACGATGATTTGCCGGGCTTCGAATGGGGTGACGGCCCGGCGATACGGGCGATCGCTGGTCAGAGTGTCATAGGCATCGGCCACTGCCAGTACTCTGGCTTCAATGGGAATTTGGTCACCCTTGGAAGGGCCGTATCCCGACCCGTCGAACTTGTCGTGATGGGCAAGAATAATGGGGAGTACTCTGCGCAACGACCCCCCGACCGGTTCGAGCAGGGCGACTCCCTTCTGGACATGCTTTCGCATTTCTGCCATCTCTTCCGGAGTGAGGCTGGCCGCCTTGTGCAGCAGGTCGCGGCTGGTTTCGAGCTTACCCACGTCATGGAGCAGGGCGGCCGCCCGGACATCGTCGATGCGGTCCTGTTCAAATCCCATGCGCGCGGCAATCGATGAGGCGTACAGCGCCACCCGGTAAGAGTGATTATGTGTGTATTTGTCGTTCGAAATGAACTGTTGCAGAATCGTCAAGAGGCCAAAGTAAGTTTGGCGGAGTTCGCCCAGATGGTGTTCTTTCCTGTCGTACAGGGTTCCCATTGCGTATGCCGTGATCAGAAGCAAGCCCGCCCAGGTGAGGAGTTCGGACCATTGGTCATAATTCATCGCAAACGGTGCCGAACCGGCGGAAAGGCCGGTATTCTTCCATAGAAGTATGAGGACCATGAAGATGCTGGCACTTGCTGTGAGCACGGCATGTCTTCGGCCATAAACATAAGCGGAGAAGATTGTGGGGAGGGTGTATAGACCCAAGATCATGCGGTGAGAAGCCACCAGCCAGTTGAACAGGCCGGCGATCACGAAGAGCGACAGCACCAGCCATAGTTCCTGGTTGATCCTGGCCAGACCGACTTTGAACTTGGATTCGGCGTCCGGGACATTCCCGGCAAGGCTGCCACGGCCGCCAAGGACGCGTTCGTTGATCAGTGTGGATCTCATCTCATTTTCCATACGGACGATGCCCCCAGCGAGTGAATCTCCGCTAATCTCCCTATCGGCTGGCCGTCGCACAACTTTAGTTCTAGTGTTTGGCGGACGAACCCGGTCACCGCCATTCGCCCCGCGAAATCGCGGGGCCAGGTTTGACTTCATCCGACTTCATCTGCGTTAATCAACCACGGAGGCATCATGCGCGAAGTTGTTTCTACCAAAGACGCTCCTCAGGCCATCGGGCCGTACTCGCAGGCCGTCAAGGCGAACGGATTCGTATTTACTTCCGGCCAGATTGCCATCGATCCGGCCACGCAGCAAGTCGTCACCGGAGATGTGGCCGCGCAGACTGACCGCGTGCTGCGCAATGTGTCGGAGATTCTCGAAGCCGCAGGCAGTGGGCTGGGGAAGGTTGTGCGGTCTACGGTCTTTCTCAAAAACATGAACGACTTCGCGGCCATGAACCAGGTCTATGGCAAGTATTTCAGCTCCGCGCCACCGGCCCGCTCCACCGTCGAGGTGGCGCGCCTGCCCAAGGACGTGTTGGTGGAGATTGATGTGATCGCCCTGCCGTAAGTTTGGATGTGATTGAAGGAGACACCAATGACGAAATACGTTGTGGTTGTTGCCATTATTTTCGCAATAACGGCGGTCTTCGTCCTCGCGCAAGGCCAGACGCATAAGCCCATTCGCGCCGTACCTCCCAGTACTGCCGCTCCCACCAAGGTCACTGGCGATGGCGTGAAGACACCTTCGGGACTGATCTATTGGGATATCCGCGTGGGCAATGGCGCCACTGCCAAAGAGGGCAGCCACGTGCGCGTGCACTATACCGGCTGGCTGACCACGGGCAAGAAGTTCGACAGCTCAGTCGACGCCGGCAAGCCCTTCGATTTCACCATCGGCAACGGCGAAGTCATCAAGGGGTGGGAAGAGGGAGTCACTGGCATGAGAGTTGGCGGCAAGCGCCAGTTGCGGATTCCGCCCGTTCTCGGCTATGGCGCCGAAGGAACCCCAGGCGGGCCGATCCCCGCCAATGCCACGCTCATCTTCGATATCCAGTTGCTGGGGGTGCAGTAAACCGGTTGGGTTCTACGCCTTGACCACTTTGCCGCTGCGAATGCAGGACGTGCACACACGCATGCGCTTGGTAGTAGCTCCCACGCGGGCGTGCACCGGGCGCAGATTGACGTTCCAGCGCCGCTTGGTGACATTATGGGCGTGGCTGATGCGGTTTCCTGATTGCGGCTTCTTGCCGCAGATATCACACTGTTGTGCCATGACTGCTCTAGATCCTTTCAGGGGCTTGAGCGGAAACATCTATTCTACCGGATTTAGGCCTTGGCCGACAATTCGCCATGGCTTGGCCGGCCAAGGTAAACTAGTATTCCGCTGCCTGCAGCGAACCGGGGGGCCAAACCATGTCGAGCCGTGGAAAAGCAACGTTAGTAGAGAGCGCATTGGTTCTGGTCTTAATGGGGATTCTCGCCGGAGCCGTCGGGGGCTTGGTAGTGGGCGCTGCCACGAGTCCGAAGTCTGCCTCAACTGCTACTCACTAACGTAAGCATCCGCCTCGGCTGCCGTGCGCGTGTGCGATACTGAAGCCATGCAGTCCCCGCTTCAGGCGCCTACCGCGGCCACAGACCCCAAGTCAGTAAAGGTGAACCTGACCACCGGCACTGGTGTGGATATCGCATGGGCCGACGGCCACGTTTCCCACTACGATTTTGTCTACCTCCGCAACGCCTGCCCGTGCGCCATGTGCAACGAAGAGCGCGATAAAGCTGGACGCAAGCCCGGCGAGCCGCCCAAACTTGCTCTCGGGGCGCTGCCCATGTTCAAAGCCGTGGCCAAACCGGTTTCCGCCGAAGGCATGGGCAAATACGCCATCCGGTTCAAATGGAACGATGACCACGATCTAGGCATTTACTCGTGGAAGTTTCTGCGGGAAGTCTGCCCCTGTGAAGAATGCAAGGGCGCAGGTTTGGGAGCCGAGGAGTAGGACCAGGGCGCGTCGATGCAAGAGGGGACATTCAGCAAAACTGCGCAGCGGGTGGCGATTCGCCGGGCCGCACATCAGCTTCTTGACCGTCCAAGGGTGCTCGACGATCCTCTGGCGTTGCGCATCATTGGTACCGAAGCTGAGGACGCGCTGCGATCCAATCCCAAAGAGCATCATGCGTTTTCGCGTGCGTTCCGGGCATTTATGGCGGCGCGCAGCCGCTATGCCGAAGACGAACTCGCCCGCGCCGCAGGCCAGGGCGTAGCCCAATACGTTGTGCTCGGCGCTGGACTCGACACGTTCGCTTACCGGAGTCCGCACGTGGAACTGCAAGTGTTTGAAGTGGATCACCCTGACACGCAAGCCTGGAAGCGGGAGCAATTGCTGGCGGCCGGTATTGCTGTCCCCCCGACTCTGACCTTTGTTCCCATCGACTTCGAGCGGCAGACGCTGGCAGATGGGCTCGGGCAGTCCGGGTTCAAGTTCGAAGCGGCGGCGTTTTTCTCCTGGCTGGGCGTGACCCCTTACCTCACCCGTGAAGCCTGCATGACCACATTGAATTTCATCGCGAAGTTGCCGGCGGGAAGCGGAGTGGTGTTCGATTTTGCGGTCGATCCCGCGTTGCTGAATCCGGGGCAGAAGATGGCGCTAGGTGCGCTCTCGAGACGTGTCGCCCGGTACGGAGAGCCTTTTCAACTCTTCTTTGATCCCGGGAACTTGCAGGATGGGCTGAAGGCTCTGGGATTCCACCGCACCGAGTTTCTGCAGGGCAAGGAACTTAACGCGCGATATTTTAAGGACCGCAAAGATGGGTTGCTGGTGCGCGGGGGGCTGGGACATCTGATGGGGGCGTGGGTGTGAAGGCGTTTTGCTGGAACGTCCGCAGGATAGGCGCAAGTTCACAATCCTGTAAAATTAAACCATCAGCTCCGGAGCCACTTCCGCATTGTCTTTTCTAGATCAACTCAATCCGCAGCAGCGTGAGGCCGTCGAAACTACGGAGGGTCCGGTGCTGATCCTCGCGGGCGCGGGGAGCGGGAAGACGCGCGTCATCACCTACCGCATCGCCTACCTGATCGAGCATATGGGAGTGATGCCGGAATCCATTCTGGCGATGACCTTCACCAACAAGGCTGCAGCCGAGATGGGCGAGCGCGTCGAGAAACTTGTGGGCGGACTGAGCATCGCCAAGCCGGTCATCTCGACGTTTCATTCTTTCTGCGTGCGGGTTCTTCGCCGCGACATTGAGGCGATGCAGATTCCTTCGGCCACGCCCGGCAAGCCCGCCCTCGGTCATACAAAAAAGTTTGTGATCTACGATGAGAGCGACCAGCAATCGGTGGTGAAGTCTGTGATGAAGCGGCTTGGGCTCGACGACAAGCAACTCACGCCGCGCACCGTACTCTCGCGCATTTCCTGGGCGAAGAATCACATGCTCGATCCGCAGGAGCTTTACCTGCAGTCGGCCGATCCCAAGACGGAGAAGATCGCGCATCTGTTCGAGGAATACCGCAAGGAGCTACGCAAGGCCAACGCCCTGGACTTCGACGACCTTCTCCTCGAAGCGACACGGCTGCTGAAAACCGCCGCACCCGTGCGCGAGTATTACAACCGCCGGTTTCAATATCTGCTCATCGACGAGTATCAGGACACGAACCGTCCGCAGTACGAACTCATGCGCATGCTGGCCGGCGAGCGTCACAACGTTTGCGCCGTCGGCGATGAGGATCAGTCGATTTATTCCTGGCGTGGAGCCGACATCCGAAACATTCTTGAGTTTGAAAAAGATTTTCCTGAGGCGAAGATCATCCGGCTGGAGCAGAACTACCGCTCCACTCAGAATATTTTGCAGGCGGCATCGTCCGTGGTGGCAAACAACATCCGCCGCAAGGGCAAGAACCTGTGGACCTCGCGGCAAGGCGGCACGAAGATCGGCTACTACGAAGCGCCCGATGGAGAAAACGAAGCGCTCTTCGCCGCCGACCACATCGCGAAATACTTGCGCGAGGCTGCCCAGCGCGGCGAAACACCGCGCGCTGCCGTGCTCTACCGCACCAACTCTCAGTCGCGACTGTTTGAAGAGGCCATGCGCCGCTACGGGCTGAAATATAAAGTCGTGGGTGGGTTCTCGTTTTACGAACGCGCCGAAATCAAGGACCTGATTTCGTACCTGAAGGTCATTCAGAATCCAGACGACTCGATTTCTTTACTGCGTGTGATTAACACGCCGACTCGCGGCATCGGCAAGGGCACAATCGACACACTCGAACGGCTCGCGCTCGAAACGGGCCTGTCTTTGTGGGGCGCGCTTGGGGAAGCAATCCGCCGGCAACTCTTGCCGCAGCGCGCTCTGGCGGCGCTGAAGAGCTTTCAGCAATTGATCGTCGACGCTCAAGCGATCTTGTCAGGAACGTTCGCCGAGCAACTGGAAGGAAGTGTGGAGGAAGTTGTGGCGCGGGCGCCCTCACCCGAGCCACCGCCGGAAGCGCCACCGTCTGTGTGGGGACAGCCGCCCTCGGCTGTCCAGCAGGGCGAAGCCCTGCTTCCTGCCACGGACGATTCGGCTTTCAACGATGCCGCTGCCTTCGACCCCGCCGAGTTCGAGAATTTCTCTTTCGACTTCGGGGCCAATGACCTTGACGTGGACCAAGAGACTAATTCGGACCAACCATCACTCTCTCAGGAAGAACCACGGGCCGCGAACCTGCAAGGGTCCCCGCGTCGGGCATGGACGAGGTCTGCGACTGATGATTTCACACGGCGAGTTGAAAAACTCGCAAGGGCCGCGGCGAAGCGTCGCCTCGACCTTCCTGTTCTTAAGGTCAACGAAATACCGGACTCACCGGGATACTATGACATCGAGTTCCAACCCAACCTGAAAGAACATTCGGAGTTTAAGCTAGTCGGAACGCGGTGGCACAATGGGGGACGTGTCGTGGACCTCATGCGAGAACCAGGATGCGACGTACCAGCTGAGTTCCTGTCTGGGAACGCCGAGTGCAAGAGGTGTTCGGAGAAGAAGGTCCCTAACAGAGAATATTTGACTCGTATTCGGAAATACACATATCTCCTTCGGAAGGAGGATGGTCAAATTGACTCGTACGGTAGCGATTGTTTCGGCGAGGTTCTGGGTCTGGACCCAGAGCATTTTAAGAAACACGTCGAGGAATTGAGTGAGCTGGGACGAGAGATATCGTCTGGTCCCGATGCGGAGATTCCGCCTCCTGTTCGCCACGACAGACCAATCCGCACGGGGTCTCAGCGTCGAGAGATCGTGGAAAAGCGCGGCGTACAAGAAGTGGTTAGCCGGGAGCCCAGCAATGAAATGCCCGAAGAACTCCTTGGGCCGGCCTCATTGCCCGATCTGCTCAAGTTCCTCATTGACCGTACGGGCTACATCAAGCTGCTCGAAGAGGAGGACACTCCGGACGCGTTCTCCCGCATCGAGAACCTGCGCGAACTGGTGAACGCCGCCATGGACTCGCGCGACCGCGGCGAATCGCTCGATCAATTCCTTGATCACGCTGCCCTGATCAGCGACGCCGATGACTATGACGAGCGCGCGCAGATCACGCTCATGAGCCTCCATGCGGCCAAGGGCCTGGAATTTCCGCTCGTCTTCCTCAGCGGCCTCGAAGAGGGCCTGTTCCCGCACTCACGCACCATGCTACAGCCTGACGACGTTGAGGAAGAACGGCGTCTATGCTACGTCGGGATGACCCGCGCCATGGATCAGCTCATCTTGACTCGCGCCGTCTATCGCCGCCGTTACGGCACCGATTTGCCCGAAGCTAGCGTCCCCTCGAGATTTCTGGAAGAGGTCCCGATTCAGTTAGTCGAAGAGCTGGGCGGCGCAGGCACGAACCGTGTGGGGACGGGCACTCTTGCCCGTCCGGCGGGGCGAAGCCCCGCAGCCTACGCGGCAGATGCCCACTACTCTTACGAAGACGAAGACCAAAGCGCAAGTTGGAGACGAAGCAGTGTTCCGGCCAGCCGTCAAAAGCCCACCATCCCGGCCAAACCCTACAACTCCATCGAAAACATAGCCGAGTTTTTCGCCTCGCGCGGCAAGAAATTCACCGTCCCCAAAACACAGGTCGAAGAGCCCTCCGGCAAGCGCGGATTCCGCCCCGGCCAAAAGGTTCGCCATCCCAAATATGGCGAAGGAACGGTCTACCAGCGGGAGGGAGAAGGCGAAGAGGCCAAGATTACTGTACAATTTCCTCGCTTCGGCTTGAAGAAGCTGGTGGAGAAGTATGCCCAGTTGGAGCGGGCGTAAGGTGCGATCAAAGACCGCTTCAAAGGCGGCGAGGACTATAGTCCGGGGGCAAACATATGCAGAAACTGATTTGGTTGATGGTTTGGGTGCTGCTGTCCGCCTCGACTACCTTGGCGCAGGCCAAGCAGATGCAGCACGAGAGGCGTCCGGCGGTAACGGCAACCGTGACCCCGGCGGCGCCCATGGCGCAACCCAACTATCAGTATTTCTCGATCCTCGACGGCACGCCGAAGGGTCTTTGGCTTCACCATGACACTGAGGTGGGCACGGGCAAGCCGATCGATGTTTACATGTTCGCGATTGAGTTGCAGGTGATGAACTCGGATGGGAATTTCGAGCCGGTAGGCCTGATCTTCGACAACTTCTACACGGCGAAGGCTGTGGAGCCGACTAGAGCTTTCAATCCGCACAATGCGCGCGACTGCAAAATCTGGAACGAGTATGTGCTGAATGAAATCGCTACCCGCAACCCGACGGATCCGACCTGGCCGTATGTAGAGTTTACGACCGCGCTTGGAGCTCGGACGGTCCAAACCAACGAAGACGGGCAGGTGTGGTGGAGCGACGACATCGAGTGCTGGGGATCGCAAGACCGGTTTGCGCCGTTCTAAGTAAGTGCGCCAATAAGAACAGAGCCCGCTGCCCAAAGGCGCGGGGCTGAATCAACAATCCGCAAAGAAAAGGACAAATAGAGCATTTCATGGCAAATACAGCAGAGCTGACCAAAGAAGAACGCAAGAAAGCTAAACGAGCATCGCGCAAGAAGAGCAAAGCGGAGAAGCCTAAGAAACCCCGCGACTACGCCCGCGGATCGAAGAAGCGCAAGGTGAAGAAGTTGGCACGCGGCCAGTCGAAACGCTAGGCCGCCGGCTTCGGAAATAAGGGCATGGGCCCTGCGCCCATGCCCTACTCCCGCTTTCAGGAGACAGCTACCTCTTGTCGCAATCGTCTTCATCCAAGGAACCCGCCGCCACGGTTTACACCTCCGACAACCAGCTTTTCTGCTGCAAGTCGATCGACAAGCTGATCTCGGATTCCGAAGAGCCCGAGCGCCGGCTGAAGAAAACTCTTGGCCCGGTTTCTCTCACGGCTCTCGGCATCGGCGCCGTGATTGGTGCGGGCATTTTTACCGTGATCGGCACGGCCATCGCCGGTCAGAAGTTCGATACTTCTTCCATCCTGAACGCGCCTTTGCTCGACTACCTGATCCGGCACACTGCTACGCAGGGCAGGCCGGGCGCGGGGCCGGCCCTGGCTCTCTCTCTGGTATTAGTAGCGATCGTCTGTGGATTCACGGCTCTGTGCTACGCCGAACTCGCATCCATGATTCCCATCGCGGGCAGCGCCTACACCTACACCTACGCAACCATGGGTGAATTAATCGCATGGATTATCGGATGGGATCTGATTCTGGAGTACGCCGTCAGCAACATGGCGGTGAGTGTCGGTTTCTCCGCGCACCTGGTAGCCATGTTCGACTGGTTCGGTTGGCACCCTGCCTTGCGCTGGATTTCACCCGCATACTTGCCCGGCGGCCTCACCGATCTTAAGGGCAATATGCTTTATCCCCCTGGCCTGCACTTCGGCTTCGATGTTCCCGCGTTTCTGATCGTCATGATTCTCACCGTGGTTCTGGTGCGGGGCATTCGCGAATCCGCCGAAGCCAACAACACGATGGTGATTCTCAAGATCTCGGCCATTCTGGCCTTCGTGATTGCGGGCGCCCACTACGTGAATCCCGGCAACTGGCACCCGTTTGCGCCGCAGGGCTGGTCTGGCGTCCTAACTGGCGGCTCGATCATTTTCTTCACCTACATCGGCTTCGACTCCGTCTCCACCGCCGCTGAGGAAGCAAAGAATCCGCAACGCGATCTTCCCATCGGAATCATCGCCACCCTTATCGTTTGCACTCTGCTTTATATCGCCGTTGCCATCGTGCTCACCGGGATTGTGCCCTGGCACTCGATGCTCGACGACGCCGCCCCCGTGGCCAACAGTTTGAAGATGCTGGTGGCCCGCACCAGCTCGAACACGCTGCGCTGGGTAGAGCTCGGCGTTTTGTTCGGCGCCATGATGGGCATGATTTCGTCGTTGCTGGTCTTCCAGCTGGGGCAGGCGCGAGTATGGTTCTCCATGTCACGCGATGGCTTGCTGCCGAGACTTTTCGGGCGCGTGCATCCCCGCTTCCGTACGCCTTCGACCGCGACCTGGATCGCGGGCTTCGTGGTCGGTATTCCGGCAGGGATTCTGGATATCGGCACGCTCTCGGATCTCTCTAACATCGGCACGCTCTTCGCGTTTGCGCTGGTTTCCATCGGCGTCATTATCCTGCGCTATCGCGATCCCGGCCGTCACCGCGGCTTCCGCGCTCCCGGCGGAATTGCAGCGCCGGTGCTAAGCGTGTTGTTTTGCGTTCTGCTGATGTCTGGGCTCCCGATTCTGACCTGGCTGAGATTTTTTGCCTGGCTGGCCATCGGGCTGTCGATCTATTTCCTCTACAGCCGGCATCGCAGCGAGTTTGCGAAGAAGTAGCCCTCAGCTCTCAGCCGTCAGCAAAAACTCTCCGTTATACTGAGCGAAGCAGACCGGTGAGTGAAGCGAAACCGGTCTGCGCTGTCGAAGGACCCCTATCACCTTTCCACCATCCGCGGCCCGAAAGGGCATTCCCGCCCCCGGCTGTCGGCGCTTGCTCCGCCGATCTCCTCGCAAATCTTTCCCCAAGAATCTACAATTACAAAGTGATATCCGCACCAGACCGCCCGCCGAATAGTTTCCTGCGCATGCTGCCCAAGGCCGAACTGCACCTGCACCTGGAGGGCGC
This sequence comes from Candidatus Acidiferrum sp., assembly GCA_035568115.1. Classification (GTDB taxonomy): domain Bacteria; phylum Acidobacteriota; class Terriglobia; order Terriglobales; family Acidobacteriaceae; genus Sulfotelmatobacter. The sequence goes on from DATMOP010000027.1 coordinate 115,273, forward strand.
AATCGAGCCGGGTACGCTGGTCGAACTCCGCCAGCGCCACGGCGAACGCGCCACTCAGTCCGAAGTCGACGCACTCTACCGTTACGAGGACTTTCAGGGATTTCTGCTCGCTTTCAAGAACATCACCGAGCACCTGCGCACGGCCGATGACTACGAGCTCATCACCTACCGCCTGATGCAGCGGCTGAAGGAGGAAAACGTCCTGCACGCCGAAGTCTACGTCTCGGTGGGAGTCTGCCTCTGGCGCAAGCAGGATTTCGCAGCCATCTTCGAAGGACTGGATCGCGGCCGCGCCCGCGGCGCACGCGACTTCGGCATCTCGTTGGTTTGGATCTTCGATGCCGTCCGCCAGTTCGGCGTGGAGGCCGCGCAGAAAGTCTTCGAGCTTGGTGTCCGCTATCACGACCGCGAAGTTGTCGCCATCGGCATTGGCGGAGACGAGCAAAAAGCTCCGCCCGAGCTTTTCCGCGACGCATACATCTGGGCAGCTGACCACGGCATGCGCCTGACTGCACATGCCGGCGAGACCGGCCCCCCGGAATCAGTCTGGGGCGCGCTCAACCTGCGCGCCGAGCGCATTGGGCACGGCCTTACCGCGTTCCACGATCCCGATCTTGTCGAAGAACTGGCGCAGCGGCAGGTTCCCGTGGAAATCTGCCTGACCAGCAATCTGCGCACGGGACTGTGCCCCAACCTCAACGATCATCCCGCGAAAACCTACTTCGATCACGGCGTAATGATCACGCTGAACAGCGACGATCCTGCAATGTTCGGCACAACGCTGGCGCGCGAATACCAGATTGCCCAGCAAGTTTTTGGATTTACCGACGAGCACCTGCGCGAACTCGCCCGCAACTCGTTTGAAGCTTCTTTTCTGCCCGCGGAGAAAAAGCTGGAATTTCTGAACCTGTTCGATGCCGCTGCCGCAAGGTGATTATGGCGGTTAAAACCGTCCTCCAACTCGGCGACCCGCGTCTGCGGGAGGTCGCACTGCGGGTTGAGAATCCCTGCGCTCTGGAAGTTGCCGCCCTCATCGGCGACCTCGCCGACACGCTCGCGCACTGGCGCTCCACCACTGGATATGGCCGGGGCATCGCGGCCCCGCAACTGGGAGTGCCGCAGCGCGTCATTTTTCTGCAGCTTCCCGGGGAGAAGCCACGGCCATTCATCAACCCGGAGATCGTCGAACGCAGTACAGAAAAGATCGTCGTCTGGGACGCATGCCTCAGCTTCCTCTCGATTTTCATGCAGGTGGAACGCAACCGCGAAATCACGGTGCGGTACCGGGACCTGCAGGGCATGAAGCATGTATTCCGCGCCGGCGACGACCGCAATCTCTCCGAACTCTTGCAGCATGAAATCGACCATCTCGATGGCATCCTGGCGGTCGACCGCATCGTCGACATCAAGACCCTCTGCACCCGCGAAGAATTTGAAAAACGCTACCGCGAAGCCAGCCCATATGCCGCTTCTACAGCTACAATCGGGAACTGAATGACTTGCCAACGCAGGAGCAACTGGCCCCTGATCATTGGCCACTGAACACTGTGCCACTCCACATCGGCATCGTCGCTTGCAGCGCGGAAGGCGCCGCCCTCTGCTATCGCACCATCTGCCTGGAAGGTGCCGAGTTGCTCGGCCCGCACGGTCACCCTGAGATTTCCATGCATGGCCACAACTTCGCCGACTATGTGAAGTGCATCGATGCCAACGACTGGGTGGGCATTGCCGAACTCATGCTCTCGTCAGCGGAGAAGCTAGCCGAGGCGGGAGCGGACTTCCTCATTGCTCCTGTCAACACGGTTCACCAGGCTTTCGATCTGGTCGAGCACCGTTCTCCCCGACCGTGGCTACACATTGCCGTTGAGGTAGCGAATGAAGCCAAGCGCCACGGCTACAAGCGTCTCGGCGTATTGGGAACCCGCGCTCTGATGGAAGGCCCGGTCTATCGCGAGAAATTGAAAGCCGCTGGCATCGAGCATCGCATTCCCGGCGCGGAGCAGCGCGAGCGCATCCATCGCGCGATCTTCGACGAACTGGTGCAGGGCGTATTCTTGCCACGCACGCAGGCCTACCTTACGGAAGTGATCCAGTCGCTGAAGGATGAAGGTTGCGACGCTGTGGTCTTAGGATGTACCGAGATTCCGCTGGTAATGACGGCAGAGCAGTCTCCGCTGCCCATGCTGGATTCAACGCGTCTGCTGGCCAGAGCGGCGCTGCGGAAAGCGGTCGAGGGCTAGGAACGAGGGCCGCATGCCGATTGCAATGAGCGACTCCGATCATTCCAACCCTGAAAGGCATCAACTTAAGTTCCGCTGGCTTCCCAGTCCGTACGCCATTGTGCGCCTGGCTCCGGACGCTTCGCTTCCCGAGTGGGCGACGAATGGAGAGTTCACTTCTGTCACGCGCAGCACCGAGGAGCTTTCAGTCGTCTGCCGCGCGGATAATCTTCCTGCGGACGTGCATTCCCAACATCATTGGATTTGCTACAAGCTCGAAGGCCCATTCGCCTTCTCGTTAACAGGAGTACTGCTCTCGTTCATCGCACCACTCTCTCGCAACGGTGTCCCCATCTTCGCCATCTCTACCTACGATACGGATTATGTTCTGGTGCAGGAAGAATACGCAGGCATTACGCAGCAAGCTCTTGCAGAAGCCGGCCACGAGCTCGTCGGAGGCGACGACGAATCCCGGCGCAAGTTCATCGAGTGAGGTTTCAGCGCCTGCCATTCAACTTGGCAATTGCCCGTCTTGAAAATACGAGAGGCCGGAGAATCGGAAGATTCCCCGGCCTTGTGTTGGCGACGTTGGTGGAGTTCATTGTTTTACATCGGTCGAGGCCATGTCGATCGTGACCATGAACCCGTTGGTTCCCTTGAACTCGAATGGTTTTGATCCCGTCTTATAGGTCTCAACATCGTTTGGCATCATTACGAAACCGTCGTTCCGGGGCGTGCCCCAGTATTTCAAGTTGTGGATTACGACCGGGTCGTCGGTATTTCCCTGGAAGCGGTGCAACTTTACCTCTGCGGTTTTACCGCCGTCGATGGTTGCGTGCGCTTCATTCTTGTTGAATTCCCAGGTGTCAATGTTCCCCACAGTAGTCTGGAGCGAGTTCCACTTCACGGGGAAGACATGGGGGATGATTGAACCGAGGGCCTCTTGCTGTTCCTTGGTGGTGGCCTTATCAAATGTAACCAGCGCCCAGTCCATTTGTCCCTTCGAGAAATCCCCGCCCAGGTCGCCGGTGATCCAGAACTTCGCGCCCTCCAGGTTGGTCGAGCCGTAGTGCCCGTGGTTCACCTTGTAGGCGTTGTTGAATTTGCAATAGTGAGCCGCCGTGCCCTGTTCGTGGTGGGCCGCAGGTTTGGCATTGAAGTAGCACTGACAGAACATCGGGCAACTACAGGCCTCGATGGTGGTCGCGTTCAGTGCCCAGTCGGGCTTCGTGGTGTCAGTGGTGCTCATGGCGAGCAACGCGAGGACGAGAGAAATACCCCAAACTTTGAACATGCTTTACCTCCTCGGCGGGAAATTATGAGCGCAGGGGAGCAGTTTTGCAAGCGAATTGCGGGAAACACACAGCGGACAATTTGCCCCGTTCGCCCTGCGGAATTCGCCGGACGCTGTCACGAAGCCTGCATTTATTGAGTATTCATGCTGTAATAGAAGTATTCAATCCATGCCATCAGCCATCACAAGCCTGCGACGGCGCGCTAAAGCTCTGCACCGTAACTTGCGTGGAGCACGCATGGCTGCACGCGCTCTCGCGTCAACTGATCACCCGCTGCTGGCTCATATCATTCCCGTCCGCCGCTGCAATTTGAGTTGTACCTACTGCAACGAGTTCGATGATTTCTCGAAGCCCGTGCCGGCGGAAGAGATGTTCCGCCGCATCGACAAGCTGGGCGCGCTGGGTACGGCGGTGGTCACGATTTCCGGCGGGGAACCGCTGCTTCACCCTGAGTTGGATGAAGTGATCCGGCGCATCCGCTCGAACGGCATGATTGCCGGATTGATTACCAACGGATACTTTTTGGTGGCGGACCGAATCAAGCGCCTGAACCGCGCTGGCCTCGAATGGCTCCAGATCTCCATCGACAACGTGAATCCCGATGAAGTTTCGAAGAAGAGTCTGAAGGTCCTCGACAAGAAGTTGCAGCTTCTGGCCGAACATGCCGAGTTTCACGTGAACATCAATTCCGTAGTGGGCGGCGGAATTGCAAATCCGCAGGACGCGCTGACCGTTGGCAAGCGCGCCGTGGAACTGGGATTCAGTTCAACGATTGGAATTATTCACGATGGCAGTGGGCAGGTGCAGCCGCTGAACGAGGAAGAGCGCCGCATCTACGACGAGATGAAGTCGTGGGAGAAGCGCAGCTTCACCCGCATCAACGCCTTCCAGGACAATATTGCGAAGGGCCTGCCGAACGAATGGCGCTGCCGCGCCGGCGCGCGTTATCTCTACATTTGTGAAGACGGCTTGGTGCACTACTGCTCGCAGCAACGCGGCTATCCCGGAGTGCCGCTCGCGACCTACACGCAGGACGACATGCGCCGCGAATACCTCACCGAAAAAGGCTGCGCACCGCATTGCACGGTTTCGTGCGTGCACCAGGTTTCCGTCTTCGACGGCTGGCGCGCGCCACAGCATCCGGCGCCTGCGATCTCCTCGCCGGGGGTCGCACTGGTGCAGATCAAGTAGGCGAGGCTCTGCCGTCCGATTCTTCAGGCCTTCCCGCGCCAACGCCTGCGGCCGAAAACCAGAAGCATCCCCAGAAGCAATCCCGCAAGCCCCGCCAATAAGAACTGAAAGAAGGCGTGCCAGCGTTCGGGAGTGAGTTCAGAGTTGAGAGGATCGTGACTGCGCAAGGCTTCTAACCAGGCTTCGCCAACATGTCCCACGAAGAGTCCAACCGCGGCATTCAAAAAGGCTGCCCAGACGAAGCGCTCGGGCCACTTCCAGGCGCAGAACAGAATCAGGGCAAACATGGCGAGTAAGCCGACGATCCAATGCTCACGCCATTCCATGCTGAGCCGGTGGTGATGACTGCGGGCGAGGTGCCAATCGAGGTGAACGACGACCCACAGGATCAGGATCGCCGGGATGGAAAGATACTTCCGCACAAAGATCGGACGCGCGTTACTTCTTCGGTTGCGCCGACGGCGGCAGAATCCCGTTCAGCCGCAAGTACATGGCGGCCGAAGCGTAATGATCAGCCCAGCCGCTGGCCAGGCCCAGCGCCGCCATGGCGCGCGGAAACTGGCGTCCGCCGAAGACGTCTACGCTGTCACCGAGTTTGGAGTCGTCCATCTTGCCGAGGGCATCGGCGCAGAAATCGAACGAAGCGGTGGCCGAGGCGAGAAGCTTATCTTTGGCATCGGTTTCCTTGGGCTCTTCGACTTTCGGTGCGGCAACGTCGGCCGCTTTGGAGCACAGCATATTGTTGGAGCCGATGATGTGAACGACCAGATGCGCAAACGTCATCTGATCGGGCGTGGGCTTGTAAGCGAACTTGTCGGCCGGCATGGCGGTGATCGCCCCGAGAATGTTATTACGCGAGCGCGGCTGCAGCATGCGCAATGCGGCCGTCACCGGATCTTTCGTCGGCGACGCCGCCGGGGAGGCGGGCGCGGCGGACGCAGCCGAGCTCTTTTCCTGGCCAACGGCACCAGATGCACAAATTAACAGTGCGAGAAGTGCAAGTGTGTGTTTCACAAAACTCCTCCTGATATTTTTTTCGAATCAACGGACCAGCCGTTCCCGCTGTGAAGTCCGGCCAGTCCGTCATAAAACCTACGAGAACGCCGCACCGATCGATGCACCCAGCAGCGTGAAGAATGCCCACCAGCCGAAGACGATGGCATACGCTGTGCCGCTCTTTACCTTGCTGACGCGAGTGAAGCCGATTGCCGTCAGAACCAGAGTCCAGATCATGAAAATGTCGAGCGCGGAAGCGATGCTGTACAAGAACACGCCGTCCGCCGGATTCATAAAATAGCCTGGGTTGGTGGCCAGCGGATTCTGGAATGAAAACGAGTCGGGGCTCATTCCGGCCAAAACCGAAGCGGCGGACAGCAACGACTTCAGAATAAGCGGCAGGGCGGCGTAAATGACAATCGCGAGCGACACTTTGAAGGACACGCCGGCATTGGCGGCGAACTTGAAGGTGGCGAACAGCGCGGCCGCAATGATGATCCAGATAATCAGCGTGATTGCCGGGAAGACGTACGAGACGTACTTAGTACCAGTGGACCTTTGCTCGAGTTGGTGCTCGCGCTGGTCGGCGGGAAGTTTATCGAGTTGGGCGGCCTGCTTGGGCGCCATCTGCAGCTGGTTTTCCGTAACTTTGCGGAACCCGATCTTCTGGCCGACGCTGTAAACCAGAAACGTAGAGACGATTACCATCAGCAGGAACGGCGCCCACCAGCTCGCGTTGCGGCGCAGGTCGGTGAAGGTTTTCGAGGGCGCGATGAAAGTGTTGATGAGGCGCGCGCCTTCGGAAAGCGGAGCGGGTTCGGACGTGGAGGCGGACATTGGTGGGAGCGGAGCAGCAGCCATGTTTTCTCTCCTTAGGGATGCGCAAGGAATTCTAGCTGGGAGGAGGCTGCGAGACAAGCCGCGAGCGCAGGGGGAACAAGTTAGGATTAGCCCATGCAGAATGTGAAGCCAGTGGCGATGGCGGCGCTCGGCCTGGAACTGGCTCCGGCAGTTGTATTCGGGTTGGCCGTTGAACGGGTGGCGCGTGCTGAAGCCCGGTTCCTGGTTAAGCAACTGACGCGGCACTGGAAGCTCTTCCACGGTACTGCGGGTTTTCGCGGCGCCGCCTTTAAACAACAACTTCCGGGGTGGCTTCGAGCAGGCTGCGCGTGTAAGGATGTTGCGGGCGTTCAGTGATTTGTTGGGCTTCGCCGACTTCGACGATTTTTCCGCGATACATCACAGCGATGCGGGTCGAGAGATAGCGCATTACCGGCATCGAGTGCGAGATGAAAAGATAGGTCAGTCCGAAGTCGCGCTGTAGTTGAGCCAGCAGATTGACGATTTGCGCGCCCACGCTGACATCGAGGGCGGAGACAGGTTCGTCCGCCACGATGAATTTGGGACGCAGCGCCAGCGCGCGGGCGATGCCGATGCGCTGGCGCTGTCCCCCGCTGAATTCGTGGGGGAAGCGTTGCAGGACGGATTCGTCGAGGCCGACGGCGCGGAGGAGTTCGATGACGCGGGCACGGCGGGCGGCTTTCGTGGCACCCCCGGTCGTTACGCTGGCATGAATGATCAATGGTTCGGCGATGATGTCTTCGACGCGAAAGCGGGGGTCGAGCGAGGCGAAGGGATCTTGAAAGATGATCTGCATATCGCGGCGCAGGCGTCGCATTTCGCTGGGGCTGGCGGCGAGCAGATCGCGGTCTTCAAAGCGGATATTGCCAAAAGTCGGCTTGACGAGGCGCAAGATCAAGCGTCCGAGCGTGCTCTTGCCCGAGCCCGATTCGCCCACGAGTCCGAGAGTTTCGCCTGTGTGAATATCGAGCGAGACAGCGTCGACGGCGCGTACTTCTCCACTGCCTCTGGTCTTCCCGCCCAGCACGGATTCGCCTTGCGGATAAATCTTGGTCAGGTTGCGGATTTCGACAAGCGCCATTTTGTATTCTCAATTCTAGAATAGAGAATGAATCGGAGCTATTGAATCGCAATCATGGGCACCGCCGCCAACGCGGCCAGCAGGCCGACGAGCCGCCAGCGCGTAAAGTGCTCATTCAGGAACACGCGGGCTAGGACTACAGTTACAGCGGGATAGAGCGACGAGATGACAACGGCTTCGTCGAGGCGTCCGGTTTGGCTGGCGTAAACGAAGAGAATGGTGCCCAGGGAGTCGATACAGCCGGTCAACACGCCCCAGCGCACGCCGGCGGGAGTGATGTCGCGAAATTTCCCGACCAGTAGAACAATCAGAGCGGTGATGATCAGGCCGCCAGCGCGGGTGAGCGACGCGATCCACAAGGCTGAGGCGTCTCCGGCTTTATGGATGCACAGATAAAAACTGGCAAAACCAATGCCGGCAAGAACGGCGAGGCCGATGCCTTCAGGCTTGCCGCCATCTTTTTCCTGGTTAGCTTCCGTGCGGGTGATGAGCCAGAGTGCAGTGGCGGCGAGGGCGAAGCCGAGGCGTGGGATCTTGCCGGGCAAGCCTGCGGTGAACATCGAAAAAACTGCCGGGATCGCGGCGCCGAGGACCGCGGCGACCGGCGCCGTGAGTCCCATTCTTCCCGAGGAAAGTGCACGATAGAAGATGGCGAGGGCTGCGCCTCCGGAGATGCCGCCAGCCAGGATCCAGGCGGCGCTGCGTCCCGAGGGGAAAGGCGCATGAGTGGCGGAGGCCAACGTGGCGACCAGAATCAGTCCGCCAAGGTTTACGACAGTGGTGAAAAGGAATGCGTTGGCGCGGCGAGTGGCGTAGCCTCCGAGGAAGTCGCTGGTGCCCCAGGCCAGGACGGCGGCCAGTCCGTAGGCGGCGGTCGAGACTTGGGGCGAGGCGGACATGTTCGACGAGGGTAACATGCACCGTAAAACATGCGCTTGCTGGCGGTGAGGGCCGGAGCGTTGTATGTACAAATGTTCCGGTTGAATGTTCCAACTGGAACATAACTGCGTTTTTATCGGAACGCTGTGGAAATCTCGGAAAATTCGGAAAACCACCTTAAAGCTATAGTCTGTGGGCGGCAAGTGGCTGGAAGGGATGGGGTTAGTGACAGGCCTAGAAAAGTGGCAGAAAAGACACAGGGCGAAGGGAAAGCGGCGGAAAGAGCGAACGAGACCGGCAGTCGGCGCCCGAGAACCAACCATCAAATCGGACTTAGCTTTTGGCTCTACGAACTGCGCGATCAGAGATCCCCGCGCTGAAGGAAGCCAAGGCCGAGTTCGCCAAGCTGCAGTAAACGCCAAGCAGCATTTATGACACTAGCCTTTCGCCGCAGGATAAAGTATTACAGGCGATGAGGTGCCGTGATGTCTCAAGTCGCTTCCGTTCCGCCTCTTCCGATTAGTCCGATCGAAGGCCGGCCTTCATACTTCCGCTATGTGCTCTTCACTCTGGTGGCGCTGGTAGGACTGGTTGTCATCCTGGAAATGCGACTGGTAAATTCTCCGGCTGGGAAGGAAGCGGCACAAAGAATTCTCGGCGACGCAAGGGTGCGCGCCGAGTTCGGGGAAGACGTCCACATCCCCTTCGCATTTGGATGGGCCTTTGCTAATCGGGCAGGGATCTACGCCTACGTTACTGGAAAGAACGCTCATGGCTTTGCCAACGTCGATGTGCGCATCTCCGGAGCCTCGTGGTTGATTACGAATTTGGAACTTCATAACCCGGCCGAGGGACACTCGATCAACCTTGCCAAACCCGAATCTCCTGCCAGGCTCGACCAGTTGCAGGGGACGGGCAGCCTTTATTTCGTGGCCCTGGGAGACTTGGCAAGCAGTGACGTCAGCGAGCTGGTCAGTTTCTTTGAGAAAGGGTTTGGGATTTCGGCGAAGATCCTGCCCCCGATGACTTTGCCTGACGAAGCCTACGACTCGCGCCGCAAGCAGTGGGTTGCGGAAATGCTGGTGCAGGCGATGGTGGAGAAGTACCCCGAAATAGCGGGCAATCCTGATTCCAGAATCGTGGGTGTTCTGGAAGGCGATACTTACATACGGAGTTGGAACTGGAATTTTACCTACAGCTACCGCGAGAACGAAAAATATTCTGTCATTCCCACGGCCCGCCTGGATCCCAGCTTCGATCAGTTCCCGGCGAGTCCAGCGATCCGGAGGGAGCGCCTGCGGAAAGTAGCGATGAAGGCTGTTGGTCTGTTGTATCTGGACTTCAAAGAATCATCCGATCCGCAAAGCGTGGACGCGATTGAAGCGTCGATCGAGGACATCGATCGCATGGGCAACGTTTACCTGGCCTCGGATGTGCGAACGCGTCCCACAACTCAAAATATTGACGGAACTCCGTGTTTTACTTTTTTCGGCGCAAATGTCACGGGAGCGCCATTGCGCAAACCGATTGCCCCCTGCTGGCAGTATCGCGACGACAGCGAAACCAGTCAGTTCCAGATTGACCTGACACACGGCAAATTCACGTCGACGCACAACGATCTCTACCGCGGTGGCCCGGTGCCTCTGCAGTTGCAACGTATGAACTTCAGTTATCACTTCGATGACAGAGTCCGCGCCTTCGGGAAGAGTTCCTGGCAAAGCCTCGATGACACTGTCTGGTCTACGGACCCCAACAGCATTCAGAACATCAGCATCAACGGCGTTCTATACAACAGGATTACGCCGGGAACTGGTTTTTCACCAACGGCCAGATACCGTGCGGGTGCGAATGCAGGCGCCTTCAGTTATGCGTTGCTGACTTGGGAAAACGGGGGATGGAGGATTGATACCCGCGACGGCGAAGTGTGGCGGTATCTGGGTTGCGGTCCGAACACACGCGTGCAGTGCTACTACATGAGCATGACAGATATTGCAGGAGACGGCATCGAGGTGCGGCGGGATGTGACCACGACGGGTCACATGCAGCAGGTTTCACAGAAGACGAACATCAACTTGCCCGTCGCGACCGCCCACGATCACATGTGGACACCGGTCTACGATGGAGACAGAATCACCGAGATTCACGACAGCGACGGCCGCATTGCGCACTATACCTACGATCGCGAACAGTACCTCACCGACGTGGAAGCCGACGGCCACCGCATGCACTATGACTACGACGATGCACATCGAATCACGGGCGTGGTTGAGAATGGTCGCACGCTAAAAATCCACTATGATTCCGAAGGACGGCCGGATCGGGTCGATTTCGCGAATGGCTCGGAATACAGCATTCGGTATTCGCAAGAGGCTATCGAGGTAACCGGGCCGGCTGCGAAGTACACAGTAACCGTCTTGCCCAGCTACTACCGGGTCGAAGAGCGAAGGTAGTTCGGCCGGCTGCGTTGTTAGCCAATTGATTAAATGCCGGCAACGGAATAGTCTGGTGCGTGTTTTTGGAGGTTGATGATGCGAATTTTTCTGATGGTGACCCTGTGCTTGGCTCTTAGTGCGCCCGGCCTTGCGCAAACTTCTGACACCGATGCGGCCACAAGAGACGACATAATTCTCTACCTTCGCACCATGCGCTCGCACGACCTGATGCAGCGGACAATGGAGGTGCAGTTTCAGTCCATTCAGCAATTGATGCACGATCAGCTTCTGCAGGAGAAGGGCACCATTCCCCCGGAGTTCGATGCCCACATGAAGAAGATGATGGACGAACTGCGTAAGGGCATGCCGGTAGACGAGATCATTGACGCGATGATTCCCGCGTACCAGAACCACTTCACCAGAAGCGATGTCCAGGCCATGAATGCGTTCTACTCCTCTCCGGTTGGCCAGAAGGTACTGGAGCAACTACCTGCAGTCATGCAGGAAGGCATGCAGGCTGCGATGCCGATCATGAACAAGTATCTGACCGAGTGGAAGGACCGCATGGCGCAGGATGTGAAGGAACTGGACAAGAGTTCGCCGCAAAAGAAGGTGATACCGCTCCAGGCCGCGCCGGCACCGCCTGCCCAATAGTGAAAGCCGGAGTATTCCGTCTTGGCACGGCCTTCTCGCGTGTTAAAATTTTTATAAGCCGCTTCCTTACGAGAACTCAGGTTTTAAGAGACCACATTGATCGAACTGGCACCTTCGATTCTTTCGGCGGACTTTGCCCGTCTGGGTGAGCAGGTGCGCGCCGCGGGTGAAGGCGGCGGTAGTGTCATCCATGTGGACATCATGGATGGGCACTTCGTCCCGAACCTTACGATTGGGCCTCCGGTGGTGAAGTCGTTGCGCAAGGTTACGAAGTTGCCGCTCGACTGCCATCTGATGATCGAGAATCCGGACGAGTTCATTCCCGCGTTTGCCGATGTGGGGGCGGACTGGATTTCGGTGCATCAGGAAGCTTGCCGGCACTTGAACCGCACACTGCATCTCATCAAGAGCCACGATTGCCTGGCGGGGGTAGTGATCAATCCGGCGACGCCGGTGGATGCTTTGGCCGAGGTGCTCGACATCGTGGACTATGTGCTGGTGATGTCTGTGAATCCGGGATTTGGGGCGCAGAAGTTTATTCCGGCAACGTTGCACAAAATGCGGCAATTAGCTGAGATTCGCAGCCAACGCGGGCTCATGTACCGCATCGAAGTAGATGGTGGGGTCGCGCTCGACACGGTGGGCGATGTGGTGCGGGCGGGTGCGGAAATTCTGGTGGCGGGCAACGCCGTGTTCGGTAGCGGTGATCCAAATAAGGATGACCCAAGAAAGAATGCAGAAGGGCTGCTGAAGGCGGCGACTGAAGCGGCGTTGTTGAAGGTCTAGCGGCCGCCGCAGAAAGAAAGCAGCCGCGCTTCGCGCGGCGGACAGCCGAGGGCGGCTGTCCCCACACAAGAGCATTTCGAGGTCTTAATGTCACATCTTTCACGTCGTAGTTCATTTATTCCGGTGCTGGGTCTGGTGCTGGCGATTACTGTCGGCTGCACCAACAAGAAGTCTGTCAATCCGCTGGCTAATGTGGGGTCGAAGCAACCCGATAAGGTGTTGTTCGATCGGTCCATGGACGCGATGCGGCACAACCGCTTCGATGTGGCGCGTATGACGTTGCAGACCTTGATCAACACCTATCCGGACTCGGAGTTCATCGCGCGGGCGAAGCTGGCGGTAGGTGATTCCTGGTACGCGGAGGGCGGGACGGCGTCGCTGGCGCAGGCGGAACAGGAATACCGCGACTTCGAGACTTTCTTTCCGAACATGCCCGAGGCGGCCGAGGCGCAGTTGAAGATCGCCAACATCCAGTATCAGCAGATGGAGAAGTCGGACCGCGACTACACCCACGCCAAGCGGGCGGAGGATGAGTACCGGAACCTGATCATGCAGTATCCGGACAATCCGAAGTTAGTGAAGGAAGGAAAGCTGCGGCTGCTGGAAGTGCAGGAAGTGCTGGCCGACCGGGAGTTTGGGATTGGAAGGTTCTACTACCTGCGGCAGTCGTTTGCCGCGTCGATTGCGCGGCTGCAGTCGTTGGTAGAGAAATATCCGCTGTACAGCCGCGCCGATGAAGCGCTGTATCTGCTCGGTCAGAATTATGAATTGCAGATCGCGCAGTTGCGGTCGAGACCGGTGTGCACTGCGGCTGGCGTGCCCGCTGGTTGCGTCGGGAAGGAAACGGAGAAGGCCAATTACATTGCAGGATTGACCAGGCAGGCAACATCGGCGTACTCGCAGATCATTACGCGGTATCCGGTAATGGATCGTGGGGATGACGCGAAGAAGCGGCTGGCAGCTCTGCATCAGCCGATTCCACGGCCGACGAAGGCGGCAGTAGCGCAGAACCGCAAAGAGGAAGAAAGCCGGCGGGAGGCTACTACGTATGACCGGGCAATGAGCTTGTTGAAGAAAGGACCGGACACGGCTGCGGCGGCAAAAGTGGGAGAGCCTCCTTTAGTTGATCCGGTCCCGGTGGCGGCCAGAGACGTAGTTTCAACTACCATGCGACAAGCCATGGGACCGGCGGCCGGCGAACACGGGGTAAGCGGGGAAATCGTGAAAGGTGGGCCGCCAGCGGCGAACGAGCCAGCTCCAAGGTCGGATGCGCCTCCTGCGTCGGCGAATGGGACTCCTTTTGCGGGGTCGAATACCCCGGCGGATCCAAACGAACTCAAGCCGGCGGCGCCAGACGCCAACGAACTGAAGCCCGGTCCTCCAGATCCGAATGAGCTGAAGCCTGCTGCGAGTCCCGGCGCCGCGCCAGCTGATGCAGCCGTACCCCCGCCCGTGCAGGTCAACGAGATTCAGCAGGGACAAGCATCGTCAGGAACCGGGACTGTCGACAGTTCCAGTTCCACCTCGAACCTGGCCAGCGACCAGGATATTTCGAGCAGCAAGAAGAAGAAAAAGAAGGGATTGAAGAAGGTCATCTCGTTCTAACCGGAGCCCTCCGCTGTAAAAACCCCATCTATCACTGGCCACGCGCGGTAGGTGCTGACCACTGGTAACCGGGTAACATCCCGTCTGATCATTGACTTACATCGACGGGCAGGTTACCTTCGCGTTATCTCCCCTCATCAGAGGAATTTCCTTGGCTCGGAAGATACTGCTTGCCGACGACAGCGTGACCGCCCAGAACATGGGGCGCAAAATCCTCGCGGACGCGGGCTATGAGGTGATTGCCGTTAACAACGGCTCGGCCGCGCTGAAGAAGATCGCCGAGCTGAAACCCGACCTCGTCATTCTGGATGTTTATATGCCCGGCTACAGCGGGCTGGAGGTGTGCCAGCGCCTCAAGGAATCGCAGGAAACGGCGCGGATTCCGGTGTTGCTCAGCGTAGGCAAGCTGGAGCCTTTCAAGCCCGAAGAAGCGCAACGGGTTCGGGCGGACGGTTTCATCGTCAAGCCATTTGAAGCCAGCGAACTGTTGAGCGCTTTGTCGAAGCTGGAAGACAAGGTGGTTCCGCGCGCCGAGCCGTCCAAGCCGGGGCGCTTTGCGCGGGCGATTGCGGCGGCGGAGGAATCCGACCGCGGCAGCCGGAGCCAACCTGCGGGAGACCAGAACGGATGGAAGAATCGGATCGGTTTCCCCCACGAGAAGACAGGGTCCGCGGAAAAAGCTGCCGACGAGTCTTCGATCTACAACCCCATGAATCGGGACCTCCGGACGGTGGTGGAAACCGCCGGGGAGAAGGCTGCGGGAAAGGCTGCCAGCCAGCAAGAAAGGCGGCAAGAAGCCGCTGAAACCGGCGTAGATGTGGCTGCACTCGCTCCGGCCGGCTTGCCGATTGATGTTACGCCGGAAGAAGTTGCAGCAATTGCGGCTGCAGCAGCGCAAATACAGATGGCAGGGGCGGCCACCCAGGATGAGCATCGCGCTTCTGAAGGCCAGGTTACCGAAACCCAGCTTACCCAAACCCAGGTCACCGAAACCCGGGTCACCGAAACACTGACTCAGGCGAGTCCAGAGACGACTCCGCACGAAGTCGGAGAATCCCTTCCGTCCGTGCCGGATGTTTACGGCCAATCACCGGTGACCGCGGACTCGAAAGCGGAGGCTCCGCAGGAGAGCAAAGACGAAAGCACGCTCTACGGCGCAACTGAGGTTGAGGCTGATCATCGCCGCAATGGCGACGGGAGCCCGGAGGAACTTCAGGATGTGCCCGTGACCATGGCGGCCACGGCTGAGTCGGCATCGCGATGGACAGCGGTACCGGTTGCCCTCGAGGGCGAAGAGGGAACTATCTCGCTCGACCAGGAAATGCAGAAGGCGTATGCCGCCTTTGTGGCCACGGAGACAGACTCTGCCGCTGCCGGAAGCGTGCGGGAGGAGCAGGCCGCTACCGCCGAAGAATTCTCTACACCGGCAGAAGCAAAAGCAGAAGCGTCAGCCGCGGCGAGTTCGGTTCCGGAACATGAGCTTGTTACGGAGCCCCAGCCTGCTATCGCGGCCAACGCGGAACCTGCGCAATCTGAAGCGGAAGCTTTCATCGAGGCCGCCGGGCCGGCCCTCGTTCCAGTGGATGTTGCGCCCGTTGAGGCCAATGCCAAAACTCCAGGTCTCGAATTGGCAGAGCCGATTCAACATGCGATGCCAGTTGCAGAGTTTATGACTCCTGTCTCGGAGGCAGAAGTTGCCGGCCTTGCCGGTCTTGTCGGGCTCGGTGCGCAGGTGCAGGAACCCGCCCCGGAGGCTGAACTTCCGATGGCGGAAGCACAGACCGTAGCGAGCCGAGCCTTCGCTCCCATAGTCAGGGCCACGGAACAGATAGCGGAAGGCGTAGCGGAACCCGCCGCGGAACCGAAGCCGGACCCCGAGACCGTGAAGAGCACCGCGGCAGCATGGGCCAGTTGGCGTCAAATCCGCGATACCAGTAAAGGCAGCGAAGTGGCGCAGGCCCCGGACACGGAATTCGAAGTGCCTCAGTCCGCCCCGGCGGAAACCGCGCGGGCAGTAGCGGCCGGCGCTGAACAGACTGTGCAGGAAGCCTCAGCCGCGGCGAGCGGCAGTCCCACAGATGTCGCCAGCATCGTGGACAGCGTCCTGGCCGATCTTCGCCCCAAGCTCATGGCAGAGATCTCCCGCAAAATGGCGGAGAAGAAGTAAGCAGCTTTCAGTTCTCAGCCGTCACCTCTCAGCTTTTTCCACTCTAGATATGAAGATTCGCGTCCCTCATCCGTTTGACCCTTCTTTTCTCGCGCCTGTAAGATCAAAAGTCTTAACCACAGAGGACACCGAGGCGCACAGGGTAAACCCAGATCTGCACTGTGATCCTCTGTGTTCTCTGTGGTGAAGGTTTTCCTGACTGCTAGTTGATCTCCCCATGCCGCACGACTTGCCCAAATCCTACGAGCCGGGTGCGATTGAAACGCGCTGGGCCGAGTACTGGATCAAGGAAAAACTATTCTCCGTGCCCACGCCGGCTGAAGGCGAGACGCGGCCGGTATTCACCCTGCTGCTGCCTCCTCCGAACGTGACCGGCCGCCTGCACATGGGCCACATGCTGAACCAGACGCAGATGGACATCATCGTGCGCTGGCATCGGATGCGCGGGTTCGTCGCCCTCTGGCTTCCGGGGACGGACCACGCTGGCATCGCGACGCAGATGATGGTCGAAAGGCAACTCGCGAAAGAAGGCAAGAAGCGCCGCGACCTGGGCCGGGACAAATTCATCGAGCGCGTATGGGAGTGGAAAAAGCTCTACGGCGGAGCGATCCTCGACCAGATGAAGCGCCTCGGCGCATCTGTCGACTGGGATCGCGAGTATTTCACGATGGACGAAAATCTTTCGCGCGCCGTGCGCGAGGTTTTTGTCCGGCTATATGAAGAAGGACTGATCTACCGCGGCAAGTACATCGTGAACTGGTGTCCGCGATGCGAGACGGCGATCTCCGATCTCGAAGTGAAGCACGAAGAGGTTGCGGGAAAGTTGTGGGAGATTCGTTATCCGGTGGTCGGAACTGACGAGTTCATCACCGTCGCGACCACACGGCCAGAGACCATGCTTGGCGACACGGCCGTTGCAGTAAATGAAAAAGACGAGCGTTACACGCATCTGCACGGCAGGGAAGTTCTGCTGCCGCTGATGAATCGCGAGATCCCGATCATCACGGATGAACTGGCGCAGCCGGAGTTCGGCACCGGCGCGGTGAAAGTGACTCCGGCGCACGATCCCAACGATTTCAAAGCCGGCAAGCGGCACAACCTACCCGAGATCGACGTGATGGACGAGCACGCGCACATGAACCAGAACGCCGGCGCGTACGCGGGGCTCGACCGCTATGAAGCGCGGAAGCGAGTGCTGGCGGATTTGCAGGAGCAGGGATTTCTGGTGGGCGAAAAGGATCACACACTCGCCCTCGGCAAGTGTGACCGTTGCGGCACAGTAGTCGAGCCGCGGCTTTCCGAGCAGTGGTTCATCAAGATCAAGCCTCTCGCCGACCGCGCCATTCAGGCCGTCGAGAGCGGCGAGATCACGATCGTCCCCGACAACTACCTCCAGATTTATCTGAACTGGATGAACAACATCTACGACTGGTGCATCTCGCGCCAGTTGTGGTGGGGACATCGCATCCCCGCGTGGACGTGCGATGACTGCAAAGAAATTATCGTCGCCCGGGAAACTCCCGCGAAGTGCACAACGTGCGGGAGCGCGAAGCTGGAGCAGGTTTCAGACGTTCTCGACACCTGGTTTTCGTCGGGACTGCTGCCCTTCACGACGCTGGGCTGGCCGGAGAAGACGCGCGACCAGGCGGTTTTCTATCCGACCACGCTCTTGATCACCGCATACGAAATTCTTTTCTTCTGGGTGGCGCGCATGATCATGTTCGGCTGCCACTTTATGCAAGGGCACGAGCAGGATCCCGCACTGAAGAAGGCCAGCGGCTGGGGGCAGAAGAAGAACGACAGTGTGCCCTTCCGGCAGGTTTACATCCATGCCCTGGTGCGCGATGCTGACCGGCAGAAGATGTCGAAGACCAAAGGCAACGTGATCGACCCACTGGAGATCATTGATCGTTTTGGCACGGATGCAACGCGCTTCACCCTGGCGGCGATGGCCGCGCCGGGGACCGACATTGCGTTCAACGAGAGCCGCACGGATGGTTATCGCGCCTTCGCCAACAAAATCTGGAACGCGGCCCGGTTCATGTTCATGAATGTGGATCGTGTCGAGCCGGGCCTGCGGCCGGGCGGGACAACCGGCGGCTGCGAGTGTTCCCACATGGGTGTTGCGGAGTTCGCAGTTGGGACTCTCGAAGACCGCTGGATTCTTTCGCGCTTCAACCGCGTTGCTGCGGAGGTTAACGATGCACTTGCCACCTATCGCTTCCACGAAGCGGCGAATCGCATCTATGATTTTTTCTGGGGAGAGTTTTGTGATTGGTATCTGGAGCTGATCAAGCCCAGGCTGAACTTTGTCGAAGGTGCCGACACTGCGCCCGCCCGCGCTGCCTGCGGCAATCTGGTCAATGTGTTTGATGCAGCACTGCGCTTGCTGCATCCTGTGATGCCGTTCATCACTGAAGAAATATGGCAGGCCATTTACGAAGGCAAGCCGCCGCTGAAGTCGATTGCGCTGGCGGGATATCCGCAATCCGACGAGAAGCAATTCGATCTCGCCGCCGAGACAGAAATGGCGATCCTCCAGGATTTGATTGTGAACGTGAGAAATGTGCGGGCAGAATTGAAGGTTGAAACCAAGTTCAGGGTTCCCATCGAAGTATTTGCACATGAACCTGGGATTCGCGCGATGATTGAGCAGAACCACGGCGCGGTGGAGCGGCTGGCGAATGTGGAGAAGGTCACGTTCGTTGACAGTTCGCTCGCGAAACAGGCTGGTGCGCGCAGCACAGCGCGCTTTGATGTTCACGTCATATACGAACGAAAGATCGACGTCGCTGCCGAGCGCGAGCGGTTGACAAAAGAACTGGAGAAGATCGAAAAAGAATACGCAAACAATCAGCGTCAATTGAGCAACGAACAATTCCTGGCCAAAGCGCCAGAGAAAGTTGTCGAAGGATTACGCCGGCGCGCGCAGGAACTGACCGCCCTGCGAGATAAGGTAAGGAGCCAGTTGGATGAGTTAAGGTGATGCAGGCGGATCTTCGATCCTGCCTGGACAGCCGAGGCGGCTGCCTCCACACGTGTCGTTGCAGGTACTCGCCACTGACCACTGGACACTGATCACTGCTATGGACTTTAACAGCCGACGCATTACCGCGATTCTGGAGAACGCCCTGCTCGAAGACCGGGCAACGCGCGATGCGACCAGCTATGCCTGCATCGACGCCAATCAGCGTGCATCCGCCACCATCCTGGCCAAACAAGACTGCGTTCTGGCCGGCATTGGCTGCGTAGGGCGCATCCTCGATGTCTATGCTGTGCTCGATGGGGCAGTCACTTCGCACTACGAAGTCACTACGCATCCAGAAATTTTCGATGGCGTACGGCTGCACAAGGGGCAGTCGGTCGCGGTGATCCGGCACAATGCGCGGGTGATCCTGTCGTGCGAGCGCGTAATCCTGAATTTCCTGCAGCGCATGAGCGGCATCGCCACTCTGACGCGGAAGTTCGTGGACGCCGTCTCCGGTACCAAGGCACGCGTTCTCGATACCCGCAAGACCGCCCCCGGACTGCGCATGATCGACAAGTACGCGGTGCGGTGCGGCGGCGGCCAGAATCACCGTCTCGATCTCTCCGACGGTGTGCTGATCAAGAACAACCATATCGTGTTGGCAGGGGGCATCGTGCCGGCGATAGAGCGCGCGCTGCACAACCGGCGTGGCTCACAGATCCTTGAGATCGAGGTGCGCACGCAGGAAGAACTGGAGCAGGCGCTGACCCACGGCGCAGAGGCGATTCTATTGGACAACATGACTCCGGAAGACGTGCGCCGTGCGGTCGAACGCTGTGCGAAACTTGAGCACCGCATTCCAATCGAGTGCTCGGGCGGCATCCGGCTGGAAAATGTTCGCGCCTACGCCGAGACTGGCGTAGATTTCATTTCCGTCGGCCTGCTTACTCACTCGCCCCAGGCAACGGATATGAGCCTGCGGGTGGTCCCAGCGTAACGGGAAAGCTGTCCCTTCGGACACCTTCTTGCCCTTCGTGGCAAATGCTTCATTTGGCTTTTTTACTCCGCTCCAGCATAATTCCCGCATTAAGAAGACAGGGACAACTCGAGGCAGGCGGTTTTCGCAGGCGAGTGCCCCCGCGCCACACGAACAACTCACCGACATTCGCCTCGGCCACATCGTACGCCTGTTGATGGAGCACGCCACCGTCGTGGTTAGCGGAACCAAGATCGCGCAGGAGATTTCGTCGAACCGCTCCGAAGTCTGGCGGCTGATTCAGCAGTTACGCGGGCTGGGCGTGGATGTGGCGGGGCATCCGGCGACCGGATATCAGCTGAAATCGGTTCCGGATCTGCTGCTGCCTGAAATTCTGGCGCCGCTGCTTCGCGGCACGATCTTTGACGCTCAGCTTCATCATTTCTACAAGATTGGCTCGACCAACGCCGCAGCCATGGCTGCCGCTGCGGAGGGCGCACCTGAAGGCAGCGTGTTCCTTGCCGAGGAACAAACCGCGGGGCGCGGGCGCGGAGCGCACTCTTGGCAGTCGGCGCGCTCGGCCGGGATTTACTGCTCGGTGGTGCTGCGTCCGGCGCTGCCGCCTTCCGAAGCGCTGGTGCTATCGTTGGCCGCGGGGTTGGCCGTGCGTGCGGCAATTGAACACGTAGACGAGCGCGTGAGCGCCGACTTAAAGTGGCCCAATGATGTGCTGATCGCCAGCAAGAAAGTCTGCGGCATTCTCACCGAGATGAACGCCGAAGTCACGCGGGTACGCTACCTCGTTGTGGGAATTGGCATAAATGTAAACCATTCGGCATTTACGAAAGAACTCGAGGGCGAGGCGACTTCTCTTCGGCTGGCGACGGGAAGCGAATGGTCACGAGTGGAACTAACGGCGGCTTTGCTAAAATCGCTCGACCGGGAATATCGTCTATTGAGCACAAGCAAGGACGCGCGGCGATCGATTCTACAGCGCTTTGCCGAACAGTCGTCGTGGGTCCGGGGTAAACGAGTTCGTATCGAAGAGAACGGTTCGAGAGTCGAGGGAATGACGGAAGGCCTGGATGAGCGCGGCTTCCTGCAGGTGCGGACTGCGCAAGGATTGCAAACCGTTTTGAGTGGTACGGTAAGAGCAGGGGAGGCTTGAAAGCGATTTCATAAACGGTTTGGGGCGGGCACGCTTCAAGAGCCTGCCCTGAGCGAAGCCGAAGGGTCCGTCTAGGCGTCAAAGAATTCGGGTATCGCTCCTGAGGAGCCCGCTTTCTGCATGCTAACTGCTGATTGCTTCAAAGACTGACTATCATGCTTTTTGTTCTCGATGTCGGCAATACGAATACGGTGCTCGGGGTCTTTGCCCCGGGCGAGGAGACACCCTCCGGCGGAGATGTTGCCGCTACTGCGCGTTACCAGCGGCTGGTCGCCAACTGGCGCGTCGCGACCCGTCAGAGCAGCACAGTCGACGAATACGGCGTGCTGTTCCGCAATTTGTTCTCGATGGCCAGCCTGGAGGCTTCGGGGATTCATGGCATCGTGATCTCATCGGTAGTGCCCCCGCTCGATCCCGTGCTGCGGCAGGTGTGTGAACGCTACTTCAATTCCAAGCCGCTATTGATCGAGCCGGGAGTCAAAACCGGCATGCCGGTGCAGTATGACAATCCCGCGGAAGTTGGCGCGGATCGCATCGTCAATGCTGTGGCTGCATTTGAAAAGTATGGCGGTCCCTGCGTGATTGTGGACTTCGGTACCGCGACCACATTCGACTGCGTTTCCTCGAAGGGCGAGTATCTCGGCGGAGTGATTTGCCCCGGAATCGGCATTTCCGCCGACGCGCTCTTTCAGCGCACCGCGCGCCTGCCACGCGTGGAGATCCGCAAGCCCGCGCGCGTCATTGGCACGAACACGGTGGGCAGCTTGCAGTCGGGACTCTACTACGGCTACCTCGGCCTGGTGGATGGCATTCTCGAACTTCTGCTCGGCGAATTGGGCAAAGATACGAAAGTGATTGCCACCGGCGGCCTCGGACCGATGATCGGCACGGGATCAAAGTACATCAAGACTGTAGATGATTTTCTCACCCTCGAAGGCCTGCGCATCATCTGGGAGCGAAATGTGGCGACGCGGTCGGGGCTCGTGCCGAAAGCTGCATCACAGTCGTCGCAGACCTCCTCCAAGACCAGGAATGGCGGCAGGGAACGTGCCGCTTCCACTCCTCGTTCCACCCGCTGAGCCGCCGTGGAGGATCAACTCAATTACTTCAACTACTTTACAGAAATCGAGGAGCAGTTCCTGCGTCGGCGCGGTGGCGGCCTGCTTCTTACAACCCTCGACTGGGCGCTGATCGAGACCTGGAAGGATGCAGGAATTCCTCTCCAAGCGGCCTTGCGCGGGATCGACGCCGCGTTTGACAAGTATGAACAGCGTCCGTCGAAAACGCGGAAGATCAATGGTCTGGGGTGGTGCGCGCAGGCAGTGTTGACGGCAGCGGAAGAGATGAAAGAAGCGGCAGTGGGCACAGCAAGCTCAGAAGCGTCTGTATCGACCAAATCAGGTGCAGGACAAGGCTTTGAGCCAGAGACGATCGCCGCATTCCTGTGCCGAAATGCCGATCTGCTGGAAGCCGCAAAGCTCCCGCGAACCGTCGGAATCTCCGTTCATGCGGTCGCAGAAGAGTCCGCTGCCACGCTGCGCCGGCTCGCCCAGGAGATCGAGGGCAAGAAATCCAGCTCCAGACTCGAAGACCTGGAGCGCCGCCTCACCGTACTCGAAGAAAAGCTTTTCGCGGCATTGCTCGCCGCCACTCCGGATGAAGACATTGTGACAGTTCGCGCTCAGGCCGATCGCGAACTCGCTCCCTATCGCCGCAAGATGGCGGCCGCCCAGATCGAGCAACTGCTAAAACAATACGTCCACAAGCGCCTTCTGGAAAAATATGGCCTACCGCGGCTAAGTCTGTTCTACCTGTGAGCACCTGAGATCGATCCATGACTCACTCCTTCGATGCACTCATCCTCGGCGGTGGCGCGGCGGGACTGATGTGCGCCATCGAAGCCGGCAAACGCGGCCGCCGCGTCGCAGTGCTCGAACGCGCGGATAGGCTCGGCAAGAAAATTCTGATCTCCGGCGGCGGACGCTGCAATTTCACCAACCTCCAGTGCCGGCCGGAGAATTTTATTTCCTCGAATCCGCATTTTGCCAAGTCAGCCTTGGCTCGCTACACGCCTGCGGACTTTATCGCGCTGGTGGAAAAGCACGGTATCTCGTATCACGAGAAAACTCTGGGCCAGCTTTTCTGCGACCACTCCGCCCGCGACGTTCTTGCCATGCTGGAATCCGAATGCCACCAAGCCGGTGTGACCATCTTCCTTAACGCCAAGATTCGCGAAGTCGAGCAAACAGCCGACTTCGTCGTCCGCACCGCAAGTGAGGAATTTAGTGCCGCGGCGCTGGTGGTTGCCACCGGAGGCCTTTCGATCCCAAAGATCGGCGCAACATCGTTTGGCTACGACCTCGCCCGCCAGTTCGGGCTGAAGATCCGCGAACCCTGGCCGGGGCTCGTGCCCTTTGTGCTCGACGCCGAGGATTGTGCGCGCTACTGTGATCTGGCCGGCGTTTCAGCCGACGTAATCGCCTCCTCCGCAGGCCAGCGATTTCGCGAGAAGATGCTGGTCACGCATCGTGGCCTGAGCGGCCCGGCGATCTTACAGGCCTCTTCATACTGGAAAAAGCCGCAGCCCATCCTGATCGACCTCGCCCCTGGAAGAGAAGTCACCGCCGCTTTTCGCGATCCGGCGACACCAAGAACTCTCGCCGCACTTCGCGCAGAATTGCGAAAGTTTCTGCCTCACCGCCTCGCCGACCGCTGGCTCGAAGCGTACGCGCCAACTTCGTGGACGAATCAAGCCCTCAGAGATCTGGAAAAGCAGCTGCATGCCTGGACAATTTCCCCCGCGGGCACGGAAGGCTTCGAGAAGGCCGAAGTAACCGCAGGCGGCGTCGATACTGACGAACTCTCGGCCAAGACAATGGAGACCCGCACAATCCCGGGCCTATTCTTCATAGGCGAAGTCGTGGACGTCACCGGCCACCTCGGTGGCTTCAATTTCCAGTGGGCCTGGGCCTCGGGCGCCGCCGCCGGACGGGCGCTATGACGCTTGGCAACGGGAATATCGACCTCCGAAACATGCAAATTCCTTCACCTTGACAGGCTATCGCCCAGCCGTCAGTATTGCTTTCACCCCCTGCAGGGGCCCTCGTCCGGCAGTTTGGACACGCGGCCTCCGACCGGCGCCTGACAAAGTGAGGACTCCGCGATGAAGCCCACGTCTCTTTTCCTGTCACATTGTTTTTCCATCTTCACACTCTTACTCATCATCGGACTTACCGCCGCTCCAGCCCTCGCCCAATCGATCCCCGAGCACCATTCGAATGTCCTCGCCCTGGGCACAGTCACAGTACTTGGCTCAGCCACGTGTCCAGGAGGCGCGACCAAGGGAGCAACTTGCACATCGATCAATGTTGCCTGCCCCAGCATTCCGGATCTCACCGCAACCCTGAGTCAGGCTCTTCCCACCGGCACAGCCAAAGGCACCATCATCCTCCACAGCGGTTCCGGCGGCACCACTTTCTTCAACAGCGGCTTCGCCAACGCGTATCTCAATGACGGATTCCGCGTGGTTCAGCTCGCCTGGACCACCGACTGGGAAGTTGCTAACGGCGTAGGTCTGAAAAGTGCCTCCTGCCGCGGCGCTACCGTCTTCAAGTATGTGTTCGATAACGTGCAAGGCAAAGACCGCAGCACCGGATTCTGCGCCCAAGGCACCAGCGGTGGTGGCGCAGCTATTGCCTACTCGCTCACCCAATACGGGCTGGGAAACTTTTTCGATTACGTCGTGATCGCCGCCGGCCCCGGAGTGGCGCGAGTGGATTATGGCTGCGATGCGTCGCTGTACACCGGACCGCCTCTCGACCTGTGCCCGCTCATCACCAGCGCTCCCTACGTCTACTCTTTGGGATCGGCAAACAAAGTCAACACTTGGGAAAACACGACCAGCTGCCTGGCCAAGTCGCCCCTGCAATCCGACATCAAGAAATGGGCCGCCGACTCCATCGTCGCCGCCGGCGCCAATTTCACTTATCCCAAGACCGCCATGAGCTGGTACTTCTGCGCCACTCCCCCGGTGAACAACAGCACCGGCGAGGGCAAGTTCCTGATCGATCGCGTGGTCCCAAAGAACAATCCTCCGGACGTGAATTGCTACTCCGGCGTCTGCAAAGGTGAAGCCGTCTGGCAGGACCCTAACGCTTTCAACGCCACGCAAAACGAGATGATTGCGCAGTGCGTGCCAAATCATCAGTAAGAATCATGGCGCAGTCACGCGCCTGCAGAAGGCCTCCAAGAATATCCCTCTCGTTTCCCATTTTGGGCACTAACACCACAAGGACTAGCCTTGAGGTCCTACCCTGCCAGGTCGGAGCCTAAGCCGCGAGCGTCTCACTGTCCAAACATCAGTGTTCAAAACAAGCCCGCAAGTATGGGTTGTGCTCTTCCCCATGCCGTAGAATCAACTCTTGCTCCTAACCATTGAAAAGCTCATCTACGGCGGCGACGGACTCGCTCGCCTTCCTGCCGGATCGTCCGGTGACAAAGACCGCGGACGCGGCAAGGCCGTCTTCATTCCCTTTGTACTCGCCGGAGAAAAAATCGAAGCAGCCCTCACCGAAGAAAAACCTGGCTTCGCCCGTGCCCACGCCGTCACAATCGTAGAGCCTTCGCCGCACCGCATCCCGCCACCCTGTCCACACTTTACCCGCTGCGGTGGATGCCACTACCAGCACGCCAGCTACGAGCACCAGCTCGAGATCAAGAAAGAAATCCTGCGCGAGAACCTGCGCCGCATCGCCAGGCTCGAATTCGAATGCGAAATTCAGGTGCATCCTTCGCCGCCCTGGAACTATCGCAATCGTTCGCGGCTGCAAGTGCGAACGCGCCCTGAATTCGCGGCTGGATACTACAAATTCGCATCGCATGACCTGCTTCCAGTCGAGGAGTGTCCAATCAGTTCGCCGCTGATCAACCGCGGCATCGCAGCCTTGTGGCAAGCAGGACGCTCCGGCACGGTCGTGGAAGGCGTGCGTGAGGTCGAGTTCTTCGCCAACGCCAACGACACAAAACTGCTCGCCGAACTCCTGTGTGCTCCCGAGGCCCGCCGCGCCAACGTGCGCGCCTGGGCCGAAGAATTGTGCGCATCCCTGCCTGAGATCGCGGGAGTCGTAGCATTCCGCGAGCCTCAAAAGGGCGTCCAGGAGCCGCTGGTCGCAGTCGGCGCGTCGGAATTGACGTATCAAACTAAGACAGGAGCCTACCGCGTGAGCGCCGGAGCCTTCTTCCAGACCAACCGTTTTCTGGTCGATGAACTCGTCAACATTGTCACCGCGGGCCGCTCCGGCGATCTGGCGCTCGACCTCTACGCCGGTGCAGGCCTGTTTTCCACAGCCTTGGCCTGTGATTTCCGTCACATCGTTTCGGTTGAGTCGTCACAGACAGCCGCCAGCGATCTTAAATACAATCTCCCAGTTAATGGAAAGGCGGTTCAAGCCACGACCGAGCAGTACCTGACCAAGAGCTCAGTCCGCGTGAGCGCGGGCGACCCTTCGGCTGCGCTCAGGGCAGGCTCGCCCGCGCAGTCGCGCAGCGACGAAATGGGGCAGTCCGGTAAAAGAGCCTCACCCGCTCATAACCCCGACCTGATCGTGGTAGACCCGCCCCGAAGCGGTCTAGGCGATGCAGTGGCGCGTGCCCTAGCAAGCATGGCAGCGCCTCGCGTCACCTACGTCTCCTGCGACCCAGCGACGCTCGCCCGCGATCTGGTCCCGCTGCTGGCAGCAGGTTATCGCGTCGACGAGTTGCATCTGGTCGATTTGTTTCCCCAAACCTACCATCTCGAAAGCGTTGTGCAGTTGACGCGCTGATATTGCACGCTGACTGCAAAGTGCACAGATCGGGATGGGCACGACTTCAGTCGTGCCGTAAATCCCGCCAGCCTAAACAATGCCGCTCTCGCCCCTAACCACGTCCGCAGCTCCCACACCTCCGCTTGAGTTCCACCTCAAGCCCACACGCCAGCCCATGTTCTGGGCCGCCCTATCGTACTCGTCCGGAATTGTTGCAGGTGTTTACGCCTGGCGCCCGGCGTCTTGGTGGGTGGCGGCGGGCGCAGCGTTTCTAGCCGCGGGCTTATACTTCGTGCGCAGACGCAAAGGCCTCGGCGTGGCCTTGGCTCTCGGTGCGTTCTTCCTGGCAGGTGCGCTTCACGTCCAGTTGCGAGGTGCGACGCCTCTCCTCGATACCAGCCTTCAGCCTTTCGCTGATGGCCAGCCAGTCCAGATGACGGCGCACGTCACGCGGGAAGGCAAGTTGCGCGAAGGATCCCCAAACGAAGTCAGACAAAGCCTCGACGTCGAGACGGAAGATCTCGTCACCGAAAACGGCAAGCGGATTGCCATCCGTTCCGGCGTGCGCCTCGGAGTCTACAGTGCCCGCCCTGACATCGCAGCCCCTCTGTCCACGACGCACCTCTTCCGCTATGGCGAACGCATCCGTCTTCCCGTCAAGCTGAAGCTGCCCCGCAACTTCCGCAACCCCGGAGCCTTCGACTATCAAGGCTACCTCGCAGCCAACGGCATCGCCGCCCTGGGATCAGCGAAAGCCGAGGACGTTGAAGTTCTGCCCGGCTTCGCCGGGAGCCGCCTCGAACTCTGGCGCACCCGCATTCACTCCAGCATCATCGCCCGCGTGCACGCGCTCTGGCCCCCTTCGCAGGCCGCGCTGATTGACGCCATGGTGATCGGCGAAGAAGCTTTCATCGATCGCGACACTCGAGTCGATTTCCAGCGCTCGGGCACTTATCACATCCTCGTGGTCTCCGGGATGAACGTCACCATTCTCGCCTTTGTCGCTTTCTGGACCCTGCGCCGCCTGCGCCTCGGCGAAATCCCCGCGACCTTGCTGACGATTTTCTTCTGCGTTGCCTATGCCTTCCTCACAACAGTCGGCGCACCGGTATGGCGGGCTACCCTGATGTGCGCCATCTACCTCGTTACACGCCTGCTCTACCGCGACCGCGCCATGGTCAACGCGCTTGGCGCAGCCGCCCTGGGATTGCTCGTTTTCGATCCGCGCCAACTCTTCACCGCCAGCTTCCAGATGACCTTCGCTTGCGTGCTGATTGTGGCCGCGATCGGCCTGCCGCTCCTGGAGCGCACTTCGCGCCTCTACCGCCAGGCGCTCGCCCACTGGGACTCCGACGACTACGGCCCAACGCTGCCGCCGCGGGTCGCGCAGTTCCGCGTCGATCTGCGCCTGATTGCGGAACGCCTCGCGCGTTTTCTCGGGCAGCCGTGGTCATTGCGCCTTGTGCGCGGCGTGACGATCTTCAGCCTGGGCGCATTTGAGTTACTGCTGGTCTCCGCGGTCATGCAAATGGGACTCGCTCTCCCCATGGCGTATTACTTTCATCGCGCCACCACCATCGGGCTTCCCGCGAACTTAGCCGCCGTTCCCTTGACACAACTTCTCATGCCCGCGGCGATTCTGACGATCGCGTTGGGATACGTCTCCCCGGTGCTCGCGAAACTTCCAGCGCTCCTCGCCACCCTCGCCCTGCAAGCCATCACCGGCACAGTCCACGGCTTGGGAGGATTGCGACTCGCCGATCTTCGCGTAGCAACGCCTTCTGTTGCAATGATGGCGGCAGCTTCCGCAGCGCTCATTCTGGCAATGTTGTGCGCGCGCCGTCGTGCATGGCTCGCGGTCGCTGGGCTGGTTGCGTTGCTGCTGGCATCTCTAGCGCTAGCCTTCATCCCCGCAAAGCCGAACATGCGACCGGGATTGCTCGAAGTAACTTCCATCGACGTAGGTGAGGGCGATGCCATCCTGTTAGTGATGCCCCAGGGCCGCACCTTGCTCGTCGATGCCGGTGGTCCAACCTGGGGTGCCGGTGCGCAACTCGATTTCGGTGAAGATGTGGTCGCGCCTTACCTCTGGACGCGCGGCATCTCACGCCTCGATGCCGTCGCCATTTCCCACGCCCACTCCGACCACATCGGAGGCATGTCCGCGGTCCTTAAGGACTTCCGCCCAAAAGAATTGTGGATAGGCCTGCTGCCGCCCAGCCGCCCGCTTGAGCGCCTGATCGCCCAGGCGCACGCACTCGGAATCACAGTAGTGCGACATTGGGAGGGAGACAAATTTGAACTGGGCGGAGCGAAAATAAAGGTGCTCTTTCCACCCCCGGAGTGGCCGACAGGAATGCAACCGAAGAATAACGACTCCATGGTTCTGCAAGTCAGCTATGGCGAGACTTCCGTCTTGTTGGAGGGCGATGCCGAAAAAGCGGTCGAGCGCCGTATCGCCACTCTCCACCATCCCAAAGCGGACCTGCTAAAGGTGGGACATCACGGCAGCGCCACATCCACCACTCCAGAGCTTCTTGAGTCAGTCAAGCCGGCCTTCGCCGTCATCTCGGTTGGCTTCCGAACCTCTTTCCGTCTGCCGAAAGCGGATGTCCTTCAGCGCCTGCAAAACTCAGGAGTCCACGTCTACCGTACCGATCTCAACGGCGCCGTCACCTTCTACCTCGACGGCCACTCGGTCACCCCCTGGCTGCCACTTCTTCAGTAAACGATGCACGCGTGAAGATTTATTTTAAAGCGAACGAAGCGGCGTCAGAATACAGCCCACAGCCTGCCCTGAGCGTGCCGAAGGGGCGCAAGACGTGGATAGGGACTGGGAAAAAAGCAAACTCCGCAGGGGCGAAAGAATATTTCTCGCGCGGACTCATTAGCCCTGACGTCCAACCCTATCCAGACTAACCCTTAGTCTCGTCATCATCCACTTCGTCCGCAGCATCGTCACTGGAAGGCTGCTGACGGTATTCCTCGATCAGACTCCGCGCCTTCGCCGCATCCTCGTCCCTCACCAGGATGATCATTCCCCCCATGCCCGGAAACGCATCCTGCAAAAGCCTCGCGGACGCGAGATCGTTCTCGATACCCGCGGAATCGAGCAAGCCCTTCACTACCATCGCCTCCGACTCCTGTTCACTGTCGAAGACCTTCACCAGCTTTTCATTCGGATCAGGCCGTCGCTGTTTTTCCATCGTCGCATCCGGCTGCTCTGCCATGAAATCTCCCGTTCCCGGATCCGCCGCCGCGTCTGGCCCGGACTCCGTACCGCTGTGATTCTAACTCTTCCGCCGGTTCGAATCGCATTGCGCAACTCACGTTGCCTTGGCCTCTGAACCTGGCAGCCTTTTCGTCGCAGATGGTCGCCACGTGGGAATCGCTGCTGCGAGCCCTTAATGGCCAAAGTCAGCTCCTGAGGCCCAGCACTTTCGGGCCGTTTGCTTTCCGCCTCAATTGGAGCAGAATGCTCGAAATGGGCGCAACGGCGGGTTCCGGCGCTACATCCAAACTCTAGGACGCGGAAAAGGGGTACCGATGAATATCGGGGAACACGAAAAACATCAAAAGAACCCACCTTTGGCGGTCGAGCAAGCCGAGTCGGAGGATGAGGCTCGCAGAATCCGCCGCCTTCAGGTCATGATGAGCATGGTCACTTCAGTGATAAGCCAGGACTCCAGCCTCACCATCGAAGAGGCATCCGAACTGGCAGCAGGCGCCAAGCGCGCCGCCCTCGCCATGTTCCCCGACAAAGAACTCGCCTACGATCTCCTCTACAAACCCCGTCTCCAACGCCTGATGCGCGAACGCTTCCGCCTGCAGTAACAATTGGCTCATCCAGGAAACCCTGAACGAATCGGCGGTTTACCTTGTGTGACCCTGTGTCCCCTGTGGTTAAAGAACTTAGCTACTCATCCACCACAGAATTCCTCAATGTCCCCACACCCTCCACGCGGATCTCCATCACGTCTCCCGCTACCAGCGGCCCCACGCCCTCCGGAGTTCCCGTGGCAATCAGATCGCCTGGAAAAAGCGTCATCACTTGCGCAATGTACCGGATCACGACATCCAGCGTGAAGATAAAGTCCCGCGTGTTACCCGACTGCCGCACCACGCCATTGACCCGCGTCTCCACTCCAACCCCAGCCCATGGATCAACATCAAGCCCGCCCGCCACCACCGGCCCCACCGGACACGACGTGTCAAATCCCTTGGCCCGCGCCCACTGCCCGTCCTTGTTCTGCCAGTCGCGCGCCGTCACATCGTTCAAGCACGTGTACCCAAGGATGTACGGACGCACGTCCTCATCAGTCGGCGGCTGATAGCAAGCCTTACCCATCACCACGCACAGCTCGCCTTCATAATCGACGCGTTCCGAACCCTTCGGCCGCCGCACCATGCCACCCGGAGCCAATAGCGCCGAACTCGGCTTAAAGAACAGCAGTGGCTCCTTCGGCACCTCGTGCCCAAGTTCCGCCGCATGGGCCCGGTAGTTGCGCCCCACGCAGACGATCTTCGAAGGCCGCACCGGCGGCAGCAGCGTTGCCTCTTCCAGTGCAATCGCTTCGATCCGCCGCGAGCGCAAACTCTCCACGTCTCCATCAGACTCTTCCGGAGCCGTAAGCAGAATTCGCAGGATCGTCTCCCGTCCCGCCACGGACTCCACCAGTCCGTACTGAGCTTCGCCATTGAATTGAAACCTGCAATATTTCATCGACCTCTCTCCCCACCTTGTCGTCCTGAGCGAAGGTTGTGCTTCGCGAACGCGAAACACAACCGCAGTCGAAGGACCCCTTTTTTCTCTAACCCGCCACTGGCTCTGCAAGGCATTTCCATCACGCCGACGTTTCTGGTTTCCCCACACTAGAACTTGTTCAGCCCCTACGGCACGCTCTCGCTCGCTTCCTCCGACCGTGCGCTCTCATTCCCGCGCAAATCCACAGCCGACACCGAATAAAAATATGTTTTCCCCGAGACTACCTGCATATCGCGAAACGCCGGTGTCTTCACCGGCTCCGGGTTCACCTTTACAGGCACACCACCTTGCTCGTGACGATGAATGTTGTAGCCCTCAAGGTCCGCGTCCGTCACCGGAGCCCAGATCAAATCGATGAACGGTTGTTGCCCGGCCCCGGAGAACACTGCCTGCACTCCCACAGGCACGGCAGGCGGAAAAACATCGTGCGCGAAAACTTTTACCTCGGGCGTATCATCGCCCTCCACCTCGACCGCCGGCGTTCCGGCCATCTGCATCACGCTCACGACCGTCCCTCGATAGAAATATGTCTTCTCCCACTCGAATGTCTGATCAAGGAACGAAGCCATAAAATCGTCTCGCCTGCCCGGAGGAAGATCGACGAATGCATCGGATACCCCAGGTCCATTTGTGCAAGACGCACTCAACTCGCCAATCTTGGTTGCGGCTCTGCTCTCCTCCTGCCGCCTGTAAATGCGAAACAAATATTTCACTCCGCTCTCTTTGGCGCCCGCTAGAGCCGCACAGCGCCACGAGACGAACACACCCTCAGAAACAACCTTCGCAGCAAAGTCACCGAAGGGTGGCAACGTTGGAACCAGGGCCACCCGTACCTGGTTCGACAGCCCCGCTCCTCGGCCTGCTGTATTCGTGACCTCGACCGCGTAAGTCGCGAGGCCCGTCGGATGTGCCCGTTCAATCGCCACAGACAATGTGTCCACAAAATCAGCGGTAGTCTTCTTCGCCGGACCTTCCGTCTTACTCGCCGCCTTACTCCCCGCCTTACTCCAGAAGTCCGCGGGCGGCGCTACCTCGCCCACTGCCGTTTCACACGAAGCCGGAGCCGCATCCACACTCCGGCAGATTCGCGTCTCCCCCATGTACCGCACGCTCTGCCGGTCCGTAGTCCGCGTCGGGACGGTCCAGGTAAGCGTAACCTTGTCACCTTTACGCGCCGCCCGCAGGTCCGACGGCGGACGCGGCAACTCCAGCGAAGGCGGCAGTGGCGGCCCAATCGAAGCGCACCCCGCCATCCACATCGACCCGCCCACCACCAGCAATAACTGTCCGAGGAGCCTCATGCGCAGAAACAACAGACTACATCACTTGCTCACGGAGGAATACAACTAGAAGACGGCCCTGGACTGGACTCTCTTACTCTGCGCGTTGTTCTTAACCGATCACCGATCACTGACCACTGATCACTGCCCACTGCCCTCACCCCGCCAACTCCCGAACCGCCTCCCGAAATACCCTCGTATGCCGGTCCACGTCATCACTCTCCGTCTGCGGAGACATCAGTGCCATATTATGAAACGGCGTCAGCAGAATCCCCCGGTTCATGGCATACAAATGCATAAATCGCTCCAGCTCGAAGTCCATCGCATCGTGCGCTTCGCTGCCATTTTTCGGAGCGTCCGCCCCAAATAGATATTCCGCCCGGCATCCCAACCGCGTGACATGCCACGGTAACTCCGCCTCCGCAATCGCTTTTGCCACGCCCAACGTCCAGCGCTCGGCCATCGGGATCATCCGGTCGAAAGCCTCTTTGGTGAGCACTTTGGATAACGTCGCGCGCATCGCCGCCAGCGACAATGCATTTCCCGCCAACGTGCCCCCAATGCCGCCCACGTCACTGTCTTCCAGATTTTCCGGAGAAACGTCTTGCGCTGCGACAATCCGGTTCGCCACCTCTGCGGAGAATCCGTATGCCGCGCCCGGAATCCCTCCCCCAATGGCTTTCCCAAAAACCAAAACATCGGGCTCCAGATTCTCCGCCCGCGTGTACCCGCCCGGCCCGGCGCAGATCGTATGCGTCTCATCGATAATCAGCAGTGCCCCATGCTTGCGCGTCAACTCGCGCAACGCCGCGTGATATCCCAGCTGCGGATGCACGATCCCCACATTCGTCATCGCCGGCTCAGCCAGCACGCAAGCCACGTCTCCAGCGGCAAGCGCCCGCTCCAGCGCCGCAACATCGTTGAACTCCACCACCTTGGTAGTGACTGCCGGATTCACCGGCGGCCCAATGTTCCCCCGCCGCGCATCAACCCGCCCGTTGCGATCAAGCGTGATAAATGTCTCGTCCACCGTCCCGTGATAGCACCAGTTGAAAACCAGAATCTTCGCCCGCCCCGTAATCTGCCGCGCTAAGCGAATGGAGAACCGATTCGCATCCGTCGCCGTCAACGCGAACTGCCAGTAAGCCAGCCCAAACCGCTTCTGCAACTCCTCCGCCACAAAAATGGAATCCTCACCCGGCAGCATCAACGTAATCCCGCGCCGCGCCTGCTCCTCCACCGCCTTCACCGTCGCCGACGGAGCATGCCCGGTCATGGCTCCCGTGTCCCCCAAACAAAAATCCGCATACCGGTGCCCGTCCACATCAAAGAACGAAGCCCCCTGCGCCTCCCGCACAAACGGAGGAAACGCCCCCGCCCACTTCACCATCCAGTTCATCGGCACCCCAGCCAAAAGCGACTTCCGCGCCCGCTCAAACAAAGCCTTAGACTTCGGACGCTCCTCCACAAACTTCTTCTGCTCGCGAGCCATTAGAGACGCCAGCCGCGTACGATCAATATTTTTCATGTCGAGGCAGAATACCAGACGATCCGGCAGCGAGACAGCCCGTCTGGATTGAGATGACTCGTGGGGGTCGGACACTCTTGTCCGACAATGCCTGCACCATACCGATTCTCGCGGGGAATCGATCAGAATGCGCAATAACTCTGGATTTTGGGTGGCGCAGCGCTGCGATAAACGACCCCGTTTTGAAAGGGCGCGGCTTCAGCCGCGCCGTAAGCCACGAGTTGAATCGCGCCTTCAGGCGCTGAGGTTCCCGGGCTGAGTTCAAACAGTCCGCCTGTTTCCTTGCGCAATACTGCGCACAACGACTCACTACAGCCGTTCCAAAATGGGAAACCACGGACCAAGATATATCCATCTGTGTGAGCGAAATCCTTGCCTTCAACGCCTGCATCGTTCTAGTTTGCGAAATGGAGTGAGGCAATTGCCATTAGTTAGCGATCTCGATAACAAACCTTTGGGTCTAATCTGAGCAATTTTGAACAGATTCGTCACAGTCCGTTTCGTTAATGTTTTTTCAAAATGCAAGATCGCACGTGCTGCGGCAGTTAAGCCGGGAGGAAGAAGGATGAAGGTCATGCGTCGATACCACAATCGCAATATCTGCTTCATAACATTTCTACTGCTGATGGTCGGCGCAGGCTGCAGCGATCCGGACAAGACCCCTAACCCAGGCCTAACTGCGCCTACAGTAATTTCTGTTGCCCCACCCAATGGTTCGATCGGCGCATGTCCCAGCACCATCGTCACCGCCACCTTCAGCAAGGCGATGAATCCTGCCACGATCAATAGCACGACCTTTACGTTGACCTCGCCGGGCACTCCACCCGTGGCCGTGGCAGGAGTGGTTACCTACAATGCGTCCAGCAACACTGCAATCTTCACACCATCAAGCGCTCTCGCACTGAGCACCCCCTATACCGCCACGATTACGACCGGAGCCACAGACACTTTTGGCAATGCGCTGGCGAGCAACTTTGTATGGAGCTTCACTACAGGTAGCACAACATGTTTGACAGGTCCGCCCACCGTGATTTCCACAGCCCCCCCGAATGGTGCTGGCGGCATATGTCCTAACACCGTCGTCGTCGCCACCTTCAGCGAAGCGATGAATCCTTCCACCATCAATGCCACAACCTTTACCTTGACGGCGCCTGGCCCCACACCCGTGGCAGGAGCCGTTACCTACGATGCGCCAAGCCATGCCGCAACCTTCACACCAACCAACCCCCTCGCACTGAGTACCCCTTATACCGCCACCATTACCACCGGGGCCCAGGATCTCTTTGGCAATCCGCTAGCGAGTGACTTTGTATGGAGCTTCACAACCTCTGCCGTGGCATGTAATGCCATTGTGCCGTTGGGAACGGCCTGCAGTTTCGGAATTCTGGCCGCCACCCCTGTCGTCAGCAATAGCGGCCCCACCGTCGTTACTGGAGATGTGGGAATATGGCCAGCAGCTTCGATCACTGGATTTGGACCGGGAGGGGGAACCATAACCGGCGTGTTCGACGCGGGTAATGCGGCTGCCATGCAGGCCCAGGGTGACTTGACCACGGCGTATAACTTCGCCGCAGGGGCAGCAGGAGGGGCCATCCTCACTGCAGATATAGGAGGGCAGACACTCGCTCCCGGCGTTTATAAGACAACGAGCGCCCAGCCCACGCTCGGAATAACCGGGATTCTCACCCTCGATGGTGGCGGCGATCCTAATGCCGTATGGATCTTCCAGATCGTGTCTTCACTGACGACGGCGGCGACCAATAGCCAGGTCATTCTGACCAACGGCGCCAACTCTCACAACGTGTTCTGGCAAGTCGGTAGTTCGGCGACCCTTGGAACTACCACCACATTCGCAGGAACCATCATGGCTCAGGCGTCCATCACGCTTGGCACCGGCGCAACGCTGGATGGCAGAGCGCTGGCCCGGACCGGCCAGGTCACATTGCTGAGCAATCAGGTCAATGTACCTCCCTGTCCATGAGGTATTCGGGTAGTGAGATTAGCTTGCGGCTGGTCCACTACCCGGGAGGCTGGTAAAGCACGATTTCACGTTATTAAAAGTTCGGAGGAATATTCGCATGTCATCTCAATCAAAGAGCCATCCTATTCGGGTTTTCGCCATGCTGCCGGCCATGATTGCTGTCCTGTGTACGTTTAGCGCGCTCGCCGCGGCGCAGGATCAGCCCGCTCCCAAATGGGAGCTCTTCGGCGGATATTCCTTCCTCTATCCAAACGCCAATGTGCACGGGGTGCTTCCGGGAGGATTGCTCCCGGTGAGCAGCCCCCTGGAATCGAATCCGCGAGGCGCGGGCGCCAGCATCACCTATGACTTCAATCGCTGGTTCGGCCTCACCCTCGATGCCAGCACCCATTGGGGCAGCGGTGAAACCGGGTTAGGCAAACGAATTGACGACGCCGCTTTCTCCAACCTCTCTTTCGGGCCCAAGGTTACTTTCCGCGGCACCCATGTCTCCCCATTTCTTGAGCTGTTGGTGGGCGACCACCGTCTTATGCCGGATGCCTTCCACGATATCGACAAGTTAGGCTTCATGATCGGTGGCGGCCTTGATTTCAAAGTGAGCCAGCATGTCGCTCTGCGTCTGCCCAGAGTCGATTACGTAATGTCCAGCTACCGCTATGGTCCTTCGGCCACGACGGGGAGCACCGATCTCCGGGGCATTCGC
The DNA here is from genome assembly GCA_035568115.1 of Candidatus Acidiferrum sp. GTDB lineage: Bacteria > Acidobacteriota > Terriglobia > Terriglobales > Acidobacteriaceae > Sulfotelmatobacter. The sequence continues at coordinate 152,612 of DATMOP010000027.1, forward strand.
GCACAAGCGGGCCTTGTGTTTACCTGGGGTGGGGAACGGACCGTAACGCCACCCCGTGCAACCTGCTCGGTACAACCGCCCGAGGCCTTTGCCGGCGAGCCCGTGACGGCGACCGCCGAAGGATCGAATTTCAATCCCAAGCGCACCGTCAAATACAGCTGGAGCGGCTCCGGGTTAAAAACCGGCGCGAGTGGCGCGTCCACGGAAATTGACAGCACCAGCTTGCAGCCCGGCTCCTACCAGGTCACTGCCAGCCTAAGCGATGGCAGCAAGAATGGCGTTGCCTCCTGCACTGCCAGGTTCACCGTGAAAGCCCCGCGGCCGCCCGTGATTTCTTGCGCGTCCGATCCGGCAAGCGTGCCGACGCGCGGGACCTCAACCATCACCTCGACCGCCAGCAGCCCCGATGGTCGCAGCCTGACCTACAGCTACTCCACCAGCGCCGGGAACATAACCGGCAACACTTCCACCGCTACCCTGGACACCGCGGGCGCACAGCCGGGAACCATTACCGTGACCTGCAATGTAAGCGATGACCGCACACTGCCGCTCACCGCCTCTTCCACCACCACGGTGAACCTGCAAGCCCCGCCGCCCCCACCCCCACAGCCCGATATCGCGGCCATTGAGAAGCGGCTTGCCCTTCACAGCGTTTATTTTGCGACGGCCAAGCCTACGCTAGAGAATCCCGAGGCCGGACTGCTTGCCAGCCAGGAGAAAACTCTGACCGCGCTCGCCACTGATTTCAAGACCTATCTCCAAAGCAAGCCCGACGCCCGCTTGACTCTTGAAGGCCATGCCGACCCGCGCGGTTCCGTGGAATACAATCAGGGGCTTTCCGAACGGCGTGTGGACCGCGTCAAGCATTACCTGGTCGAACAGGGCGTTCCTGCCGCCAACCTCCAGACCAAGGCCTTCGGCAAACAGGAGAACCTCACCGACGCCCAGGTAAAAGATGCGGTGGAACGCAACCCCGAGTTGAGCCCACAAGACCGGCAGAGGGTGCTCAATAATATGAGAACCATCATCCTGGCCAGCAACCGGCGGGTAGACATTACCCTGAGTAACACCGGCCAGGCATCGCAGGAGTCCGTCCGTCAGTACCCCTTCAACGCTGCGGATTCCCTGACACTGCTGAAGGAGGAAGGAACCAAGAAAACGCCTGGAACGGCGGCCCGCAAAAAGGCAAAGCCGAAGGCTCATTAAGCCAGGACCGCAGTTTCGTACGTAAGTGTCGATTTTGGGTGGCGCAGCGCTTCCAGCGCTGCGATCAATGCCTGCACTAACGTGGAAGACCGGCGCTTCAGCGCCGCGATGTCGGACGCGTTTCGCAAGGGCCCGGCTTTCAGCCGCGCCGTAAACTGGGATTTTGATCTCGACGACCCGCCACGCACGAGCCCCGCGCCTACAGAATATATCTCGACAAATCCTGATCCTTCACAATGTCAGTCAACATCTTCCGCACGTAATCGGCGTCGATGATCACGTGATCCCCTTTTCGCTCCGGAGCATCAAAGCTCAGCTCATCCAGCACCCGCTCCATGATGGTATGCAGCCGCCGCGCTCCAATGTTCTCGGTACTCTCATTCACCCGAAACGCAAAGTGCGCAATCTCCTGTAGCGCCTCGGGAGTGAACTCCAGCTTCACCCCTTCAGTCTCCAGCAAAGCCGTATACTGCTTCACCAGCGACGATTTCGGCTCCGTCAGGATGCGCACGAAATCATCCATGGTCAGCGACTGCAACTCCACCCGAATCGGAAACCGCCCTTGCAACTCCGGAATCAGGTCGCTCGGCTTCGAAACATGAAAAGCCCCAGCCGCAATAAACAAAATATGATCCGTCCGCACCATCCCATAGCGCGTGTTCACGGTAGTCCCTTCAACAATCGGCAGAATGTCGCGCTGCACGCCCTCCCGTGAAACGTCCGGACCATGCCCGCCCTCGCGTCCCGCAATCTTGTCGATCTCATCCAAAAACACAATCCCCGAATTCTCCACCCGGTCAATCGCCGTCCGTGTCACATGATCCATATCGATCAGCCGCTGCTCTTCTTCCTGAATCAAATATTCAAAAGCCTCGTTCACCTTCATCTTCCGCTTCTTGGTCCGCGCCCCGAAGATGTTTGGCAGCATGTCCTTGATGTTAATGTCCATCTCCTCCACGCCCTGATTGCTCATAATTTCAAACGTGGGAAAATTTCTCTCGCGCACATCAATCTCAACCTGCCGCTCGTCCAGCTTCCCCTCGCGCAGCTGCTGCCGCAGCTTCTCCCGTGTCCGCGAAGACGATTCCGCCAGCGCCGTATTCCCATCAATCACCACCCCGCCCGCAGTAGTAGGCTCCGCCGGCCGGGCCGGTGGAGATGGCGGCAGCAGAATATCCAGCAGCCGCTCCTCAGCGTTCAACTCAGCCTTGTCCGCCACATCCTCCAGCTTCTCCTCGCGCACATTGTCGATGGCAATCTCCACCAAATCCCGCACCATCGACTCCACATCCCGCCCCACATACCCCACCTCCGTAAACTTCGAAGCCTCCACCTTCAAAAACGGAGAATTCGCCAGCTTCGCCAGCCGCCGCGCAATCTCCGTCTTCCCCACCCCCGTCGGCCCTATCATGATTATGTTTTTGGGGATGATTTCTTCGGCTAGGTCGGGGGTTAGTTTTTGGCGGCGGGTGCGGTTGCGGAGGGCTATTGCTACGGCGCGTTTGGCGTCTTTCTGGCCGATCACGTGTTTGTCGAGTTCGACTACGATCTCGCGGGGAGTGAGTTCGTCGAGGGCGAGTTGTTCTTCTTCGGCGCTGCTGGGGAGATAGATGGCCATAAATCTTACAGTTCTTCGATGGTTACTGAGTCATTGGTATAGATGCACATTTTGCCGGCGATCTTCATGGCTTCTTCGGCGATCTGGCGGGCGGTTAGTTGCGTGTGTGTCGCCAGAGCCTGGGCTGCGGCTTGGGCGTAGGGGCCGCCGCTGCCGATGGCGGCTACGCCGCCGTCGGGTTCGATTACGTCGCCTTGTCCGCTGAGCAGGAAGGTTTGTTCTTTGTCGCTGACCAGCAGCAGCGCCTCCAGGTGGCGCAGGTATTTGTCGGTGCGCCAATCTTTCGCGAGTTCTACGGCACCGCGTCCGAGGTTGCCGTGGTACTGCTCGAGTTTGGATTCGAAGCGGCTGAAGAGGGTGAAGGCGTCGGCGGTGGAGCCGGCGAATCCGGCGAGGATTTTGTCGTTGTAGAGGCGGCGGATTTTTTTGGCCGTGTGCTTGATGACGGACTCGCCGAGCGTAACCTGTCCGTCGCCGGCAAGGACCACGCTGCCGTTGCGGCGGATGGATAGAACTGTGGTGGAGCGAATCAGTCGCTTCGTGGGCATGAGCGCAATTCTTGATTATAGCAGCGGGGAGGGGTCGCCGATGCAGCAGACAGGAAGCCTGTCCCCACAGAGGCACAGAGACACAAGAGTCAAGACAGGAAGAGTCCTGAGGAGGAGTGGCCTCGAACCAGCTTTTTGGGGTTCGTGGTTGCCCACCCTTCGATAGCGCGAGGGGTGGAGCATCCTCGGCCATGCGGGTCTCGGGGAAAAAACTAAAGATTGGCCAGCCCCCATTCAATGTTGATGCCCAGAGCACAGTAAGGACGTTCAGTGGTCTGAAATATTGTGAACATGCTATAGTCTCAACACGTTACGGGATCGAACACAGGGGCTTCATGGGTTTGCTTCAATTCAAAGGGAAGCGACGATTTGGTGATGTTATCTCCAACCCTCAGCGCGGAAGATCGGGTTCGATTATGGCTCACTGAACTCTCCCGCTCTGAGACAGGAATAATCTGTATGATTAACATTTTCCTGTGCTGGAAGCACAAGGTGGTTTCCGAAGATCAGATCAAGGAGTTTGTAAATGCCTGCGTCTCTGCCGTTCCCAGCGGCGATCCCGAAGACATTTTTCAAGAGGTCTGTAAGCGAGACGATGGCACAAAGGTGCTTTTCTTCGGCCTTGCAGCGATAAAGAAAAACAAGGTCAATGGAAGAGCACGCCTTAGTTCGACAGTCAAAACAGACACCTTTCATCGCTTCTTGTTGGCCCGCTCTTTTAAAACAGCACGCCCTGGCTTGGTTTCAAAAGTGCTCGATCATGCGCCGCGCACACCAGATGAAGCACGAGAATATGTGGATGAATTAAGGAAGATTACCTCCACGGCAGGCTGGTCAGAGCCCGGCGCAACCTTGGGTAAACCGTTTCCTGAGCCCCTGTATTGTTGGTTCACGCTGACGACCTCACTGGCGCGATCGGTAAGCAAGAAATCGCCGAGCGTGACGAAAGCAACGGAGGCGCGCGATGCCCTAGGATTGATCGACAGCGTGGATGGCGAACATAGGCTTGAAATCAGTTTTCCAGCAAAGCTACTGAAATCTTCGCCCGATTTGATAACAGCTCGACCGACATTTGCGGATGGTGGAAACAGCCGTTTTGCGGCATTTCAGGATGGGACCGTTGCCCAAACGAACAACTCTCGTGGATGGGGCACTACCGTTCATTTAGAGAAGCTTGCCAAAGGGGACAGGGATCTATCCGGGCTTCCGGAAAGGGTGTCTAATTCGGTACCTGTTTCGCCGACTACGTTTACGGCTACCTACCTGGGAAGAGTCGAAGGCACAAGGGGCCTGTTCGCCGCCGACGACCATGCAACCTTTGAGGCAAGACTGCGAGGGACAACTACAGTTTCCGAGATCGTTGAATTGCTTACGAAGGCGGTGACGGGTTAGTGAATCCCACGAGCAAACTATCGTTAAGCACACACTTTGCCCACTTTGAGGAAAATGAGTTTTGCGACTGGCTATCCAGTGGTTTTAAGGTCTTCTATGCGAGAAAGACGCTTCTGAGGTCGGCTGCACGAATCCCTACCTCTCCGATCCCAAGTCCTGCGGTGCACGAAGGTCTGGAACCCCGACCTTTCGATTTTGCTTACTCTCTGATTGGTAGAAGGGAGTCGCTTCTCGACGATATTGAATTCATTTACGAACAGTACATCCCCGAGGACAAAAAGATCGTTTTTAGACGTTCTCTCGGTAGATTACTTCGCCAGTCTACTGATGATGCTCAATTCCCGGAGCCAGCAATTTCAGATCTCATTTATATAATGGCCAAAGTGAGAGCTCACGAGTCATTGGAGTCTCTCGCTCCCGTAGTCGGGAGGGGAAAATACGGGGTGGACAAGCAGTGGCTTCAATATGAGGCCATTGCTACTTTGAAGACTCTGCTTCCCGCGCGGGAAGCAATCTTGGGGCTTCGCGATCTCGTAACTCTGCAAAATTTCCATGAGGCCTACAGCTTTGATGTATTGATTGCGCTCTGTCGCGCCGAACCGACGGACTGGCTGTCCGCATTCGAACTCCTGCGCGGCCGTATTGCTAACCTGTGGGAAGAGGCTCGCAAGGTCGACGATGCTGCTGTTGCCGCGGTCGAAGAAGAAGGGCGCAAGTTTACGAGAATGTTTGCTGATCTTATCCCAACAAATGAGATAGCGATGCAACTGCCGGATATCAAGGTGAGCAATTCTCCCGCTGGACCGTACGCTAGTGGCATCTGGTTTCCAAGAAACCTCTTCGCCGGTGACACGCCACCGATTAAAATCTTGCATGAAGAGAGCTCGTTCTCTGACGATTCCATAACCGTCCCTATCGAGGTGACCATTCAGCCATCACGAAGAGCAATTATGGTCTGCGATTCCCACGAGTACCGTTTCCTTTATTCCCTAAATCTAGATTTCAACCCAGAAGATTTCCTCAATCGGACCGACGACACCCAGCCAGTAACTGCCGCGAGGGTGTCTTTCGTCCCGTTACTTAGGAGCGGTATCAGGCGGAAGGTCACGTGTTTTTTTTCGCGAAATAAATTCCGCGACTCGCTCTCAACTAAGTCTAAGGCAGATTTGACGAAGGTCTAAATTGTGGAGACTGATCCACAACATACTCCGTTGAGGGAATCAGAAGTTTATCTGGGCGCAGTCCGCCTGCTATCAAAGTGTGCTTCCTGGATTCGCGACGAAAAGTTGCGTACGGATAAAGACAATCCGTGGAGCCTTTACTATGCCGTCGACACTGATGTGATCGCAATGTATCTTAACCCGGACAGCGATTTGTCGTCGTCCCCCGCGGACGTGTTCGGTGGTCAATCAAGAACCGCTTCCTTGCTGAGTCGGCTGCTCGGAGATTTCCTGTTTCGCTCCGAGCCTCCTCCAGTCCAAATGGGAACAAGTTCCTTTCTCTTGATTTCCCCCCACGATGAGGAGCTCTACCGAATGGTGCTGGCAATCGCGAGGGAGGTAGCGACCGCCAGCGATGTAACCACAAAACAGTTCGAGAGCTTGTCTCAGATTCTCGAAGCGTATGCACACGAAAGTGACGAGACGAAGTTAGTAAAGAGACTCGAGGATCACGTTCCGGAACTCGCCGCCCTATATGATGCAAATCGCGGCGACAGAGCGGCATTGGACCGATTTGCCCAACTAGCGGACGACAAGTTTGTTAATATCGACAATTTTCATCTTAAGGGCTTTGCATTTCCGCCTACTACTGGCGTTGGAGGCGTGCGACTCTCTATCCTTCACGAAAAAAGTGACAGATGGCTAAAGCTCCTTAGGAAGTATCAAAGGAGTAAGCAACCTGCATACGCACTCCTTGGGGACGCAGATGTGCTCGCGACGCTTGAGTATTTGAATGCTGAGCTAGCGGACGACAAAAAGCGAGTGCTGTTGATCACGGGTTCTCCCTATTTGTACCGCGCGGCAAGTGAGTTCGTGCCAGCGGAGTCAAATCCTGACAACAAGAACTTTGCTTACCTCTATCTGCGGCACCCCCAATGGATTTTGGCCCACCCGGGTTTTTTTGAGGCGACCGCACCAATTGAAGGGAAAGCGGGCGTGGGCGGCCGGTCCAGCGCTACTCAAAGGCAACAGAGTGGAGCGACCTTCAATCTGCTCGACTGGCTGAGCATAGTCTTTCCGGAAAGAGTGCAGGACAACATTCACAACCGAGAGGTAGTTGAGTCGATCGCGGTCGACGAACCAGAGGGCCAACTGATTGCAGGCGATGACAGACTACTCGGCGGCAAAGCTCTCTCCCGAATTCGAGAAGAGTGGGCGTCACAAATAAAAATAGTGGCTCTAGGCAAATACGCTAACGCCCTGGACGATCCCAGAGCGCAGGGCGCGGAAAAGCTGGCGAGAATGATGAGATCGATGCTGGAACGGAAGCGATGGTCCTTCCAGACTTTTCGTGCCACGATTCTAGAGGAAGCTGCGAACTCGCTCAGCCGCATCTACTTTAGCGCCGTTTGGCTAGGTTTGTGGAGTAGTCGAGGGACGCCAAGGGAACGCATGAACCGGGCGATGCCGGCCTTGCGTTTTGACGGAAATATCGTTGAAGTCGAGGCCTATCGCAAAAGTGTAATGCAATTGCAATTGCATTCCATAGGACCCGATGCGCCCTACGTGAGAGCGCTCGAAGAAGCGAAGATAGAATTAGCCAAAGCTGATCCTAGTCTTTACCATAGCCATGTAATTCACGCTTTCGCTTTCGGTTTGCGAAATCGCTGGGACGCGAGTTTCACGCTCTGCCGCATCGCGATCAGCATCGCCGATGCACTTCCATCTCGCGACAATGAACTTCGCAGGGGTCGGGAGGCCGCATATCTTGCTGCGATAGCGTGCCGCCGGGGCGCCACTCAGCTTGAAGATCTAGCACGTGCAAAATACTATCTCCGGCAAGCGCATAACCGGGAAAATAAGGGTGCTGATCCCGATGTTCGATTCAAAAGTGAGGACTTGGCAATTCAGACGCGAGAAGTGTATTTTCGCTACTACACCGGAGGTGAGACGAATGTGGTGGCATATGCTCGCCGAATAATACAAGGGCTGAGAGATCTAAGGAACGAAGCCAAGGTTCCTAAGAACCAAGACGTAAGAAATTGGGTCTTGCGCCAATGCTACAGCAATTTTCTTAATTTGTTGTTCATTTTGCGTGGCTTGGGAAAAGTTGAGAACGATTCAAATGAGATGCTTTTTCTGAACGAATTCCAGCAATTACTCCAGGAAGAGAGTTTTCTGCGAGACTCTGAGGCAGAATTAGTATGTGGCGTTGCATCCGTTGTTTTAGGTACGATTCCAGAAGCTCAGAGGGAAGAAAAGGTCGCCAGATTGTTGGCTGATATAGGACTAACCAAACGCATTATGCCCTATGACAAGAAACGCATGGAATTATTTAGGCGGCTAATTGGCGAATCATGCGTTTAGCTGTGGCTTATATTGCGAGGCGAGATGTCAATCGACGGGCTGTTCCCTGGGAGTACCCACCCGTTGGAGCTCGGCCGAGAATCCAATCGGGATCTCTTCGCGGGTTCGCCCGGAAGTATCATAGGTCAAGGAGTTAGGGAGCCGTGACTACGCGTCAACCCAAAGTTCACACTCAGCTCGGCGGCCTGAAGCCAGGTTGATTATGGGGCGCTTTGCGGCACGGCTGAAAAGCCGTGCCCTTTCCGATCTCGCCCCGGTCGTCAACCAGAGTCTGGGCGGAGTGGTCAAAGCCCAGCCGAGACAGGTTCGAGGTGCGGGGTAAAGCCGGGCTTGGCGCCCGGTTCGGAATGACATCCCTTAAAATAACGGACAGACTGGGTAGGACTCCAGGGGTAAGGGGCTGTGGAAAATGCTGTCAATAGCTAAGTAGTAAACGACTTGGGTTAAGTTGCTGAGAACGTTGGGCAAATATTTCTGAAAAAATGACGGGTTTACCCTTCTCAAGGTGATATAATATAATTATAGAGTAAAACTGTAGGAAAATCAGGCGCGGCCCATGGGTCGCGCCTTTTCTTTTGGGATCGGACTTCCCACGCTCGGCGGCACCGCTGGGCGCTAGGGATCCTTCGACTGCGTGGGATCGCCTTGCGGGCGATCCCACTTCGCTCAGGATGACAAAACGGAAAAGGAGCGGGTGATGTCTAAGTGCAAGGGATTCAAGACTTTCAAGGAGCGGGGCGAGTGGGTGGAGTTGCAGTTTATGGCGCGGGCGGTGCGGCTGGGATTTAAGGTGTCGAAGCCGTGGGGAGATTCGTCGGCTTACGATGTGGGGATTGAATCGGGGCGGAGGATCCTGCGGGTGCAGGTGAAATCGACCGATTGCCGGACGCAGTATGGGTATCTGTGCCAGTTCAAGCCCAATGCTCACAGTCAGCCTTACACGTTGAAGCAGATCGACTTTTTTGCGGCGTATGTGATTCCTGAGGACGTGTGGTACCTGATCCCGGCGAAGGTTTTGTTGGGAGAAGAGGGGAAGTTGGCTTTGACGTTGTTGCCGGACAATCCGAAGAGTCCGGAGCGGTATGCGCATGAGTGTTACCGGGAGGCTTGGGGGTTGCTGCTGCCGCGGGGGAGCAAGAAGGCGAAGCTGGCTCAAGATTTTGGAGTTGCAAGGGAGTCCTTTTCGCCACGGAGAGGCAGAAAAGACAAAAGCACAAGACTTTGAGGTCCGTGGTGCCCATCCTTTGACTCCGCTCAGGGCAAGCTCTTTCGAAAACCGCGACGGGTGGGGCAGCCTCAGTTGTGATGGTATCGGCTTGAACCTGAGCCAGTCCCCGAAAGTCAAAGTCCCCGCCCCTTCGGCTTCGCTCAGGGCAGGCCCTGTCTCCCCAAGAAACCGGGGACACAAGGACGGGGCAGCCTGGAGAATTTAGAGTGATTCAAGCGAGGTTGATTTGATATAGAATGTGGGGCACAGTAACTGAACTCCTCGTTGTGGTTCTACGATTCTGATTCTGTGGATTCAGCAGGCCGCTACCATGCTGATTTCCGCGTTGGAAAGAAGTGCAAGAATGCCGGGATGATTGGCATTCTGCATGACGGACTACGCTCGCTGGAGGTGGCAGGTGACACGATTTATCTCCCGGGTAAAACTCCAAAAAACAATCGCTATCGCAACGCTGGTCTTTGCCTTTGCTTTTGCCTTTGGGTCAGGCTCTTACTGTCTGGCGCAAATGGCCGGGGACAGCGCTTCGTACGCGGATGTGCCGCAAGCGATGATGTCTGAACGTGAGCTGGAGAATCTGGTGGCGCCGATTGCGCTTTATCCGGATGCACTGCTGAGCCAGGTGTTGGTTGCGAGCACGTACCCGGCGGAGGTGGAGGAGGCGGAACAGTGGCTGCAGCAGAACGGATACTTGCAGGGCCGGGAGTTGATGGTGGCGGCGCAGCAGCAGAACTGGGATCCGAGTGTGCAGGCCCTGGTGGCCTTTCCGGATGTGGTGGTGCGCCTCAGTCGCGAGATTCGGTGGACCACGGAGTTGGGGAACGCAGTTCTCTCGCAGCAGGCGGACGTGATGAATGCGATCCAAGACTTGCGAGCGGAGGCGCGGGGGCGGGGGCGACTGGCGAGCGGACCTCAACTCGCGGTATACACGGAAGCGCAGGGGGATCGGAGCGCGATTGAAATTCAGCCGGTGGATCCGCAGAGAATGTATGTGCCGAACTATGATCCGAATGCGGTGTGGGGTGCTCCGGCGGAGGGAGAGTATCCGGCGCAGAATTATGCCGAGGGAAATGGGTTTGGTGACTTGTTCGGAACGGTGGCGAATCTGGCCGGGTTCCTGCCAGGGTTCGGGGGATTGCTGGGACCAAGAAGTTGGGGATGGGCGCTGGGCTGGTTGGCCCAGGCCTTGTTCGTGAACAACTCCTTCTTCAGCGATTTCGGATTCCATAACGGATTTCACAACGATGACGGCGGGTTTCGCGGGTCCAGTGTTTGGGTTCACAATGAGCACCATCGTCTGGGGGTGCCGTATGGGAATCGGTTTATGGCGGGCGGGAATGGAAGAGGAGAAGGACGAGGGCGCGACGGAGATGGATGGAAAAATTTCGGAGAATCCCGGTATTCGGGGGCGCAGCCTCCGCGGCGCGTTTCGTACGGTTCGGGGATGGACGGCTCACGGCGCGGCGTTTTCCAACGGAATGACCGGACTGAACATGAGGGGAACTGGCGGTCGTTTAATAGCGAGCGTAATGGCGGGCGTAATGCCGAACGCAACGGCGGGTTCAACGGCAATTCGTGGCAAAGCGAGCGTGGAAGGCAGAGCTTCGGCAATTCCTCGAATCTGCGGAGACGGGTGGATACGGGGTCGAGCTATGGCGGGAGGAGTTCGGCGCGCGTGGAGCCTTCGCGCACGGTGAGCCGATCATGGGAACAGGCGCCGCGGGTTTCGGCGGCGCGCATGTCACCGGAGCGCCGGTATTATTCCGGCTCGTCTTATGGATCATCGCGTTATGGATCATCGCGCGGATACTCTTCCGGCGGATCGTCTTCGCGCAGAACTTCGGGGCACGATTATTCGTCGCACGATTATTCATCGCGAGGATCGTCGGGGCATCACGGTTTCTTCTCGCACTCGTCGGGGCCGAAGGCTCCCAAGATGAAAGCTCCGAAAGCTCCCCATTATGCGAAGTCGCATGGCGGAGGACATTTCGGCGGCGGACATTCTTCAGGGGGACATTCTTCGGGCGGGCATGGCGGGAAGAAATCGCACCGGGGATGAATTGGGACCACGGGGCTGAAGCCCGGACTAATTTTGAGGCCTTTACGCGGCGCTGGAAAATGGAAAGCGCCGCTCTTCCACGTCACTCGACGCATTTGTGGGTCTTCCCATAACCTGTGGAAAATCCTGTCAATAGCTAAGTAGTAAACGATCGGGGTTAAGTTGCTGACAATGTTGGGAAAATATTTCTGGGAAAATGGCGCCTTTACCCCGCTGGAAATGATATAATAGAATTATAGAGTAAAACTTTAGGAAATTAAGGCGCGGCCCTTGGGTCGCGCCTTTTCTTTTGGGCCAGCGGGCCAACGAGCAGCGGGCAAACCAAGGAGTGGGTAATGGCTAAGTGCAACAGATTCAATACCTTCAAAGAACGCGGCGAATGGGCGGAAGCCCAGTTCATCGCCGAAGCCCTTCGCCGCGGTTACACGGTCCTCAAGCCCTGGGGAGACTCCCAGCCCTTCGACGTCGCCCTCAACTTCGGCAACCGCATCGTCAGGGTCCAGGTCAAGTCCACCAGCTACCGCGTCAGCACCGGATACCGCTGTCAGTTCCAGACCAACTCTCATGGCCGGCAATACACTCCCAGGCAACTTGACTTCTTCGCTGGCTACGTCATCCCCCAAAAACCTGGTACCTCATCCCGGCGCGGGTCCTCTTCAACGGAGGCCGTGAGCCAACGGGCCCAATGCTCTTCCCCATGCAACCCGTCAAGGCAAATAGCTACAGCTACGAGCGCTACCGGGAAGCCTGGCCCTTGCTGCGCCCGCAGCCGGAGAAAAAGGGGCCCCGGCGGATCGTAGTGGATGGGCTGATGAGATAACTGTGTCGGCTCCCTTCGGGCGAGTAGACATGGAAGCGCTCAAGCGACCACGGCTCGGAGGAAAGGAGCCGACACGGTTATCTCATCGACCAAGTAGCTCCGATAGAATTTGCTTCAAACTTAGGATAACCACCCACCTTTTTAGAAAATGTCTGCAAAAACTTGCAATCTATTCTCTCGTCAATCGTCGTAACTCTATTGTTTTGAGGGGGAGCGTTTGGAACTAAGATGGCAGCCGATTCATGGGCCCTTGCCGAATAACTGGCGACCCGTCTTCAGAGATTGCTTCCATTCACCAGTTTGGGCGCAACCACGGGTTGCTTCTAGACCAGTTCCGAACACAAAAAGGTAAGGAGGTAATATATGCAACGGCGACGATTCAATCTCGCTGTGTACGGCAGCTTTGTGCTCATTGTAGTCGCGTTCATGCCGACTACAGTCTTGGCTGACTCAATCAGCATCACTCCGCTAGCTCCGCTGGCTCCGCTAACTACGCTTTCGGTCCTTGAGGGCAAAGCCGGATCCCATACTTTCACAATCACTAACAAAGGCAGGATGAACGGCACCATTCGCTCTCTGGTTTTTAAGTCGGTTTTTAAGAATGGCGACAAGAGCGATGTGCCAATATTCGGGCCCTTCACAGGCACTTGTGCGGTGGGATTAGTACTCGCTCCAGGGGCGAGCTGCACCCTTGTTGTTAATTTCAATACGCCGCCGAATGATGGTCCCAATGGAGATCATAACTTTGGAATCACCTTAGTCACGGTCTCAGCACGCCTTACGAATGGTAACCTCGCTCGTGGCTCGATAAATATCAAGGTAAGTGATGTGCCGGAGCCATCGACTTTGCTCCTGATGGGTACCGGCCTCGCAGGCATGGCAGGTGCGCTCCGCCGAAAACTATGCATGTAATTCGTCCGCTCCAGACGCGAGCCACCCTGCAGGTGGTGGTTCTTGAGGCGAAAGAGCCTTTATCGTCCCTAAGGGATGGTTGGGAGCTGGCCCAGACTAAGAATACACCCGGGTGCCCTCGATAAGAACGAAGGCGGCGGGTGGGGGATGTTCACATGTCACGGACCTAGTCGTGCGAAGAAAGCTAGATTGTCCTCATGCCATGGGGACTAACGCGTTTTCATCACAGCGGGCAGAGTCATTTCGTCACTTTCTGCTGCTACCATCGCCGCCGGCTGCTTACCACCGACGCAAGCAGGAGAATCTTCGAGTCAGCTTTGGAACGCGTGCGGCGCGGTTTCAGGCTTCAGGTTTATGGCTACGCAGTCATGCCGGAGCATGTTCATCTGCTGCTCAGCGAACCGCAACGCGATTCGTTGGCCGATGCACTGAAGTCGTTGAAGCAAGGAGTGTCACGGCGTCTGATTGGCGACGCGGATCGGCTTTGCCTAATAACTGGCATTCTACCCGGACTTTTTTGGGCAGGAGTAGGAGTTTTTGGGCAGAGAGATCAGCGCGGGGCGCGGGGTTACCTTTTTACGTTGGGAAGCTCATGCTCCATGCTTGACTCCAGATCAGGCCATAGCCGCTGGAGGATGTAAGTTATCTTATGGTGAGCCTCGTTCTGCGGCTCCAGCCTTCGCTCCAAATCTTCCAATTGGTCTCTAATCATGTGCGCGTAGAATGCAGTTTGGCTCATTAGCCTTTACTCCCCCGTTACAAAACCAGCTTGTCTAACTTCTTTCCAGAGAGCCGGGGACAAATTCTCGTTCAATACAATGCTCCTGATTGCATCCCAAGGAATCATCATTGCCTGCACTGGAATTGACGGATTCGTTTCCTTCTTTCCGCGATTCATCTCAACCCACAACCCTCTGTCATCTCGCACGTCCAAAACTGTCGCAGTAATTATGTGGCTATCAGAGTCTTTAGGAATCTCGCGGCCTTCACGGACGAACAGGCTCACGCCGCGAAGATTGATCCATTCCCTCGACACGACAACCGCAATGTGGTCGCCCTTCTTAATATCCACACGCGCACTGTAGCACTTGAGAGGAAGCAGAGTGTTTACAAGTAGGGAACGCGACAGCGGGGGTGATCTAGAACTTTCGCGTCATCCAGTTGGCGAGCACACTCGCAATGACGGACAGGATGAACATGCCGAGTACGCCGTTCCTAAGAAACGTGAAAAAATGATGGCGCTTCTTTCCATGCCCAATAGCAAAGGTCGCACGCGGAAAGAGTTTCACGATTAGATATTCGATGACCCAAAGACCCACTATGAAGCAGGTCCGCGTCCATTTGCCAGTCCTTAGCCCTTCAGTGAACAAGTACGGTGAGGCGTTGTTCCAGAGAAATATTGGGACGTAGAACGCAGCGGCGAGAAGGGCTATGCCCCAAGCTGGCACCTGAAACAAAGAGTACCATTCGCGCATACTCGATACCCATTCATCCAGCTTTTGTGCCATGTAAACCACGATTATCTGTGTGCTTTTAACTGTATATTCGACGGACGGAGAGGGCGTTCCCCTAAGCACAATCGCTGCGGAATACATCTGCCCTTCTGCCGTGACAGCAAGAGAAATAATTGAACGCTCCTTTGCGTTGGGCTGCATGATGATGTCTTCTACACTGTTAAAGTCAACAGTACCTCCGTCTGAGAATTTCACTGAATAGTGCACTTCCGCCTTTGCTTCATCTCCAAACCATTCAATCGGTTCTCCTTCGCTCAGTATTGCCGCTAACTGTTTCAAGTTCTCGGCATCCACAACGAAAGCGATGTCTAGTGGTCTACGCCGTTCTGAATTGAGGAGCATAGGGGAGAAGGCAATGGCTGCGGAACGGCGGAATTATCGCACACGCGGAGTATAATGGCGGGAAAATAGCAGTGAAAGGAACGCCATCATGACAAGCAAAACCACGAGCAAAATTGAAGAGTTAATCGGTCAGCGCGAGATCGCTCGCAAGAATGGCGATGGGACGCTCGTGATGAACCTGCAAGATGAAATTGCGGTAGCTGTAAACGAGAGGGACAGGGGAGACTTTCTAGCTCAAGTAAAACAGCCCGATTAGCGGTCGGGCTGTCTGTACTTCGATTCCGAATTTCATTGCGCGGCGGTTGGCCCATTCTAAATTTCGCGTTCTTTGCGAAAATTTAGAGTGGGGATGTTCACATGCACAGACTTAGTCCGGCCAACGAAACTAAATTGTCGTCATGGCGGGGTGCCCACCTTTAATGTGATGCCTGCATCATTTCCACAGAGGGTGCTTTGGTAATGCCAGCGAGATCACAAGCGGGCCACCCGCCAGAAAAGGAAATCTCCTGCTCCTCACTTAGCTGCAACGATATCGAATTCTATTTTCACTTCGTCTTTGACCTTGACAGTTCCGCCAGCGATGCTTATAGGAGTTATTCCGAAGGTGCTCTGCTTGAAAGATGCGGAGCCGCGGTAGTGGCCATCCTGTAAAGATACTTCTACAGCGACGGCTTGTTTCTGGCCGTGCAGCGTCAGATCTCCGCGCACTTCCCAGTGGCCTTCTCCACGGCTGGTCACAGAGGTGGATTGGTAGGAGATCTCGGGAAATTTTTCCACGTCGAGAACCGCTGCGCTTTGCATGGTGTGCTGGATCTCGGCACGTTTGTCGGCTGAGATTTCTGGGTCGAGCACGCGCATCTTGCGCGAGTCAACGCGCAGTTCGACGCTGTGGCCCGAAGAATCGATCTTGCCCTCGGCGATTGGAGCCTGTATTTCGTGGTTATGGGCGAAGGCGGAGAATGCGCCGGACTTGAAGACCCGTACCGTCAAACTGGATTTGTTTACGTCGATGGCTTTGGTTTGGGCGGAGAGTCCGGTTGAGACAAGGCAGAGACAGATTGCCGAAATTACAAGGACAAGCTTCGTTAGTTTCATTGATTCCATGCTCCCGCTTCCCGAATCGATCCCGCACGAACAAGTATAGGGATTGGCCAATGCCCAGCCGTCACCGGAATGTAAATAGATTGTCACGGGGTTGTCCAGAATACAGCTTTTTATCTTGTGCCCATTTTGGGCACATGCTACTATGAGTCGAGACTTGTTGTGCGGATCATTGCCCGTAAGACGTTGAGGGAGTTTGTCGAGTCGCTGCGCGGAAAGAAGGACCAGAATGTCGTCAGGTCGGCGCTGAATGCCTGGTTCCATGAGGTCCAAAATGCGGATTGGCATACCCCCGCCGATGTGACCCGAGCGTATGCGAACGCCAGCATCGTAGGGAGCGATCGCGTGGTTTTCAACGTCAAGGGCAATTCCTACAGGCTGGTCGTCGCGGTCGATTATCCGCGGCAGATTGTGTTCATCAAGTGGCTCGGCACGCACGCGCAGTACGACAAGATTGACGTGAGGAAGGTGAGGTATGGAGATTAAACCGATCAAGACAAAACCCGATTATGAGGCCGCGATGCGCCGTATTGAAGCGGTATGGGGAGCCACCCCAGGAACTTCGGAAAGTGACGAACTGGAAGTCCTGGTTACGCTGGTGGAAGCGTACGAGCGTGAGCACTATCCCATTGATCTCCCCGACCCGGTCGAAGCTATCAAGTTCAGGCTAGAACAGGAAGGTAAGGACTACAGGGCCTTGATCGGGGTAATCGGGCAACGCACCCGGGTATACGAGGTGATGCGCCGCGCCCGCCCGTTGTCCCTTAACATGATCCGCAAACTACACGACAGACTGGAAATTCCTGCCGAGGTACTGATTCAACCAGCGCGAAAACCCGCGCGCCGGGCGCCGCGCACTTCACCAACAATGCGTTTGCGGCGCTCGGCTCGGCGTTCTGCCTGAGTGTAGCGGGCTATTTGCCCACCTGCTGGATACAGTCTTCGAGCACGTCCATGGCTACGTCTGCCTGCTCTTTGGTGACTACGAGCGGGGGACAGAGGCGAATGGTGCTGGGGCCGCAGCCGAGGAAGAGGACGCCGTGCTCGAAGGCGCGCTCGACGATCCGGTCGCGCTCGGCGGCGGCGTACTCTTTGGTGGCTTTGTCCTTGACGATGTCGACGCCGATCATCAGGCCACGGCCGCGGACGTCGCCTACCAGCTTCAGCTTCGCGGGCCACGTGGACATGCGCTTGAGCATGTGCGCGCCTACTTCGGCGGAGTGGTCGAGCAGATGTTCTTTCTCGATCACGTCGAGGGTAGCGAGCGCGGCGGCGATGCAGATGGGATTGCCGCCGAAGGTGGAGGCGTGGGAGCCGGGAACCCAGTCCATGATTTCGGAGCGGGTGAGGGTGATGCCGAGCGGCATGCCGGAGGCGATGCCTTTCGCGATGCAGATCATATCTGGTTCCACGCCGGTATGCTCGACGGCCCACCACTTGCCGGTGCGGCCAGCGCCGCTTTGCACTTCGTCAAGGACCAAGAGGATGCCGTGCCGGTCGCAGATGCGGCGGAGTTCCTGCATGAAGATGGTGGGCGCGACGACATAGCCGCCTTCGCCCTGCACCGGCTCGACAAAGATGGCGGCCACTTCCTCGGGAGGAAGCGTGGTTTTGAAGAGCTTGTCTTCGATGAAGCGGGCGCAGGAGAGTGCGAAGGCGTCGGGATCCTGAGAGGCGTCTTTGCGTCCGCGATAGAGGTCGGGATAGGGTACGTGGGTCACGCCGGGCATAAGCGGGGAAAAGCGGCGACGCTGCTGCGGTTTGGAGGCGGTGAGCGACAGAGCGCCCATGGTGCGTCCGTGAAACGCGCCGAAGAAGGCGATGATGTTGGGGCGCTTAGTGTTGTAGCGAGCGAGCTTTAGGGCGCATTCGATGGCTTCGGCGCCGGAGTTGCCGTAGTAGATTTTGTGCGGACCGGGCATGGGCGCGATCTTCGAGAGGCGATCGGCGAGCTGGACCATGCTCTCGTAATAAAAGTCGGTGCCCGACATGTGGATGAGTTCGGCGGCCTGCCTCTGGATGGCGGCGACGACTTCGGGGTGGCAGTGGCCGGTCGAGGTGACCGCGATGCCGGCTGAGAAATCGTAGAACTCGTTGCCATCGACGTCAGTGACGACGATGCCGCGGCCACTCTTGGCGACCAGCGGATAAGAGCGGGTGTAGGACGGCGAAATGAGGCGCTGGTCGCCGGCGAGGACGCGTTGGGCTTTGGGGCCGGGCAGAGCGGTCTTGATCTTGGGTCCAGCGGTTGCGGTCATGGTCTTGGTGGTCATGGGAATCCTCCGTAAGGCAGTGGCCAGTGATTAGTGGCCAGTGGTCAGTAACACCAACCTCCGGATGCGTGGCTTCGTTCAGACGCACGCTTGCCGAGGCGAAGCAGGCGAAGGATTTGCTAGTCGCTACCGAAGAGGCTGGGGCGCAGGCGCGAGGGGAGATTGGCGCGATAGCGGCGCGGGCACACAAGGCAGTGCAGCCAGCACTCGGGGAGATGCGAATTGGGGTTCTGGAGCAGCATCGGTTACCGTGGACATTACTAAGCCATTATAGCTTGAGGCGGTGTGCGGCGTAACCCCCTCCCTGGGCAAAGGGCTACTTTGGACTGATCCCTCATCTCGATGCGCTTGGTTCGCTAGTGCAAAACGATTATTGAGTGAACTGCTCGCTTCCAGCATACTTCGCGGCCAGTCTCGCTTGTGGGGCGGACTTAGTCAAAAGTCTAACGTGGGAGCAGGCATGTCCTCAGCAACTGCGAATTCGCCGGTTTCTATCTCTATCCCTTTGAATGCAGAGCCAGCACGCCGAACGCTTGCCGTACAGAGTCTAGTGGCAGGTTTGCTGGGACTAGGCATCGGTCTTTATTTCTGGATCGATTCACGCTATCCCGCTTTGCTGAAGAAGCTGCACAGCGGCAAGGCTATCCAGATGAAGGGCGCGCTGAGCTTTGACGCGCTGATGCCGGTGACTCCTGCGATGTCGCTGGTAACGCGCATCGAACATACGACCGTGAATTGGATGTGGACTAACCGCATTGGCATGACCTTTGGCATTTGTTTTGGCGCGGCCATGCTGACGCTGCTGGCCACATTGCCGCGAATCCGCATGAAGACTGCTGCCGGAAACACACTGCTCGGCGCCATCGGCGGCATGCCGCTGGGAGTCTGCGCCAACTGCGTCGCTCCCATCGGGCGAAGCTTGTTTGTGGCTGGAGCAAGTCCTAATACCGTGTTGGCCGCAATGATTAGCTCACCCATGTTGAACTTTGTTGTGATGGCCATGGCTTTTGCTTTATTTCCGCTGCCAATCGCGCTCGTACGACTGGCCGTGCCCATCGCCTTGCTGGCCCTGGTGCCGCTGGTTGCCGGGAAGACCGCGCCACAGGCCGTGACCGGATGCTCTGTGCCGGGGTCGTCGGGATGGTTGCGGCCGGTGACATTTACAATGAAATCGTATTTCACAAACTTGGGGCGGCTCTCTTTTGTGACTGTCCCGTTGATGGTTGTGGCGGCTTTGCTGGGAGCGGTGGCGGTGGAACTACTCCCTGCCAGCAGCATTCCGGTTACAGTCACTGTCGGCGGAATTGTGCTGGTGGCACTGGTCGGCACGTTCCTGCCGGTGCCGATGGGCTTCGATGTCGCCGCGGCTTTCTTGCTGATGGCGCGTGGTGTCCCCACTCCCTACGTCGTGACGCTGCTGTGCACGCTTGGAGCGTACAGCATCTACTCCACTCTGATCCTGGGACGCACGATCTCGTGGCGAACCGCGGCTACGTTGTTTGGAGCCGTGATGCTGCTCGGTTTGATTGCCGGAGTGGGGACGGCCTTGGTGCAGCACAGTCTGTAAGCCGCCATACTTTCGCCATGAGTTCTCCGATCATGCAAGCTCCTTTTTTGACATAGTGCAGGCTGGGCCTTAGCATGGCTGCACCCCGGGGGCGGGGCCTCTCCTTGATCGAGCAAACCATTTCTCATTACAGGATCATTGAAAAGCTTGGCGGCGGCGGGATGGGCGTGGTTTACAAAGCTGAGGACACGCGGCTCGGACGCTTCGTCGCGCTGAAATTTCTGCCGGAAGAGTTGCAACAGGACCGCCAGGCGCTGGAGCGATTCCGGCGGGAGGCAAAGGCGGCGTCGGCGCTCAATCATCCCAACATCTGCACGATCTATGACATCGGCGAGGAAGGGGGACGCTCTTATCTCGTCATGGAATTTCTGGACGGGAGCACGCTCAAGCACATGATCGGTGCGCGGGCGATGGAGTTGGAGACGATCCTTGCGCTGGGGATTGAGATTGCCGATGCGCTGGACGCGGCGCACAGCGAAGGGATCGTGCATCGCGACATCAAGCCGGCGAATATTTTTGTGACCAAGCGCGGTCACGCGAAGATTTTGGACTTTGGGTTGGCGAAGGTGACGGCTGGTCCAGCGGCGTCGAAGCAAATCCCGGATGTGACGGCGCCAACCGATGTGGCAGTGGAGGAGCATCTGACCAGCCCGGGTTCGACGCTGGGCACGGTCGCGTATATGTCTCCGGAGCAGGCGAAGGGGAAAGAACTGGATTCGCGGACGGATCTGTTTTCTTTCGGCGTGGTGCTTTATGAGATGGGCACCGGGACGCTGCCGTTTCGAGGAGAAACTTCGGCGCTGATTTTTCAATCGATTCTGGATCGGGCGCCGGTTTCGCCGGTGCGATTGAACCCAGACTTGCCGGCGAAGCTGGAAGATCTTATCAACAAGGCGCTGGAGAAGGACCGGAATCTGCGCTACCAGCATGCAGCGGATATTCGCGCTGACTTGCAGCGGCTGAAGCGGGATACGGAGAGCGGGCGAGCGATTGCGGCGAGCTCCGGGCCGGTTGCGACCGCGCAGGAGACGGGGCAGCATTCAGTGGTGGGGGCGCAGTCGGGGCCGGCATCGGACTCGGCGAAGGTGGCGGCCGCATCCTCAGGGGCTGTGAGTGCGGCACCAGCGAATGTCGCCGCCGGAAAAAAGTATTGGAAGATTCTTGCGCCGGTGGTGCTGGCCGCGTTGATCGCTGGAGGATTGTATTTGCGCTCGCGGCAAGGGGCGAAGCTAACTGAGAAGGACAGCATTCTGTTGGCGGATTTCGTCAACACGACCGGCGATGCGGTCTTTGACGGGACGCTGAAGCAGGCGCTGGCGGTGCAATTGGAGCAGTCGCCGTATCTGAATATTCTTCCGGAATCGCGGATTCGTGAAGCGTTGAAGTTCATGGGACGCTCGGGGGACGAACGTGTGACTCGCGATGTGGCGCGTGAAATCTGCCTGCGCGAAGGCGTGAAGGCCATGATGCTGGGATCGATATCCAGCCTGGGCAGCCATTACGTGGTCACGCTGGAGGCGGTGAACGCGCAGAATGGCGACTCGCTGGCGCGCGAGCAAGTGGAAGCGGAAAACAAGGAGCAAGTGCTGAAGTCACTGGACCGCGCGGCTTCGAGTGTGCGTGGGAAGCTGGGAGAATCAATCGGTTCGGTGCAGAAATTCGATACACCGCTGGAGGCGGCTACGACATCGTCACTGGACGCTTTGAAAGAGTTCAGTCTTGGCGAGGCGGAACACCAGAAGTTTAACGACGAGGCGGCGATTCCGCATTTGAAGCGCGCGGTTGAGCTTGATCCGAATTTTGCCATGGCGCTGGCCGTGTTGGGGGTGGCCAATAACAACACCGGAAATTCCAAAGAAGCTTCTGAATATCTGCAAAAAGCGTTCGATGTGAAAGAGAGGGCGAGTGAGAGGGAAAGGTTCTACATTTCTTCTCACTACTACGGGACGTTCAGGAAACAGGCAGACAAATATATTGACACACTGGAGGAATGGATACGGGCTTACCCTCGCGATGCTGTTGCGTTGGACAACCTGGCGCTCGAGGAGCAGGAGCTGGGGCAGCACGAAAAAGCCCTGGCCAATGCCAGCGAGGCGTTGAGGCTAAATTCCAAGGACGCTTACGCGTACCAAAACGTGGCCGCATCCTACCAGTATCTGAATCGCTACGACGAAGCGAAGGCGGTGGCGGAGCAAGCTATCGGGCAGAAGATCGACCCATGGTCGTTGCATATGACCCTCTACTGGGATGCATTCGTGCGGGGCGACGAAAGCGCCCTGCAGCGGGAGGTCGCGCAAGCAGCCGGCAAAGTGTATGAGCCGATCATCGATCAACTGCGTGGGGAAGGGGAGTGCGCACTGGGAAAAATAACCAAGGCGAGAGAAAGCTTCGCGCACGGGGCGAGCCTTGCCCAGTCTCATGGAAATAAAGAGTGGGGTGCAATGAATTTGGAAGCCGAGGCGAATTGCGATGCCGAGGCCGGATTTCTGCAAGAGGCCCGCCAGACGCTGAATGCGGCTCTCGCCCTTTCGGAGAACGGGGATTTGCGGGGCGACGCCGCGCGTGTGTTTGCCTCCAGCGGAGACACCGCCCGATCCCAGAAGTTGGTCACCGGTCTGGACAAGGAGTTTCCCTACGATACCCTGCTTAACCAAGTGGAACTTCCAGCGGCGCGAGCCGTGATCAGCCTTGAGCGCAACCAGCCTGGGCAGGCGGTTGCGGCGCTCGATTCTGCCAAGCCCTACGAACTGGGCGCTCACCGGCGGGTCGTCGGCGACTTCTCGGCCATCCACATCCGCGGCGAGGCCTTTCTGCATTTGCGCGACGGAGTTAAGGCAGCCGCGGAGTATCAGAAAATTCTCGACCATCGCGGCATTGATTCGACCAGCCCGCTCTGTTCTTTGGCGCACTTGGGCCTGGGCCGCGCTTATGCGCTGCAGGGCGACACTGCGAAGGCGAAGGGTGCCTACCAGGATTTTTTTGCGATTTGGAAGAATGCGGACGCGGATGTTCCGATCTTAAAGACGGCCAAGGCAGAGTACGAGAAGCTGAAGTAGCCTTGCCCGCTCATTCCGTCCTTTTAACTTTAGAATCCGATTTGTTTCCCAACTCGTCTGATATCTTTTAACTTCCCCCTGCTTTTTCAGATAGACATGTCCAGACCTCAGAGCCCACGCCGGTTGGCGGTGATTCTTGCCTTTGGGCTTGTGTATCTGTTTTGGGGTTCGACGTATCTCGCGATCGATATCGCGGTGCAGAGCATTCCGCCCGCGCTGATGTGCGGGGTGCGGTTCTCGATCGCCGGCGTGGTGATGCTGGCGGTGTGCGCTGTTACAGGGCGCAAGGTCAGGTATTCGGCGCGGCAAATTGCACTGTCAGCGGTGGTGGGGATTTTGTTGCTGATGGGCGGAAATCTGACGCTGTCATGGGCGGAGCTTTCGGTGCCATCGGGGCTGACGGCTTTGATCATCGCAATTACGCCCTTGTGGTTTCTGGTGTTGGACTCGCTGCTGTTGGGGCATCATCGCATTTCCGGGCGAGGCAAGGCGGGGCTGGCGCTGGGGATGGTCGGGCTGGTCGTGTTGTTCTGGCCGGAGTTGCATTCGACCTCTGCGCTGGGGCGGCGGGAGTTGTGGGCTTCGCTGGCGCTGATTGGCGGATCGTTCTCATGGGCGCTGGGATCGGTGCTGTCGAAACGGTGGCAGTCGGGCATGGACGTGTTCAGCGCGACGGGCTGGCAGGTAACCGCGGCGGGCGCGGCGAACCTTTTGTGGGCTTTGGCGGCGGGAGATCTCTCGCGAGTTATGTGGACGGCGCGCGGAGTGGGCGCGATTTCGTATCTGGTGGTGTGCGGATCGTGGATTGGCTACACGGCTTACATCTGGCTGCTGGAGCATGTACCCACGTCGAAAGTGTCGACGTATGCTTATGTGAATCCGGTGGTCGCGGTGTTTCTTGGCTGGTTGGTTCTGCATGAGCGCGTGGACCGCTTCATCGTTATGGGGAGTGTGATTGTGGTGCTATCGGTAATTCTGGTGACGAGCGCGAAGATTAAAGAGAAGGCTGTCGCTGAGGAGTTGCCGGCAGTGGAAGCGATGTAGCAGTGGCCAGTGATCAGTGTTAAGAGGCCAGCGAGCCGTGATCGTTCCCCGAATTTCATTTTGAGGCTTCTTCGTCTTCTTGTGCTTCACTTTCATTCACCAGATCGACCGCGTGGCGGCGGATGGCGAAAGTCTGTTTGGGCGAGCCTGCGGGCTCGAAGGTCACGCGGGCGGGAGTTCTTTGCCAGGCAGGCACAGGACAGGCGGAGTCGGGAGCGGCATCTTTCATCTCTTTCTCGGCGTTTTCGGCGAGCAGTTTCTTCAAGACTGGCTTCCGGCGGGTGAGTTGCGCGACGATCGCGTAGACTTTGTTGCCATCGTCGGAGACGCCGCAGTAGGCGGCGTAATCGCGGTACCAACTGGCGGCGGAGTAGAAGACGTCGAACTCGGGAAGGTTGATGGGGGAGATATGGCCAGTAATGCGGTCGACCAACAGCCATCCGCCGCGTTGCCATTGCCAGTGCGGGGGAGAGGTGGATTCCTGCGGAAGGCTGTCGTTGACGCGGAAGGCGCGCCGTACGACGAACAGGCGGTCGGTGATGTCGTGTGCGGGTCCAAGGGTGAACTCTTTGACGTGGGCATCCAGAAGGAGTGGTCGAACTTTCAGGGTGAGGGGCTTGTCGTCTGCTGCGCCGGGGCTGGGGAACCATTGGACTGTAGTCCACTTGCCGAAAGAGATGATGTGCGGTTTGGCCGCGGCGATGGCCGAACTTGACTGAATGATAATAATGAAGATTGTCAGCACGATTTGGAGGCAGGATTGCGAGAAGCGAGTCATGGCCGAAGCTAAGCAGGAAATGGCCTGGAGAACAAGGTTACATATCACAAATAGCAGATGCCGGTTCCGAAGTGGGACAGGGAGGGGAGCAGTAGAGAGCCAGAGTTGATAGCGCTTTTGTATAGGGGGCCTGGCCACGACGGCTTTGGGATTGCAGTAGAATTGAATAGAGATAAACGACTCCGAGATGATCGTTCCTCACGATTCGCGTCCGGCGGTGAGCGGTGACACCCGGGCAACATCTCAGCAAAAAGCAGCCTCTGATCAGGGTATGAGCGGTTTGCTGACCCTGCGGCGTGCTCCGCGCATTCTGGTGGTGGATGATCATCCCACGATTGCCGGGCTGATGAGCCAGTTGCTGGTGCAGCGGGGCTATGACGTGGTGACGGCGGAGAATGTGGACCAGGCCCAGGCGGAAGTGCGGCGGCAGGCGCCCGACCTGATTTTGTCGGATGTGCGGATGCCGGGGAAGTCCGGCTACGAATTTTGCAGGGAACTCAAGAGCGATCCGGCGACGCGTTTGATTCCGTTCGTGCTGATTACGGGATTGACTGACAGTGCGGACAAGGTCCGAGGAATTGAAGCGGGAGCGGATGATTTCCTCAACAAGCCGGTGCTGGCGGAAGAGTTGACGGCGCGGGTGAAGTCGCTGCTGCGGTTGAAGGAATTCACCGACGAGTTGGAAACGGCGGATTCGGTGCTGTGCACGCTGGGGCTAAGTGTGGAAAGCCGAGATCCTTACACGGAGGGACACTGCGAGAGGCTGGCGGCGCGGGCCGCAGACCTGGGGCGGCATCTTGGGCTGGACGAAGATTCGATTGTGGCGCTGCGGCGCGGCGGATATCTGCACGACCTGGGCAAGATCGCGGTGCCGGATGCGATTCTGAAGAAGGGTACGGATCTGACGTTGCCGGAGTGGGAGATTATGAAGCTCCATCCGCTGACCGGGGAGAATATCTGCAAGCCGCTGAAGTCGTTGCGGCTGGTGCTGCCCATTATCCGGCATCATCATGAACATGCGGATGGGTCGGGTTATCCGGATGGATTGCGGGCAGGCGAGATCCCGCTGCTGCCGCGGGTTTTGCAAGTGGTGGATGTGTACGATGCGCTGCGCACGGCCCGCCCATACAAGCCTGCGCTGGCGCACGATCAAGCCGCTGAAACCATGCGCGAAGAAGCCCGCCAGGGCTTGTGGGACGCCGAACTGGTGAACGAGTTTTTCAACATGCTGGTGGAACAACGCAGCGTGGCGTGAGGACGGCAGTTCTCAGTTCTCAGAATCGGATGCCGTCGTATGTGGTTTAGTTAGCTCGGGCTTTACGACGTACAATGAGCCTGGCTCTTGGCGGCAACTGGTTTGGGGCCGGATACATCTTAAGCATTCCCCCTTGCGGAGACTTGTGAAGCGCGCGGGAAATCCAGATTGAGCGACATCACGTACAGCATCGTGATTCCGGCTT
This sequence comes from Candidatus Acidiferrum sp., assembly GCA_035568115.1. GTDB lineage: Bacteria > Acidobacteriota > Terriglobia > Terriglobales > Acidobacteriaceae > Sulfotelmatobacter. The sequence goes on from DATMOP010000027.1 coordinate 179,054, forward strand.
ATAACGAGGGCGACCGTCTGGGGGCAACTCTGGAACGGTTGATGCGATACGTGCGTGAGCAGGGGTGGAATGTGGAAGTGATTGTGGTGAACGATGGGTCGCGCGATAACACAGCGGAATTGGTCCGCGAGTTTGCAGTAAGAGATTCCGCGCTGCGGCTGATCGAGAACCCCGGCAACCGCGGCAAGGGTTACGCGGTGCGCAATGGAATGCTCAATGCACGCGGCGAAATCATTGTCTTCAGCGACGCGGACTTGTCTTCTCCCATTGAAGAGATGCCGAAGTTATTGGCCGCGCTGGAAGCGGGTGCGGACATCGCGATCGGTTCGCGCTGGTTGCGAGCGGAATTGCAGACGCAGCGGCAATCGCTGCACCGGCAGTTCTTTGGAAGAATTTTCAATGTTTTGAATCGGGCTATTCTGGGTCTGCAATTTAAGGACACGCAGTGTGGATTTAAGGCATTCACGCGGCGGGCCGCCCAGATGATTCTGCCGCTACAGCGGATCGAGCGCTGGGGCTTCGATCCGGAGATTCTGTTTCTAGCGCGCAAGTTCGGGCTTCGCGTCGACGAAGTTGCCGTGCGCTGGGGACACGTGGGCGGGACTAGGATTAATCCGCTGGTGGACGGGACGCGCATGTTTCAAGAGATGGTGCGCATCCGCTTGAACGATGTAGAAGGCAAGTATGACGGGGGTTCCGCAGTAGCTGCGCAGACCGTGAAAACGCTGCCTCAAGGACCCGCGCCGAGAGTTTAAAGTCAGGCCGACTTTCGCTTCGCAGCCAGTTCCTTCACCGCTTCAACCACTTGATTTCCCATCTCAGAAGTTGGCGCCGGTTTTTCGGAAGCTCTAACCAGGTCGGCGGTACGAGAACCTCGATTCAATGCGTTGCTGACTGCGTTCTCGATGCAGGCAGCTTCGGTTTCCAGTTGGAAAGAATGGCGCAGCAGCATGGCAGCCGAGAGAATTGCGCCGAGGGGATTCGCGATTCCTTTGCCGGCGATGTCGGGCGCGGAGCCATGGACCGGCTCGTAGACTCCGACAGCGCCGCCGATGCTGGCTGAGGCGAGCAGGCCGAGCGAGCCCACGACTCCACCGGCCTGGTCGGAGAGAATGTCTCCGAACATGTTTTCGGTGAGCACGACGTCGAAATCCTTGGGGCGCTCCACCAGCGACATGGCAGCGGAATCCACATACATATGGGAGAGTTGCACGCCCGGGTAATCCTTGGAGCACCGAGTGACAACCTCGCGCCACAAACGGGAGCATTCCAGAACATTGGCCTTGTCGACGGAGAGCACTCTTTGGCGGCGCTTCAGCGCGAGTTCGAAGGCGACGCGGGCGATGCGCTCGATGGCCTGCTCGCCATAGGTCATGGTGTTGGTGGCGATGCGGGAACCGGATTCTCCTGCTATGGAGCGCGGTGCTCCGAAATAGAGGCCACCGAGCAGTTCTCGGACGATCATAATGTCGGTGCCGCGAACCAGATCGGCGCGCAGCGGGGAACAATCTTCCAGGGCGGGAAAACAAATCGCGGGACGGAGGTTTGCGTATGCGCCGAGCTCGCGGCGCAACCGGAGGAGTCCGGCTTCGGGGCGAAGGTGGTTGGGATAGTGATCGAAGGCAGGGCTTCCTACTGCACCGAGCAGGACGGCGGAGGACGAGAGGCACGCCTGGATTGTGTCGGCGGGCAGAGGATCGTTGGTGGCTGTCAGTGCTGCGCCGCCGATGAGTTTCTGCTGGAGTCGAAGTTGGTGCCCGAATGCGTCAGCAACTGCTTGCAGAACCAGGACAGCTTGTTCGGTGACTTCCGGGCCAATGCCGTCGCCGGGGAGGATGGTTAGGTTCAGGAGCATGCGGGGATTAGTTTAAAGGAAAGGGCTTTGCGGCGTAGGATTCCGACGGGAAAAGGGGAGTCTGTGCGGCAACCAAGAACTGGGCTTCGCCCGGCGGACAGCCGAGGGCGGCTGTCCCCACATGAATCTCCCGCTGGAATCCTATGAATACTTACACGCCCCAGAGATAGTCTTCCTGCTGCTGATCGTGGTGGTGATCAGCGGGGATGGGCACACTGAAGGCGTTGGCTTGTGGGGCCATTGGAAATGGCCGGGATGGTTCTGGGCTTGAGGCGCTGGCTGCGGCGGCTACGGCTGTGGGAAGCGGCTCGAACAGCGGCGTGGCCGAGGCGGCGGGCTTGTGAGTGTCGCGGATTAATTCCAGCAGGTGATGATCTTCGACGTGCTTAATTTTATCGGCGAGGCGGACGAAGCGGCGATAGATGTCATCAAGGGCGCGGCGGTCGAACTGGTAGCCGAGTTGTTCGCAGCGAATGGCCAGTGCGTGACGGCCAGAGTGCTTGCCAAGCACTAGCGTGGAGTCGGGAACGCCGACGGACTGCGGCGTCATGATCTCGTAGGTCAAAGGATTCTTTAGAACGCCATCCTGGTGGATGCCGGCTTCGTGGGCGAAAGCGTTGCGTCCGGTAATGGCTTTGTTGGGCTGCACGGGGACGCCGGTAATTTCGCTGAGCAGTTGGCTGGCGGGAAACAGATGTTCGGCGGCGATGGCGGTTTCGTAAGGAAAGCGATCGTGGCGGACGCGCATGGCCATGACGATCTCTTCGAGCGAAGCGTTGCCGGCGCGCTCGCCGATGCCGTTGATGGTGCACTCGACCTGGCGGGCTCCGGCGGCGACGGCAGCCATGGTGTTGGCGACGGCCATGCCGAGATCGTTGTGGCAGTGGGCGGAGATAGTGACGTTCTCGATTCCCTTCACGCGGCGGCGGATGGTTGCGATCAACTCGCCGAATTCGGAGGGAACGGTGTAGCCGACAGTGTCGGGAATGTTGAGGGTGGTGGCGCCGGCTTCGATGACGGCATCGAGCACCTGGCAAAGGAATTCGGGGTCGGTGCGTGTGGCATCTTCGGGAGAGAATTCGACGTCATCACAGAGCGTCTTGGCGAAGGCGACAGCTTCGCGAGCGTGCTCTAGGCATTCCTGGCGGGTGATGCGCAGCTTGTGCTTCAAGTGAATGTCAGAAGTGGCGAGGAAAACGTGAATCCGCGGACGGGCAGCGTGTTTCAAGGCTTCCCAGGCGCGCTCGATATCGGGGCGGCAGGCGCGGGCCAGACCCGCAATGATGGGCCGGCGGATGACTGCGGCGATAGCTTGCACGGCTGCGAAGTCGCCGTCGGAAGCAATTGGGAATCCGGCTTCGATCACGTCGACGCCGAGGCGGTCGAGTTGGTGCGCGAGGCGCAACTTCTCCTGGTGGTTCATGCTGCAACCGGGCGACTGTTCACCGTCACGCAGGGTGGTGTCGAAAACGGTAACGCGGATTTGGTCCGAGGACATAGCCTTCCTTCGAGAAAACTTGCCTGCTTTGTCGTTTCTTCTTCATGTTACTAGGCGGAGAGTCTGAAGCAAAACTTATAATTCTTCAGTGATCATTAGGCGTTATTCTATGATAAGATTGTCTAATGGATCGTTAAGTATTCATAAGGGGTAGGGGATGGAGCTTTCGCAGCTGGAAGTGTTTTTGGCGGTGGCGCGCGAGCACCGGTTCTCGCGTGCGGCGGAGAAACTTCACCGCACGCAGTCGGCGGTGAGCCAGACCATCCGCAAGCTGGAGGACGAACTGGGCGAGGCGCTGTTCGACCGATCGTCGCGGGAAGGCGTTCTCACCGATGCCGGGCAGGTACTCTACGAGTACGCCGAGAAACTGTTGAACTTGCGCCATGACGCGCACGAATCGCTCAGCGAACTTCGGGAACTCCAGAAGGGCAAGCTGGTGATCGCGGCCAACGAATTCACCGCGCTTTATCTGTTGCCGGTGCTGGCGGAGTTCCGGCGGCTGCATCCCATGATCAAGATTACGGTGCAGAGGGCGCTGGGCAGCCGCATTCCGGACGATGTGTTGCAGCACAGCGCGGAGTTGGGAGTGCTCTCGTATAAGCCAGAGGAGCCGCGGCTGCACTCAGTAGTGACTTATCTGGATGAGTTGGTGCTGGTGGTGCCGCCCAAGCATCCGCTGGCCACGGCGCGGGAGGTAAGCATCCGGCAATTGGGGGCGGAGTCGTTTGTGGCGCACATTGTTTCGTCGCCGTATCGCGAGAAAGTCTTGCAGACGTTCCAGAAGTACAAGACGCCGCTGCATATGGATCTTGAGCTGCCGACGCTGCAGGCGATCAAGCAGTTCGTCGCTCTCGGAAACGGCGTGGCATTCATGCCGGAGATCAGTGTGGAGGCGGAACTGGCGCGGGGCGAACTGGTGCGCATTCCTGTGCGGGAGCTGCGAGTGCAACGAAAGCTGCGGTTGATCTACCGTAAGGAGGCGGGACTCTCGCATGCGGCGCGGGCGTTTCTGAAGGTGGCGGAGGCGGTGGCGCAGGAGCGGGCGGGGAGGTATCGGTTTCAGCGGGAGACCTAGTGCGGGGAGACCTGGTAAGGAAAGCCCAGAGTGCTGGTTGAGCCGAGGTAGCTGCCGGGCTTCGCCCGGAGGACAGCCGAGGGCGGCTGTCCCCACAAAAACCGTCTCTACAAAAGTTGTCTCAACAAAAGCGAATCAGCAGTCGGCGCAGGCTTCCGCGGACTGGAAGGCGGACAGGGCCTCATCCATGCTGGGATGAATCTCGAGGACAGAATTCAAGTTAGTGAGATCCAGCAGTTCGCGCACGAGCGGGCTGGGGCTGGCACACTTTAAGTCCGCATTGCGGGATCGCGCCCAGGTGTGGAGAAAAACCAATTCGCCGATGCCGGCACTGTCGATGGAGTGGACGCCGCTGAGATCGAGAACCACCTTGCCGCCGTTATCGAGTATTTCACCTACCAGGCGCGAAAGGGCAGCGGCCTCGTCGCGATAGACGATGCGACCCTGGCAGTGAACGACGATTACATCACCGCGGTTGCGAGTTTCCAGACTGAGTTTCAACTTCGACTCCTTATATGGTGCTGCGAAGGCAGCCAAGTGCTGCGGCTGCGGCCACGTTTGCCAGTTCGTATGTGAGAATCCCATGCTAATAGATAGACGCGCTCAGTTGGGTTTCGGAATCATGAAAAGCGCGTAATTTTTTGTCACGAAGGTTCTAATTCTGCACTCGCCCAATTTTGGCATGCCGGGCATCCCAGGGTTCCATTCCACGGCATCCAACAAAGAGCCCTAACGAATTTCGCGCATTCAGGTAGAATTTGCTGCTGGCATAATCGCCGGGGAGGACTCATCTTCGTGTTGAAAACCGCTGCCGTGGTTCTGGCATTTCTGAGCTTGACGCTGTTCCCAACCACCTCGAAAGCCCAACTCATTCCAAGTGGAAATGTTTATGCAGGAGTTGCTTATGCCGATTCCGTCGATGTGGTGAACCGGCTTGCATTCCGAGGGTGGGATGCCTCTGTGGAGGCATTTCCGTTGCACCGTTTGTCGTACATTGGAATCGTGCTGGATGGCAGCGGTGTTTATACCAAGGGCGTGGCGAATTCAGGAACGATTCAACAGTACAACCTGGTTCTGGGACCGCGGATTTCCATGAATTTTGGAAAGTGGCGCCCATTCGTGCATGCGATGGGCGGGATTCAACAGACCCGGTCAGGCGGCAACACGTACCATCCTGTTGCTTTTGACATCGGCGGCGGCGTGGATCGCAAGCTTCCTTTCAAGAACTTTTCCTGGCGGTTGCAGTTCGACTACGTGCATACCCACCTGTTAAGCCAGAACCAGAACGAGTACCGGGGCTCGACGGGAATTGTGTGGCGCTTTTAACACACTATGAGCGGAATGCAAAAGCGCAGGATCCAGATGGTTGGCTGGATCCTGTTTTTTGCGGCCGCCAAGAAGACAGATGTGAAGATCGAAGCCAGGGCGTTAGGTCTGCCAATATTTGTGGTCGCGCAGGAAGTAGTTTTCGTTCCAGTAGTTCATGGCGGTTTTCAAGAACAGCCAGCCTACGCGCAGGTGTCCCATCTGCTGGAAGCGGCGGTTGGTGGTGTAGACGCCGCCGCGGACGATGCCGAAGCGCTTGCGCTGGACCTGCTGGCTTAGAAGATAGTCCTCGGCGAAGAGAACTTGCTCGTGAAATCCGCGGAGCTCACGGAATTTTTTCAGGTCGAAGAGCATAAACATTCCTGTGGCGAAGGGGTGGTGAATGCAGGAGAGATACTGAAAAAAATCGTTGCCGACGTAGAACAGTTTGTCGATCCAGCTGCCGTCGCGGCAGAGGATGTTCGTGGTGACACAGTGAAGCTGCTTGTGCTGGGCCAGTTCAACGGCGCGGCGCACAACCGAAGGGTGCGCCAGTTCGATATCGGCATCGAGAAACAGAACATAGGTGCTCTCGGCGTGGGCGGCGCCCAGGTTGCGGCCGACGGAGGGCATTCCGCCGCGGATCACGCTGACGTTCAGGCGGTCGCGAAAGCCGAGAACAATCTCGGGAGTGCCGTCGGTTGAGTTGGCGTCAGCGACCAACACTTTCGTACTCGACATCTTCGAGTAGTCCTGATTCGTCAGCGAAGTCAGCAAACGAGGAATCAGCTTCGCCTCGTTCTTGGCTGGAATCACGATCGTCAGCTCGCTCGTGGTATTCATGAATTTGAACCCCCTGTTCGTCAACGGTGAGATACGTCAGGCGGGAATCGACCCAACCGCCTGAGTTGTAGTAGTGAATTCCGTTCTGGGCGACGTGGACGGCCTGGTGAGTGTGGCCACAGAAAATGCGGCCGGCGTCGTGCTGGCGCGCATAGTGCAGGGCTCCTGTGGAGACCTTTGACGACATGCGGAGCCAGCACGTATTCAGCCGGTCAATGAGCCGGACAATGGGCTTGCTCTTGAAGTCGAGCTTCTGAAGCGCCAGATAGAGTGAAGTCCCTACCTTGCTGAGCCGCACGTTGTTCACCTGGAAACCATCGAACTGGTGGCCGTGGATCGCGATGTGGCGAAGTCCGTCGAAATGCCACGTGTAGTGCTGATAGACACGGACACCGACCAGGTGCGACATGATGTTGGTAAGTCCGTGGTCGTGATTGCCTTCGACCCACACGACCTCGATGTTGCGCTTGGGATTTGAGAGTTTGCGAATGTACCCAAGGAACTTCCAGTGGTCTTTGGTGAGGCGGGCGAAATTGAGGTCGGCGAAAATGTCGCCCAGCAGGATGAGGCGCTGAAAGCGGTTTTCCTTAAGCACGCGGGTGGCTTCGCGAGCGTGGCTGGTCTCTGCACCGAGGTGCAGGTCGGAAAGGATCAGCGTGTTGTACACGTGCAGATCCATGATTTAGTTGTAGCAGGGCAATGTTACGGGGCGATGAAATGTGCATCAAAAACGGTGCAATGGTAACGCGGGGGTAACGTGACAGTAAACAAAGGGGTTAGTGGCGGGCGAGGACGAAATGTTTCAGGAGTGTGAATACGAAACGGCTTTCACGTAGACTGAATTCCTTTGAAAACCATCGGACGCATTCTGGCGAAGTACACGGCTTGGGTTTTGCACGTGCTGGCGCCGCTCGGGATTTGGGGCGTGTTCGCCATCGCGTTCGCGGATTCAGCATTGCTAGGGATGCCCGTGGACGCCATTGTCGCATTCTACGTGTACCAGAATCACCGGCGGCTGCTTCTGTATGTTGTGATGGCGTCGCTTGGCTCAGTGATCGGCAGCATTCCGCTTTATATGATCGGATATCTGGGAGGCGAAAAAGTACTGCGGAAGCGGATTTCGGAAGAGCGCTTTCAGCGGATTCACCGCTCGTTCGAAGAACATGAATTCTGGGCTTTGATGTTTCCGGCCATGCTGCCGCCGCCGATGCCCTTCAAAATCTTTGTGCTTGGGGCAGCAGTGTTTGAGATGCGGTTCCGCGATTTTGTGGCGGCCATGTTCGCGGGAAGATGCGTGCGCTTCCTCGTGCTCTCCTTGCTGACGCTGTGGTTTGGGCCGCAGATTGTGGGACTGATCGGGACGGTGGTGCGGCAGCATTTTGGATGGCTACTGGGGGCGGTGGCGGGGGGAGTGCTGGTGTGGCTGGTGATGCGGCGGAATAGGAGGCGCAAGGTGCGGACGAGTTGATTGGCAATCGAATCAGGTCCAGCGCGAAGGGAATCGACAGTGTACCTCAGCGGCTCTAAGCCCACCGTACAAGTGCCGCTTACGGCACGAATGAAGTCGTGCCCCTCCCGGTTTGTGTCCGTGGTTGGTCGCCCCGCTACCGCTCTGCGGACAGCCGAGGCGGCTGTCCCCACATTAACCTGCCTGGATTTTACGCGGCGGCGATGTGGTCGTTGGATGATTTGTGCATCCAGCCTGAGAGCGCGTGCAGGAACACCGGGGTTCCGAAAATTGCTACGGAGAAGAACAGGTCGCCCTCGACAGTGCCGCGGAAGAATGGGAGTCCGGCGGCGTAGGACATCATCAGGCCGTTGAGGCCCCTTGGATACATCGCTGGCCAAGCGGCCCATACCGCGAAATTACTGATCAGGAAGAACGAAACTGAACTTGCGAGCGCGGCTCCCACCACACGGATTGGTCCGGATTCTTCGCGCAGGTTCGTCCCCAGCCACAGGATTGCCGCGTACCAGGCCCAGGTGACCAGATGGTCCCAGGAGAAGGTGTAGGAGTAGATGAATTTGGTGAGGATGACGTCGGTTGCCGCTAGTAAGACCAGGGGAATCCACATCTGACGCTTCGAGCCACGGGCTCCGAAGAATAGCAGCGACGCGGCCAGCGGGGTGAAGTGCCAGGCGTGCGGGAGAATATTCAACGAGCCGGCGAAGGGGAGAAAGCGGACGGCGATGGTTAGCAGGATGAATAGATAGGGCAACATGAGCACCTCGGGACTGAAGTATTATTCTGGGCGCGGGAGGGCAAGTACGTCAAGCGGTGTGGAGGACCCCGGCTGCATCGCTCGAAGAGCTTCACTACGCGAAGCGGACGGGCGAATGCGCCCGTCCCCACACAACCACACCACGCTCTGCTCACTTCGGCTCGGGGTAAGCTTTTTGGTTTTCGCCCGAGCCGTAGATGTCGGCTACTACGTGCAGGTTCTTGTCGAGTTGGACTCCGGCGCCAAGGGCTCGTCGGGTCTGGCTTCGCCGGCCCAGAAGGCTGGGCAATTGCACGAAGCGCAAATCCTGAAAATTCACGATGTAGCCGCCTTGCGGCGGACCGAGAGTCTCCGTCTCGGTGATCGGATATTGGGCCCAGTCGAGGTAGGCGCGTCCTAAGTAAGATTTCTTCGCGGCCAGTGTGACCGGAGTTTCTTCGGGTTTGTAACGGATTTCAAGTTTGTTTTCGGGATCGACTTGCGGGCCGAGAGAATCCACGGGAGCAAGGGCAAAGAACGCGGGAGTCTCCACCACGCCGTACCAGTGGAACGGATCGGCCAACGAGGGATAGGCGGAGATGCGCAACGGTTCCGCGTCATGGTAGGTGCGGGCGGCGAGGGCGTTGACGGCGCGGCGATGCTCGAAGTCGCGCAGGCCCCATAGCAAGACCACGCCCGCCAGCACGACGATGGCGGCGACCCGGCCTTGCGGCCCGCGGCGGCGGGCACCGATTTCCCGGTCAATCAGTGAGAAGAATGAGGGGGCGATCAATCCGAGCAGCAGTAATCCGAACATGATCGGCTCGAAGATGAAAACAATGTCCCAGGAATACCAGCGCTCGGAAAACGGCCAGAAGGGGCGGACACCGTAGTTGTTGGTGAAGTCGAGCAGAATGTGACTGAGGCCGGCCAGGCAGGCATAGAGGAAGAGCAGTCCCCAGCGTGGCGGGAGGTTGGGATCTCTCAACTTGCGTCCGCGCAGGCGCCATAGCAAATAGACGAAGCCGACTACCACGGCGGCGTCGAGCGGAACTCCGAGAAACGAGTGGGTGAAGCCGCGATGGTGGGCGAAGCCGAAGGCCGGGCCGCCGAAGCGGCTGAGGACATCGAGATCTGGCGCCTCCGCGGCCAGGGTGAGCGTAAGCGTGGCTAGCGCCGTCTTGCGGTTGAGTCCGGCGCGGCCCAGGCACGCGCCGGTTAAGAAATGAGTGATGGGTTCCAAGGTTTGAAGATTCTAGTTGGATACGCCAGCAATTGCCACTGAGTTGAGAGGGCCGGCGAATTTATTTGCGAGGGGCAAGCAACGTGAGCGCGTCCAGTACGATGGTGATTTCCGTGGGCAGGGTTCCGACTAACTCGCCATCGGTCTCGACATAGATCTTTTGCGCGTGCGGCGCATCGCCTGCGGACGAATCGTTCAAGTATTGGCACGAAACCCGTTCGCTGCTCGCTAAATCGATGCCTGGAACCTTCCAGTTGCGGCGCAGCAATCCGCGGGTTACGTAAAGGAGGTAGTCCCAGCGCCTGGCGGTCCGGCAGAACACTACTCGCACATCGTTGCGATCGAGGGAGGCGCCGGGAGCGAGTTCCTGAAGCACTCCGCCAAAGTTTTGGATGCGTACAGCCATCAATTCCGTGACGTCGGCTTGTCGGGGTTGGTTCGATCCAGTCTCAGCAAACTCAACCCGAAAACGCGTCATGGGATAACTGAACCAAAGATGCCAGGCTTTGGCATAGTAGGCGGCCATGCCCATGCGCTGCTTGGTTCCGGTTTGAAGCTTGTAGAAGAGGTGCGCATCGACACCGGCCCCGGCCGCCACGATGAAAAATCGCGAACCCGGATTGCCGTTGAGATCCGAATATTTTATCTGGCCTAGCGCAACGCGGCGAGGCACTCCGTGCAAACCGGCGAGCGCTGCTTCCTTCAACTTCATAGGCAGGCGCAGATCGTGGGCCAGCGCATTGGCCGTGCCCATGGGCAAGATCGCGAGAGCGACGGAAGTGTTTGCCAGCACCTGCAAAACCGTGTGTATCGTGCCATCTCCTCCGCACGCGAAGACGGTGTCACACCCTGATTGGATCGCCTGCCGCGCCTGATGTTCAGCCTCGGCCGAGGAATCAGTGAGTACGAGTTCCGCTTCAACGTTCGCGTCGCGGAGCAGCGCTACAACGGATTCGACCTCCGCTTGACGGCGTGACCGCGTGCCTCCGGAGTTCGGGTTATAGAGCAGAACGGCCTTGCGCATGGCGGGTTCGAAGCTGGATTGTACCTGAGTCGTCCAGGACGCACTTGGCAAGGAGTTGTGCTTTGGAATAAGCTTTGGCGGCTCGGGAAAGGGCTTGTCTCCTGTGACTATTGCTTTTGACAGCCCGCCCAAAATTTTGAATTCGGAGGGTTGACCAGATGAAGACTCTGGCGCACGTTCTTTGCGGTGTGCTCCTATGCCTGGGTGCAGCGGCCCAAGACCATGCGTCACATGCTCAGGCGCATCCTGTAACCATGGTGACCGGGCTGGGAGACCTGCATCACCCTGTTTCCACGAAAAACCCGCAGGCGCAGCAGTTCTTCGATCAGGGTCTGCGATTCATCTATGCGTTCAATCACGACGAAGCGGCGCGGTCGTTTCAGCATGCCGCAGAACTCGATTCCAAGCTGGCCATGGCTTATTGGGGCGTCGCCGAGGCGGTGGGACCGAACTATAACGATCCTGCGGATCCCGAGCGTTACAAGCACGCGCACGATGCCGTGCAGAAGGCTGTCGATCTGTCGGTGGACGCTTCGTCTAGCGATCAAGCCTACATTCAGGCCCTAGCCAAGAGGTTTCCGGCAGACCCCAAATCCGATTTGAGGAAGGCGGCGGAAGACTATCGCGACGCGATGCGGCAGGTGGTCAGCGAATTCCCCGACGACCTGGATGCGGCTACGCTTTTCGCAGAAGCGGGCATGAACTTACATCCGTGGGGACTGTGGCACGTTGATGGCACGCCGGAGGCCGGCACAGATGAAATCGTCTCCACGTTGGAGTCGGTGATGAGGCGCGATCCCAATCATCTGGGCGCGATCCACTACTACATTCATGCGGTGGAAGCTTCTGCTTCTCCCGAGCGCGCGCTGGCTGGAGCGAACAAACTGGCGGCGTTGGCGCCCGGCGCAGGACACATCGTGCACATGCCCGCGCATGTTTACATTCGCACAGGCGATTATGACGCGGCCGTGAAGACAAATGAGAAAGCGGCGGAAATCGACCGTGCCTATATCAAGGCTACTGGAGCGCAGGGCATCTATCCGATGATGTATTACAGCCACAACCTGCACTTCATCGCGATGTGTGCGGCGATGAACGGAGACTATGCGGCGTCGAAGAAAAATGCGGAACTGCTGGTGGAGAATGTCGGGCCGCACGTAAAAGATATGCCGCCGCTCGAAGGCTTCATGACGATTCCAGTGGCGGTCGAGATTCGCTTTCATCATTGGAATGAGATCCTGAAGATGCCGCAGCCCGATGCGGCGATGAAGACCGCAACTGTGTTCTGGCACTTCGGACGCGGGATGGCCCTGGCTGGAACGGGCAAGGTGACGGATGCGGAGGCGGAGTACAAGATTGTTTCCGGCGCCGAAGCGGCGACGCCTCCCGACGTAATCTTCCAAATGCCGATCAACAACAAGGCCAAGGACATCATGAAAATCGCGAAGGACGTTCTGGGAGCGAAGATCGCGGTGGCGAAAAAAGACAATAGCGGCGCTGTTGTAATGCTGCGCGAAGCCGTTGCCATCCAGGACACTCTCAAATATGGAGAGCCGCCTGACTGGTTCTTTCCAGTTCGCGAAGCGCTGGGCGCAACTCTGCTGATGAATGGGGACGCAGACGGCGCGGAGAAAGTGTTCCGCGATGACTTGGAACGGAATCTACGGAATCCGCGGTCGCTGTGGGGACTGCATCAGACTCTGCTGCAGCAGAAGCGCGGGTATGACGCGGGATTCGTCCAGAAGGAGTTTGAGTCATCGTGGAAGGGCGGAGCGCAGGCGTTGAAGATCGATGACTTGGTGTGAAGGTTTGCTACGTCTTGGGGGCCGGCGTGAGCCGGCTCCTTTTTGTTGTCCCCGACTATAATTTGCCCGATGAGTTCCTCGAACAAAGACCTCGAAAAGAAGATCGGATCCCTCCGCGAGAAGATCCGGCATCACGAATATCTCTATTACGTCCTCGACCATCCTGAGATCAGCGATGCTGACTTCGACAAGCTAATGCAACAACTGAAGGATCTGGAGGCGGAGCATCCAGAGCTGATTACGGCCGATTCTCCGACACAACGCGTGGGTGGCAAGCCGCGCGAAGGCTTCGTCAAGGTACCCCACTCTTCTCCCATGTTGTCGCTCGACAACACTTATAGCGAAGACGAACTACGGGCCTGGGAACGCCGCGTACACGAGTTGAGCGGACGCAAAGATGTGGATTATGTCTGCGAGTTGAAGCTCGACGGCATGTCGCTGGCGCTAATTTATGAAGATGGGAAGCTGGTGCGCGGAATTACTCGCGGCGACGGAAGCGTGGGCGAGGACGTTACGTTGAATGTGCGTACGGTGCGTTCGGTGCCGCTTTCGATTCCAAAGGAGAAGCTGAAGAAGGGCGGCATTCCTGCGGACTTCGAAGTTCGGGGCGAGCTGTTGATGCCGCTGAGGTCGTTTAAGAGGATGAATGAGGAGAGGGAGAGCAAGGGGCTTAGCACGTTTGCCAATCCGCGGAACGCTACCGCGGGGACGGTGCGGCAACTTGAGTCGAAAGTCACGGCGGAGCGCCGGCTTGATTATTTTTGCTATGCGCTGCTTCAGGATGGGCGAACTTATTTTGACCGGCACTCGAAAACCTTGGATGCACTCGATGCGGCCGGATTCAAGGTAAATCAGAGCCGCAAGCTGGTTCATGATATCGACGAAGCGTGGGCGTTCATCCGGCAGTGGGAGGAGAAGCGGGAATCTTTGCCGTATGAGATTGACGGCATTGTGGTCAAGGTCGACCGGGTTTCGCTACAGGATGAGCTTGGGTTTACGGGTAAAGCTCCGCGGTGGGCGATCGCTTACAAATACGCTGCGCGGGCTGGGATTACGAAGCTGGAAGACATTCGAGTGCAGGTAGGACGCACCGGAAAACTCACGCCCGTCGCGATGCTGGCGCCGGTTTTGATCGGCGGCACAACTGTGCGGAATGCCACGTTGCACAACATGGACGAAATCGAGCGCTTGGGGGTAAAGATTGGCGACTGGGTGCAGGTGGAGCGTGGCGGCGACGTGATTCCGAAGGTCGCCAAGGTCATCGAGGACAAGGACCATCCGCGCGGGAATAAAACCTTTCACATGCCGGAAACCTGTCCTGTCTGCGGCACCAAGGTAGTGCGGACTGAAGGGGAAGTCGATTACCGCTGCGTGAATGCGAACTGTCCGGCGAAGTTGCGGGAGACCATTCTGCATTTTGCTTCGCGCGGGGTCATGAATATTGATGGCATGGGAGACGCGCTGGTAAATCAACTCACCGAGCGCGCGCTGGTGAAGAATGTTGCTGACATCTACAAACTCACCAAAGCCGATCTGCTCAGCCTGGAGCGCATGGGCGAAAAGTCGGCGCAGAACATTCTGGGTGAGATTGAAACCTCGAAGAAGCTGCCGCTGGAGCGGGTCATCTACGGACTTGGCATTCGAATGGTCGGCGAGCGCACGGCGCAGTTTCTGGCGGAGCATTTTGGATCGATGGAAGCGCTGGAGAGTGCTGGCGTGGAAGAGCTGCAGGATGTGAACGAAGTCGGTCCGCGCATCGCTGAGAGCATCGTGGAATTCTTCAGCATCGCGGCCAATCGCAAACTGGTGGAGCGGTTGCGCGAGGCGGGGCTTACCTTAACGGGGCAGAAGAGGCAGCGTGGCACCAAACTCGCGGGCAAGACATTTGTATTGACGGGGACTTTGTCGCATTTCACTCGCGATGAAGCCAAGAAGATGATTGAAGACGCGGGCGGCAAGGTCACAGGCTCGGTCAGCAAGAAGACGGATTACGTGGTGGCGGGAGCGGATGCTGGGTCGAAGCTGGATAAGGCGAAGGAGTTGGGAGTAGCGGTGATCGATGAAAAAGAGATGGAGAAGCTGGCTAAGTAACGAAAATAACCTACCATGAGTGTCCCGCACACAAAGCGGGATATTCATGGTGGGAAATTTCTAGAGTTCTAGGAGTTCGCCGTTTTTAAAGCCTGCGTCATCCGTTTCCATGTCTCCTCCAGCGTCTCGGGCAGAACGCGCGTCTCGCTCACCACGGAAAGAAAATTCGCATCCGCGACCCAGCGCGGCAGGACGTGCATGTGGATGTGTCCGGCGATTCCGGCACCGGCGGCCTTACCGATGTTCATGCCCAGATTGATGCCGTCGGGATGGTAGAGGTCGCGCAGGACGGATTCCATGCGCTGGGAGAGGTCCATCATTTCGTGGGCGGCTTCAGACGGAACCTTTTGCAGTTCATCCAGGTGAGCGAAGGGGACGATCATCACGTGCCCGGGCGTGTACGGATATGTGTTCAGGATAACGAAGCAGTGCTGGCCGCGATGTACGATGCGGACTTTTTCGTCATCGCCCGCATTCGCGGCATCGCAGAAGACGCAGCCTGCCGCCTTCTCGGCGGTCGAGACGTAGGCGTAGCGCCACGGGGTCCAGAGGTAGTCCATTACAAGGCAGGGTAGCAGATGGCGGGTGGGCGCGGGTACCGCGCCCGCGTCTTGGCGATCGACTATTGGGCTTCCATCTTCATCGGCTTCCACCACCACTGATGATGCTTGCACTGCGATTCGAACTCCGGATTGCAGCGGGCGTGGAAGGTCCTCTCGGCAATGGCGATGCCCAATCCCATGCCCAGAAACATGTCAGAAGACCAGTGATCCCGTGCCATAAAGCGAGTGAAGGTCACAGTGAACGCCGCACCATAACTCAGCGCGCGCGCCCAAGGCTTGGGATATTCGTCGGCCAGCACCGATGCCATTGCCCAAGTAAACATGGCATGTCCGCCGGGGAATGAGGTGTTCAGGGCATGGTGCTTGAGAAAGTCTCCGTGATTGTTGCCCTCATCGGGCCGCTGGCGGCCGGCAATCAGCTGCATCGGGGCATAGATGATGAAGGTATTGACCAGGGTTTCGAGTTCGAGTTCGCCAGTCTCTCTAGCGTGGTGATGTTCGGTCTTGGCTCCGTAGAGGTATATCCCAGCTAGCGAGCCGGCCAATCCTCCCAAGGCTGTATCGGAAATGGCCTGATACACGGTGAAATGTGAGTGCGAAACATTGTTTTCAATGTGGCGGTCGGCGGCGAGGAATGCCCCGGTGCCTACCAGAATTACGAAGTCCCACTTGAGGTTATGAGCTTCGAACGGCCCCTTGAAGAGATTCTTCTGGTCTTGTCCAATTCGTATGATACTTCGCTTCATTAGCCCCTGGTGCGGCTCGTTGCCTGCGGAAGTGTCGGGCGCGGTATCGGGCGCAGGGTTGTCCGCGTCGAGCGTCTCTAACCGAAAGTCGCCCACGCGGAAATTGGGCGCTGGAGTCATCACGTGGATGGCGGATGTGACAGACGGCACCAAGGTTATGGAAGAGGATTCCTGAGAGGTGGCGGCGACAGCAACCACGGCTAACATCAAAGGTATCCGCGTTAAATGGATGGTTAGTTTGTTCAATGTCTTGTCTCGCAAACGCCTTGATCTCCGACAAAAGAACCACATGTAGGATGCAGATTCCGAAAAAGGGTAGGCTAAGTTTTTTACAAAAATATGCCTTCCACAAGACTTCTGCACACAACCGTAGATCAGGCTTTTCCGGAGGCGTACTACATTTAATAATTGCGTTTGACACTGTTTGCGGGGCGTTGCTATAGTCGAAGAGTTCCCTTTGGACGCGGGTTTCTGTAAAACGTCCGGCAGCTGGGATTGTCCAAGCTCACTCGCCAGGGTGAGCCCACCACAACCAAACGACTCACTCCAGCAGTCCGCCAAGCAGGCCCGTATCCTCCCCGCACCGAGTGCGAGGCACAGCAGAGAGGCATGACCTTGTTCGACGATACCACCGCTCACAACTCCGACTCCACCACTGCCGTTGCAACCGAAACAGAACCGACGGCAACCGATCTCACCCCGACCGAGCAGGACTTGACTGAGCGGAACTCGCCTCGGCAAGATCAGGCTCCGGTCGCAACCGCCGATGCAGCGGCCGCTTCCACAGAGGAGGCGTCGCGTCCGGGGCAGGCCGAAGATAAACATGCTGACGACAAGCACGCCAGCGAAGACTTCGCCTCCGCGCTGGAGAACTTCACTACCGAGACCGAAGAGGCCGTGGGTGAGGACCGTGTGATTAAGGGCACGGTGCTGAAGCTAACGGCGACGCACGTAGTGGTCGACATCGGCACCAAATCGGAAGGCATGTTGCCGCTATCGGAGGTACTGGACCACGAAGGCAAGCCGAAGGTGAAGCCGGGTGACGAAATCGAGGTGATGCGGGAGAAGGGGCAGACCGAGGAAGGCTACGTCAACCTCTCACATCAAAAGGCCGCTCGCCTTCACGCCTGGGATGAGGTGGAAAAGGCTCATCACGAGAAGCGGCCAGTGAAGGCTACCGTCATCGAACGTACCAAGGGCGGCCTGACGGTCGATATCCTGGGAGCACGCGCGTTTCTGCCCGGCTCGCAAGTGGATCTGCGGCCCATCCGGAATCTCGACGGGATGAAGGGCCAGACTCTCGAAGTGACCGTCATCAAGGTCAACAAGAAGCGCGGCAACATCGTGGTCTCGCGCAAGGAATTGCTGGAAGGGGAGCAGAACGAGAAACGCAGCAAGACGCTCGAACATCTGGAAGAAGGCTCGATCCTGACCGGAGTGGTGAAGAACCTAACCGAGTACGGCGCTTTCGTCGATCTGGGCGGGCTGGATGGCCTGCTGCACATCACCGATATGTCATGGGGCCGGTTGACGCATCCGCGCGATCTGGTGAACGTTGGCGACCAGATTCAGGTGAAGGTGTTGAAGTACGACAAGGACAAGCAGAGAGTTTCGCTGGGTTTCAAGCAGTTGACGCCTGATCCATGGCTTGATGCTGAACACCGCTATCCCGTGGGGGCGCATGTTTCCGGGCGCGTGATTAGCGTTACCGACTACGGCGCGTTCGTCGAACTTGAGCAGGGCATCGAAGGCTTGGTTCACGTCAGCGAAATGACGTGGTCCAAGCGCATGAAGCATCCCTCCAAGCTGGTCAATGTTGGCGATCAGGTCGAGTGCGTAGTGCTGAATGTGAATCCCGGCGAGAGGCGCATCTCTCTCGGTATGCGGCAGCTCGCAGAGAATCCCTGGGATGCTCTGCACGATAAATATCCCGTGGGCATGACGGTCGAAGGCCGGGTGCGTAATCTCACCGACTTCGGCGCGTTCATAAAAATCGAGGATGGCATCGACGGCCTGGTTCACGTCAGCAACCTGAGCTGGACCAAGCGCGTGAAACATCCTTCTGAAGTGTTGAAGAAGGGCGACCGCGTGAAAGCAGTTGTGCTCGCCATCGAACCCGACAAGCGGCGCCTTTCGCTTGGTGTGAAGCAGCTTCAGCCCGATGTCTGGGAAACTTTCTTCGCGACGCATCACGTCGGGGACGTGATTCACGGCAAAGTGCTGCGAGTAGCTGCGTTCGGTGCTTTTGTCGAGATCGCTGAAGGCGTGGAGGGTTTGTGCCACAAGTCAGAAGCGGTGGACGGAAACGGCCAGCCCCTGCATCTGGAACCCGGCGTGGAGCATGACTTCAAGATCATCAAGATGAGCGCAGAAGAGAAAAAAGTCGGCCTCAGCATACGCGCTGTCGGCGAAGAGGCTTCGCGGTCTGAAGTCGAGGCTTACAAGCAGCCGGTTTCGAGCACCAGTTCGACGATTGGCGAGTTGATTTCGTGGAAGAGGGCCAGCAACGAAAACAACTAGACGGTTGGGTATTCCGAGCACAGCTATCATCCTGAGCGGAGTAGCAGCTTCGCGGTAGCGAAGCTGTTGCGGAGTCGAAGAATCCCTACCTCGCCGTTGCTGCCGCAAGCTGTTCAGGGTGTTTCCACCTCTGCCCTCGTATCGGCGACCTCAGTTTGGTAGTGTCTTAACTATTTTAAGACACCACCCTCAGCTTCCCAAGCTTGGTCCCTTGACCCACCCTGTTCTAGAATCATTCGTTTGCCTTTAGACATCTGTTCCTGTTGAGGACGATTACTTTGCCTGAAACCATTTATGACGTCGCTATCATCGGCAGCGGGCCTGCCGGGTACACCGCCGCCATCCGCGCTGGCCAGTGGGGCCTGAAAACTGCTCTAATCGAAAAAGACGGCTTCCTCGGCGGCACCTGCCTGCACGTGGGCTGCATTCCTACCAAGGCGCTGCTGTTCAATGCGGAACTCTGGGACCACCTTAAGGACGCCAAGGAATTCGGCATCGAGGGTGTAGACGCGCGCAAGCTGAATTGGGCCGCGGTGCAGGATCGCAAGTCGAAAATCGTGGCCAAGCACGCCAAAGGCCTCGAGTTCCTGATGAAGAAGAACAAAGTCGACACGGTGAAGGGATTCGGCAAACTGACGGGTGGTGCGCAGAATGGCCTATTTACCGTGGAAGTGGTGAACGACAACAAGGCCAGCCATCTCAAGGCGAAGAATGTCATTCTTGCCACAGGCTCCGAAGCTCGCATGATTCCAGGTCTCGACGCCGGCGACCGCGTTCTCACCAACATCGAGATCCTCAGCTTGAAGGAAATTCCGAAATCGCTGGTGATTGTGGGCGCCGGCGCCGTGGGCGTGGAGTTCGCCTCGATCTATCGGTCTTTCGACTGCGAAGTGACGATTGTGGAAATGCTGCCGCGGTTGGTTCCAGTTGAAGATGAAGAAGTATCGAAGGAACTAGCCCGTGTCTTCCGCAAGCGCGGCATCAACTTTCACACTAACGCGAAAGTCGACAAAGTCGAAAAAACAAAAGCTGGAGTTTCCGTCACCATCACGGTCGACGGCAAGCAGCGGAAGATCGACGCCGAGAAAATCCTGATCGCGGTGGGCCGCAGGCCGCGCACGCAGAATATCGGCCTGGAACGCACGAAGATCAAGCCCGACCGCGAGTTCATCAAGACTGACTCATGGATGCAGACCCCCGAGCCCGGAGTCTACGCCGTTGGCGACATCGTACTCGGTACACCGCAACTTGCTCACGTCGGCGCGATGGAAGCGATCGTCGCTGTGGCGAAAATCGCCGGCAAGCCCGGCAAGCCGATCAACCCCGAACACATTCCCGGCGCGACGTATTGCCATCCAGAAATCGGGAGCGTCGGCCTCACTGAAACCAGAGCGCGCGAAGCCGGATACAACGTGAAAATCGGAAAGTTCCCCTTCACGGCAAACTCTCGCGCATCGATCGTCGGCCAGCATGAAGGCTTCATCAAGATTGTCTCCGATGCCGACTACGGCGAGATTCTCGGCGTGCACATCATCGGCCCGCAGGCGACAGAGCTGATCGCCGAAGCCGTCGCCGCCATGGAACTCGAAGCCACCGTCGAAGACTTGATGTGGACGATCCACGCGCATCCAACCCTGGCCGAAGCCATGCTGGACGCGTCAAACAGCGTGTACGGGATTGCGATTAACGCATGAAACTTCTTGGCCACGGATCACACGGATACACACGGATAAACCAAGACTTGATCTTGATCCGTGAGAATCCCTGAAAATCCATGGCGACTAAGACTTTGATCTCTCTCGTCCAACTCGGCACCGTCGACTACGCGACGGGCCTTCGCCTGCAACAGCAATTGGTCGCGTTGCGGAAAGAAGAAAAGATCAGTGATGCCCTGCTCCTGCTCGAGCACTCGCCTGTCATAACGCTAGGCCGTAACGCAAAGGCCGCCAACGTCATCGCCTCGCCCGAGTTGCTCGCCCAGCGCGGCGTCGAGCTTTTCGAATGCGACCGCGGAGGCGACGTCACCTTTCATGGCCCCGGCCAGATCGTCGGCTATCCTATCTTCGACCTGCGCGGTCACGCTCGTGGAGCAGCGGACGCCTCGTCCGCTTTTCGCAAAACGCTCGGCGCGGTCGATTTCATCCGCCGCCTGGAAGAAGTCCTGATCCGCACCTGCGCCGATTTCGCCATCCCCACGAAGCGAGTGCCGGGATTAACGGGAGTCTGGACGGATTTGAAAGGGCGCGACTTCAGTCGTGCCGATAGCGGGCACGACAAGGAACCGGCTTCAGCCGCTGAGGTGCGCCCGGAAGCCAAACTCGCCGCCATCGGAGTCCACATCTCCCGCTTCGTCACCTCGCACGGCTTCGCGTTGAACGTAAACACCGACCTCAGCTTCTTCAACCTGATCATCCCTTGCGGCATTACGGCAAAGCCGGTGACATCGATGCAGCAAGAACTCGGCAAGCCACTCGACCTAAGCACTGTCGCCGAATCCATCTCCCGCAATTTCGGCACAGTGTTTTCTAGCCAGATGCTTTGGGTAGAAACGCTTGACGCGTTGCTGGGCCGCACCGTCGGCGTCCCAGTACAGCCTCCCGCGGAACTGCGCCAGCTTCACAAAGAAGACCGCACCAACTGGGCGTGACGCGGTCTTGATGGATCTGCCGACTGGTGGGATCATTGAAATGTGCTGTTGTGGAGCAGTCAATGAAGATACGTTTCCTCGCGCTACTCGTAATCCTGACAACAACCCCCGTCTTTGCTCAGCAAGCCAAGTCGTGCAAAGATAGTCCCAAGGTCGTCGGCCAGTGTTTCAACATTCGTGGACGAGTGCGCGTCGTGAACGGGGCGGGTACGGTCATTTGGCGTATTGGAACGGACCGCCTCTTGGAAGTCGAAGACGAAGATCTCGTTCCTGCCAACTTCAGCAAGGCGATGTATGGACATGGCGACGTCCACGGCAGGGACGCTTTCGGCGACTTTGAGGTCTGCCCTCTCACTAAGAGCAAGCCCGGCGAGATGCAGATGGTGTGCGTCGAATCAGCCAGCCGCCTCGTGGTTAGAGCCAATACGCACTGATGTTGCCTGCCCTAGCCCTTTCCCCCACTCTCGCGATACCATCAAACAGCGCCTTGGCGCTTCGCATGGCAAATAAGAAAACGAAGTCTAAATCCAAGCACAGCTCCAATGGTAACCGTCCCGGCAACGGTGCTTCTCAATCCAAGCCCAACGACACCCACCTCCGCACCTACTCCATCCCCGACACCCGCCTCGAGCATCCCGCCCTCTCCGTCCGCCAGTCCATAGAGAAAGACAAAGACGGTGCCGAGCACGTCCGCTACGAAGTCACCGGCAACCTGAGCGCGCCCGTCCCACCGATTCGCGACTCGAAGTATCTCGACAAGCAGCAGTGCATCGAGATCTACCGCTACATGCTGCTCAACCGCAAAATGGAGATCGCGCTCGAAAATCTCTACAAGCAGGGCAAAGTTGTCGGCGGAGTTTATTTCGGACTCGGCCAGGAAGCCTGCTCCTGCGCCTCCGCCTACGCGCTCGATAAGGACGACTGGTTCGCACCCATGATCCGTAACCAGGGCTCGCTGCTGGTGCGCGGCTTTCGCGCCAGCGACACCATGATGCAGTACATGGCCAAGGCCGATTCGCCCACGCGCGGCCGCGACGGCACTTCGCACTTCGGCGACATTGAAAAGCGCAACATGGTTTCGCCCATCTCCATGCTCGGCGATCTCATTCCCGTGCTCTCCGGCGTGGCGCTGGGCGCGCGCCTGCAAGGACGCAACATCGCCGTCATGACCTACATCGGCGACGGCGGCCAGTCCACCGGCGTCACCTACGAAGGCATCAACTTCGCCGCCGTGCAAAATCTAGGGCTCGTCCTCTTTGTTGAAAGCAACGAGTGGGCGTACTCCACGCCGTCGGAAATGCAATACCGCTGTAAAGACCTCGCCGAGCGTGCCATCGGATACGGCATCCCCGGCGTCATCGTCGACGGCACCGACGCCTGCCAGGTCTACGACGCCGCCCGCGAAGCCGTCGAGCGCGCCCACCGCGGCGAAGGTCCCACCATGATCGAAGCCAAAATGATGCGCATGAAAGGCCACGCCATCCACGACGCCGCCGCGTACGTGCCCAAGCCGATGTTCGACTTCTGGAAGAAGCGCGACCCGATCGCCCGCTTTGAGAATTATCTGGGGAAAGAAAAGAAGTGGCTGACGGCGAAGGAGAATACTGAATTGATTTCGGACGTAGAGCGAGTGATTGAAGAAGAAAGAGAAATCGCGGTGAACTCGCCGATGCCGACGCCTGAATCGGCTGAAGGCGGGGTGTTCTGCGAAGATGGCTGTCACGACATCAAGCCGAAGTATGGGATGCCGAAAGTGAAGAAGGGAATGACCGGCTATAAACAAACTGAAGCGGCCGTGCATTTGCGATAACGGTAATCCTGCCAACTTGAACTTTATTTCTTCATGGCTGCCGAACAACAGATTGCGGATGACACTTACGACCTGGTTCGTCAGGCGATCATTGATAAGAATATTGTGATCGCCAGCTACCGTGGATACGTCCGAGAAATGTGCCCGCATGTGATTGGCAAGAAGAACGGTCACGCACAGACGCTGCTCTATCAGTTTGCTGGAGGAAGCAGCCAAGATTTAGAAGACGATGGATCTCCTGCCAACTGGCGGTGCCTTCGCGTCGCTGGACTCTCGGGTGTTTTCGTTCGGAAGTCGACAGGAGAATGGCACAGTGCTTCAAATTACTCGGCCATGCAAACGTGCGTGGATGAAATAGATGTCAAGGTTTAAGAAACTCTATGCAACTCACTTACCTCGAAGCCATCCGCCAGGGAATCTGGGAAGAAATGGACCGCGACCCTTCCGTCTTCTGCCTCGGCGAAGATATCGGCATTTACGGCGGCGCGTTCAAAGTCACTGACGGTCTCATCGACCGCTTTGGCCCCGAGCGCGTCATCGACACGCCCATCGCCGAGTCCGCCATCGTGGGCGCGGCCTTCGGGGCGTCGCTCACCGGCATGCGTCCAGTCGCCGAGTTCCAGTTCATGGACTTCATCGGTTGCGCCTTCAACCAGATCAGCAACATGGTCGCGAAGACGCACTACCTCTGGGGCGCGCCCGCTCCGCTCGTTCTCCGCGGCCCTAGTGGCGGATACGTTCACGGCGGCCCCTTCCACTCGCAGAATCCCGAGATGTGGTTCGTCCACAATCCCGGCCTCAAAGTCATTTGCCCGGCCACGCCCTACGATGCCAAAGGCCTGATCAAGGCCGCCATTCGCGACAACAACCCGTGCATCTTCTTCGAGCACAAATATCTCTATCGCCGGATCAAGGGTGAAGTCCCAGCCGAAGATTACGTCGTCCCCATCGGCAAAGCGAACATCGTCCGCGAAGGCCGCGATCTGAGCATCATTACTTATGCCGCGATGGTGCATACGGCGTTAGAGGCTGCCGAGGTTCTCAAGAACGACGGAATCGACCTCGAAATCCTCGACCTGCGCACCGTTTCGCCGCTTGACCGCGAAGCCATCGAGCAAACCGTCAGGAAGACAAACAAAATTATCATCCTGCACGAACACTCCCGCACCGGAGGCCTGGCCGGCGAAATCGCCGCAATCATCAACGAAGAAGCCTTCGACGACCTAGACGGCCCGATCGTCCGCATCGCGGGTTTAGACTCCGCCGTCCCATTCTCTCCGCCGCAAGAAGAGCACTACCTGCCTAAGGTGAGCGACGTAGTCCGCGAAGCTCGCAAGCTGAAAGCGTATTGACCTTCTAAAGGACAAACCGGGCGTTGTGGGGACGGCCGCCTCAGCTATCCACCGAGCGTAGCGAGCATTGGCTATTCGGGCTGAAACTAGCGTCCCACCCATCCCATCTGCCACAATAGTTCCTCCGGAGGCGCCCCATGGGCAAATTCATTCTCGGCGTAATCGTCACCCTTCTCGTACTCATCCTCGGCGGTCTCGGCTTCGCCATGCTGGGCTTCTTTCCCACCAACGCAAACGTAACCCCACCGCCACTAGAGAAACGTATCGCCAACGGCGCCGTCGACGCTTCCATGGAGCGTCACGCCCCTCACGTCACCAACCCCGTGCCGCCCAACGACCAGAATTTTGAGGACGGCATGAAGCTTTACACCATGAACTGCGCCCTCTGCCACGGCGGACTCGACCGCAAGCCGGTCTCTCTCTCCAACTCCTTCTACCCGCCCGCTCCCAATCTTATTTCCAAGCCACCCGACGACCCCGAGTGGCACGTCTTCTATACCATCCGTACCGGCGTCCGCTACACCGGCATGCCCTCGTGGGAAAAAACGCTCAGCGAGCAGGACATGTGGAAGATCGCCAGCTTCATCTCACACATGGAAAAGCTGCCGCCCGCCGTGCAGGACTACTGGAAGACTAACTTCGGCGTGGCAGCCCCAAGTGGTGAAGAGGGCAAGGAAGAACACAAACACAACTAAAACTGACAATTGAATCTAGCCGGTGGAGGCGAGGCAGGCCTTTTCAAGCGTGGGTAGTTCACTCTTCACATTGTCCGCCTTTCCACCCCAACTCCCGCAAACGCTATAATATTCGTTTGCATCCGGCCTCCGATCCGAACCGTGGGCCGCGGGGAAGGAAATCATGCCGACTGACATCATCATGCCCCAGATGGGCGAATCCATTGTCGAGGGCACTATTACCAAGTGGCTGAAGAAGCCTGGCGACAAGGTTCAGCGCGACGAACCGCTCTTCGAAATCTCCACCGATAAGGTCGATGCGGAGATTCCCGCGCCGGCTTCTGGCGTTCTTCAGGAAATTAAAGTCACCGAAGGCACAACCGTCGGCGTAAACACGGTCGTAGGAACGATCTCATCCGATGGCGAAGCCGCAGCGCCCACTAAGGCCGCTCCTGCAAAAGCCGCCGCTCCTCCGCCCGCCCCGCCCGCTATGGAAGAAAAGAAGGAAGAGAAGAAACCGGCCGCGCAAGCTACCGTCGCGCCACCTGCCAGCGCTCCGGCTCCGCAAGAAGCAGGCGACGACGAAGAAGCCCGCTCCTCCCCGCTCGTCCGCAAGATCGCCCGCGAGCACGGCGTCAGCCTCTCGCAAATCTCAGGCACCGGACTCGGCGGTCGCATCACCAAGCAGGACATCATGGCCTTCATCGAGCGCGCGCCGGCAGCGGCAGCCGCGCCCACGGCTGCCGCTTCGTCGCCGGCAACTGCGCCGCCTCCACCTCGGCCTGCGCCCGCTGCCTATCCCGGCGATCTCGTCCCCCTGACCAGCATGCGCAAGATCATCGCCCAGCGCATGATCGAGTCGCGCCGCACCAGCGCTCACGTCCACTGCATGTACGAAGTGGATTTAACCCGCATCGTCACCCTTCGCGCCAAACATAAGAACGCTTTCGAGCAGCGCCACGGCGTCCGCCTCACCTACATGCCGTTCTTTGTCCGGGGCGCGATCATCGCGATCCAGCAGTGGCCAATCATCAACGCCTCGCTCGAAGGCGACAACATCCGCTACCATCGCCAGATCAATGTCGGCATCGCCGTCGCCCTCGATTGGGGACTGATCGTTCCCGTCCTCAAGAACGCCGGCGACCTCAACTTCCTCGGCTTGCAACGCGGCATCACCGACCTCGGCGAGCGCGCCCGCACCAAGAAGTTGAAACCCGATGACGTCGAAGGCTCGACCTTCACCGTCACCAACCCCGGCCAGTTCGGCGCCGTCTTCGGTTTGCCTATCATCAATCAGCCGAATTCGGCGATCATGGGCGTAGGCGGTATAACCAAACAGCCGCTCGTCGTCACCGACAAGGAAGGCAACGATTCCATCGCCATCCGCTCGGTAGTCCACCTCACGCTCGGCTACGACCACCGCCTCATCGACGGCGCCATTGCTGACCAGTTCATGGCCCAGGTAAAGAAGAACTTGGAGACTTGGAACGAGGAGATCGGCTAGCGTGATCAGGCTGAAGGTTGGCTGCTGGCGGCAGGCGGCTGCTTGCACCAGGTAGAAGCATTCAGGCACGCAACAGTCCCGTCGACGATCATGGAAATGCCGTTCTTGAATTTCTCCGGATCGATGATTTCCCGCGCGGCCACTGCATCTGTCATAGCGAGCGCATTCTGCAGAAACGACATCGCCGCATCCTTCTTCTCGGCCCCCGGCTTATTTCCAAAAAGTCCCTCGATCCCGTTAACTAGCGCGGGAACAAAAGCCATTCCCCGCAGCAATTGAGATAAGAAATCCATTACCTTCCTCCTTGAAATAATCGTTTGAATACGCGACGTTTGCGGCCGCACGCACAAATCTGGCCAACCGGCTGCCTCAGCCCCTAACTAAGGCTGGCCAGAATATCGTTGAGCGTAATCAGGTTGGGATCGGCGCTGTCGGTCGATCGGGCAATCAACGTCAGGCAGACTTTCAGTTCGTAAGCCTTGCTCAATGCGAGGGTTAGCATCCCTGGCATGTCGATTCCGCTCGAGCCAGCGCTTCTCAACGTGTTCGTAGTGGACAAGGTTACGGTCTTCAGATTGGTGATGATCGTGGTGCTCGGTATCACACTCATAGTTCTCCTTATTTTCTTGAAATGAAGTGCCTTGAAAGTGGAAATGTCTACTTCAACCAGTACCTGTGCAGTGCGATGGCCGCACTAATCGCGGCGCTGATTGCCCCATTCACGATTCGGTTGTGGACGCTGTTGCGTAAATCGTTGCGCTCCAGCACCGCTACTTTATCCTCCGCCATCTTCATGCGCCCCGGTTGCCCATTACCCACCAGAGCATCCATCTTTGTCTCCAGCCGTACAAGCTTGTCGAGCACCTCTCTTTGGAACTCGATGTCGATCGCTCTTAGCGCCAATTCCCTGTCGCTGACTCCCATGCCGGTGTCCCTTCATCGCACAATATCCTCAAAGCGGATAGTCAATATGGAGCGCCGCGGAATAGCGCGAATATTTCGGCGGCGACGAACTGTCATACAAGCGCAGAAAATAATTCTGTGTCCGTGCCAACCGCGGCAGATTGAACGTCTGCGTACTGAATCGCCCCAGCAGATTGCGATCGTTCGCCTGTCCCCATCCGTAATCGTGTGCCCGGACCTCGATGCCATATCCACTCGGCGGCGCCATACCCGCGTCCACTTGCACTGTAGTCGACGTCACTGCCGTGATCTGCGCTTCCGTCAGATTTGTCTGGTAATACCCGCCCACTTGGATCGTCTGCAGGAGGGGAGGCATGTCCTGCAGCGAGATCGCCCTTGCGCTGGCCTCATACTCAATCCCTAACGGTGCCACCAGGTCGTTGGCAAACCCAATCGTGTAGAAGGCCCGATCGTCTGTTGGATCGGCAATTTCAATTGCTACATCCCGCACGATTGCTGTGAACACCGCTCCGCGTGAGGGAACATTTACCGCGATCGCGTCGCCTGGGAAGATGTCCCCGGCTGTGCCCGGCAAGAAGTCGCTCCAGGTCTCGTAAACTCCGGACCACGCAGTTCCCGTGGCGTCATCCAGAATTGCCAGGGCTGCATTTTCGCAGTCCACATCGGTGCGCGCCCGCGGAGTCTTCGCCACCCGAACGCTACCTCTGGTCCCATCATCTGGCCCGTTATGCAGCAACGCCACACTCGACCCATTCTGTATTTGCGCCACGGCTCGCCCACGACCTCGATAACTGGCTACGATTAGTTCATTCAATGCCGGAACATAGGCGGGGAAGAAATCGAGCGACGGCGAGCCTGTGATCTCGCATGCAGCACCTTCGGCAAGCGGTCCTACCAATTGCGTTACGTAACTCGCGCTGGGCAGCGCGGTTCTCACCTCCGCCAACGAAATGTGCGCCACGTACGTGTAGGCCACGCTGCACTGCATGGTCACGGCATTCACCAACGTGTAGCCGCAGAATCCTGGGGCGCCAGTAAGTACGCCGTCAAATAACACCATCGCAGGAGCCACCATTGTCGCAGGGTTGTTCGGATCGATATCCTGCACTTCGAGCACAAAGCGTACGTCCGCCGCCAATGCCGCACCGCCCCATCCACTTCCCGCCGGATGCAGTGAGGAGTGGTAAGTCTCCCCGCTTCGGTAGACTTCCATCGAATAAAGGTAAGTCGTGAAAAAATACCGGTGTCCCGTAATGGTTGTCATCACCGGCCCGGTCGGTAATCCATTGATCAGCGCCTGTATTGTTGAGGCGGCACCCGACGGGGTGATCTGAAATCCAGCCAGACATCCAGTTGCCGAGATCGCCCCGGTATATAATCCGCCGAGAATACCGTGCGATGCAGCAGTGAAGCTCACATCGCCATGCTGCAACTCCAGTGCGCCACCAAGCTCAATCTGCTCAATAAAGCTCACGGTGGTCTGCCCGTCCACACCGGTCCCGCCTGCAATCTGCAGCGTCTGCGCCACCACCGAAACCGCGGACGACGGATCACTGACTACCCACGTTGCGGGATCCAGATTCGGCCCCAGATACTTTTCGTCAATTAATGCGGGTTTCGTCTGAGCGAATGGTTTTTGCGATAAGTAAAACTTCAAACTTAGTCCGTTACCAACAAAATAATCTCGCACGTACGCATGCGGTTCGTCCTGCCCAATCACCGTCAGTTCGTTCACCAGCAGGCTTGGACTATTCAGCCATAACCTTTCCGGCGAGAAGTTCGCATCGCTTTCATTGAGTGGATAGGTTATGGCTCCTGCCGGCGCCAGGATCAATGCTCCACTTATCGCGCGAAAGCTTGCTCGGGCCGCCACTGCGATTTCCGCCGCATGAAACGAAAAACTCTTCTGCGGATTCACCGCATACGCTGCCAGCGTGTCCACGTCCTGCACCGCGCTCGTGTTGAAATATCCCGGCAATAAATCCTGCGCCAGTTGCCGGAGCGCGTTACCCGCGCTCCGGTCCACGAAAGGGGAACGGTTCGGCAGCGCCTTCTGATTGAGCAGCACCTCGTCGCTCTGCGCCACAACGTTGTAGCGATAAACCGGGCCTTGTTCACCCCACCCCAGATACTCGTACTGCGGTGCAGAGGTAACGTAGCCCGTGAACACGTCGCTCCCATTCGTTTTACCCAGGGTCACTCGTGCACCGGCCACCGGAATTGCGAAGCCTGGCGCATTGGCCAGCAAACTGAACTGCAGTTCCGCGGACTGATTGAGCTTGCGCTCGACCTTTGGGGGCCTCGTTCCGTCCAGTGCTCCGGTATAGTCTTGCGGACCTTGGCCCTGTAGGTTGTCGATGGTTAGTTTCATTTCAGTTTGCTGTGCTACCTTTCCCGCTTACGGCACGATCTCGTTTGCCTGCAACGTCGCCGCCGCAGGTCACTGGCGTTTTGTCATTCGGGTTCTTGCGAAAAATAGTGGGCTTAGATTGGCACATTGTCATAGCGTCGGATGTCAAGACTCTGCAATCCGCGCCGTGCTCTCCTGAAGTGGGAATTTGGTCTTGTCGCTGATGATGTCTGAACTTAGTATCGAATGCTCCGCCGCTCTCAATACACCGCCGCCATCGTAGCTGGAAAATAACTTCGATAGCACAAGACCGTTTGCCCATCGTTGGTGTCCGTGAATGGCAGCGCGATGAACGACGCGTGCAACCCTATCGACGTCAATGGCCTTGCAATCTCCGCAAACTCTTCCCGAAGAAATTTCTGCGACGAACTCCGCACGCTATTCCCGTGCCTGTTTGCGGTCGCATTGTTCTTTGCCCCAGCCCCGCCTGTCGGCGGCTTCCATCCCGCACCAGACTTCACACTCACACCACCGGCTCCAGCTCCTGGATTGGGGCTCAGCCGCGGATAGTAGAAGCAAACGCGACCGCCGGACTCGGCTTCCGCCACAAACAGTGCCGACCATTCCTGAAAGAACGATCCCCCTTCTCGGTCTACGAATGCGGCCACCACTTGCGCGGAGGCGCCCGCCGCCGGTGTTCCCGCCAGCAGCGGCTGCGCCAGAATTACCGAAGTCGCCGTCACTTCCACTACACGCCCCACGTTGAAAGTAACCCTCCGCACGTAATTCAGATCACGGTTCACGAGCGCCGCGTTGCTTACGTACGCCGCCGAAATTCCTGATCCCACGTACCCGATCTGCTGCTGGTAGTCCACATCGACGGCGACCAGATTTCCCAGCCCAAATCCATTGACCGCACCAACGCCAAAAACAAGTTCGCTCGCAGTCGAACCAGTCAGCACCGCCACCCCCGGAATTGGGGTTCCCCCGGAAGGCGCCGGCGCCGCGCTCGGATTGGTCGCCAGCACGTTCATGTGCTCCGACCCTCCCGCCAACGCCATCTGCAGTTTGCCCCATTCCCGGAAGTCGAACTCCACCCGAGCTTCGATGGGTCCTCGAAACTGTGCCGTCGGCATCGCATTCTTGCCCGACAGCACCACATCGGTCGGCGCGTCGTACGAACGTTCGAAGCCTTCTATCCATCCAAGGTCGAGCCACGGGATCGGAGGTGAATCGAGAGCGAACACGCCACTTCCTGCTGGATCAAAAAGTGTCGGTGCCTCTGTCGTCCTGTTCACAGGCGCGAAGTAGGCACGCATCTGTCGTGTCACCGGAACCATGGCCGGACGCAACGGCGAAGTGCTCATAACAACGTCACCTCCGAGAAGAAAAAAACTGTAAGCTCTGCCCTGCGACCTGCCCGCCCGTCCTGGAAGGCTTGTGTGTAAAACACTTTGCGTGCCGCGCGCCCCGTCTGGTAAGCCAGCGTGTCGTCCTCCACTCCGGCTGTGGCCGCCTCACCAAACGCCGGTTGGTTCCAGAACACCTTCGTACCCAAATCCGCGGCTGGAGATTGCGTATAGTCCATCTTCTCCGTGCTCGGCGGCTGGCAGATCCCGAGCAACTCGTCATCCAGCTGCCCCAGCACCCGCCCGCGATCCACCATGCTCTGCACCGTGCCCAATGTGTAATAAGAGATCACGCACTCCAGGCTCATCAGCGCAGAATCGCCCCCATGCCCGTCCACAACGCCGGCCCGGCCCCACTCGATGTAGAAAGTGTTTGGTTGCGTGTCCGCCGAGGAGGGCGGCAGATTCTCCACCACCAGCACCGCCGGCACAGTCGCTCCGTTCACCGTCACCGTTCGCGCCGGATTCAGTCCCGCCAGCCTCTGCTGCAGCGCAAGAAAAAAACTGTCTTTGGCAAATTGCATGAACACACCAGCTTCTGGCTGCTAGCTCCTAGCTCTTAGCTTGGAGCGCTCAGCTTGAAATTTCTTGGTTCGTTGAGGTTGCTGATGGATCGAGCACCGTCCGTTCGACCCGGAAGGAAAAGGTATGGCTAGAAGCTAGGAACTGGAAGCTGCTTTTCTCACTCCACGGCCGTCACTACATAGAAATAAGCTGTCCCGGCAAAATTCTCGGTCAAGATCGCTTCGATGTGAAAGAGATCTCCGTCGTGCATGAGCCCCAGGGCAGCCTTGAACAGATCCTCCGCTGATCCCATGCCCAGTGTGGGCAATTGCATCTCAATCGCCGACGCTGGTAGCGTAAACTCGATTCTTCGCCTCGGCCCTAAATTGCCGACCGGCACGTTGCGCACCACCACTGGAGTGATAATGACTTCTTGCACTCCCGGATCGACCAGCCCCAACTGCCCGGCCGCGTCGCTCGCTGTAGCCGTCGCTGGCAACAGCAAACTCACGTCATCGCCTCCCAGCGCCGTCAACATTGCATTCGCCGCTCGTACGAGCGCCGTCCCACAAATCCCGCTGCCCATAATTTCCTCCGTTCGCAATCGGAAACCGATGGCCAACGACTAACGACCAACGGCCAACGGCCAACGATGTTCTACGAACCCTTCTGCGCTACATACGGCGCCAACAAAGTGCGCACCATCTCATCCACCAGCGTCCCGCCGAAGTACTCAAGCCTCATGCGGTCGATCTTGCTCGACTTCACATTCAGCCCCGGCGTGGCCTGCGCATTCTTCACGATCTGCGCGCACGCAACCTGCACCGGCACCGGAATCGCGCTGAATCCCGCGTTGTAAACCACGTCCACTTCGTTGAAGAACAATCCCAAGGCATTTACCGGAAAGTTAAGCTCGCCGCTCTCCGCCCAGATATCAATCGTTGTCGGATCAACCGATGTCCACATCCCCGGCAGCGAGAACACCAGCGCGAACTCCAGACTCATCTCCGGGAAAGGCCATTCCCCTCTTCGCGGAATTCCGTAGCGTCCCTGCAACGTCACAATCGGAGTCGTCGCGGGTGCCACTGTCACCAGCGGCAGATAACTCACCCGCACCGTGTTGAGTTCCGGCGGCATCTTCAGCCGCTCCTGGTATTGATTCACTCCCAGCGTCACCCGCCGGCAATGCGCGTCGATGATGGCTGACGCCGCTGTGATCCACGATGGATCCGTCGCCGCATCCAGCCCGTAAGTCAAGTAATCCGTTGTCGCGAGATAATTCATAGTGAG
Organism: Candidatus Acidiferrum sp.; assembly: GCA_035568115.1. Lineage (GTDB taxonomy): Bacteria > Acidobacteriota > Terriglobia > Terriglobales > Acidobacteriaceae > Sulfotelmatobacter. Next base: position 212,287 of record DATMOP010000027.1, read on the forward strand.
TTCTCAGTTCTCGGTGTGAAAAAATGTCGTTGGTCGTCAGCCACTCGTCGTTGGCAATGATGAGGCACGGCCAACGACTAACGACTAACGACCAACGACGGGTTTTCCTACCGCTGCACGTTTACCTGGTAGTGCGCAAAGTTCGCCCCCTTCACCACGGGTGCGCCAAACTTCACTACCACCATCTGTTGGGTCAACGCATTGGGCAGTCCCAGCTTGAACACCCGCGGATTCGGATCGCTCAGCCAGTGATACTCGATCAGATCCTCGGTCACGATGTACGCGGGCAGCACCGCTGTTCCCGAACCCGGGGTCCCGGTATACGGAACCGCCCAATCCGGGATCAACGGCAGCTCTCCAGCCTGCGTGCTCAACGCCTTCACGCGAAACCCGCCCGTGATCTCTACGCTGTTCAGTACCACGTTGAAGTCTGCCTTCATTTCCCGGTCGATCAGGTCCAACAGCACCGGATTGGAGTAGATCGCTGTCGGCCGCACCGCGTACGACGAACTCGCAACCATATTGGCGATCGTGCTCTTGATGCCATCCACGATGCTCGCGGTAGTTGCGATCGTAGTTGTGTTTCCACCGGCAACGATCTGTCCGATCACGCCGAAATACTGCGTTGTGGTCGGCGAACCGAGTGAGGTATCGTTGCCGTTCCACAGCGCAACGTCGTGTGTCCTCAACAGCCCGTCCACTGCATCGGCCAGATCTTTGGCCTGCAAATAGGCGAACTGGCTTTGTTGCGCCGTCACTTCCAGGTCAAATAGGTTGTAGTTGAGTTGCGATACCAGCGCTTTCAGCGGTACCGCCAGCTCTATACGCGTGGGCGATCCCACCGTCGGCGCAATGTTGCGTGGATCGACGAATGCCTGCGCCGCGGTCGGCGACGGAATTGCCGTTTCTTCAAAGAACCGCGAAGGATGCCCGGTTGCCGGCACCTGCTTGATCCTTTGGCCAAACGCGCCCCGCCGCCGCACGATGTCGAAGATCTCCGTCTGGTAACGGTCAATCTCAATCGCGCCGGGGCCAAGGTAGTCCGCCGACGCGTACAAATCCACAAATTGTCCTCTCATGTTTTCTCCTCGATTGATTTTTCCTGCATGTGATATTCAATTGCTGCCTTGCTTGACTCCAAATGAAAAAGGCACGACCAATGTCGTGCCCCCGTTTGCCCGATGCCCGCGGCCTGTGAGCCGAAGCCCTTATTCGATAATCCCCGCCCGCGCCAGCTCCGATTTCACCGCGATCCTCTGCTCGACACTCAGGCTCTGCAGCGTCTTGTCCAGCACGCCTTTGTCGAGCTTCTCGCTCCCAGACTCATCGCAACTCTTGGCCAGGATCGCCGATACCAGCGGTGGCAGCGTCTTCCGTGCCATCCGCGCCGCCTGCGCCTTCAAGTCCGCATTGGATTTTTCCAGCTCGGCCACCCGCTCCTGCAAATGCCGTGCCCCTTCACCGCGCGCCGACATCTCGTACGACGGCTGCTCTTCCACTGCCGCCACAATCCGGTCCACCTTCGTGTTTAGCGCCTCTTGCTGCGCATCCAGCCGCCCCAGCACACGATCCAACGATTCGGCCGCATTCGCCAGCCGTTCCGCCGTCGTCATCAACTGCTGCACCATCTCTTCATTCATGTACTTCTCCTCTTCTTTATGGAACTACAAAAGAAACCTCGAGACTAGGCGCCACTTTTCTTCTCAACCATCTCCGCGTCCGGCCTCCGCGTCCTCCAACGATGATGTTCTTCGCCGGATGCCAGCATTTTCACGCGAGCTCAATCCACGTATCCCGGTAAGCCGCCTTGTCCTTGCGCAAAATCGCCGCCCCCGTGAACGTCACTTTCGATAGCGTCCAAACCCGCGCCTTCGTATCCGCGATCTCCACGCCTGTCACCTCGTAAGACAAGCCCAGTCCAGACGGCCCCGCCGCCACGCAAGTCTCGGCGCGTATCGTCGAACCAAACTCTTCACTCTGCTCCAGCGTGTTCGTCGAATTCCGCCTCATCGCTGCTGTCAAATGCAGAATCCGTCCCGCCGCAGCCCGCAGTGAAGCCCTCAATCTGCACCCCTCCCTCCAGTTTGCCGACTCCGCCGGACTCACCGCGTGAATCACCCCAGCCTGCACGAGCCTTGCTCGGATGGAGTCGCTGGTTCTGTGAATGCTTCCAACTCGCGATTTCGCAATCTCCTCCACAATCTCCGGAAAATCCCGGGCGAAGAGATGCCCACCCAATTCAAGATTTCGCCCCACAATCTCTGCTCGCGTAATCACGCCCACCTTGCGTCTCACGTCATGCCGGTCTAAAGAAGGCGAGTAGTCCAGCGCCATCCCTAACAGCGAAGGCAGCGCAGCCTCCGCCGCCCTTCTTGTCAGCACCACCAGGTGCCCCTTCGCGCCGGAGGGCGCCCGATGCGAGGGCATATCGACCATCGTCAATACACCTTCAAACGCCGCCCGGTTCGGATGCCCAACAACTTCTGGCATCGCCACCGCCATGCTCTTCATTTCAATCATCTCGATATCCTTTTACTTCGTGTCATCCTGCGCGCAGTCGAAGGACCCCAGCACCCTGTTCAGCGCCCAGGTAGTCGGAAGGAGTTCTCTCCACGAACCTGTCAAGCGCCGCCACCGCCAGCCGGTGGTGCTTCCAAATCCCCCAGCCCCCGCATCCTCCTAACTTCATTTACCGTCAACACGCCGTTCTGCAACAGGATCTGCTGAATCTGCGCTTCTTCCAGCGGATCCTGCGTATCCAGCTCTGCGAACACAAATTCCAGATCGCTCCATCCCAGCCTCTTCTTAATCGCATCCCGCGTCAGGTGTTCCGCCAGCAGTCGCGCCGTCGGCACAATCGCCTGCCGGAAAGCAAGGTCGTTGTACTCTTCCGCGGTGGACCGGTTCACGTCCCGGTCGATTCCCAAGTAAAACGGAGGCAAATCAAAAGCATCCGCAATCACGCGCAGTAGAAATTCCTGCCACTGCAATCGCAAGTCTGCATCAGTGCCTCCACCAAACCGCAACACCTCCGGCTTGCTTTCAACCGAAAGGATCGGCACTCGCCCCGTGCCTTCAATCTCGTCCTGCCACCAGCGAATCAGCCGCTCATGATGCTCCGGCGTCAAATCCTGCAACCACAGCGCATACTGCACTACTGAGTTCGAGGCCAGCCGCGACGCATAACGGTGCGCGCCCAGAAACGCGTTGATCGTCTCAAACGCAACTTCCAGCCGACCCAACCCAAACGGCGTGTGCGTCCGCGGATTCAGCCGGATGTAAATCAGCTCATCATCAGCCAGCGCGATTTTGTTTCTGGGCCCCGACTGATCTGTGACTTGCAGGTAGCGCTGCCCTTGCGGCGATCCATCCCAATCCAGATTCATTCGAATCGACGATCCATCCACCGGCCACAGCAACAACGGATGTTGTGAATCACCCGAGACCTGCACCTCGACTGCCCCAAACCCGCCTACGATGATGTCTTCCACTACCTGCTCTGAAAACGAACGAAACGAATCATCAGGATTGGGCGCTTGAAAATTTTCGGTGAGAATCTGCGCCCGCTCAACTCCGTCCGGTATCGCGTCCAGCGAGAGTCCCTGGCGCGCTTGAATCCTCCAACGCATCCCCGCGATCCGGTCCTTAATGCAATTGATTGCCCGCCGCGGAACTGGAATCTCCGAGAACCGCCGCAGGTTGTAAGCCGTAGGCTTCGGCATAATGTCGCCCGCCGGGCCATACGAGTTGAAAATAGAAGGAAGCGGCAACGTCCGCCGCTTCTTCTCCAACGTCCCCGAGGAGGCCGCCGAAGACACTCCAGCAATCCGGCGCATCGCGCCGCGCAACGTCTCTTTGATGTTCATAGGGTTTTGTCTTTCTGTAGCGCCGGCGTACCGCCAGCTTTCGCGAGGGATCTCGCCCTCGCAGTCAAAAGAAAAGCCCCGCCGTAGCAGGGCAAATCCGCAAGTCTCTCGCGCGATAGTTCTATCTTGCCGTCTTCAGAAGCGTCAAATACCTCACGCTCTCAACTCCCGCCTTGCCACCTCCGCAATCCCCGCCATCTCTCCCGCCGCCGCCACCCGAATCCGGCCCTGCTCCAAAGTTGCTAGCGCAAACAGAACCGCCTCGTCCGAGCGATCCAAATCGTCCTCAACCACCGCGGTCAGCAAAGCCGATGCTCTATGCACACTCAGAATTCCCTCCACAATCTTCGGATAACTAAACGCCAGCACCTTCGCCGCGTCCACATCCGTTTGCAGCGACACCGCCTGAAACATCTTGATCTCACCATTCGGCTGGTAACTGCAATCGATCTTCAGCGGATCGCCCTTATGCGTATACTGATCCACCGCAATATCATGGCGCATTAACCCCCACACTCCCGCCTGCTCAAACGCCTGGCGCATCTTTACCAAAATCCGCTGCCGCCCGCTCACCTCACGCTTGCCGCCAGCCTTAGCTGACTCCAGATACATCAAAGCCATAGCCTCGATCTCAGCAACCGGGTCCTCCGCCAGGCACCCCTTAGCCGGCGAAAGCTGAATCACATTTGAGAACGAATCCTCCAGCCGCTGCAATAAAACCCCACGATCATGCGTCGACACAAGTTGACCGCGAATGTCCCGCTCCAGCGCCTCCAGCATCTCCACATCCGCCTGCGGATCCAAACACCGCACCCGCCGCCAATCCCGCGTGAATCGCACTTCTGCAAATCCGCCGCCATTCGCCCCCGCCTCAACCATCACCACCCCAATATTGACGAACTCATCCTTGACCGCGTCCGGCACATACCGCAGCAAAAAGAATTCGAGTTGTCTAAAAGCAGCCATCAGCCATCAGCCGTCAGCCGTCAGGCTGCGGCACCCTCATTCAGGTGTTGGATAAATCCAGTCAGCATCCGCTTGACTTCGCTTACCCGCTCCGTAAGTTCTTGGTGATTCTCGGATGCGAGATAACCAAGATCTTGAGCCAACAGTAAGTGATACTCCAACTCGCTAGCTGCCCAAGGGCAGTTTGCAAATATCTGGCAAAGTCCGGTCTGCTGTTTTTGCCGCAACCCTCCGCAATATTCGCGCCGGTCGATACTGCAGCTCGCCGGGTCTGACTGGTCAGGCCATACAACTCATCTCTGGGAAAGATCGGGTCTCTTTGTAAACATCCAGAGTATGCGCCTTGCTCCAAACCTTGAGCTCGCGAAAGTCTCTCATGCAGCCTCCCTATGCAACATACGGTTTTCCTGATGGCTGACCGCTGACGGCTCAATGCTCCCTCCACCCCGGGAACGGCCTTCGCGGCGAAACTCGAAATGCCTCAATCAGCTCCCGCACAACTCCTCGCCGCACAATCAACGTTCGCACCAACTTCTCCAACTCGTCCCACTCTCCGCCGTACCACTCCGGAGGAATCTCTCCTGCCAGCGTCCATACCACGCCCTCTTCCATCTTCTCGATCCGCGAGAGCCACGGCTCAAACGACTCCCAACCCTTCACGCTCTCATACACTTCATTCCGCGCATAAACGCCGCGCAGTGGATAATCCGGAAACGTCCACTCTCCGGCATTGAAGCAATATCCCTGATCGATAAACGCCGCCGTATACTTCCGTTCCCGCGACTTCCGCCAGAACGCCGCCTGACGCCCGTTCGCGTTTCCAGTCCATTTGTCCACCACCAGCATTCCGGCAAACGTTTCCAAATTCCGCACCAGCCCGAACATCTCGGCCGGAAGATAATCGAACACCTGCCCTTCCAGCGGACTCACCGCATACCGTGATCCGAATTGTAATCCCGCCTGGCACGGGATGCTCTCATGCGCCAACTGAATACTCAACTCCGCGGTATGCTCCACCAGCCAGGCGCGCACCTCCACCACCTCCGCCCCCGGCACCGGCAGCCCTACCCGCTCCGCCAGTCGCGTCGCCAGCATCTCATTCGTCAGCACCCGCAAATGTTGCGGATTGTTCCGGAACTTTACCACGTAAAAGTTTCCATCCGAGCAGCGCATCAAGTGCCCCTGCGCCCCACCTCGCATCCTTCTAACGTGTTGGACCGCTTCCACCAAGTCAGTATGGTCAGGTTTGTGGGGCGGGGGCGCCCTCGCCCGCGACAGCCCGTAGGTCGCCACCTCCAGCCACAAAGCCTGCCATCTTACCTCAACTCAGCCAATTTCTTCTGTGACGAATGAACCTCTTCACCTTGCGAAGCACTCCTCACTCCACCACCAGGCTCGCCATCTCCAGCACTCTCTTCTTCAACCCTCTGCCCACGTCCTCCCTTCGCACCGCCAGCGCAATCGCCATCGCCATCACGCAATCGTCATGCGCTCCATCGGCCGCAGACGCACTGCCATCCGCATGTCTCACGAACGTTCGGCACTCCTCCAGTAAACGCGGGCTGTGAAACAACTCCGGCTGCTCCATCAGCACCGCCGCCATATTCTCGATCATCGCCGGACGGCTCGCTGCCGAAGTCAGCCATCCCAATTGCCCATCTTTCTCATAAATCTCTTCACACCCGATGTGCGTCAAGTGCGCGAGTACCGCGGCTCCATGATTGTTCCGTTCCACTGCCACCAGTGCCCGCCCATACTTCCGCCCCAGCTCCGCAACCCGCCGCGCCAGCTCGAACGGTGGAAAGTGGCCATGCAATTCTGCACACTGCATTCCCATCGTCCGCTCGATCACCTCCGCACACGCATAGTCCCCATCCGTGCCTCCGCCCGCCGTATCCACTCCCAAAATGTACCTCCTCCCTTTCTGGGGGGGGAACCAGATGCTCAGCCTTCCATTGTCTTCTAATGCTGCCTCATCGCCCACCAGCACCGCCGCTTTTTCGATGGCTGCCAGCTCGAATACGCACTCTCCAGAAACCAGAAAGCACGAACCCGGATCCTCTGCGTATTCTTGCGCCGCCAGGTCACGCAGCGTCTGCCACTGTCTGCGACGCCACGCGATCTGCCCCTCGCTCAGCCCGTGCCGCTTCACCAACTCGTCCTCTTCCGGAGTCGTCGGTTCAAACTTTTCCTTCTTGACGATTACTTGATAGCTCTCGTCGTACCACCACGGAAAGAAGTGTTGCGTGTAGCCAATGTCATTCGCCTTTTGCCACTCGCTATAGAAGACGCCGGTCGCCCCATTGGGCGTGGACTCCAGAACGATCTCGCCTTCAGGCACCACCGCTGCTCTCAGGGACGCCAGCGTTTCCAGCGCACCGCGGGGCCAGCGGGAGACCTCCGAGCAATGCAGATTATGGATGGTCATTCCCCGCCCCGCGTTGTCATCCGCCGTTTCCACCCGGTACTCGCTGTCGAGCCTCGGGAATACGATCTGGCGGACATTCGAGCGCGATTTCACCAGCGCGCTCTTCAGCATCGCCTTGGGCAGGTTTTCCCAGAAGCGCTGCACGATGTTAAAAATTGCTTCCGCCGACTCCTGGCTGTGCGCCACCTGCACCGTCAGCGTCCCCGGTCGCGTGATCGTCTGTATGAAGTATCGCGCCGCAATATACGTCGTGATTCCTACTTGTCTCGCTTTAAGCACAATGTTCTGCTTGCTGCATCTTCGCGAATACTCCTGCTGCGCCCGATTCAACTGCAGCAGTCTGGTCCCGCCCTTCTTGAGCCGAATTTTCAGCAGCTTCTTGATCAATTGGTCTCGCACCGTCTGCTCGCCCACTTGCTGATCGAGAAACGGCCCGAACTGCTGCAACAAATAAAGATCGGCCTCCACGGTTCGCCTTTCTTGGCGCCCTTGCTTCGTATGTTTACTGAAAGCATGCTCTGATACCTGACCGCTGCCTTCTCACGCTTCCGTTGAATCCTCATTCCGCATCCGCGCGTACTGCCGAATCCCGTCCCGCAATATCCCGCTTCGATCCGTGATCTGATACAGTCCCTGCCAATCCCGCTTCAAGTCAAGCTGCGGGTCATATCCCGATTGCGCTAGAAACTTCCAGCGCTGGTCATACGAGCGATTCTGTTTCGCTCCGTGAAAAAGATGATTCACCAGCCCCGGCAGATAACCCACGTTCTGCCGGACATATTTCTCCGCTCGTTCCTGCCACTCTCGGCAAAGCCGGATGTAGGCCGGCGAATATCCCGAATACAGCGACCGATGTACCTGCCCCACTAGCGCCGACGCCATGTGCCAGTCGCCCGAACCGAGAATGGCGTGGTCGATCAGCATGCCAACATTTTCCAGCGCGCTGCGCCTGGCTGCCCATGCAAATCCAGGATGCCAGAACTGCCCGCTGTGTACGCTGTAGTAGCCATAAGCTGGCTTCTGCTGCATGAAGCTCGGTTCATGCGGACTCGGCCGGTCCGTCACCCACTTGTAAAGAAACCCCGGAGTCGTCGACAGCGGCTCATAATTCACCCCTACATCCTGCGCATGGCTAAACATTTGCAGCACATCGTAGTGTTGCAAAAGCTGCATCGTCTCCTGCGCCCAATCCGGACGATTGAACTTCACGTCCGCGTCAATCCACGCAATGTACTTCGCCTCGGCTGGCAAACGCTGAATCAGCAGGTTCAGCGCGTTCTCCTTGTGCCAGATCTCGCTGGCGGTCCGCAATTGCAAGTGCCGTGGATTGCCCGCCTGGGTCACTTCGAAGTGCCGTTCGCCCAGCGCCACCTCCGCCGTGTACAGGATCGCTCCCGCCGCTTCGCATTCGCGCTCGAACATCCAGTAATTCCAGTAGCGGGAGCGCCAGCGTAGCGGGTTCTCCAGCATCGTCACCACATGCAGCCGGTCTGGAAAAACATGGATCCCAGGCCGGGCCTGCGAAGGATGATCGATACAACTCGCACATTCGCAGCGCGTATGATGTTGCAGCTTCCACTCGTTGCTCACAGTGTCATCCTTCGCAACTGGCTTCGGCAGTCCTTACTTCAAGAGTCCTGCGCTTGCCCAGCGCGCGAACTTTTGGTGCGCATGAATCCGTAACCCTGCCGCTGCATGATCCAAGTCGGCGTTGCCGGTCTTCGCCGTCATGGTAGCGTTATACGAAGCCACAAACTCCTTCGCCGTCAGCGGCGGCTGCTTCCTCACCTGCTTCGCCGCTATTGCCACCATTCCCGCCGAAGCGTTCGCATTCACGAGGGGCACAATCGCGGCCACCGACTCAACCTCCGAAAGCAGGAGTCCCACCACCGCCGTGATCTTCGCCTGCGTGGCCGCATCCTTGATGTGCAGCGCCGGCAGCAGGCCGTTCAAGGTCGATTGCATCGCACTCATCGCTGCCTGAATCTGATTGAGCAGCCCTGGCTGCGCCGCTGTGTCTGCCTTCTGATACTGCGTAATTAAGGACTGCATCAACTGCAAGTCCGCCCCCGCCTTCGCCCCAGCACTCTGGATCATCTCCAGATCGGCAACCGAAACGTTTTTTCCTTGGAGCGTCGCTACCAGTACCACTAGATTCGCGGTCGCCGGAATCAGCGCTGCTACAATCTGTTCCGCTTCGCCAATCCACGCCGTCGAGCACGCTGTCCACACCATCGTCCCGCACAGCACCACCGCTATCGACGCGTTACGGAGTTTTGTTTTCCTCATGCTTCATCTCCTCCAATTCGATTTCGCCCGCAATAGAAAAGGCACGGCTTTCACCATGCCTCCTTTAACGGCCTTCTTGCTGTTGCCCTACTACTTACCCGCCATCGATCGTGACTGCAGAGAGCCACGCAACGCACTCCCCGTCGCAACTCATCCCCCAAAATCCAGCGGCCGTTGCAGGTCGTGCCCTACTGGAGTTCAATCACGAAATCGTCGGCCCGGATGTTGCCGTCAATGTCAGTTCCAAGCTGCCCAAGCATACTGGAGTTAAATACCCACAGCCTGCCATCTTGACTCAACGTGCCGATGCCATTTTGCGCTGTGAAATAAGCATCGAATGGCCCGACGTTACTAGTTCCACAGCCTACAGAGTTCCCCGGCCCTAGAATGTAGTTATGCCCGAAGCGGATTAAGGTTCCGCTTTGGGTAAGAGCGTAGTTTTCATTTGCTCCAGGAGCAATCCAGCTCGACGTGGTTCCAGACGCAGAGTAGTTGTTGTTCGCCGTCGAGCCAATGATCGGCTGGGTTCCCGCCGATGTGGCATTCCGCCAGCTAAAGTGATCCTCGCAGTTGTCGCCGGAGAACCCGGAAGGAGGAATCGCACCAAAAGAAACGAAGGGAACAGAACTGCTCGCATTCGCCGGATCAAAGTCGTAGAAGTTCGGATTAGAGATCGTAATTTCGTTGTGGTACCCAATGGCCTCGTGCCCTTCACATAAGGTGCCTGTGACACCTCCGCTTGGCGTTCCCGTACAACTAACGCCGTGAGACGTGCCCACGTTCCAAAAGTTCCCAGTATTTCCACAACTGATTCCACCGCCGCCGGAATTACTCCATTGCGCGTACTGGCCATCGGCCATCATAAAACCATCGTGGACATACTCGCTGTTGCAGCCAGTATCAATGCTCCAACTACCCGCCCAAGCGCCGGTCCCGTTCCCGATGCCTTTGTAAACGTTATAGACCGCGCACGCCGCAGGACTGAGTTGCACTGCCACCAGGTAAATCCCGGTACCCTGGCCGCTCGGAATCGTAACCGGTGCTGCGCTGTTGGTCGTCCCGCCATAGATCGTCGTGAGCGTGCCCGTCGTGGTGCTCGTGATGGTCGCAATTGTGTAGCTGACTGCTGGGCTGCCAACCTTGACGATGGCATTAACTAACGAACCGTCTGTCTGGAGCGAAAACCCACTCACCGTAAAAACGTTGGAACCGTTGCTGACGTTGATCGTACCGATGCCAGAATTCACACCAGTCACGTTCGACAGTGCCACAAAAAAAATGTTGGAATGAACGTCCACACTGACGGGACTAGCGTAGTGCTGGTTAAAGGCAGTGCCATTAGGAAGCACTGAGCAACTGGCTCCAATATCATAAAGAGTAGTCTTTGTGGGTGTGGGCGAGTGACCTGCAGTGCCATCCCAAGTGTAGGCGATTTGATAAATGGTAGGATCTCCGGCGTTCGATCCCTCCATATATGCGATTGTGGGATCCTGCTGGCTGAACGCCAGTGCCGCGCAAGGAGCGAAAGGCGGGCTTGCACTCGCGGGAAACGGCGCGACTACGTTCGGCAGCCCACTAATGATCTCGATGCCTTCTACAACCGGACAGCCACCGTAGGCTGCGGCCAGGAGATAAAGTGCCGCACTGCTACAGGCAACCGTCGTGTCGGTCCGCCCCGTGCAGCTCCACCCCGCATCGTTATCGCCTCCACTATAGGTGCTTGACGGACTATGCCCGCCCAACATGCTCGAGTCACTGGCACGCAAAATCGGATCGATGCCCGATGGGTTGATGCTGGTGTCGTAGCCAATCTGGTTGTATCCCGATCCGCCAGCAAATACAGCAGGAGGAGCCGGAGTCTGTACCACGGCATTGCTCGTCGAAGAACAGTTATACAGTGGCGGGCCACAGCCTGCTGCACCCGCTCCTACTCCCACCCTGAAGTACGATCCCGGCTGGTTCTCACCATACGTCGCATAACCCTGGTACACGTGCGCTCCGATCTCCCACCCACTCCCGTAACTGTTCTGATTTACTCCGTTGATGTCGAATGCATACGCCGCGCCCAGATTCTGCCCCGCATCCACCACCGGCGAATTCTTGGTCGCGCGGAAATCTAGCGTCATGCTCGTTGCCGGCACTTTGTAGTAATAGCTCCCATCCGTTCCGTTCTCTTGCGTCCCTCCATGCAACCAGTTCACCAGTCCAGTATTTGTTTGGATCGTTGCCCCGCTGTTTTTGAAATCCTGAATCAGGTTCGTGATCTCAGTCGAGCTCAACTCATTCAGGTGCCAGAAGATTCCCCACGGCACTCCCCACGCCGACTCTTTCCATGCCAGCGCCAGAACCTTCTGATTCAACGCCGCCGCCGTTAACCCCTGCCACGAGGGGTTCACCCCGAAGCTGGTAATGTTCTGCAGGTTGAATCCGTCCGCGTACGTATCATTCACCCCCAGGTCTTCCTTCAGCGCCCCGCGGGCACCGGTGTAGGGCACTCCCGCCGTAATCCCCTGCATCGTCGTCGTCTCATATCCTCCCGGATAGATGTACACCGGTGTTGCTGGCAGTCCCGTCAGATTTGTCGTCATCCACTGCCTCGACAATGCGATTTCGTCCGTCGTCAACCGCGTCACATCCAACTGCATGTGATAAACAGAAGTCTTCACATTCTGCCCGCTCACGTCGGCCAGATCCTGCGCCAGTAGCGCCGCCTCCGTGTACGCCGAACATCCCGTCCCATATGGGCCCTGGCATGGAGTCGTTTCTGTCGCGGTAAACTTTCCCGTCCCCGCCAGCGCCTGTCTCAATCCCTGAATCGTCCCCTGAGGCTGCCCCTGCGCCAGGTTGTAACTCACGCTGTCACTAGCTCCGGTGACCGTGATCATCAAAGTCTTGTTGCTGATGTTCAGTGTCGCCGCCGTCCCACTCCCCGTGTACTGAATTTCCAACGCGTCGGTATTCGTGTAGTAAGTGTGCGATAACGAATGCGACGTCACGTCCCGCCCCGCGTTTACCCATCCCTGAAATTCCGATACCAGCGTCTGCGCCAGCGGATATCCCACCGTAATCGCCACTCCTACCGGAACACTCGCCGCGTCCGCCAGCGGCAGCACCGTACTCCCGTAGTACGTGTCCGCTCCCGCCGTCATCCCCGCATCGTCCACCGTCAACGTGACCTCTGCCGGATACCTCTGATACATCTGAACCGCCGGCGCTGTATCCGCGGCAACGTTCCCCGCTCCCGCCGTCGGGCCACTCCCGCTCGTCCATTCCACATCCGTGGATACCGCCACTGCCAGGCTTGACGCATAAAAATGACAGTATGAGTAGGTCACCGCTCCGGTGTTATCCACCAGCGCCCCATCGCGATTCGCATAACCCTTGTCATTCACCATCGTGATCGCCGTCGCCGCCCCATCGAACCGGAAGCCGTCATAATTGAGATGTGCCTCCGCGTTATAAATCTTGATATCTCCCGGTCCCGGTGCGCTCTCGTTCACATAAAATCCCAACGGCTGAGTGCCTTGCGGAATCATGGAATCCGCTTCCATGTTCGCAAACACCAGATGATCACTCGTTCCCTGCACGTACACGCCATACTGATCGAACCAGTTCACCAGGAAATGCTGAAACGTCAGCCACGACTTCCCGTTCACATTGATCACGGGCACATTACTCAGCGCCATGGGAACAATTGGCTCGTTATAATAAGTCGCGGGATTTCCCTGCGAGTACACATAAAGGAATCCATTCGCCAGATAAAAATCCCACTTCGCCGTCAAGTTCGAGGACACCGCGGTGACCTTCTGCCCCCAAATTGATCCAAACAGGCAAAAATTGATCGTTGTGTACCCCGCCGGCACCGCAGCCTTCCACGCATTCCCTGTGACCAGAACCCACGCAAGCGCTGGCACCGCGTAATACCCCGTCAGGTTCGGCGCCGCCCCACTGCCATAAGCGTCAAACGTGATAGGATTTCCCGAACTCCCCGAAGAAGCAGTCGCCAAACTCTCATTCCACACATCTCCTCGCTTGAACAGTATCGAATCTCCCGGCAGAAACGTCTGCCCATTCACCTTCGCCACCGTCTGCCACGCTGCACCAGAAGAGGTTCCACTATTCGCGTCGTTTCCCGTGCTTGAGCTCACGTAGTAAGTCGTCGCCGAAGCCATGCCACTCCACACCAGAAACGCGAAGACAATGATTTTCCGCACTCCTCTGACCTTTACCGCTATCATCACGAGCGCACCGGGCGGCTTGGCTTTACGATTCGCCTCGCGGCGCCCATCGCCCCCTCGCTGCTTCACTGTGCGACTCCCCTTCATAGAAATCTCCGCCTTCGGATTTCTCCGCGTTACCCACGCGGACGTTCTCTGCGATCTCCGCGATCGAGCCCTTGACTCGCGGCCACCAAACAAAAAGACCACCGGTTTTGCCGATGGCCACGTGTCTACTCTTCTCAAAAAAGCTGACTGCTCCCGCGCAGACATATGTGGGGACAGCCGCCCTCGGCTGTCCGTCGAGCGCAGCTCGACAGTTTTCCTTGCGGCGCCCTACTCCAGCTTTAATTCTGCATCTGATAAGTGAGGGTCGCCACGACCCCGGCCGCATTCGTCGTGCAGCCAGCCCCTGCCGTGGTGATCTTGAATCGCAGTTGGTGTCCCGAGGCGACGTTGGCGCTTCCCGTCACCTGTGTGTAGAAGTTTGTGCCGGAGGTGAAGGCTGTCGAGTAGCTCCCCACCTCCGCACCCGCCGTGCCATCCCATATTTGCAACACGGGGAAAGTCGTGCAGCCCGCGGCAGCCGTGCTCGCCGCCAAATCGAACCCCGTCACGGTTATTCCGGCGGGTAGCGTCCAGTTGCAATACTGGATCACCGCGGTCGTGCCCGCCACCGGGCACGACCATGCTGCGGAAATCTCCGACCGCACATACGCAGTAGTGGCAATCTTCGTCGAATTGTCTCCGGCTGTTGCCGTCGGCGCGCTCGGCGTTCCCGTCAGCGCCGGCGACGCCGTGGCCGCAATGGATGAATCCACATACGCCGAAGTAATCGTCGTGCACGTGGGCCCACCCGTCAACACCGCGGTCACAGCCTGGTTAGTGCAGCTTCCAGCTCCCGCGTTCGATGTCCCGCCACTCACGCCCGATCCCGGCATGTCCAGAAATATCTGCACTGTCGCGCTCCCCGCGCTCGCCTGCAGTACCCGCCCCAGAATCTGCGTCCCAATAGGCCGTGTCGCACCCGCATCGTGGCACAAAGGGAAAAATCCGCCGTTGGCCGTGCTCGAAGGCACAACGTAATCCCCAATTACAGTCGCGCTGCCATCAAAGCTGCAATATGCGGACCCCGCCCGCGCCAGCGTAGCCACCCCCGACGTCCCGGCATTCGCGATCACTACTCCGATCGCCCCGCTCACTAGTGCACTCGAAGGCTTCGCCGCGCAACCCGACGTGGTCAGCACCGCTAACCCGTTCACTACCGTGCCATTCGTCGTGTCGTTGCAGAGTTCATAGCTCTCGCTGGCAAACTTCCCCAGCTCAAAGCCGCTACCGCTCGTGGAGTTCCCTGCCACGTAAACCGTCCCCGGACGCAATCCACTTCCGCTTCCAGCACTATTAAAGGACCCAACGTTATAGGTCTGGTCTGTCCAGGGCTTGAAATTACTGCTCGCGTCCACCACCCACTTCAGCCCGCTGTTCACCCAAAATCCCAATCCCGGCGCTGCTCCGGATGTCGAATTCTCGCTGCGCACGACCGCATAGTTGTCGGTCGCGTCATACCCCAGCGAAGTCCGCTGCCATGTCGAGCTGTTCGTATAACTGGAATACACATGCAGGTTCTGCGCCGTCGTCCCGTTGTACTCCCCCAGGTCGTTTGCATCTTCTTGAAAAAGATTCGAGAAAAAGGAGCTCGTCGCCGTCGTTGCCACTTTCTGCGGACTCCCCGC
>DATMOP010000028.1:0-2344 GCA_035568115.1 Candidatus Acidiferrum sp.
GTACGACTCGATAAACACTTTCACCAGCAGTTCGTCCATCGCATCCTTCCCGAATGTGATCTTCTGGTAGCGATCCTTCGTGCCTGTCGATTCAGTGTGCTCTTGGCCGCCAGCGGTTCTTCCCGTTCCTTCCGACCCGCCAGGATGCCGAAGACCGGATCGTGCCGTAGTTGTTCATGATCGTTGATGTCTTCGTATCCCAACGCCAGACCGTAGATTCTCTGAGACAGCATCTCCTGAATCGAATGCTCGACCTGCTCCTGGTTCCTGCCGTCGAGAAAGCACTCCGCCAGCCGCGGCAGCAGATTCAGGCGCTGGTCCGTCTGGCGCAGCAGAAAGGCGCCGCCATCGGAACTGATCGTGCCCCCGTCGAAACGGGCCACGATTTCCCGCTTCCCGCAGGCTTCAAATCCGAAGTCAGATTGGATACACTCTGTCATAGCGAAGGCCGTCCTCTCTTTGGCTCTAACTGCTGTGTGGAAACTCAGTTATGCCATGAAGGACGGCCTTTTGCCAATAGCTAACGAGGTTTCACCTCAGACCGACGAGGTGTATTTCCGTCGTGCCTGAAGATCGCACATAATCCGAGAGATGGCTCCGGTCGACAGTGGAGAACTGCAAGCAGTTCTCGCCAATGATTTAGGCCGCCGAAGCGGCAGTCGATCCCGAGGGATCGGAGTCGTACCGGAGCCGAAATGAGCGTATTACGAAGTGTTGCCGAAGTGCTGGCCGACCACGTCACCCTGGAAGTGGAAGGAATCGATCGGATGTACCTGAACGTTTACGTTCCGGGTTTGCAGCGGGAACAAGGTGTGGCCTGCTTCTTTCGATTTCACCGCGGCAACCAGTTCGTCTCCAGTGCCTTAATGGATCCGATCAGCAAGACATTCGTTGCCGCCTTGGAGGCGTTCGCTCGGCAAGAGAAGATCCCGGTCATTGCGTTCCGCAAGGGTCAACGCAAGGATAACGTGGCGGCCGAGCAGCGAAAGAAATTCCAGAAGACCGAAGGGGTGGTGTTCATCGGCAAGGCGCAAGAGAAGACGCCGGTGTTTCGGACGGAGCGGCGGCGTAACGAGAAGACTGGAGGGACTTATCCGTGGCTGGTTCGCTCAACAGCCATGGTGAACCATTTCTACATCTACTGCGTGGACCGCGACTTTGGACCGTTCTTTCTGAAGTTCAGCACGTACTTCCCCTACAACGCCAAGCTGTGCCTCAACGGACACGAATATGCCAAACGGCAACTGGCGCAGAAGGGTATCGGATTTAAGGCTCTCGACAATGGAGTCTTGAGCTGTGACGATCCCAAACGGCTGCAAGCCATCTGTGATGGGCTCAGCGCGGAGAAGATCGACGCCTTATTGCGGAAGTGGCTGCGATTGTTGCCTCATCCGTATGAGGCCAGGGATCGCAAGGCCGGCTACCGCTACCAGATTTCCATTCTCCAGGCGGAGTTCTCGCTGACCCAGGTTCTGGACCGGCCCGTAACCGGCCGGATGTTCTTCGAGGAGGTGATCCGCGAAAACCTGGACATTGGCAGACCCAGTCAGGTGCAGTTGATCTTCGATCGTCGCGTGAACAAGACCACGCCCGGCCGCTTCCGCACCCGAGTCATTACCGAGGGAGTGATCCCTTCCCTTCATGTCGATTACAAAAACACCAGAATTAAGCAATATCACAAGGAGGGGCGCGCGCTTCGCACCGAAACCACCATCAACAATACGCGTGACTTCGGTATCGGCAAGCTTTTGAAGAACCTGCCCGCTCTGCGGCAGATTGGCTTCCAAGCCAACCGACGTCTTCTCGACGTCCAGAAGATTTCCCACGATTGCTCGATCGGCGAAGATGCCTTCGATCGGGTGGTGCGTCCTGCCGAGGTCGATGGCCAAAGAGCGTCGGCGTTGCGGTTCGGTGACAAACGCGTGCAAGCTCTGTTCGCTGTTCTGGTCGTATTCAGTCTCCAACTCCGTGGGTTCAACAATCAGGAAATGCGTGCCCTTCTGGCACAACTGCTGGGCGTCGATCCAGCCACATATCCCATCGGACGGATGACCTACGACCTTCGGCGGCTCCGGCTCCACGGTATCATCGAACGCATTCCGCACACCCACCGCTACCAACTCACGCCGGATGGATTGCGCATCGCGCTGTTCTTCTCCAGAACCTACGCCCGGCTACTGCGCCCCAAACTCGCCGAGATCATGCCAGAGGCTCCACCGATCAACTCCGCGTTACGTACCGCATTCGACCGGTTGAAATCCGAAATCGACGCATGTTGCGAGGAGCAGCGGTTAGCTGCCTAAACTTGACGCATTCGAATTACAATTTCTTGGGCAAGGACTCT
>DATMOP010000029.1:0-5778 GCA_035568115.1 Candidatus Acidiferrum sp.
TCGCGATCCTGCAACCCAGAACAGCCATCGCCTGGCAGTTTGAGCCCAAGACCGTGCTGCGCGTTGGCTTCGGTCTTTTCAGCGACATATTGCCTGGCGCCGTCGCCGATGTGGTTGGCGTCAATCCGCCCTACGTCAAAACTTTCCAGGGGGGACTTCTGGGAACCGCTGGTGGCGCGGCAATTGCGCCGGGAGTTCCTAACAGTGCGGTTGACGCAACTGCAGCCGCTGATCAGGTGTTTACTTCGGGGTTCTCACGGAGCCAGCTCTCCTGCGCGTCTGCACAAGCGAATCTTGCGACTTGTCTTCCTCCGGTTGCCATGACAGCGATACCGGATGGCGAGCTCCATGCACCCTACTTTATGGAGTGGAGTCTTGGTTTGGAGCATCAGTTGGGAAGCACCGGAAGCATCCATGCGCAATACGTTGGCACCCGCGCTGTAGACCAGCCTTATCTGACGCAAGTGAACGGATATCAAAGCGTCTGCGCAGGGTGCTTTGCACCGTTTCCTTTTGCGCAGTCTACCGATCCCCGGTTCGGAGCAGTGACGCAATTCTCGACCGGCGCGAACAGTCACTACGACGGATTGCAAATGACCGCAATGAAGCGTTTTGGGAACGGCTTAATGGGACAAATTAACTACACGTGGAGCCGTTGTATGGACACCGTCTCAAACGGCGGATTCCTCCAGTTCTCCGCGGGAGGAATCCTTTCCCCTCTCCCAGGAGACTTGGCACGCGACTACGGTCCCTGCGACTACGACATCCGGCACAATCTCAACGCTCAATATGTCTATCAATTGCTAGTCAAGGTCCGAAATCGGGCTCTTGGTTATGCGATGAACGGCTGGCAAGTATCGGGTACAGTGTTTTGGCATAGCGGGATTCCGTTTTCTGTCCTGAGCACTCCGTATTCAGCAAATGGAAATGGCATTGTGAACGGCAGTGGGCCACAATTCGCAAGTGTTCTTCCCGGCGTGCCGCTCTATGAACACGATCCCGTTCCAGGTGTCACACAACCGGGAACGATTCAGTGGCTCAATCCAAATGCTTTCGTCTCGACGGTTGACCCGACTATCGGAGCATGCTTTGGCGGCGACAACTCCAAGAACTGTCAATTCGGGAACCTCGGCCGCAACGCGCTCCGCGGCCCCAACTTCACCTGGAGCGACTTCTACCTCACGAAGTCGTTTCCATTGGCCGAACGTGTGAAGATGCGCTTCGACGTCCAGTTTTTCAATGTCTTCAATCATCCGAATTTCGGACTTCCAAGCATGGTGCTGGCTGGCATTCCAGGAAAGCCTTCTACACAGACTGGGTTTGGAGCGCTTACTTACGCGACCTCTCCGCCGACCGGCCTACTCGGCGTGGGTTTGGGCGGTGATAGCACGCCCCGCATGATCGCTTTTCAATTGCGCCTGGAGTTTTAGCTCCGCTCACTTTTAACAGCCCCAGAAATGCCCTTCGCGCTCGGCACATTTCTGGACGTATGGTCGGCAAACCGGAGTGGCTTAAGTCTGGTAACGCGGTTACCGTCCATCAAATGGATCGGCTCAAGTGGATCGGCTCACAAAGCACTTCTCCGGTAACCCGACTCTAATCAGGACTTGATCACCACTGATCATGACGAATCGTTGTAAGGGATTCTGAGCTGGGCTATCAGTTTGTGGCCAAGCCGGAATAGTTAGGTGGATGGAACGACGCGGTTGAAGAGGCCTTTCAAGCGGGTCTGAGCGGAGATTATCATAAGGGTGATGGTATGCTTGGTCGACGGAGGACGGATGCCAGAGTATGTGATTGAGCGGGATCTCCCCGGCGCGGGGAGGCTAACCGAGGATGAGATCCGGGAAGCTTCACTCCGGTCGCTGGCGGTGCTGAAGGAGATGGGATCGAGCATTCAGTGGATGCACAGCTACGTCACCGACGACAAGATCTATTGCGTGTACTTCGCACAGAACGAGGAGCAGATTCGGCAGCACGCGCAACTGGCGGGAGTTCCGGCCAATCGAGTTTCTGCGGTGCGGCGGATGCTGAACCCGGAGAGATACCAGGGCGTGAAGTAACGCAGGGCAGGACCGCGAACCCAAGCGACTGTTCGCCCGGCGAAAAAAAGTCAGAACAAAGCACTAACAAGCCAACGCGAATTCCACTAGCCTATCGATGGTCATGGAGCGGCCCTGGGACCAAAAGCGATTTTGCTCCTCGGCCGGCACTTGTGCGCGCGCTGCCTGGAGCATTCGATCGAGTTTCTCCTGCTCCGTTGGCGATAGCGAGATGCCCAAGTGCTCCCGCAACGCGTCTGCGGCGCCGGCCAACGTGAGGGCGCTGGCTGGCTGGCTGCCTTGAATAGCGCAATCCGCCAAGCGCTGCAACACAGGCACCATACCGCGGCGGTGACCAGTCTTGTGAAAAATCGACAACGCGTCTTTGTAAAAGACGCAAGCGTCGGGATCACGATCACGGCTAGCTAAATCGCCGAGATCGCGCAACACGGCGGCGACACCCCAAAGATCTTCAACCTGACGAAACCCGGCCAAGCTTTGTCTATAAAGCTCGCGTGCGCCGGAGTGATCTCCGAGAGCCACGGCCACATCACCCAGACCGCTCAGCGCTACGGCCATTCCCCTCTGGTCCCCTGTAGAGCGAAAAGCATCCAGAGTCATTTCATAGGCAACGCGAGCCGCCTTAAAGTCGCCCTGCCTGGACGCGATGTTGGCCAGGTTATGGAGGCCGAGAATGAAGACGCCGGAGCCAAGCTCCTTCCAGATGCGCAGGGACTCTTCGGCGTAAGACCGCGCCTCGGCGGCTAGGCCTCCTTTATGAGTGACAATCGCGAGTGCGCTGAGTGACATCGCAATACCGTTTTGGTCTCCAAGCCGTCGATGCATCTCCAGGCTGCGACGGTGCAACTCGAGCGCGGAGCCGCTATCGAGCTGAATATCGGCGAGCACTCCCGCGGTGTGAGAGGCACGGGCCCGATGCTCACTAATCGGCGCGTTATCCGGAATATCGAGCAAGGCAGCCATCGCGCGGCGCCCCTCGGTGAGGTGTTCTCGCGGCTCCCAAAACCACAAGAGAGCGTTTCCGAGACGGAGGCCCCATTCGGCATTTGCTGATTCGACGAAATACTTGATGGCAGCGCGGAAGTTATCATGCTCAACATCGCAACGCGACAGCCAGGATTCGCGGTCGACGGGAGAAGCGTGCGCCGCTCCTTCTTCGGCCAGGACCAGGAAATAGGCGGCGTGAGCTCGCCGGGTGGCCTCGATTTCGCCGCTTTCGTCGAGTCGTTCGCTGCCGTACTCGCGGATTGTTTCCAGCATCGTGAAGCGTGGTTCGGCATTTCCGGCGGCAGTCTGGCTGATCAGGCTTTTATCGAGCAGCGACGTTATGCCATTGAGCGGATCGAGCCCCAAGTCTTCTTGTGCGTCGCAGACCGCCTCAACCGCTTCGAGGGTGCATCCTCCCACAAAGACAGAAAGCCGGCGGAAGAGCTTCTGCTCGGAAGGCGTCAACAGGTCGTGACTCCAGTCAATCGTGCGCCGCAAGGTGCGCTGCCGCTCGGGGAGGTCATGAGCCCCGCCGGTCAGCAGTTCCAGCCTGCTGGCGATTCGGGCCAAAAGGCCGGAGGGAGGCAGAACCCTGATGCGCGCCGCCGCCAGCTCGATCGCCAGCGGCAGACCGTCCAATCTCTGGCAGATCTGGACGACGGCGTCGGCATTATGCGCGGTCAGGCCGAAATCGGGCTTTACAGCCTTGGCACGCTGGACGAACAGCGCGATGGATGGAAAATCGAGCAACCGGCCGGGCGATAACGCGGGATCGGCTTCCGGAAGGGGCAGCGGCGGAACCGGGAACTCGTGCTCGCCATAGACGCGGAGAAGGGTCCGGCTGGTCGCCATCGCCTTAACGGCGGGACACGCATCCAGAATTTCCAGAATGCCCGGGGCTGCGGCTACCACCTGTTCGAAATTGTCGAGCACCAGCAGCATCGGGCCGGCGCTCGCCAGTTTTTCCTTAAGCACGTCGATCAGGGCAAGGCCGGGCGTTTCGCGAACTCCCAGAACCTGGGCAATCGCGGAGGCGACCAGTCTTGGATCCGACAACGGCGCGAGGTTGACGAAGCGGACACCCGCAGGAAAGCGGTTCAGCACATCCGCGGCCGCCTGCACCGCGAGCCTGGTCTTGCCTGTTCCGCCAGGGCCCGTGAGGGTGATCAGCCGGATTTCAGGATCGAGCAAAAGAGGCTGCAGCGCCGAGCGTTCCGCGCGCCGCCCGATCAGTGGCGTTCTCTGGAGCGGCAGATTGTGGGAGCGCTGGCTGTCTGGTTTTGGGCCGGCCCCATTTTCATTTCCGGCTGTGACCGGCGCGAGGAACCGGTAGCCACGGCGGGGCAGCGTCTCAATGAACTTAGGCTCGTCGGCGGAGTCGCCCAGCGCTTCTCTCAGGCGGGCAATGGCGTTGTGCAGACCGTGGTCGAAATCGACGAAGGTATCGCCTGGCCAGATTCGGGAATGCAGGTCCTCACGGGTGACCAGATCGCCCGAACCGCGAAGCAGGACTTCCAGAACCTGTAACGGCTGGCCTTGCAGCCGCAGCTTTGCGCCGTTTTTGCGCAGTTCGCCAGCGCGGACATCTAGCTCGAAAACGTCGAAGCAGAGCACACGGGCAGGCGAGTCATCAGTAGAGGGCATACCGCTTTCCGTCGGAACTTGGCAAAGCCTAGCACAGTTGCTGATGAGCGAAAAGGCACAGGCCTCGCAGGAAAGTGTAGTGATTTCAGTAGCTTCCCAATGGAGAAAACTTTGGGGTGCATTGGAGCTCGCAAGGATTGACGTTTTTCTGAGCCAGGGCGAGAGTCGCACTAGTTTTGCGAGATCCAGCAACGGAGGGCCGTGCAATTTCCCGGACGCCGCCCACCTTCCCGGGTCAACTCTTTAACCGAAAGGATACACAAATGATGAAACTTGCGATGGGTTTGCTAATCAGCAGCCTGATGCTCGCCGGCGGTTGGGAAATAGAAAAGGCCCCGAGCGTGGCTCAGGTTGTAGCCCTCGATGAATGCGATCCAGCCACCTTCAATGCCCCGACGGCGGCTGGACCCGATTTCTGCAAGAACGTCGCCGTTGGCGCGTCCACGACGTTCTCCACCTTGTTCGCCGACGCGGCCGCCGGACACCCGGATCCCAAGTGGGATTTCGAGCCGGACAGCATGAACGTGAAAGAAGGGACCATCGTCAGCGTGGTCAACTCGGGCGGCGAACCGCATACTTTTACCGAAGTGGCCAAGTTCGGCGGAGGGTTCATCGGGCCTCTCAATGGCGGCGAAGCGGCCGTCCCGGAATGTTCGGCCGGCTTCTCGAGCGTGGCCGTGGCCAAGACTCGCATTCTGCAGGGCAGCCAGCAGCAATTCGTCGGCCTGTCGAAGGGCGAACACCTGTTTCAGTGCTGCATCCACCCCTGGATGCGCATGAAAGTCGAGGTGAAATGAGCGAAGGACACGGACGGGGTGCTGTGCCAGCTTTAAGAATAGTAATGAATATGGTCATGCTGCGGCGCCCCTCCCATGTCCTTGACATACCTGATGGATGACTCGATTTGACACGAATCATAACGCAAGGTCCTGGTTAACGCCACATCTCTAACGACGCCGGCCGTGTCAAGAGTGTTTTCTGTTCTTTTCTACCAAAACTCGGACACACTTCTCGGTCGGCGCATGAAGTGCGTCTTTTTCTGCCCTTCTGTTCATCGGTGTCACCCTAACCGGCTCAGCCCGTT
>DATMOP010000030.1:0-80108 GCA_035568115.1 Candidatus Acidiferrum sp.
CACCGAGTCCGGAACCACGGTGACCATCACCACAACTGCGAACCACTTATTTGCCGTTGGGCAAATGGCGCAGATCCAAAATGTGGGTGTCTCCGGCTACAACGGGGTCTTCCCCATCACCAAAATCCCTTCATCAACCACCTTCACCTACACCGCCACGACTTCGGGCTTGGCCGTATCCGGCGGAGGTACCGCGCAAAACTTGCCTCATGAAGTCGTGCCCACCGATGCGACCGTCGTTAGTCAAGTGCGATCGCCACAACTCTTCGGATTAGGGTTGATCGATAACATTCCTGACTCCGCCATCCTGGCCAATGTCGGCATCGGCAAGCCCTACGGCATCACGGGCATCGCCAACATGGTGCCGGACGAAAACGGAGTCATCCGTCCCGGAAAATTCGGCCAGAAGCTGAACGAGGTAACTCTGTTCCAGTTCAACGCTCACGCCGAATTCAACGAGCTGGGCATCACCACTAACTCCGGCCCATTCGGAATCCCCAGTCAGTTCAACCCCAATGAACATCTGCCCCAAGGCTTGCCTTATCCGAGCGCCTGCCAATCTGACCCCAACGCTCCCCAGGACGTCAGCCAGACCAACATGATCAAGATGACTCAATTTCTCGAACTGCTGGCTCCGATACCGCCGCAACCGCCCAATTCGCAGACCCAGGCTGGGTTCGCCGTATTCAACAATATTGGATGCAGTGTCTGCCATATCGTGAATTTCACCACTCGAGGCAACGTTACGTTGAATCAAACTCAAGGAAGGCAGACACAAGTCATCAATTCTCTCAGCAACGTCGCGTTCACTCCCTACTCGGATTTCCTCCTCCACGATATGGGGCTCGGAGATTCCGGCGGCATTCCCTTCCAGCCAAATAATACGGGCCAGGCGTCTCTCACCATGTGGAGGACCGCGCCGTTGTGGGGCCTCTCCAATATCCTCGCAAAGTCCGGTGGCTTGATGCATGACAATACATCGACCACCACCGATGCCGCGATCCGCCGGCATGGCGGCGAAGCGTCCGTCGTTCTCACGAACTACGAAAACCTGAATACCACCGACGAGGGCAACTTGTTGGCTTTCCTGAGCTCGTTGTAAAGTCGGGAAGTCTCGAATGGTTCTTGGAAGGCAGTTAGAAACAGCTTGAGAAGATAGGTTCGGGAAGGCACGGCTTCGGTCGTGCCGCCCAAACCGCTACTGACAGAGGCTTCGGCCCCCGAGATTCGCCGAGGTCCGAATTAACCCGGCATCCTGAAGTTGAGCGTAACTCTAGTTTGCATCTCGACCGGACGCCCGGCTTCCATACGGGGCTTGAACCTCCACTGTTTCACTGCGGCAATCGCGGCGTCGGCCAACAAGCGATGCCCGCTGACCACCTTCACGTCTTGCACCGCGCCGTCGCGGCCGATGCGCACATCCAGCGCAACTGCTCCTTGAATCCGCTGTTGCCGGGCTTCCTCTGGATATTCCGGTTCCACGCGATGCAGCAGACTGCCTTCTGCCGCCGCCGGAGAGATCTCGACCATTCCAGCCGGTTCCACCTCCGCAGCCCGCTGCACTCTGCTGTTGTTTGTACTCGCCGAATTCCCCTGCACAGCCGGTGGCATGCGGAAAACTTCCCTCCCATTTTCATAAACCAGCAAGCCCCCTTCCGGAGGCAGAGATTCCTTCGACCGAACCTCACCCGCCTCCGGCTCCGCTGCGTTCTTCTTTTCGACCGCGGCCGTCGAGTTCCCTGCCTTGGCCGATGGGGGCGAAGAAGCCGCACTGCTAGCAAGCTCGCCGGCCACCTGTGCGGCTCCGGAAGGCACAGCTCTGTTTTGTTCGACGGCTACAGTCGAGGCTGACTTCATTCCTGGTCCACGAACATCCGCTGTCTTTCGCGAAACACGTAAAACCACCAGAGTCGTAAGCAACACCGCGCAAACCACAACCGCTGCGCCAAGTCCAAAGGTCACCACGTCAACTCCAGCTCGCGGACTTCGCTCAAGAGTCTCTGCGGTAACGTCATCCTCTTGTTCTTTATTCAGATTTGTCACCGAGTCGGCCCTTGATTCTTCCGCGCCATTCACCACGACAGGTGGATCCAACTTTGCCGCGGGAATCTGCACACCACCAGCGGCAATAATGCTCGACATCGACAAGGTTTCGCTGGCCCGCTCCAGATTCTTCAGTATGCGCCGCGCCAGCCCTTGCACCGTGAGTTCGTCCCGCTCTCCAAAAGCCCCGGCCCGCGACGAAAAAACTTCCAGCAGACCCGCCAGCCCGCCATTCCGCAGCAGTGGAAAAATCAGCACCGACCGCACTCCCAAACTCCGCGAAGCCTCCGCATCGGCGCGCGGGTCAGTCAGAGCATCCTCGCAACGCTGCACTTGCCGGGTCTTGATGCATGCCGCCGTCAGGCCGGACTCGCTCTCCAATCGCGCGCCAAACTGTGGAGCGTTGACACCGCTGCTGGCACGGCACACCATCTCGCCATCCCGCTCCAGAATAATCGCTGCGCCGCTCGCCCCGGTGGCCAGGCAAGCCTCCTCAACAATTTCATTCAGCACAATCTCCAGTGCCAGATCCGCCGAAACCTCCGCCGAGAAACTCCCGCCGCTGTGCGCCGCAAACAATGCGGCCAGTTCGCCCAGATCGGATTCAGACCCCGCGCTCATACTCTGCACGGGGGAAGACTTGGGTTCGGGGATGGGGCGATCAGGCATGCAACCAGGCTCAGGTTGAGTCTCTTCTTCTGTAGCGGAGTTTCGCCCCAAATGCAGAGGTTGTCAATATGCATTCAATCTTTGGCTTCTCCGCGACCCCCGTGGCCTTTCTCCGCGCTCTGCGCGATTCCAGCTTTTCCTCCTTCCCTTCCCAAAACGACAGAAGCAAAAGAAAACTAGTCGATCTACCGTCACGGGCTCAATCCACTGGCAACGAGAAATGCTAGAATCAACAAATCTTGCGACGAGTTAAGACCCCGACCATTCCACAACCGTCACTTCCTGGAGTCTGAACATGCGGATCGCTGTCGTCGGTTCCGGATACGTAGGATTAGTCGCTGGCGCCTGTTTCGCCGACCTCGGCCACGACGTCATTCTCGTTGACAACGACGAACGCAAGCTCGCCGCCTTGAAAGACGGACAAGTCCCCATCCACGAAAACTTCCTCCCCGAATTGTTGAACCGTCACCGCGGCCATCGCCTCGAATTCTCCGCCGATTTGCAGGAAGCCGTGCGTGCCAGCGCCGCAATTTTTGTTGCCGTTGGCACTCCTCCCACCGATCGTGGAGACGCCGACCTCTCTTACGTCGAAATGGTCGCTCGCGAGATTTCCGGCGCCATCAACGGATACAAAGTCGTCGTCGAAAAGAGCACGGTCCCGGTCTACACCAGCGAGTGGGTTCGCAAAATTATCCTGCGCAACGGCGCCGATCCCGATTCCTTCGACGTCGCCTCCAATCCTGAGTTCCTGCGCGAAGGCACCGCCGTCACCGACTTCCTTTTCCCCGACCGCATCCTCGTCGGCTGCGACTCCGAGCGCGCCGCCACAGTGCTGCGCGAAATCTACGCCCCGCTCACCAGCGGCGATTACTACAAGCATCCGGATGCCATTCCGCAACCCGACCGCACCTCCATCCCCGCTCCCATCATCGTGACCAGCACCAAGAGTGCGGAGATGATCAAGCACGCCTCCAACGCCTTCCTCGCCATGAAGATTTCTTTCATCAACGCGGTCGCCTCCATCTGCGAAACGGTTGGCGCGGATGTGAATCAGGTCACGCACGGCATCGGATCCGACTCTCGCATCGGCCCGCGCTTCTTGAATCCCGGCATCGGCTACGGCGGGTCTTGTTTTCCCAAAGACGTGATGGCCTTCCGGTCCGTCGCCCGCGAGTCCGGATACGACTTCCGCCTGCTCGACGAAGTCATGCGCATCAACGAAGACCAGCGCGACCGTTTCCTCCGCAAAGTCCGCAGCGCCCTCTGGACTCTCCGGGGCAAGCACCTCGGAGTCCTCGGCCTCGCCTTCAAAGGCGGCACCGACGACATTCGCGAGTCCCCCGCCATTCTTATTGTGCAGGCTTTGTTGCAGGAAGGCTGCAAGATCACCGCCTACGATCCCGCGGCTATGGAGCGCGCCCAGGAAGTCATGAACTCCGGCATAAAGTTCGCGGGCTCCGCCTACGAAGCCGCCCACGGCGGCGATGCCCTACTGATCCTTACCGAGTGGGAAGAATTTGCCAACCTCGATCTTCGCCGCCTCAATCAGGAACTCAAATATCCAATCGTGATCGACGGCCGCAACCTGTATGATCCCGAAGTGATGGCAGCCAACGGCTTCACTTACTACAGCGTAGGACGCGCCGCCTCGCATCCCGAAACCGCGCCCGCCGCCTTGAAGGCGATGAAGAACGGCGCCCAGCAAGCATGAGCCCTCAACGCGCCCTGGTCACCGGTGGCGCCGGTTTCCTGGGATCTCATCTCTGCGATGCCCTGCTCGGCGAAGGCTGGAGAGTGGTCGTCGTCGACAACCTGCTAACCGGCCGCCGCACAAATCTCGCTCACCTCTCGAATGATTCTCGATTTGAACTAGTCGAAAAAGACATTTGCGAACCCTTCGACGTCGGCCACGTCAATTACATCTTCCATTTCGCCAGCCCCGCCAGCCCCGTCGACTACACCGTCCACGGCATTCCCACGCTGCGAGTCGGATCGCTCGGAACCTTCAACGCCCTCGAAGTCGCGCTCAAATACAACGCCAAGTATCTCGTCTCCTCCACTTCAGAATGCTACGGCGACCCGCTCGCGCATCCGCAAAAAGAAACCTACTGGGGCAACGTGAATTCGATCGGCCCACGCTCCGTCTACGACGAAGCCAAGCGCTTCACCGAATCCGTCACCATGGCCTATCACCGCTATCACAAAGTCGACACGCGCATCGCGCGAATCTTCAACACCTACGGCCCCCGCATGCAACTCAACGACGGACGCGTCGTTCCCAACTTCATGAAGCAGGCCCTGCGCGGCGAACCCCTCACCGTCTACGGCACCGGCAGCCAGACCCGCAGCTTCTGCTTCGTCAGCGACGAAATCGACGGCTTCATCCGCTTAGCAAAATCGGACGAGCATCTCCCGGTCAACATCGGCAACCCCAACGAATTCACAATTCTCGAATGCGCCCAGCAAGTGATCAAAGTGATCGGATCGAAAAGTAAAATCGCCTACGAACCCCTCCCCCAAGACGACCCCAAACAGCGGCGGCCCGACATCACCAAAGCCCGCAGCCTGCTAGGTTGGGAACCAAAGATTCAACTGGAAGAAGGCCTGCGAATGTCGCTCGACTACTTCAGGAAAGCCATCGCTGTTTCTTGTTGACAGCGGAAAAGTTGAAGCGTAAATTCGGCTCCTCACCAAGAATCTACAGTTGGGATGTGCAGGGAGGCAGCCATGATTCCACCAGTGTATCCGAAGCGGATACCATTCTTCCTCTTATTCCTTGTCGCCAGTGCCAGCGCTTGGTGTCCATTGGCGCGGACTCAGATCGCGAGGCCGGTCACCACGATAGTAAGTTCGAGTACCTCCAACGGGTTGGACCTCCAGCAGAATGCATTGCTAGCCGAAATTACGAACAATTCAACTGCGCCCGTCCTCAATGAACTCGTGGTCCTCACGACTGTTGGGGGCGCGTCGCAAGCGACTTTAGCATCGACAAGCTCGACCAGCACCAGCCCGATTTATCCATTGGGGCTTTTGGAGCCTTGAACTCTGGCTCACATGCTTGGTAGAGACTTGCGGCCCCTACGAATTTCTGCGCGAGTCGGCTTTCATCTTGCACGACGCCAGCCCATCCGCGTATACTCACTGCTCGGAATCACCGACCGGTCCTCTCGGCTAATCCCCCTAGCCAAAACAGCAGAAGGAGAATCCCATGCATCAACGTCTCGCTCTCTCCGCAGCCGCGCTGATTTGTTTCTCACTTGCGCTGCCCTTGCGCAGCAGCGCCGGCACATACGTAACCTTCGACATACCCGGGGCGAAAGGCGCTGGCATCCCGCAGGGGATCAACAAGTGGGGTACGGTGACGGGTTACTACACCACCACTTCGGGCACCTACTACGGCTTCCTGTATCAGCCCAGCGGGGCAGTTACAACCTTTTCAGTTTTAGCCTCTAAGGTTTCCGGAACGTACCCGATGAGCATCAACGACTCTGGATGGATCGTTGGCTACTTCTACGACGCGACCGGGCGGCATGGTTTCCTTCGCAACCCGAAGTACACCGCGCTGGACGCGCCTGGAGCTGGAACTGCGAGTAGCCAAGGAACCGAAGCGCTCTCTATAAATGATTCAGGGGAGATCGCCGGGGTTTTTTGGGATTCGAGTTCTGTGGAGCACGGATTCCTTAGGGACGCATCCGGGAACTATACAACGTTCGATATACCCGGGGGAGCAAACGTGACGAGCGCCGTTCTCAATCAGAACGGGGAAGTCGCTGGGAGCTATCAAGCGAGCGGTAGCCCTTTCGACATTCCCTCGGGATACGTTAGGGACACGGCGGGCAATATCACATCGTTCGTCGTACCTAACTCGGCGGAGACGTTCGTGACGGGAATCAACCTCAGTGGTCAGATTACTGGATACTATTATTCCGCCGGAACCGCCCAACCGTTCTTCCGAGACCAGTACGGCAATTTTACAACCTTCAACATCACAGGATATATCTGGACCGCGGGAATTGAGGACAACGGCGACGTTGCAGGGACTTACAAAGTCACTAACTCCAACACTCGAAAAGGTTGGCAGATGACAACCACCGGCGTGCTCAGCTTTTTCAAAGATCCCAGCGCCGGCTCCCAAGGAACATACCCGTGGTGCGTCAGCGGCAACGGAAAAATTGCCGGCTACTACTTCGATTCGCTGGGCAATCCCCACGAGTTCGTGGAACATAATTAGCAACATTCAATTCCCGGGCCGTGTTTCTCCGAGGTGGCCCGTCCAAGCTTTGCTCGGGCGGGGACTTTGACTGTCCGTTCACGCGGCGGAATCAATGCTGAGAACCGCGCCCAAATATTTCCACAGCCCTCGTGTGACATCTGACCTTGTGCCCACCATCGAACTTGCGCGATCATGGTCGAGGCACTGACGGTCCAGAGAGACTGAATCATGCCATGCTAAGTTCTTTGTACTCAAGATTTTGATATCTAAGTTCTTTGAAAACCATATTTTGCGAGGTCCACTTTTGCAAAACCCGCGCTGGACAAGGCTTCCAGTCGGATCAGAAAAAATAAATTCGATCCGGAATCCGGCACTTTTGCAAAGCCGCCCCGATTTCGGCAGCGTGAGCCAACATTTATTTTGAATGAGAAATCCACAGTGAGGACGATTGCATCCCCGCCTGAGAGCTGAGAGCTGGGCACTAGGTACTAGCAACAGCCTCTAAGAACTCTCCGCCGTAGCCGCCACAAAATCCATCAACTGCTGCACACCATGCCGTTCGTCCTTGGTGTTCAACTTGAACGACACTCCCATCCCGTAGCCAGGATGCGAGGCTTTCACCAGTCCACTCAAGCGCAACTTCATCTCCTGCGTGCGCACCGTGATCTCAATCGGAGTTCCCGCCGGAAAAGCCAGCGGCATTTCCAGATAGCACCCGCCCGGACTCAGATCACTCAGATGGCAGTAGTTCCGCACCGAACTTCCCTGCTGATACACTTCCGCGCCCAATCGGCACGCATATCGCGTCTGTCCGCGGCGGTTGTTCGGTTCCGAACGCAGTCGAGCGACCGCATCGCGATTGTGATCCTTAACTTCCTGCTTCGCTGCGGAGTCTTTGCCCGCTTGCTGGCGGTCCGCCTCAATCGCACTTTCGCTGGGCCGAATGGAGTGCTCCACTTGCACAGCTTCTTCAGCCAGTTCCCGCTTCGGAGCATCGGCCAGATTGCTCTGCAACCACTCGCTCACAATGCGCCGCGAAGTTTTCGGAACATCTACAAACTGCACACCCGCGCGCCCGTTCCAGTCCTGCCACATCACCACGCCCGAAAGCCGCACGGTCGCGGTTTGTCCCGGCAGTTGAAATTGAAAATAAACTTTGCAGGTTGGCGGAAGCCTCTTGCCGAAATTTACCGCCATGCCATCTTCCGCAAGATCCACCAGGGTCGCTTTGTCGCGCTCCACCCCGGCATAGTCAATGGTTGCCTGGGTGTGCACCGTGGCCCGCGCCTTGCGCCGTTTATCCCGGAACAACACGGCTTGAGCAGCTCGCAGTGTGCTTAACACCCGCTCATAAGACACCGGCTTATACAGCACGAAGTTCACGCCAAGCGCAAACATTTCGCGGATACTTTCCTGACCCTCCACCACAACCACCGCCAGCGAGGTTCCGTTCACGCGAGAAGAGCGGCTTTCCTGCAACAAGCCAATCGCATCCGACTGCTTCTTGCAGTCAAGAATGATCAAGTCAAACCGTTCTTGCGCCAGCCTCACTGCCGCGCGTACGGGATCCGCGCACAACTCCACCTGAATATTCAGCTCTTCCAGAACGCGGCGCAGTTCTTGAACCGCAGCCTCGTCGGCGCAGACCAGCAGCGATGTGAGATTCATACCTGCCTGTAATCCTAGAGTCACGCCCGTTCCTCCCACAAGTTACCTTTGTCATTTCCCCTGTCCCTGCGCGCCTTCGATGTTCGTTAACTCCACTGGCGTCAATCCCGGTGACCTCAGTCACCATCCTCATTACAAAAGACCAATAGTCTTCCGTTGCACTGTGGTGCTTTGACGCTTCCTTCCCCCCTCCCTACGATGAAGAATGCCGGCACTGCAGAACGCGGGGCTGGCCGTGCTGCCCGTTAGCGGCACTAGCTTTGGGCTCAGTAATTTGCATAGCGGACATTCGGAATCGAACGACAGGCTTTACGAGACCGGCTCTCTGCAACAAGGACCTATGGCATCGCGCAAACAAAACGGATTCTCTCTGCTGGAGCTGTCAATCGCACTCGCCATTTCCATGATCCTAAGCGCGGTGACCATTTTTGCTCTCCAGCCCGTGTTCAAACAGCAGCATGTCAACGATGCCTACAATCTCACGTTGATGGCATTGCGAAAGGCTCACGACACGGCCGCCGCTGACATGCGCATTTACGTCGTCACCTTCACCGCTCCCGGTACAATCACCGTGACGCAAGACACCGTCGCCGCTCCCGTTTTGTTCACGGCCACGTTACCGCCGGATGTCACCTTTCACATCGAACCAGGTATCCCCAATTCCAACGTCGTAGCGCCTACCACGCCCGACGGCTTTGGCACCGCCGCCAGCGCCTTCGATTTTGATCAACCCCCAAGCGGTGGAGGCGGCAGCAACCTCATCTACTTCTATCCCGATGGCTCCGCGCAGGATAACGGACCCAACGGAGGCAACATTAACAACGGAGTGGTTTACCTCGGAATACCCGGGCAACTTCCAACCTGCCGCGCCGTCTCGTTGTGGGGATACACCGGCCGCGTCCGGGGATGGCAGCTGGTCCAGGTTGCGGGCGTATGGACTTGGAGGCAAATGTGAACACTATCCACTCTTCATCACAGCGGCAGCCACGTCAGTTCGGCTTCTCGCTTATTGAAGTCATGATCTCCATGGTGATACTCACCATCGGTTTGCTGGCTGTGCTGGCCACTATCGGCATCACCATGGCCGCCAATCAGACCTCGCAGGAAGACTTGATCGCCCGGCAAGTGGCGTCTGAGGCCATGGAAAGCATCTTCAACGCACGCAACACTTCGCAGTTGGGTTTCGGATCGATCGCTAACACCACCGCTGTTCCTCCAGGAATCTTCCTCGCCAACTCGCAGTCTTTGAAGTGCCCCGGGCCCGATGGCATTCTCGACACTGCCGACGACGTGAATTGTCTCACCGCGGCTGGAGCGGTTTGCCCTAATGCTGGCGTCCAGTGCCTGAGCGAATCAGGTCCCGACGGCATTTTGGGTACCGCCGACGACGTGATTGTGTCTCTCAACAACTACACCCGTACCATCGCCATCGCTCCACTTCTGGATGGCTCCGGCAATCCCATCCAGACTTTAAGTTCCGTCACCATCACGGTTCAATACACAGTTCCTAACACTGGCCATCTCAGAACCTATGTGCTTAACGAATACATTTCGTCGTACCACTAGAAAGGGATTCATGCGGCGCGCACACAATTCGAGTCGGGGCTTCACACTGCTCGAGCTCATGATCTCAGCTTTTATCGGAGCTATCCTCCTGGTCGTCGCCACCCAGGTGTTCAGCCGGGGCGTCAAGGCATCCTGGGTGACATCGCAACGGGCCGAACTTCAGCAGGATTTTCGTGCCGCCGGCAGCATCCTGCAACGCGACGTCAGCATGGCCGGTGCCGGAGCTCTGGGCCAGCAAGGTATTTCTACCAGCGCCGTTGGCTTGCCTAACACCGCCACCAGACCCGTATACCCCTGCAGCGGTCTCGTCACTTGCAACTACATCAACGGAGCGCCGGTGGCTTACCCTCTGTCGTCCGGCGCTCCTTTTCTCTATTCCATCATTCCCGGTCCCAACCTTGGAATCACGATCAACGCCGGCCAGGGCCCTTCTGACATTCTTACGGTCATCTATGCCGATGCCAATCTGGCCCTGAATTGCTATACCGGGACCATCGACGCAACCGGCACTATCGTGACGTTTCAGTTGCCTGCCACCTTGCCTGGGACCTGCGTAACCCAGCCAGCCGGCAGCGCTCCTGCGCCTTTGACCTTCAACGCCGTTGGCAATCCAGTGGGCTTGCAAATCGGCGACATGATCATGTTTGGCACCAATGCCGTCGGTGTCATAACCGCGAACGTAGCTACGTGCCCGCCAACTGGCACGAATACCGCCTGCTACACGGTCACCTTCGCTGCCACGGATCCGGGACATATTAACCAGCCTGGCCCGGGCACCGGCAATCTGAAGCAGTTCGCCGTTGGCGCTGGGGCCACACCGTCCGCAGTTCGCCTGACGGCCGTTACCTACTATCTGGATATTTCTCCCTCCGATGGCGTCACTCCGCGCCTGATGCGGATCCAGAGCGGCAAGCTTCCCGCTCCCGTGGCGGAGAACGTGGTTTACCTCAAGTTCAGCTATGACGTCTACAACGCCGGAGTCGTTCAGGCCAATCAAGCTACTCTGCCTGCCGGTACCAATCCGGGCATGATCACCAAAGTCAACATCGTCCACATGAGCATGCGCAGCCAGCAGTCGACCTACGGCGGCTATCAGGGTCTTGATCTCCAGACCTCGATCGCCGCCCGCAACTTGACTTCGCAGCAGGAGTACCCGATTTCAGGCTCGGCCTATTGATATGCGTCTCACGCGGACAGAAAAAAGGAACTGGTTAGGAAATGAGGAGAAATACGATGCGTAGCGCCAAACATGATTCACGAGGATTCACGCTTATCGCGTCCCTCTTGTTGATGTTGATGTTGACGGGACTCGCGGTCTCTCTGCTCATGATGGTGAATACCGAGCAGAAGGTCGGCGCCGCTGATCTCAGCAACAACTACACCTATCGGGCAACCGAAGGCGCCATCGAGAAGCAGACTTCCGACTTGGCCAACACCTTCAAGAGCATTCAGGCGCCCACGTCTGGACAAATCTGCGCCGTGAGCTCAAATCTTCCCACTTGGGATCCGACCGTTACCTACGCGGCCTACAACGTAACTCCAGTGAATCCTGGAGTGGCAAATCCCTGCTCTGTGCCGCTTCCTCCTCCAGTGTGGGGTCCAATTCAGTCCGGTCCTGACGCCGGCCTTTACGCGCAAATTATTCCCGTCACCCTCAACGCCTCTGCCCAACGCTTTAACGGCGAAACCGTCAGCATGACCCGCACCGCCGAAGTCGCGTTGATTCCCGTGTTTCAGTTTGGCGTGTTTTGCGATGGCGATTGTTTCTTTGGCCGTAGTCCTGACCTGGGCTTTGCCGGCCGCGTGCACACCAACGGTGACCTTTACCTTGGCGTCGCCAATGGCGCTAACCTGGTTTTTGGAGACAAGATCGCTGCCTTCGGCAACGTCATCCGCCAACAGATGGATAACGGCGTCCCTTCCGCTGGCAACAACAACGGCGGCACTGTCATGATTCCAACCACCAGCGGCGGTTGCAATGCGCAAATGGCCAACGTCGCAGCCGCAGTGCCGAGCGCCACGTGCGTTGATATTTCCACCACGGCTCTGGGCATCACAAACGGCAGCGTCTCTGGCGGTCACGCCTCGGGGCAGGTTGCCGCCTGGTACAACGTCTCACTTGGCGTGCCGTATCAGGGTTACATCATTGACGGAAACGGTACCCCGCCCGGGACCACCAATGGCCCCAACGGCACCGGTGCGAGCAATCTGTCGCTGCCGTTCGTGAATGGCACGACGCACCCGTTCGAGATCATCCGCCGTCCGCCGCCGGGCGAATCCACGACCGGTTTGCTGGGTGGATCTCGTCTGGCGAACGTGGCTCAGATTCGCGTCCTGCTCAGCGATAAACAAGCTGATCTGCACCTGCCCGGTTGGAACGGAGACCTGACCCAGGATGTGGAGCTCGCCAGCGCAGTACCGCCCGGTGAATTTGCCAACGTACCTGGGCCGTTCCTAACAACCGGTGGAGCGCAGAGCGGAATCATCGTCAACGGCAACACCTACTACTTCGGTGAAGCCGCGTGCGGAACCACCGGTGGCGGCTCCGTCGGCAACCCGTGCACCAATGGCGACGCCAGTTTCATTTGGCCGCAGTGGGTTCCCGGAACCGCAACCGCCACGCACAATCCGACCCTGGCCGAGTGGCCTCTCATCAACGGCTGGCTCCTGGTGGAAGCCAAGTGGACCGCCGACGGCCTGTGGCACGGTGTCACCAAGGAGTGGCTGACGCTCGGCTTCGCCCGCGGCGTGCAGGTACCCACTGCCCCCGGAACCTCCGCGGTGCAGCAAGCTTCTAATTCGCTCGGAGCTACGGGATATAACATTCTCACCGATCACAGGAACGCGATCCTCTATTTCCAGATGACTGCGGACCGCAACGGCGACGGCACCGTCAACGCCACGGATTCGAAAACTTTCGCTTCCGTCGCCGGACCATCAGTCACCACCAGCCCCACCACTTATTTCGGCCTGAACTCGCAGTACAACTGGTATCCCATCAACTTATACGATACCCGTGAGGGCGAAAACAACGACGTCGCCGGCACTTTCGCTCAGACTACCGGCACTCCGAACGGGGTCATGAACGCCGTTGAACTCGACGTGGGCAACCTCAAGAACTGGCTCAGGGGACTCACCGGCACCACGGGAACCAATGTGGACTTTGTCACCCAGAACGGGTATGTCCTCTACTTCTCAGACCGCCGCGGCATGCAGTACGACCCTGTCGCCGCGCACAACCCGAGCAACATCCTGCTCGGCGCCTACGGATTCGAAGACACGGTCAACTATGCCGGCGGAGCACCCTTCGCGCCCAATGGAAATCTCGAACCTGTGAACTACAACGGCGTCTCTCCCGAAGACGTCGAAATGTGGAATGACGGCGCCGTCACCAAGTATGGCGTCAAAACCGTGGGCGATGCCTTTGGCACGCAGACCACGACCGATACCGACGTCACCAATCCGCCCAATCCTTTCGCTCACCGCATCAACACCTTCACCTATGGCCGCGCCAATCGCGTAACCGGCGCGCGCCACGGGCTCAAACTTGTGGACGGATCGCTGGGCAATCTGCCCACCATGCCGCCGGGCAACGCGACTAACAACTGCACCCAAACCGCAGCCAACCCAACCGCTTGCGGCGGCTTTACGGTCGCCTCGGAGAATCCGGTTTATATTCAGGGCAACTACAACTCGAACTGCCCCGCCGCAGTTGCCGCCGTCCCGAACCCATGCACTCCGGGCAACCTGAACTTTGACGCCACTTGGACGAACCCGGCCAACCCAGAACCGATTCACGCAGCCGCATCCGTGATCGCCGACGCCGTATCCATGCTCTCCAACAACTGGCAGGATGCCGGCATTTCCAATGCCTTCCTCGCCAACGCGAATCAATTCAATGGCAGCTTGCAGAACCCCATTAATACGGGCGGCCAGAGCGTTCCCGCTGTCACCCCCAACCGGATTGCGGTTACCTCCTATTACCGCGTCGCGGTCGCCGGAGGAAAGACCATCGCCTTCACCAACGTCGCCCAGACTCCCGAGTTTGCTTTCGGTATGGACGGCGGCATTCACAACTTCCTCCGCTTCCTCGAGGATTGGGGCGGCGTTCCGGCTGCAGGTGCCCAGCAGGCGCTCTATTACAAGGGCTCCCTGGTCAGCCTCTACTGGAACACCTATGCCACCGGAACCTTCAAATGCTGCAACCTGGTCTACAACCCTCCGGACCGGCAATACACCTTCGACCCGTTGTTCACCGTACCGTCGAACCTGCCGCCCGGAACGCCCATGTTCCGCAACGTGGATAACCTAAGCTACCGCCAGAACCAGGTCGCGCGCAGCAACTAACGTAAGTAACGCACAGCAATGAGGGCCCCGACCCACGGATCGGGGCCCTCATTCTTTTGTACTATTCCGCCGTCACTATCCATTCCCGTACTATCACGGACTAAAATCATTCGATCAGCCACTCGATCAATCTATGAGCGCATCGTCGCTATCCACGTCGCCAGTTCACACTCAACGTAGAACGCCGCGCTGGATCTGGACCACGTTCTTACTCTGCGCCCTGGCCGCGGTTAGCCTGTTCTTCATTCCTGCCTTTATCATTCGTCCCTTTCGTCACCAAGCGCCCCGCGCGTTGCTGGTTGCGATGGCGCTTCGCCAGCGCGCTCCGCTGGGGACTCTGATCGCGGGTCTGGCCTGTTTCGCCCTCGTCTTCGCACTGTGGAGAACCGTAGGCCGGTGGCGCAAGTCGCTTCTCGTGCTGACTCTGCTGGTCGTCACGTTCTCCGCCGTCATGGCGCGCCTCAATTATTTCGAGTGGATGTTCCATCCCATCGCGGGCGCTCAGTTCGTACCTCAATCCGCAAGTAAGCTCGACACTAAAGAAATGATCCTGGCCGTCCGGGTCAGCGACGACGCCCGCGCCTATCCCATCAGCCAGATGGCCTACCATCACGTCCTCAACGACGTGGTCGCAGGCGTGCCCATCGCGGTCAGTTATTGAACGCTGTGTCACACCGGTCTGGTGTGGACGCGAACGGTGAACGGACGAGTGCTGCATTTTTATCTGGCCGGGATCAACAACCAGAACTTCCTCATGCGCGACCGCGAAACCGGAACCTGGTGGCAGCAAATCACCGGCAAGGCCATCTACGGCCCGCTGCAAGGTGCAGCGCTCGAACTCGTCCTCAGCGACGAACTCAGCTTCGGCCAGTGGAGAAGCGAAACTCCCACAGGACAGGTGCTCGCGCCTGTCGCCAAATACACGAAAGAGTACGACTCCAACTGGGAGCCCGACGTTGCCAAGTTGCCGGTAGTCATCAGCTTTCCCGGCACCGAACTCAAGTCGCGCGACGTGGTCATCGGACTCACGATCGACGGCGCCGCCCGCGCCTATCCCTGGGAAACTTTCGCCAAGCAGTCTCCGGTCGTCGATCGCGTCAACGGCACGCCGCTCCTTCTAGTCCTCGGCCCCGACGGCAAATCCTTCCGCGTCTTCGAAAGCCGCATCGACGGCCGCGACGCCGAATTCTTTTTGCAGGGCGACACCAAAGACTGGACGCTGATCGACGCTACTACCGCTAGCCAGTGGAACTTTCAAGGCTGTGCCACCTCCGGCCCCGCGCAAGGCAAATGCCTGAAGCACATCCCCGCCCTGAAAGACTACTGGTTCGATTGGCGCAACTACCATCCCGGTACCACGGTCTACAAACACTAGGGCAATCGGTTGAAACCTCCAGCAGGAAAACATTTTGCAAAGATCGATATTTCTTCCTTGACAACATAGTACGTCATACGTACTATATCACTATACGTAATACGCATCACGTATTACGCGGGACGATACTTATGATACGAAAGCCCAAAGACGATGCCGAGCTGGAGGATTTTGGCCGGTTCTCCGAGCCGGCCTTGCTGATCCTGGTAAGTCTGGCCGAGGGGCCCAGGCACGGCTATTCCATGACAGAGGACATAGAAGCCATTGCCGGTACGCGTCTGGGGCCGGGAACGCTGTATGGGGCGCTGGCCCGGCTTGAGGCGCGCGGGCTCATTGAGCCCTTGAAAAGCAAAAATAACGACCGCCGCAACCCCTACCGGCTCACCACCCTGGGCGAACGTTCCCTGCGCGCCCGCCTGGATTCCATGATGGCGGTGGCGCGCACCGGCCAGCGGAGACTGGCGCACGCATGAACTGGCTGCTGCAGCTGTATCCCGCGCGGTGGCGTGAGCGCTACGGTGAGGAATTTGCTGCGGTGCTGGCGAGACAGCGCGCGTCGGTGGGCTTGGTTTTGGACGTGTTGGCTGGAGCCATCGACGCTCATTTGCACCCGCAAATTCAGAATTCACGTTCGAAACAAATCAAAGGAGATGACACGATGACACTTGCAATGTTGGAACGATGCGCTGCCGGCGGGCCAAAACTTTCGCCGAGCGAACGGCGGATCGCCTTTCGCCTGTCGATATTGAGCGCTCTCGTGATAGCCGCTCTCTACATAGTGCTCACAAAAATCTATCGTGAGGCGCCGGCGGTCCAGGCTGTGTACTGGACGTCTATCCTCTTTCCGAACTTCATCTACCAGCAAACGGTGTATTTGAAGAAGCGGCTTTGGCTAACGCAAGCCATCGTCCTCGGAGCGGGACTCTCAGCCATGTACCTATTTATGCTGGCCGTGTGCGTCGTTGGCAGAAAGTTGTAATTGAGAGTCAGCTTGTCTTTCTGGAGAGGTCAGGCTGGAGAGGTCAGGCTGGAGAGGTCAGGCCTTCAATCGACCTTCGCGGAGCGCCGCCATTTCGCATGGAGCCATGCCAGAACCCCCAAGATGCAAACCTCCACGGGACCGGGCGGCATGATTTGCATGCGCCACAAGCCGGCATAATCTACCGTTGCCACGTACGCCGCCCAGATGGTCCCGCCGGCGGCGATCAGGCTTCCGAAACGTTCTTCCGCGGCAATACTCAAGAGATAGCGTCGGCCACTTGCAGCAGGCTTCGGGACGGGAACGTAAGCCGTCGGCGAATTGATATAGCCGTCGCGTCCCTTGTCCCAGTCGATGTAGTCGCTCTGATATGGCTTCGTCACTGCACTTACCTTGCCACAAAAATGGCTGGGCTCGCGCGTTACGTCCGTAACTTTCGCAGGAGCTGGAATCGGGCCCGGTGTCGCTGGGGTTCTGTAAGGTCGGCTCACACACTTGTGCGATGTCATTCCGAACTAGGCTGAAAGCCCGGTGAGGAACCTGCTTTACCTGCCCTTGTGGGTCGGACACTCTTGTCCGTTGACTTTGACCCGTTCGGTGTCGCCCGCCTCTTTCAACTATTGCACGTTTGGAGTAAATTACCTCAGCGTCGAATCTTGTCGCCGTGCCCTCCCTGGCGTTGATCGTGCTAGGTGTTTTGGTGAAAGCGGCCTTTAGTGTGTTTGGTGTTGGGTGATCAGTTTATTCAGCCCGCACCGAGGTTGGGCAACTGTGAAATGTTTTGTGATCATGCCATTCGCGAAAGGGTTCGACGACGTTTATGCAACCATAAAGCTCCATGTAGAAGCGGTCCCGCCTGCCGGCGGAGTTACGTGCAGCCGCCTGGATGAGCAAAGGCCTGCAGGCCGCATTACCGATCGACTGCTCGCCGCCCTCCGCGAGTGCTCGTTTTGCGTCGCCGATCTCACCGGCTGCTCCCCCAATGTCATGTGGGAGGCGGGCTACGCGATGGCACTCGGCAAACCTCTGATAATCGTGACCCAGGAACTCGCGAGCCTGCCGTTTGACGTGAAGGATATGCAGGCCCTTGGCTATGATCGTACCCAGCTACACGTTAGCCTCGGGGCCCCCCTCCGCGATGTCATTCGCGATACCGTCGCCGTCG
Source organism: Candidatus Acidiferrum sp. (assembly GCA_035568115.1). Taxonomy (GTDB): domain Bacteria; phylum Acidobacteriota; class Terriglobia; order Terriglobales; family Acidobacteriaceae; genus Sulfotelmatobacter. The sequence continues at coordinate 18,026 of DATMOP010000030.1, forward strand.
CAGGCGCCACCACCGGCTCAGGCCCAGACCCGACCAAGGAAGAACAGGTGCGTCTAGTCACAGGGCTGGGAGTCCAGCTCGCTGAGCTTAAGGAGATGATCGGCGGGATCGTACACGCCTGGAGCGAACAACCTAGGTCCCCGCGGGAATCAGTCGACCTCCCGCCTGAGCTCCTAAAACTCAAAGGAGCATGGCTGAACGAAGGGAGCAACTCGAATGTGTATGTCACGCCGGTTGCAGGCCGTCTCATCGCCCCATATTGCTATGGTGGCAACGAGGACTTGACGGCGTATTACTACGGCTGGCAGAAGCTTGGCGACTACTTTTTCGCACGCTTCAAATGGCTCCATAGCGACCATAGCGGCTTTACCTTCTTGAGGCAAACGGCCGCGAATGTCCTCCAGGGCGCGTGGTGGTACGACGATGGGCTGGAGAAGCACCCAACTCGCCCGCTGGAAGGATCCGGCAAACCGGTCGTCTGGCGGCGCCTTCACAAGGCTGAGACCCCAGCATGGGCCAGCCGATTTGTCGAACGCGTCCGGCGAGGCGAGTTTCCGGAATCCGTGTAGCTAAGTCCGCATCCAGGAGGACTCATTCTTGCCCACCATTCACGCCATCTTCTGGGACGTTGGAGGAGTTCTTCTCACCAACGCGTGGGATCGCACCGAGCGCATGGCTGCGCTCGAACACTTTCGTCTCGACGAAGAAGAGTTTCACTCGCGGCACGAAATGGTGGTCTCGTCGTTTGAGCGCGGCAAGATCTCGCTGGACGAATATCTGGACCGCACTGTGTTTTACCGAAACCGTCCCTTCACCCGCGACGCGTTTCGCAATTACATGTTCTCGCTGTCGCAGCCAACGCCGGAAATTCTCGCCTTCGCGCGTGCTCTCGCCGATTCCGGCAAGTATTTCATGGGCACGATCAACAACGAGTCGCGCGAGTTGAACCTTCACCGCATCGAGAAGTACGGCTTGCGGGAAATCTTCCGCCTCTTCGTCAGCTCCTGCTTCGTAGGACTGCGCAAGCCGGAGAGCGGCATTTACCGTCTCGCGATCGAGATCACGCAGATCAATCCGGAAGAATGCTGCTTCATCGACGACCGCACCCTGAACCTGGAATGCGCCGCGAAGCTGGGCATGCGAACCATTCAGATGCAAACGCTGGAACAGTTGCGGGGAGAGTTGGGAAAGTTGGGAGTAAAGCAGTGAGAGGAGCAGTGGTCAGCGTCCAGTGGTCAGTGATCAGACCTCGTTCTTACTGGCCACTGATCACTGACCACTGACCACTAGCTTCTCCGCGGCTGCGGCTTCGCTGAAGGAGCCTGCTTCGGGATATCAGACTCCGCACTGGAAAGCGTCAGATCGCTCGACCAGCATTCCGAGACCAGCTTCCAATCTCCGCTCGACTGCTTGGCGAAGACCCAAAGATATTTGCCGCGCTCTTCGCGGCGCTTGCCCGCCGTTCCCGGTACCAGCGCGCTATAGCGTCCCACTTCGTGAGCCATGTCTCCAACGACTTCCACGCGCATCGGATCGACAGCCACTTCTCCGAGTCCGGCTTCGAGCGATGCATGGAAGAACTCGCGCACCGCCATCGCGCCGCGAATCGGAGGCAGATTCGAGCGCAGCACCAGTGCGTCCGCAGCGTAGAGTTCGATCAGCTCATCCAGTTGCCGCGTATTGCAGGCCAAAACCCATTCCTGCGTGACACGCCGCACCGCGGCCTCGCTGCGGCTCATAGGTTCGCCCTTCGCAGCCGCAGCCACTCGCATCCGGTCCGCTTCCCGCGCGCTCTCGGGAGCGTTAGGCCGAGGAGCCGATGCAGCGTCGTCGGCACGTCCGCCCTGGAAATAGTGGTGATGGTAGTGATGGTGATAGTGATGCGTCCCAGCCGGAGTTCCGGCGGAGGGATGAACCTCATCCGCCGCTTCCGGCGCTGGTGGCGGAGTTTGGGGCACAGGCTCTTCGTGGTTCTCTACCGTGGGCGAGTCGAGAGTGCTCGTCGCGTGAGTAGTGAGCTGGACTGCTTCAGTTCCGAGAGCAATCCCACACGCACCGCAGAACTTGTTGCCCGTGCGATTGTGATGTCCGCAGACGCGACAGATATCTTGCGGGTCTACGGCAGTTTCGAGCGAGGCGTCCTCCGCCACTGGTTCGGAATCCGCTTCCATGGTGAGGCGTTGCATGGCTTGCAGAGCCGCAGCAATGGCTTCCTGGTTAGGCTTGGGCCGCCGCATCTCCGGATAGAGTCGCTGATAGATTTCTCCCAGCGCCGGATTGTGCGGTCCGATGCTGGGAACGTCATTTGGCACGTCGGGATCGTGCTGCGCCGAAGCGGATCCGGATGGTTTGATTGGTTTCTTGTCTCTGTCCACGACTCAAGACCGCCGCTGCTGGGGTCATTCTAGCGCAAGCGGGTTCGGCGACGCAGGTTACCCTAGTGACGGAATCTCAACGGCGGGAGAACTCGATCTTCCCTTCGGCTTCGGTCGGCACGCCGTTGCAGGTTGCAGGACGATACCGCCAGGTGCGCACCGTTCGCAGCACGTTGCGATCGCCCGCAGGGCCGGCGCTCTGCAGAATCAGAGGACTATGCACGCGCCCATCAGCACCGACAATGAAGCTCACTCTGACTTTCGATCCTGCCCCGGCGGGAACCAGCAGAGGGTCGGGCGTGGTCAGCGCCTGCGGCGGCCGCGTATCTTCGCAGCGCGAGCGCGCGCTCACGTGCGGGATGTCACTGAACTCGGCGGCTCGTCGGGGAGTCTTCCAGAGCTGGCGTTCCCGCTCAACCAAAACAGCCTGGTGCTGGCGAGGAGATGGAACCTGGACAGAAGCCGTGCTGGGAGCGGGAAGTGTAAGGATCAATAGCCAGGGCCAGATACGAAGCATGCGTGAAGCCTTTCAGGCGCGACGGTGCCGCTCTTGTACCTTCCTTCATCGGCAACTGCGTGGCCAGCTTAATGCGGGGATAAGTATATTGTTATCAGTCTATTTAGGGAAGTCCGCAGCGCTAGGAAGTTCCCGATGTGAAGGCGATTGCATATTTATGCTGAGGCGGCGTCATTGAAGCAGGCCATCCTCCTCCTTGAAGCTATTTTGTCGGCGAGGGCCTGAGGGTCAGCAATGCAATTTCAGGAGGACAATTCAAGCGCATCGGAACCCCGATGGTTCCAAGGCCAGCGGTCGTGTAGAGCGCGAGCGGACCCACCTGGTATCTCCCCCAGATATACTTCTTCGCCATCTTCGGCAGGTAAAGCGGTGGCAACAACGGGATTCTGACCTGGCCTCCATGAGAGTGTCCCGAAAGTTGCAGGTCGATGGGAAATTTTGCGGCTTCATCGGCGAAGTCCGGTTCATGCGCCAGGAGAATCACGGCTTCGCCGGCAGGAACGCGGCGCAGCGTCTTTGATAAGTCGGCGGTCTTGCTGAGCACATCATTCACACCTGCCAGCCAGATGCGCGCGCCATCGCGCTCGATCGCCTGCGACTGATTCGCCAGCACCTGAATATTTTCGGACTGGAGTGCGCGGGTGACATGTCTGTGGTCCGTACCTTCATCGTGGTTGCCCAGAACAGCCCAGAGGCCAAAAGGGGGGGTCATCTGGCGCAGGAGGCGAGCGCAGGGTTCGGCGGCAAACGCGGCTTTGCGGTCGTCCCCGATCGTGGGCACGGAAACGAAATCTCCGCCGAGCACGATCAGATCGGGATGAAGATCGTTGACCATAGGAATAGCCGCATGAAGCGGGTGGACCGAGAAGTAAGGGTCGTAGTGGAAATCGCTGAGCAAAGCGACAGTGAACCCACTCAGCCGTTCCGGCCAGCGGGGCAGGAAAAAGTCCTGGCGCACAACACGAACACGGTTGGGCGCGAGCAGGATGGAGTCTCCGGCCAGCGCGACAGTGCCTGCGGCGGCGGTCCAGCGGAGAAACTGGCGTCTTGTGGTCGAGCGAGGGGACAAGAAGATTTACTTTGCGGGCGCCGACTATCCAGGCCCACATCCAGCATATCGCGCTTACGGAGAAAAGCGAATGTGCTTCAGAGGCTGAGTCCAACCCAATTCGGCCTTCTGACGCAGGCATGAACGCGCCTGCTCTACGAACTGTTGTCTACCCGAAAATGTGAACAGCATCAGAAGCTGAAGGTCGCTTGCAGATCGATGCGACGAACGGCCACTCCGGTGGAGAACGGACCGCCTTGCAGACTATTGAATTTGTCGAAGAATGGCGATCCCAGGACGCCACCAGGATTTCCGAGATTCACCTTGTTGAATACATTGCGCCCAGAAGCGCTCAGCGTCAAACTGTAGCGGCGATCAGAAGCGCTTCGATCCATCATGGGACCACCACCACCGCCGCCGAACAACGGACCGCGCGGACCACCTCCCCCGCGAGAACTACCGCCCCCGCCGGGGCCGCCGCCCGGACCACCTTGGTTCCCCGAGGTATTCTTCACCTTGGGGCCGAATCCGAAGGTTTTGCTCAAGCGCAAATTCAGAGAGACGTGTGTGGGGCCGGTGCCGTAGTAAATGGGAGTGATTCTTCCTCCTGGAGCTGGCGACGCGTCGAACGTCCCCAGGGGCGTGCAATAGATGCTCGATCCAGATCCTGGCGGCACCACAGTAGGACAAGTTGCCGTGGAGAGCAGTCCCGGACGGTCGTTGAAAATTGAATCGCCGTTCAAATCGCTACCGCTGGTGATGTTGAAGGGCGAACCGGAGCTAGCCACCATGAACGGGCTGAGACGAATGGCATACGGCATGGCGATTGAACCGCCCAGAAACAGGCGCTGGCGGGTGTCGAAGGAGGAGCGGCCGTAGTCCTGGCTGATGTCGTAAGAGTTCGACGCAAAGCTTGAGACCCCGGCAGTATCGCTTTTGGCGTAGTTCAGCGTGTAGTAGCTAAATAGCTGCAGCTTTGTGCCGGCGCGAATGTTCGTGTTCACGATGAGCTGGTTCTGCCGGAAAACTCCTTCGGAAACGTACTGGTAGAGGTTGCCGCTGGCGGGGTTCGGCGGCATGCACGATTTGCACGGAGTGCCCGGGAGGGGAGCGTTGGCGTTGATCGTGAGCAACTGGTCGAAGCCACGCGAGCTTAGATAAGTAACGGACAGAGTGGTAGACTTGGTGAGTTGCCGCTCTGCGCTGATTGCCGACTGCAAGGTGTAGGGCGCGTAGAGTGAGGGATTGATCTGATAGGTGGTTGAAGTGCTTGCACCGACCGTGCCGCAGTTGGTGAACGCGGTGTTAAGCGGCTGGTCTACTCCTGGGAAGCAGGTGGGATTATTGATGACGTACTGCTGCTGGGTGATGCCATTCAGCCGTTTTGCCTGGAGGATCTGCGTTTCCTGAAAGCGGTCGTAGAAGATGCCTGCTCCGCCACGAATCACCACCTTGGGAGGGCCGCTCCGGCCGCCGACTCCCCACGCAATGCCCAAACGCGGGGCCAGGTCCAGGTGGTCGCGAATGTGATTTTGCATTTCATAGCGCAAGCCAAAGCTGAAAGTGATGTTCGAGCGGATGCGCCAGTCATCCTGAATGTAGGGTTCGACGTCGTAGGTGGCAACGTTGGCGGCTGTTGAGCCTTGTGTGAATGTCAACTGGGTGGCATATGGAGGTGCGCCATTATTGTTGAGCGGGTTCTGAATCTGGCCTAATGCAAAGGCAAGAGAAATGGGACACGCCGGAGACTGCCCTAGAGTTGAGCAATTTGCAGGAGTGTCTGTGGCTCCGTTTAGCGACGAGAATGTGAATGTGCCGTTGAAACCGGCGTTGGAATTGTTGCCATCGCGCACCACACGTACACGGCCTCCAAACTTGATGATGTGATTGCCGTGAATCACCGAGGTGTAGTTTTGCACCTCGTAGTGATCCTGTTGGTCGGTGCTGATCTCGCCGTTGCCTCCGCCCTTAAATGTACCCAAAACGTTGACGGCGGGGTTCGTATCCAATGCGGTCTGACCGTCGGAGCTCCGCAGATATTGAAAGCGCGTTTCATTGATCACCTTCGAGCCAATGACCTGCGTGTCACCGATTTGAAATGTGTGCTCGGTGGAGGTGGAGTCGTAAGCCTGCGAAGGCAAGGTGCCCGGCTGGGTGAGACCGTTGTTGGTCTGCGTGTCCCGATAATACTGATAGCGGGAGGTCAACGTGTTGTTCTTGGTGAGGGCGGAGTCTAGTCGCAGGCTGATGTTCGTGCGTCGCCGCGGATTGGATACGGACTCGATCTTATGAAACGGATTGAGGCTTTGATCGAGAGTTACGGCGTCGATGGCGGCGAGGTCGTTAATATTTCTGCGATCGACGTTGAAAAAAAAGGAAGATGTCTTGTTAATCGGGCCGCCGATATTTCCGTTGTATTGCACGGTGTCATAGCCGGGCTCCGCCCCGGCAAACGGGTCGGACGAATTGAATGCCGAATCGTTTCCGTTCACCATGAATTGCCCGTGGTATTTGTCCGTGCCCGGCTTGGTGAAGACCTCAATCCGTCCGTAGCCGAGCTTGTCGTATTCCGCGGAGAACGGATTTGAATTGATGCGAATCTCGCGGATGGATGATTTGGGAGGAAGCTGGCCGGCGGTGAAACCGTCGATATACATTTGTCCGCCGTTAGGACCGGCGGAGGGACCCGCGAGCGCCTGCAGGTCGGTGAGCAATTCGTCGGGATCGTCAGGCAGAGCTTCGAGTTCTTTGCCTGAAATGACGATAGCTCCGGCGTTGTTGGCGGGATTTACATCGACAGTGGGGACCGTATCGGAGACTTGAATCTTCTGCTCCTCGACCTGGATACTCATGGCGACGTTGAGGCGGAGGGTATCGCCAGAGATAACAACGTTGTCGTTTTCGTAGACGGCGAATCCCTGAGCCACCACAGTCAGCGAGTATTGCCCAACCGCCAGCGCTTTGAACTCATACATGCCCTGCCCGTCGGTTTGCGTTTTGATAAGGGCAGCAGAAGGGGCCGCCGGCGTCAGGACGACGTCGGCATGGGCGATGGCGGCGCCGGAAGGGTCGGTCACCTGGCCGCGCAAGGCGGCGGAGCCTGTCGGGGGTACGGCAGCCTGTGATACGCCGAGCGTTGCGCACAACTGCAACGACAGAAGAATCAGTCCAAAACAGAGACACTTACGAACCTTCATTCCGAGATTCCGTTTCATGACATAAGTCTTCGGTATAAATGTGAATGCGGCATTTGGTTGCGAGGGTAGCAACGACTCATGGACCCCCGGCGTCGGCGGAGGGAGCGCCGAGGCTCCAGGGCGCAAGCATCATGGCCTGGGCGGCACCAGGTGAAGCTTGCAGAATGGGCTCGACGCCGCTGAGCAGTTGGATTGCTGTGCCTGTTCCCGCAGTGCCTTCGGTCGAGACCAGCATCACCGCATCTCCTTTGTGCAGATCGGCCAGCGACGCCGCGGGCATGCGACTGAGCATTTGCTGAAAATCCGGAGAGCCTCCGGTGCGCCCGCCCATGCCATTTCCCCTCGGGCTTCCGCTTTCTGATACTCCGGGGGACGCGGCAGGACTCGCTGTTTGCCCGGGCGTCGTAGTCGGGCCGGCACCCGGTCCGGACGCGGCACCTGAAGAGGCGGTCCCTCCGCCTGCCGTTCCTTTCAAGCGAATCGCAATTCGCTGCGCCATCTCGGGAGGCAAGTGGCGAAGTTGCGAATCCGCGGTCACTTTGACCAGCACTGCCTTCCTCGACAACAAATCTTGAACACTCAGCATAGAAGAGTTGGCGTCCACCGAATTGACGGTGCCGGCAACATTACGAAACGATCCGGAAACAATCTCTTCGGCCGCCACCTCAGTGCCGTCGGCGTTGCGGTCACCGCGAGCCCGCACCTGATCGCCGGGGTGAACCTCCTGCAGCGTGCTGGGCTTGGCGTCATCGAACTTCACGGAATCCGGAGTGTATCGGCGAATTATCGTGGCTTTGGAGCTATGGACGACCAGCTCTTTTTTCCCCGAGAAACTGACGACAGAAATAGTGACGGTTCCCGCCGTTCCGTCCACGGCACTGACCAGTCCACCCACTCCACGCTTCTGCCAGTCTTGAAGATCCTGTTGATGCCGGGCCTCCAGGTCGGTGCGCTTCATCACTACAACGGACGACGCCGCGAGCGACAAGTTATCGTCCGAGGGTTTGCCACCAACCAGGATGCGATCTCCTACCTGGAGATCCTGCAACTGGATGGGCGTGGCGTTCTTAAGATCTTTCTCGCCCGGGGCGATGCGAACGATGCGGGTAGTAGCCTGGACCGTGACGTTGATGTCGGAGCCAGAGTCCGGGGTTAGCGTGATTACCGTGCCGGTGATGGTTTTGATGGCACCGATACGCCGATTGCTGGTGCCGGGAGCGGCCGTCTGCTGAGTTTGCGCAGTCGAGGGCAACGCGCAGGTGAAGGGCACAAGCAGGACTGCGGAAGCCAAGCCATAAAATGCGATCGCTGGAAGGAGGTCCACCCGCGCATTCAAACACTGGCAATTTATCTGCCTATTCATCTAATTGTTAATCTACATGGCGCAGAGAGCAAAACGGGAGGATTTACAAAGTTTTACGTCTGCTTCGAAGGCAGTCTCGCAGGGAAGAAGTAGCGGAAGCGAGCGCAGGCGAAATCCTACAACGAGTGCGCGGCGGGATTATTCCGCGATTAGCAGGTTCTCCGCGAACGGCCATTGCTCGTCGACCCATTGCGCGGCGCAGCGGAAGCCGGCGGTGCGGGCGAGCGAAACCACTTCTGGAAGCGAATATTTGTGGCTGCTTTCCGTCCAGATAGTTTCGCCCTCGAGAAACTCGACGGAAAGCTCAGCGGCTTCAATGGTCACGGTTTGGCGGCTCATGGACCGCAGATGCATTTCAACGCTGCGGGTTTCGTGATTGATTCTTGCCACGTGCTCGAAGTGCGACAGATCGAAGTTAGCTTCCAGTTCGCGATTGATGCGCGCCAGCAAGTTCAGATTGAAGGCGGCGGTCACGCCAAGTTCGTCGTCGTACGCCGCCAGCAGTTGAACACTCGATTTCTCCAGGTCGGTTCCGAGGAGAAGCGAATCTCCGGGCTGAAGAATGCGTCGAACTTCGCCAAGGAACTTGATTCCGGCGGGGCGGTCGAAGTTTCCAATCGTGCTGCCAAGGAACAATACAAGAAGATGCTGGCCAGTCGAGCGGTGGGCGGCTACTTCGAGCAATCCGTCGAGGTATTCGCGCTCGAAACCCAGGATACTGATGGACTCGATGTCGCGAAGCTCGCGTTCGCACATGGCGAGAGCGGAGGGGGAAATCTCGATGGGATAGTACGATGTGCGCTGGCGGCGGCAAAGAGCTTCGAGGATGTGGCGAGTTTTCCGGCCGCTGCCGCTGCCCAATTCAGCCACGGAAACGGGAGTGGCCAGGCGATCCACGATGTCATGAGCGTGCCGCCGAAGAAGGCGCTCATCGGCGCGCGTGAGCCCGTATTCCGGCAGGTGGCTGATTACTTCGAACAACGCGGAACCCACGTCGTCATACAAATATTTCGACAGCAATTCTTTCTGGCCTGGCTTGGTGAGCCCGCTGCGGACATCTGCGGCAAATTCGTACGTTGTGTTCGGAGTGATGGTTTGAGTCAGCATATTGTCAACCCCTCATTCATAATCAGCGGCGCACGCAGCGAAATCCCGTATACGCGAATTGGTAGTGCGCCTGGAACCAGTTGCGGAACGTGCGGCGCAACATGCATGCCGCCGTGCGCGCGGAGCCGCCTTTCAGGACGAAGTGTTTGCCATCAAAGAAATCGGCAGAGTAGCCGCGGTAGAACGGGAACGGCTCGAATCCGGGGAAGGGAGCGAATTCGGTGGAGGTCCACTCCCAGCCATTGCCGAGCATGCCGTGAACGCCGAAGGCACTTTGGCCTTGGGGAAATGCGTTTACCGGAGCGGGACTCCAGCCGGCAAAATCAAAGTTGCCGAATTGTTGCGCAGGCTCTTCCTCGCCCCACGGATATGCCCGCTCGCTGCTGTCCGCTGTACCGCAAGCCGCGCGCTGCCATTCCGCTTCCGTAGGCAGTGACTTCCCTGCCCAGCGGGCGTATGCTTTCGCTTCCGCCTGACTTACATACACGGGCCAATTTAGCGGCAGAGGGATGTTGTTGAACATCGTGCGATACAGCCAACGATTGCCTTCGTGCTTCCAGAAAGCCGGATGTGAGATTCCCTGCTTGCACTTCCACTCCCAATCTTCGTTGCGGTCACTGTCGATCCAGTACTCCCGTGCTTCATAGCCGCCCGCATCCATAAACGCCAGGTATTGCTGGTTCGTTACTTGGTACTGATCGATGGCAAATGCCGGGACGCTGATGCGGTGGGCTTCATATTCGTTGTCCCAGCCGAAAAGGCCAATGTCGCGTGGAAGGCCAAGCGTAACCGAACCGGCGGGAATGTCGATGCTGCGATGAGCGACGGGCGGGGCAAGTATGCTCGGGGACTCTCTTTGCGGAACTTTCTTATCCAGCGGCAACTGGTGCAGCATGTAGGCCAGCGTTTCAGCGTGCATCAGGCGGTGCTCGATGGCTACGTTGAGCAGAGTGCTGAGCGGGAAACCGTCGGGCGCGGGTGGGACGGAATCGCTCAGTGCCTCGGCGAGTTTCTGGTTCAGAACCGCCCGGATTTTTCGCACGTACTCCCGCACTGCCGCAATCGCAGGCCAGTCCGCAGGCTGATCGGTGGGCAGTCCACCGCCAACCGGGTCGATGCCGAAGGCAAACAGCCGGTCGAAGTCGGGATGAAAGCTCTTCAGTCCAAGAACTCGTTCGTGGAACAGATTCCAATCGAAGGCTTCGAGATGACCTATATAGAAGACGATGCGGTGACGTTCGGCGATGGGGCGTTCGTAGAGAGAATCAGGCTCTACCACAGCGAACAGATCATCGGTGCGTTGACGGGCGTCTGCGAGTTGCTCCATCAGATCATTGCGAGACAGATCGTGACGGACAAAAGTGTCAGTCTGCGTGGCTGGCATTCACTCTCCTAACCTGCTTCCGGACAAACTAAACCATTTGCAGGCGTACGCTAACAGTTCGACGGATTCTATGCCTCAAAGCGATCCGAGTACCATAGGGTGATGCCCCTATCGGTCTTTCGCGTGGACGCATTCGCCAGCACGCCTTTTGCAGGCAATCCGGCCGCAGTGTGTCCACTGGCAGGATGGTTAGATGACGGCTTACTGCAGGCGGTCGCAGCCGAAAACAATCTTTCGGAGACCGCTTTTTTCGTGCCCAGCGGCGAGCACTATGAGTTGCGCTGGTTCACGCCGCGTTGCGAAGTGAAGCTGTGCGGGCATGCGACGCTGGCTTCCGCATTCGTCTTGTTGCAAATTCTAGAAACGAACCGCGATTCGGTACACTTCGAAACGCGTTCCAGTGGGGCGCTCACAGTGTCCCGTAACGGCGAACTGCTGGCCATGGATTTCCCCTCGCTCGTGCCGTGGACCTGTGCGGCTCCCCCCGCCGCGTTGATCGAAGGCCTGGGAAAACTTCCCGCTAGCGTTGTGCACATCGAAGACAACTACTTTGCAGTGTATGAGCGCGAGGATGACGTAAGAAGCATTTGTCCTGATCTTCGTTTGCTCGAGAAACTTCATCCCGCGGGAGTGGCGATCACAGCTCCGGGCGAGAATTCCGATCTTGTTTCGCGCTACTTCGCGCCCAGCTATGGCATCCGGGAAGACGCAGTGACCGGCTCGACGCACTGTTCTCTGGCGCCGTATTGGGCGCAGCGACTGAGCAAAACGAATCTGCACGCGCGTCAGGTTTCGGAGCGCGGAGGCGAAGTGTGGTGCGAAGTCAAAGGGAAGCGCGTGATTCTCAAGGGTAACGCAGTGCTTACTTTGAGAGGGGAGTTGCTGATCTAGTCAGCAGGCGGCGCGGCCAGAACGCCTCGCTCCGCTCGATGGGTAGCCGAGGCGACTGTGCCTGCGCGAGCTCATTGGATCAAGCCCTTGCTCCGCAGGAATTCGTGTGCGACATCCTTCACATCGCGGTGCTGACCATCCAGAGCGTAGTTCAGCTGCCGCATCTCCTGATCAGAAATCTTGCCTGCTAATTCGGCAATTGCCTGAGCAACCTCGGGGTGCTGTTGCAAAGCCTGCTGGCGGATCACGACGACCGCTTCGTAAGGAGGGAAATAGTGGCGGTTGTCTTCCAGCACAAACAGATCAAGCGCCGGGATTAGCCCGTCTGTTGCATTGCCAGCAGCTATATCAATTTGACGATTTTTCAGCGCCGGGGCGAGCAGGCCCAGATCCATGACGCGGGGCGGCGCGGCAAAGTGCAGGCTATAGGCGGCGGCGAGCCCGGCGTAGCCATCGGGACGCTCCATGAACTCGTAGCCAAATCCGGCCCGCCATTGAGGAGCGAATGCGGCTGCCTGCGACAAGGTCTTGAGATGCAAGCGGCGCGCGTCTTCCCCACGAATCTCCATCGCAAAGGTATCGTTGAAACCGAAGGGCGGGCCGAGAGTGAGGGCGAGGTGCGCCTCATACTCGTTCTTGACGCGCTGGTAGACCTCTGACCTATCGCCTCCAACTTTCTGCTTGAGGATAGCGGTCAAAGCCGTTCCCGTGTATTCAGGATAGATATCGATGCGGCCAGCCAGTATCGCCTGTTGGCAAATGTAAGTCCCCGCAAGATAGAAGCGGCGCTCCGCTTTTAAGTGCGTGTGCGCTTCAATCTGCTGAGCCACTAGCTCGCCCAGGATCAGCGACTCGGTAAAGTTCTTAGAGCCGATCACAATGCGATCGGAGTGGGACGAGGAACACGAGGCCAGCAGTAGAGCTGCGACCGGCAAGCCGATGAAGCCGCAATACAATCTGTGCCAATCCCGTTTCATCGTGGCCGCAAGCGTTTCTCCAGCCATCCCAGGCCGAAATCCGCCAACAACGCCAGAACAGCGGCGGGAATCGCCCCGGCCAGGATGAGTTGATTGTTGACCATGGCGAGACCACGAAAGATGAACTCGCCCAAGCCTCCCGCGCCAATCGCGGCCGCGATGGTGGCCAGCCCTACCGAGACGACAACTGCCACTCTCACGCCGGAGAGAATCACGCTCAACGCCAGCGGCAACTCCACCTGAAACAAAAGCTGGCGAGGAGTGAGTCCCATGCCGCGCCCGGCTTCAACCACCGCTGGATCGACGCCGCGGATTCCGGTATACGTGTTGCGAATGACGGGCAGCAGCGCGTAGAGAGTCAGGGCAAGGATCGCCAGCCGATCGGCACGATCCCCGAGCCACGGCACCGGCAGCAGGAATCCAAAGAGAGCGAGACTGGGAATCGTCTGAATGATATTCGCAGTTCCCAGCACGGGCTTGTTCCATACCGGCCAGTGCGCGCTCATTATGCCCAGCGGTATGCCCACCAGCACCGCGAGCACCGTCGAGATTCCGACCAGCCAGAGATGCTCCAGCGTGAGTTCCAAGACTTGTTCGTGATTTTGTAACAGAAAGTGAATGAGGTTCATGACGCGCCTCGATTTGCCGCCGGATCCAATCCGTCTCTGAAAGCATGCAAGTACGCGGCGGCCAACGGATCCTTCGATCGCAGAAAATCTTCCGGGGAAAGAACCGTGACCAGCCGGCCGGCTTCCAATAGCGCGATGCGCGATCCCAGCCGCAATGCTTCGCGCAGGTCGTGCGTGACGAAGACCACCGTCTTCCCGAGCCGCTGTTGAAGGGAAAGAAACTCGCGCTGTAGTTGGTCGCGAGTGAGCGCATCGAGCGCACCGAAGGGCTCATCCATTAAGAGAATTGCAGGATCGGCCGCTAGAGCCCGAGCCACTCCCACGCGCTGCCGCTGTCCGCCCGAGAGCTGGTGAGGATAACGCGAAGCCAAGTTCGCCTCCAGCCCCACCATCTGCAACAGCTCCTCAACGCGCTGCTGGATCCGTTCGACGGTCCAGCCCTCGATGCGAGGAACCAGACCAATGTTGCGTTCAACGGTGTAATGCGGGAACAAGCCCACATCCTGGATGACGTAGCCGATGCTGCGGCGCAAGCGAATGACGTCACCTTCGGCGTTGGGTGCGCCATTCACACGCACTTCACCGCTCGTCGGAATCAACAGACGATTGATCAGCTTCAGGGAGGTCGTCTTTCCCGAACCGCTGCGCCCCAGCAAGATGAGCGTCTCGCCGCGTTGTACTTGCAGATTCAACCCAGCGAGCAGGGGTTGCCCGTTGGGCAGCACGTAAGCAACATCGCGGAATTCAATCACCGGACCGTAGTCAGAAGTTTGTCGCATGTTCTGTTGACTGTCTTCAACGCATGTTCTGCCAAAACATGTTCGCCCAGCATACCGAAGTTCGCAAGCCATGCGTAGCGTTGCGAGCAGCATCCAGAGAGCTAATAGACGACCTGACTCCCCCCGGCTACGATTCTTATAGATTGTTGCGGAAATGATGGTTGCAGAAATTTCGTCGGGTTATGAGTGTGTCCGCTATACGCAATTTTGTCTGCTGGATGATGATCGTACTGTGCCCGCTTTCGCTCCCGGCGGCGGACACGGGCTCCGCCGTGCTACATAGCGAGGGTGGTGTCTGGGTCAATGGCCTCGAGGTAGCAGCGTCCACAGTCGTCTTCCCCGGTGATTTGCTGGAGACTAAACCCGGATTCGTCGCCAACCTCGACGCCGAGGGATCCTCCGTCCTCATCCAACCGGAATCAGTTTTAAAGTTCCAGGGCACCTTTCTGGTTCTGGAGCACGGCAGCGTTTCGGTGGGAACGTCCACATCAATGAGCGTGCATGTGGATTGCATCAAGGTCGAGCCGGTCTCGAACGAGCGGACACAATACGAAGTGGCCAACGTCAGCGGCACGGTGCAGGTTGCCGCGCGTAAGAACGACGTGAACATCACGCAGGTCGGCGCGCTGCAAAAAGCCTCCCAGGAGAGCACCCCGTCTCAATCCGCCACGGTGCATGAGGGGCAACAGGCAACGCGCGACGAGGCGGCAGTCTGCGGAGCCCCGCTCCGGCCGGGAGGCGCCGCCAGCGGCCTCAATACCAAGTGGGTCGAGATCGGCGCTGGCGCGGGCGCGGGAGTTTTGGTGCTCTGCCTGCTTCTCTGTAAGAGCAAGAAAAACACTAACGTTAGTCCGGCCCAGCCATAGGGATTTGTTCTCGCCTCATAGCTTCACAATTTCATTGGAGGTCGCGCAGTTTTCGGGAACCTGGTGCAGGTCCCTATCCTCAAAACTGAGCAGAATCTGCGAATGCAGCGTATACTGAAGACCTTGACCTCGAAGACACCCTGACAGCACGTTGCGCCTTCGCGATTGAGAAATTCCCTGAAAGGCGAGTAACGTGTCGATCCTGAGAATCTCTGAAAGCCGGTTTCTTCAATCCCACGGCATCGACTTCAAGGAACGGCCGTGCAAACTCGCCGGTTCGACGGTCCTCTCATAGCGAGGATTTCCAGAGGCCCGCGATCTCGACACATGCGTGGGGCGGGATTTCGCGTTGAGATTTTACGTTAAACAGCCAACCAGGCAGGAGACAAGTATGTCCGGAATCAATGGCGACAAAGCCAGATTTAACCGCCGGCGCAGGCAGAAGATCAGCCGCCGCCAGAGCAATGAAAAGATGTTGAAGGCCCTGGCTGAGAAAAACCTTGTAGCTCCGGCGAAGCCAGAAAACCTTAAGGAGAAGACAGCGTGACCACACCCGTCCTCGCCTTGCCTCTTTCGGCTCCGGAGCGCATTCCAGCGAAGAAGAAACGCGTGCTCCTGCTGGACACTTCGCAGACAAAACGCGACCTGCGGGCCGACGTGATGAGAAAGCTTGGCATCGAGGTGGATTGTGCCGCCGATGTGCTGGAGGCGCGCTGCTGGTGGCGGGCCGATCTGTACAATCTGGTGCTCATTAACGTAGCCGGAGAAATCGACAGCCGGGACAAATTCTGCATTGACCTTCGCGGCGCCACTCCTCCACAGAGAATTGCTTTCTTCGTGGGCGGGCCCGAGTATCTCGCGGCCGCACCGCATTCCGACGCAACGCCCTCGGAACCGGACGCAGATGCCTTGCATAGGGAATTAGTGGCGGCTCTGCTCGCCCAGAATTCGGGAGGCTCGTCCCAGCGCTGGGGGATCCTCGAAGCCTGCAAGAAGATTTCCAGCGTCCGCTCGGTCAGCGAGGCTCGTTCGCGCGCCTTGCGCGAAACACCCAGGCCCTCCCGGTGGGCGGAGGCCATCGAACAACATTCCGCAACCGCAACCCCTCAACCCTTATTTGCAACGGAAACAGCTGCAACAAAAACAGAGAGAGAAGAACTCCTATGAAGAATCTATACGTCGGCAACTTGCCCCACAGCACCACCGAACCAGAGCTACGCGGCTTGTTCGAAGCGCATGGCGCAGTCGAGAAGGTCAGCATTGTCACCGATCGCGAAACCGGCCGCGCCCGCGGCTTCGCTTTTGTCGAGATGACCAATCCGGCGGAAGCCGATAAGGCCGTCGCGGCCTTGAATGGAACTGAGCTAGCGGGCCGCGCGCTGAAGATCAACGAAGCGAAACCGAAGACCGATGCGCCGCGCGGTGGCGGCGGCGGTGGGAAGCGTTTCGGCGGTAGCGGTGGCGGTGGCAGTCGTGACGACTATCAGGGTCACGCCCGCCAGCCCCGCGAACCCCGCTGGTAACAGCGCGACATCTGCGCGGAAGAGTTGGCGTGAGGCTGCTTCAGTCCGCCGCTGCTTCCTTACCGAACTTGACCGAAGCGCAAAAGCGCCAGCCGCTGTTGCTAAATTGACGATTGGAGATTGGTATGCCAGGACGAGGACGATCAAGCTTCACCAAACGCCAGAAAGAACACACGCGCCAGCAAAAACAGCGCGACAAAGCCGAACGCCGCATCCAGCGCAAAGATGAACCGTCAGGTACGTCGAGCGATTCGACCGAATTGGATCTGGATGAACTGCAACGGCACGCGGCCGAACAAGCTGCGCTGTTTCAAATGGGTGATGACCGCGATATTTCCAGCATCCCTCGGGAACGTGAACCGGAAAAGACCGAACCTTAAACGTTCGACATAAAGAGATCTACCAGCTATCGACTTCCAAGAAGTTGGGGCGCGTCTTAGAGACGCGCCCCTTTTCCTTGCTCTGAAATCTCCGCGCTTCGCTTAGGCGAATACCTCGCCGGGCAGCTTGGTCAGAGTCCGGCTGGCGAGAGTATTTTGGACCACATGCTCCGACCGTTCTGCATTCGCCCAATCCACCTGCTTGCGTTCGATTTTCAGCTTCAGTGCGCGCTCGATATGCCTGAGTTCGATGACTTCGCCGCCCGCCACTAAACTGGTAGCCAGCCCTTCCGATCCGGCCCGCCCGGTCCGTCCCACGCGATGAATAAAATCTTCCGCCATCTTAGGCAGATCGTAGTTGATGACGTGCGCCACATCATCAATGTGCAAGCCGCGTGCCGCTACATCGGTGGCGACGAGTACCTGAAAGCGTCCCTGCTGAAATCCACTGAGTGCTCCATTGCGTTGCGATTGTGAGCGGTCGCCGTGAATCATGGCCGCCGAAAAGCCTTCGCGCACCAGTTCTTTGGCCAGCCGTTCGGTGCCGCGCTTGGTGCGGGCAAAGATCAGCGTCTGACCCTTTTCTGCGTAGAGCAACTGCCGCAGCACATCGGGTTTCTCGGAGGGACGCACTTCATACGCCTGGAGCCGGACGCTCTCAACCGGCTTCAGCACCGACCCGATCGCGACGCGTACGGGATCGCGCATGGCATCGTTCACCAGTCCGGCGACGGATTGCTCCAGAGTGGCGGAGAAGCACAGTGTTTGCCGGCGTTGGGGCAGGATCGCGAGAATGCGCCGGATGGCTGGTAGAAAACCCATGTCCAGCATGCGGTCCGCTTCGTCGAGCACCAGAATTTTGACTTCGCGCAAATCAATCAGCTTGCGCGTAATGAAATCCTGCAAGCGCCCGGGGGTTGCAATCACCAGGCTCGACCCGCCGCGCACCGCTTGAATCTGCGTCTTTTCCGAGACCCCGCCGATCACCAGCGCCGCCTTGGATAATTCCCTTCCCCGCAGTTTTTCGTACTCTTCGTTGACCTGAATCGCAAGCTCACGCGTCGGCAGCAACACCAGCACGCGTACTTTTTGCGAAGGTTCGCGCTGCAGCGTCTCGATGATTGGAATCAGAAACGCCAGCGTCTTGCCGGTGCCGGTTTGTGCCGTCGCCAGCACGTCTTTGCCCTCAAGGGCGGAGGGAATAGCCTGCGCCTGAATCGGCGTAGGGATGATGAATTGATTCGTCGCCAGCCTCTGCTGTAAAGCAGAAGATAGCGGCAGTTCCGTAAAACTTGTCATTCGTAATTGTTCTTTCTGGAGAGGCCTGATGTTATACACGTATAGTGAGTTCCACGCCGCTCTTGTTTATTTGATTTGACGCTGAATAAACGGCGGGCAGGAAAAGCGGAGATGAATCTGATCCAACAGGATCACCGCGTCACGAGCAAACCGTGGCAGTAGCGTTGAGATTCATTATAGCACAGCTCTCGGTGCAACCCCGCCGCACAGATTGCCGTGCCTGTAATCGATGGTAACTACGGAAGTGACTGGAGGCATGGGGGCCCCGGGCGGAGTCGAACCGCCGACCAACGGTTTAGGAAACCGCTGCTCTATCCATCTGAGCTACGGGGCCGCGATGTAAGCTTATTATCTCACGCTGGTTTTGCCGAGGCAGGCACTTCAAGAGTGGTCATTTGGTGTCCCGGAGGGACGTAAGGGACACATAGCGCTATGCATACGGCCGTATGCAAAATTCTTCATCTTGACAGCTCTGGGCCATGCGACTAGCCTTCGTTCGAATTAGCGCCATCGCCATTCCCTCCCCTTTTGGCCTGATGACTATCAGTCGGGCGTGCTCCTTCGTCAATCTCTCAGGAGGTTCCCCATGCGTTCTTGCCAGGCGACATTTGTTTCTCTCTTGCTCTTGTCTTTGTGCGCGACGGCGGCAGACCCGCAGAGCGCGAAGTTGTCGAGCCCGCCGCCAGCAGGGGGGGCATGGGTGCAGGAAGCTACGCTCACCAATACTATCGGTTGTTGCGATAACGCCAGAGCTGTAGCGATCGGCGGAAACACGGTGGCGGTTAGCCCCGTTGGGGGCTCCGTTTTTGTGTACCTTAAGCCCGCAGGCGGCTGGCGCAGCATGACGCAGACCGCCATACTCTCGCCCTCAAACCCGGCGACCGCACTTAATTTTGGCTCATCAATTGCCCTCGCAGGCAACACAATTGTCGTGGGTTGCGACCAGGCAACGATTGGATCGAACCAGTCCCAAGGGGCGCTTTACGTATTCGTCGAGCCTGCGGGCGGATGGACCAATATGACGGAGACCGCCATATTGACGGCGTCTGACGGCGATGCGTTTGACTCGTTAGGCCTATCCGTCGGCATCAGCGGAAACACGATCGTGGGTGGGGCGGACCCAGCGGCCTATGTCTTCGTCAAGCCTGCTGGTGGTTGGGTAAGCGGAACGCAGACCGCCGAGCTTACCACCACGAATCGTACACAGTTGGACATCGTTGCGATTTCGGCTAACACGGTGGTCGTTTCAGCGGTCGTCTCGGGGGGAACCCAGGGAGGCGTTCTCGTTTACGTCGAACCATCGACGGGATGGGCAAACATGACCGAAACTGCCACGCTCGACACGGGAGTACGGTACGTCTCTACTATGCGAGCCGTGGCAATTAGTGGCGATACGGTGGCAGGGGGAGCGGCAGATGTCAGTCCCAACGGGGTTTCGCATGCGGGTGCGCTCTTCGTCTGGGTGAAGCCGGCGGCGGGTTGGAGCAAGAACATGCCGCCGACGGCCGAACTCACGGCGAGCAACGGGACCGGTAACGCCAATCTGGGGGTAGGGGTGGGCATCAACGCCTCTGTAATCGTGGGCGGAGCGCCCGGTACTACTGTGGGTTCTAATCTGGAACAGGGTGCGGTTTACGTGTTCAATCAGCCAGCGAGTGGCTGGAAGAACATGACGGAGAGCGCTGAGTTAATGTCGGCTGGCGGGACGCCGGCGAATTTATTCGGCTTCTCCGTCGGCCTCTCCGGAGGCACGATTGTGGGGGGAGCGCCCTTCATTAACTCAGGCACCGGAGCAGCCTACATTTTCGGGCAGTAAGAACTCTCGAATCGGATTACGAAAAAGGGTCCGTTATCTTGACGAAACGGACCTTTTTCTTGCGCGACTCGCCACAGGTCACTTTACGTTGGTTTCCTGGTAATGCACTTCTTTCCATTCCCCCGCATGCTTCCGCCAGAGTGCGCTGATATACACCCGCGAGTAGCGCACTTGAGCCTTGGGTGGAAATTGCATGGTGACTTCGTAGATGACCAGCGCGGCGTCCGGCCCCGCAGGAATTACCTTGAATCCCCACATCGAATAGTCGTAGACGTTGGTGTTTTCCACTTCGTTTACAGCTTGAATTTTGTTGCGCTCGCCCCTTCCATCGGCTTCGACGCCCTGATAATCGTCGCCGAGCAACTCGGCATACGCTTTCTTGTCCTTGTGTTTCAGCGCCTCCCACTCAACTTTGATTTTCGCTTCGAACATCTCCTTGAGTTTCGACTCGGCAGAGGCGTTACCGGATGGCTGCTTCCCGCCAGTCTTAGCCGGCGTCGCGGGTTGTTGCGCCACCGCAAGGGACGTTAGCCCCGCAAGACAAGCGAACACGAAGTAACGTCGCATGATCTCCTCCGAAGCGAAATGCAGCGAATCTTAGCAGGTGCGTGTCCGGTTCCTCAAGACGTTGACAGGGGTTTGCTCCGGGCGCGGCAAATGATTTACTCTCAGCCCGCGGACAAACCATGAATTCGACCAACCCCAACTCCAAGACCGCGACCGATGATTTTCCTCATGCCATGCGCCGGGAGATCTACGAACAGCCCCGGGCCATCGCGAAAACCATCAACCAGCACCTTAAGGACGACATTCTTTTCCCCGGCGAACTGCACGCCATTGAGAGTGCCCTGCTGACCTTCGAAAAGCTGATCATCGCCGCCAGTGGATCGAGCCGTCACGCAGGCCTCGCTGGCGAAATCATGATCGAAGACCTTTCCGGCGTTGCCGTGGACGTGGAATACGCCAGCGAATACTGCTACCGCTCCACTCACGCCGCGGTCGATCCCATCGTAATGGTGGTGACGCAATCCGGCGAGACCGCAGATACGATCGCCGCGCAGCGCGAGGCGCTGACCCGCGGCGTGAAGACCATCGCAGTTTCCAACGTGGCCGGGGCGACCATTCCGCGTGAGGCAAGCGCGGCGTTGATCACGGGAGCTGGTCCGGAACTCGCCGTGCCCGCAACCAAGAGTTTCACCACACAGGTCACGGTCCTCTACTTGATGGCGTTGTTCCTGGCACGCAGGCGTGGCCGCATGACCTCCGAGGTTACACGTTCCTACCTGCAGCGCCTGCAGCGCCTTCCGGAGGCGATCGAGAGCAATCTCCGCGCCTGGGACGAACTTGCGGAACAATACGGACAGAATCATCTCGATGCAGAAAAGTTTCTCTACCTCGGACGCGGCGTCCACTATGCCATCGCGCGCGAAGGAGCCCTGAAGCTCAAGGAAATCTCCTACGCGCATGCCGAGGGCTATCCCGCGGGGGAACTCAAGCACGGCCCCAACGCACTGGTCGACGAACACCTTCCGGTCGTTGTGCTGGCTACCTGCGACCATCACGATCCGGATTCAGTGCTGCGCTACCGCCGGACCCTCGAAGTGATGAAGGAAGTTAAATCAAGGCGCGGCCGGCTGGTAACGGTAGCAACCGAAGGTGACCGGGAAGTAACCGAGATTGCCGATGATGTATTTTTTGTGCCAGCCGCCCCCGAGCTATTGCTTCCCATCGTCGAAGTAATCCCGCTTCAACTTTTCGCCTATCACGTAGCCACGAAAAAGGGATACAACGTAGACCGCCCGCGAAATCTGGTAAAAGCGGTAGTCATCGAGTAAGCAGATGCCAGATTCAGAATGATTTGCGCCTTTAAACGACCCGCTTCGTTGGTCAACGAAGTTGAGAAGCCAGCAAACCATGCCCAATATCAATCCTGCTCACATCGATCTGCAAGCCGTCGCCAAAGATATCATGCGGCAGCACGGTTTTGAACCCGATTTCCCACCCGCGGTTCAGCAGCAACTGGCACAGTTGCGGGCGAATCCTCCCGCAATCACGGCCACAGCAACCGTGCGGGATCTGAGGAACCTGCTATGGTCGTCGATTGACAACGACACCTCGCGCGACCTCGACCAAATCGAGGTTGCCGAGCGATTGCCTAACGGTGACGCTAAAGTTTTTGTCGGCATTGCCGATCTCGACGCTTTCGTCCCAAAGCAAAGCGCAATCGATCAGCATGCCGCCAGAGAAACTACGACGGTCTATGCCGGAATCCGAAACTTTCCCATGCTCCCGGAAGAGCTTTCCACGGGCAAGACTTCCCTGCTGGAGAATCAGGACCGCTTGAGCGTGGTGATTGAGTTTGTGGTCGACAGCGACGGCCACGTAACCACCAGCGATGTCTTTCGAGCTGTGGTTCGCAACCAGGCGCAACTCCAATACAACTCGGTGGGAGCGTGGCTGGAAGGCACGGCAGCGGCACCGACGAAGGTAGCGGCCTCCGCTGATCTGCAAGCCCAACTGCGCTTGCAGGACGAAGTGGCGCAAAAGCTGAAAACTCGACGCTTTGAGAACGGAGCACTGAACCTTCAGACTGACGAACTCCATCCCCTGATGTTGAACGATCAGGTGGTTGACGTGGTGAAACAGCAGAAAAGCCATGCCACCGAATTGATAGAAGACTTCATGATCGCCGCCAACGGAGTGGTGGCGCGCATGCTCGAAAAGGTTTCGTCCTTGAGGCGCATTGTGAAGCAACCGGAGCGGTGGGACCGCATCGTTCAACTCGCTGCTACCTACAACGAGAAGCTTCCGCCGGACCCCGATTCCAAAGCGCTCAACGATTTTCTGGTCAAGCGCAGAACCGCTGATCCGGACCATTTTGCCGATCTCTCCCTGGCCGTGATCAAGTTGATTGGCCCCGGAGAATACGTTCTAGAGCGCCCCGGCGATCCCGCCCCCGGACACTTCGGCCTCGCGGTCCAGGATTACACGCACTCCACCGCTCCCAACCGTCGCTTCGCCGATGTCGTGACGCAAAGAATCGTCAAAGCCACGCTGGCTGGCCAACCCAATCCTTACTCTGATGGTGAACTCTCCGACATCGCGGCCAACTGCACCGAAAAGGAAGATGCCGCCCGAAAAGTCGAGCGCGAGATGTCAAAGCGCCTGGCTGCGGTTGCCATGCAGTCCCGCATCGGAGCCATCTTCGACGCCGTCGTCACCGGAGCAACTCCCAAGGGAACGTTCGTGCGCGTGCGGCAACCCCACGTCGAAGGATTGCTGGCTCAAGGTCAGCAGGGCGCCGATGTCGGAGACAAGATGCGGGTCAAACTAATACGTGTTGACGTGCAGCACGGCTTTATTGACTTCGCACGGGTCTAGCAGCGGAAACCGACAATCGTATGGAACCCCGTGATCGTCGTCCGCTGTTGGGGTAGTGGAAGGCAAGGTTAGATGTCGCAGAGGCTTGTGGAACCGGGCTTCTCTCGCGCCCGGTCGATAAGGCCTAGAAAAGTTCATCGCAAAGGTACGACGGCTAAGCGCAAACGACAAGCGACGGCGCGACCGCCCCTGAATGCTGGAATGAACTTCCAAACCGCAGTAGCGCTTATCAGGTCTTTGTCGGCTGGGCTTATCAGATCCTTGTCGGCGGCTCCGACCATTTTGGCCGAACGCACCTTTCCCGCAGCATCAATCACCAGATCAACCAGCTTTTCCGACTTCGGCAGGGCTTCCTGAATGCCCAGCGGAGTTGGCAGAAGAAGAAGGATTGCCTGAGGCTTGGTGTCGACTGTGACGTTGGAAATGTCCGGGTCGATGTGGCTATGGGTGACCGTGTCGAAGATGTGTGCAAGGTGTTTCAAATGAAAGTGGGATGCTCCCGGAGAAACGCCATCCAGCTCACTGCGGATGCCACGCGTGCGCGCATTCAAAATCGATGCGCGAATCCGGTCAAAATCTGCAGGGGGCCACATGTCGGCAAGCGCATTCCACGCATCTTGCTCGCGGCCGCTGTAAAGATAGGACCATACGATTTCCAATACTTTGATTTTCGCAATCCGCAAGCGGTGTAACTGCTCCACCGGCAAGGGAGATGTAGTCGGCACCTTACCGTCGCTGTTCCTGAAATCGCGCAACTCGTGCGAATCAAGGCGGGCTCGCACTTCCGCAATTTGACGGTCAAAATGAGATCGGAACTCAGAACTCACGTCGATTAGCCGGCGATCTTCAAACCGCATAACTATCGTCGGAGCAAAGTCAAGCTCGCCCAAGGTCAGATTCTCGAAACCATCGACAGCTCCGGCATCGCTGGTCCAAATCTCGTTGCGGTCATCCAGATCGGTATCGGCAGCGCTGAAGGAGTCTCCGCCGGTAATCGTCCGCAGCAGCCGCGGTGGCTTCTGCAGAGAGTAGATCTGATACGCCATGCCGGAATCGGCATCAGACTTCTTCACTTGAAAAGCAACAACTGGCAAATGTAAGCCCAGATCTACACCCAACGCATCAATATCGACCTGCGAAGCTTCCGGTACAACCTGCAAGTCTTGCTTGTCCCAGGTGAGGTCTGCTTTACAAACCCGCCTCGATAGTTCACCAGTTCCAGTTTTGGCTGCTCCGACGCTTACAGTGACTCCGGTGGTGAACTTCAGTTCGAACTTACCGTACCCGTCTCTGCACAGTAAGTAGGGCGTTTGGCTACTGCCGAAACTGGACACTACGCAGCAGAATACCGACGACAATATTGCTCTGACCCGGAGGGTGCGCGGCGAATACGCCCTGATGATGCCTGCATTCGAATGCTGTGGAACAAGCGGCATCCGGAGTTTCCCTCTTTGTCGGATAGAGGGCCTTGATTGTATACCGCCCTCGAGTGTCCTGATACGGGTAGCAGTTCCTGTGGAAGCTCTACGCTATTGCAAGATCGCGCTTGCGCTCACCGACTGGGTCCTGGTGCGAAGGGCCTGGGCGGCACGACTGAGGTCTCGCTCTTTCCAGGCAACCTCCAACCACGGTTTCACGATTGCGGAAACCTACTTGCCGCAACTCAGCGCCTTCAAACCCAGAAACCTCGCCCCATCCCCCAACTCCGATTCAATCCGCAGCAGTTGGTTGTATTTGGCGACGCGGTCGGTGCGGGAGGCTGAGCCGGTTTTGATTTGGCCTGCGCCGGTGGCTACGGCGAGATCCGCGATGAACGTGTCTTCGGTTTCGCCGGAGCGATGTGAGATCACTGACGTGTAGCCGTTGCGGCGCGCCAGGTCGATTGCGTCAAGGGTTTCGCTGACGGTGCCGATCTGATTGACTTTGATAAGAATTGAGTTGGCAACGCCTTTGTCGATTCCTTCCTGCAGGAACTGGACGTTGGTGACGAACAAATCATCGCCCACGAGCTGGATTTTGCCGCCGAGTTCTTTGGTCAGGTTCTGCCAACCGTCCCAGTCGTCTTCGGAGAGTCCGTCTTCGAGCGAGACGATGGGATAATCACTGGCCCATTTCGACCAGAACCTCACCATTTCGTCGGAGCTCTTCGCTGACCTGTCGGACTTCTTGAAAACGTATTTACCGTCCTGATAGAACTCGCTGGCTGCGGGATCAAGAGCGATTGCGATCTCTTCTCCCGGCTTGTAACCGGCTTGCTGGATCGCCTCCAGCACCACTTCGATGCCTTCGACGTTCGACTTCACTGAGGGCGCGAATCCGCCTTCGTCGCCGACGGCCGTATTGTAGCCGCGCTTCTTCAGCACTCCCTTGAGCGTATGGAAGACTTCCACGCCCCAGCGCAGCGCTTCGGAAAACGTGGGCGCACCCACAGGCATCACCATGAATTCCTGGAAGTCGACGTTGTTGTCGGCGTGCGCTCCGCCGTTGAGGATATTCATCATGGGCGTGGGAAGGGTATTAGCGCCCGCGCCGCCGAGGTAGCGGTAAAGCGGCAGGCCGTACTCCGCCGCCGCCGCGCGCGCCGCCGCCATTGAGACCGCAAGGATGGCGTTCGCCCCCAGACGGCCTTTGGTCTCTGTACCGTCCAGTTCAATCATCTTTTGATCGAGGCCGCGCTGATCAGAGGCATCCCAGTTCGCCAACGCGTCCGCGATCTCGCCGTTGACGTTTTCTACTGCTTTGAGAACACCTTTGCCGAGAAAACGCGCATTGTCCCCGTCGCGTAGTTCGACAGCCTCATGCTCGCCAGTCGATGCGCCGCTAGGGACGATGGATCGGCCAATCGCTCCGCCGACTAATTGCACTTCCGCTTCTACGGTAGGATTGCCGCGCGAATCCAAGACTTCGCGGCCGATGATGGCTCCAATATTTGTCATCCTGCGCTTACCTTCCTTGTCTGAGTCGGAATTTGTTATTCGGGAATCGTCGTCCGCCCGAACGGAATGCCTGGGCCGCCCGAGTTAAAGCTTAGACGCCGGCCCGTGAGGTAGCCGACGCCCCGATAGTCTTTGCCCATGGAGTGGCTACGAAACCCCTGATTATAGCGGATGGAAGATCACGGCAATTGCCAGCGCTTGACCTTCTCAGCATTCCCCTTACTCGGACCAAGGCAATCGTGGCCCTTATCTTCGGTGGTTCCCCAAGTCACGGCGGCTGTTGTTCCTGCCGTCGGCCTGGTCTAGAGTCAAAGCAACAATCGGGAGATTGAAGGGTTGGAAGACCCGAGGAGGAGTCATGAAGAAATGGACAGTTCTACTCTGCGGATTGCTGCTGGCGGGAATAGCTGCGGCGCAGACCAGTTCGCCTGTGCCAGCTGGCACGGCCTTAATGGTCAAGCTGGAAACAACTCTTGCGACTTTCAGCAACAAGGCGGGTGACCCCTTCCAGGCGCGTTTGACGCAGCCCGTAGTGCTTAACGGCAAAACGCTGATTCCCGCGGGAGCCATGGTGCAAGGACGCGTCACTAAGGTCGCCGAACCGCGACGCATATCCGGCAAGCCGACGATCGGGATTCTGGCGGAGACTCTGGTTCTACCGACTGGCGAGCGTTTTTTTCTCGATGCCACGCTGGTGGATACGAATGCCGGCCGCGACACCGACGTCAATCAGGAAGGCGAGTTTAAAGGGTCCGGCCATGACCGCCGCGACAAACTGGAAACCGGCGGGGGCACGGCTGGCGGCATGCTGATCGGAGGCCTTCTCGGAGGCCCGCCGGGTGTCGTCATTGGCGGAGTGGTTGGCGCGGGCTCGACCGGGGCGCATTGGCTGAGCAGGCACCGCTCGGCGACGCTGATGGCAGGGACAACACTGACACTCGAATTGAATCGGCCGCTGGCGATTACGCCGGCTGTGGCCAGCGCGGGACAGTAGATCAGACATTTGAATGCACAAGAACCGGAGCCACGCGCTCCGGTTTTTGTTGTTCGGGGTCCGCAGAAAGCTTCTTGACGAGCAGCCATAAATATGGCAGCATTGGGAAGTGAGGACAACAGTAGACATCCCGGATCCCCTTTACCGTGAGCTCAAAGGCAAAGCCGCGAGGGAGGGACACTCTGTCAAAGAACTGATCCTCCGCGGTGTGGAACGGGAACTGAAGAACCGCGGCCGCAGGATCAGGCGTGTTTCGCTTCCAATCGTCCCCTCGAAGCGGCCCGGAACGCTTGAGTTGGATAATGCCAAGATTTTCGAGATCATTCCTTTTCCCTGATGTGAACGTATGGATCGCCCTGACCTACGGAGGGCACGTTCACCACAACCCCGCCAAAGCGTGGTTCGAACAGCTGGAGATGGAAGCGCGCATTTGCTTCTGCCGCTTCACCCAACTCAGTCTGTTGCGGCTTCTTACCACCGAAGCGGTCATGGGCGCCGACGAGGTAATGACTCAGAGCCAAGCATGGCAAACCTATGACCGCTGGCTGTCGGATGGCCGCGTCGTCTTCCTCGAGGAATCCCCGAACCTAGACGCTGCTTTTCGCTCGCTTTCCGACCAGTGCTCTCCTAGCCCGAAAACATGGTCGGACTCCTACCTGGCTGCTTTTGCCGCAGTCTCGGATTTGCGTCTGGTCACCTTCGACCGAGGTTTTCAAGGAAAGACTAACCATCTTCTAATCCTTCGGCCTTAGTTCGTCCTTAGGGCAATTACATCGCCGACGCCAGTTCTGCCTCGCTCAGCAACTGCAGTTCGATCCAACCCTCTACTGGCAAGGCATCGACGGGCAAACGATTGTGCCAGAGGCTGAAGCGCAGACGGAGACGGCTGGTCGGCGGGATCGCTGCCGCGCCCGGCTTGTGGCCGGTCCCCGCCAGAGCATTTGCAGCTAAACCCGGCACTGCCAGCAGCCAGTTCAGGGGCAGGCGGAACTCAAAGTTGCGCACTAATGCGGCCTTGGCATTCTCTTCACTCGTGGACGAACCGGCCGCCGATGATTCCCCGCGTCCGTCAGCCTTCCACCTCGTCAGCTTGCCGTTTTCCACATTGGCATCGAGACGCAACGCGCGGCGGGGACGCGCTTCTCCGTTCGCCCACGACTCCAGGTTCACCACCAAATCAAACTCCATATCCGGGACGGGCCCGGCGAAGTCCAATCGACCGTAGACGAATGTGCTGTCGATTCCGGCATACACGGAATCCAGCAGGAACTGCTTGCCGTGCATGGCGCCGGCACGCTGGTCGGCGGTGAAGATGGCCGCGCCCATCCACTCGAAGTAGCGAATCTTGTCGCCCGTAATGCGGGGATGGATATAGGCTGTCTGCGGAGTGAAGGCGGGACGAACTTCTCCGCCCGTTATCGGTTGGGATAAGTAATCCGGTGGCACGGCTCCCAGGGCCTGGTAAATGTTCGAGAGGTGTTTGCGATAGAGTTCGTCGAAATCGCGGTCGTTGGCCGAGTGGTGCTCAGGACCGTACCACCAGTTCCAATCGCTGCCCTCGGCAATCAGGATTTCCTCGAAGGCCAGTTTCCGTTGCGCCTCGGTCGCGCCGGCGGCGTGCTGCGCATAGAATTCGCGGGCGTGGTGCAGGTAGTCCCAGGCGCGATTGTCTTCAGGAGCTCCAATCCATACGTTGAAGTTGGCGTTGATCCACGAGCCCGGCACCAGCGACTTCAGCGGTAAGACGTTGCGATGGCGGGCGATCGCCTCTGAAACGGTCACCGCCTCGAGACCGCTCTCCCGCTGCAGGGCTTCATAGAAGCAGCGCAGAAATTCCCGTCCCGACTTGGGATAATATTCCCAGGCATTCTCGCCGTCGAGAATCACCGATACCACCGCATCCCGGCCTTGCGCCAACACTGGCTGAGCCGCCTCTTTGATGTTGTGGAGCAGATGTCTGGCAGCGTCCCCTGGATCCATCCCCGAATACACGAAGCCGATCAGGTCCGAGATCGTGTGGTCGCGAAACACCATGTGCATCGCGGTATCGCCGTTCTCGTAGCGATGAATGTTGTAGAGGCGCTCTGCGAGATGCGCGGGCAGGCGGCCATTGCCGTCGCGCTGGAAGAACACTCCAGTGCTGCGGCCGAGCACACCTTCGTCGGTCGCCATCCATTTAATTCCAAGACTGTGCGCGAGCGTCAAGGTCTCCGCCGAGACGCTGCCCTCCGACGGCCACACGCCCTGCGGCCGCACTCCAAAGACCTGCTGGTGAAAGTCGAGAGCCCGTACCAGTTGTTCCCGCGCATCCTCAGGATGGCGAAAACGATTCTGCGGCAAAGGCAGGCCAGGCGATGAAGCCGCTCCCGCATTGGTATCGCACACAAGGGGAAGAATCGGATGATAGAAAGGCGTCGCAGAAATCTCGATTGACCCCGTCTTCGCGGCATCGGCATATGCCGGAAGCACCTTGCCTAGCAGCTCCCGCTCGCACTTGATCACAAAGGTCTGGTCTTCGAGCGAGTAGTTACGCTCTTTCCTGACCAGCCCTGCAATGTCCTTGTCCTCCAGAAAGAATTCGTCGAACCAGGCAATCTGCGAGAGCACTTGCAGATCGGTGAAGTGCTGCGTCTCGAAATACTTGTCCGCTTTCTCGGCCGAGTAGCCATGCTCGCGGAATCGCTCCAACAACTCGCGGTAGCGCGGATACCTTCCAATTACATTCGCGTGGTTCGCCTGAAAAAGATATTGCAGGGCGAACTGCCGCTCTTTTTGCGTCAGATCCTTAGCTGGCTGGGACGCCACTTTCAAAAACGGATCCTGCGCTGTGCCCGAGACGTAATCCTGAATCTGTGTGATCAACGACGGTACCAGATTGAAGTTTTGGTGAACATTGGGGAACTCGTCCAGCAGTTTCACCATGCCGTAATAGTCTTTGAGCGCATGCAGGCGCACCCATGGCAGGCGATATTCGCCCGTCACCAGATCCTTGTAGAAAGGCTGGTGCTGATGCCAGAGGAGGATTAGACGCAGGGCGGGCATGAGCGGAAAAATCAGTCTAGCATGGGGATTCGGGATGCCCGGTGGCACGGAAGGTGGCGGCACGCGCTGTCTGAAAGGGAGAAGGAAGACGATAGTCGAGCCTTCCAGACACCGATCCAAGAGCGAGGAGAATCAATGACTTAGCGATTTCATGCAACGGATTGCCATCATAATTCGTCTTATCAAGCTAGGTACCTCCGTGACGTATCGGGCCGCCAGTTGACGAGGTAAGGTACACTGTAATGCCGAAGACGAGTCACAAGAAGAACTCCACAATGGCCACGGCACAGCCCAAGCGCAAGACCGCGATGGACACTCTCCTAGAGAGTATGGACGAGCTCGCGGTTTCTGCTGCCAAGAGAATGACGACGGAGGAAGTGCGCAAAGTGCGCAAGAACATCAACGACCTGGTAGATCGGGCTGTTGAGCGTAAACCGCGTCGCGAAACTGCCTAATCAGTTTCTTCCGCTGTTCTGGACTCATTCCCGGATTGAGTTCGTTTATTAGTTTCACGTATTCGGGTTCAGCCTCTAGCCCCTTCGCAACCAATTCCTTCACCCGCTGCACGTCACGGCGAAGTTTCCTAGTTTCTTCCGGGTCGCAGTATGTGCGCTCTGGATCGCGGCGCGTTCTCGTCCATTTGCTCATAGACCGTTCGGAGACAGTGCCTTAACAGCTAGTCACCCGTTACTTGACCTTCGTTGGACTTGACTTCTTGTGTTGCTGGCTAACGAAAGCTGCTCGTATGGCTCCCCATTCGCTGTTAATTTTCTCCCGATTCAACTTATAGTAGTCAGCCGATGGAGACTTGGGAATCTTGAGATCGTCCCGACTGTGGAGATAACCCAATAATTCCTCATCTTCTTTGGATAAGGTGTGCCGAGCAAGAATAAAGCGGTTTTGCAATCTTACAAATTCGCTTTCGCTCCAAAGATGTTCGGAAAGATTTGCGACGGACATTGCCTCATTTGCCGCCCTCTCTTCCTCGTCGTTCGGTTTCTCAGGCATCGTCACATCGTTTAGATCATGACTATAAATCGGTTCCGGTTCTGGCGGTACACGCAGCGTGACGGACTTGAAGCTCTCCTGTAGCGCGAATTCGACATAACCCGACAACGTCAACCCCTTGGCAATGGCAGCGACCTCAGTCAAATAACGCAGCCGTGGCTCGAGTCGTACTGCAATCATTTCTGTACGTTGCGAACTTGGTGTGCCTTGTATTATCAAACTCACTCTTGTTTTTGTCCCTTCATAAGCAATATTAGACAATGGTATTACATATGTCTTGCACATGTCAAACACAGCACTCTAACGCATGAGAATTTGATTGATCCGTCCAGCGTCTAAGTCTCACCCGCCGTCCCAAGCATTGCCACTCACTAGTTCCGGTACACTGGGAACGCGCAAAATGCCCGACAATCCCAATCCCGCCCCTGACCGCACGAGTCTGCTATCCGATCAAGACTTATACCTCTTCAACGAGGGCAGTAACTACCGCATGTACGAGACGATGGGCGCGCATCTGGTCTCGCGCGACGGGCAATCGGGCGCGGTGTTCAGCGTGTGGGCTCCGAATGCGCGATTGGTCTCGGTGATCGGCAGCTTCAACGCGTGGGGTGCACGCACCAATCTGTTAACGCCCCGTGGCGGGTCCGGCATCTGGGAAGGGTTCGTCCCCGACGTGACCAAGGGCGCGCTCTACAAGTTTCATATCGAGTCGCGGCGTCACAGCTACCAGGTCGATAAAGCCGATCCCCTTGGGCTTTTGCACGAGAAGCCTCCGAGAACGGCTTCTGTGGTGTGGGACCTTGACTACCAGTGGGGCGACCGCGAGTGGATGGAGAAACGCGCCGCCCGCAACTCCTTGCGCGCACCGCAGTCTGTTTACGAAGTTCATCTTGGCTCGTGGATGCGGGTGCCAGAGGAGCACAACCGTCCGCTCACTTATCGAGAGACCGCGCCACGCCTCGCGGAATACGTGGGGCGTATGGGCTTCACTCACGTGGAATTCCTGCCGGTCATGGAGCATCCCTTCTACGGTTCCTGGGGATATCAGACCACCGGCTACTTCGCTCCCACCTCACGCTACGGCACGCCGCAGGATTTCATGTATCTGGTGGACTACCTGCACCAGCACGGCATTGCCGTCATTCTCGACTGGGTGCCTTCGCACTTCCCTTCCGACGCCCACGGGCTCGCTTACTTCGATGGCACGCATCTTTACGAACATGCGGATTCGCGGCAGGGTTTTCATCCGGACTGGAAGACGCACATTTTCAACTACGGACGCACCGAAGTCCGCAGCTTTCTGATGTCGAGCGCCATGTTCTGGCTCGACAAGTATCACATCGACGGCCTGCGCGTCGATGCGGTTGCTTCCACGCTTTACCTGGACTATTCGCGTAAGCAGGGCGAGTGGATTCCGAATAAATTCGGCGGGCGCGAGAACCTGGAGGCGATCGACTTCCTGCGCCGCTTCAATCAGGAAGCTTACAAAGAGCATCCTGAAATTCAGACCATCGCGGAAGAGTCCACTTCGTGGCCCATGGTTTCGCGGCCGGTCTACCTTGGTGGGCTGGGCTTTGGCATGAAGTGGGACATGGGCTGGATGCACGACACGCTCGAATACTTCAAGCAGGATCCCATTCATCGCAAGTATCACCACAGCAAGCTGACCTTCCGCATGCTGTACTCGTTTCAGGAAAACTTCGTGCTGCCGCTTTCGCACGATGAAGTCGTCCACGGCAAGGGATCGCTGATCGGCAAGATGCCCGGGAGTGAGCGCGACCGCTTCGCCAACCTGAGACTTTTGTTCGCCTACATGTACGCCCAGCCTGGAAAGAAGTTGCTATTCATGGGGGATGAGTTTGGGCAGGTCCGCGAGTGGGCGCACGACACCAGCCTGGAATGGCACGTGCTTCAGTACTCGCATCACAGCGGTTTGCAGAACTGGGTGGGACAGCTGAACCGGGTTTACCGCAGCGAGCCTGCGCTGCACGTGCTCGACACCAATCCAGCGGGCTTTGAGTGGGTGGACTGCAACGACAATCTGACCAGCACGATTTCGCTGCTGCGAAAGAGTGAATCCGCGAAAGATACTGTGCTCATTGTCTGTAACTTCACCCCGATAACCCGCGTCGCCTATCGTGTGGGCGTGCCGGGAGGCGGCTACTGGCGCGAACTGCTGAACAGCGACGCTTTGGAGTATGGCGGTACCGGCGTGGGAAACTTGGGCGGAGTGAATGCGGAAGCGGAACCGGCCCATGGACGGCCGTATTCGCTGAAGCTCACGCTGCCGCCACTATCGGCGCTATTCTTGAAGGCCGGATAGTGCGTCGACATCGAAGATAACTCCGGAGCTTCCGGAATCAAGCTCCACCAATCATGGAAGGTTCGCGCACCGCAAAGCCCGTGCTATCCTGCCCTCACGCGTAGCCATGCGCATCCTGACTCGCTACATTCTCCGCGAAGTCACCTCGCACGCCGTCATCGGCGCGGCGATCTTCACCTTTGTGCTGTTCACGCGCGACCTGGGACGCATTCTCGAACTGGTAGTCCGCGCCAGCGCGCCGCTGCCCAGCGTCGCAGAGATTTTTCTCTACACGGTGCCGCTCGCGCTCGCCTACACCATCCCCATGAGCGTGCTCGTGGGGATTCTCATCGGATTGAGCCGCCTTGCCGCGGACAGTGAAATCACCGCCATGCGCGCCAGCGGCATGGGTGTATGGAGCTTTGGCCGCGTGCTGGCGATTTTTGTCGCCGCTGCCTGGCTGCTGGCGCTGGGCAACTCGCTTTACGTAGCGCCGTGGTCGCTGGCGTCACTCGGGCATCTGGAGGAACAACTCAAGGGCTCGCAGGTTTCGTTTGAAGTGCAGCCCCGCGTTTTTTACGAAGGCTTTCCGAAGCTCGTGCTTTACGTGCAGGACGTCCACAGCGCTCAAGGCGGCGCGGTCTGGAAAGGAGTGTTTCTTGCCGATATCTCGGATGGCTCGAATCCTCGAATTACGCTGGCCCAGGAAGGCATCCTCGTGCCAGAGGGTCAGGACCGGCTGCACCTGCACCTGATTAATGGATCCAGCCACGAAACCGATCCCGCGCAAGCCGATCATTATCAAATTTCCACCTTCCAGCAGACCGATATCCCGATCGAATTGCCTTCGACGGAGAATAAGTCGGACGAACAACTGCCCTACAAAGCCATGGGTACCTGGGCGCTGCACGAGCGCGCCTCCCGCATCGATCGAGCGACGGCGCGTTTATACCTGATTGAGTTTCACAACCGTTTCGCGCTGCCCACCGCGTGTGTTGTGCTGGCCATGGTCGGAATCCCTTTGGGACTCTCGTCGAAGAAGAGCGGCAAGTCGGGCGGATTCGTACTCACCATCGCGCTGGTGTTCATTTATTATTTCATTTCGCTGATCGGGGTTTCGCTGGCCAAGCAGGGCAGAGTCAGCCCCGGCTTCGGTGCATGGCTTGCCAATATCGTTTTCTTTGCCGCGGCTTTATACCTGTTGTGGCAGGCCGAGCGGAGGCCCTTTGCTCTGTCGGCGATAAGGCTGGCGTGGAGGCGCGACGAAAATGCGGCAAATGGCTTCGCACACGACCGCAGGCGCTGGCGCAGGGATACCAATGCTTTCGAGCGTGCCTCGACAAGGCGCCGAGTCTTCAGCGCCAGCTTCCCCACACTGATTGACGATTACGTGCTGCGGGATTTTTTCATGTACCTCGGAATGATCCTGTCTGCATTTCTGGTGCTGCTGCTCGTGTTCACCCTTTTTGAACTGCTGTGGGATATCCAACGCAATCACGTCCCCACGCTCCTCGTCGCCGAATACTTGCTCAACGTTATTCCCTACCTGCTGTACAACGTAGCTCCGCTGATCATGCTGCTGGCAGTGTTGATCACTTTCGGGCTAATGAACCGCTCTAACGAAATCACTGCGATCAAGGCGACAGGAACCAGCGTCTACCGCATCGTCACGCCAGTGTTAGCCGCGTCGGCAGTACTTGCAGCGGGTTTGTTCTTTGCTGACCAGTTCTACCTACCCCACACCAACAAGCGCCAGGAAGCTCTGCACAACCAGATTAAGGGCAAGCCGGCGCAGACTTATCTGCGTCCCGACCGCCGCTGGATTTTCGGCCAGCACAATGACATTTACTACTATCAGTTCTTCGACGCCGACCGAAATCAGTTCGCCAACCTCACCATCTTTCAACTCGAACCAGCCAGCTTCGCCATTGTCAAGCGCATTCACGCCGATCGCGCTCACTGGGCCGACAGCATGAGCCGGTGGATTTACGAACAGGGCTGGCAGCGGTCGTTGCACAGCGCCGCCATCGCCGACTATCGCACTTTCGATGTCTCCACTTTTCCCGAACTCAGCGAAGCGCCGTCTTATTTCAAGAAGGAGGTGAAACAGTACTCCGAGATGAATTATGAGGAACTGCGCCGCTACATCCGCGACCTGCAGCAGAGCGGCTTCGACGTGGTGCGGCTCCGGGTGCAGTTGAACCGGAAGCTCTCCTACCCGCTGATCACGCTGATTATGGCGGTGCTCGCCGTCCCGTTTTCGATGTCAGCGGCGAAGAAGGGAGCCATTACGGGAGTCGCTGTCGCGGTGGGGATTGCCGTGGTCTACACCGTACTGTCGCGCCTGTTCGAGGCAATGGGAGATATCAGCCAGTTGCCGCCGGCGCTGGCTGCCTGGTCGCCGGACCTGATCTTCGCGCTGGCGGGCGCTTATCTGATTCTGAAAATTCCGACGTAGCGGAGTAAAGGCGCTGTCACGCCGGCGGCATACGTTCGAAGCTAGGCAGACTCGCGCGACAGCCCGGATGCTGGCGAAGACTACTTCACTGCCACTCCCGAGGGATAATTCAATGTGGTGATCGCGCCTTGCGGCGTCAGAGTTCCAGACGCGGGTGTGATGGCGTACTGCGAAACGCTGGCAGAGTTAGTGTTGGCCACGAAGAGCCAACTGTCGTCGCTGCGAATGGCAATCGAATTCGGCCCCGAGTTCGTCGCCGCAGTTCCGATGGAGGTCAACGCACCGGTGGCAGAACCGATTCGGAAGGCGGAGACTGAGCTCGACCCTGTATTTACCACGTACAAGAAATTGCCGTACGCATCCACCGCGACGGGTCCGGGAGAATCGCCGACAGGATAGGGCGAACCGGTGACCGGCTGCAGACTGTAATCCGCTTGCTGGCAGTTCTGAGAAACAACACTGCAGATGGTAAAAGCGCTGACGCTATTGCTCGGAATCGCATTCGTAACGTAAACGAAACGGTTACAGGGATCGACCGCCACCCCGGAAGGTAAGGTCCCCGTGGGCGTGGCCGCGGCGGAAACCGGGCTTAGACTACCGGTCGACGTAACCTTGTAGTTCACCAACACATTATCGATGGAATCCGCAACATACAGATTCTCGGTCGCAGGCGGCGCTATCCCCGAACAAGCGGCAAACTGCACAGGAAAAACGGTCGGGGTCAAAGCCAGAGCTGATGGGCTGGGGCTCTGGCCAGCCTGCTGCTGCGGTAGCGCAAAAGGCGAACCCGCGACTTGCGTAAGGCTGGCGTTGGCACCGATCGTGAACACCGCGATTCCCACCGAATTCAGGGTCGCCACCGTCGCGGTCGGTGTCGTGTTGAGGTTGATGGTGTACGTGGCGCCCGCCGGCGCTGTGGCCACGAACAGGAACTTCCCCGCGGAGTCCATGGTCATGGCCGCTATGGGATTGCCCGCATTCGGATTCGTTGTGTCGTCCAGACCACACGCAGGGAAATTGCTGGGGTATGCCGGATTCCCAGTTAAATACATTGGAGCGTTGCTCGCGGACAATTTGCCGTCGGAGTTTACCTTGTAGGCCAGGATCGCGCCCTGCACAGCCGTCAGCGAAGTATTCGGCGGAGGGTTTGTCGGGTTGCAATCCACAGTGGTCGCCACATAAGCGTAGGCCCCTGTCGGATCAAGAATAACGGACGATGGCAGTCCTACTACGGGGGGACCGTCCGTATTGTTAATCTGCGAAGCGTGGCCATTGCTCAGATCGAGGCTGAAGGTCTGCATCACCTGAGAATCACGGCTAGCGACGACCACCAAGCCATTGGAGGAACGGGAGTACTTGGTGCTGCAGGCCATCACGAAGGCAATTGAAACCAGGGTTAGAACCACCGCAATCCAAGTAAACCTTGTCCGCATGCGTCGCTTGATCTCCTGTGAACGTTCGTATGAAGTCCCCGGCCGCCGCCAACCGGGCATAGACACTATTTGAGGGCGGGAATTGCCATTCATTTATGTATCAGGAATGCGCGGGAAGAGCAAACTCCCGTCACGAGTTAAGAACCGCGGAGAGGGCTGGGAGTTGCCTGAAGGCAGGATCCGTGATCAGTGGCCAGTGACCAATCGAATCTCGAGGGTCTGGCCACTAACCATTGACCACTGCTTTTAAGCTTCCCGCGTCGCTGGAACTGGCTCGCGGACTACCTGGACATTCGTGGCTGCCGCCATAAGGGGCAGGCGAATCTCAACCATGAGTCCGCCTTCGGCCCGATTCGTAGCTGAAACGCGTCCGCCATGAAAGCGCACCGCGCGTTCGGTAATGGCCAGTCCCAGTCCGACCCCACCGGTCTGCCGCACTCGGGCATCGTCCAGACGGTAAAACGGCTGGAACAGTTTCTCCAGAGCATCGGCGGGAACGCCATCACCGCAGTCGGCAACTCGAACCACTGCCTCTCTATTGCCGGCGTTTTCCGTCTCCTCGAGACGGATCTCAACCGCCGTACCTTCGCGAGTGTAGCGGATAGCGTTGCGTACAACGTTCTCGATCGCGCTGTGCAGCAGGGATGCGTCCCCGCGCACTTCCCAGCTTCCCGCGGGAGTCTCACAACGTACGTGACAGTGCCGGGCCTGGGCTTCGAACTCCGCGTCTTCAGCCACATTCAGCACGATTTCATCGAGCAAGACCGGAGTGGAAGGCACACGCTGTTCGCCATCTTCCATGCGCGCCAAAGTCAGCAGGCGGCCGATGAGTTCGTTGAGGCGACCGGCTTCGAGCTCGATGCGCTCCAGCATCGACGTGCTTTCCGGTCCGGAGCGCTGCCGCGCCAGGCCTAGAGCGACATTCAATCGCGCCAGCGGAGAACGCAATTCATGAGAAATGTCATTCAGCAGACGCGACTGCGCTTTCACCAAAGCCTCCAAGCGGCTCGCCATGGTGTCAAAATCACGCATCAAGCCGGCCACCTCGTCGCGTCTCCGCACGCTGGGAGCGCCGGCCCGTGCTGAGAGATCTCCAGCGGCCAACCGGCGGGTCGCAGCGCGCAGGCGCACCACAGGCATGGTCAGCAACCACGCCAACAAGTAGCAGACCAATCCGGACGAAATAACCGCGATG
The DNA here is from genome assembly GCA_035568115.1 of Candidatus Acidiferrum sp. GTDB lineage: Bacteria > Acidobacteriota > Terriglobia > Terriglobales > Acidobacteriaceae > Sulfotelmatobacter. Next base: position 56,926 of record DATMOP010000030.1, read on the forward strand.
AAGAGCCCGGGGATGGGCAGGCCTTTCGGGCCTAAGAACAGGCGCGGGCCCGGCGGAGGAGAGAGCACCAGCGTGTAACGGTGCAATCCGTCGGAGGAAGCTCGGGAATCGCGCAGCACTGGAGGTGGGGTGGGGAAAATGAAACCCTCGTGCGGTATTCGCGAGCCTCCGGTGGCCACTCGCAATGCCCATTCAGGCGCGCCGCGATGCGAAACCTCTTCCATGTTTTCGTTGTAGAGATACGCGCGAACGTGCTGCGTTCGCTCCAGATTCTCGAGATAGTCCCGAAGGCCAGTTCTGCCGTTCTGCTCGAAGGCGTTGATTGACTCGTTTAACGCGCTAGCCAGCAGGCCTTCCCAACTTGAAGCTCGCGGACGGAAGGCCAGCGTGACCAGAATCGCGAGCACCAGGAACAAGGCCTGGGCCAGCCAGAAAGAGAGAAAAATCTTGAGGAAAAGACTTTTCATGCTTTCACTTTCTCACCAGTCTTCTCGCGCGGACGCGCGAAGATGTAGCCCACGCCGCGAATGGTCTTGATGTGCTCGTCGGCGTCAGTGTCTCCGAGTTTCTTGCGGACTTTGCTGACGTGCATGTCGATGCTGCGGTCAAACGGCGAAAACTTGCGGCTGAGGACGGCATTCACCAGGCGCTCACGCGGGACAACGCGCCCCGCCTCTCGCAGCAGAACTTCCAACAGATTGAATTCGACCGAAGTGAGATCGACGGGCTGCCCGTCACGGCGCACGCTGCGCGTGGCCGGATCGAGTTCAATCTCGCCTACGCGGATGACGTCTGGCGGGGACGGCGCCGACCTGTCACCGCGCGTCCGCCGCAGGATGGCTCGAATCCGCGCCACCAGTTCCCGGGGATTGAAGGGTTTGGGCAGGTAGTCGTCGGCGCCAATCTCCAGACCGACGATGCGGTCCACATCTTCCCCGCGGGCGGTGAGCAAGAGCACGGGCAGGCGGGAGGTGGCGCGGATTCGGCGCAGCACTTCGAAACCATTGATACCCGGCAACATCACATCGAGTACCACGAGCAGGTAACCGCCGCCAATGGCGTGCTGTAGTCCGTTCTCGCCGTCGTGCACGGCCTCCACTGTAAACCCCTCGGCATGCAGGTACTCGCTGACTAAGGTGCAGAGTTCGACATCGTCGTCGATGATCAGAATGCGGTCCATCTTGGCAGCTTTCATTGTGCACCAGCCGGCGGGCTGCGAACGGTAAAGAATTGTCAAACCGCATTGTTGCGGGCGGTTTCGTCTTTTGACAAAACTTTACTCGGATTGACTGACTTTTTACCACTTTCCCGCTCCTGCCGTGTTCTTATGAGTGTACGCAAACAAGCCCTGGTTCCGGGAAGGAACAGGTCTTCAAAGATTAGAACCAAGGAGTTAAGAATTTTATGAAATCGATTCGTTTTCGGTTCCTCGTAGCAGCGCTGGCAGTGACGTTAGGCGCTGCGATCAGCAAAGCTCAAACCGCGGATGCTGCGCCTTCTCCTATGCACGAACATGAGATGCACGAACATGGAATGGGCATGGAAGGCCATGAAGGCCACATGATGGGCTTCTTCGCGAAGTATCTGGATCTGACTGACGCCCAGCGCACGCAGATGAAGGCCGTCATGCACAAAGAGCACGCCACCATGAAACCGCTGATGCACCAGGTTCACCAGTTGGACCAGCAACTGAGGCAGTATGTGGAAGGCGCTTACGATGAAGGGAAGGTGCAGGCTCTGGTCTCGCAGCAGGCGCAGACTTTGGTGCAAATAAAGGTTCAAGAAACCCGCATTCACAACGAACTGTATCAGTTGCTCACTCCCGATCAGCAGGTGAAGATGAAGGAGTTCGAGGCCAATCATGATGCGCGCATGCAGAAACATATGCAGGGCGCACCGGAGAACGGTCCAGAAGAGTAAGACGGCAGCAGGCGTGGGTTGAGCCGTCGGCTCGACCCCGCGTCACTTCTACTGTGGCACTTGCCGTATGTCTTTAGGGAATCGGACCCTCTGGGCCCTTTCAATCGCTGCGTCACGCCAAAGCTTGCACCCCGGCCTGCTAGAATTTCATCTACACAACCTGCATGATTCCCAAGAGTATGCGACCGCTCGTGCCCTATCTAAAGCGCTACCGCTGGGGCTTTGTGGCGGGCATTTTCTGCATTTTTCTGAGCAACGGCGCGTGGGTCCTTCTGCCGCAGGTGATCCGGCATGCGGTGGACGATCTCAATACCGGGGTCACGTCCGCGAAGTTGTTGCACTTCGCGTTGCAAATGCTGGAGGTCGCCGCGGTCCGTGGCGTTTTCCTGTTTCTGACGCGCTGGATTGTGATTGGCATCTCGCGCGACATTGAGTTCGACCTGCGCAATGACCTTTTTGCACACCTGGAAACTCTCTCTTATTCCTACTACCAGCGGATGCGCACGGGCGACATTATGGCCCGGGTGACCAATGATTTGAATGCGGTGCGCATGCTGCTGGGCCCGGCCATCATGTACTCGGCCAACACGCTGGTGTTCACTGCTGCGGCCTTGTCGTTCATGTGGCGCATCAGCCCAAGGCTGACGTTCTATGCGTTCCTGCCGCTGCCCGTGGTTAGCGTTGTGATTCAATACTTTGGGCGGCGCATCCACGAGCGCTTCGAGCGAATTCAGGCGATGTTCTCCGACATTTCGGCGCGGGCGCAGGAGAATTTTTCCGGGGCGCGTGTGATTCGCGCCTATGTGCAGGAAGAGGCGGAGGTCGCCTCTTTCGAAAGCGCCAACCAGGAATACATTGCGCGCAGCCTTAAGTTGGTTCGGCTCATGGGCATGCTGTGGCCGACCCTGGAGCTCATGCTTGGGCTGGCAGTCGTCTTGGTGCTGTGGATTGGCGGGCGCGAAGTGTTGGCGGGCCGCATGGAGATTGGCGGCTTCGCGGCCTTCAATATCTACATGCTGCAGTTGACATTTCCCGTGATCGCGCTTGGCTGGGTGGTCAACATCTTTCAGCGGGGCACCGCGTCGCTGATCCGGCTAAATGAAATTTTACACGAACGGCCTGAGATTAAGGACGAGGTTGAAGCGCGCGATCTGCAGGTGCAAGGCGAAATTGAATTCCGCGGACTGAATTTTGCATATGACGGCAAAGTGGTGCTGCGCGATCTCAACCTGCGCATTCCCGCCGGCAGCAGCATGGCGATCGTGGGTCCGACGGGCTCGGGAAAGACCACGCTGGTCAACCTTATTCCGCGCATCTACGATGCGGCCCCGGGGATGGTTCTGGTGGATGGCCGCCCGATTCGCGAGTTTTCGGTGGAGTCGTTGCGCAGGAATATTGGGTTTGTGCCACAGGAAACTTTTCTGTTCAGCGACCGCATTCGGGAAAATATTGTGCTCGGCGTGGAATCGGCCACCGACCGGGAGATTCACGACGCAGCCGAAGCGGCCAACATAGCCCAAGACATTGAGGGTTTTCCCGAGCAATATCAAACCATGGTGGGCGAGCGCGGCATCACGCTGTCTGGAGGACAGAAACAACGCACCGCCATCGCACGCGCTTTGATTCGCAACCCGCGCGTTCTCATTCTCGACGACGCCCTCTCCAGCGTTGATACTCACACCGAAGATAAAATCCTCAACCACCTGCGCGAAGTAATGCAGGGCCGCACTACTATCTTCATCTCCCACCGCGTCTCCACGGTTCGCAATGCCGACCGCATCGCCGTGCTGCACGAAGGACGCATCGTGGAATTGGGCACCCACGACGAACTTCTCGCCTTGAACGGATACTATAGCGACCTGTATAACAGGCAATTGCTGGAAGAAGAACTGGCCGAGGTTTGAGGCCAGTTGAACGCCATATAACTCAGCAAGCAGCCTGTCATGCAGCGAGTCGATGCACCTGAGATTCTCGATTCTGACGCCTGCTCTCCCGCCGACGTCCAAATTTCGATGCTGGACCTCGGGCGGGTCAACCGCTGGTTCGGCGGGGTCGCCACCACGCGGAAGATGGTGGAACGAGTGGCTCAGGCTTCTGCAATGAATCGCTTTTCTCTACTTGAAGTGGCGGCCGGCTCAGGGGAAGTTGCTGCATTGGTAAAACAAAAGCTGGCGCGGCGCGGGATCACGCTCGATGTGACGCTGCTAGACCGGGCACGGTCTCATCTTCCCCCAGGAAATCATGTCGTTCTGGGCGATGCTCTCCGCTTACCTTTTGGCGACAACGCCTTCGACCTGGTGAGCTGCAGTCTCTTCGCTCACCATCTGGACACGCAACACCTGGCGCAGTTTTTGCGGGAAGCGCTGCGGGTGTGTCGACGGGCAGTGCTGATCAATGACCTCGTGCGGCATCCCATTCATCTGGCTTTGGTATATGTCAGCTATCCCATCATGCGCAGCCGGGTGGCCTGGCTGGATGGAGTGACTTCGGTGCGGAGAGCGTATGTTCCTGGCGAGATTCGGAAAGTGGTCACGTTGGCGTTTTCTCCGGAGGAAGAGGTGCGGATGGAGATCTCGCGAAATTATCTCTTCCGCATGGGAGTGCTTCTGTGGAAGGGGGCCTAAGAAAGCGCGGACCTGCTAACGCACTACTAACACTTCACGAATGTTGTCGCGAGCGAGGAAAAATTTGATGGAAGCGAAGTCGCGGAACAAGTTCTCGATGTGGCGGTTGTTAAATACGCGCTGCAACTGGAAGCCATCCGAGATTGCCGTGTGGACCGCACCGGTGGGGCCGCGGCGGGCTTCCCGGCGTAGTTCAATTTTCTTCATTTCGAGTGTGTCGGTGCCGACGATGTGGAAGCGGTGACAGGGGGAATCTGGACCGGCGTCGCGGGTGTGGAAGAACGCCAACAGCATGCCACCCGGTTTCAGCACCGACCACAAACGCCCAACCACCGGCTTCACCAGGCTCTCATCGAGATAGTCCGGCAGGTTCCAGCACAGCACAACGTCGAAATGAGCCGCGGGGTAGACAAGGTTATCGGCCAGAAATTTACGGCTGTCCAGCACAATATTTCCCTGCTCGTCTTTCGTGAGCAGCTCGGGATCAGTCGAGGCGGTGAGCAGATCTTCGCTGTAAATTCGGTGGCCTTTTTCTGTGAAATGGCGGATATTGGTGGCCGAAGTCGATCCTAAGTCCAGCACACAGAGGCCTTCGGCCGATTCCCAAGCGCGAGACAACTCTCCCAAGCCGCTGGAGCGTCGGGTCAGCTTCTGCGAGCCTTGCGCCGCGACGGTCTCTGCTCCGGATGACCCACGAAAAAATTTCATGAAATTCTGCGAGACTGACGACATCCTGACTTCGCAACCTCTGAAGCTACTCACTTGACACTATTCATTTCACATCCGCCCGGTGAATATCCACCTTGCCCTTCAAGTAGGCGCCTTCTTCAATCGAGATGCGCTGGGTGGAAATATCCCCGGTGACGATTGCGGATTTACGCAATTCGACGCGATCACTGGCCTGGATGTTGCCCTCCAGCTTGCCCTGCACTACTACGCCTTTGGCGTCAACGCTGGCTTTTACCTGGCCATTGGGGCCGACGGTCAAGCTGTTGGCCTTGAGGGCGATGCTGCCCTCGACCTGGCCATCTACATAAAGATCTTCGCTGCCGGAGAGTTCGCCCTTGACGAAGACCGACTTGCCGATTTGTGCCAACCCACTGGCGGGTGCGCTCATTGGACGCTCTCCTGATGAAACAGGAATCTGGCAACGGCTCCCGTGATGCTTGCTCCCGCTCAAAAGTCGCAGGCAAACCCGGAAGGCCGCTACTGCAACGACTATACGCAAGGCATTGAGTTCGCGGCAAGCGGCGCACTGGGAAGCCAAAGCTCAATTGTTACACTAGCAGGGTGGCAGGTGCAGAATGAGCGCGAAGCAGTTGGTTCGGATTGCCGGAGTGGTTCTGGCGAACGTGCTGCTGGGGATAGGAGCGACTGTCTCTGGCTCCGAAGTCCCTGCCAGTTTCACTCAGGATTCGGCGTCTCCCCTCGAACTGGTGCGGGCTGCGGTGGCCAACGAGGTGGCAGCCTCCAACGACCACTCGATCCAACACACGTTCCGCGCGCGCAAGCAGACTCCACAGGGATCGCAGACCAGGCTCTACGTGGAAACGCGGGACGCCATGGCTGGCATGACTATCGCTTACAACGACCAGCCGCTCACCCCCGAGCAGCGGCAGGGCGAACAAGGCCGCCTGGCCGGACTCGTGAGCAATCCCGAGCAACTCAAGCGCAAGCATTCGCAGGAACAAGAAAACGCCGAGCGCACGCTGCGCATTGTGAAAGCCCTGCCCGACGCCTTTCTTTACGACTATGACGGTGAGGAGCGAGGAGCGGCGGATCTGGGCAAGGACGGCGCTCGGCTGCTGCGTTTGAAATTCCGGCCGAACCCAGCCTACCAGTCGCCTTCTCGTGTGGAGCAGGTGCTCGAGGGCATGCAGGGAGTTGTTCTGATTGATGCCGCATCTCGAAGAGTGGCAAGAATCGACGGAATTCTGTTCAAGGAAGTCGGCTTTGGCTGGGGAATTCTGGGGCATCTCGACAAGGGTGGACGTTTTCTGGTAGAGCAGCGCGACGTTGGGGACGGCTCGTGGGAAATCTCGCGCATGTCCCTGACCTTTACAGGAAAAATTCTTTTGTTCAAGAGTATTGCGATCAAGTCGGACGAGGTATTCAGCGACTTCCGGCGCGTACCTGGGGATACCACCTTTGCCCAGGGAGTGGAGATGTTGAAGGCGGAAGAGGCAAAGCTGGCAGAGAATCATAAACCGGGAGCGGTGGGGACGGGAACGAAGTCGCACTAGGAAGCAAAACCGGTTAGTGGGTGTAATGGCGATTTACGGCCGACCGTCTCGATCTCACAGTCATGGTTTCACGGGCTGGTACTGCCGGCACGTTCAGGGAAAGGCCCGAAGCCATTGGGTCGATCCATATGTCCGCTGTATTCGTTTTGTGAGACTATATCCGGATTGGGATGTGTGGGGATATGGTGACAGAGAAAGCTGCAGAATCGAAAGTGCCCGGCGGCGACTACCTAGAGCTGTACAAAATGCTGCACGAGGAGCGAGTTTCGCTTGGAGAAGAAGCTCGTAAGCTAGAGATAGCCGCCATCACAGCGGTTGCAGCCCTCTATGCTTGGCTGGCAACCCACGATGTCCACGGAGCACCATGGTATATAGGAGTGCCGCTCGTTGTACTCGCCGCCTTCCGAGCCATGGTCTTGGGAGGGAGAATGCTCTTCATCAAAGAATACCTAATGTTCATTGAACAGAAGTTCCTTCGGGACAAGGGTGAACTCTCAGGCTATGAAAACTATTTTTCAGCAAATACGAAGTCTAAGTGGTATATGCACATTCGCTATACGATGGCGATGATCTGGATAGCTCTCTTGTGTGTTACGGTCATCGCGCCGAGTTTCTTAGCAAAGTAACCTTGAGGATGAAAGCAGCGATTTACTCCAACTATCAGTCGCGAGATGGCTTCCAGCGTCACGCGCCCGCGCGCAACGTTTCCCTCCTTACCGTCAACTTCTCGATAAGATCTTCTCTAATGCGATAGCCCGTTCCTGGCTGATCGCTAATCGCAATCATCCCTTGCGGCGACACTTGCACTTCCGGGTCGATGATGTCCTCTTTCCAGTAGCGTTTGGAGGCAGAGACGTCGCCCGGCAGGGAGAAATTTTCAAGCGTGGAAAGAGCGATGTTGTGGGCACGTCCAATGCCCGATTCCAGCATGCCTCCGCACCAAACCGGAATCCTCTGGGCATGGCAGATGTCGTGGATCTTCCTGGCTTCGCTGAAACCACCGACGCGACCAACCTTGATATTGATGATGCGGCATGCGCCGGTCTCGAGAGCAATGGCCGCACTGCGCGCGCTGACGATGGACTCGTCGAGGCAAATGGCAGTGCGCAGTTCTTTTTGCAGGCGGGCGTGGTAGAAGATATCGTCGTCCCAGAGCGGCTGCTCGATCATCAGCAGGTTAAACTGATCGAAGGTTCGCAGGTGCTCGACCTGGTCGAGCGTGTAGGCCGAGTTGGCATCGCAGCTCAGGGTGATATCGGTCCAGCGCGAACGAATTCTCTCGAGCACGTTCACGTCCCAGCCGGGTTTCACTTTCACTTTGATGCGACGGTAACCGGCAGCCAGTTCGGCTTGGATCTTGTCGAGCAATTGCTCCACGGAGTCCTGAATGCCGATAGAGACTCCACACGAAATTTGAGTTCGCGCGCCGCCCAGCAGCTTCCACAAGGGCATACTTTTCTGTTTCGCTTCGGCATCCCACAAGGCGTTTTCGAGAGCCGCCTTGGCCATCCGGTGGCCGCGCACCTTGGCGAGAACGGCCGCGCAGTCGCGTGCCGAATCGAGGTTGCGTCCGAGCAGGGCAGGGACAAGATGCTGGGCGATGGTGAGCCAGGCGCTGTCGGTCCACTCATTGCTGTAGAAAGGATCCTCGCCGGCCACGCATTCACCCCAGCCATTGATGCCTTCGCAATGCGCGGTAAGAAGCAGGATGCGGCGGCTGTAGGTGCGTCCGAAACTCGTCTCGAAGAAATGGACGAGCGGCATCTGAATCTCGCGGAGAGTGATGGCTTCAATCTTCATCTTTATCTTTTCAGGAGAGCTTAAGAATTTACCACGGAGGCACGGGGACATGAGAAAAACAAATCTCGGCAACTGTTTCTTCTTGAGTTTTGAGGTTTTGCTCCGTGCCTCTGCCTCCGTGGTGAGTCAATCCTGTGAGGCATACGACCACCTCTCATCCCAGTTGCCTAGCAGGAACTTGCCGTTGCCTTCAGGATCGCGCTCGTAACCCAGCACGGCCAGCCCGGCATTGAACGCCCGGAGAAATTGATCGCGGTTGCGTTCCTGCACGTGCTTCGCCTGGCTTCGCGTTTCCGGCGCGGCCTTCCAGTCATAAATCTGCGCCGGAACTTCAATGGCAGACTGCTGACTGAACGGTGGATTTTTTCCCGTCGTCAGCAGCGTTTCCACGCGCTTGGACTTCAGCCACCACTCGGCAATCAGCCGGTCGCTGGGAAGACCACCCTGTAGCGGCGACGAGGTGATTCCATATTGGTTGATGTTGTAGCGGCGCGCGATTGCCCCCAGCTTTTCAATATTGAGATAAGAATTCTTGATCTCGAGCGGATCGAAAGTCCACTCGATCAATTCGATACCACGGGAGAGCGCGTCTTCGCGCTGAAGCAACTTGAGCCGGCGCCCCAGCCCGCTATTACGATGATCCTTGCGGACGGCCAGCATGTGCGAGTGAAGATAGACGTGGCCCGAGCGTGTGCCCGGCACCGAAAGAGCGAATCCTACCATTTCACTACCGTCGAAAGCGCCCATCACCTGACCGCCAACTTTCTCGGCTACGACGAACATGCGCAGCGGGACCAGTTCGGCGTCGGTAAAGTTCCACACGTCTTTCTGCAAGGCAACGCAGGCCCGCAACTCGTCGAGTCCCTGGCAGTGGCGAATCACGATGGCTTCCGGGGTCACGATTGCTTCTCCTGCTGCTTGGCCTGCTGCCAGAGTGATTCAAGTTCATTCATGGAAGCGCGTTCGGGGTTGGTTCCCTCTTCGTGCAGGCGTTGCTCCATCCACTGAAAGCGGCGGCGAAACTTGCGATTGGTTTTGCGCAGGGCGGATTCGGGATCAAGTGAAAGATAGCGTGCGATGTTGACCAGCACGAAAAAGAGATCGCCGACTTCTTCTTCCAGACGGGCTTGCAGATTTTCTGGAATGCTCTGGCGCCCGGATCCAGCCACGCCGCGGCCTTCGGGACGCGGACCGGGAGCCGGAAACTCGTGCAGATGCTGGCGAAGTTCGGCGGTCTCTTCACTCAGCTTGTCGAGTAAGCCCCCTATGTCAGGCCAGTCGAAACCAACCTGCGCCGCACGCGAGCTGAGCTTGTGGGCTTCGAGCAACGACGGCATGGAGGAAGAGATGCCAGCCAGAATCGATGTCGCGGTCTTCCCTGCCGCGCCGCCCTCCTCTGCGCCCGAGCTTCCGCTAGTCCGCTTCTTTCGCTCCTCAACCTTCAGCGCTTCCCACTTGCGCTTTACATCAGCAGACGTATCAGCTTTCGCATCGCCAAACACATGAGGATGCCGGTCCACCAACTTGCGGGAGAGGCGGTCGAGAACATCATCTATGGAAAACGATCCCTGTTCCTTGGCCATTTCAGAATAGAACAGCACCTGCAGCAGCAGATCGCCCAGTTCGCCGGGAAGTTCGTCCCAGTCGCGATTGTCGATGGCTTCGAGTACTTCGTATGTTTCCTCGAGAGTGTAGGGCTTGATGGAATCGAAGGTCTGCTCGCGGTCCCAGGGGCAGCCGCCGGGAGCCCGCAAGCGCTCCATGATGGCGACTGCGCGTTCGAAACGTTCACCGGTGGTGGGCATCGGCAACCACTCTAAATGAGCCGCTGCGGAAGGGGCAATGCAGCAGAATGTCGATTTGTTAAGAACGCAGGTCTCGGGGCCTGGGCGGCAGCTCCCGGAGCGGGCAACGCGTTTTACGCTCGCACTTCAGAGTTGAGCTGGCAGGATTGGACTTTTAGCCGGCCATCTTGCAGTACCAAGGTTACCTTCTCCTGCTGGCTGACTCGGTACACACTCTAAGGGTCGTAGTGTGGGCACGTATCCTTAGAATTCTATAATTGCCTTGGGCGTGTTTCGCATCTGGTTGATAAACAATGGTCTTAGCAGCAAATCCACGGGCGTCGCTCGAAGGCCAGCACTTTCACGTCGTAGTAATTGGCGGGGGCATCAACGGCGTAGCCGTGGCACGGCAATGCGCTCGCGCAGGCAAGCACACCCTGCTGGTCGAGCAGAATGATTTCGCCTCCGGAGTGACCAGCCGTTCCACGCGCATTATTCACGGTGGACTCCGCTACCTGGAGCACGGCGAACTGGGCCTGGTTCGGGAATCGCTCCACGAACGTGAAAAATTACTGCGGGAACGATCGCACCTGGTGCATCCCATGCACTTCCTGCTGCTGCTGAACGAGACCAGTCAAAGGAGTGCGTTGAAGGTGCGCGCCGGATTGTGGCTCTACCAGCGCATGGCCGGAAAGCCGTCAAGGAAAACCTCCCACGAAATGGAGTCGAAACAGTTGGAGCGGGCGCTGGACGCCGGGCATCGCTGGTCGTTCTTCAACTATGAAGATGCGCAATGCGAATTCCCGGAACGTCTGGTCGCGGAATGGTTGATGGAAGCCATGGGCGCTGGCGCGATTGTCCGCAATCACACGGAAGCTCTCGCGGTTGATGTGGCCCACGGCCGCACCAAAGGCGTGCTTCTGCGCGACCAGATTACCGGGCGGGACCAGCGCGTTGATGCCGGCTGGGTGATCAATTGCAGTGGTCCGTGGGCCGACCGGGTGTGTCAGCGCTCTTCGATTCGAATGGCCAAGCCGATGGTGGGCGGCGTGAGGGGCTCGCACATTGTCCTGCCACGGTTTCCGGGATCGCCGAGTGCTGCGGTTTATACCGAGGCGGCCGACGGCCGTCCCATTTTTGTTCTCCCGTGGAACGATCAGATCCTGGTGGGCACAACCGAAGTTGCCGACAATGGCGACCCGGCAAAAACGACTCCCTCGGCGGAGGAGATCTGCTATCTCGTGCGATCCGTAGCGCAATTGTTTCCCAAGGCGAAGATATCGGCGCAAAGTGTGAAGCATGCCTTTGCGGGAATCCGGCCCCTGCCTTATTCGCCGAACAATCGCCCTTCGGCAGTTACTCGGTGGCACATTCTGCACGATCATGCGGACGACGGCGCAGCCCACATGCTTTCGGTGATCGGGGGCAAGTTGACGACTGCGGCGTCGTTGGCGCGGGACTGCGCACGAAAGATCGGCTTGAGAGCGGCGGAGCCGAATACGATTGCGGTGGGACCGGGAGCTGCGCTCGATCCCCTGCTGGACGATGCCGTGCTCGAAATTGCGCGGATTGGAGCGGTCAGCGAGGATACAGCGCGCGGAATGGTGGAATGGCACGGCAAACGCGCGGCCGACATCGCCCGCATGGCGCTGGTGAGTGCGGAATTGCGGGCACCAATCTGTCGGCATACTTCGCATGTCATTGCCGAGGTTGTGGAAGCGTATCGCCGAGAGTGCGCCGTAACTTTAGGCGATGTGCTGTTACGCCGCGTGCCGGTGGCGCTGGGCGCGTGCTGGTCTGAGTCGTGCAGCCGGGAAGCGGCACTAAGAATTGGCGCGGTTCTCGGCTGGAACGAACACACCCTGGGAGCCAATCTGGAAGCGTTCGAGATGGAGCGCACTGCCTTTCTACGGCCGGTGGGGCGCGCCGCTGCCGCGCTCGAAGCCGCGGCCGATTGAGCACCTCGGCTTAACGCACAACCTGAGATTTAGTTACCAACGATTACCTCGATCCCCCTGTCATCTGGGAATGCCTCCAAAAGAAACCTAGACTGGCACAAGTTTTGTGTGCTTTTCGTGGCTTGCGCGAGTAGTACGATCTCAAATGCTCATTCCAATCGGGCACGAAAACATGACGGCCCGGCGCTGGCCGGTGATCACGTTGGCTTTGATCGCCATCAACGTTGCCGTTTTCCTGTTCACGAGTTCGGCGATTGAAGAGGAGTCTCCGCAACTGCGTGACGCCAGGGTGCAAATCCTGATCCTTGCAGCCGAGCATCCGGAGCTGACGCTGCAGCCCGAGGCGCAACATCTGGTTGACACCTTTAAACAGAGCGATCCGGCCGCGTGGGCCCAACTCCAGAATCCTTACCGGGACGTCATCAATGCCTACGACGCCAAAGTTAAGTTGATGGACGACCCGGCCGTGTTGCAAAAAGAGATGGACACTTCGACCGCGGAGTACGAGAAAATAAACTCGGCGTCGCTGCCGGAACGATACGCGTTTGTGCCCGCCAGGCCGACCGCGATCAGCTACCTCACGGCTAATTTTCTGCACGGCGGATGGCTGCACCTGATCGGCAACATTTGGTTCCTGTGGCTGGCGGGATTTGTGCTTGAGGACGTTTGGGGCCGCAGGGTGTACACGGGTTTTTACCTGATCGCAGGGGCGGCCGCGCTGCAATTCCACGCCTGGTCGAATCCCGGGAGCATGATTCCGACTCTGGGCGCTTCGGGAGCGGTGGCGGCGCTGATGGGAGCGTTTCTGGTTCGCTTCCCCAAAATGAAGATCGAAATGGCGTGGTTCTTCCTGATGCGTCCCTTCCTCTTCCGCTTCAAAGCGGCGGCGTACTGGCTGCTACCGCTGTGGCTGCTCATGGAAGTGTTTTACGGAACGCTGTCCGGATCGAGCGGGGTGGCGCACTGGGCGCACGTGGGCGGGTTCCTGTTTGGCGCGCTGGCGGCGACCGGGCTGCACTATTCCGGCCTGGAGCATGAGGCGAACAAGGCCATTGAGGAAAAAGTCAGTTGGACGCCGGACGCGGAAATCGGTCAAGCGAGCGGCCTGATGGATCACGGCCAGCTCGACGAAGCTGCCGCCATGCTTAACGAGCATCTGGCGCTGAAACCGGATTCGCTCGACGGGTGGAACCTGGTGAAGCAAGTCCACTGGCGCAGGCAGGAGACGATGGCTTTTCAGCAGGCCACGCTGAAAACCTGCGCCCTGCACCTGAAGGCGCGCAATCCGGAAGCCGCCTGGAAGGACTATGAAGAGTTTCTGAATTGCGGAGGCGAGTCTGTGCCGGCTGACACATGGCTCGAATTGTGCAAAGCTGCGGACGACTTGCAAATCTACGAGCGGGCGCTGTGTGAGTATCAGCGGCTGGCGGAGACCCATCCCAATGAGCGGCAGGGGTTGATGGCACAGCTTGGGGCGGCAAAGGTCTGCCTGAAGCGGTTGAACCGCCCTCAGGACGCGCTGGCGTTCTACCAGTCTGCTGCCGCGTCGAAGATTCCTCATCTGGACTGGGAACAGAACATTCAGGCGGGGATTAAAGAAGCCAAAGAGGCGATTGACGGCCGAGCGAGCCTGTCCGCATCCGCTCATTAGGCGGCGTGGATAAACCTAAGCTGTCCGCGGCTCGCTCACGTTTCGCCGATTTGTTTCCGCGGCGGAGATGCCAATGTCCGGACCAATCGCTTGGGATGGTCGGAGATAATGCCGTCCACCCCCCATTTCGAAAAGCGCTTCATGTCAGCCGGCAGGTTCACTGTCCACACCAATATCTTCTTGCCCGCCGGTTTGATCTTGGCAATTAACTCCTGCCGCACAAGCTTGTATTGCGAAATCACATATTCGACCGGCAACTGAGGCCAGCGGCTGAACTGCGCCCGCGTCTCGCAGATCAGACCGAGCGGAACGGTCGCGTCCAAGTCATGGATGGCACGCAACACTTCAGGGAGAAAGGACGAAACCACCACGCCGCGCGCCGGGGAGAGCTTCCGCAACATATCCACTGTGATCTGCTCCAGGCCGGGGACTTTCAGTTCGATATCGAGGAAAGCGGAGCTCTGGTAGCGATTCAGCACTCCGCGCAACAAAGGCAGCGCTAACTCTTGGGCCGAGGATTCGGCAATCTTAAGACCGCGGATGACGGCATCGTGGCAGATAACTGCCTGCCCGTCCGCCGAAAGCCGCACGTCAAATTCAAAACCGTGACAGCCCTGGGCGAGTGCAAGGTCGAATGATGCCAGCGTGTTCTCGGGAACAGACTTTTCGGCACGCGCGCCGCGATGACCGAGAAGCAGAGGACGAATCTCCATAGGTTCAGTGGCAAGTGTCCAGTGATCGGTGGATTTCTCCGGCCACTGATCACTGATCACTGGCCACTGCTCCTAATCCAGATCGAAATCGCGGATCGGCCTGCCCGTGTCAGGAGATTCCTTGGCCTTCTTGACCGCCTCTTGGAATTTCTTGTCCAGCAATTCGGAGGCATGTTTTTGCGCTTCGACCGATTGCCGGAAGATCGATTCCCGGCGGCTGTCCTGTTCCTTCATGGCGCGGGCGGCTTCCTCCATGTCGTTGAACATCCGGGGCTTCACCGCGGCGGTGTGGGCGATCACTTCAGCTGTTGCCGTGTCAACCTTCAGCAGCGCGCTGCAGCAGGGACAGGTAACCTCGATTGTGGGGGGACTCTTCGCCATTTTGCGAATGATACCGCAAAAACAGGCTCAATGGGCCGTCCTCAAAGCGAGCCGACTCAGCGGTGCAGTTTAATCGGGAAGATGTGGACCAGGCTCAGAAGCTCCCAGCCCAGCAGGAAGACTGAAAGCAGGACCACCAGCACCGCCATCAACTCTCCGAAGGTGAGACCGCGGCGGTTGGGCTCGAAACGCCGGGCGGCCAGGCTGAGGATGTTCAGCGTGGCGAATCCGAACACGACGGCCCAGAGAATGTTGTAGACGTCGTTGCGGCGGCTGGCATGCCCCTGCAACAGGACGAGACCGACAACCAGCACGGACTGAGCCCGCAGTAGGTTGTACAGCGAGAGTGCCACGCGCGCGGTGAGAGCAAAGCGGGAGATCACCCAGGTTGTTGCAGAAAGAGGCATAGGACGCGCTAGAAGCCTTACTACCCCCAAGTTGATTGGATATTACAATTTTTCTCCGCGCCAGTCACGGAATACTGCAAGGCATCCTTCGGCTATTTCCACGGGTGTTTTCGGTAAGATGGACGTATGGCAGACCGGCGCGTCATTTTCTTTGATGTCGGCAACACGCTTCTCTTCCCCAACCGTCCCAAGATGCTGGCCCCGATCCCGAGCGATCGTCATCCCTCGCTCCAGCAATGGCAGGAACTGGAGCGCAGAACGAAACAGGAGTTCGACCAGAGGATGCAGGGCGGCAGAGTCGATCACGGCTTCTGGTGGATATTCCACACTCACTTGCTGGAGGGACTCGGGGAAGACACTACTGTCCGTAAAGAACTCGTAGAGAACACTCAGAACTCCGCCAACTGGGATCAGATTCTACCCGGCACTCGCGATGTCCTCGAACGAATCAGCCGGAAGTTCCGGATCGCCGTGATCTCCAATGCCGACGGGGGAATCGAGTGCGTGCTTTCCCGATGCGGTATTGCCGACTGCTTTGAGAGCATCACGGATTCGGGAATCGTAGGAGTCGAAAAGCCGCGCGCGGAAATTTTTGAGGCGGCGCTCAACCAGATGAAGACACGCGCCGACGAATGCGTGTACGTAGGCGATGTGTACTCCGTGGACTATCTAGGTGCGCGCAATGTGGGGATGCAGGCAGTTTTGTTCGATCTGGCTGGCGCCTACCGCGATCGCGACCTGCCGCGCGTCGAGTCGCTGGAACAACTCGAAGCCCGGCTTCAGCAATCCGGCTCCCGCAATAGTGTCTTGTCGTAAAATCTTCTTCATCATGTTCTACTCCACACGATTGTTTTTATTTCTGACGGCAGCGGTCTTGCTTGCCGTGGTGCCTGGGCCGGGAATGCTCTACGTGCTGGCAAGAAGTCTGGCCGGAGGAAAGCGCGAAGGCGTCCTCTCCGCACTGGGCACCTTTCTGGGAGGGATGGTACACGTTTTTGCCGCGGCTTTAGGAGTTTCGATCATCTTGGCCCGGTCCGCGATGGCATTCGCCACTGTGAAGTATACGGGAGCGGCTTACTTGTGCTTCCTCGGCGTGAAGATGATTCTCGCCGCGCGGAAGCAAGAGACATTGTCTCCTGACGATTTTCCTGCGACAACCGACGCGGCTGCTCGAAATCCGCTCTGGCAGGGCGTGGCGACGGAGGTTCTCAATCCCAAGACAGCATTGTTTTTTCTTTCCTTCATTCCGCAGTTCGTGAACCGCGGTGTGGGACATGTATTCCTTCAGTTCGTCCTGCTGGGAGCTATGTCGGTAGTTCTGAATACTTCTGCGGATTTGATCGTGATCCTGCTCGCGGGACCTTTGGGGAAAAAGATTCGATCCTCGCCGGTGTTCCGCCGCAGGCAGAGAACGGTCACTGGGGCCATCATGATCGGGCTGGGAACCTACCTTGCGACCAGCGAAAGCAAGTAGAACGAGGCATCAAAGTGCAACACTTACGAACTTCGAAGCGCTTGCGGAAGATCTTGTTCGAGCGGGAGACCCATTTTAGAATGATTTCTGTCAAACCCAAAGGAATACATGCCGACCACCCTTCAGTACATCGACGCCGCGCTCCACTCGATTCAGATGATCACGTCACTCCTCACCATGCTAGGCCTGTTGGCGGTAGTGGTCGTGTTCGTCTGGTTCAATCACGAACTCTTTCCCGTTCTCTATCTGAAGATTGAGATGGCAGAGTCAAAGGAAATGCCGGGCACTATCCACATCAGACTCGCGGCGGAGAACAGATCGAAGGTGCACATCAAACTCAATCGCAGCCAAGGATCGTGGCTGCAAATCCTTTCGTATGAGACTTCTCAGATGGAGACTCTTCCCACGTTCTCTGAGTGGGTTCCTTTCAGCGAGGATCGCATGGAAAAGGACGGCCCCCAGCCGAGGAATGGATTCCCAAAACCTCGCCAAGTTATGAAGACTACTGAATACATCGAGCCAGGCGAGTCGATACGGATAGAGCTCCTGCATCGGCCGCTTCCATCTAGACAGGGCATCGCTGTCGCTTGCGGCTTCCAAGTTCACACGATGCGTCTCAAGGATGAACTGGAGCAAAGCGGGCATCCCGTACTGGCTGCGATGGCAAAGAAACTGGACGAACTTACACACAATCCAACAGATCGTTTCACTACTACGGCGTGGTTATTGATGTCCCCTCCGATCGGCTCAACAACTAGCTCTTGAGATGGAACTCCTCACGCCTGTACCTACAACTCCAAAATCTGATGGTCGTGACAATCGGTGTGGATGCTTTCGTGAAGGCTGCGTAAGAGTTCGGATCCATAACGGGCAACGAAATAAAGGCCGCCGATGCCCCTTTCTTGCAACTCCCTGCCCGGATACAGCGTCTGGCTCAGCATCTCGGCGTGTCGGCCAACCAGTTCGCCCTTTTGCGCGTCCGCCCGTGCGGCCTGCGTGTAAAGTCGCTCGAGTTGGTGATGCATCTTCGAACCCGCCGTCTGGGCGGCGTCGACTAGCGTGCGATCCAGCAAGGCCAATTTTTCGCGAATAGCAACCAAATTGGTCTCTAGGGACTTGTTCGCAGCCTCGAAAGCTGCTTGAAGTTCCTGTGGCAAATTTCGCGCCGCCAGTTTTTGGCGTAGCATGTCAGGGCTGCTGAACACGTCAAGAACAGTGATCCCGTGACGATCAAGCAGCCGCTGGATCTTAGGCTCGACCAATGTCGCCGAAAAACGCGGCACAATCTGTGTGACCCGACCGACCAAAGTTTCGTATACGGCTCCGGACTGGGCGAAATATGCGACTTCAGCGGGGCCACCTGTGGTAGCAAGCGCCGGCAGAAGGAAGTCCTGCACTACCGGACGCAAGAGTACGTTGGGACTGAAGTTTTCCGGCGCCGAAACAATTCGATCCAGCAATTCGGCAGTCGAGAGCTTCTTTGCTGCCGCCTCGCTGCCGATCACAAATTCCGGAGCGCTGTTCGATCCGCTAGTCTTCGATCCGTTGACTCGACGGTGGATTGGCGTGCGCGCGCCCTGGTGTATCGCGAAAAGCAGCACCGAAGACGGCGTCACTTTCACCTGCTGGTAATAGCCAGCCTGCTCAAGCGCCTGACCTCGGGCGAGCAAAGCAACATCCAACTCTTCCGACCGTTCGATGGCAGATCGATAGATCGGTGCGGCGACTCGATGCAGCTCTGCATCCGCAGCGTCTAGCAGGATCACTCCCCATTGGCCGAACAGCCGCGTATACAATCGAGCGAAAGCCGAGCCCAGCGTTTCTCCGGGGCAATAACACTCGCGCAGGAACTGCGCCGCCTCGGACTCCCCCAGCAGCGCCGCCGCCTCTTCGACCACCGGCAAGATCTCTTCCCCCAATCGAACCTCGCTTACCGGCGCTCCCGCAACTCTGTGGCTGGAAGTCGCGAGCGTGCGCACAATACCGTCGGGGCCGGGCAGTGAAACGTGATTTACCTCGGCAAGATCGTGATCCGATGTGGCCAGCCAGAAGACAGGGACCGAGTCGATGCCCGCCGCAGTAGCCTCCTCCGCCAGTTTGACGGCGGTAAGGGCCTTATAGATGGCAAACATGGGTCCGCCGAACAGGCCGACTTGCTGCCCAGTGACGATGGCCGCCGCGCCTTGTCGCAGACGCTTGAGGTTTGCGAAGGTTTGCGGCGACGCCTCCCAGGAGTTGTTCTGGCGCTCGAGAATCGCACTGACCCGCTCCCGGCGGGATATGTCGTACCGCAGTGAGGAAGCTTCCGACTTCGACCACTCACTGAAATGCGGAGAATGCGGGTAGAAGGGCTGTACGCTGGGGGAATAGGCAAGAAAATCCGTAAAGAGCCGGGTGGTATGCGGGATTTGCGAAAAAGGCAGACACTGCGCTTTCACCGCGGGCTCTCCTGACATCGCTTCTTTGTACAGCATTGGACGGATGAGATCATTGCAGGTCAACGCCCTCGCCCTCACATTCTACAGATGGCGTCGTAGTTGAGATGCCGCAAACAGACGCAAGATGCAAGATAATGGCCTGTCAGGGAAGAAGGAAGCTCGATGAGCTTGATAACTACTCCGCTCGATGTCGTTACTCCGCTTACGCTCGAAGGGTCAGTCGTTCGCCTCGAACCGTTACGCCGTGAGCACGCCGAGATTTTCTGGGAGCTTGCCAAGGAGGCTCTCGACGATGTCTTCCAGTGGATTCCCTACCGCATGAAAACTCTTGAGGACTTTCATCATCTTGTGAAGAACGCTTTTGACGAGCAGAAACGCGGCGAGTCGGTTGTGTTCGCGACCGTCGAGCGGGGTTCTGGGCACGTCATCGGCAGCACTCGCTTCATGAATATCGACCGCGCGAACCGCCGGGTGGAGATCGGCTCCACCTGGATCGCACCCGCGTGGCAGCGCACCGCCGTCAACACCGAAGCCAAATATCTCATGCTGCGTCACGCGTTCGAAGTCTGGAAATGTTTTCGCGTCGAACTGAAGACGGACGCTCTGAATCAGAAATCGCGAAACGCCATCCTGCGCATTGGTGCGAAGGAAGAAGGAACACTACGCCGGCACGTGATCACCTGGACCGGCCGTGTGCGCGACAGCGTCTACTTCAGCATTCTGGATACGGAGTGGCTGGAAGTGAAAATCCGGCTTGAAAGAAAACTTATCCCAGCAGCGTAGGCGTTTCCAAATTTCGCTTTTTATTCGCTTTTATGCTAGGCTATCCGCCTAGTCATGCCCGGCTCCTTACCAGCATTTCCCGAGGGCCAATACCCCACCGTGGGTTGGCTGTTCCTCGACCTCAACTCCTATTTCGCCTCGATTGAACAGCAGGACCAACCGGAGCTGCGCGGCCGGCCCGTAGGCGTTGTGGCCGTGGACACCGACTCCACGTGTTGTCTGGCGGCGAGTTATGAGGCCAAAGCTTATGGCGTGAAGACAGGCACTTCGGTAAAGGATGCCAAGACTCTGTGTCCGCATATAAATTTTGTAGTGGCTCGGCCGAAGCTGTATGTGGAGTATCAACAAAAAATTATCCAGGCGATGGAGGAGCATCTGCCGGTTTACAAAGCTTTCTCGGTGGACGAAATGGCTTGCCAGTTGATGGGCCGCGAACGATTTCTGCCAAACGCCACCATGCTTGGCTATCGAATCAAGCAGGCCCTGCGCAATCTTGGCGTAGCTTTGCGTTGCTCGATTGGCCTTGCACCTAATTGTTATCTCGCCAAGACCGCGGCCGACCTCTGCAAACCGGATGGGTTGACCATATTACTCAAAGAAGACCTGCCGCATGCGCTGCACTGCATGAAATTGCGGGACGTGGTGGGGATCAGTCATGCCATGGAGCACCGTCTGCATAATCGGGGTATCACGACAGTGGAACAGCTTTGCAAATTATCTTCGCAACAAATGCGGGATATTTGGGGCAGCGTGCAGGGAGAAACCATGTGGTATTGGCTGCACGGCGAGGATTGGAAGGAAAAACCAAAACCTATCCGTAAGAGCATCGGCAAACAGCATGTGCTGGCGCCGAAGTACCGGACAAAAGAAAATGCCTACCGAGTGGCGCTGAAGCTTCTCAGCAATGCGGCCATAAAATTACGCCGGCTAGACATGTGGGCACGAGGGATCGGGGTTACGGTCGCCTTTACGCACTGGGGTCACGAAGTTAAAAATGAAGCGGGACCATCCGGCTGGAACGCGCACAGAAACATCCACGCCTGCCGCGATACGATGACGCTGCAAGACCACTTTCGCGAGCTCTGGAAGGATTGTCCCGCGAATACTCCGGTGCATGTCGGAGTATGGCTCTTTGATCTGATTCCGGATGAGTTTCACACTTTAGGATTCTTCGACGATGAAAAACGCGAGACCGTGAGCAATATTATGGACAAGATCAATAAGCGCTACGGCCAGCACACGGTGTATCTCGGGGGATTGCACGGGCTGGGCGATGCCGCACCCACCCGCATCCCATTTTTCAGCGTTCCCGAGTTGGCGGATTTCTAGAGTCCGGGCGGCGAAGCCGCATTTGAAGAAATATGTTCGTGGGTTGACGTCAAAGAATGTTTGAATCCAGTCCAGCGATGAATTGGATTCCGGAACGCCATCGCTAATCATCTTCTCAAACAACCGAACAGAAAATCTCAGGTCCTTGATGCGCTCCACTGCGTAGTCACGCGCCTCTTCCCAACCCCGCACGTTTTCCACAGATTTCTCAACTTTGTCTATTGACATAATAGTTAGACCGTATAAACTATCTTCGAGGTTAGGCATGAGCAAATCTCCAATCATTGAAACAATGGACGGCTTTTTGGCAAAACTGAAAGAGTCGGTCCAGCAGCGTAACGAGCTTCAATCGCGCATTGAGCAATACACTACTGCGATCAAAGCCCTCGCGCAGACCTGCGAGAACGAGGATGTCAAGGCTGAATACCTGACCGCATTGGATGAACTCAGCGGAAAGCCGGGATTTGTGAGCGCAATTCGTACTCTTCTCCGCGCTCACACCGATGGGCTTACTCCGGGGGTAATAAAAATCGCGATACAGCAGGCCAAGCTCATGGACCTTACAAACTACTCGAATCCTGCGGCGTCCATTTATACCACGCTTCGCCGGATGGTGGACTCTGGCGAGGTCGAACTATGCACTAATCTGAGTGGCGAAAAGGCTTATCGACTCAAGCCTAAAACTGCTGGGGACTTTAAGCGCGAGTTGCGGCAGAAGTTCGGCTACAAATGACTTTGGACGCAAATACGAACCGCGCAACGGAGAATATGATGAACACTTTCCTTGTTGATTTTGCGTTCTGCCCATGCGGCGAGCTGACCGCCATCCAGCCCACCAAGCCTGTGATACCAGATACGAATCCACAACCGTATGGGTCGGTTGAAGGTTCGATAGTTGTTGCATGTACAAAATGTAAACGGGTCTACAGATTCGACACTGGCTATCTAAAGTCTTTCCCACTCCCAATGGGCATTGGCCCCGATAATCCCCAAGCTCCCATGTCCGTATTTCGAGTGCCCATCGAATGCGATGACCTAAATTGTTCAGCTCAAATAGTAGTACACATAATGCTGAGGTCCAGTACCACTGCCGCAGAACTCGAAGACGTACAAATGAGTTGGACCACGTCGGAGATGTTTTGCCCTTCCGGAGGCCACCGGTTCCAATGGCCTCCCTATCGTCATTAGAGCTATGCCACGCATTTAAGACACAACCCTCAGGCAAATTTCCTTGACTTCGATCATTGCGCGGCATCTAATATTCAGAGTTATTACTCTGTTCTTTGACATTCAAGTAAAGAGAGCTAAGTCCAGCAAATGCAACATTTTGCGAGACGTACGCTGATTCTAAAGCACTTTAACACAAGAGGACTAACCTAAGTCCTTTCCTTGGAATATTTTACGGGTAAGTCATTCCTTTTCAATATTTTGGGAGTGCTAAAGAATGTAAGTGATTGATTCTAGAGATTTTGTGATAAATTTTTTTCACCTCAATCCAGATCAACCCACCGTCCAGTTGGATCCAGCTCTTAGACTTATGGCCAATCCCACCAGTGGGGGCGTCACGGCTTCGACGGAGATGCTTGCGGCCAAGAGGCATGCCGGGGTGCACACACCCGTAATCGCGTGCAAAATGATAATTGCCAATCAACAAATGGCATACGCAGCCTAATTAATT
>DATMOP010000031.1:0-2347 GCA_035568115.1 Candidatus Acidiferrum sp.
CCCCGCCGCGCCTCGAATGGTGTTGTGGGAGAGCACGGTGAACTTCCAATCCAGAACGCCGCAGGGCCGCAATCGCCCGACGGTCGCGGTCATCCCGTTCCCCGACTCAACGTCGAACCGCGGTTGCGGCCGGTCCGCCGACGCCGTATAGCGCACGGGCTGTTCCGGAGCACTGGGCAGCCGCAATTCCTGGGGCACGCTGCGAAATTCGTTCCACGCCCTGATAATCTCTTGCGGCTGCGCCTTGCTTTTCATCTTCACCGAAACCGATTCGGTATGCCCATCCTCCACCGCCACCCGATTGCAGTGCGCACTCATGCCAAACTCCGCTGGGACGAAACCAGACCCATTCAGCCCACCCAGAAGCTTACGCGTCTCCTCCTCCATTTTTTCTTCTTCCTTCGAAATATAAGGAATTACGTTGCCCAGAATGTCGAGCGAAGCCACGCCCGGATATCCCGCTCCACTCACCGCCTGCATCGTTACCACCATGACCGTCTCGAGACCAAATAAATCCTGCAAAGGTTTCAGAGCCATGACCAACCCGATCGCCGAGCAATTTGGATTCGTCACCACAAAGCCGCCCGACGACTTCCTCCAGCCCTGACATTCGATCATCTGAATGTGATCAGGGTTAACCTCCGGAATCACCAGCGGCACGTCGCTTTGCATCCTCAGCGCACTGGAGTTCGTAACCACGGCGCATCCTGCGGCGGCGAAGCGCGGTTCCATTTCAGCCGCAATCGAAGTGTCCAGCGCAGCGAAAATAATCTTCGGAGCCCCTTCCGGCGCAGCCGGAGACACTCGCATTTCCGCCACCCGCGCAGGCAGGGACGTTTTCATCTTCCAGCGCGCCGCCTCGCCGTACAAGCGCCCCTCAGAGCGGTCAGAAGCCGCCAGCCACGCCACTTCGAACCACGGATGGTGTTCCAGCATTTGCACGAAGCGCTGCCCCACCATTCCGGTCGCGCCCAGGATTCCCACAGGAGTCTTTGTCGACATAGTTGAATTGCATTTTACAACAGGCCATCCGCACCAGAACCCCAACCCGGCAATCGCCAAGCCTCGCGTAACCTCCGCCAAGATGAAGTGCCGCAAAACACCGTCAGAATCAACTACAGAAATTCCGAACTCCGCCGATAGAAGAACCTGAGGACTAAATATGCCCGAGCTACGCCAGAACTACTTCACCAAGGAGTGGGTCATCATCGCCACCGAGCGCGCCAAGCGTCCTGAAGAATTGGCCAGCAAACGCCCCGCCAAGGTCGTGCTTCCATTTGTGGAAGCTTGTCCCTTCTGTGCGGGGAACGAAAACAAAACTCCGCCCGAGGTAATGCGGTTTCCAGCCAGCGGCAGCGATCCCTGGCAAGTGCGGGTCGTGGCCAACAAATTCGCTGCCTTGTCGCCCGACATCCAGCCCACCCGGACCATCCATCGTTCCCGCCGCAGCTTGGGAGGCTTTGGTGTCCACGACGTTATTATCGACACGCCCGACCATTCGCACTCGATTGCCCAAATGTCGGATGCGCACGTAGCCAACGTCCTGCGCGTTTACAAGTCTCGCTATGAGGCATTGAGCCTCGATCACCGCATTGCCCACGTTACGATTTTCAAAAACCACGGCGCCGACGCTGGCGCCAGCCTGGAGCATCCCCATTCCCAACTGATCGCCACTCCAGTCATCTCCCATCAGGTGAGGGAGCGTTTCCAGCAGGCCCTGAATCACTATGACGAATACGGTGAGTGCATGTTTTGCCAGTCTCTGGAAGAGGAAATTGCAGACCGCGAACGGGTGGTCCTCATGACCGAGCATTTTGTCGCCCTGGAGCTCTATGCCTCGCCGACCCCCTTCTGCACTCCGATTTACCCGCGCCGGCACATGGCCAGCTTCGGCGATATCAGTGCATCTGAGATCGCAGACTTAGCCCGGGTGCTGCGAACCGTTCTGGCGAAGCTCTACCACGGTCTGGGGAACCCGGACTTCAACTTCACCATTCGCAGCGCGCCCGCCGAATACGTCGGAGTAAAGCACTTCCACTGGTATATCAGCATCATCCCGCGTCTAACCCGCATGGCGGGCTTCGAACTGGGTTCTGGGATGTTCATCAACACGGTTTTGCCAGAAGCCGCGGCGGAGTTCCTGCGAAATGTGAAGGTCGAACTCGCGGCAGGAGCAAGTTGATACTGTAGAGATGTTGCTGGCAACGTCTTTGGCTAACGGTTACGCGGCATCAGTCCGGCCACGCTTATCCTCCGGTTCGCCCGAGTGCTCCGGACCTCCACCCGGTTCCGGAAAGTCCGTGTCAGCCGACTTCAACAGCGGATCCTGATCCCGATGTCCAAGCTG
>DATMOP010000032.1:0-49482 GCA_035568115.1 Candidatus Acidiferrum sp.
GGTGGGATTCTTGAGCGCGCTGGAGCGCTCGCAGATGAGCGGCTCGGTGGGTACGCTGCGCAAATTGGCACGATTTTATAAGACCAACATCCTGGACTTCTTTGATGCCACGGGAGCGAGCAGCCGGCAGGTGCAGCCGCAACAAAGAAAAGTGCTGGAAGCCGGGCCCGGCGTGCGTATGGAGTTACTGGCCTGGGGCAACACGGTGATGGAACCACATCTGTTCCGGGTGGCGCCGCAGGCGGGCAGCGGCGACTCTTACTCGCACGAGGGAGAAGAGTTCCTTTATATATTGCGCGGCGCGTTGGCGATCACCCTGAAAGACGAAGAATACCGCCTCAAAGCCGGCGACAGTTTTTATTTTGAGAGCGCGACTCCGCATCACTGGAAGAACCCTGGGCGCTCGGAAACCTGGCTGCTGTGGGTGAATACTCCGCCAACGTTTTGACTTGCGGTAACATCGGCACATCAGCAAGATAACCTGGCCCCGTGGCCGTCAGCCCAGTGCTTTAGTCGAGGTTGCTCTCGGAGGTCAGCGGCACGTCCAGGTGGGCGAGGTGAGCATCGCCCTCAGGGGCATTGAGGCGATCATAGGGCCGAAACAGGACGGCGTAGAACAGGCCGGTGGCAACCACGACCACCGCGCCCACAATCATTCCGTAGTTACGATACCAAGGGTCCTGCGGGGTGCGCGGCCACACCATATTGACGATGGCCAGAACGCCGTAGGTAAGCGCCGCCAGGTTGACGGGCCACGCCCAGACGCCCAAACGAAACGCTCCGCTTGGTTTCCAACCCTTCGCGCGCGCGATCAGCGCTCCCAGGACAATCATCTGGAAGGCGATGTAGATTCCGGCGGACCCGAACACGATAATGGTCTTAATCATTTCCTCAAGAAATAATCCTGCAATCGCAATGAATGCCGGCACCGCACCGGCGACCAGCAGGGCGATGACCGGCACCCGCGTGCGTTCGGAGAGCGTGCTGAGCTGGGCGCTGCCGAAGATCATGCGATCGCGGCCATAGCTGAATAAGAGGCGGCTGGTAGCCGCCTCCAGGCTGATGAGGCAGGAGAAAAATGAAACCATCACAACCGCGATGACGGCCCGCAGCCCGATCGGGCCCACGGCTGCACGCAGGGTGGTTGTGACTGGATCCGCATCCTGGCCGGACAACACGGCGTTCAAATCGGGCACCGCCAACACCAGCGCGAGGCAAACCAGCATGGCGGCGAAGCCGCCAATATAGATGGTCATGCGCATTGCCTTGGGAATGGCGCGGCTGGCGTCCGGGGTTTCCTCAGCAACGTCCCCACAGGCCTCAAAGCCGTAATAACAGAACATGGCGGCGACGCTCGACGCGAGAAACGCGGGCAAGTAATGTCCATTGCTCCCGAGGCCGAAACTTTGGAAGAGGACCCGGAAGCTCTGGTGACGAGCCACGAGCAGCAGGTAGCTCCCCACCACGACCGCGCCCAGCAATTCGCAAATGAACCCGAACATGGCGACCCGAGCCAGAAGCTTTGTGCCGCTGACGTTTAGGGCCGTAGTCGCGACGATCATGGCCACGGCAATCGCGACTTCTCCACCTTGACTCACAGTGATGCCGAGAAGCTGAGCTACGTAAGGGGCTCCTCCCACGGCCACCGCCGCAATGGTGGTGCACAAGGCCCACAGATAGACCCACCCCGCCATCCAGGCCCAACGCTTTCCCACGAGCCGCCGAGCCCAGGGATAAAGACCGCCGGCAATGGGAAACTGGGAGACAATCTCTCCAAACACCAAAGCTACCAAGAGCTGCCCCAGCCCAACAAACAAATAGCTCCAGAACATAGGTGGACCGCCCGTGGCGATGGCAAAGGCGAAAACCGTGTAGACGCCAACCACCGGCGACAGATAGGTGAAGCCCAGCGCGAAGTTCGCCCACAGGCTCATGGAGCGATCGAACTTGGAGTCATAGCCGAGGGCTTCGAGCTGAGCGGAGTCTCGTTCCGCTGTGGTTGGCTTTCGTGTCATAAGGATTCTTTCTGGGGCTTAGGGTTTCCCCGCGCTCCTCTGGTCCCCCTTGGTGCAAGCTTTCGTGCCTCTCCGTTTCAAGTTTTCTCCCAGCGCGGAGCACCCATCGACCCTGGGTCACTTGGCGCCGGTTGGAGGAGTTGGCAACACTCCGACCTGGCGCATGATTGTACCCGAATCGTAGAAATCGAGGCTGCGCGATATTTTGCCGTCGCGCACATCGATAACGCTGACGCCTCGGACAGAGAACTTCTTTCCCGTGTTGAAGACTCCCTTATCGGTGCCGCTAAAAACCCATTCGATGGTTCCGTGGCCACCCTGGACATTGGCACGCAGCAGCTTGAGTTCGAGATCAGGGACGCCTTCGAATTCGGAAGCGGCGAACTTACGCAGTTCCGCGCTGCCGTGACTCACCTCGCTAAAAGCCACGTCTTCGTAGAAGACGTCGTCGGTAAACACTGGAAGCATTTTGTCCGGGCTGTGGGAATTCCACGCCGCAATCCACTTTTCGGCGATCGCGGCGCCTTGATCGGTGGTGGTTTTGCCGTCCCGCGGAGCCGCGATCGCCGGGGGCGCCAGCATGGCAAGCAGCAGGGCGACAGATAGACTTCGGTTTATATTCACTTTGATATTCATACTCCCTCCATCCAATCGTCTAGAAGCCTCGATCCGGCATGACTGGCTCGAACCGACAGCGGCATGGAACCTTGCGCGATTGTAGCAAGGTTGCGAAGGAGCGCAAGAATCCTCTGGCTCGGGCTTGGGAGGGGCTGCCACTGGAGGAGGAAGTGATTAGCGTCCGATCCAACCAAGGTAGTCGGGCCACGTTGTTCTCTTTTCCCTTCCCCTCCCGCCGTCTTGTACGTAAGTGCGATGTAATCTCCTGAGAAACCTCTGTACATAGTAAAGTTATAGATGGGACATTGCAGCCGGGGACCGGCTGCATCGCCCGTCAATTCGATCCGTAAATATAAGGACAACCCATACTTTGAGTTTGAGCATTCGCAATATCGCCATCATCGCGCACGTGGACCACGGCAAGACCACTCTGGTCGATGCCATGCTGAAGCAGAGCGGGACATTCCGCGCCAACGAGGCCGTCGCGGAACGCGTGATGGATTCGAACGAACTGGAGCGGGAGCGCGGCATCACCATCCTCGCCAAGAACACGGCCATTTTCTACCACGACGTGAAGATCAACATTGTGGATACGCCCGGCCACAGCGATTTTGGCGGCGAGGTGGAGCGCGCGCTGAAAATGGTCGACGGAGTGATGCTCTTGGTGGACGCCAGTGAAGGTCCGCTGCCGCAGACGCGTTACGTGCTGAGCAAAGCTCTCGAAGCGAAGCTGCCGCCGATTGTCGTGATTAACAAGATTGACCGGCCGGACGCGCGGCCGCAGGAAGTGCTGAACGAGATCTATGACCTGTTTATCGACCTTGACGCTCAGGAAGATCAACTGGACTTTGCCGTTCTGTACACCAATGCGAAGGAAGGGACGGCATCGACTGACATCAAGGGCGGCGGTGAGGATCTGCGGCCTCTGTTTGATGCGATTCTGAAAACGACTCCGCTGCCCAAGGGTGATCCCGCCGGGCCTCTGCAGATTCTGGTGGCGAACCTCGACTACAGCGACTTTCTCGGACGCCTGGCCATCGCGCGCGTGTTTAACGGCACCATGTACACCGGCGAAGACGTGGTGATCGCGAAGCTTGATGGAACGATGCACAAGACCAAGATCACGAAACTGTTTTCTTTCTCCGGGCTGAAGCGGACCGACATTACGGAAACGGTGTTGGGCGATATTGTCGCCGTCGCCGGGGTGGAAGGGATCACGATCGGCGAGACTATAACGGACGCGGAGAATCCCGCGCCGCTGCCTCCCATTGTGATCGACGAGCCGACCATCGCGATGACCTTCACCGTGAACACTTCGCCATTTGCGGGACGCGAAGGGACTTACGTCACGTCGCGAAATCTGCGGGAGCGGCTGGCGAAGGAACTGCTCACCAATGTCTCACTGCGAGTTGAGGAGATGGGCACGACGGACTCCTTCAAAGTGCTCGGCCGCGGCGAGCTACAGCTTTCGATCACCATCGAAATGATGCGGCGTGAGGGCTATGAACTGATGGTCGGCAAGCCCGAGATCGTCACCAAGCGCATAGACGGCAAATTGATGGAGCCGGTAGAACATCTCACTGTCGACGTGCCGGAAGCATTCGTGGGCGTGGTGATGGAACAACTTGGATCGCGCAAGGCCGAGGTTACAAATATGCACAACCACGGCTACGGGCGTGTGCGCATTGAATTCCGCGTGCCCAGCCGCGGACTGATTGGTCTGCGCAGCCAGTTGCTCACCGACACGCGCGGGACCATCGTGATGAATTCGTTGTTCGATGGATACACCGAGTGGCAAGGAGAAATCCCACACCGGCTGACGGGAGCGTTGATTGCGGACCGCGACGGCACTTCGACGGCGTACGCGCTGTGGGGCTTGCAGGAGCGCGGAGAGCTCTTCGTGGGGCCGGGCGTTGAATTGTATGAAGGGATGATCATCGGCGAGAACGCGAAAGATGACGATCTGGACGTCAACGCGGTCCGGGAAAAGAAGCTCACCAACATGCGGGCCTCGACGGCAGATGAGGCGATACGCCTGGTGCCGTTCCGGAATCTGAATCTGGAACAGGCAATCGAATTCATCGCGGACGATGAATTCGTGGAAATCACGCCGAAATCTCTGCGGCTGCGGAAGAAAGTCTTGCAGGCGAACCGGCGCAAGAAGAGCGCGATGGCGGCGGTGGAAGAAGGATGAAGTCCGTGAAGGTCGGCGGTCAATCCGAAAAATCTAAAGGTGAGGCGCTACTGCGAATGTTTATGGTGCCGTGCAGTTGCGGTACGACGTTCGCCGTAGCGAAAAACTACGATCACCAGGGGACGGCCTGGAGCCGGTATTTGATTTGTCCGGCTTGCGGCAAGCGCCATGACCCCAAGAACCGGCTGCTGCAAGTTGGATATCACCGCGAGGGCTACTGGAAAGTGGACGAGTGCTAGCTCGTTTCTGCCTACGACGCGATTTGACATGCCCGATTTGACAAACCTGCTATACTTCTCGCCGCATTTGACTGTTCGCCAGCTCCGGTCTCGATTTTCAGGAAGGTTCCCCCGACCTGCCAGTCCGCCGCATCGAGCTCGGCACTTCGACAGCTCAATGCAGAGGAAGACGTGTGAAGAATATTTTTGTCGGCAACTTGAGCTTTAACACATCGGAAGACGAACTGCGGCAGATGTTTGAGCCGTTCGGGCAAGTGGACCGGGTCAGCATCATGACCGACCGCGACACCGGACGCTCGCGCGGCTTCGGCTTTGTGGAAATGGCCAGCAACGAAGACGGCGACAAGGCCATCACCGCGTTGAATGGATCGCAAGTAGGCGGACGAACTCTGAACGTGAACGAAGCGCGCCCGAAAACTGAACACGCCGGTGGCGGCGGACGCGACCGCGGAGGCCGCGGCGGTGATCGCGGCGGAGACCGCGGCGGACGCGGCGGTGGCGGCGGAGGTCGAGGCCGCTACTAATTTTAGGAGTTAGACGGACGCGCACAACGGTCTCCGAGACTGCGGGCGGTTTCCTGCCGCCCCGCGTTCGAATCATGCTGTGCACCAAGACGCGCACACTAAGACGCCAGACCTTCGCGCCAGACACACATTGATGCCCTGAACCGTCCCATGTAAACTGAACATACCGTTGGGCGCCCGTAGCTCAGATGGATAGAGCGATTGCCTCCGGAGCAATAGGTCGGGAGTTCGAATCTCTCCGGGCGCACCAGATTTCTCCTGCCTCAAACTCTTCGCGGTCCGAGAGCCAAAGCGCGACTCTCCTCAGTCAGTTCAGAATGAAAAATCCAGGTTGGGACTAGCTGCTAGTTGCGGGATTGTCGGCGACGCGAATCGAGAAGTTGACGGTGATTCTGGTTTTGGTCTCGACGGGTTGGCCGTTCTGGAGATAAGGTTTGAAGCGCCACTGGCGGACGGCTTGCTGCGCCGCCGTGGCGAGGATGGCAGGACCGCTGAGCACGCGCAGGTTCTCGATGACGCCGTCGGCGCCGATGACCGCCTGCAACACGACCGAACCCTGCACCTTCATGTGCTGTCCCAGCAAGGGATAGGTCGAATCGACGGTCTGCCGGAGTTCCGGCACGCTTACATTGGTAAGACGTTCGCGTTCCGCCGCGTTCGACGGCATGCGATTTGAATCGTTGGGGATCTCCACTTTCGCGACGCTGCTTCCAGGATGAACCGTGCGGTGCGAGTCGCCGGCAACAACTTCTACGTCCAGCGGAGGAAGGACAACCCGATTAGTTGCGACCACAGGCGAGGCCGAGTTCGTGGGAGCTGTATTAGCAGCTTCCTTGACGGACGGTGCGTTAACGGCTGTGCGGGTGGAAGGCTTGGGAGCGGCGTGGTTCTTTGAAGTCGTGGCCCGCGCGGCGGGCGACTGAACGGGTTTGGCAGGCACAGCGACCGAATCTGTTTTCGCAATGGTTTCCGAACCCGCGCTGGGTTCGAGAGCCTGTTCCGAGCCAAACCAGAATTCGCGGTCCTTTATAAGGACAACTGCGAGGGCGACTATGAGGAGCGAAAGCGCGATCATCAGCCGGAAATTTTGCTTGCTGGTAAGGCTGGCTTGCGGCGCTGCCATGTCCGTCCGCCTCGCCGTCTCCGTTCTTTGATTCATTTCCAGCATTTCTTTTCTTTCGATCCGCTTTGGTCGCCTAAGTAGCTTTCATCCAAGAGTGCTTTTCTTTAGGCAGGAGTATCCTCAGGCCGAGATCGATTTCTGACAATGGCACGAACCGGGAACTCGTCGCCCAAGAGTGCTATGCGGCCCGATTCCGCATTACCAGCGGTGTTTGACGCGAGTCTCATCGAAGCGATAGGTTAGTCCCCAGGCCCCAACTTCCCGGGGAAACAGGAGAGGTCATGAGAAGTAGGCGTTCGAGGGCTGTCAGTGGCGGGTTGCTGGCGGCGTCAGTGTTGGTTGGTTCCATAGTCTGCTTTGCGGAGGAACCGGCAGCCAGCACGCAGAACTCGACGCCCGCGATTTCAAGCCTCTATGTAAAGGTACAACTCGACAAGGCTTTGAAACTTTCCAAGCTGAGGCCGGGAGATACAGTCGAGGGCAAACTGGCACGGGATGTTTATGCCGAGGACCGGGAACTGTTCCCGGCGGGGAGCCGGGTGCGACTGGCAGTGGACCATTTGGAAAAAAGGCGGAGGACTCAGAACGATCACTGGCCCTGGGTGGTGAAGCTCTTCACGCCGCGGCACGAACAATTTCCCGTATTCAAGACGGCCATAATCTCGGGAGAGGGCGGTGAAAGCGCGCTTCAGGTTTCGCTGATCTCTATCAGCCGGAAGCGCGAGGTGAATGCTCAGGCGAAGAAGAAGAAATCGGGGAAGCATGCGGACGAAGCTGGGTCCGTCGAGGTGAGCAAGTCTGGCGGTGTGTATGGATCTGGAAAGCTGGCAACACCGATGATGGTGTTGGAGGCTTTCAGCGCGGAACCCGAGAAGGCATCTTCGGGGAGCGGCGAGGGCGCATCTTCTTCTGAGTCCGAGTCTGGTTCTGAGTCCGAGTCTGGGCCCGATTTGTCCAGTCTGCAAACTCTTCCGGCTGGGACATCGTGCAGGATTCTGCTCCTGGGAAACGTGAGCGCATCGAAGAGCAAGGCGGGCGATGTAGTTCAGGCGCGTTTGCTGGAGCCGGTGTTGGTGAATTCGCGCGTCGTACTGCCCGCGGGCAGCCTGTTTCAAGGGAAGGTGGTCAAACAGACTCCGCCGCGCTGGGGGAGCCGGGCGGGATCGCTATATCTGACGTTTACGAGTGTGACGTTGCCGGGCGGGAATCTCATGCCTATCTCCGCATCGCTGGCGGGCGCGGAATTGGACCGGAGATCACACACGAGGATTGACGCGGAAGGACGGCTCCGGGGCGAGCGTCCAGGTAAGGCGTGGATGGCGATTAACATCGGCGTGACGGCCGGTCTTTCAAAGGAAGTGGATGACGCGACGCAGTTGATTGTCGAAGCCCTCGTGTCGACCGCTACCGACGCTTCGACCGCGGGCACGGCCCGGATCGTGTCGAGTTGCATCTCAGGCATATACATGGTGACGCGCCACGGCCGCGATGTAGTGCTGCCCCGCTTTACCGAGATGGACATTTCATTGGATCGGCCATTGTCGGTGAACAGGAATGCGGAAGCTGCTTCGGTGGCAATCGTGCGCGGCGACTGATTTGCGATCCAGGTTATCGAAGCTCCGACGATCGAGTCTGCGACTCAAAACCTCGGCAATTAATCTCGACATGAACTACGACGCCATCCTAGTCGTCTCTTTCGGTGGACCGGAATCGAAGGCAGAGGTGATTCCCTTCCTTGAAAACGTGCTGCGCGGACGGAACGTTCCGCGCGAACGCATGTTGGCCGTGGCCGAACACTATTACCACTTCGAGGGTAAGAGTCCGATCAATCAGCAGAGCCGTGACCTGATTGCCGCGCTGGACGCGGAGTTAGACCGAAACGGGCCGAAGCTGCCAATCTATTGGGGGAACCGCAACTGGCATCCGCTGCTGCCTGAGACTCTACGGAAGATGAAGCAGGACGGCGTGCGGAGGGCTTTGGGGTTTGTGACTTCGGCCTACAGTTCTTACTCGGGATGCCGGCAGTATCGCGAGGACATTGCGCGGGCGCAAAGTGAAGTTGGGCCGGAGGTGCCGGTCGTGGACAAGCTGCGGGCGTTCTTCAACCATCCGGGGTTCATCGAGGCTACCGTGGAACGGGTGCGTGACGCGCTGCGTGCTGTTCCTGCGGATGCGAGGAGCAACGTGCAGATCGTTTACCTCGCGCACAGCATTCCGGTTTCGATGGCGAACACCAGCGATTACGTGATGCAGTTGGAAGAAGTGCGGCGGCTGGTTTCGGGGGCGCTTGGTCACAAGAATGATGCGCTGGTTTATCAGAGCCGCAGTGGTGCGCCGGGGCAGCCTTGGCTGGAGCCGGACATCCTTGATTACCTGCGCCTCGATTACCTGCGGCAGGTGAAGGCGGGGAATCCGGCATCGGCGGTGGTGTTGGCACCGATCGGCTTCATCTCCGATCACATGGAAGTGTTGTACGACCTGGATGTGGAGGCGCGGCAGGTCTGCGATTCGCTGGGGTTGCAGATGACGCGGGCGAAGACCGTGGGCGTGCATCCGAAGTTTGTCGGCATGATTCGAGAACTGATTCTGGAGCGGATGAATCCGGAGTCGGAGCGGCGGGCTTTGGGATCGCTTGGGCCGCGGAGGGATGTTTGTCCGGAGGACTGTTGTCCGGCGGCACGGCGAACAGTGGTCAGTGGTCAGTGATCAGTGGCCAGACCTTGATCTGAAAAAAATTGCGGATCGATCTGCGTAAAATCTCTGGAATCAGTTAGTTACGGGCTTTCGATATGCGCCGAATCTGGCTAAAATATTGGAAACAAACGACTTACTTGCAAAATATTCCATGCAAAGGACTTAGCGGCCTTGATATCGGAAAAGTGCCGTAAAATCGAGGGTGCCGCTCGCAAAATATTGAGTTCGCGGGAGTTATCTCGTTGCTATTAAGTTGTCAAAGATCCAATGCGTAGAGCAATATCTAGGATTGCAGGTTTGACGATCGGAGTCAAGGAAATTGTGCGGGATTATGCCTTTGACAAACCCGGAACAATGTGCGACAACGGACGATAGAAAGTGTGTGGGTGCTATGGTTCACGTAGTGCCAATGGCTGTCCTGCTCCCATTGATTGTCATAGCAGTAGGGTTAGTGTCTGCCCTGTTGAACCTTTCTTCTGCCCTATTGAACTTTGCCGCTACCATTTTAAAAAAAGCAAACCTAGTTGCAGATCGGTGCAAGGAGTATTTCGTCTCTAGGTGGTCCTTCGCTTTGGCCCGCTGATCTGCTTTTCGAGTTTCGCCTTCCGATTTTTCTCGGGAGGTTTCACTTTGAGCACGTCCGCTATCACTTCCTTGAATGGCAAGGAATGTGCGGGATGGGTTTTGAGTTCGTTACTTTCTTAGGTGGTTCCATTTTGCTCATCACCTTCGGACTCCAACTCTTCTTCTAGTACATCCTTCCAAAGAAGTTCGTGCGCACCTGTCAACGGCTCCGGCAGCTTGGCGCTAGGCGCTGGCAGACTACCGCGTGGATAAGGTTCGGTAATCCGTAGGTTGTAGTCAGCCACATTGCCACTCAGGGCTAACAAACCGTCACGCTTGCCGTCGTCGTGCCATCCAAGCTGATGGTAAGATTACGCCCTCCCCTAATTTCCCGCCGGAGGCATGTCCCATGTACAAGACTCTATGCGTAGCGGTTCTGCTTTTGCCGACGTTCACCTTAGCTCAGGGAGGCAAGCCTGCAACGCCGCCTTTTCCCTCGCCCTTGATCGTGGCGAAAGGCAAGCTGCCGAATCGGACTGCGCCGATCCCTACGACAACGATCTTCACACCCTCACAGGATGGTCTGTATCGGCTATCGGTTTATATGACTCAGGTCGTTGGTGTGCCAACGAGTGGGGCTACCTGGACTTTCAATGCCGCCTGGTCCGATGACGCAGGAGACGAGGCTATAGGGGAAATTCTCCTGGGTGTCAATCAAACCCCTTCGGGCGCTTATGGCTTTTTTACTCTGCCTCTTCAGGTGAAAGCTGGTAAGCCCATCACCTATTCCACGACATTGTCAAATGGCACGGATGGCGGCACATACTCCCTGTACTTCACGCTTGAGCGGCTGGAGTAGCTGCTTGGCTCTTTTCGATCTCCGGCTTTTGCTTGCGGCTTCGCCGGCGGGCTGGCTTTCAGCACGTCTGCTGTCACTTCCTGGAAGGGCGAGGGATGTGCGGGATCGGCTTTGAGACTATGCCTTTGACGTACCCACGCTCGTGCTAAGATTGCGCCCTCCCCTAAATCCCCGCCCGGAGGCATGTCCATGTACAAGAACCTATGCGTAGCTATTCTTCTGTTCGCAACTTTTGTGTTTACTTCGGGAAGCAAGCCCGCTGATGCTTCCCCGACCGGTCCGTCCTCGCCTGTGATCGTAGCAACCGTAAAGCTAACCGGTCAGACAGCACCCATTTCTTCAACCACACTATTCACGCCGACAGCCACCGGCGTGTATCGCGTGAGTGCTTATATGACACAGGTGACGCCCGTGAACCTGTTGAACGTTTTCTGGTACCTCAACCTGCGGTGGAGGGACGATGCAGGCGCAGAGTCCGCGGCTGTAGAGACGAACAACCCTGTGCTCCAAACGCTTACGAGTGGGGCACCGCCGAATGCTTATGGGTTTGACGGGATCCCTCCGGGAAGCACCTCTATCATTGAAGCAAAGGCGGGCCAGCCGATAACGTACTCTGTTGTTCTTAGCGCCGGGACGAGCGGCGGAACCTACTCGCTTTTTATGGTGGTCGAGCGGCTGGAGTAGCCCCTCAGCGCGGCGGGCGAGGACGCCCGCCCCTTCGGCTTCGCTCAGGGCAAGCTCCAGCCGCCCGGACGGCGGCGCTACACGGAGGTGGAAACTTTCGGGTGTTCGTAATCTGTCGCTTTCGGGCTGCCCTCGACTAGATGCATGGTGTTGAGAATTGTCTCAATCACCGCTTCATTCCCCACTGCGGTGTTGATCATTACGTGGTAGAGGGAGCGGGTGGGCCAGTCGGCGTCGAAGTAGTGTTTGACGAAGGCGATGCGCTCGCGGTCGACGGTGTCGACTAGATCTTCGGCTTGCGATTTTGTGCATTCGTCCGCGAGCAGGCGGCGTATTTTTTCGGCGCGCGGGGCATAGAGAAAGACGTGGAAGGCGTCGGCGCGCTCGCGCAGGAAGTACGGCGCGCCCCGGCCCACCACGACCGCATTTCCTTCCTGGGCAATCTTGGGAGCGATCTCCTCCATGAGCGAGACCATGCGGTCGGCATCGAACGCCTGATCACCGAGAGGCGAATTGCGTTCGTAGCTGCCGCGCCAGAAGACTTTGGCCAGGCGGTAGAAGCTGCTATCCATGCGCTCGTCGCAGCGCGAGACAGCGGAAATTTGAACATTGGCGAGGCGGGCAATTTCTTCGGTGAGGAGGCGGTCCCAGAGCTTCCAGCCCAGGCGTTGGGCCAGTTCGGCGGCGATGGCGCCGCCGCCGCAGCCGTACTCGCGCTCGATGGTGATGAGGCGGAACATAGTGTTCTTTCCGGTGCCCGGCAGTTGCCGCAGTATGCGGAGCGCCGCCGACAGCGTACCTCAGCGGCTGAAGCCGGCGGTCAATGCACTGCACTTACGGCACGACTGAAGTCGTGCCCTTCCCGAACTAATTGGCACGACTAAACTTGTGCCCTTCGCGTTCGATGCAGTTTACCGCGAATTAGTGTACCGCGATTCCGCCGCCGGGCTTGCCTTTTTTCATCAGGAATACGAGAGGAACCATGACCAGGATCGCGGTCCCGAGCAAGCGGAAGTCATCAATGTAGGCGAGCATGGTGGCTTGCCGCTGTAGTGTGCCTTCAATCAGGGCATACGCCTGCTTGGTGGCAAAAGCCGCACTCGAGCCGTGTGCCCGCATGGCTTGCGTAGCGCCCTGGAGCATCGAACGGAACGCGGGATTGGCAGGGCTGAGATTGCGA
Organism: Candidatus Acidiferrum sp.; assembly: GCA_035568115.1. Classification (GTDB taxonomy): domain Bacteria; phylum Acidobacteriota; class Terriglobia; order Terriglobales; family Acidobacteriaceae; genus Sulfotelmatobacter. The sequence continues at coordinate 12,695 of DATMOP010000032.1, forward strand.
GAGAGATCGTTGAGGTGTACTTGGGTGCGGCGGTCGAGCATGGTGGTGACCAGGGAAATCCCGACGCTGCCACCAATGTTGCGGGCGAGGTTCATCAATCCCGATGCGGCGTTGTTTTTGTCGCGAGGGAGAAATGCGTAGGCAGCGGTGTTGATGGGGACGAATAGAAATGCCATCCCCGCGGCCTGAAATACGCGAGCCAGGGCAGCGGTACGGAAATCGATATCCAAGTCGAAACCGGCCATGTGGAACAGGGCTGCGGAAAGCACAACCAAGCCGAAAATCAGCAGCCAGCGGGGGCTGTAGCGCGAGAGCAGGAATCCCACCAGGGGCAGCAGGAGCATGATGGTGAATCCGCCGGGCATCAGCGCGAGGCCAGACTGCTCCGCGGTATAGCCGAGCAGGGTTTGCATGAACAGAGGAAGCAGCAGAGTGCTGCCGAGCAAAGCGAATCCGAGCATGAACATCAACAAATTGGAGACCGCGAAGGTGCGGTCGCGGAACAAGTGCAGATCGATGATTGGGTCCTTGTTTTTCCACTCCCAGAAAACCACGAAGATCAAGGAAGCCGCGGCGATCAAGGAGAGGATCAGGATAAAGTGCGATTCGAACCAATCATCGCGCTGTCCCTTGTCAAGGACGATCTGCAAGGCTCCGAGGCCGAGGGTCACGAAGCCGAGGCCGACATAGTCGATTTTGGTTTCGCTGAGCTTGCGGCGCCTGAGGTATGGCGGGTCTTGAATGAGCCGGGAGGTCAGCAACAGGGAAATTACGCCGACCGGAATGTTGATGAAGAAAATCCATCGCCAGGTGAAATTGTCGGTGATCCAGCCACCGAGGGTTGGACCGATGGCGGGAGCGCTGACTACAGCGATGCCGTAAACCGCAAAGGCCATGCCACGCTTGGCGGGAGCAAAGGTGTCGGCGAGGATGGCCTGCTCGCTGGGCTGTAGACCTCCGCCGCCGGCGCCTTGGAGCACGCGGCAGATGATGAGCGTGGCCAGATTCGGGGCCAGTCCGCACAGGAAAGAACTGACTGTGAACAGGGCGACGCAGCCCATGTAGAAATTCTTGCGGCCAACGATGGAGGAGAGCCAGCCGCTCAGGGGCAGCACGATGGCGTTAGAGACGAGGTAAGAGGTCAGGACCCAGGTGCTTTCGTCCTGCCCGGCAGAGAGGCTACCGGCGATGTGCGGGAGAGCGACGTTGGCGATGGAGGTGTCGAGTACCTCCATGAAAGTCGCAAGGGTGACCGTGATGGCGATGATCCAGGGATTTACGGCCGGACGCCAGAGGTCGGCGTTTTCGAGCGGGGGTGCAGCAGCGCTCATTGCCTAATCCACACCTTGGGAGTGACTGACATGCCGGGGCGCAGCGATTGGTCGCTGTTTTCTCCGGGGTTGAGCGCGATCTTTACCGGAATGCGCTGCACGACCTTCACGTAGTTGCCGGTTGCGTTTTCGGGAGGCAGGAGGCTGAAGCGTGCGCCGCTGGCGCCGGCGATGCTGTCGACTTTTCCTTTGTAACTTTTTCCGTTGGCATCGACTTCGATGGTGACCGGCTGGCCAACTTTCATCTCACGAAGCTGGGTTTCTTTGAAGTTGGCGGTGATCCAGACATCGTTGAGAGGAATGATCTTCATCAGTTCCTGGCCGGGAGAGACGTTTTGTCCGACTTCGACCGTACGATCGCTGACTACACCTGCGACCGGAGCTGTGATTTTGGTGTACTGCAGATTCAGTTGCGCCTGATCGAGGTCGGCTTTCTTGCGCTGTGCGTCGGCCAGGGCGGACGCTGCCCTGGAGCGTATGACTTGCAGTTGCTGGGGGCCGGTTTGGGCGTTACGCCAGTTGGCTTCGCCCTGCGCCAGCTTCGCCTGGGCTTGCGTCACCTGGGCCTGGGCAGAGTCGACCTGGGCGCGAGCCGCATCCACCGCGGCGGCGCTGGCTTTGGCGGCAGCTACGGCGACGTCGTATTGCTGTAGCGAGATCTCCTGCTTGTCGACGAGTTGCTTGTAACGTGCGAGATCATTTTGGGCTTTAACGTTATTAGCCTCAGCCTGATCGAGCTGGGCCTTGGCTGCGGCGAACTGCTGCTTGGCGGCGGCAATTCCGGCACGGGCGCTGGCTACATCGGCTTCTGTCGATGACACCTGGCTGCTGGTGCTGACTGAAGTGATGGGGACATCGACGCCGGCTGCCGAGGCCGCTGCTTGCGCGCTGTCGAAGTCGGCTTTGGCGCGTTCGTAGGCAACCTGATAGTCGGCGGGATCGATTTCCACCAGCACTGTGCCCGCCTCCACGTATTGGTTGTCCGTGACATTCAGCTTTACGACGTGGCCTGCAATGCGGGTGCTGATGGGGTTAACGTGGCCATCGACCTGGGCGTCGTCGGTGGATTCGTAACTGGAAAGATGGCGGTAGACGAAGAATCCCACGACAAGCAGCACCACCGCAGCGATGATGATGCCGATGCGGAAGCCGGGACTGGCGGTGCGCGAGGGGCGAGTATGGAAATCGCGTTCCGTGGAGGGCAAGGGCTTGGTACGAGGCTCGGGCTGAGCGTTTTCGGGTCGAGCGTTCTCAGGTCGAGCGCTCCCTGGCTGAGCAGAGGGCGGAGCGGCGGGCGGGGTTTGCGTCGTGTCCATAGGTTAGTGCTCGCCTTTCAAATATCGTTTGACTCCCTGTTCGGCGTCTCCGATGGCATACGCCAGTTCCACTTTCGCGAGATTGTGGGCGTAGAGGCTCTGAATATAACTGTCATGCGCAGCGGCGACGGACTCCTGCGCCTGAACCACTTCCAGGTTGTCGGCGACACCGGCAGTGAAACGATCGCGCGATTGCGTGAGGGACTCTTCTGCCAGTTCGACGGAACTGCGGGCGACTTCGACCTGCTCGGCGGCAGAGTTTAAGTCCAGCAGCGCGGCGCGGATCTCGTAATCGATGCGGCCGCGCAGATCGCCCAATTGAGAACGCGCCTGCCTTAACTGGGCATCGGCCTCGAGGACGTCGCTGCGAACCTTGCCTCCGGCAAAGATGGGGATGTTGAGGCCTCCATTCACCTGCCAGGTTCCGTTGGAGTGGGCCGGGGTTACTCCGATGTCGCCATAGTTGGCGTTAAGGTCGAAGGAGGGATAGTGTCCGGCGGTGGCGGCCCGGCGAGAGAGTTCTGCGGCCCGGACTTGCGACTGTGCTGCCTGGTAGTCCTGGCGTGAGGTGTATGCACGCTGCAAGTAAACCTCAACGGGTAAAGGAGTCAGTGCCTGGTACGGCGCTTTCTCGGTCAAGATAAACTCTTGCCCCGGCGGCAATCCAATGACCCGAGCGAGCAAAAGTTTCTGCCGGGCGAAGTCGTTGCGTGCGGCGATGAGTTGCTGCTGCCGGGTTTGCAACTCGACTTGAGAACGCAAGGTATCGATAGCTGGACTCAGTCCGGCCTTCTGCTGGTCAGTCGCTTTGCCGTACAGGGCTTGGGCGTTCTGCACCTGCGCGTCCGTAGCTTCGATGCGGGCGGCGGTCGCAATCGCTTGCAGGTAGGAGTTGCCTACGGCGAGCACTACGAGTTCTCTGGCGTCCTTAAAGCTGTACTGGGCTGATTTCATGCTCTCGGAAGCGGCCCGTTCTTTTTCCAGGTCTCTGAAGCTGAAAGACTGAGTGACCGAAGCGCGCGCGTCGAAGTAGTTGAAAGGACCGATCACCCGGGGGATGGGGGTGGGGAAAAAATTTCCCTTGAGTCCAAGGGCGGTAAGGCTTTGGGTCTGTACATTTTCCAGAATCCGGGCCGAGACGTTGGGCAGGAGGCTGCTGAGTTCTTTCCATCTCTCGCCCCGCGCCATAATGGTCTGATCACCGGAGAGTAACAGCCCGAGATTGTTGCGCAAGCCGCGGTCGATAGCTTCCTGGAAACTTAGCTGCAAGACTTCTGGAGTAGCTTTGCCCTCAGGCTCGCTGCCGGTGAAGGGACTCTGCGATCCGGGCAGGGAGATGGAAGGCGGGGTCTGGGCCAGAAGACCCGAGGGGGCGAACAGTACTACAAGCGTGAAAGCAAGACGTCTGCGGTTTTGAGGAGGTGAAGATCGAGGCATTTCCGGTTGTGAAAAGTCCCATTTTTAAGAGTCTTTGGGACGACCTTTCTCAGTCATAGCATAAACGTCTACCTATTGATTCGTCTGAGGAACGCCGCGATGCAAAACCCGGCAGCCTACCCGGATTGACCTTGGATGCGATCCAGAGCCCGTCGCGTTGATATTTCTTCAGTGAAACCGCAAAACACTGAGCCGAAGGAGCAGACGGAGGTTTGCAAACTGACGATGAGACTAGATTGGAGCTCTCTTACGTTCAATATTCTCCCCCTCCGCAGTTCCTGCCGATAGAGTGTAGAAGAAGGTGGGTCCCGCATGCATCGGGTTTGCAATTTGATCAACGTGCTGGCTGTGTGTGCCGGACTGTTCACAGTGACCGGCGCGGCTCAAGAACATAAGTCTGCGGACCGAAAGGTCATCAATAGAGTTGCTCCCGCTTATCCGGCACTCGCAAGGCGCATGCACGTCAGTGGTGCGGTCAGGCTGGAAATTGTGATTCGGCCAAATGGCAGCGTTAAGGCAATCAAGGCGGTGGGAGGGAATCCGGTGCTCATCGAAGCGGCCACAGCTGCGGTTGACAAGTGGAGGTTTGAAGCTGGACCTGAAGAAACAACTGAAATAGTTCAACTCGTCTTCGACCCGCGATAGAAGCAATCGTCTGGGCTTAAAGGCAGCTGCTCGATCGACTGAAACTCTCCGCTTTGGAAGCTCCGCGAGGTGGAAGGGGGAGCGCAGCGGTTGTGAGATTCGCATTGGGACTGTGACTTCGGTCATCTTGTGAACTGGTGACTGGTGGTTCAGGCTGAAACCCGGGGACTCGTTTGCGCGGACGATTGGAAGCATTATTTCATGAGTAACTCCAAACCTAATGCAGCGGCGGGAACGGACTGGACAGGGCTGCTGGCCGATCCAGACCTGGCACGGAACCTGGGGAAACTGCTACAAACTTACCGCGATGCGCCGCCGGAGCGCCGAGAACAAGCTCTGCTGGCCGCGATGCGTGAGATCAAACAAGGGGCATCCGGCGGTAAGGCCGTGGCCACCTCAACCAAGGTAGAGCCGGATCCGCCGCGGCAGCCCGTGCCCACGTCAGCCGCAGCCACTCCTCCATTTGAACCCGACATCTTCAGTCCGAACTGGGGACAAGATCGACGGCGGCATCCCAGAATCAAGTGCTTTGTGGCAGTGGAGCTGCGCGTGAATGATGCGGACGCTCCCATCTGGGGCAATCTCTCCAACACCAGCCTGGGCGGATGCCAGGTGGAGACGGCCAACCACATTAGCGGAGGCGCCAAAGTAGAAATCGGGCTGTGGGTGGCGAGTGGCAAGATTTGGGTCAAGGGGCTCGCGCTGAACGGAGTGGTCACTCGTAGCGCGCCTGCCGGTGGGGTACGAGTTCGCTTCGCCGGAATGGATCCGTTGGAGAAGGAAAACCTCCGTCAGTTCCTCAAATATGTGCAGGAGACCACCCGGGCTTCGAAGAGCGAGAGCAGCTACCTGCAACTGCTGAAATAGCTCGGTATTCCCTGGCTTCGATGCTCGACTTCAATTCCTCGTTTCCCCCCAGTTCTCTCGATTTTTCACATATCCTGCGACATGGTTCTGCAAGAAATTGGTACACTCGATGCGTATTGAAACCCTTTCTGTCCTGGGAACTCTAATGAGGTAAGACTGGCCGGTGGGTGCACCCGAGCAGTCGCGGAAATTGTTCCCTGGGAGGAGCACGCATCGCATGGCCGTCAGCGAACAAGCCGTTGTGACCGGGAAGCAACTGGAAACGTTGTGCATTAACACGATCCGCACCCTGGCGATTGACGCTGTGCAGCAGGCCAACAGCGGGCACCCGGGCGCGCCCATGGGCCTGGCGCCGGTGACTTACTGCTTGTGGCAGGAATTTCTGCGCTACGACCCGGAAGATCCAAAGTGGCTGAACCGCGACCGGTTCGTGCTGTCGAATGGCCACGCCTCCATGCTGCTCTACGCCATGCTCCATCTTGCGGGCGTGCGCGACGTCGGGGAGAACGGGGAAGTTCGAAAAGAGCTGGCTGTACCTATGGAGGAGATCAAGCGCTTCCGGCAATTGGGGAGCCGGACTCCGGGGCATCCCGAATCGCACATCACCACTGGTGTTGAGACCACTACCGGGCCGCTGGGTCAGGGCGTGGGAAACAGCGTGGGGATGGCAATTGCCGGCCAGTGGCTGGCGGCAAACTTCAACCGGCCTGGTTTTGAGGTCTTCGATTACAACGTTTACGCCATGTGTTCGGATGGCGACCTGATGGAAGGGCTGGGCGGCGAAGCGGCGTCGCTGGCGGGGCATCTCAAGCTTTCAAATCTGTGCTGGATGTATGACCATAATCACGTCACGCTGGATGGTCCGGCGGTTTGGTCATTTAGTGAAGATGTAGCCACGCGCTTTATCGGATACGGATGGAATGTAACGCGCGTCGCGGATGCCAACGATCTGGAGATGCTGGCGCGGGCTTTTGAAACCTTCCACAAGACGACGGACCGTCCTACGCTGATCATTGTCGATAGTCACATTGGGTATGGATCGCCGCACAAGCAGGACAGCAATGCGTCGCATGGAGAGCCGCTTGGCGAAGAAGAAGTGCGGCTGGTTAAGAAGTTTTATGGCTGGCCCGAGGATGCCAAGTTTCTGGTGCCGGAAGGCGTGCGGGAGCATTTCCGAGATGGAATTGGAAAGCGCGGGCATGAGGCGCGGGCACAATGGGAGAAGCTGTTCGCCGAATATTCGCGAAAGTATCCGGAGCTGGCTGACCGGTTGCACCGCATGCAGCGCCGCGAGCTTCCGGACGCCTGGGACAAGAATTTGCCTACTTTCCCGGCGGACGCGAAGGGGATCGCCACCCGTGAGAGTTCAGGGAAAGTGCTGAATGCGCTGGCGCAGAACGTTCCGTGGCTGATTGGGGGCTCGGCGGACCTGGCTACGTCGAACAAGACAACGTTGAAGTTTGAAGGGGCAGGTGACTTTCAAGCGGGCGAGTATACGGGGCGCAATTTGCACTTTGGGGTGCGCGAGCACGTGATGGGCGCGAGCGTGAACGGGCTTACGGTTTCAGGAGTTCGCGCATTCGGTGCGACTTTCTTTAACTTCAGCGACTACATGCGCGCCAGCATCCGGCTTTCGGCACTGATGGAGCAGCCGTCCATTTTCGTGTTCACCCACGATTCCATCGGCGTGGGAGAAGACGGGCCAACGCATCAGCCGATCGAGCAACTGGCGTCGTTGCGTGCGATGCCAAATCTGGTTGTGCTTCGTCCCGGAGATGCGAATGAAGTGGTCGAGGCGTGGAAGATCATTGCGCAGTTGAAGCACCAGCCCGCGGCAATTGTGCTTACGCGGCAAGCGCTTCCGACCTTTGACCGCACGAAGTACGCCGCGGCTTCCGGCACGGCACGGGGAGCATATGTTCTTGCTGACGCGGCGGGCAGCAAGCCGGATGTGATTTTGATGGGCACGGGCAGCGAGGTTTCGTTGTGCGTCGAGGCTTACGAAAAACTCAAGGTGGAAGGTATTCAGGCACGAGTGGTGAGCATGCCTTCATGGGATATTTTTGAACAGCAGGACACAGCTTACAAAGAGAGCGTGCTGCCCTCGTCGGTGACGGCGCGGGTTTCGGTGGAGATGGCGGCTACTTTCGGCTGGGAGCGGTACGTTGGGCTGAAGGGAAGAAAGATTGGTATGCACCGCTTCGGGGCGTCGGCGCCCTTGAAAGATTTGTTGAAGTATTTCGGTTTCACCGTGGACGCGGTGATTGCGGAAGCACGCAAGGCGATTGCGGAAAAGTAGCGGCGATTCGCTTTTTTCTACTCGGAAGACACGAAGCGGGCAAAGGATTGGACAATACTTAATTGAACAGCGACGTCCGCCGTCGCTTCATCAGGAGAAATCATTATGCAGCCAACTGGAGTTCTGGAAAGCTCGAAAACGGCTACGAGTCCGGTCAAGGAATTGCTGAACTATGGACAGTCGATGTGGCTGGACTACATCCGGCGCGATCTGATCACGAGCGGCAAACTGAAGACGATGATCGAAGAGGATGGCTTGCGGGGCATGACCTCGAATCCATCCATCTTTGAGAAGGCGATCGCCGAGAGTTCGCTCTACGACGACATGTTGAAGTCTTTGGCTTCGCGCCAGGATCTCGATGCAACCGCCCGCTTCGAGCAGATTGCGATTCGGGACATTCAGGATGCCGCCGATGTGCTGCGCCCGGTGTACGAGAGTTCAAAATTCCGGGATGGGTACGTGAGCCTGGAGGTTTCTCCCCTGCTGGCGCGGAAGACGCAGGAGACGATCGAGGAGGCGCGGCGGCTGTGGAAGGCGGTGAATCGCGAGAACGTGATGATCAAGATTCCGGGAACGGCGGAGGGGCTTCCCGCAATTCGCCAGGCGATAGGCGAAGGCATCAACATCAACGTGACATTGTTGTTCGCGCAGGAGGTTTACGAGAAGGTTGCAGAAGCCCACATCGCCGGACTCGAGGATCTGTCGAAACGCGGCGGCGATTTGAAGAGACTCGCGAGTGTGGCCAGCTTCTTCATCAGCCGCATTGATTCGCTGGTGGATTCGATGATCAATGAGAAGCTGAAAACTGTCACCAATGGGCAAGAGGAAGCGATGCTGAAAAGCCTGCTGGGAAAAGTTGCGATCGCCAACGGAAAGCTGACCTATCTGAGATATCAGCGCCTCTTCAGTGGACCACGCTGGCAGGCCCTGGCAGCGCAGGGAGCGCAGACGCAGCGTGTTCTGTGGGCGAGCACCAGCACGAAGAATCCGGCGTATCGCGACGTCATGTACGTCGAGGAATTGATTGGGCCTGACACGGTGAATACCATGCCTCCAGCGACGATTGACGCGTTTCGCGATCACGGAAAGCTGAGAAACAGTCTCACGGAAGACGTGGCAGGGGCGCAGAACGTGATGGATAATCTGGCAAGGACCGGCATCTCGATCAAAGAAGTCACCACAAAGCTTACGGATGACGGTGTGAAACTGTTTGCGGACGCGTTCAACAAATTGCTGGCGGCAGTGGAAAAGAGTACTCAGCCCAAAGGAAAAACCGCTTGAGCCGCCTGAAGTCTTCGCTGCCAGAGACTCTCGCCGCTGCGGTGAAGGCCACGATCGGTGAGTGGCAGTCAGGCGGCAAAATGCAGCGTCTCTGGCAGCGCGATGCGTCGCTGTGGACCGGCGACGATGAACCCAAATGGCTGGGATGGCTGGACATCACGGAAGATCAGATCGCTCATCCGGTTGAGTTGCGCAACCTGGCCAAGGAAGTCTGGAGCGCCGGTTTCAAGGACATGCTGCTGTTGGGCATGGGAGGATCGAGCCTGTGTCCGGAAGTTCTGCGGATGACGTTCGGGAAGATTGCTGGATACCCTGACCTGCACGTTCTTGATTCGACTGACCCGGCGCAGGTGAAGGCTTTCGAAAGCAAGATCGACATTGCCCGGACGCTGTTCATCGTTTCCAGCAAGTCGGGCAGCACGCTCGAGCCGAACATTTTCAAGCAATATTTCTTTGAACGCACGAAACTGGCTGTGGGCGCGGATAAGGCCGGCAGCCATTTCATCGCCATCACCGATCCGGGATCGAAGATGCAGCAGGTCGCGGAAGGAGATCGATTCCGGCATATCTTTTTTGGACGGGCTTCGATTGGCGGCCGATATTCTGCGCTTTCGAACTTTGGCATGGTACCGGCGGCTGCGATGGGTGTGGACGTGAAGAAGTTCCTCGATCGCACCCAGGAGATGGTGCGGGCTTGCGGCGCTAGTTCGCCGGTCGAGGAGAATCCTGGCGCAGCGCTGGGAATCATTCTGGGGACGGCGGCGCGCAGTGGGCACGATAAAGTTACGATCATCACTTCTCCGGATATCTCGGACCTCGGGGCGTGGCTCGAACAATTGCTGGCGGAGTCCACGGGCAAGGTTGGAAAGGGCATCATCCCCGTGGATCGCGAAGAACTGGCAGCGCCCGAGACTTACGGCAACGACCGCGTGTTTGCATACATTCACACCGAACACGCCACTGATGTGAAGCAAGATGCGAAAGTGGCGGCATTGGAACAGGCCGGGCATCCCGTCCTGCGAATCTCGATGGCCGACATCTATGACCTGGGGGCGGAATTTTTCCGCTGGGAGATTGCGACGGCGGTGGCCGGTTCCATCCTTGGGATCAATGCGTTTAACCAGCCTGACGTTGAAGCCAGCAAGATTGCGACTCGCAACTTGACGTCTGAGTACGAAAAGACGGGTTCCCTACCGGCGGAAAAACCGGTGGTGGAGGACGGGGACATCAAGCTGTTTACCGACGAGAAGAACGCAGCGGATCTGGCGAAGGCGGCGGGCGGAGACAAGTCTGTCGCCGGATACTTGAAGGCTCATCTGAGTCGGATCACCAGTGGCGACTACTTCGCGGTGCTGGGATATATCCAGATGAACGCAGCACACGAGAAGAGTTTGCAGGCCATACGGCACGCGGTGCGGGACAAGAAACATGTGGCCACCTGCCTCGGCTTTGGACCTCGTTTCCTGCATTCCACGGGACAAGCCTACAAGGGTGGGCCGAATTCCGGAGTGTTCTTGCAAATAACCTGTGACGATGCTGTGGACCTGCCAGTGCCGGGCCAGAAATATACTTTCGGAACAGTGAAGGCAGCGCAAGCGCGGGGCGATTTTCAGGTGCTGGCCGAGCGCGGGCGGCGCGCTCTGCGCGTGCACTTTCTCGATGTGGAATCGGGTTTGGCGACTTTGTCGGCCGCAGTTAATAACGCTCTGGGCTAGTTTTCGGGGAGAGCAGGCGGCGGGACCCTCGACTTCGCTCAGGGCAGGCTGCCGGCGCTACAGTCACGGTTCAGCTTTGCGGGACACGGCTTTAAGGAGCAAAGAATGCAATTGGGAATGGTGGGTCTGGGCCGCATGGGCGCGAACATGACGCGGCGCCTGATGCGCGGCGGGCATCAACTCGTAGTCTCAGATCTGAGTGCGGACACCGTGAAGCAACTTGCCGGCGAAGGAGCAGGTGGTTCGTCGTCTCTGGAAGATCTGGTCGGCAAGCTGACGCCCCCGCGCGCGGCGTGGGTCATGGTGCCGTCGGGCGGTCCCACGGAACAGACTGTGCAGAAGCTGGCGCAGCACATGCAGGCGGGCGACGTGATCATCGACGGCGGCAATTCCTATTTCAAGGACGACGTTCGGCGCGCTGGTCAGTTCAAGAGCAAGGGCATTCATTACGTTGACGTGGGCACGAGCGGCGGTGTCTGGGGCCTCGATCGCGGTTACTGCATGATGATTGGCGGGCCTAAGGAGGCAGTGCAGCGGCTCGATCCTATTTTCAAAACGCTGGCTCCGGGTGTCGGCGACATCGCACGTACTCCGGGCCGGGAAAAGCTTGGCGGCACTGCTGAACAAGGCTACATCCACTGCGGCCCATCCGGTTCCGGGCACTTTGTGAAAATGGTGCACAACGGAATTGAATACGGCATCATGCAGGCTTATGCCGAGGGCTTCGACATTTTCAAGAACGCCACCAGCAAAGATTTGCCGGAGGATATCCGCTACGATCTGAACTTGTCGGATATCGCCGAGGTTTGGCGGCGGGGCAGCGTCGTGAGTTCCTGGCTGCTCGATCTGACGGCGATGGCTTTGACCGAGAATCCGACGCTTTCGGAATATGAGGGTTTTGTGCAGGATTCAGGCGAAGGGCGTTGGACGATTCAGGCTGCGTTGGAAGAAGCCGTGCCCGCCGATGTGCTGACCGCGGCGTTGTATGTGCGCTTCCGCTCGCGGCAGCAGCACACGTTTGCGGAGAAGATGCTGTCCGCCATGCGGCAGAAGTTCGGTGGACACGTTGAGACCGGGGCGAGCAAAACCAGCTCAGCCAAGAAAAGCGCGTAACAGGATCTGATCATGGCTCAATTGGCGGAACAGCCCACGATGGCCACACCGCGCATCGGCAAACAAGGGGACCCTTGTGTGATGGTGATCTTCGGCGCCGCCGGGGATCTGACGGCGCGCCTGTTGATTCCCGCGCTCTACAACCTGGCCCGCGCGGACCTGCTCGCGAAGGAGTTTGCGGTACTGGGCGTGGCCCGGGCGCAAATGTCCGATGAGGATTTCCGCAAGAATATCAAAGACGACGTAAAGAAGTATTGCGGCGACTGCATCGACGACACAATTTGGGAGAGCTTCTCACGCCGGTTCTATTACTTCGCCGGCAATTTCAATGACGACAGTCTTTACCCAAAGATTAAGGATCGGCTGGAGCAGATCGACCGCGATCATGCCACCCATCAGAACGTCTTCTACTACCTGGCGACGGCCCCGAGTTTCTTCGGCCCCATCGTTGAAAAGCTTGCCGCCAACGGACTCATGGAACAAAACAACGAGCACTGGCGCCGGGTGGTCATTGAAAAGCCTTTCGGGCACGACCTGGAGTCGGCCAAAATTCTCAATCAGCAACTGCTCAAGCTCGCCGACGAAAAGCAGATCTACCGCATCGACCATTACCTGGGCAAAGAAACCGTGCAGAACATCATGGCGTTCCGTTTTGCCAACGGAATCTTTGAGCCCATCTGGAACCGGCGCTACATCGATCACGTGCAGATTTCCGTGGCCGAGACGGTGGGTGTGGAGGGGCGCGGCAGCTACTTCGAACACGCGGGTTCGCTGCGCGACATGGTGCCCAACCACATCATGCAGCTCATCAGCTTGACCGCGATGGAGCCTCCTATTTCGTTCGACGCCAATGCGGTTCGAGACGAGCAGGCCAAGATTCTGCATGCCATCCAGCCGCTCGGCGACCAGGAAGTCCTGATCCGGGCGGTGCGCGGGCAGTATGGGGACGGCATGGAAGGTGGTCAAGAAGTTTCGGCGTACCGCAGTGAACCCGATGTCGCTCCCGATTCGCGAACGGAAACCTTCGTCGCGATGAAACTCAACATCGACAACTGGCGCTGGGCCGACGTTCCCTTCTACCTGCGCACGGGAAAGCGCATGCCGGGGCGCGCCACCAATATCGTGATTCAGTTCCGCCGGGCTCCCTTCGTGCTGTTCCGCGACACTTCGGTGGAGCATATGATGCCCAACCAGTTGGTGCTGCACATTCAGCCTGAGGAAGGGATCTCCCTGCAATTCGCGGCCAAGGTTCCCGGTCCGGTGATGCGCCTGGGAACTGTGGACATGAACTTCGAATATCAGGAATACTTCGGAAAGCAGCCCAGCACCGGGTATGAGCGGCTGCTGCACGATTGCATGATTGGCGATCAAACATTGTTTCAGAGAGCCGACATGGTGGAGGCAGGCTGGAACGTGGTCAATCCCGTGCTCGATCTGTGGAAAGCGCTGCCTCCGCGGAACTTTCCGAACTACGGTTCCGGCACCTGGGGACCGAAAGAGGCCGACGATCTATTGGAGCGCGACGGGCGGCGCTGGAGGAACTTCGAGAAATGATTTTGGCCGGCGACATTGGAGGAACCAACGCTCGACTTGCGTATTTCAAGCCCCAGAACGGCCATCTCCGGCTGATTTCCGAGCGCGTCTTCCCCAGCCGCGAATATAGCGAACTGGGTGAGATTGTTTCCAAGTTTCTCGAAGACTCGGCCACCCGGCCCGAGGTTGCCTGTTTCGGAATTGCGGGGCCAGTGCAAAATGGCCGCGTCGAGACGTCCAATCTTCCGTGGGTGATCGAGCAGTCCCGCCTGGCAAAGCAAATTCAACTGCCTGCCACTTTGTTGATCAATGATCTTGAAGCCAGCGCGTGGGGCATTGGGGCTCTTATGCCGCAGGATCTGATTCCTCTGAATCGAGTCGCGGCCTCGGTCGGGAATCAGGCAGTCATCGCACCGGGAACCGGGCTGGGAGAAGCAGGATTGTTCTGGAATGGCACCCAGCATCAGGTTTTCGCTAGCGAAGGCGGGCACACGGACTTCGGACCTCAGGGAGATTTGCAGATCGAGCTGTTGCGATTCCTGTCGAGCCGCTACGAACACGTCAGCTACGAACGCGTGCTCTCCGGACCGGGTCTGGTCAACGTGTATGAGTTCCTTCGCGGCAAGGGCCGCGGAGACGAACCCGCGGGATTTGCCGCACAACTTGGCGGGGGAGATGCAGCCGCGGTGATTTCCCAGGCGGCCCTAAACGGCACGAATCTGTTGGCTGAGCAGTCTCTGGACCTCTGGATCTCGGTTTACGGAGCAGAGGCGGGCAACCTGGCTCTCAAAGCAATGGCGACGGGCGGAATTTTTCTCGGCGGCGGCATCTCACCGAAGATCCTTCCCAAGCTCACGGGCCCGGTGTTTATGCGGGCTTTTCTCGATAAAGGCAGGTTACGCCCGCTGCTCGAGCGCATTCCGGTGCACGTCATCACGAACGACAAGGCGGGCCTGCTGGGCGCGGCGCGGTGTGCGGCGACCTCCACGAACGGGCGAGCGGGAATTTTGTGAGTGCGACCGTCGAGCTGCGAAGATTGACCACTCCGCAGGATCTTTTTCAGGCGGCCGCAGAGGAAGTGATACGCGCCGCTACCGACGCTGTTGCACAACGTGGGCGCTTCATTATTGCGCTGTCCGGCGGATCGACTCCCAGGAATCTGTACACGCTGATCGCGGCCAACGCCAGCGCCAGCCTGCCCTGGGATCAAATGTTCATTTTCTGGGGAGACGAACGCCATGTTCCCCCAGACGATCCGGACAGCAACTACCGTATGGCCAAGGAGAGCTTGCTGTCGAAGGTTGCCATTCCGCCAGCCAACATCTTTCCCATCCCCGCTGAGAACCCGGACGCGTCCGCAGCGGCGGAAGCCTACGAACAAACTCTGCGAAGGTTTTTTGGGCTCGCGCCGGGCGAATTGCCCTGCTTTGATCTGATCCTGCTGGGCATGGGACCGGACGGACACACTGCGTCCTTGTTCCCGGAAACCGCGGCGTTACAGGAGAAATCGCGGCTCGTGGCGGCCAACTGGGTGGAAAAGTTGAAAGCCAGCCGCATTACTTTGACGCTGCCGGTATTGAACGCGGCGCGTTGTATCGCTTTCCTGGTGAGTGGGACAGACAAGGCAGCGGTTTTGCGCGAAGTCTTGGAAGGCAACGCCCCGGCTGAGAAGTATCCCTCGAAACTGGTGCGGCCAGGTGAAGGCAAGGTGATCTGGTTGGTCGATCGGGCTGCGGCCAGCGAACTGTCGACCGCTGTGTGACTGAAGCTCCGACCGCGCGCGTCTGACTATCCCCGCCAGCCCCCGATTTCCTTCAGACCTCTGCCTCGCGCATGCTCGAAAAGCCGCACCTTGTGGCGGGAGTGCTCGAACTCATGGATGTCGGCCCACACTTCGGCCCGCCAGGCCCTGTCGTGGGTGGCGGAGGCGCCGCAGGTGGCGCAACGGGTGTGCAGGCTGATGGAAGCCGCTTCTGTCTTTTCCGCGCCGGGCAATTCGATGAAGATGCAGCGGACCTCCTGGATCTCCTCATTCTTGTCGAGCAAATGTTCGTAACGCAGCAGGTAATTGAATCCCAGTTTGCCGGCTTCGGCTTCAGCCTCTGCGCGGGTGTGAAACGGCCCATACTCGGCCCGCAGTTGTTCAGTAGAATCGCAAGCCATCCAGAAAATCTCTTTGTAGTCCATTCCCACCCCGCCCAGGGATTGCGGAGCTGGCTCGAGCTGCCGGTGAGCCGACTCATTGGGTCCGGTCTGCCAGTGCAATTTACAGGCCGACTGCCAAAAAGCGCAAGCCATTGTTTTTCAATATCTTGCGCGAACCTTCGGACGAGGTACGAAAGTGGAGTGCAAACCTTTTGCAGCAGTTTTCGAGTTCACCTGTCAGTATGACGCAATTACCTTTCTTGCAGCCCCGACGCTTTCACCGTTACCCAGCAGCAGCGCGAGCCATCGTGAAAACAGTGCGTTCGGACTCATCCAGCCAATTCTTGCCCCCGTGGCTGGCCACATACATTGCCAACTCGAGCCGGCTCCAAACGCCCAGTTTGTCGAAGGTGCTGCGCAGGTGATTTTTGATGACCTGCTCAGTCGTGCTCATGAGCTTGCCAATCTCGCGATTGGTAAGGCCTTCCCAGACCAGGGTGGCCACCTGAATTTCCTTAGGGGTCAAACGTTCGCGGGGCATCATGACTTCATCTCGGCATGCTCGAATGCGGCCGTGGCCAGCCGTACCCGCTTTCGCCCATCGCGAATTCCTGCGCGCAGAAAGAGCGTCCGCAGGTGCTGCTTCACGGTGCGTGGGCTGATGCTCAATTGGCCGGCAATTTCCTTGTTGCTGCAACCCTGGACCAGCAAATCCAGCACCTGCTGGTCGCGGGGCGTAACCTTCATTCTGTCGAGATCCATCACGGTAGTCCTCCTCGGGTTCCTTGTCCCGGTTTCTTGTCTTCGATTTTCTCAATTGCGTCCGCATGGTGGGTTAAGCACATCTTTCGCCAAACCTTCTCCGCCGTCTCGGGCGCGATCTAAGCTCAGCGTGTGCTTGCACTTAGGGATAAGAACCAGAGCTTTCAGAAGAAGTTCAGAAACTCCGTGCTAGGCTAGTTCGTCCCAAATCGGGCGAGGTCGAGAGAGTAGATGGCTACACCCGACGTGAAGATCACTCTTTTGCCGCGCTGTCCGGGAGTGTAGATTCCGCAAGAGCAGGGGTGCGCCTGAGGCACCCGATCAACCAAGATAAGCCTTTCGCCATCAGAGTTTTGAACACATTCTTTACTCAATGGTTGGAATCGCGAGGTGGTGTGTGAAGACTGAAGAACATGATTCCGTAGGGAACAAAACTCCGATGTTCCGAAATGGGCATCAGCGGGCGGCAACGCTGTTCATTTTGGCGCTTGCGGTCGCATCCCCGGCACTTTTTGCACAGGTTGCGTCTTCCGCATTGTCGGTCGCGCAACAATCAGGATCGGACAACGCTTCTCCAGCTGACGGAACTCCCTTGACGATCACGTTGCAAGATGCCCTGGAGCGGGCGCGTGCCAATGATCCGCAATACCATTCTTCGTTGACCGATCTTGGAGTGGCGCGCGAAGACCGTGTACAAGCGCGCGCCGGATTGCTCCCAAGCATCAGCTTAAACAACTCCTTCATTTACACCGAGGGCACGGGCCAGCCGCCCGCGTGCGCGCTCAGTTCCACTTGCCCCACGAGCCGTTTCATCGCTAACAATGGGGTGCACGAATACATCAACCAGGCAAACGCGCACGAAGCGCTCTCGCTCACCAATTTCGCGGACTACCGGAAGTCTTCAGCAGCGCTGGCCGAAGCGCGGGCCAAAGCGGAGATCGCGACCCGCGGCCTGGTGGTGACCGTCACCCAGGCCTACTACGGGCTGATCGCGGCACAGCGCAAGTATGCCAGCGCCCAGCGCGCCGATACCGAGGCCCGCAGATTTCTGAAGGTCAGCCAGGATTTGCAGAACGGCGGCGAAGTCGCGCGCGCGGATGTGGTGAAAGCGAGCATTCAGGCGCAACAGCGGCAGCGCGATTTGCAGGAGACCCAACTCGATATGCAGCACAGCCGGCTGGACCTGGCGGTGCTGATTTTTCGCGAGTGGAACCAGAATTTCAGCGTGGTGGATGACCTCCAGACTCCCGAACCCCTACCGGCGTTCCCCGAAGTGGAAACAGCTGGCAAGAAAAACAATCCGCAGTTGCGGTCCGCCTTAGCGGCCTTGGCGGCCGCGAATCATCAGGTCACGGCGGCGTGGGGAGGACTGTTGCCGAACCTAACCGTTGACTATTTTTATGGCATCGATTCCAACAAGTTTGCCATCCGTACCGACGGGGTGCGTAATCTTGGATACTCCACGGTGGCGACGTTGCAGATCCCCATCTTCAGTTGGGGCGCGGACCGCAGCAAATTAAAGCAGGCGGAGTTGCGCCGCGATCAGGCCAAGCTGGAGTTGAGCCACGAACAGCGCCAACTTCTGGCCCACTTGCGGCAGTTCTATGAAGAGGCCAGTACGGCGCGGGCGGAAATGGAATCGCTGGCCAGCTCCGCTGAAATGGCTGCGGAGAGTCTTCGCCTGATAAATCTCCGCTATCAGGCCGGTGAATCGACGGTGCTGGAAATCGTGGACGCGCAGAACACACTCACGCAAGCACGGAATGCGTATGACGATGGTCAGGTCCGGTACCGCGTGGCCGTCGCTAATTTGCAAACTCTTACGGGGAGCTTCTAGCCAGATGAGCCACAACCTTCTTGCTGAAGTCCTACCTCAACGACTGCCGCGGAGAATCCAGAAAACATCTCGCGTGTTGCTCACGCTGATCGTCGCAGCGTGTCTGATGAACGAGATTGCATGTTCTGGAGAGAAAGGCGACAAGGAACCGACCGTGAGCGTGCAGGTGGTTCCGGTTGAGAAAACCACCATTCAGCACGTGATCAAGACCCAGGCTATTCTTTTTCCGCGACAGCAGGCGGCGATTGTTTCCAAGATCAGCGCTCCCGTGCAGAAATTCCTGATCAAGCGCGGCAGCGCGGTGCGCAAAGACCAGTTGCTGGCCGTGCTGGAAAACCGCGACCTGAGCGCCGCCGCACAGGAGAACAAAGGCGCCTACAGCCAGGCAGAAGCGACCTACGCAACTACGACCGCTGCCGGATTGCCAGAAGAAATGCAAAAGGCAGAGGCGGATGCGCAGCAAACCAAAGAGGCGTTGGATGCGCAGGAAAAAGTCTTCCAAAGCCGGCAGCAGCTTTATCAGGAAGGAGCATTGCCCAGAAAAGAACTGGACCAGTCACAAGTCGAAGTCGTGCAGGCGCGCAATCAGTATGCGATTGCGAAGAGGCATCTCGACACGCTACAGGCTATCGGGAAGCAGCAGGAACTCAAGGCCGCAGCCGGACAACTGGAATCTGCTAAAGGCAAGTACTTGGGAGCGGAGGCGCAACTCAGTTACTCGGAAATTCGCAGTCCGATTGATGGGGTGGTCACGGACCGTCCGCTGTATCCCGGCGAAATGGCGACGGCCGGCACCGCGATCGTAACCGTGATGGACATTTCCGCAGTGATTGCCAAGGCGCACATCCCGCAGGCCGATGCCGCACTGTTGAAGGTTGGCGATAAAGGAACGATTACCGTGCCCGGCCTGGATGAGCCCGTCGAGGGCACCGTCACAGTGGTGAGCCCGGCGCTCGACCCCAACAGCACGACCGTGGAAGTCTGGCTGGAGGCAAAGAATCCGAAACAGCAGTTGAAACCGGGAACCAGCGTGCAGCTCTCTCTCACGGCGAAGACGGTGAAGGATGCGCTGGTCGTGCCTGCCGCCGCGGTGATCAGCGCCGCCGACGGCAGTTCTGCTGTGATGATTGCCGGCAGCGATGGCAAAGCACATCAGAAAACAGTCAAGCTCGGGATTCGCCAGGACGACGATGTACAGATTCTTGAAGGTGTAACCGAGGCTGACAAAGTGGTCTCGACCGGCGCTTACGGCTTGCCCGACAATACAAAGATCAAGATAGAAGCGCCACCCGCCGAGACTCCGAAGGAAGCGCCCAAGGAATCCCCCAGTGAGAAATAACCGCCGCGGAGCGACTGCGTGAATCACAAAAAATCAGAACACTGGGTGGCACGGCATTCCCGGCCCATGATTTTTCTGATCCTTACCCTGACCCTGCTGGGCGGATATCTGGCCTTCACTATTCCGGTATCGGTGTTTCCGTCCACGAATTTTCCGCGCGTGCTGATCGCCGTGGATAACGGCGTCATGCCCATCGATCAAATGATGGTCACGGTGACGCGGCCGATCGAAGAGGCGGTCAACAGCGTTCCCGGACTGTTGACGGTACGCTCCATCACCAGCCGGGGCTCGGCGGAAATTGATCTTTACTTTCGCTGGGACCTGGACATGTTCCAGACCCTGCAATATGTGAACGCAGCTCTGTCGCGCGTGCAGCCTGAGCTTCCTCCCACCGCCAAGGTGGAGGCGCACCGCATGACTTTCGCCAGCTTCCCCATCGTCGGGTACAGCATCACATCGGCGACGGTGCCGCAAACCCGGTTGTGGGAGATCGCCACCTATGAGATGAAACCGCGGTTGAACCGGCTGGATGGAGTGGCAACGGTCATCGTGCAAGGCGGCCAGGAACCTGAGTTTCAGATCACTCCAGATCCAGCCAAACTGCTGACGGCCAGCGTGACCGTAAACGACATTCTCGATGCCGTGCGCCGCACTAATCTTGTGGACTCCCCTGGATTGCTGGAGCGTAATCATCAACTCTTTCTTGGCTTGATCAACGGCCAAGTCCAGACGCCGGAGGAAATCGCCAATACCGTCATCAAGAACACGCCCGCCGGAATTCCCGTCCGAATACGAGACGTGGCCACGGTGGCGCCGGATGTGAAGCCGGTGTACACGGTCGTGACCGCCAACGGAAAACCGGCGGTGTTGCTCAACATCAACCGCCAGCCTGACGGCAACACGGTGCAGGTGGCGGATGAGCTCCACAGCGAGATCCAGAACATTCGTAAGACTCTGCCGCCGGACGTTGATATTCAGCCGTTCTATGACCAGTCGATCATCGTGAGTGAGTCAATTAAGAGCGTGCGCGATGCGATTCTGCTGGGCTTGGTGCTGGCTTCGATCATTCTGGTTGTGTTCCTGCGGGATTGGGGAACATCGCTGGTGGCGGGCCTCGTAATTCCGGTCACCGTTATGGTGACGTTCATTGCGCTCAAGGTGATGGGGCAGACCTTCGACCTGATGACGCTGGGGGGATTAGCCGCTGCCGTAGGGCTGGTCATTGATGACGCCATCGTCGTGGTGGAAAATATTGTGCTGCATCGCGACGCAGGCCAGGATCGATTAGAGGCTATTGCCAGCGCTTTGCGTGAGATCACGGTGCCGTTGATCGGCTCAACCATCACCCCGGTCGTGGTTTTTATTCCCCTGATCGCGATCACCGGCGTGACCGGCGTCTTTTTCCGGGCGCTGGCGGTGACCATGAGCGTTTCCCTTCTGACTTCGCTGGCGCTCGCGGTGACCTGGACACCGAATCTGAGCCAGTATTTTATTCGGGGGCGGAGTGAGAAGGAGAACCATGATTCTGGTTCGACGTCTGCCCCAGCACCGGCCCCAAATCCGCAAGATGCAGGTTCGGTGGCCTCAGACGACAATGAGGCTGAAATCGACGCCCAGCGCTTGCTGGCCGCGGAGGATGCGCATGTGAGCGGATTCTTCCTGCGCCTGATCAACTTTCATCAACACTGGCTGCGCCGGGCGTTGGAACGGCCCCGCCTGCTGGTGCTGTTCAGTCTGGTGCTGATTGCGGTTTCCTACGTTTGCTATCACTTCTCCGGCTCTGACCTGCTGCCGGCAATGGATGAAGGCGGATTCGTTCTCGACTACATCATGCCCGCCGGCAGTTCGCTGGCGGAGACTAACCGTGTGGTTAGCCACGTGGAACAGATTCTGCATGAGACACGCGAGGTGGAGAGCACTTCGCGACGTACCGGATTGCAACTGGGCTTGGCGAGTGTGACGGAAGCGAACACCGGCGACGTTTTGGTGAAGCTGAGATCCAAGCGCGACCGCGATGTAGAAGAAATCATGGCGGAGGTGCGGGCAAAGATTAAACAGCAGGAGCCTGCTCTCGATGTTGACTTCATACAGGTTCTCCAGGACATGATTGGCGACCTGACGTCTGCGCCGCAACCAATCCAGATCAAATTATTTTCGCAGGATCCCAAGCAGCTAGAGACGTGGGCGCCGAAAGTGGCAGATGCAATTGCGAAGATCAGTGGCGTGGTGGATATTCTGAATGGGATCGACAACACCATCAGCGGACCGGCAGTAACTTTTCAGGTGGATCCGAGCGTGGCCGCGCGGGCGGGCTTCACGGCGGAAGAAATCGCAGTGGACGCTGCCGCCATTCTTGAGGGCGAGCCGGCGCCGACTCCAGTGATAACGAATGGCCGCGCCTATACCTTGCGCGTGCGCTTTCCGGCAGCGAACCGGGCCTCGCTCGAGGCCATGCGCGACACGCTTCTGGTCAGCAGCAGCGGACATACGGCCACTTTGGGCGCGCTGTCGACCGTAGTCGAAACTCCCGGACAAACCGAAATCCGGCGGGAAAACCTTCAGCGCCAGGTCGCGGTAACCGCGCGACTCGAGGGCACGAACTTGGGCAGTGGAATGGCTGCTGTACAAAAAACGGTCAGTGGACTGCACTTGCCCTCGAACATCCGCGTGGAGTATGGTGGCACCTATCAAGAGCAACAGCGATCGTTCCACGATCTGGTGATCGTGCTCGTGCTCGCGGTCCTGCTGCTTTTCATCGTGCTCTTGTTTGAATTTGGCACGTTTGCGGCGCCCGTGGCGATTCTTTCTTCGGCGCTGCTCTCCACTTCGGGCGTATTCATTGCGCTTCTCATCACGCGCACCACGTTCAACATTTCTTCTTTCATGGGCATGATCATGGTGATCGGCATTGTGGCCAAGAACGGCATCTTGCTGCTGGACGCGGATCAAAGGATGAGCGGACTCGGACGCAGCGCCGAAGACGCCATGCTACAGGCTGGCCGCCGGAGATTGCGGCCCATTGTGATGACGGCTCTGGCCACGGTCGCGGGTATGCTGCCTCTGGCTTTCGCCATCGGCGCAGGGTCACAGATGCTGCAACCGCTCGCGATCGCGGTGATTGGCGGAGTCTTGATTTCCATGGTGCTGTCGCTCATCATCACTCCCGCCGTGCACTTTTATCTCACATCGAAAAACAAACCTCATGAAACCGCATCGGTCTGAAGAGACCACGACGAAAACAGATGCCATGCCGGTGTGAACAACGGTTGCAGCTTACGATAGTAACCCCGCAGCTGCGTCACAAAACCACAGCGCGGTTCCATCTTCAAAAGTTTTATTTTTGCGGTAACCACTTGAATTCCGTGTAGTTGCGCTATCATCACGTCTCGCCCTCACGTCGCCCGCCCTCCCTCCCTTGCATCAAGGTAGCGGGTGGACTACATAACCCGGGTTCGTTAGTGGAGAAATTGCACTAGAATAGGGTTGGTTTCCGTGCGGGCCACCTCCGCCACGCCGGATGGCCACAGGCGGCAGTAGATTGTGACCGACCAAAAAGACAAACCAGTTCTCAACGAGCAGACTTTTGAAAAGCTGCTCGAGGCCGGCTATGTGATCCAGGAGCACGGCCGCAAGATGCGGGAGCTGGAAGAAAGAATGGAGTCGCACAGCGAGCGGCTGCGCGAGCAAGAGGCAGCAAATCAGCCTCCGCTCCCAAAAACCAAACCAGAATCCATCGAGACATCCCGCACCACCGGCGACTATACGCTCACCCTGGCGGAGATTGTCGAAGCACAGCGCCAGATCCAGGCACGCCATCTCGAAATGGATAAGGCGATGGCGGTGATTGCCGAGAAAGTAGCACGCATCGCCAGCGCGACCGGGGCAGCCATTGGAATCCTGGAGGAAAAGACAGTGCGTTATCGCGCCGGAGCCGGCGCCCCGGCATTGCCCGTGGGAAGCGAAATTCCTCTGGCTACGGCGATTTGCGCCGCCAGCATACGTACCGGGCAGGTGATTCGCAGCGAGGATGTCAATACGGAAGTACTGTTCGATCCGGAACCGTGCCGCCAGCGGGGAATCCTGTCGTTGCTTGCTGTACCCATCTATCACGACGGCGACATCGTGGGGGCATTGGAACTTTATTTCGACAGGATCAACGGGTACGCGGAGCAGGACATTCACACCTGCCAACTGATGGCCGGCCTTGTAACCGAAGCGATTGGCCGGGATGCCGAAATGAAATTGAAGAAGTCCATGGCTGCGGAGCGATCTACCATGCTGGCGGCAATCGAAAAGCTGCAACCGAGCCGGGCGGCTTTGGCGGGGGCCCAATCCGGCGTGACCGCCGAGACCAATGCGCGTTCGATCGCGGCCACTGCGGCGCAATCTCCATGCTGGAAATGCGGAAACAGGTTGCTGGCGGAAGAGCAGTTTTGCGGCAAGTGTGGCGCTCCACGCGATAGCGATAATGAACCATCCACCATGCAGAGCAAGCTGGCATCGGCATGGCACCGGCAGCAGACGAGACACGACGCTTCCTCCGCAGCTCCTCCCAACGGGACCTCGCACTTTCCGGAAACCACGGGCCCAGTTGTGGCGCATCAGCAAGAGAACCTTGCTTTAGGTACAGCCGGAAAAAGTCCTGAGCCACTCTCCGTGGTGCGGTCCGAAGATAATGACCCTCAGTCCGCACGGTCGTTCGCCGCGAGCGCAGACGAAGATGCAATGGCAGCATCCCTGTCCGAATCGCGGCTCCACGAAGACGGAGACAATGGTGAAGCCATGGCGACGGCTCTGATGAAGCCGCCGCAGGAAGAAATTGTCTGGAGTTCGGCGGCGAAGGCCCGGAACTTCCTGGAAGCATTGTCTGGGACGCGCACGCCGAGCGGCCTGGCCCGCTTCTGGAGTTCCCGTCGCGGTGATTTTTATCTCGCGGTCGCAGTGATTCTGGTGGTCGTGGTAATTCGCTGGGGAATCTGGTCCAACCACCCGGTCGGAGCCACGGGCCATGGAACCGCGGTTTCTGGGAGTCCGACTCGGCACAAACAGCCAGCGCCGGATGCGGATCTGTCAACGTTCGACAAACTCCTGATCGGTCTCGGACTGGCGGAAGCTCCGGAGGCTCCGGTATACAGAGGCAATCCCGACACCCAGGTCTGGATCGATTTGCACACTGCCCTTTACTACTGCCCGGGTTCCGAACTTTACGGCAAAACTCCGAAAGGCCGACTCTCCAGCCAGCGCGACGCACAGTTGGACCAATTCGAACCCGCCAACCGCAAGCCCTGCGACTGACTAAGCACCGTTGTGCCTGCACAATCACGTCTCAGGCGGAGCATGATTTGACAACCCTCCAGCCTGGTAGTGCAATCATAGGTATCGCCCCGTCTCCGGAGAATGCCAGTGCCGTACCCCACGGACGAGTCCGACACGAATACATTGCCGGATCCTGAACT
Source organism: Candidatus Acidiferrum sp. (assembly GCA_035568115.1). Taxonomy (GTDB): domain Bacteria; phylum Acidobacteriota; class Terriglobia; order Terriglobales; family Acidobacteriaceae; genus Sulfotelmatobacter. The sequence goes on from DATMOP010000032.1 coordinate 37,771, forward strand.
GAATCCCCTGCTCAATCCGCTACTGGCGGCGCACATGGGACGATGGGCGGAGGTGTATTTCACCAACCCGCCCGAGAAGCGAGAGCAGGCCGTCGCTGAGTTGATTCGTGAGCTGAAGAATACCTCGCCCGTTGAGTCCGGATCGGTCGAGGCGACCGACGACCAGAGAGCCTGGCATGAGACCTCGCGGGAGCCTTTGACCTCGTTCCCCGAGGAACCTCTCCGCACTTGCAGCGCGTGCGCGTATAAGAATTCGCCAGAGCAAAATTTTTGCGGGATGTGTGGCACACCTCTGCAAGTTTCGCCGAGGCCAAACATACAGCAAGTCGCAGAAGCCGTACCGGCTGGATTGCACTGGAAGGAATCCGAACCTCCTCTTGAGCGTGAATCTGGCCACGACGCGGCTGAGCCCACAGTGAGCTTTCCCACCGCAGTCGGAACTGCGGAGGAACAGAACTCGAATGAACATGATTCAACCTGGTCGCTGCCAGAAAATGAGCTTCCGCATTTTGCGATGGAGCGCGAACCAGTGCCCTATCGGTACCGAGTCTATGTCGGCGCGGTGTTGGCGATCCTTCTCGTAACCCTGGTGTACATGGCGTGGCGTGGAACGAAAGCTATTTCGGGCACGGCAGGTCCGCAGTCCGTACCCTCAAAAGTCATTCCGCCCGCGCCGGCAGCAGCCGCGCAGCAGCCAAGAACCACGCCGAGCAGCTCATCCGCAAGCAATCCAACGGCTGCCGCGGTGCCCGGCAAAAGGCAACCGGAAACTCCTAGACGCAAGAACGAGATTGCCGACGCGCAACCTGCGTCACGGATCGTTACTAAGGCTGCAGGTTCCGCGCCCATTGTGCAGGAGCAGAGTGGAGCAGAAGACCTCGCTACCGCGGAGAAGTACTTGAATAGCGCGCCAGGGGTGGCCCGGGATAGCGGACAGGCTGCGGTATGGCTGTGGAAGGCCGTAGGCAAGGGGAACGCTACAGCAACGATGGCTCTCTCTGATTTATATCTGCGAGGAGATGGCGTGCCCAAGAGCTGCGACCAGGCGCGTTTGCTGCTGGATGCGGCCGCCCGAAAAGGCTCGCGCACAGCCGGCGAGCGGCTCCGTAACTTACGGGCTTTCGGTTGTGAGTGAGAAAAGGCCACAGGAGATGATCCTGCAGCCTCTGATTGGCTTTCCGACGCGACGCGAAGACGATTGGGCAGCGGCTTACGCCGGAAATTGTGGCTCGTGCCGGCGCGACTCATACCATAGCGCAAGCTCGACGCGGTTCCAAAGGCCGAGCTTGTCGTAAATTACGCGAAGATAATTCTTCACAACGTGTTCCGTGGTGCCGATGGCATCGGCCACGTCGCGGTTCTTCAGGCCCTGGGCGACAAGCTCGATGACCCGGTTTTCGCGCTCGCTGGGGGTACGGGTTCCATAGCGTTCGTTTGCAAACATAATTGCCTCCGATATAACAGGGTTGCGAGTTTCACTCGCTTGATGCCGCCGTTGATTCCGAAACGGAGAAATAGCCGGTTGAAATGAGCCTTCACGGTTCTGCGCGCCATCTTGAGCTGGCTGGCGATCTCGGCATTGTCACAGCCTTGCAAAAGCAATTCAACGATCTGTTGTTCGCGCGGTCCTAGCCGAACGGACTGCTCCGTCATCACTGCCCCCTGGTTTGGATTCGCCCCCCGCCCTGAGATTTAGGTGCCGCCGGGATGTTCCAGATTACATAGCATCCACAATGCCACTTTGAGACGAAAATGGCTGTGACCAGCGAACATCCATTTCCACAGGCACTTGGCGGGATTCAGGAGACTTCCAGAATTCTGGAGTCTCACCCCAGGAACTTGGGGTAGCGGTGACCAGCCTGGCCATCAGGAATGACTTTGAAGGTGCAAAAGGTGCGTGAAGCCAGTATAACTTGATCCCGCGATCGAAGAAACAAAAAACACAATTCGTCGGGTTGCCTGCGTTGCCTTGACGAACCAAGTGTGCGGCGCCAGCCTCGAGAGGCGGAGAAAGTTACTTTCTGGACAAAAGTCAGACATCTGAGGCATCTGTGCTCAGGTAAACGCCCTAGGTTAAAATTGCATTCCTACAGTACAGACCTGAATAATTTACATGACGTACCTGATAGGACAGGATTGTCCTGGGAAGCGAATGCCGGAAGCAAATTCCGGATCTTACGAGCCTCAGAGTCTTGACGGGTTGAATACGTCAAAGTGCTCTACACTATTGTCTGGTGAAACCTTCCTCCTCACAACTTAAATATTTAAAGCCTGGATGTTTGGGAGATCCGACTATTGCCAGACGAATCCAGGCCGGAGCTTCCCGATGATCAGGCTTCTCAGTGTGGTTGGGGCGCGGCCCAACTTCATGAAAATCGCGCCTATCATCGATGCTCTGAAGAACGAGGAGTTGAAGAACCATTCCGCCATTGAGCACTGTTTGGTGCATTCCGGGCAGCACTACGACAATCTGCTTTCCGGCAACTTCTTCGCGGATCTGGGACTGCCCGAGCCCGATGTGAATCTTGAAGTGGGTTCAGGCAGTCACGCGGTGCAGACTGCCGAAATCATGAAACGCATCGAACCAGTGCTGCTCGACTACAAGCCGCACATGGTTCTGGTTGTGGGCGACGTGAACTCCACACTCGCGGCCGCGCTCACCGCCGTCAAGCTGGGAATCCCAGTGGCCCACATCGAAGCCGGATTGCGCAGCTTCGATGCAGCCATGCCCGAAGAAATCAACCGCAAGCTCACGGATGCAATCTCTAATTTGCTTTTCGTAACCGAACAGAGTGGGGTCGACAATCTGAAACATGAGGGAATACCGGCAGAGAAAATCTTTCTTGTCGGTAACGTGATGATCGACTGCCTGCTGCGCCACCGCGAACTCGCCGCCAAGTCGTCAATCCTTGACCGGCTTGGCGCGCGCCAGAATGGGTCGGGCTGCCGCCCCTACGGAGTTCTTACCCTGCACCGGCCCTCTAACGTGGACGATCCCAAAACGCTGCATGGGATTCTGAGTGCCGTGAGCGCTTTGGCTGACGGACTTCCGGTCTTCTTCCCCGTTCATCCGCGAACCCGGAGGAATATCGAGAGTTTTGGTTTGCTGCGATATCTAGGCGATGGAACAAGCTCAGGGCATGCCGGAATTGTGCCTCTTGATCCCCTCGGTTATCTCGATTTCCTTTCGCTGACCGACCGGGCACGCATTATCCTCACCGACTCGGGCGGCGTGCAGGAGGAAGCGACTGTCCTCGGCGTGCCTTGCCTTACGCTGCGCGAGAACACGGAACGGCCCGCGACGGTGGAGCAAGGCTCGAATCAGGTGGTGGGAGTGGATTCGGATCGCATTCTCGCGGCCGCTCGATCCATCCTTAGGAGCTCCGTGCGCTCGTCCCAGTCTCCTCCCCTGTGGGATGGCAGGACAGCTCCAAGGATTGTGACCATACTCCGCGAGCATCTGCAGCGCGACGGTGTGGCCTAGGCCTCAGTTTCTCAACCCGGCCGCTTGCGTTTCAAGATTGTTAGGATGCGTGTCCCTTTCTACTGCAACGCATCTACTGCAACGCCGACTGCGATGCCTGCACGGCGCACCCGCCGGTACCCGACGTTCCACAAGCCTGATTGCTAAGGGTGGAGAAATAGACCTCGGAAGCTCCGACCTGCGTTCCCGATCCCACGGTGTTATCGATAATAATTCCACTTGTGCCTCCGGCCGCTGGCAACGCTGCGGTGCCGAGCGCGCCCAGGTTCGTCCACTTTAACGTCGCGCCGTCGCTGGTGACACGGCCTGCCGTCGTGTTGAAGGTGGGAATGGTACCGCCGGAAGTGCCGGCCGTCGTGACGAACTGAACGTTCTTATTGGTATCGAGGATCTTGCTATGCAGAGCATATGCATGGGTGGGTTTCCAGGCGGCCAGAGCGAAGGCAGACTGCGGCCCCTGATTCAGCCAGCGAACGCTGCCGTCGGTGGTGGAATGTCCAATGATCGGACTCCAGCCGGGCGCGGCGCTGCTTGACGTGCCCGCAACACTCACCACCTGAATCTGAAAGTGGTTATCCAGAACCTCCTGGCCCACCGCATATGCCGTCAACGGTTTCCAGGGCGTGTCCTTGAAATTGAAGATGCATCCGCCGGCTAAACAACCCGAAGTGGCTCCGCCGGCTTCCACACTGGCGAACACCCATTCGGTCGCGCCTCCGGTCACATTCGGATTCGGGATATCGGTTACCGGAGAGCACGGCGTAGTGGTATTGGAAAGCACTGGCCCTGCGGTTCCGAGGCCGTTCATCGCGCCAGACTGAATGGCGACCTGGTACAAGACGGGCGGCCCTCCGGTGTTGCCGCAAACATACAGATTTCCGGTGGGCGGGTTCGCAGAGTTTTCATAAGTGCTGTCGAAAGCCCCGATGTACATGGGACTTGGCACTCCTAATCCAGAAATCGTGCTGGCTCCCACCACCGCCTCCGATCCAATATCGCCAGCGGGAAAATTGGCAATCAGTTGGTATACCGCGGAGCAGTCCGAGCCGCCGATGCAACTCCCGCTCCCATCGCTCGATGCAAACACGTACACCAGTTCAGCTGTAGAATCGACAATCGGGCCCTGTACAAGGCCGGGACCAAGATCCAACAGCCCGGAGAAATCCAACTGGCCGGAACTGGCGACAAAGGCAGTGGCCGGACCAACTCGATACAAGAAGCCGCCAGCATCCGTCACAAACACAACGTCTGACGCAAAATCGTGTACCGGGCTGTTGAGGGCAGTGGGGGCGATGGGGTTTAATTGCACCGGCCAGCCTGCGCTTCTTACTTCTGCGGGAATCCCATTGAATACGGGCGTGATCTTGTGGAGCCAGCCAGCATCGTCTCCGACGTAGGCAATATCGCTGCTGTAGTCGTAGAAGACGGATGAGTTCGTATCGCTGTCGAGCGTCCCGACTCCATCAGGGAGCAGTCCCGTAGTCATGCAAGGCGCGGTACAGCCAGGGTAGGAAGAATTTGGTAAGCGCGTGAGAGTGGTTGGGCTGCCGATCGTGTCTGTGGCTGAAGCAGCCCATCGGAGCAGAACCAGGTTTCCGTGCCCTGCCCCATCAGTTTGCACAAACGCTACCTGCGTACCGTCGCGCGAGAAAACTGGCGACGTGGTTACCGTGCCGCCGGTGTTGTACGCCCAGTAGACCTGGGGTACTGTACCGCTGCAGCCGGAATAAAGATTGTCGAAAGCCGCGACGCTGGCTTGCGTGGCCGATCCAGCAAGCCCAGTACCATAGACGACGAAATCGGGTTGTGCCGCAGTTGCACAGTTGGCGCTCTTAAGCGTGAATGAGTACTTGGCCGGGTAGTTCCTGGACCCAACCATTGCGCCGCTGCCCATATCCTGCGCCCAATCACGCTTGAGGTTGAGATTCTTGCCGGGGCGCTCTGCACTGGAACCAGGCAGCCTCTCGGAAGCAAGGGCACGTGTTGGGGCTACGTCCGACGACTGCCGAGAGCGCTGCTGCCAGTAGCGGACGTCCTTCCGCACGCGCTCGGCCTGTTCCGCATTCGCCGGTTTGGAGAAGACAACGTGGTGCTGGCTCCAGTCGCTGATTGCAGGAATGGCAGCCGCGGAATCAACGGACGCCTGACCCACTAGAGACGAAGACAAGGTCAGCCCTCCGAGAATCGACATCCCCAACCATAGCAAGCCTTGCTGGTCTTTTTTCATTTTCTCCTCTGTTTGTGAGGGCAGATCCAACGGAACCGTGGCGGCGGATTCCAACTGCTGGCTGCATCTTGGCTGGTGATTGGGAATCATCATACACGCGGACGCCATGCGGACGAGCCCGGAATTTGCACTGTGTCGAGTCAGATTTCCACAGACGTTGCTCTTGCGCCACAGAAAGCGCAGAGCCTGTCCCAGGATTGCCACCCGCCTCAAGAAACCAAGACTTCGACCCTGGATTTGCACTACACTTTCTTTCTACTGTAGGGTTCACAAGAATGAGACTGTCCGTCGTCATGCCGGTGTACAACGAACGTGCCACGCTGCGACAGGTGGTGGAAAGAGTGCTCGCCGTTCCGCTGGGGATCGAATTGATCTGCGTGGACGACGGATCCACCGACGGTTCCCGGGAGATCCTGGCGCAACTGCAGGCGGAGCGCCCCCAGATTCGAATTCTGCTTCAACCCAAGAACATGGGCAAGGGCGCCGCCTTGCACCGTGGCATTCGGGAAGCCAGCGGGGACTTCGTCATCATCCAGGACGCCGATCTCGAATACGACCCGACGGAGTACACGGTGCTGCTGGAGCCGCTGATCGAAGGACGCGCCGATGTGGTTTACGGCTCACGATTTCTTTCCGCCCGCCCTCATCGTGTGCTTTACTTCTGGCATTCCGTCGGCAACTGGATTCTTACTCTGCTTTCCAACGCACTCACCAACATTAACCTCAGTGACATGGAGACTTGTTACAAGGCCTTCCGGCGCGAGGTCATCCAATCTATTCCTCTGGAAGAGAAGCGCTTCGGGTTTGAGCCGGAAATAACGGTCAAAATCGCCAAACGAAAGCTGCGTATTTACGAAGTCGGCATCAGCTATTGGGGCCGGACTTATGAAGAGGGTAAGAAAATCCAATGGAGGGATGGAGTGCGCGCGCTCTGGTGCCTGGTGAAGTATTGCATTACCGAACCCGTGGTTGCGCGCGAGAGAGCGACGACCCCTGCCGAGACCGCTGCGCTAGCGGCGGGCACGGCTTCAGGCAAATTGCCCCCGGCGGACCAGGCGACTCGGAACACTACCGCCTAGTTCGACTTGGTAACGCGCGGTGTGGTCGAATTCGGACTATTGGCTTTGGGCGTCGTGGCCTTCAGGCCGCCCACGGGTTTCCGATACTTGAAGTTCGTCCGCGAGCCATTCCCAGCAGATTGGTCAATAGTCTTGGGTAACGCGGCAGCCTTTGGCGGTGGGGTGCTGTTCGGATTCTTAGTTTTAATGGGCGACTGCCGCTCCAGATGAGTGAGCTCCGCGGTCGTGTTTGGACCACTTTTCGAAGCGTGCGGCACCGCTACAGACGACTTGCGGCGGGGTTCCATCGCAGATTTCGGCGTCAAAGGTTTGGTCGCTGCCTGGAGAGGGTCTTTCCCCGACTTGGCGGAGGAAGACCGACCCTGGGAGTTCTGCGCTGTCGCAAGACCGATCCCGACCGCTGTGGTTGCAAGAAAAAATACGACTCTATACTTCATCATGGGAAATCTCCCGGGTCGCCATTCCCGGTGGCACCTCTAATTAGAGCACGTTTTCGGTCAAAAGGCTGCACGGCAGGTAACCCGGAACGAGTTACGTCCGCGTGTGCCGGAGAAGCCAACTGAAGGATGCGCACAGATGGTGACTGGGAAGGAACGGATCGGTGGGGTCCTTGCGGTTTCTAGTACGCTTGGCGAATGGCACGGGTGACTAGAGCCTGCGGTAATGCCGGTTGAGCAAGACGATGAGCCATAGCATGAACATCACCGATTCGAGCTTTTTGATCGAAGCGTCTCGCGCATTGCCGGAAGACGAGGTTCACCTCTGGAGAGCCGATCTGGAAGCCCTCCGGGGAGACGAATCACGCTGGCAAAAGCTGCTTTCCGCCGATGAATTAGCGCGTTCTGCCCGCTTTCATTTCGCGCGCGATCGTCAGCGCTTCGTTGCTTCGCGAGCCCTCTTGAGATCGATTCTTGCCAGCTATCTGGCAACGGACCCGAATAGCTTAAACTTCTCCTACTCGAAAAAAGAAAAGCCATTTCTGGGACCGGCGGATGCGCCGGGCAATGTCACGTTCAATCTTTCTCACTCCGGTGAAACTGCGTTGTTTGCCTTTACGCGGGGGCGCGAAATCGGGGTCGATGTGGAACAGCTTCGCCACGATTTCGACTTGGAAGCCATCGCCCGCCGCTTCTTTTCCCTCCAGGAGCGGAACCAACTTGCTGCTTTGCCAGCAGACGAAAAAATTGAAGCGTTCTTTCGTTGCTGGACCCGGAAAGAGGCGTACATCAAGGCCACTGGAGACGGTTTATCGCTTCCTTTAAGCCAATTTGACGTGTCGCTCGCGGCCGGAGAGAAAGCCGCGCTGCTGGCCACGCGGCCCGATGGTTCTGAAGCAGGACAGTGGCTTCTCCGGGAAGTGCCCGCGGGATCAGGATACGTTGCCGCCCTGTGCGTCCGGGGCAAGGATTGGAAACTGAAGGAGTGGTCCGCGAATCTCAGCGCATGAGGCACTTTGGGTGTTTTCGATAATAACGGAGCCTCTTCCTTGTGGCACGGAAGTGCGCCAGCCATTGTTGCAATTCTTTTCACATTCCCAGTTCCGGGAGAGTCCCGAGTGCAACTCATACCAGAAAAGCTTTTTATTTCACTTACTTGCGGGGATCGCTCAAACTATCGAAGGCCTGATAATTGCTACACTTCTGGGTTATTGGCTACGCACAAATCGAGCTTTCTAGTGCCGCCCGGAAGTGTTACTCTGTGAGGTAACGTTTTGGGATTTTCCTCTCCCTAAAATCTGCAAACCGGTTCCCCGACCTAGTTGCAGTCTGGGAAATAATCCAGTCAAAGGCAATAAACGTAGTAGACAATACAACGTAATAATTCCAGGAGGCTTAGGACTTGACAGCCGCAACCAGCCATCTCATTTCGCCGCACGGCGGAGAACTTGTTCAACTCATCGCTCAACCCGAAAGAATCGCCGAATTGAAAGCCCATTCGAAAGAGTGGCCCTCGTGGGACCTCACTGGCCGCCAGCTTTGCGATCTCGAATTGTTGCTCACGGGAGGATTTTCTCCCCTGCGTGGTTTCATGACGCGCTCCGACTACGAAGGCGTGTGCCATAACATGCGCCTGGCCGATGGAACGCTTTGGCCCATGCCTATTACGTTGGACGTCACCGAAGAATTCGCCAAGAAGCTCACCCCCGGCACCAGCAAAGTTGCGCTGCGCGATCCGGAAGGCGTGATGCTGGCAGTGTTGAGCGTGGAAGAGATCTGGCAAGCAGACCGCAAGGCCGAAGCCCAGGCCGTTTTCGCAAGCACCAGCGCCGCTCATCCGGGCGCCGATTATGCCATCAACAAGTCGAATCCCTGGTATGTCGGAGGAAAGCTGGAAGGAACCCAGATTCCCTCGCACTATGATTTTCGCAACCTGCGCTTGACTCCGGCCGAAGTCCGCGCCGAGTTTGCCCGCGTGGGTTGGCGGAAAGTAGTTGCCTTCCAGACCCGCAATCCCATGCACCGCGCTCACGTGGAGCTTGCATTCCGCGCCGCCAAGCAAGTTGAGGCGAACTTGCTGATTCACCCCGTGGTGGGCATGACCAAGCCCGGCGACGTGGATTACTACACGCGCGTGCGATGCTATCAACTGCTATTGTCAAAATTCCCGCAGTCGACCGCAAAGCTTTCGTTGCTGCCGCTTGCAATGCGCATGGGCGGACCGCGCGAGGCCATCTGGCACGCGCTCATCCGCAAGAATCACGGCGTCACTCACTTCATCGTGGGCCGCGATCACGCCGGTCCGGGCAAGGACACCAATGGCAAGCCCTTCTACGGTCCGTATGAGGCCCAGGAGGTCTTCAAGAAGCACGAAGCCGACATCGGCGTCACCATGGTGCCCTTCAACATGATGGTCTACCTTGAGGACCAGGACAAGTATGTTCCAGACGACGAAGTCAAGAATGGCGATCGCGTTCTGAACATCTCCGGCACCGAGCTTCGCCAGCGTCTGAACGAAGGCCGCGAGATTCCTGCGTGGTTCACGTATCCAGAAGTGGTGGCGGAATTGCGCCGCAGTTTCCCGCCCCGTCACAAGCAAGGCGTGACCATCTTCTTCACGGGCCTTTCCGGCTCGGGCAAGTCGACAATCGCCAACGTGCTGATGACAAAGTTTTTGGAAACGGGTGGACGTCCGGCCACCATGCTGGATGGCGACCTCGTCCGCAAGAATCTGTCTTCGGAGCTGGGCTTCTCCAAGGAGCACCGCGACATCAACATCCGGCGCATCGGCTACGTTGCTTCGGAAATCACCAAGAACGGTGGCATCGCCATTTGCGCGCCCATCGCGCCTTACGACACGACGCGCAAATATGTAAGACAACTGATTGAGCCCTACGGAGGGTTCATTCTGGTGCATATCGCCACCACCGTGGAAGTTTGCGAGCAACGCGACCGCAAAGGCTTGTACGCCAAGGCGCGCGCGGGAATTCTCAAGGAATTCACTGGCATCTCGGATCCTTATGAAGTGCCGGCCGATGCCGAGGTCACCATCAATACCGGCGAACTATCCCCCGAAGAGGCGGCACAGGAGATCATCCTGCACCTGGAGAGGGAAGGCTTCATCGGAACGGCCGCGGAGTCTGTCTAGTCGGCTGAAGCCGGTATTGTCATGGATCTGCTGATCAAGATTCTGGTGGGATTTGGAGTTGGAACCCTCATTGGAATGACGGGGGTCGGGGGTGGCGTTCTGCTGCTCCCGATCCTTATTTTCGGTTTGGGTGTGTCTCCTATCCGCGCCGTGGGCTCGGATGCCCTGTTCAACTTTCTCACCAAGATCGGCGCCAGCATCGTCCACCTGCGTAAAGGTACGGTCCGGCGCAAAGTAGTGCTGGCGCTGGCTGTGGGCAGCGCTCCGGGCTCTTATCTTGGCGTAAGCTTCCTGGTTCACCTGCGAAATGTCTACGGAAACGGGGTCAATCACTTCATCACCGTTGCCGTCGGAGTCCTGCTGATTTGCATTCCCACGTTCTTGTTCTTCCAGAAGAAGATCGAGGACCGGGCTGCGGCCAAGCCTCCAACCATGAAGTCGTTCGCCTGGATGGCGCTGATCGGCCTGGTGGCGGGCTTTCTCGTGGGCATCACCTCTGTTGGCTCCGGCAGCATTGTCATGATGATGCTTTTGTTGTTCTACAGCTTTCAGCCCAAGGTCATGGTGGGTACCGACATCGTGCACGCCCTGATTCTCACCGGCGTCACCAGTCTTCTACATTTTCGTATGCACAATGTTGATGTCCACCTGGTCGGCGCGCTCTTGATTGGCTCGGTCCCAGGCGGACTGCTCGGGTCTTATTTGAGCACACGGGTGCCGGTTCCGTGGCTCCGACGTATCCTCTGCGCGGTGCTGTTGGCTACCGGCGCGCGCATGCTCATGGCTTGATCGCAGTTGCCGGTTGCCGGTTGCCAGCCGCCAGTTGCCAGTAAGTGCTGTTTTAGAGAGCGATTAAGAGAAATTATGGAATCAAAATCTTACGCACCGATACTGCAACGCATTCACGCCGCCCTGGAAGCTTCTCGCGCGGTCTTCGCGCGCTTCACCCCGGGAGCGATTGAAACGGAATACAAAATCGGGCACGATCCCGTAACCGAAGCGGATCGCGCCCTGGACGCCGTTCTGCGCAAGGAACTGCTCCGCGATGGAGAAGGCTGGCTATCGGAAGAGAGCGTGGACGATCCCATCCGCCTGCAGCGTTCGCGCGTTTGGGTGGTCGATCCCCTCGACGGCACTCGCGAATTCGTCAAAGGAATCCCCGAGTTCTGTGTCTCGATCGGCTTCGTCGAGAACGGCCGTCCCGTAGCCGGAGGAATCTACAATCCAGCTACTGACGAGACTTTCCTGGGATCGATCGACTCCGGCGTTACCTACAATGGCGAGCCGTCCCAGCCCAGCCAGCGCAACACTCTGGAGGGCGCCCTGGTTCTCGCGAG
>DATMOP010000033.1:0-255081 GCA_035568115.1 Candidatus Acidiferrum sp.
CTTTACTCAGGGATTGCTCCCCTTTCTCGTTCGACTTGCATGTGTTAGGCACGCCGCCAGCGTTGATTCTGAGCCAGGATCAAACTCTCGTTTGAAACCTGATGTCTGCCGACGGGTAGTTGGCAGACTGCCATCGCCGCATATCCAGAACGGCTTGCAAAAGCTGCTCTGGGTCAACAATGCGAGATGGCGCCACCATTCAGCTTTTCTTTCCCGTGAGGGACTGAAAAGACCATGGTGGTCTATCTTGTGAGATCGTTCGGACTAATGCCCGAATCCGTTTCTCACGACTGGCACGTTCAACCTAGTTGTCAAAGACCGAATCGCGGTCCGCCGAGGCGGCGCGAATTCAGTCCAGGCGGAATCGCCGCTAGGGCGAAACCGACTGTCCTCGAAACTTTACAAGCATACGGTGCGGTGGTGATCCCGTCAATTGGCGCTGTCCACAGAATTTCCAGATGATTTCCACATCGGGAAGTTCGGGGAGCGAGGGCGGGAGAGCTAGCCTCAAACCCGAAAGCAGGTTCCTCACCGGGCTTTCAGCCCGGTTCGGAATGACATGGCTTTGGGTTGGCGCTCTTTACGCGCAACAGTATGGCCTTCCGGTCGGGGTAAAACGCCACTTTCGGCGTGCATTTTGCGCACCCCAAGACGGAAGACAAGAAATTGAGAAAAGATCCCTTTGGAGGTCCTTGCTTTGAAGGTACCCTTCGGAAACTGAACTGCTTTCCGAATGAAGTCCCGTGGCCGGGACGATTGAGAGCTGGTTACGCCCTCTGAAACTTAGATGCCGGACGAGCCCGAGAGTTGCAGACAATACGACCGGCTAGCCACACACTACTGCTCTCGGTGAATTGTTTATAGCAGAAGTGTGGGGAAGAGCGCAAGCGAAAGTTTACGAATTTGGTTCCTAGGAGTGCATTCAGGCCTTCCACCCCTCGTTGCGGAACATTGAAAGCACATTCATCCACGGTATTTTGAGAGCTATACAAACGTCGGGAATGTTGGGCTTGGCGAGGACTCCGGATGGCTTTTCGCCGGTGACGACGGAGAATTTCCGTGACTGGGCGAGGGCGATGACAAAGGGATCGCCGGAGGACCGGTTCTTGCGCGTGTCTATCAATCTAGGATAGACGGCGAGAATAGCCGCGACTCGTTGCTGTATTTCGGTGTCAAGTTCCACCACGATCGTGCGCCGGGGTTTGAGCCATTCAAAAGCCACATCATCTTTCTTTTCGAGTTCCCTGTAGACCTCATCTATAGCGAAAATAATCCCCCTCCGAGCGGCAACATCCATTTGCGTCCAAATCGTAGGAAACACGTCGGGCGGGTAGTAGCGAAACAGATCCAGAATGCCGCTGGAATCAATGCTGTAGGCCACTATTCTCCTTGGCCTACCAGCTCGGAACCGCTGTAGTCGCGCTGGATTTCAGGAAGATGTTTGATCCTGACCTGGAGGTAGTCCGACACGTCGCTCGCAGTAATGTGTTCCCGGTTGAAGTTCTCGATGACAAGAGACGTGAAAAGCGGTCCAGCGCTGGACAGTGAAACTACGTGTGGCGGTGCAAAGCCCTCTTTTCGTTGCTCCCGCCATTTGGAGTACTCGATCCTGTACTCCTCGCGCTTCTTGTGGTAAAAGTTCTCACTCGTCCTGCCCAGCGTTAGCAGTCGCACTAACAACGCCTCTCTGCTCCCGCCGAACCTCCTCGACAACGCCTGAAGTTCGCTGTCAGACCATGTCATATCAGATGAGCGGTGAATGCGAACCTCGCTCGTAGCGAGGAGATCGTTCCTCGGGAAAAGAATGGCTCCGGCAACTTTGTTGCAGTACGCTTCGATTTGTGCACTCGCATTGCGACGCTGGTTGTCATCTAGATCGCATATGCCACCGTCGTTTAGGGCCAGGTGAGCTACTTCGTGGAGGAGCGTGAAAATACGCCCCCGATATGCATCCTTGATGTTCACGACGACAACTGGGAGGGGCTTGAGGGAAATCGAGAAGCCGCGCGCCTCATCCAGTTCCAGTTTGGTGGCTTGGAAAGTTAGAATGCCAATTCGTTCGAGGAGCGCGCGCCACTCACGGAATGCCTCGTTGTCGACGCGCCATTGGCTCTGCAGGTCAGTGCGCACGTTGAGAGCAGCTCGAATCTTTCCAGCCGCAGTTTCCGCGTCCTCTCCAAGGCCTAGCCTGACGCCAAATTTTTCAGGGGTTAGCTGCAGGTCGCTCATGAATTCGAGCGCCCACTCTCTTCGGTCATAGGCTTTTCTGATTTCGAAGGCTAATTCGGGTGATGTGCGCGGCGGTACTCCGGCAGCAGTGCCCGCTCGGAAATCGTGCAATGCGTCAAATGTGCGCGGCGGTTCGGAAAGATAGAAAACAGCCAAAGGACGTTTTGTGGCTGCCGCGAAATTTCGGAGTTGAGCGACCGAGGGGCGTTCCTGCCCTGCTTCCCACGCGAATATCCGGTCGACTTTGACGCCGACTTTCTTGGCGACGGCCTCAGGGGTCAGGCTTGCCGATTCCCGGGCCCAAGTCAGTAATGCCGGGTTCGCTAATCCTTCCACGTGTGCCATTTTGTCCGTCAAAGCGTGGCAGCTACGCGGGCGATAGTCAAGGACATTGAGAGGGTTTTAGAGTTCTCCCATCAGTAAATGCCAGGCTTCTTTGTATTGGGAGTATTTGGAGTTTGGGCAGTGGGGGGTGAGGAGGATGTCGGGTTGGTTGTTTGTGGCGGGGAGGGGGAGGATGTAGAAGGTGTCGGCGGGGATGACGTAGGCGGCGAAGAGGTCGATTTGGGCGGGGGTGTAGGGGATGCCGTTGTGGTCGAGGTGGCATTTGTAGGAGTTGCCGCGGTGGTAGACGGTGCATTTGACCTGGACGCGGAGGAAGTGGGCGTTGTGGGCCCTTGGGTCGCGGTTCACTCTCTCAGAGCAGCCCCTTCGGTTGCGCTTTCCCTTCTCAGGGCAGGCTACTAGGAAGTCGTAGGGGGCGCAGTCGCCGCAGGGGCGGGCTAGGATTAGTCCTTGTTCGGTGGCGCGGAGTTGGAAGCGGAGTTCGGCCCACTCTCCGCGACGTTTGGGGTGCGGGATGTTTGGGTGCGGGCGATTGGGCATGGTGGTCCCTGGGGTGGAACGGGTTCGTGGTGCAATTTTGGGTGATGGTTACGGCCGGCAATCGATCCGCTAGCGGCTGAAAAGCAGGTTCCTCGCGATAAGGCCGCTCGGAATGACAAGTCCTTCTTCGCCGATTGCTTCGGGCAATAAAAAACGCGGCCTGGAGGGGCCGCGTTCATTTTTCCTACTATAAGTTCAGTATATCACATAGCAATGGGGTAAACCGTCATTTTTGCAAAAAATATATTCGCCGTGAAATCAGAGGGATGGGGGAAATTCGTCGTTTTTTGCCTCTTGACAAGAAATTCCCGAAATGGGAATTAGGGGCTCCGAACGGCTCGCTTCGCTCGACGGACCCTTCGTACCTCAGGGCAGGCAGCCGAGGGCAGCTGTCCCCACATCGAACCACGTCGACATCCGAAGCTAGGGAGAGACGAGCGAGAGTCGGAAGATGGTGCCGCAGGAGCCGTCGGCGGCGCAGGCGGTGCTGCCGCCGAGCGTCGTGGTGCCGTAGAGGTTGCCGTCGACGCCTTGCACCAGGGCGGCGAAGGGACCGCCGCCATCGGAGCATCCGGATTGCGAGCAAAAGTTGTAGAGCGTGGTCAGGCGGCCGGTGGTGGTGATGCGGAAAATGGTTCCGCAGGTTCCGATGGGGCAGGAGGTGCCTGAGCCGCCGTTGTAGGTTGTGCCGTAAAGATTTCCGTCAGCAGCCTGCACCAGGCCGGCAAAGGGAGCGGCTCCGTTGGAATAATTGAAAGTGCGCAGCAGGGTGAACTGGCCGGCCGGGGTTATTTTGAAAATTGCGCCGTCGCCATTGGCTCCCCCGCCTCCGTTCGTGGTGCCGTAGAAGTTTCCGTCTGAGGCTTGCAGCAGGCGGCCGTTGGGGGCGCTGCCGTCGGCTCCGCCGAAGCTGTGGAGCAGGGTCAGGGTTCCCGCAGGTGTGATTTTGAAGACGGTGCCGTATCCGTGGGCGCCGCCGCGAGTGGCGGTGCCGTAGAAATTTCCGTCGGCGCCTTGCGTCAGGCCGGCAATGGGACTGATACCGTCCTTGCCGTGAAAGGAATAGAGCGTGGTGAGAGCGCCGAGGGGAGTGATTTTGAAGATGGTGCCGCAGCCGGCGGGGCACTGGGAGGTTTTTATGCCTCCACCATAAGTTGTGCCATAGAAGTCGCCGCCGGGGGCTTGCAGCAATGCGGCATACGCGGTATCGCCGTCGGCGCAGTTGGGTTGGGAGCAAAAAGTATAGAGCGTGGTGAGTTGGCCGCCGGTGTTGATCCTGAAGACGGTGTGGATGGTGGTCCCGTAAAAGCTTTGGTCAAAGCCCAACTGGAGGCCGGCGAAGGGCTGTAGGCCGTCGGCACATGCGGATACATTGCAGAAACTGTAGATCGTGGTCAGAGCGCCTGCCGGAGTCACATGGTAGACGGTGCCTTGACCATTGGCTCCTCCGAACTGAGTGGTGCCGTAGTAACTGCCGTCGACGTACTGGGCGAGGGTGCCCTGGGGATTGGCTCCGTCGGTCTGATTGAATTGGACCAGGCTGGTGAAGGTTTGCGCGGAGGCGGCTGGGGTCAGGATGAGACAGAGCAGGGGTACGCAGGCCATCTTGAATGCGGCGAGCTTCCGTCCGAGTGTCTTGCGTGGGCTGGCTGTACTGGTCGTGGTCATGGAGATCCTCCGCAGTAATAGATTCGCAAGACGGGAGTGGCTCGCGTTGCTGCGGGCCTGACGAGGGGAGGATGTCGAACTGAGTGGGAAGTATATTCGGGGTCGAAGAAGTGGTCAAGCAACAATTCAGGTTATGGGAATTCGAGGGTTACGAACTTGGCGGGATCCTTGCCCACGTTGGTTATCGTTTCGGAGTCGCGGGCGGGGAGCCATTTGGAGTCGCCGGATTTCATGGTTAGAAGAGCAGGTCGGGGCAGGGTTCCCTGGCTTTGGGCGCGAGATTTTTCGCCAAGGTCGAGGTCGTTGATGGCCACGAGCAGGTGCGGGCCAGTGCGGTGCATGGGGACTGCGGCGCCGGGCTGGAGTTCGAATTCGGAGGTGCGGATGCCGTCTTTGACGAAGAGGATTTGCTGGGTGCCGCCGGGGAGGATGTCGAGGGCGCGGTCCTCATTGTTGGTGGCGTTCCATTTAGCGGTGGAGTTGCGGAGGGTGGCGTCCTCGAGGATCTCGATGGTGACGTTGCGGAATGGGCTGTCGGCGACGTCGCGCACGCTGTGGGCGAAGGCGGCAGGGGAAAAGCGGGTTTCGCCGTCCTGCAGTTTGAGGGTTACAGGGGGCTTGTCCTTTACGGAGTTGACGATTTCGGTGGCGCCCAGGGTGACAAAAACGTAATCGTGGCGATGCCAGTGTATCAGAGTTTCGGCGTGGGGAGGAACTTCGACGTTGAAGACGCGGACGGATTTGTTTTCGAGGGTGAGGTGATGAGTGGGCTCGGCGGTGATTTCGACTTCTGGGGCGGACTGGGCGGTTAGAAGAATGAGGCAGAGGAGCGCTGATTTCATGCGGGGGATTGTAGCACTGGGGAGAGACGGTCTCCGGCGCAAGGCGCAAAGGCTTCAAGCGCGGAGGACGCGGAGAACTTCTACACGGAGGGCACGGAGAAAACAACACCACGATCACAGGCAGCGGGCGGGGGCGCCCGCTCTGCAAATTGCGCTCTTCGCTTCGCTGGGAGCGATTTAGAGGGAGAAGTAGGTTTTGTGGTGGAGGAGGCTGTTTTCGTCGCCGATTACTACGCGGTCGGGCCAGGCGGGAGTGGTCGTGATCAGAAGGCGCAGAGTTTTGGCTTCGAGGGTGGGTGGGACGTCGAAGGCCAGCTGGGTGGTGTAGGAGTCGGAGGGTTTGAGAGGTGTGAGCAGCGGGGTGCCTTCGCTGGCTACGGGGAGGTACTCGTGGCCAGCGGCGTCGATGAGGAGGACGGTGCGGGGACTTGGAGTTAGCGTTGTGTCTCTGGGGCGCGAGGGCGAGATGGTGGTCTCGTCGAAGCGAGTGCGAATGGTGAGGATGAGGTGAGTGGCGCCGGCGGCGGGCTCGGATTTCACGTCGAGGACAGAGTAGGCGAGGTGGCAATCGATCTCGCAGAAATATTTTTCCTGGGAGCGGGCGAGGATGTTTGGGCGGCTGGCGAAAGAGAAGCCGAGGAGCAGGGCTACGTAGAAAGTAGCGCCGGCGGAGACTGTAAGCAGACAGGCGCGGGCGAACTTGGGCTTGCGGGCGAACCAAGCTATGGCGGCGACGGCCAGGGCGAGGAAGACGCCGGCGGCGGCGGCCAGGAAGGCTATCACGGCTAATGGTGCAGGGAAGTTCATGTTGCTGCCGGGCGGGATGATCATTGGTTCGGCTCCTTGTTGCGAAGTACTTTGTAGATCAAAGGGAAAATGCATATTCGTGGAATCCTCGTCATAGGGTCTTAAGGATGGTGTTCCGCGTAAAACAGTACGGCGAAGGCGACGGTTAAAGCGACGGCTGGAAATATCAAAGGGCGTGCGGCGCGTGATGGGTGCTTCCAATCTGCGGTGAAGAGAAAAACCAGGATCGTGGGAAACAGGGCCGCGATGGAGAGTTGAAAAATGTGGGCGGCAGGGCCTTCGTCGGTTTCGGGGGGCTGGGGCGGCAGAAGGAAGCCGCTCAAGACGGTGAGCAGGGCTATGAGAGAGAAGACGATGGCGGCGACGGCGGCGGCGCGGTTGATTTTTGGGGAGCGTGGGGTCGCTTCCGGATTGGCGATTTTGGTTTGTTGGTTTTCCATGGCTTCTGCCTCAGGCGCTAAAGCGCAGATCCTTCTAGTTGCCTGACGCGGCGCTGAAGCGCCGTTCTTCCACGGAGCTGCAGGCGTTTGTAATCATCGACAGCGCCGCGTGTATTGCAATCAGATCCAAAGCAGCGGGCGAGGGCGCCCGCTCCACACTTTCATTTAATGGTCACGGGTGCGGCGGATCCATTCCTCCATTTGATTGAGATACTGCGCCAGGGCGCGGCGGCCCGTGGCAGTTAAGCGGTATTCGGTGCGGGGGACGCGGGCTTCGAAATATTTCAGGCAGGAAATGTATTCGGCTTCCTCGAGTTTGCGGGCATGGACGCTGAGGTTGCCGTCGGTGGTCTTGAGGATGCGCTTGAGGTCATTGAAGCTGAGGCTGGCGTTGGTGGCGAGAGCACTGACGATGCCGAGGCGAATGCGCTCGTGGATCAGGCGGTCGAGTTCGGGCAGTTCGAAAGCCGGGACGGGAATGCGTTCGCGCGCGGGAACTGCTGCGCGCGTGGGCTTGCGGCGATGTGCGAGTGCTCTAGCCACCGTGCCTCCGGGCGATGAGAAATCCAAAGATGATGTGAAGACCGCCGAAGCCGGCGGCGAGAAAATAATTGGCCCAGGCTGCGGGCGCAACGACAGCGAGTGAGCCGGTGACCATGAAGCAGAGGCCCATGACGGGGACGATAGAGACGGAGTACGCGCCGCCGGTAATGATTCCCGCGCCATAGAGAAGGAGCCATGCGGGAGCGAGGGCGGATTGGAGACCAGCACGCTGGAGCAAGAAAGTTATCAGCACGCCCGCGATGAGAGGAGGGAAAAGGCCAAGGGCGACTTTGCGTCCGGGTCCGGTGAAGAGCGGGAGGCCGCGGCGGTCGGCCTTCCAGTGCATGGAAAGTACTGCGATGAGCGCAGCGAGGAATGCCTCGGCGAGCCAGACTTTGAGCCATGCGGTGGAGTTTGGCTGGCGCGCGGCTAGCGCTGCGGCAGCTAAGGCAGTGAGGCCGAGGATTACTTGTCCCCAACCGGGTATGGCGGTGAAGGAGGCGGAGCGCTCCATGGTATCGCGAATGAAGCGGAGATCGGCAGCGGGATCGGGGGCTTGACCTGTGACCGACGAAGGCGCCGTGTGTGCGGAGCGGCGGAGGCGACGGGGACGGTGCTGACGCAGGTCGGGCATGACGGGGACAGAGTAGCGCGACGAAACTGTTTATGTCAAGTACTTTATAGTACAAAGTTTATGGGAGTCAGGATGGTGCTGCCCTTCGTGACTCGATTCTGCGCTCTCTCCCCCCGCACTTACGTGCGGGGCCAATGAATGGCGTCGCTTCGCGACTCATCGGCGACCTGTCAGCGGTTATCAGCAAGTTATTGCAGTTTCGCGTACTCTGCCTTGGCCTGCTTCAGGATCGGGATGTCGGAGTCGGCGTCTTTCCAAAGAGCCAGGAAATCTTTGTAGGCGGCTAGCGCGCGGACGCGGGCGGCGTCGGCATCTGCTCCCTGCGACGTGCTTGACTGTAGGGCATTGGCGCGAGCCGCTCCTAAGCGTGCCAGCGCTCCAGTCCAACAATTCCAGACGAGGCCGCTGTGGTCGAGGATTTTCTTAAACTCGGCGGCAGCGGCGCTGCCCTGCCCGGCCGCCAGGTATGCTTCTCCGCGCACATACACTGGATAGAGGCAGGAAATATTCAAGGCGAAATTGATCTGGCCTAATTCGAGTTGACCGCCTCCGGATTGCAACGTCGATTGCAGGTCGCCGATAGCAGCGGCCGGATCCTTTCTATTCAGTGCTAACTGCGCGCGGATGCCCGTAAGCCACAGGTGTTGCATATGGGTATCCAGTGGAAAATCCCTAGCCATGTCGCGGGCCAGCAATTCCGCTTTCGCGGAATCACCCGAGATGGCCGAGGCCAGCGCCGCCTGGGCGCGCGCACCCGGACTCGACGGGGCCAGTTTGAGGCCCTCGGCTACGGCCCGCCGGGCCTCGGGCGGATTGCCGAAGGCTGCCTCCCGCAACGCCGCATTCTCCAGCCAGACGGCCGCGCTCTCTTTATTGTCAGAATGCACGGCGGAGTCCACGGCTCTTTGAGTGAACGCTCGCGCCTGCTTTAGGCGACCAGTGTATGCCGCCGTGTCGGCATCCAATGACAAGATGTCGCTCTCATACTCCGGCTTGTTGTTGGCCCATTCCACATGTTCTGCCCGGCCTTGCGACTCAGCCTTGAGGAACGCCAGAGCGTAGGAAGCCATGGCAACAATATCGTCTTCCAGTTTCCGAGCCTGGGCTTCCTCCACAACCTTTTCTGCTTCGTCGAAACGTTGCAAGGCCAGCAGAATATTGCCGAGATTGCCGTAGTCGGCGCTGCTCGCAGGAGACAGTTGTTTCGATTGGCGCAACATTTCCTCGGCCTTCTGGTACTGTCCCAGCGCGGCGTAGACGTTCCCCAAGTTGTTGTACGCACCACTGCGGCGAGGATAGTTTTCAATTTCTTCGCGGTAGGTTTGGGCGGCCTTGTCGAGTTCTCCGGTGACCCCGCTGTAGTATTCCGCTTCGATCCTCAGGCGCTCTCGCTCGCTGGTATTCTGGCGGAGTTGGAATGCCTTTTTGAAATACTGCGCCGCACGTCCGGTCTCAGCCTGGCCGCTGTAGTCCACGCCGATTGCCAAATAGGCCATGGCGAAATTGGGATCGAGTTCGATGGCGTGCTGGTCGTAAGGCAGGGCTGCCGCGGAACCTTTCTCGTTAGACGCTTTGAGCCCCAGACTATACGCCTTCAAAGCCTCGAGCGAAGACGTGGTGGCTTCCGCGAGAGGAACATCAAATCTCTGGACGGTGGCCAGCGATTCGCCCAGTCCGCCGCGCAGCTTAGCTGCCGCCTCACCGAGCGCGTCCAGCACTTGTTCTTTGCGGGCCGCGGTGATCTGCTCCTGCGCGAGGGTGTCTCCGTTCTGGCAATTTACTGCCTTCAATCCCAGCACATACTCGCTGCCCAGACTGCCAACCGATCCAGCAATGTAAGCTTTGCTGCCCGCCCGCAAGCAAAGCTCGCGGGTAACGTCGGGGGTGAGTTTGGTGCCGGCCGGACGGGTCATCCGCTGTAAGGTTTTAGCGACCTGGCTGTCGGAAAGCAGATTCAAGAACGGCGACTGTCGAAGGGAGACGTTGAGCGCGGTCTTGAGAGTGTCGTCAAACACGGGATCGCCCGTGCTGTTGGCGAAATCGGCGAGAACGATGGTGTCCTTCTCGGTAAGGCGCTTGCCTGTCAGGGAGCGGTAATAAAATCCGCCCGCTATGAGCAGGGCGACCAGCAGGACCGCAACTGCAATCTTCCAGATGTTTGGCCACCGCGGCGCGGGAGCTTCCGCCGCCGGCACCCTGCCCGAACCTGTTCCAGGACTGTGTCCACTCTCGGAATCCCGCTTCAGCCGTTGCAGGTCGGCGCGTACGTCCGCCGCGCTCTGGTAGCGCAGGTTACGGTCTTTCTCCAGAGCCTTGTTGATGATGTTCTCGAGGTGGGGCGGGAGATCGGGATTAAACCGCACGGCGGGGGTGGGAGCAGCATCCAGAATGGCTTTGAAGATAACTCCCGAGCTTTCCCCGCGGAACGGAAGCGTGCCTGTCACCGCCTCGTAAAGCACCACACCGAAGGAAAACAAGTCTGTGCGCGCGTCCAATTCTTTGGCACGCACTTGTTCTGGCGACATGTAGGAGACCGTTCCGAGTGTTGCCCCCGGACTGGTCAAATGGTCCGATTTCGACTCGATTGTCTCCTGCGACATTGCCCGGGCGGGTCTGACGCCCTTGCTGCTGCCAGGATCAACCTTGGCCAATCCAAAGTCGAGAATCTTCGCGTGCCCCCGCTGGGTAACGAAAATATTCGCGGGCTTGATGTCGCGATGCACGATACCAGCGGCGTGGGCGGCATCCAGCGCGTCGGCGATCTCGATGGCCAGGGGCAGAAGAACTTCCATGTCCACGGGGCGGCCCAAGATACGGTGTTTCAGGGTCATCCCGTCCAGAAATTCCATGGCGATGAACGCCTGACCCTCGTGGTCACCAATGTCGTAAATCGTGCAGATATTGGAGTGATTCAACGCGGATGCAGCCCGGGCTTCGCGCTGAAAGCGGGCGAGGGCTTGCGGGTCTTTGGCTACGTCGTCGGGCAGAAACTTAAGCGCAACAAACCGGCCGAGCCTCACGTCCTCAGCTTTGTAGACCACACCCATGCCGCCACCGCCGAGCATCTGGAGGATGCGATAGTGCGAAATGGTCTGGCCGATCATACGTATTACTGAGCACCTTGGAGCAGAATCTTACGAGGGGAAAATAGGCAAGTCAATGAAGGGCAAGCGGGGGTGAGGTTCAATAAGGAAGACGCGGCGCTGCTACCGGAATCGGAAGTTGGTGATTAAGTTGTGGTCCGAGTCAGGCTGAGTGGGTCAAGACGAGGTGGGCGGCGAAGATGTCTTCGACGGCGAGGCCCAAGGATTTGAAGACGGTGATTTCGCGGTCGTTTTTTCTGGTGGGGAGTTCACCGAGTTCGGCGGCGATGTGCGACTCGGTCCAACGGCCTTCGTTGATTCCCATGACCACGTCGCCGGCTTCTTGCAGCGCGGCGGCGCGGGAGTCGACAATCAGGCGGGAACGCTCGACCAGCGCGGGATCGAGTTCGCGTTGCGTCGGGATGCAGGCGCCGACGGCGATTACGTGAGCGCCGTCACTGACCCATTCGTTCAGAATCACGGGAGTGGGCGACGCGGTCACTGCGACTACGACGTCAGCGCCGCGCACTACGGCTTCGGCGTTCGGCATGGCGCGGGCTCCGGTGTCGGCGGCGAATTGGCGGAGGCGGGCTGGGTTGGGGCTCCAGGCGCGGACTTCGGTGAATTCGCGCACCAGAGCGAGCGCTTCGTAGTGGCTGCGGGCCTGGACTCCGGAGCCGAGAATGCCGAGGACACGTGCATCTTTTCGGGCCAGGAGTCGCGCTGACACGGCTGAAACTGCGGCGGTGCGGGCTTCGGTGATGTAGCGACCGTCGAGAATTGCTTCGGCGATGCCCGTTTCCGGATTGAGCATTACGATCACGGCCTGATGCGTATCCAAGCCGCGGAGGGCGTTTGCCGCGCAGACGGTTACCAGCTTTGCGCCGAGCGCTGGAAGCGAGGGCACGTAGGAGGGCATCAAGCCGAAGAACGAGCTGTCGCCGAACTTGAGGACTGTGCGTACTGGTTGCTGGACGCGTCCGGCGGAGAACTCGACCAGGGCCTTCTGCATGGCATCGATGAGATCGGGCATGCGGAGGTAGGAGCGGACTTCTTCTTCGTCGAGGAATCGTGGAGTTTTCATGCACTCAGCCGTGTAAGCCCTGGGCGACGAGCGTACTTCGAGAACTCGGCAAAGTCTTCACGCACATTCTAGAGCGGACGGGCCTTAGTCCGCAGGTTCGCAGGAAATCTCGCCGCCTTCACATGCGGGCTCAGGCCGCTCTTCGAGCAGTCGACACAGCTCGGCGCGGGTCTGGCTTACGAGGGCCTCGGCAAATTGCCGGGCGGACCGTTGGCGTTCGGCTGACAAATCTTTCACTCGCATGTTGAGCAGAGGAATATCTGCCTCAAACCAGCGCAGGGTTTTTTGTACACGGGTGATGCGGTAATCGGTAGGAAGCATGGCAATGACTCTCCGGTATCCCTCCAGATTGCCACGCCCTCGCGCCGGCACAAGTTACAAACTGAATACCTACTGAATACTTGGTGAATAACCCAGAGAATGACGCGGAAGACGAAAGGGGAGGGCTTACTGGATGGGTTCAGGAATTGAGCCTGCGGACTTTTCCCGGGAGCCAGAAAGTTGTTCCATCTGCTGACTCAGCCATTTTTCAAGAAGTTCCTGGGAACTCTGAGGAATATTCTGAAAGCGCAAACCCAAGTGCCCTTTGATGTCTGCCCAGGCTACTTCGGTTTCGACGTCGAGGGACAGTTTGGATTCAGGCAGCGTGAATTGCAAACGGGGCGTAGCGCCCTTGGGAAGCGCCTGGTGCAGCATAATCGCCATCCCGCCCTCGCTTATGTTTGTGCTGGTGGCTCTTATTTTCTGGTCGCCCAGGATGATTGTGACCGGCATTTTGACGGGCTGGCGGTAGTAGCGGCGCCGCTCGCGTTCCATGAAACTCAGCGCGGCGTGGAAGCAGCGCGCGGCATTCAAGGTGCTGATGGGCTTTTGCAGAACGAAGTTCACGCCCATGCTGAAGGCTTCCTGGGTGGTGGTTTTCTTGCCGTTCAGAAGGGCAAAGGTTACGGAGTTCTTATTGCTGGGGGTGGAGCGCAGGCACTCGAGCAACTCCAAGCCACCTTTGAGGTCATCGCAATCGACAATGACGGCATCGAACTTTTCTGAGATGAGGATCTCGCTGGCCTTCTTGGCCTCCTGGCAGACTTCAACCTCAATCGAAAGCTTTTCCAGCGTCGGGCGGATAACCCGGACCACGTCGGCATCCTGGCTCAGAAGGAGAGACTCCAAACCCATGATGTGATTCTAATGTTCAGGAGAGCCGGTCGTAAGGTGACCAAGGTATCGGGTTGCATGGGTTGGCATTCCAGGTGAATGGCGCCAGAAATTCCAGTGGAAACCAGGGCGATAAAGCCTGACACTAGCACGCGTACCATGCCCAAGCTTGCCTATCTTTCTCTCGGATCAAATGTTGGCGACCGCGAAGGGCAACTGCGGGACGCGCTGGGGCGGCTAGGCGCCTCCGGACGCGTGGTGGTTGTGTCGTCGGTTTATGAAACTGAACCGGTGGAGTTGACTCAGCAGCCGTGGTTTCTGAATTGTGCGGTCGCGCTTGAAACCCGACAGAATCCGCAGGGCTTGATGGCCGCGATTCTCAAGATCGAAGAAGAGATGGGCAGGCGGCGCGTGCAGAAGAAAGGTCCGCGGTCGATTGACATTGACATTCTGCTTTTCGGCGACATGATTGTGGAATCGAGAGAACTCACGGTCCCTCATCCCGCGATGCAGGAGCGGCGTTTCGTCCTGGAGCCGTTGGCGGAGATTGCGCCGGAAGTGGTACATCCGGTGCTCAAGAAGACAATTCGTGAACTGCGGGATGCGCTTCCGGCAGGACAGTTGGTGCGGAAGCAGAAAACCTGAGCCACGGATTTCACGGATTCACACGGATCACAGGCTAATAACGGATCACAGGCTAATATGGTGGGTTGGCCTTCCCAGGTTATCCGTGGCAATCCGTGGCTTGTTTTACGGAACCTTGTTTTACGGAACAATGATTCGGCTGACAGCTTCCTGCGGTGTGACGACGGTCGACTGCTTCTCGGGAAATTGAGCGATTAGGAAATCGATGAAGGCCCGCGACTTGGGGCGTCCCGACGTATGTGCGAGGCCCAGTCGGACGAGAAACACAAGAGCTTTGAGCATGTCGGAATCGCGCAGGGTGGAGTATCCCAATTGTTTCTGCTCAACCTCGCGAAATTGCTTCCCCATTTCTTCCACTTGGGTCACAACTGCGTGCTGAGATGCGCTGGCCAGCGGCTGTTCGTAGTGCAGCCCCGAGTTCACCAGCCGCTCACGATTGGTGCACATGGCCGAGAGCGCGGCGATGAGATCGCGATCGTTCAGGCTGCGGTTCGCTTGAGCCGCTTTGGCGAGGGCGTAGCTGAGTCCCATTAGAAGATGCTCGCGCTCGTAAGTGAATTGCTCGGAGATCTCAACCTGCAAGAACAACGAGGCCGCGTCGAACTGGCCCGCGGGACGCGGCTTCTCGTGTTCCCTTGCCTGCTGAAGATAGGGGCAGTCGCTGGGACACTCCAGCGTGACTTCGCGCTGCTCGCCACAACACTGTGGGCAGATGCGGCCGTGGACGGCGGGACAGAAGCGCTTTTCCTTGCGAAGTTCGCAGATCGCGCAACTCAAATTGGAGTTCTCCTCTTCAGCATTATGGCATCGGAAGCTAAGTGCGGGGTGCGCGCCGTTCGTAAGATGGCATGAAGAAGAACGATCAAGCCGGATTTGCCGTTGAGTGAGGTAACGGCCTGGGTACCCGTGTTTGGGCCAGTTTGGGACGCTGACCTGTGAATAAGCGTGTAAAAATGGCCTCATCCGCGTGCAATCTGTGCGGAACCCGCGTAAAATAAGGGTGTTTTCCACAGGGCAGTAGTAGTAAGATCAAGCCCGCAGGAAATCAAATTCGATTCTTTCCCCAGGAGGAAAAATGGCATCAGGTTTAACCAAGACTCAACTCGTCCGCCATCTGGCCGAGAAAACTGAACTTCCCAACAAGACGGTCGCAGGATTTCTCGAGCAGTTGGCTGACGTCGCTGTGAAAGAGACCAAGAAGAACGGCGTGTTCGTTGTGCCCGGCCTCGGCCGGTTGGTGAAAGCGCACCGCAAGGCCCGCGTCGGACGCAATCCGCAGACCGGCGAGCCGATTCAGATCAAGGCCAAGACCGTGGTGAAGTTCCGTGTCGCCAAGGCTGCCAAGGACGCAATCGCTCCCAAGAAGCCGTAAGTTTATGTTGATTGATTCCGAAGGCCGGCTTAGGCCGGCCTTTGATTTTTCTACCCGCTGTAATTCTGCTTCGCCTATGCTGAACTGGATCGTCATCGGAATCGGCGATATCGCCACCCGCCGGGTCATTCCCGCTATTCAAGCCGAGCCCAGAAGCCGCGTGTATGGCCTGGTCACTCGCGATCCGGCAAAGGCAGCGCCTTACAACACACGCTCCTGGACCACACTCGACGAAGCCCTCTCCGATCCTGCTGTGCAGGCAGTCTACGTTGCGACTCCCGTTTTTCTGCACGCGCCACAGACAATCCGATCCCTGCGAGCGGGCAAGCATGTTCTGTGCGAGAAGCCCATGGCCATGAACGAGGCCGAGGCGCGCTCGATGGCGCAGGCCGCCGAAGAGAATGCACGCACCCTCGGCGTGGCCTACTATCGCCGAAGTTATCCCAAAGTGCATCGCGCGAAACAACTACTCGATGCTGGAGTGATTGGCAAACCCGTCGTCGCCGAACTCACCAGCCATGGCTGGTTTGACGGAAAAGAGCGCGACGAAAATGCGAGCGATCGCAGTTGGCTGATTGATCCCGCCAAGGCCGGGGGTGGCCCGCTCTACGACATCGCCTCGCACCGCATCGATGTGCTGGACTTCTTATTCGGCCAACCGTTGCGAGTGAGCGCGCACCTGTCTAACGCAGTGCATCACTATGCCGTGGAAGACAACGCCACGGTGATGATCGACTACGCGGAAGGAGTGCGCGGCATCGTGGATGTGCGCTGGCATTCGAAAGTGGAGCGCGACGAATGCCGCATCCGCGGCACCGAGGGCGAGATGGATTTGAGTCCGCTGAATGGGCCGGAACTGAGCTATCCCGGCGGCCGCGAGAATCTTCCTCCACATGCGAACCTGCACTATCCGATGATCGAGAACTTTGTGGAAGCCGTGCTCGGCAAGGCTCAACTGCTGGCCAGCGGCGCTTCTTCTTTGTGGACAGACCGGGTGATTGAGCGGGCGCGGCAAAGAAGCAGCATTGACTGAGAGATTCTCTCCTCCGCTCTTTACTTCCCGTATTCGTTCTTCACGACCTCGCCGCCCTTCATCACAAATTTCACCCGCTCCAGCGTGGTCACATCTTTAAGAGGATCGCCATCGACCGCGACGATGTCGGCCCACGCGCCCGGCTCCAGGCTTCCCACTTTTCCGGGCCATCCGAGCAGATCGGCGGCATTCACCGTCGCGGCCTGAATTGCCTGCAAGGGCGTCAAGCCAAGCTTAACCATCACCGCGAACTCGTGCGCGTTGAGGCCGTGAGGATAGACGGCGGCATCGGTGCCGAACGCCACCTTCACCCCGCTGGCAAAGGCGTGTGCAATGTTCTTGCGCGCAGCGGGCATGACGGCTTTCGCCTTGGCGAGCAGGAAGTCGGGCACGTGATTTCTTTCGGCATTTTCCAGAAACCAATCGCCCAGGTAAAGCGTGGGCACAAGATACGTACCGTTCTTCTTCATCTCGGCGATACCCGCGTCGTCAATGTAAGAGCCGTGCTCGATCGAATCCACGCCCGCCTCTGACGCCCAGAGAATGCCTTGGGCGCCATGCGCGTGGGCGGCAACTTTTCGTCCCAGGCGATGAGCGTCGGCCACGATGGCTTTCATCTCTTCCAGCGTGTACTGGGAAGCTTGCGGGTCGTCGCCTTTCGAAAGAACGCCGCCGGTGGCGCAAACCTTTATTAAATCAGCCCCGTACTTAATGTTCTCGCGCACTTTGTGCTGCACAGCGGCAATGCCATCGGCGACTCCATCTGCTGTGGCGTGATATTCGTAGGGCAGCAGATTGTTGTCGCAGTGTCCGCCGGTAATGCTCAACGCAGGGCCGCTGACGAGCATCCTCGGGCCGGGCACGTCGCCTGCATTGATGGCATCGCGCAAAGCTACATCGCTGTAGCCGCCAGCACCTACGTTGCGCACGGTGGTGAATCCGGCTGAGAGTGTCGTGCGCGCGTTCTTCGCCCCAATCAAAGTTTCGCGAGGCACCGAAACGCCGAGTCGCTCATACCCGAACTTGGGGTCGCTGGTGAGGTGCGTGTGCGCGTCAATCAAGCCGGGCAGCACGGTTGCCGTGGAGAGGTCGATGCGGACCGCATCCGCGGGCGCCTTGGTTTCCGCAGCCGCGCCGGTACTCACCACTTTTCCGCCCTCGATGACTAGCGTTTGATCCAGAAGCAGCTTGCCAGTCTTCACGTCGAGCAAGTGCCCAGCATGAATGACGACGCTTCTGGAACTTTGCTGCGCGATGGTCTGCGCCGCGAATACACTGAGCGCGACCACAACCAGGGCGGAACGCTGAATTCTTTTCATGAGGCTCTCCCATTTGTGCAATTGATTTTGCGCTGAGGTCCTGGCGGGACCGGGCATTTATCCACTCCTCTCATCCAAGCCCCAGACCTTCCCAGCATCTGTGGCAAAGAAGATGATAAACAGCAACAACAGCGGCAGATGATCAAGCTCTGCTCCGAAGTAGCGCCAGAAGGGAGCAGCGTGGCCAGGCGCCCACCAAGTGGCCAGCGTGAGGTTTAGCATGTACAGGACGCCCAAAACAGAAGCTGGCCGCACCCAGAGGCCGAGCAGCAGGCTTATCCCGATCATGGCCTCGACCACCCCGACTGTGTAGCCAAGGACTACGGCGTGCGGCAACACCAGACCTGAAAGGAAAGGCCGGTAAAAACTCACGGCTTCGGCAGCGATGTAATCGTGGAGGTAATGCTGAAATCCGCCGTGGGCGAAGCCCGGGCCCGCCAGTTTGTATTCTGCAAACAGCAAAAAGAAAACCGACGTCGCGATGCGCACACCGGCGATCGCCTTGGCTGAAGAGGAGGGAGTTGTCGCCATCTGTTAGAAGGCCACGCGCAAAACTCGCCTTAGCCTCCCGGGCCGTCATTGGAGACGTATTGTTCGAGCGCATCCAGTTCGTGGCTGAGGTCTTCAACGCGCCACTCCAGCAGGTTGCGGATGGAAAGAATCCCCAGCAGTTTGCCGTTGTCGTCCGCCACCGGAAGATGGCGGAAGTGGCGCTCCAGCATGATGGTGAGGGCCTCGCCCGGGCCGGTGCGGCGCGTTGCCATCTCCACTGGCGTGGTCATCAGTTCGCGAATCGAGGTGGCCTGCGGGTCGGTGCGGCTGAGCGCCATCTTGCGAAGGACGTCGCGCTCGGTAAAGATTCCTGCAACCCGGTATTCGGAGTCGACCACGGCCACAGCGCCCACGTGGTGGTCGAGCATTTTGTTGATGGCGTCGGCGACGCTGGCGTCCAGCGGCACTGCAGCAATTTCCCGGTCACAAAGTTCCAGCACGCTCATAAACACCTCCCGGCTCTCGACATCGCCCCCTGAGCCGTCCGCTCCGAAATCAGGAACGGGATTGATGAATTATGCTCGTGGCGAAGCCGATGTCAAGAGAATTGAAGGGATTTTAAGAATTTTTTTATTTCACCTGGGCGGGAAATGGGAATCGCGATTCTCGCGGTAGATAGCGCCCTCACCACCCCGCCACGCGGTTTGAGCTGCCTTCGCTCTTGAAAACCTTGCCGTCTTTCATCACGAACGGCACCTTCTCCAGGGCTCTGATGTCGTGCAGGGGATCACCGCTGACCGCGACGATGTCCGCCAATGCCCCCGGGGCAATCACTCCAATCTTTCCCTCCATGTCGAGCATGACGGCGGCGCGCGAGGTTGCGCTCTGAATGGCGTCCATGGGCTGCATGCCTAACTGCGTCATGCGGGAGAACTCCTGCGCGATGGGCTCGGTCCAGGGAATTCCACCCATATCGGTGCCGAAGGCGATTTTCACTCCCGCTTTGAGCGCTTTTTTGAACGACTGCTCATGAGCCGAAGCGCGCAGACGATCGCGCTGCCCGTTCGGAGTATCTGCTGGAGCCCAGTCGGTGTAATAGACGCTGATGGTTGGCACATACCACGTGCCCTGCTTCAGCATCTGGGAAATCGCGGCATCATCCAGGTCGAGGCCGTGCTCGATCGAGTCGCAACCTCCGTCCAGCGCCCGGTGCAAGCCGATACCACCGTAGGCGTGGCACGCGACCTTCTTTCCCCAGCCGTGAGTCTCGTCGACGATCGCGCGCAATTCCTCGACCGTCAATGTGGGCTGCGAGACCAGTTCGCCGTTCTTGCCCACCCAGGAACGATGCGTCATGTAGACCTTGATCCAGTCAGCGCCATGGTCGAGTTGCTCGCGCGCAGCTTTGCGGGCCTCCACGGGGCCGTCGATAATCTGGGCGCCTTTGGGCATGTCGAGTTCGGGAGCGTAGCCCTCGAGCGGATAGCCGCCGGTGGTCGAGATTGCGCGCGTTGAGACGAACAGTCTTGGTCCCGGGATATACCCTTGTTCGATGGCCAGCTTGATGCCGACATCGCCATATCCCGCGCCTTCGGTTTCTACATCGCGCAGCGTGGTGAAGCCCTGCTCCAGCGCGCGCCGCGCTGCGACCGTGGCTCGCGCCGCGCGCAGGGCGAGCGGGGCGTTCAGGATGTTGGCGTCGTATCCGCCCTGCGCGGGGTCTTCGCCCTGCAAGAAGATGTGAGTATGGGAGTCGATCAGGCCGGGAAGGACCGTGGACTTCGACAAGTCAATCACGGTCGCTCCGGCGGGAAGCTTCGCGGCCGCCGCGTCGCTGACACTTTCGATGCGGTTGCCGTGGATGACGATCACCTGGTCGTGGCGCGGCTTGTCGGATTTGCCGTCGATGAGGGTGCCTGCGCGAATTGCGGTCCATGATTCAGCGAACTGGGATTCAGCGGACCGGGATTCAGCGGCACGATCGTCTTTCTGTTGCGCGGCCGCAGAAATCACGACCGCAAAAAGCAGTATCCACTTATAGTTCCTCACTGTTGGCTCCTCAAGCTGCTTCAAGGTTTTGGAATGGTGGAATTCTACTCTCACTCCGGTGAGACGAAAGCGTCGGCCTCGATCTCCACCAGAATCTCGGGCGAGATTAGAGCACTGACCTGGATCATCGAGGTTGCTGGACGGATGTTGCCGAAGAATTCTCCGCGAGCCTTGCCGATCGTCTCCCACTCTGTGATGTTGATCACATAGATTCGCGTGCGC
Source organism: Candidatus Acidiferrum sp. (assembly GCA_035568115.1). Classification (GTDB taxonomy): domain Bacteria; phylum Acidobacteriota; class Terriglobia; order Terriglobales; family Acidobacteriaceae; genus Sulfotelmatobacter. Next base: position 20,503 of record DATMOP010000033.1, read on the forward strand.
ACCACATCCTTCATGCTGGCTCTGGCTTTCCGCAAGGCACTCTCAATATTTCTTAAAGTCTGCACGGCTTGGGCGTAGGAATCTCCCACGCCAACAATCTTGCCGTCCGCTCCCGTTGCGGTGGTGCCCGAAACGTGCACGTAGGGTCCGACCTTTACTGCACGGGAGTAACCGACAGTAGGTTCCCAAGGTGTGCCGCTGGAGATGTTCAGTCGTTCCATTTAGTTTGATTTCCTCCTGTGCGGTTCATTCTAAGCGCTGCTACGTGGTTGCAATTAGCAGCCAAGGGCTCCGTCTGCCAACAGAGAACGTGCGGCAACCTTGCAAGGACTTGCACACTTCCAATGATTAGCGAAAGTGATGCGTGGGATAAACAAAAGTCACTTGCGTTTGGGTTGGGACTAAGGTAACTAGTTACCAGCAGCATTTGAAAGCCGGTGCGCGACGGGGGTTTCAAGGAGATCACAAACATGATTCCGGAATCTCATCCACTACGTCAGCTTTTTCAAGAACTGGTTGGGCGCCACTACGCCGAGGAGATCGGTATTCGCGATCCGCAAGTGGTTGCCTATGTGTCGCACTTGCTGACTGAGTTCTGCGAAGCCGATCAGTTGTTCAGGATTCACGACGCGGCCGAACGCCCGCTTGCCGACCTTGGCGAAATGCTGCTGGAGTCTGACCCCGTCTACGGGCCGGCGCCTTCCTTCGATCGCGAACGCCAGGTGCGCAAGCATATTGGCGACTACGCGCTGTTTTTCGCCGGAATGTTTCCCGAGAGCATCAACCAATTCCGCTTGCGCCGCCAACGACTGGAGAGTTTTGTGGAGTGGATGAAGGCCGGGAAAGAAAGCTATTACATCGTCTCAAAGTTCGAGCACTTTGAATATGCCAAGGTGGCCCCGCTGTTTGCACACCTTTCGCGCGAGTTCGAAGGCTGCGTTTACGGGCTCAACATGGTGAAGAACGATCTCCAGGAGATGCAGCATCCGATCGTACGGCGCAGCAACGAGTTGCTCATGTAGTCCGTGCGAATCACCTGCTCAGGTCCGGTTGTCCGCCGATGCGGTAGAAACTGAGGGCATTGTTCCCCTGCACCAGCTTGCGAATTCTCCGCAAGGATCCGAATTCATCGCCCGGATCGAAATTCTTTTCATGCTCCGCTACGACGAGAGACATGGCCCACACCAGTGATGAATCGGCGAGTGCCGTAAGCGATTCCTCGTACGCGTGTTGCATTCGATAAGGGGGATCCAGAAATACCGCGTCGGCGTGAACGTGCTCGCGCTGCAGGCGCCAGAGGACTGGCAAGAGATCATCCCGCAGAATTTTGTATCCCTCCGAGATCCCGAGGTTATGCAAGTTTTGCTCAATCAGCTTCGCGGCGGGAATCGAGCTTTCCACGAAATAAGTTTGCCGGGCTCCCCGGCTGAGCGCCTCAATCCCCACGGCACCGGTGCCTGCGAACAAATCCAACCACACGGTGTCCTTGAGGGCATCGGGATTGCCGGCTGTGAGGACGTTGAACAGGGTCTCGCGCAAACGGTCGGAAGTGGGGCGGATGTCGGTCCCGCGCAGTGACCGCAGAGGACGCCCCCGATATTTGCCGGCAATCACGCGCATGGGCTTTGTACTTTCGATTACCGGAGCCAATATATCCGACCATGTAAAATAACTGTAGTAGCGGACAACTCATGAGAAGTTTTTCGATTCACGTCGGGCGTCTGTTCGGAGTGGAAGTTCGCCTTCACCTGACGTTCCTGATTCTGCCTGTGTTTGTCTTCTGGACCGAATACAACGCGCAGCACACGCCCAACGGCCCGCGAGACCTGGCATTGGTAGGCATTGTGCTGGCGTGTGTCGGAGCCCATGAAATCGGCCACATGCTGGTGGCGCGGCGCGCCGGAATGATTGCCAAGGCCGTTATTCTGCTGCCGCTGGGCGGCGTAACCGTTTCTGATGAATCACGGGGAGAGAAGCCGGAGTCCGCAAAGGCGGTCTGGATGCGGGAAGTCCGCATCGCACTCACTGGGCCGCTGGTGAATCTTGCGTTTGCCATGGCTGCCGCGGGAGTGATCTCCGTCTTCGTGAGGGAAGCTCATTTGTGGGAGTGGCCATTCTTGCTGTCGCGCAACCTGCCGCGCAGCCTGGTGTGGGCTAACCTCTACATCGCTGGTTTGAATCTTCTGCCGGCCTATCCTCTCGATGGAGGCCGGGTTCTGCGGGCCTTTTTCGCGCGCAGCAGCGATCCCGCCGCCGCCACACGGCGCGCCGTTTCCATCAGCCACGCGTTGGCGATGGTTCTGATGGTCGCAGGTTTATTCAGCAATACGTGGCTCACCATGGTAGGTGTCATTATCTTTTCAGCGGCGCAACTGGAGGAAAGGGCCGTCATCTTCCAATCGGTTTTGGACAACGTGCGCCTGGAAGAAGTGATGCTGACCGACTTCGCCACTCTCTCACCGGCAGACACGCTGGAGGATGCGCTGGAAAAAGCAGTGCATTCCCTGCAGGATGATTTCCCGGTGGTCCGGGGCAGCGACATGGTGGGAGTGATTTCCCGGCAGCGCATTCTGGAAGCTCTGCGCATGGAAGGCAACGGCTATGTGCAGGCCGTAATGAACAAGATTTTTGAGGTTTCGGTGCGGCAGGAGTCGCTGGCCTCTGCCTTTCGCAAGCTCACGTCACGCAATCTCAGCATCATTCCGGTGGTAGAGGATCAGCGGCTGGTGGGCATCATTACGCTGCAGAACTTGATGCATTCGATGGCTCTGCTGGCCGAGAGCCGGAAATTGCGGCGGGATGAGTCGCAGTCGTGAGCGGCGCGGTTTTTTGTAGCTACCTCTGTGACCTGCCGGAAGTGAGATCAACGCGGAATGAGACTTCATCACCGCTTGCAGCGTCCCATCCTGTGCATTCGAGGCCCCCACCCTTTACGGCCACGACTTTGAGTTGGTCACAAAGGGAGTCTGTTCTCCATCTCTGACCCTTTTCTCCATAGGCAACAATCCGGTCAAAGCTGTTGAACAGCAGAAGTTGGCGTTCACTCACGAGCGTGATGTGCAACACGGGATTGACTGGGACAGACTGCCACTCCTGGGGCTGGCCTACATTCAAGAGATAGCCAGTGCCAACAGACACAATACTGCACCAGTCAGGATCTGGCATAGTACTGGCCAGGCTTAGACCATCCTTGAACTGCGTTGCAAAAACACCGTACCACGGTCGTTGACCGAGATAGCTGAACGTCAGTCTTGTCTCGTAAATGCGCCCTTCGCCCGTGCGTGCAGGAGGAAAGTAGTGGACTCCAGCCCCCGAGCTTGGCAGCTCGGGCGGATTTTCGATCTCGTAGTTTGCTCGAAATGGCGTTTGGATTTCCATTGGCCAATTCCTCAGAACAGCCGCACAGCCTTCGCCTGCCGTACAGCCGGAATCTCCTCCAGCTTCTTTAGCACATCGTCGGGTACAGGTCCGTCTACATGGACCACAGCAATCGCCTCGCGCGTCTCCGACGATGCTTCGGCGCTGCGCCGCCCCAATGAGAAGTCCGCGATGTTGATCTCGCCTTCGCCCAGAATCGTGCCTACCTTGCCGATCACGCCCGGGACGTCGCTGTTCCGAAGGTAAATCAGGTCGCGTTCCAGTGGAGCTTCCACGTCGATGTCATCGATGTGCAGCAACCGCGGCAGCGTGCCCCGCAGAACTGCGCCTTTGACCATGTGCTCTTCTTTTGAACTCTTGAGAAAGATTGAGAGCACGCTTCCGGCGCCTCCGGTTGAAACCTTCGCCTTATGCGATTCATGGATGCGAACTCCGCGATCGTCCGCCAGGGACGCTGCATTCACCAGGTTGGCTTTCTCGTCCAAAGTTTGGTTGAGGATGCCCTTGATCGCTCCGTTGCGAATGAGTTCCGTCTTCCACTCCGCGATGTGGCCGCTGTAGCGTAGAGAGATCTCTTCGATCGATCCTTCGGAAATCTGCGCGAGGAATGCTCCCATGCGCTCCGCCAGAACAATGTAGGGTTGCATCTCGGCGTACTCTTCGGCGGAGACTGAGGGCACGTTCACCGCGTTCTGAATGACGCCGTGCTTCAGGTATTCCCGCACCTGCTGCGCGATTTGTACGCCGACGGCTTCCTGCGCTTCGTAAGTCTGCCCGCCGATGTGAGGAGTGAGGATGACATTGTCGATCGCCTGAAGCGGCGAGTTTTTCAAAGGCTCGTCGTTGAAAACGTCGAGTGCTGCTGCGGCGACGTGACCTGCCTTCAACGCCTGCACCAAGTCGGCTTCATGCACCAGCTCTCCACGAGCGCAATTCACCAGGCGGACGCCTTTTCTCATCTTCTTGATGGCGGCTTCATTGATCATGCCCGTCGTCTGAGGCGTTAGACCCACATGCAAGGTGATGTAGTCCGACGCCGCGTATAGTTCGTCCAGAGTTGCCAGGCGAATGCCCTGCTCCTTGGCCACGCCTACGGAAACAAACGGATCATGGCCAACGACCTCCATTCCAAAGGCGCGAGCCCGCCGCGCTACCTCCATGCCGATGCGGCCGAGGCCAGCAATTCCCAGGGTCTTGCCCCGCAGCTCCGTGCCTTGCAGCGACTTCTTTTCCCACCGGCCGGCGTGCATGAGCGTGTCGGCGCGGCAAAGATGGCGAGCCATAGCCAGCATCATGCCCAGCGTGTGTTCGGCCACGGCCACGGCATTTGCTCCGGGCGTGTTCATCACTGCGATGCCTTGCCGTGTGGCGGCATCCAGATCGATGTTGTCCACGCCCACGCCAGCCCGGCCAATGACGCGCAGCTTGGTGGCATTCGCCAGCAGGGCCGCATCCGCTTGCACCGCCGAGCGCACGATGAGGGCGTCGGCGGATTCGAGGTGGTCCGAAAGCTTGCCGTTCACCTGGTCCGCGGTAAGGACGGTCCAGCCCGGCTCTTTAAGTTGCTCGACGGCGGCGGTGGAGATTTTCTCTGCGATGACGATTTTCAAAGGGAGATTTGTCCTCTTGAGCTAGGATTTTCTTGTCCTGACAAAACAGTGACACAAAAATGACATCATTCTGACACCACTGTCAGGCCGCTCTCCTAGACTCTTCTCAATCGGGGCCCAGTCCCCCTAGGAGAATAGTTATGAGACTTGCGAAGACAGTACTTCTATCCGCGCTGCTGGCGACAGGCCTGGCGTGCGGCTACAGCTCGAAAGCCAGCACTCCCCCAGCAGCCGGAACGATGCCGAACGTTACCGCACTCGTTCCTGCCAGTACGGCAGCGGGCAGCACAGGGGTTATCCTTACGGTCAACGGCACCAACTTTAACAGCAATGCAACCATCAATTGGAAAGGCACAGCTCTGACTGGCGCTACCCGTGTGAGCGCGAACCAGTTGATGGTCACCATTCCGGACTCGGACGTTGCGACTGCGGGTACGGCAGCCGTTACAGTGACAAATCCCGGCACCCCCGGCGGCATATACGGCGGCGGTACCTCGGCGGAAACGTCCAACAGCATGACTTTCACGATCAACTAGCCCTTGGGAGCGCATCGTTTGCGCTCCTCAAGCTCCCACTGGTTGTCGTAGGCCGGATAGGCCGTGCGCGTACGCTTGCTGGGCCGCTCGCACTGCCGCCCCGTACTCCACGGCTTTTCCCGTGCAGCGCGCCAGCACATGCTCCAGCGCACCCAGAATGCCGATCGTGTCCAAGTAGTCGTAGTAGCCGATATGCGCGATGCGGAAGAGCTGACCTTTCATCTCTCCCTGTCCGTTGGCTACGACGGCATCAAACGACTCGCGGAATTCCTTGATGATCTTTCCGGAATCGATCCCATCCGGCGAGCAGATGGCGGTAAGTGCGGCTGCAGGAGATGCCGCGTAAAGTTTCAATCCCACCGCCTGCGCTCCTGCCCGCGTCATAGCCGCGCAGAGTTCGGCATTGTCGACCAAGGCTTCGCGTCCCCGGGACAGGTCTCCGTTTCCCATTCTCCGAACAAACTCCAATGCTGCGCCCAGCGCCGCAAACAGCGAGGTTGGCGGCGTGTAGGCCGATTCGCCCTTGGCCGCCGCCTTGCGTTCCTTTCGTAAGTCGAAGTAGAAGCGAGGAGAGGTGGTCGAGTCCATCCGCCGCCACGCCCGCTCGCTCACAGCGCAATACGCCAGGCCCGGCGGGATCATCAGCGCTTTTTGCGAACCGCCGATAATCACATCCACGCCCCAGCCATCTATGTCGAGGTGGGTCGTCCCCAACCCGGTGATCGCATCTACTACCAGGAGGGTGTCGTCGCCGGTGGCACGCACGATCTTCGCAATGCCCTGCACGTCATGCCGCGCACCGGTCGAGCTCTCCGTTGCCTGGACGAACACCGCGCGCACATCTGGTGTGAGCTTCGCGCGAATGTTGTTCAATGAGAATGTTTCGCCGTAAGGCGCGCTCAACACATCCACGTTGCAGCCGAAAGCTTTGGCCAGTCCGGTCCAGCGCTCACCGAACTTGCCGGCAGTGAGGATCAAAACCTTGTCGCCCGGCGATGTAAGGTTCGATATCGACGCTTCCATCACACCCGTGCCCGAGCAGGCCAGCACCAGAACGTCGTTCTGCGTGCCGATGAACTCTTTCATGTCCGCGAGCACACGCTGGAACAGGGTCCGGAAGTCAGCGGTGCGGTGATGCGCGGTAAATGACGCCATGGCCGTTTGCGCCGCCGGCAGCAGCGGCGTGGGACCTGGCGTAAAAAGACGGTTCTTGCGCAGCATAGAAAGAATCCTGATGAAAGAAGTAGCTTACTAGTCTACCGAAACCCCGCCACACGTGCCGTGATTCCAGTCGTGAAGCGACGACATTCATTAGCCCCGCACGTAAAAGCGGGGTTGCGTAGCTGCACAAAACGGGTCCGGCTAGGGACGGCACGCATGTGCGTCCTCGTCAGACGCTCCGTCTATAATCCACTCATGAGCCTTGTCGAACAAATCCAGAAAGACATTACCGCCGCCATGAAGGCGCGCGAGGAGCAGCGCCTCTCCACTCTGCGCATGGTCAAAAGCGCGCTGCAGAATCGCCAGATCGAGAAGATGGCGCCCCTCGATGACAAAGAATCGCAGGCTGTGCTGACCACGCTGATCAAGCAGCGCAAGGAGTCCGTCGAGCAATTCACCAAGGGCGGACGCCACGAGATGGCCGACAAAGAAGCCGCCGAGATTGTTCTGATCGAAACCTATTTGCCCAAGGCCACAGGCGAGGCGGAAGTGGTTGCCGGAGTGAAAGCCGTGATCGACGAGATGGGGGCTCCTACTATGAAGGACATGGGTACGGTGATGAAGAACGCCATGGGGCGCTTTTCGGCTGCTGGCATGCGGGTGGATGGGAAGATGGTCAGCGAGGCGGTGAAGCGCGAGTTGGCGGGGAAGTGAGGCTTGATGCTAGCGCCAGCCGATAGGGGCCGCCCTACCCGCTACCTCGACCGACGATGGTTTCGTTGACTGCCTGAACGGTGATCAATTCAACGCTTTAACTTTTTGCCAAGCGCCATGCCGAGGGCGGCGGCGAAGGACCGCCCTTCTTGCCACGGTATCCCTCGACGAGTGCCGGCAACATTCTCCACGCCAGCACCAGAATTACGATCACGACAACTGTGAACCATGTCATTACCCGGCTCCTCTCCAACTTCCGGTTCGTTAACCTCGCCTGACCTCTGTTGGTACACCCCGTGCATTCAGTTCGGCAAGCCACCCATTCGCAGCGCTGGGTATGCTGGCCTTGGAATCGCACAACAGAACCACGAGCCTCGGCCCGAAACCGCCTGCGTTCATTTGCAACATCATCAATCGCTGATGCAGGTAAGAATCCACAGCCTCACCTTGCTTATCGCCAAATGGTCGCACATCAAAGGTGATCGTCGTGGGGTTTTCTGCCTTTACCGCTGTAGCGTTGAACTCATTCGCATCCATAAAGTGCACCTCCATCACGCACAAGGCATCGTAGCACTTCGCTTTCTATACACCATCCAAAATCCCCAATCTAGTAAGCTTCCTTTCGGTGTCGGAAGGAATGCAGCACTACATCGGTACCATGGATGTCGTACCGTAAACGGTATTCGCGCCAGCGAATTCGCCATTGCCCATCGGATTTGATGTCCGTAAGTTTCTTGATGGGATGTCTTGCGCTCCGGTTATACGGGTCTTGGGCAAGGATTGCCGCTAACTCGTGCAAGGCGTTTTCGAGGGCGGGATTGCCTTTCGCGGTCTTCCGAAAGTCCCGATCAAACGAAGGCGTCGTCAGCACTCGAAATGAAGCGGCCATGGTGTAAAGCTTATTTTCTTGTCTTTTTTGCGGAAGTTTTCAGTTCTGCCAGAAACTCGCTCACGTCACGCGCCTTGCCTTCACGGTATTCTGCGTTACTCTTCGCGATGTGGTTGTTAAGTTCGGAGTCGTGAAGTTCCAGATAATCCTCCAAATCATCGACGTGCATAATGCCAACCACGGGAATGCCGTCCTTTTCCAGGATGAAATATTCACGATTGACATGAGCGCGCCGGACAACCTGCCCAAGATTGATGCGAGCTTTAGTGAGTGGAATACGATGCACAACGCTCTTCATATTTCGTGCCCCCGCGGTTGCGATGAACATTGATTAACGTTAATCAATACTGATTATAGCACCCCTTCGAAGTCACTTGCTCCTCTGCAACTCCCGATAGGCCTCGCTCTTGGAAACTCCGCGCTCCTTCGCCACTTTCTTCAGAGCAGCCTTCTCATCTAGCTTCTCTTCCGCCATGATCTGCCTTAGCCTCTGTCGAACCCCAGGACGGGCGCGGTCGCCCGTCCCCACACGGACTTGTTCTTCCTCGGCTTTACCAATCAGCAGCGTGATCTCGCCTTTCACTCCGTCCCTCGACTTCAGCGTCTCCAGAACTTCGCCCGCCCGCCCTCGCAGGAACTCTTCGTGCAACTTGGTCACTTCGCGCGCGATCACCACGTGCCGAGCGTTTCCTAAAACCTCGCAAACATCCGAGAGCGCCTCCACTATTCGGTGCGGAGCTTCGTAGAAAACCTGGGTGCGCGGCGAAGTCCTGATCGCTTCCAGAGCCGCCCGGCGTTCGCCCCGCTTCGTGGGAAGAAATCCGCCGAAGCGGAAGGAATCTGTGGGCAGCCCGCTCGCCACCAGCGCCGCTAAAAATGCAGACGCTCCGGGAATCGGCACCACCGGCAGGTGATGCCGGATGGCCAGCGAGATCAGCCGAAATCCCGGGTCGGAAATTCCCGGCATGCCTGCATCCGTCACCAGAGCCACGCTTGCCCCTTCCTGCATCTCTTTCACCAACTCCGCCGATCGCGTCATCTCGTTGTGTTCGTGGTAGCTGATGGTGCGGGTCGAGATGCCGTAGTGGTTGAGCAGTTTCTGCGTCTGCCGCGTGTCTTCGCAGGCGATCACGTCTACTTCCTTCAACACGCGCACTGCCCGCAGCGTGATGTCCTCAAGATTGCCGATGGGCGTGGCGACGAGATAAAGCGCCGGACCCTGGGCATGGGAAGGTTTCTGCGAGATGGCAACAGTCTGTGCGGGATCGTTGCCGGAGTCCTTCATGGGCGAAGTCTATCACCGAAGAAGCTGCACCGAAGAAGCCGTAACGTGGATAGCTCATTGGCCGTTATGCTAGCGTGCGCACATCTTCCCCTGGAGAATACACGTGACTGCTAACCACTTTCGCCGCCTCGCACTATCGTTGCCCGAAACCGAAGAACGCACCCACATGGACCATCCCGACTTTCGTGTCGGGGGAAAGATCTTCGCCACGCTCGGATACCCTGACAAATCCCGTGGGATGGTGAAGCTGTCACCGGAGCATCAGCACAACTTCTCGAAGGATTATCCCAATGTATTCGTGCCCGTGAAAGGGGCCTGGGGGCGTCGCGGTGCTACGAGCGTTCATCTGAAAGCCGCCGATAGGGCGACATTGCGCAACGCGATCAAAGCGGCTTGGCGCAACACAGCCCCTAAGCGTCTGGTGGAGCAGTTTCCAGAAAAGGCTTGAACATTAAGCGGCCAGAACTACAGCGTTCGCGCTGGGCGCCTCAATTGACGCAATCCAACTGCCGCCCCTAAAATCAATATGGAAACGCTTTTCCTCACAACCGTCTCAGAACCCATGCCTCTTTACGAATACGAGTGCGAAAAATGCGGTCATCGCTTCGAGAAAATCCAGAAGTTTTCCGACAAGATGGTCAAGAAGTGTCCGGAGTGTGGGGGCAAGGTAGAGCAGATGATCTCGGCGCCTGCCGTGCAGTTCAAGGGATCGGGCTGGTACGTGACCGACTACGCCAACAAGTCCCACGCGCCCTCAGATGGCGGGAAAGACTCGAAGAAGGAAGACAAGTCGAAATCAGAGGGTTCGTCGAAAGATAGTTCCGCAAAGGAAGGTTCGTCGTCGCAGAGTTCCTCGAAAGAGGTTGCCAACAAAGATAGCTCGTCGAAAGACAGCCCGTCGAAAGATAGCTCGTCGAAAGAAAGTTCGTCGAAGGAAAGCACGAACCGAGTGAGTTCGTCCCGCAAGCCTGACAAGCGCAAGTAGGTTCCCGCCTACTTCAACTCCATCTCGAAATGATCTTCAATCATGTGGAACAGGTGAGCCCGCGCATCGCTGCCTGCGATGCTGTGGGTCTTGTTGGGATAGATCATCAGGCGGAATTGCTTGCCCGCCTTGATCAGCGCGTCGATCATTTGCGCGCTGTTCTGGAAGTGCACGTTGTCGTCACCGGTGCCGTGAGCGATCATCAGCGCTCCATGCAAATTGGCCGCCGACTTCGTCACGTCTGACTGCGCATAGCCCGTGGGGTCATCCTTGAGTTGGCCCATGTAACGCTCGGTATAGATGGTGTCGTAGTTGATCTGGTTAGTCACGGGCGCTACCGCGACGCCTGCGCGGAAGCGGTCAGAGTGCGTCATCGCGTACAGCGTCATGGAGCCGCCATTCGACCATCCCCAGATCGCCATGCGATCTTTGTCAATTTGCGGATACTGCGCAAAAAGCTGATCGAGCGCCGTAAGCTGATCTTTCAGCTCGATCGCGCCGAACTCGTGGCGAATCGCGGTCTGGAACTTACGATCGCGGCCCGGAGTGCCGCGATTGTCCACGGAAAAGATCGCGAAGCCTTTCCGCGCCAGAATCTCATCGAAAGGACTCGGCGGATCTTTCAGCACTGTCTGCGCAGCAGGTCCGCCGTAGACGTTCACGATCAAGGGAATTTTTCCACTGGCTGGCGCCTCCGGTGGAAGCAACAAGCGTCCGTAAAGAGTTGTCCCATCCTCCGCTTTGAACTCCAGGAACTTCGGCGCCCGTAATCCATATTCCACAATTTCATCGCGCGCCTGCCATACCGGGGAGCACGAGCCGCCCACGGTGCAAAGCGACATCCGCGGCGCTGTCGTGGGGCCCATGAAGGTCTGCTCGTAGTGCTTGCCATCGTCGGAGAAATTGCCAGAAGAGAGGCCCTCATCATGCGTGAGTTGCTGCAATCCGGTTCCGTCCAGCTTGACCGAGAACATGTGCCGCTGCCTCGGGTCGCCCTGGTTGGAATTGAAAAACACGGTGCCCGTGACTTCGTCGACTCCGCCGATCCCGAGCACTTCAAAGTCACCCTTGGTTAGTTGGCGCTCAAGCTTTGCATCGGCGCCCATCGGGTTCTGCTTATCGAAGCTGTAGAAATAGAGGTGCATGTCTCCGTCGCGCCAGCTCGGCCACAGGAATCCCCCGGAAGACTTCAGGAAACGAACCTCCAGATGCTCGAAGTCGATCCAGGCGCCAGGAGTGGTTTCGGTCAGAACGATCCGGGACTTCCCTGATTTCGCATCGACGAAATACAAATCCATCTTGTCCTCGTTGCGGTTCAGCACTTCCGCCCAGATCACGCCGTCGCGGACCCAGCCAAAGCGCGGGATGTAAGCCTCCGCATCGTCAGTCAGTGAAATCCAGCGGACCTTTCCTTTGTCGGCATCCGCCACGCCCAGCTTTACCGTCGGATTTTGATCGCCTACTTTGGGATATTTTTCGTTGTCCACCGTGGGGTGCGTGGGGATCAGGTTCACCAGAGGGTAGGTTGGCACCTTGGACTCGTCCATGTGCAGAAAGACAATTTGCTTGCTGTCGGGCGACCAGAAATAATTGCTGCGCACGGCCAGTTCTTCCGCATACACCCAATCGATGTCGCCGTTAAACAGGTTGTCGCCAGTGTCCTTCGTGAGCTGTTTTTCACCCTTGCCGCTTACAGGCCGGACGTACAGGTTGTGCTTGCGATGGTAGGACACATGAGTGCCGTCGGGTGAGAACTTGGGGTCACCACTGGGATCGGGCGCCGAAGTGAACTGCACCGCCGTGCCTGTCGCCAGGTCATAAAGCCAGAGCTGTCCTTGGGAGTCGAATATGAGGTGCTTTGAATCCGGTGCCCACAGATAGGCGGCAACGTGATAGCGCGTCAGGCGCTCTTTTTCACGCTCATCCTTCACTTTGTTATAGTCGGGCGCGAGCGAGGCGAGCTTGGCCGCGCTAACCAAAATTTTCTTTTCGCCGGTAGCTGCGTCTACATACCACAGTTCGCCCTGTTCTCCGGCGTCGTTGCGCTGCACGAACGTGAGCTTGGAGCCGTCTGGACTCCACTCCAGAGTTTCAGGACCGCGCCCACCCAGGCCGCCAGGAGCGAATATCGCCTCAATGGTCAGTGGTTTCACCGGAGCGGAGGATTGCGCCCAGAGTGGCAGCAGGGCGCACAGGAAGATGGCAGCAAAAACGACGAGCCGGATCTGTTTTTTCACGATGAACCCCAGGACACGAAGTCAGGACAAAACGCGCAGGGCGCGAACGAAAGAGTTTACACCCGCGAGGGCATGTGGTGTGGTTGGCAAGTCGCGCTGACGGTTAACTGACGGGCGTACAATACTCGTGTGTTTCCCGCTCGGCGCCAGAACGATTCCACCCACGAACACCGCCGGCACTCGATTTATGCTACGGAAGCCTCTGGCCTGCTGCTCGTAGCCTTTCTGCTGCTGGGCCTCACCCTGGTTCGTTATTGGCACGTCATTCACTGGAGCGTGCGCTGACGGTGGCTTCCGTGCAGCCTGAACCGCTGCTAGTGGTTGTGCTCGGGCCCACAGCCAGCGGCAAGACCGCGCTTTCTCTTGCGCTCGCGGAACGCTTCGATGGCGAGATCGTGAACTGCGATTCTGTCGCCATGTACCGCGAGTTTGACATCGGGACCGCGAAGCCTACGGCCGCCGAACGTGCTCGCGCGCCACATCACCTGCTCGATTACGTCGTGCCGACCAGTCACGTCACTGCCGGCGAATATGCCCGCCAGGCGCGGCAAGTGATTGAAGGGATTAGAACGCGCTACCATTTGCCAATCGTCGTGGGCGGAACTGGACTGTACCTGCGCGCCCTGCTGGAAGGACTTTTCCCCGGTCCGCAACGCTCCGAAGAGCTGCGTGAGCGATTGCGCGAGCGAGCCGCGAGCCGCGGCTCTACTTATCTTCACCGCATTCTGCGGCATCTGGATCGCACCGCCGCGGAAAAGATTCACGCCAACGATACAGCCAAGCTGATACGCGCCATCGAAGTTTGTTTGGCCTCACGCCAGAAGATGACGGATCTGTGGCAGCAGGATCGAGATCCGTTGCGCGGCTTCCGCATCCTGCGCCTCGGCCTCGATCCCGATCGCCAAGCTTTGTACGACCGGATCAACCGCCGCGCACAAGAGATGGTCGATGGAGGGCTGATTGAAGAGACACAGCGTCTGTTCGAGAAGTACGGATGTGGCGCCGGCCCGCTGTCTTCGCTCGGCTACAAGCAAGCGATGCAATTCCTGCGCAGAGAACTTACGCGGGAGCAGGCCATCCAAGCGGCTCAGCAGGCTCACCGGAACTATGCCAAGCGCCAGATGACGTGGTTTCGCCGGGAGCCGGAGGTCTATTGGCTGCGCGGCTTTGGCGACGACATACAGGTTCAGCGGAAAGCCGCTGCCAAAACGGAAAATTCAATCGCCGCGGATTTCCACGGATGAACCAGAGGAGCACCGGCATTCCGCTATTTCTGCTATCGTTTTCTGCATGCATCGTACACTCGCCCTCTTGCTGTTTGCCGTCACGCTCTCGACAGCGGCTTCCGCCAAGGACAAATATCAACGCCCCGGACCGATTCATACGACCCCCGCCGGCGAAAAATGGGCCGAGAAAACGCTGCACAAGCTGACCCTTGAAGAAAAAGTCGGCCAGGTGTTCATGATCTGGTGCCGCGCCAGCTTTCTCAACGTGGAAAACCCCGAGTACCTGCAACTGCGCGAGGCCATGCAGAAGTATCACGTGGGCTCATTCGCAATGACGGTGCACGTGGACGGCCCGTATCTTCTGCGCAGCGAACCCTATGAAGCCGCCGAACTTCTTAACCGGCTGCAAGGCGATTCGAAGCTGCCCCTGCTGTTCGCGGCGGATTTTGAACGCGGCGTGTCGATGCGCCTGATGGGAACCACAGTCTTCCCGCATGCCATGGCCTTCGGCGGAGATGGCAAGTCAGATGACGCTCAGAATTTTGGTAACATCACCGCGCTCGAAGCACGCGCCGTCGGCATTCACTGGAACTTTTTCCCCGACGCCGATGTCAATTCGAACCCTGCCAATCCCATCATCAACACGCGTTCGTTCGGCGAAGATCCTAAGCAAGTCGGCGATCTGGTCGCGGCCTACATCAAGGGCGCGCATGAGGGCGGGATGCTCACAACCGTCAAACACTTTCCCGGTCACGGAGACACGGCCACCGATTCGCACTTAGGCGTCGCCAGCGTCAACGTGGATCGTGCCCATCTCGACTCGATTGAGCTGCCGCCTTTTCGCCAAGCCATCGCTGCGGGAGTGGACTCGGTCATGGTGGCGCACGTGACTGTGCCGGTACTCGACTCCGATCCCAACCATGTAGCCACGATCTCGCCGGCGATCGTTTCTGATCTGCTGGAGAAACAGCTTGGCTTCAAAGGAATTATCGTCACTGACGCGCTCGACATGGCCGGTTTGACGCACCTTTTCTCGAACAATATCGGCCGGGCCGCGGTGGAGTCTTTCAAAGCAGGAAATGATCTGCTGCTCATCCCTGCGGATTTTCCTGCCTCTTACAACGCCATGGTCCAGGCCGTTCAGTCGGGTGAGATCTCGCGTGAACGCCTCGACCACTCCGTGCTCAAGATATTGAAGATAAAGGCGTCTCTGGGCCTGCACGATGCTCGCATGGTCGATGTGAACGCCATCGCCAACCTCGTGGGGAAGCCCGGGAACCTGGCTTTCGGCCAGCAGGTCGCCGATGCTGCGGTCACGCTGGTGCGCGACAATGGCAAGGTTCTCCCCCTCAAAACCAAGGGAACCGCCAGGACCGGACTTCCGTATACAACACAAGAGGAGACACATAATCAGGTGGTTGCGGTGCTCTTCTCCGATGATGTCCGGACGGATTCCGGCCGAGCCTTCGGACGCGAATTTCGAGCCCGAATTCCCGACGCGCGCGTGATCTATGTTGATCCGCGCATCGCGGCAGGGATGAGTGACGAAGTGCTGAAGGCTGTGGACGAAGCCAAGACCGTGGTAGCGGGCGTGTACGTGATTCCCACGGCGGGTAAGGTGGGGAATACGGTCGCGATGGCCGATACGACCGGTACGCTGCTGCAGCAGATGCTGGATCGCGCCGCGGAGAAGACGGCGGTTGTCGCCATGGGAAACCCGTATCTGGCCGCGGACTTCCCGAAAATTGAGAATTACGTGTGTACGTTTTCCAACGCGACCGTATCCGAGGTAAGCGCGATCAAGGCGCTGTTTGGGGAGATTGCCATTCGAGGGCATCTTCCCGTGAGTATTCCGAATGTTGCCCAGCGGGGCACAGGCTTGGAGCGTCCTGTCCAGGCCGCGAGCGGAGGGTCTGAACATGCCCGGAAGTAAGGTTTCTGTATCTCCTACAGCCGCAGCGAGCCTCGCGGCGCTGTTGCTTCTGTCTGCCTGCAGCGTGAACGTGAAGAAAGAAGCCAACGGGCAAGACAAGCAGGTGGACATCAATACCTTTGCTGGCGGTATTCACGTCAGTAAGCAAGCGGACGTCTCTGACATCGGCCTGGTAGTTTATCCGGGCGCCCGTCCAAAAGAAAAGGATTCCGACCATAGTGACAAGAGCGCCAATGTAAATATCTCGGGTTTTGGTTTCGGGCTAAAGGTAGTCGCGGTGGAGTACGAATCCGATGACGCTCCCGTCAAGATTCTCGCTTTCTACAAAGACCAGTTGAAAAAATATGGCAACGTGCTGGAATGCCACACGTCCAAGGGGAATTGGAACGTGAATATGGGAAAAAACAGCTCGGACGAATTAACCTGCGAAGGCAGCGGGGGGAAAGACGTCGAGCTCAAGGCGGGCAAGAAATATGACCAGCACATCGTAGCCATCGAACCGGAGGGCAGGGGTTCGAGTTTCTCGCTGGTTTACGTACGCACGCACGGCAAGAGTGCCGATATTTAGGACAGAGAACGCTCTCACCAAGCCCCTAGGAGGAAGTCATGTTTCGGCCAATATTCGCGACAGTGTTCGGCATCTTAACCGCAACCCCCGGCTTCACCGCCCAAGCCCAGAAACCGGACGGGGGGCAGGACAAAAACTTTGACGTGCGCAGCTCGGTCGGCGACTTGCACGTCGGTAGCGATGCAGACGCCCGTAAGATTGGCCTCCCCCTCTATCCGGGTGCGCGCCTCAAGTCTGACGACGAGAACGGGAACAAGGCCAACCTCAGCATCTTCACCGAGGCATTCGGCTTCAAACTGGTGGTCGCCAAATACGATTCTGACGACGCTCCCGGCAAAGTCATCGACTTCTATCGCGACAAACTGAAAAAGTACGGCAAGGTCCTCGAGTGCCGCTCTCAGAAACACGGGGGCGACGTTGACGTTCACGACGACGACAAAGACTCCAAGGGATCCAAAGAGCTGAAGTGTGAAGGCGATAACACCGGCCCTGTCACCGAGTTGAAAGTTGGCACGGAGGACAACCAACGCGTCGTTGCCATCGAACCAAGAGACGGCCATAGTGGCTCGACCTTTGCGATGGTTTACGTCCACGCTCGCGGCAAGCAGGGCGATATCTAAAGCAAGACGAAGAGCCTCCCGTTGCGCGGCAATGGCCAGCCGCATCGCTTCCTTGCGCCTTCCGCTCCTCGTGCGATACCTTCAGGCAAGCCCTTCTCTGAATTCCGATGGACCATCCCTGTTACAAATGCGGACAGAGTATGGAGGACGGCAAGGCCTTCTGCTCGCAGTGTGGAGCGCCGCAGATTCGCGTGGCTGTGGCGGAGGTTCCTTCCGCCTCAGTCGCGACGAATGTCTCACCCGATAGCCTGACCCCCTTCTCTCTGGACCCGCCGAGTGTCTCAAGTTCTCTGAGCGTTTCCACGCTTGCCACGGGGATCCAGTGGGGACGGGCTGTACGGGTATGCGCGGTGGCCGCTTTAATTTCCCTTGTAGTCATGTCCCTTCGCCTGATGGTTCCCCTGTTGGCCGTGTTAGGCGCTGGATGTTTGGCCGTCATTCTTTATCGTTACCGCAACCCTGCCTGGCAAGCTAGCGCCCGGTCGGGAGCACAACTCGGCGCCGTGACGGCGATTCTCTCGTCTGCGGTAATCGGCATTTTCTCCGCCATTGCCTTCGCTGTGTTGCAAGCCGGTGGCCAAGGTCGCCAGCAAGTGCTTGATGCCCTTCAGCAGATGGCGAGCCGTTCCAGTGATCCGCAAGTGCAAGCCGCTCTAGACCTTTTGAAGAACCCAGACGGCTTGGGAACCAAGTTGATCCTCGCCCTGATTGGTTTTCTCCTGATCTCTGTGGCCGCAGGAAGCCTCGCCGGAGCCTTGACTGGCACCTTCATCGGCCGCCGAAGACGGCCTTAAGGCGCTGTCTGGCGGCACAGTCCGGCGTCGAAAATGGGCCCGAGCCAGCAACCACGAACGCCCTTGCCGTGCCACGCGCTGGCCGCGTATGATGCACCGTTTGCATTCCTCCGCGATAAACAAACCGGCACGCGGTTCCCTGCTCGGTATCGAGCACATGGAGGACAAGGAAATCCTCGCCCTGCTGAAGCTGGCCCGCCGGATGAACCCGCTCAAGCCCCGGCCGCTGCTGCGGAACAAGCGTATCGTGCTGCTGTTTTACGAAGCTTCCACCCGCACGCGATCTTCCTTTGAAATAGCGGCCAAGTCGCTAGGCGCCATCACGACCCTGGTGCAATCCTCGGGATCGAGCATCGAGAAAGGCGAGTCGCTGCTCGACACCGGCTACACACTGCGAGCGGTGGGCGCGGACGCCATCGTTATTCGCCATCCCTCCGCGGGCGCGCCTCACCTGATGGCGAAGCACCTCGACATTCCCGTCATCAATGCCGGCGACGGTATGCACGAGCACCCTTCCCAGGCCCTGCTCGATGCCTTCACCATCCTGAAGCACAAGAAATCATTCAAGGGCTTGCAGGTTGCGATCATCGGCGATATCTACCACAGCCGCGTTGCACGCTCAGCTTGCCATTTGCTGGCGAAGTTCGGGGTGAAGGTCACGCTGTGTGGTCCGCCCGAGTTTGTCCCTGAGGTCGCGGCCACTCTCGCGCCCGGTCTGCGCGTATCTCGTCATCCGGAGGAGGCGGTGCGGGGCGCTGACGTGATCATGCTTTTGCGCGTACAGAAGGAGCGGCTTGCCGGCCAGAAGATTCGCCTCCAGGACTACATTGCGCACTATCAGTTGACCCCGTCGCGGCTGAAGCTGGCGAGGCGGGATGCTATCGTGATGCATCCCGGACCGATCATCCGTGGCCTTGAGCTAACCGCGGAAGTCGCTGATGGTCCGCAATCAGTGATCATCGACGAGGTTCACAACGGCGTCCCGACCCGCATGGCGATTCTGGCGCGGGCGTTAGGCAAGGCGAAATGAGCCACGGATCTTCACGGATTTACACGGACTAAGAGAAATGCCGAACGACAAATCCAAAGCGGGGTCTCTCCTCATCAAAGGCGGCCACGTCATCGACCCGGCAGCGAAGATCAACGCGCCTATGGACGTGCTCCTTCGCGATGGCCGCGTGGCTGAGATCGCCCTGCCTAATAAGACTCGGGGCGGCGCCGATGAAAGGTTCGATGCACGCGGGCTGATCGTTGCCCCAGGATTTATCGACCTGCATGTTCACTTGCGTGAGCCTGGGCAAAGTTACAAAGAAACCATCGCAACCGGCACGGCCGCCGCGGCTGCCGGTGGTTTCACCTCAGTCTGCTCCATGCCCAACACCGCGCCCGTTGTCGACACTGCCGAGTGGGTCACATGGCTGCGACATCCTGAGCGCGGGGCCGTAGTCAATGTGTTCCCAATCGCTGCCGCTACTCGACTCTCGCGCGGTGCATCGCTCACCGACTTTGCGGCGCTGCAGCGAGCCGGAGCTGTGGCCGTCACCGACGATGGCAAGCCTATTCTTGACGATGAAGTCATGCGTGCCGCCCTGCGGCTCGGCGCTGAACTGAATCTGCCGGTAGTGCAGCATGCCGAAGATACGCGCCTCACCGAAGGCTGCCCGATGCACGAAGGCCCTACCAGCTTTCGGCTCGGCCTGCGCGGCATGTCCGCCGCCGCCGAAGCGAACATCGTGGACCGCGACGTGAACCTCGCGCAGCAGATTCGCGAATCGCGGCTGCACGTCGCGCATCTTTCCACCTCCGACGCGCTCAAGGCCGTGCGCCGCGGCAAGCGGGCTAAGGCCCGCGTCACCTGCGAGGTGACGCCGCACCACTTCACCCTGCTTGACGAAGACGTGGGAGAATACAACACCAATTTCAAAATGAACCCGCCGCTGCGCTCGGCCACCGACCGCGAAGCCATTCTGGTGGCGCTAGCCGACGGCACTGTCGATGCCATTGCAACCGACCACGCTCCTCACGCCACGCACGAAAAGCAGGTCGAGTTCGAGCGCGCGGCCTTCGGCATCACCGGACTCGAGACTGCGTTAGCGCTGGCCATCACCAAGCTTCACCGCGAGCACAAGATCCCTCTGACACGCATCGTCGAACTGTTCACCGCCGGCCCCGCGCGGGTGTTCGATCTCCGCGGCCGCGGATCGCTCGCCCGCGGCAACGTTGCGGACGTAACCATCTTCGATCCCAAGAAGCGCTGGACGTTTGAGGCCGCCAAGTCGCGATCGCTTTCGCACAACACTCCATTTGATGGCTGGCAGTTAACGGGGAAAGTGGTGGCGACGATTGTGGGCGGGAAGATTGTGTACCGGGCCCACTGAGGCTGCTGTCTTGCACCGCCCGTGCCCCGGAAGCGGCGGTCCAGAATCAAAATAAAAAAACGCGGATCAATCCCCGTAAAATCCTTAGAATCAACAAGTTGCATCTCGTTGGATCCGGCTTAATTCCGACTAAAATATTAATTCTAAAGGACTTAGCTGCAAAATATTCCAGGCAAAGGACTTATGAGATACGCTGGGCTTGTAAGTCTTTTGGAATCAGCAACGCGGATTCCGGCTCCAGCCGCAAAATCTTGAGCCACAAGGTCTTAGACGTAAAATCTTGCGGCAGAAGGAGTTAGCTACGTGATATTCAGTTGTCAAAGAACCGATGCTTAATGAGATAGTATGGCGCATCGGCGGGCGCGAAGCAAGGGAAATCTTTAGCGGGCGAACGGCGAACATTCGAAGCCGCCAGCTTATTTCCAGAGGATACGTTCGGCTTCGTACAGATGAAGGAGAAACCCAGAACTTGCCTGTGGACCCTCCTTGACCTTAGCCTCAAAGGCCGAAATTACCGTTTGTACCCGAAGTGCCTCCATTTGCATCCTCATAAAGTCTGCTGGGGGCACAGCGGCGTAAAATCGTCCTTTCTCTATAAGCAGCGATTCTTCGGTGCGCCCATCTTCGATTAGCTGCTCCGTGGTTCTGGCTACCTTCCAGCCTCTGAATTCAAACTCGCGAGCGACCGCGGTTTGGTTCAGATAGCTTATGTAGCACTTCTTGCCAATCAGCAGGTCAATGCAAATACGATTTGGAAATGGGAAGATTGAGAATGGTGCACAGTTCGGTGAAAAGGCGATTAGGTCCAAGCTGTTCATGTCCAATACGAAATCCCCGTTTTGCGTCCAGTTCCCAATAAGTCTCTCTCGCAGTTTTTCCACATCCGTCTTGATAGCATCAAATGATGGCATTTTTTCGAAATCGAAACATTCCACGTAAAGGCAATTGCTAATTTTGTCGCAGGCCCATCCGCGAACTTCCGCTTCGGACAAGAGAACACCTATTTTGTCTAGGCCGGATTCCGGTTCGATGGGAAGGATCTCTATACTGACTTCCTTGTCGCCGGCGTTGCCTTCGCCGGACGACAACAACGTGACGATTTCGCGCATTTTCTGTTTCTGACGAATTTTCCTACGAGACTTAGTAGTGCTGCTCTTAACCTCTACTATCTCCGCCGAGCCGTCGTCCTTCACGACGGTCACGTCTCCTACTGCAAGGCAATTTGTCAGAGAGTTCAATATGGCAACGCCCGACCCCTTGTCGAAATGGATGCTCCACTCGAGGAGTTCCCCCATCAACCCGTCCGACATGATCCGTTGCTTGGTGGCCTGCTCCGCCATCAAGCGGGTCACTGCTCTGTCGTAGTCCAGGGCCCGCCAGGCAATGCCGTCTCCGATCGATCTAATTGCGTTAGCATAGACGCGAAACATGAAAAGCTCACGGGTGACCGCTTCCATCTCGGCTTCGGATTCTCCGATGTGCTGGGCGGAAGAGTCTCTCAGTTCATCCAGCCGTTGCTTGTATTTCTTGACGGCAGCTTCTTGAAAAACAATTTCTTGCAACATAGAAAGTTGCAGTTTCGAAATGGCGGTCCGATTTGACGTCCTCTTCCTACTGATGTCGAGGAAGTCTTCCAATATGTCTGGAAGCTCTGATCTCGAAAGGAGCGATAGGCCTCCTAAATCGCTTTTGAGAGTTGCGGACCTGGGCATACTCACCCGCCAACCAAAGGCCCGGCTGTATTTATTTGGCGGACGGAACTGTTGACGGTCAGCCATCTTTTTTCTCGGGTCGCTGCCTAGTGAACTATCCCCATCCTCTTCCCGACTCTCCCCAGCACCTCCAGCGCCTGTTCCAACTCCTCCTTCGTATGCGTTGCCGTCATGATGGTGCGGATGCGGGCTTTGCCTTCGGGGACGGTGGGGAAGGCGATGCCGGTGGCGAGGACACCTTCTTTGAACAACTCGCGGGAGAAATCCATGGTGAGCTTGCCGTCGCCGATGATGATCGGGGTGATCGGGGTCTCACTGGCCGGGGTGGCGCGACCTCCGATGTCGAAACCAAGCAGACCGAGTTCTTTTTTCCAGAAGCGCGTGTTCTCCCAGAGTTTTTCCATGCGCTCGGGTTCGTTTTCCAGAACGTCGAACGCGGCGATGCAGGTCGCGGCCACTGACGGGGGATGAGACGTCGAGAACAAGAACGGCCGCGCGCGGTGGTAGAGAAAATCGATCAGATCGCGCGTTCCGCATACATATCCGCCCAGGGCACCGATGGCTTTCGACAAAGTTCCGACCTGGATATCCACGCGCCCGTGCACGTTGAAGTGATCGACGGTGCCGCGGCCGTTGCGGCCGAGAACGCCGGAAGCGTGGGCGTCGTCGACCATCATGATGGCGCCGTACTTTTCCGCTACATCGCACAGGCCGGGAAGGGGGCCGATGTCGCCATCCATCGAGAACACGCCGTCGGTGATCAGCAGCTTCTTTCCCGGCTCGTCCTTGATGCTGGCGAGTTGCTCTTCGGCGTGGGCGACATCCTTATGGCGGAAAACCAGAATCTTTGCTCGCGACAAGCGCGCGCCATCGATGATCGAAGCGTGATTCAGAGCATCGGAAATGATGAAATCGTCCTTACCGAGGACCGCCGAAACTGTACCCGCATTCGCCGCAAAGCCTGACTGGAAAACCACGCACGCTTCGACATTCTTGAAGCGCGCAATCTTCTCTTCGAGCTCCATGTGGATCTTCATGGTCCCGGCAACGGTACGCACCGCGCCCGACCCCACTCCGTATTTGCGCGTGGCCTCGAGCGCGGCCTCGCGCAGCTTGGGATGCGAAGTTAACCCGAGATAATTGTTCGAGGCGATATTGATGACCTTCTTGCCGTCGAACGTGCAGACGGGCGCCTGCTCGTCTTCGAGTACGCGCAGCTTGAAGTGTGTGCCCTTGGTCTTAAGTTCGTTGAGTTGGCCTGTGAGGTAGGAGAGCGGGTTGGTGCGGGTTGCAGCGGTCATGAGAAAACCTCGCCACGGATTGACACAGATTTACACGGATCGAAGCCGACTGTAATCCAGAGAAGAAATGAGCTAGAACATGATCGGGTTCCCGGTGGCAATGCTGGCCTCGCAGAGAAGCTTCATATTGTTGAAAAATTCCTTCTCGGAATCGGCCAGGATGTCGCTGGAGTGCAGCACGGTTTCGACTTCCTTCAGCAGCGCCGGCGAGTGCTTGATTGGAATCCAATCTCCGGTGTGAGTGCCATCGTAGAGAACTTTCTCCAGCAAGATTGGAAATCGCGGCCCAGGCTTCCCTTGCAGTTGGCGCAGGAAGCTTCGCAGGTTTCCCACCTTGGTGATGTTACCCAAGAAAAACGAGAGGATAAATCCCTCGTGCTCGCAGGAATCAGCAAGCCACCGATCGTGCGCCTCCCACTCTTCTTCGGCGGGCTCTCCGGTCAGGTACGGCTCCCCCGACTCGTCGAAGGTGAGCCGGTCGGGGAAAGGGTGCGGTTTAGCTTTGCCGTCCCGAATGCAGGTGCAGCGTACGAATGCATCAAGGGCCATAATTCACTTCCAAGTGCAGTTCCGGTTCCCCAGGTTGCGTCCCTGGCTGAAACAGTCGCGGGCAGAGCTCCCCTGAGCCTGTTGAAGGGAGTGCCCACGCCACACGGTCATTTCACTCCATTGGGATACACCAAAATTTTACTCGCTTCCCCGGTTTTCAGACGCTCCATGGCTTTGGAAAAGTCCTTCATAGAGATGCGGTCGGTGATCACGGGATGCAGATCGAGCTTGCCAGCCTTGAGCAGCGCTGTCATCTGGTACCAGGTTTGGTACATGCGGCGTCCATTGATGCCCTGCACCGTGATGCCTTTGAAAATAATGTCTTCGGAGAAGTTCAGCGAGACGGGCTTCGAGGTCAGGCCGAGCAGAGAAATTCTGCCGCCGCGCCGCACGATATCGAAGGCGGTTCGAATCGAGTCGGGATGCCCCGCCATCTCGAGCACCACATCGACGCCCAAGCCGCCGGTCTTTTCCATCACAATGGCGCTGGCATTTTCCTTCGACGGATTGATTACATAATCGGCCTTCATCTCCAGGGCGATTTTGCGCCTGTGCTCATTGACTTCAATGGCGAACACGCTGGTCGCACCCACGGCCCGTGCCACTGCAATCGCAAAGAGTCCGATGGGCCCGCATCCGGTGATGGCCACGGTTCTTGCGGCGATCTCTCCCGCGAGCACGGTATGAACTGCATTGCCCAGCGGATCGAGAATCGACGCGTACTCCTGCGGAATGGCGGGATCGAGTTTCCAGATGTTTGACTCGGGAATGACCACGTACTCGGCGAAGGCGCCGTCGGCATCCACACCAATGATCTTCACGTTCTGGCAGATGTGCGCCTCGCCGGTGCGGCATTGCAGGCACTTGCCACAGGCCACATGCATCTCAGCGGAAACGAAGTCGCCTTCCTTCACGCTGGTGACCTCGTCGCCGAACGCGGCTACCTCGCCGCAGAACTCGTGCCCAGGGATGAGCGGAGGGTGAATCCTGTTCTGCGCCCAACGGTCCCAGTTGTAGATGTGCAGGTCTGTGCCGCAGATGGACGCTACCTTCACCTTGACCAGCACGTCGTTCCGCCCAAAAGCAGGAATCTTAACCTCGCGAATCTCCGCGCCCGGCGCAGCTTCGGGTTTCACTACGGCAAGCATCGTGGATGGCATGAAGACTACCTTATGAATTCAGACTCAGACACAAAACGTTTGATTCTAGCACCGCCGCGGGATGCCGGGCGCGTTCCAGACTTATTCTCCCCCGGCCCTCAAGGCAGTTACAATCAGTCGGAATGCAGGCCCGCCTAACAAAGCGGCGGTGGCTGGCGCCATTTGTTCTGTGCGCCGTGTTTCTGACGAGCGCCTCGCAATCGAACCGCCCGTCCGACTCCCGCCCGACATTCCTGCGCCAGCTGGTCGTGGCGGCGATCGAGCGCACCCATCACTCGGTCCGCTACGTTTCTGCTTACGTCCGAATTCCATACCCTGGAGGAGACGTCCCAGCCGACACGGGTGTCTGCACCGATGAGATTATCCGTTCCTACCGGGCGGTGGGCGTCGATCTGCAGAAAGAAGTCCACGAAGACATCGCGCAGAACTTCGCTTCCTATCCCAATAAGCGGCGCTGGCTCCTCGCCCATCCAGATTCGAACATCGACCATCGCCGCGTGCCCAATCTGATGGTTTTCTTCCAGCGTAAGGGAGAAACGCTGCCCATCACCAACCGAGCGGAGGACTATTCACCAGGCGACCTTGTCACTTGGGACCTCGGCCGAGGCGTGCCGCACATCGGCATTGTGGTTGACCAGAAGTCCCGATGGAGCGGCCGGTACATGATCGTGCACAACATCGGCGAGGGGCCGAGGATGGAAGATGTGCTTTTTAGTTGGAAGATTACCGGACACTACCACTACTTCGGGCCGGGTTTGTAAGGCTTCGGCGCAGCCATCTTGAAAGCTTCTGATTTGCCCCGCGGAATGCTCAGGGTCTTCCACTTGCCGGCGCGGATGTGCTTGGCCATGAACACAATCTGCCCGGTGTGCTGCGCGTAGTGTGCGATCTGGCGGTTGATGGCCTGCAGAACAGTGTGGGGCTCGCCTCGGATCGTGACCTTGCGCATGACGTCGTCCGGTTTTAGCGCTTCGATCGCCGCAAAGACCCGCGCCCAGCCGTCCTCCCACCACTTCGTAAGGTCGGCGCGCGTGGTCGGCGCGGGATTCAGCTCGAATTCCTGATCGCGATGACGCTCGGGTTTCTCTCCATCTGTGGTCAGAAAGTCGGTGAAGCGGGAGCGCATGTTGCCGGCCATGTGCTTCACGATGACAGCGATGGAATTTGCTTCCGGGTCGAGCGTGATGAATAACTCGTTGTCCTTGAGTTGCGCCATCGCGCCCTCGGCCAGACGCTTGTGTCCGCGCATCTGGCGGTGGGCTTCATCGAGATAGTGAGCCGCGAGATCTGGGTTCATTTCCTGTTTCCAGTCTCAATCCCGCGAATCAGTTTCCTGGGTTCGCCGGCGGGACGACGGGATACGGCGCGGCCGTAAACGCCGGGCGCACCTCCAATTCCAGCTCAAAGCCGCCCACCCAACGGGCAAACAGGTTATAGAGCAACGCGCCGATCAGGCCCGCGATGAACCCGATCAAGCCGTAGATGACGGGCATGAGAACGGCAAAGCCCACGCCAAAGATCCCGGCCAAGGGACTGTTCTGCTGACCCAGCGCAGATCCCATCAGTCCGATGAGCAGGAAAAATGGGACGAAAATCAGTCCCATACAGCCGTAGATCATGCCCATGATCTTGGCAACGGATAGCACGCCAACCGATTTGATGATGTGCATTGGATTGCTCCTTAAGCTGCGCGCTGAAAAAGCTCAGCGCTGAAATGCGCCTTCCCGATCAACGTGTACTCCGACGCGCGTCATTAATCAACCTTCTAAATTGCTTTCGGTCAACTTGTCCCCAGCCGCCGCCACCGGGCGACTCGATCCGGATGCGCTCGCCCTTTTTCAGCCGTGTGCTGAACTTCCCCGGCATTTCTTCGACCGAGCCACTGGTGTGGATAACGCTGGCTTTCCCCGGCGCGGCCGCCTCGCCGCCGGCCAAACCCCACGGACCGCGCCTGCGCCGGTCGGCCAGCAGAGTTACTTCGCAGTCAGCCAGCACTTCAATCTCACGAACGATTCCATTGCCACCACGTTGCTTCCCGTCTCCGCCGCTGTGCGCCCGAAGCGAGTAGCGTCGAATGCGCAGAGGGTAGGCATACTCCAACGCCTCCGCCGGAGTGTTCAGAGAGTTCGTCATATGAGTGTGCACGCCAGAAACCCCGGGCTTTGTGGGCCGCGCGCCCATGCCGCCAGCGATCGTCTCATAGTATGCAAAAGGCTCGCCTGAGCGCGGATCGATTCCACCGATGGTGAGATTGTTCATTGTGCCCGCTGCCGCTGCCGGAATCCGGTCTGGAATAGCCTGGGCCAGCGCCCGCAGCAGAACATCGACGATGCGCTGCGAGGTTTCGACATTTCCTCCTGCAACCGCTGACGGGGGCCGCGCATTCACAATCGTCCCTTCCGGAGCGATCACACGGATGGGCCGCATCAGTCCTGCGGTTGCCGGAACGTCTTCCGCCAGCAGGCAACGGAAAACATAGAAGCAGGCGGAGTAGGTGATCGCTTCCACCGCGTTTATGCTGCCTTGCACCTGCGGGTCGCTGCCGGTGAAGTCGACGGTAACGAGGTGGCGCGTGCGTCCCTTCGATAGGCTCAGGGCTGGCTCCCGCCCGGGTGACGGTTGATTCCTTCCTACACTGACCATCACCGCAATCTTCACCGGCTTGTCGCTGATGCCGTCGTCATCCAAGAAATCCTCTGCTCGATAGACACCCGCAGGCACCTGCAGCAGGAATGCGCGCATCAGTTCTTCGGAGTATTCCAGCAGTTCCTGCGCCGCGCGCTGGGTCTTGACGATTCCGTATCGTGCGCATACCTCGCGCAGCCGCTCGGCGCCGGTGTGGCAAGCCGCGATCTGCGCGCCCAGATCGCCTTCGCGTTCTTCGGGCGTGCGAACATTGTTGAGTAGCAGCGCCAGAACGTCGCGCTCGATCATTCCCGCCCGCATGATTTTCACGGGGGGTATGCGAAAGCCTTCCTGATAGATTTCGCGACATAGTCCCATCGAGCCGGCGTAAGCTCCGCCCACGTCTGCGTGATGGGCCCGCGACGCAACATAGAAGTCGGGCTTGGTGGCACTCCGTCGTCCGCGACTGCCCCCACTTTTGTGGGAGCTGGCGACTCGCCCGCTCGACTTCACATACACCGGCGCGACCAGCGTGATGTCCGGCAGGTGCGTGCCTCCCCGGAAGGGATCATTCAGCATGACCACATCCCCTGGCCCCATCTCGCACTGCGCAGTCGCCGCTCTTACCGACATAGGCATCGAGCCCAGATGAACCGGCATGTGGTCGCCCATGGCGATGACTTCCCCCGTTCCGTCGAAGACAGCGCACGAATAGTCGCGGCGCTCTTTGATGTTGGGGGAAAACGCGGTCCGGCGCAGAGCCGCGCCCATTTCCTCGGCGATGGAATGAAAGAGGTTCTTGAAGACTTCCAGTTCAACCGGATCGCGCCGCATGAAGCGCAGTGTACCGGAAGCGAGATGGGAGAAACTAGTCGTTGGTCGTTAGTCG
Organism: Candidatus Acidiferrum sp.; assembly: GCA_035568115.1. Classification (GTDB taxonomy): domain Bacteria; phylum Acidobacteriota; class Terriglobia; order Terriglobales; family Acidobacteriaceae; genus Sulfotelmatobacter. The sequence goes on from DATMOP010000033.1 coordinate 49,053, forward strand.
TTCGCCGCTCGTCGTTGGCCAACCGTGGCTCGTCGGATCGCTCGTTCAACGGTGGAACAAAACCCTCCTCCCGCTGGTATCTGTGTGGCCAACAACTAAGGACCAACGACCGACGATTTGCCTATCTCGAGAATTCTTTCGTTCTTTGCAAAATTGTGTTGACACTGCGTTCATACTGCCGCAATATCTTGTGTTATAGAAGCTGCTCGTACCACAAGTTGGGTGGCTTTTTGCAAATCAGGTCCCGTAGTTGCAAAGTTTTGCAAGGGAAAATCGTTCACGGAGGATCCTTCTAATGGCAACCAAGAAGAAAGCAAAAAAGAAGAAACACTAACCGTCTGCGAAACGTCACTTCGCATGGGCCAAGAATTTAACCAGCCTCTCAGGAGAAGCACCTCTTGAGAGGCGTTTCCTTTTGGGGGCTATCCGGCCATCGGGAATTAGCGCTTAGTCTCGGATATCCAGAATCCAAGGTTCGGTTCTCCGGCAGTTAAATGTGAATTGCCAATTGCGGACTCTCCGCCTCAAAATTCTCCATATCGAATCCTCACGGGTATGTCACAATTGTGAAACCGAAGCTTCAGGTCGTAGTGCGAGGAACATGAGTCCCAGGAAGAAGAGTGCGGGCAAGAATAAGACGGATGAAATCTTCATCCCGGACAAACTCTACTTCCGTATTGGGGAAGTAGCGACCTTGTGCCGCCTGCCTGCCTACGTGCTGCGCTTCTGGGAGAGCGAGTTCCCGCAACTCAAGCCGGTGAAGAGCAGCACCGGCCAGCGTATGTACCGCAGGCGCGATGTGGAAAGCGTTTTGCGCATCAAGCAACTACTCTACGAACAGGGCTTTACCATCGTGGGTGCGCGCCAGCAGTTGCGTTCGGAGACGAAGACCGAAAAAGGTCAGGCCGCGATTCCATTCCCCGCCCAATCGTCGGCTGAGATGCAGCGTATCCGCCAGGGCCTGCGCGAGATATTGAACTTACTCTCCGCGCGGCGCACGGGATAGCAGGCGCTTATTGTCTCACGCCACCCGCTCAGGAGTAGCCTTCTTGATCTTTCCCGCGTTCGCAGCGTCCAGGCGAATGCGGCTGACGCGCGTTGTTTCCTGAATCAGATCCTTGGTGACGCGAGCGCCATCGCCCGCCATCACCGAGCCTGCGGCCAAAGCAAAGCGCAGCGCATCGGCCTGGTCCTCGAAATACAAGATGACTTGCCCGGACATAAGAATTCCCCCGAGTGTGAACTAGCAATCGAAAAATGGAAAGAACTTGGACGACAGTGCGCCGACGAACGTGACGCGATTGGAACTTTCAATGATTGTCGGGGAAGGGCGGTCGCGGTCAAAGTGCTTTTCTTGGTTCGCGGAGGAACACTAGTACATCGGAGAATAATGAAATTGAATGGTCGGGACGGGCAGATTTGAACTGCCGACCCCTCGCACCCCAAGCGAGTGCTCTACCAGGCTGAGCCACGTCCCGACTAGGAAGGAACCCGCTGCTTCGCATCTGCAGCGAGTGGGGTTTGACTAGGGAATTTTACCACCAGACGAGCCATTTCGCTTGAATTAGCGCAAGTCTAACTCCAAAGGCCCTCACCTTCGCTTGCGTTTCGACCTCTTAGAGGACGGTCTGGGCGATGGACGCGGCGCTTCTTCCAGGATGGCAAACTGGATTTTCTTCTCCACCGGATCAATGCGGTCAACCAGCACGCGAATTCTCTGCCCCATGCTGTAAATCCTGCGCGAGCGCTGGCCGATGATCTGGCGCGTATTCTCATGGTAAGTGTAAAAGTCATCGGTAAGCGTGTTCAGGGGGACCAGGCCTTCGACGAACAGATCGGTAAGTTCCACGAAGAATCCGAACTTGGTCACGCTGGTAATCAAACCGTCGAAGTCTTCGCCCACGCGGTCCTGCATGAACTTGACCTTTTTCCACTCCATGAGCTCGCGTTCGGCCTCGTCGGCGCGGCGCTCGGATTGGCTGGACTCATCGGCAATGTCGTGCAGCTCGTCCAGCTTGATTGGCCCGCCCACCGGCTGAAGCGATTCGCGATGCGCAGAGTGATCACGGCGCTTGGACCAGGGCGTAGCGCCTGCGTCCCGCTCCGGCTGTTCGCCGCCGCCACTGTCGTGCGCAGATGAAACTCCAACCGGCACATCCCCATCCCGCTTTTCCGCCGAGTCCCGCAGCACTTGCTTCAAGATGCGGTGCACGATCAGGTCGGGATAGCGGCGAATCGGCGACGTGAAGTGCGTGTAGTTGGTCGCCGCCAGTGCGAAATGTCCCACATTCTCTTCCGAGTAGCGCGCCTGTTTAAGCGAACGCAGCATCAGGTAGCTCAGGATCCGCTCCTCCGGTTTGCCTGCGATTTTGGCAGCAAGCTTCTGGTACATCCGCGGGGTGATGTGGACATCTTTGGGAACTTCAATGGTACGCGCCTGTTTTCCCGTACCGCGCGCGGCCCGGCGGTCGCTTTTGAATTGGATGCGATGAATAGGCAACGCGCCCACGCCCAGAGAATATCCGAAGGTCGCGGCGATCACTTCAAAATCATAGACCCGCTTGGCATCTGGCTTTTCGTGAATGCGATATAAGGACGCGACACGTTTTGAATTCAGATACTCGGCGACGCACTCATTGGCCGATAGCATGAACTCTTCGATCAACCGGTGCGCGATGTTGCGTTCCGAGCGCGTAATGCTCTTCATCAAACCGAACTCGTCAAACTCGATAACCGGCTCGGGTAGGTCGAAATCAATCGATCCGCGGCGCTGGCGCTTGCGGTTGAGAATCACCGCCAGGTCGCGCATGAGTTCGAATGTGGGGACGAGCGTTGCGTAGCGCTCGCGCGCGGCGGCATCGCCTTCGATCACGGCATTGACGGCGGTGTAGGTCATGCGCTCGGCCGAGCAGATTACCCCTTCGCAAAGCTCGTAAGCAATGATTTCACCGCGCGGATCGATTTGCATCACGCACGACAGCACCAGCCGGTCGAGGTGTGGACGCAAGCTACAAGTGTCGGTCGACAGTTCGAGCGGCAGCATGGGCACGGCGCGGTCGGGGAAGTAGACGCTAGTTCCGCGCAACCGTGCCTCCTGGTCGAGCGCGGAGTCAGGCGTGACGTATTGGGCCACGTCAGCAATATGAACCTGCAACTCGAAATTGCCGTTGGCGAGGTTGCGTACGGTGACGGCATCGTCGAAGTCGCGCGCGGTTTCACCATCGATGGTGACGATAGGCAGGGCGCGGAAGTCGCGGCGATGGCGAAGTTCCAGTGCCGGGATCACGGCGGGGATGTCCTGGGCCTCTTCCAGCGTCGCCGCGGGAAAGTGATGCGGCAGGTGAAACTTTCGTATGGTGATTTCGACGTCAACGCCGAAGTCATCCTGCCGGCCAATGATTTCGATCACGCGGCCCCGCGGATTGTGCGCAGGCGTGGGCCAGTCGGTGATTTCGACATCGACAACAACGCCTTCAAGATCGTCCCATTCCGACCGGCGGGAGGCTTCATCGCCAAGCACGCGGTCGACGGATTTTTTGGCCTTCTTTTTTCGGTCCTCGGCGTCCTCTGCGGTTTTAGTTTCTGGATATTCCGCGCCTGCCGGAATCACAACATCCATCGTGATCTTGCTATCGATCGGCTTCACGGAATTGTGGTGGTTCCCGTAGTGAAAAATCCCAACCACGGTGGGATGCGCACGCACCACGGGCCGCACGATGCGGCCCTCGGCGCGGCCATCAGGACGTACGGCGGCGATGTCGACCAGCACACGGTCGCCGTGCATGGCATTGCCGATGGCGTGTGGCGCGATGAAGATATCCCCAGACAGACGTGACTTCAAAGACGCACTCAGGGAGCTTGCGTCGGGGATGACGAAGCCGAAACCATCGCGGTGCATGGTGAGGCGTCCGACCACCAGATTCTTGTCGGCTACGGGTTGCGGCAGAGCATAGCGGTCGGAATTGAGCTGGACCAGTTCGCCGGCAGCGACCAGCTTCTGAAGACGCGCGTCGAGTTCTCCGCGACCGTCGCCGTGCAGGCCGAGCTCACGGACAAGCTGCTTGAATCCTGCAGACCGCTTGGGCTGGCGTGCGATGTGTTTCAGGATGGTGGAGTCAGAAAGCATGAAGGCGGTCGTGGGTCGCTAGTCGTTGGTCGTTCGCCAAAGACATTCAGCCGTTAATCCTAGCTTAAAAGGTCACGTCGAGCGGGTTCGCCAACGACTAACGACCAACGACCAGCGACGGTTTCCCTACCACGTGTCCCCGCCGCCGCGAGGCGGCCACGCGCCGAGCATGCGCCGGATCATCGCGATTTGGCCCACATGATAGCTGTTATGCGCGACCATCTGCCAAAGCACGGCCTCAAGCGTCCCAGCTACTTTCTTGTCTCCTTCATGCGTGGTTTCGATCTGCCGCTGCATTTCTTCCGAAGAGGAATTTGCCAGCGCGGTGAAATCGTTCAGCAATCCGGCAAAACGCTTTCGTAGCCAGTCCCAGTCCTGAGCGTCGGAGGGTGAGGGTGCTAGCGAGAAGCTCTCCGAGTTGTGTTCCGGATACTTTGGCCGCTCGCCCCGAATGCGGCGCAGTTCGTAGTTCATCCAGTAATTCATATGGAAGACGAGCTGTCCGATCGAGTGCGGAAGGCCTTCCATTTGGCGCGCAGCCAGTTCGGCGGAAAGGTCCTCGACGCATGCGACAGGGTCAGCGTGGGCGCCCTTGCCGTGGAGCAGTTCAGTCAGTGCGCGTGGCGGCATGAAATTCTGGTCTCAGCGACTCGCTGCGAAATACCTCTCTTCCAGAATCCTCCGGTGATGCAACTCATGCCCCGCGATGATGTAAGCCAGTCCTCGCACGCCGACTTCATTCTTGTTGGCGATCCCGCGGCGCAGCCATGCAGCTTCCTCGAGATTGCGTAACAGCGAAAGCGTGGCGCGCCGTACGGCAATGAAATCTTCCACCAGATCCGCCAGCGGACGCTGCGCAAACGGACCGTTGCGCACGTAGTCGTCCTGCTCAAAGCCTTCGAGGGGCGTAGCGTCGCCGCGCGAAATGCGAAGGGCCCGGTACGCAAAGACCCGCTCGGTATCGCAAACATGGCCCAGCACTTCTTTAGCGCTCCACTTTCCCGGCGCGTAGCGGAAGTTGCCGTCTTCTTCATCGCGCCCGCAGAGTAGAGTCATCGTCTCGCGGCGCTGCTGGTCCAAAGTATTGAGAATATCTTCGCCCTGGACCAGGGAAATGTAGCGATCATAGTAGGGCGAGTACTCACCGGCTTGAGGACGAGCGATGGCGAGAGATGGAAGTGTGATCACGGCTGGTTCTGACATAATTGCCCCCATTCGGCTGGATTCAATCCTGAGCTGACCTGTGCCAAAGAGCATACTCCGAGCTACTGAGGAACTGTTACACAACTGCATCTCTTTCGGGAATCCTTACACGGTAAACGGTCGAAATAAGTACTCGGACGGTCCTGACCGCAGTCCACCGAAAGACACACAAGTACGTACCAAAGTAGAAAACTATGTTGAAAATAAAGGCTTTTCCACAGTGCTCATCTTGAGACGGCGGAGTACAATTCGATTTGGTCACGCAAGTGCGGCGCGTGATCCCTAATCCCAACCAGGAAAGGAACTTTTCATCCATGTGGAAGCCGACGAATCAGCCTCAGACCCCCGGGCGGCCAGCCGAGCCGGAGCGTCAAACCATGTCTACCCCGAGCGCGCCCGCGACGATGGCGAGTGAACCCGCCGTTGCCCCGCGTCCTTCGGTAGGCGCTACCACTACAACGGCGGACCAGGCCACCATCGGCAAGTCACTTGTCATCAAGGGTGAGGTGACTGGATCGGAATCGCTCTACATCGACGGGCGCGTGGAAGGCTCCATCAGCCTGGCTGGGAACCGCGTCACCATCGGACGCAATGGTGTGGTCGCGGCCAACATCAATGCCCGCGAGATCGTCGTGCTCGGCAAAGTGCGCGGCAACTTGACGGCCAGCGACCGAGTTGACATCCGCAGCGACGGCTCACTCACCGGTGACGTCGTGGCAGCCCGCATCTCGATTGAGGACGGCGCCTACTTCAAGGGCGGCATCGACATCCGCAAGGGCGGCCAGCCTGCACAACCCGGGCAACAAAAGGCCAACGGCGAGGACAAGAGCGTTCCCGCGCCCGAGCCGGCGGCGGTTGGCGCGCGGGCGTAGTTTCGCTGAAGAGCCTGGCTTCCGGTTGTCGGAGAGAAGATCAGCGGCGGAGTTCGCAGGGAATGCGAATGTCCGCCGTTTTGTTGTTGATCTGCTTTACGGTTGCGTTCCCGCCCCCATGATCTCCTTGCTCCCGCCCTCGGCCACTGCGGGATATGCCGTCTTGCGGCGCCGCAGGTCGTTCGGCAGTTGCGAGCGCAGCAGCCACAGTCCAACGGCGGTTGCCGCGGCCCAGGTGACTGAAATTAATCCTAACTGCAAGAGATCAGCAACGCGGCTGCCGTGGCCAGAAACGAACGGCATGACACTTCTTGCGACTTCAAGACTGATGCCACCAGCGACGACACCGGTGAGGGCCGACTTTCCCAACTCCCCCCAGCGCAGCGTTCCAAGCGAAACCAGTTTTCGATAGTGCAGCAGCCAGGCCAGCGCCAGCAGATTCGCTCCGATGCCAAGGTCTGACGCAAACGCCAGACCGACTACGCCATATCTGTGGAACAGCAGCGAATACACCGGCAACGAAGCGCTCGTGATTACGGTGACTGCAACCATGGGAGTCAGCGTGTCGCCGGCAGCATAGAAAGCGCGGGCGTAAAGTCCCTGGGCGGACCAAAGAGCCAGCGAGAGCGAGAACCAGAAGAAATAGATGGCCGTGGTTTGGGTGTCGGAAACCAGGAATCGTCCGCGGCGATAGACCAGATCGATCAGCGGGAAAGCGGCCGCCATCATCCATCCAGTGGCGAGAAACGACGCGGCAGAGACGCGATAGACGGAATCGTTCACAATTGTTGCGAATTCTTTCAGGCGCTTCTCGTTGAACAGTCGCGCGAAGAAGGGCAGAGAGGCTTGTCCCGTGGCCTGCCCTAACACCGCGATTGGCACCGCGAACAGTCGCTTCGCATAATTCAGCCGTGCAATGTCTCCGACTCCGCTGGAAGCGTAATGGCGGAGAATCCAATCATCGGCGGTGACCAGCGAGACGCCAAGCATCAGCGGGATCGACAGCTTCACCCACTCGCGGAACGCAGGATTGGTAACGTCGAACGAAGGCCGATAGCCCGTTCCGATGCGCACCGCGCCGATCACGCTGGCCAGAAAGGGTCCCACCACGGCACCCGCCAGCGCGCCATAGGCGAGAGAAGAAATCCCGAAGCGGTGGCCGCCAATCATTCCTCCAGCAATAATCAACAGGTTGTAGAGTAGCGGCCCGAACGCGGGAAAGAGAAAGAGCCGGTGCGACAACAGTACTGCGGAGACAACTCCCCCGACATAGAAAAATATCTGCGCCGGAAGCAAAATGCGCGTGAGGTGGACGGTGAGTTCCACCTGCGTCGGCGAGAAACCATGAAACATCCAGCGTACGAATTGGGGCGTGAAGACTTCGGTGATAATCGTACCCACGATCATCACCGCGGACATGACAGTGATGACTACAGAGAAGGTCTTCTGGGCGTCGGCGTCGCGCTTCTCCGCAAGAAACCGGGTATAGATCGAGATAAATGTAATGGACGCCGCTCCCCCGGCCACGATGTAGTTGAGCCAGTCCGGCAGGGTGAACGCGGCGACATAGGCGTCGGTCTGCGGTCCGGCGCCGAAGGCGTAGGCGATGTAGGCCTCGCGGACGTAGCCGACCACGCGCGACAGCATGACCGCCGACATCAGCAGCAATGTGGCCGAGAAAGCCGTGTGCTGATGCGAGGGGCGAAAGAAGCGAAGAAGTCTGGTCATGGGCCGCAGATTGTGCTGGCAACGCCGGGCTTTCGCTGCCAGCGCGCGAGACGCGAATTTCCTTCAAAGCCTACCAGAGGCCTCTATCCACAACGGAGTTTATCGCTGGAGCCAGACCGGAATGGTTCCTTTGTTGATACTGGCGTTGACCGCAGCCGGATGACTTCCTGCTGTAACAATCTGTGGACTAAAGACTTGCCAGTTGATGTTGAGTTGAGCCGCGTTTGATGCACGGTGCATTGCAGTAGATCGTGTTTCGCGGCACAGTGGCTCCCGAGCAAACGGAGTTGCAGACACTCGGAGGCGATATGGCAAGTCAGCTTGTTGCAAGTCCCGGTTCCCAAACCATGACGGAGCTTTGTGAGCAGGTAAACCCGCGCCTGCTGCTGGAGATGAGCCAAACTCGGCCGTTCCCGGAGATGCGGCGTGTGCAGGAAAGCTGGGTCGCGGCGGCCGAGAAACGCGCCCTGCTGTGGCTGGCCGCGCGCATTCCGCAATGGATTGGCCCCGATCATCTGACTGTGTTGGGGTTGGTGGCGCAAATCGGGGCGGGCGCGTGCTACGCACTGGCTGCGTGGAACAGATATGCCCTGCTCGGGGTGATTGTCTGCCTGGCGCTGAACTGGCTTGGCGACTCGCTCGATGGAACTCTGGCGCGAGTGCGGCAACAATTGCGTCCGCGCTATGGCTTTTATGTGGACCACATGGTCGACAGCTTCGGCAGTCTCGCGCTGATGGGCGGCTTGGCGTTGTCAGGCTACATGCATCCCCGGATCGCAATCGGCCTCCTGATTGGGTTCCTCATGCTGTCGATTCAGTCCTACCTGGCGACGCACGCGCTGGGAGAGTTTCGGCTATCGTTCTGGCGCTTTGGGCCGACAGAGCTTCGCATCCTCCTGGCCGTAGGCAACCTGGCCCTGTTCTGGAAACCGCAAGTGCATGTTCTCGGCGGGCATTACAGGTTGTTCGACGTGGGCGGAGCAGTTGGTCTCGCCGGAATGGCGCTGATAGTGGTGTTCTTCACTGGACAGAATACCCTGCGGCTCTATCGCGAAGAGAGGATCGCCAAATGAAGTTCACAGATTCCACGGCCGCGCGAAAAACCCCGAACCGGGAAGGGCATGACTTCAGTTCTGAGCCTGCCCTGAGCAAGCTAAGCGCGCCGAAGGGTGCCGCCGGGGCCATATTGTCCCCGCCGGCTTCAGCCACTGGCGGAAACTGGCGCGGAACGGTATTGCGCTGGTTGAAGTTCAACGCCGTGGGCGCCATCGGCATCGGCGTACAATTGTCCGTCCTGATCGCACTGAAGAGCGGCTTCCATCTCAACTATCTCCTGGCGACTGCACTGGCAGTGGAAGGGGCCGTCCTGCACAACTTCCTCTGGCACGAGCGGTATACCTGGGCGGACCGGGTGCAGCCATCGTGGCGAGACTCGCTGCCGCGGCTGCTGCGCTTCAATCTAATTACCGGCGCTGTTTCCATCGCCGGCAATCTGGCGCTCATGAAAGTGATGGTGGGCTTGGGCCAAGTGAATTACCTGGTCGCGAACGGTATCGCAATCGCGGTGTGCTCGCTGGTAAACTTTCTCGTGAGTGATGAATGGGTGTTTCGAGAAAAGGCATAAGATCACGCGGCTGTTCGGATTTCCTGCCTGAGCTTGTTTCCCGTCTGCTTCTTGCGGTGGACTGTATAATCCTGCCGCGATGATGTTCGCAGATCGCTTTAGAGGCTTCGATTCCTGCTTCGGAGGGTTGGCGGAATGAACTATGGAGATCTAACAATCTCTCCCGCGGTCACCTCGATTCTGAAAAGTATTGGAGGTGTAGCCGTGCAAGGGGCCGCTGCCGGGGTCAGCACGGAGCTGCAGGCCCACGTCGTCGGTCTCATGCGCATCGCCGCTCTGAGCGTGGCAACAGTTGGCGGGTTGCCGCCATGCCAGCTCGCCAGTCCGCACACCAGCATTCAGACCGGCTATGATTCGCAAGGCAATCTCCGTTTTGAATGCCTGCACACACCTATGCATTGTTGGGACCTGAACGGCCACAAAGGAAACTGCTAAGAGGCGCCGATGAACGCGGGCTATTGGATTATTGTCAGCGCAATCCCGTTCGTCCTCGTGTTCTTGTCGTTGCTCCTGATGCGGACCCTGTGGCTGCCGCGCACAGGCTGCTGGCTCCTTTATCTCACAACCCTCATCGGCTTGTTTCTCGTTCTTGTCGGAGGTCTTCTGTTGGTCGGTGTGGCTACGTTAATCCAACACATTCTCAAGGCTGCTACCCACAAAGATCTTCCCGCCTACGTGGCGGGAGGGCTGGCAGTTGTCTTGATGTTTCTTGGCAAGAAGTTCTTAGAGGCGCGCAATTGGAAGCCGTTTCAGGCAATGATGAAGTGGTTTCTGAAGCGCAGCTTCACTCAGCAGGTCGGCGCTGTCAATCCATTGCTCCCCGCTGCGAGTCCGCGGCAGCTGGCTTTTCGTGCGGTATTTGATGACGCTTACGGCGGCGACCCTCGTTATGGAACAGTTCAGGGCTGGGGAGTCAGAGCCTGCTGTATCCGGCTCATGCAGATCAAATTTAACCATTAATGCTTAATGCTCTGCGCATGATGCTGTGCGCAATGACTTCCAGGAATCTCGGCGTAATGCTCATGTCACGCCTTCTCCGATCTTGATTACAACCTTGCCGTAGTTCTTGCCTTCTTGCAGCAGTTTGTAAGCTTCCACGGCTCGGCCGAAGGGAAACACCTGGCCGATCACCGGAGTCAGTTTGTGCTGCGCGATCCATGCGGAGAGCTGCTTCCATGCAGGTTCCATGATCTCGCGCTTTTGGGAGAGGTAGGTCAGCCACAACCCCTGAATGCTGGCTGACTTCGCATACAGCGCCCGCACGTCCAGTTGCGGAGGCTTGCCGGTGGCCGTGCCGTATTGTATGACGCGTCCGAAGTCGCGAAGGCAGCGCAGGCTTTTCGCGGTATGCTCGCCGCCCAGCATTTCGAAGACAGCGTCCACGCCTTCGCCTTTGGTTAGATCCTTCACCACTTCTTCGTAGTCATGCTGCTTGTAGTTGATCCCGTGTTGCAGGCCCAGTTCTTTCACACGTGCCAGCTTTTCGTCGGATGAAGAGGTCCCGTACATTTCGATGCCCAGGATGCGTCCAATTTGCACCGCCGCCGTGCCTACACCTCCGGCAACGGCGTGAATCAGGACACGATGAGTGTGTCCGGTCAGTGACGCCTCTGTCATACCCACCTGCCAGTAGGCAAGGTATGCAGTGAAGTAATTGACAGGAAATGCCGCAGCTTGCTCGTCGGTCCACTGCTGGGGCACCGGCCAGAGCATGTGGGAATAGGCGGCGACTTTCTCGGCGAAGGCTCCCCACTGGATGTATCCCATCACACGCCTGCCGCTGCCCTCTTCCACGCCCGCGAACTCACGCCCTGCAATCAGTGGCGGCGCTGGCGTTCCAGGATAGCCGCCTTGTGTGGTCATGAAGTCGGCAAAGTTCAGGCCTCCGGCGCTAACGCGGACCAGCGTCTGTCCAGGCTTCAGCGCAGGTTGGGCGGTGTCCTGGACGGAGAGCGCTTCCGGACCGGACAAGCTGGTGATAATCAGGGCTTTCACACCCCGAGTTTAACAGGACGATTCCGCGCCACGCTGGCCGCCCAAAGGCGCAGGTGTCTCTGACAAAAAAATGAAGGTGGACCCTTCTGAGGTTGAATCCAGCAGATCTGAATCCCAACTCAGAGGGGCCACCTTCCCGGACAAATCGGCCTCCGCGCTGTCTACATCACAACGATCAGGGCGATCCGAACGCCGGGGTGGAACAAGTCGATCAGGAAATACTCTCCATCGATGTAGTCGATGTAGCAGTCGTCAGTGTAAGCCCAGTCTGCCGGCCATACCTCCACCAGTTCGAAGGTGAAGCCGGAATACTGAAATCGCGGCTGCCCCTGCACGATCACTGTCCTTGCGTTGAAATGGTGACTGTGGCCAAAGTGAGCGCGGAATTTGTCGTCCGGAATGTGTCCGCCTTTGCCAGCCGGCCGTGCGTGGTCGCCTCGTGCTTCCTGCCCTTGCTGGTTGCGATCACCCCGCATCTCGGGATGCTCTTGCTTATCCTTTTGCGGTATGGCCTGATCGGGGGACTGTTCTTCTCGCTTCTGATCTTGTCTGTCTACCTGCTTCTCCTGCCTGGATGGTTTCGCCTCATCCTGCCGCGGAGGCTTGGCTTCATCTTGTTTTGATTTGGGTTCTTCCTGGCGCGCGGGTTTCTCTTCCTGTTGTTTCTCGTCCTGGCCGTAGACAAGGGCTGCACTTCCGACCAGCGCCGAGAGTATCGCTACGTTCAAAAACCTTAAAGCTCGCATGAGCATCCTCCAAGGCCATCCGTAATGGCTCAAATCGCTGGCGATCTGCATATTCGTTCAGCAGTTCGCGGCACGGATTTGAGATGCCAGAGGCCGCTCATTGAGATCAGCGGACAAAACTGTATTGGAGGATCGAAAGAGCTGTAGGGATCGCCAGCGTTCTCCCCTCAAAGGTATGGCCTCGTTTGTTTTCCCAGTTATTTACCTTCCGGTATATACTCTTGGCGTTGGTTTACTGAGTTCCTCCCGGCCACGCCTCCATGGGCTGGGACGGGGCGTACATTCATCCCCCTAATTCTTGCGCGCCCCGCATGCCGATTTGCCGATTCCTGCCTGGGGCGGCGAGGAAGTGGCGCCGATGCATTTCGCCAGAGCTTCGGCGGAGCCGCATCGGAGGAGGTCCTATTGTGGATTTGATTCTTGTACGTCTTCTTTTTGTCATAGTAGTTTCAGCTACCTGTTACGTGATTGCTCCCTTCGGGCGGTCTCAACTTGTGGACGCCGGAATCGGCGCCCTGGTTGGGGCAGGGATTGTCCTGTTCGAATGGAAGCTGCGCACAGTGAGCCTGAAGCGGCTGATCGGCGCCGCCATCGGGAGCATCCTCGGCATTTGCGGGGCCTACCTGTTTGCCCTGGTGATTCGGAGCAGTGTGCCCGCCGGCAACACCCAGAGTTTCCTGCAAATCCTGGTGATGTTATTGATGGCCTATGTAGGCCTGATCGTGGGCGCCAGCAAGGGCGACCTGCTGAACTTAGCTGCACTAGGCGGGGTCTTTGGAGGGGAGAAGCAAGGCAAAAAGAGCTACAAGATCCTTGACACCAGCGTCATCATCGATGGCCGCATCGCCGACATTGCCGAGACCGGATTTCTCGATGGCATCATCGTCACCCCGCAGTTTGTGTTGCGCGAGTTGCAACTCGTGGCTGACTCCGCAGACTCGCTGAAGCGCAACCGCGGCCGTCGTGGGCTGGATGTTCTACAGCGCCTGCAGAAAATGGCGACTCTCCAAATCCAGATCGTGGAGGATGACTTCCCTGCCGTCCGCGAGGTCGATCTTAAGCTGATTGAACTGGCCAAGGTCTACGAAGGCAAGATCATCACCAACGATTTCAACCTGAACAAAGTGGCGCAGTTGCAGGGCGTCGCGGTGCTGAACATCAACGAACTGGCGAACTCGCTCAAGCCCATCGTGCTGCCGGGCGAGATTATGAAGGTGTTCATCCTGAAAGAAGGCAAGGAATACAACCAGGGTGTCGCCTATCTTGATGACGGCACCATGGTGGTCGTGGACAACGCGCGGAAAATGATTGGCAAGACCATCGACGTATCGGTCACGTCGGTGCTGCAGACAACAGCTGGAAAGATGATCTTCGGCAAGTGGGATGAACGTGCTTTTAGTCGAAACACCGTAGCGGTCCCGCCTACCGCGCCGGTTGTTACGGGCACGGCTGTGCCCACGGTCGTAGTCCCGAACACGCTGGTGGAGACCAAACCCCAGACTTAGTGCGGCGCAGGATTGCCACCTGCATTTGAACTCCTACCTCCACACTCGTATACTTGCACCCCGCTATGAAGGTTGTGGTGATCATCCCGGCTGCTGGGCTCGGAACCCGCATGGCTCCGATTCCTGCCGGCGGCAAGGGCAAGCCGAAGAAGACGCCTCCATCGAAACAGTTCACCGAACTGGGCGGAACGCCCATTCTCATCCATACGCTGCGCAAGTTCGTCGCGGTCGAAGCAGTGAGCGAAATCTGGATTGCTCTGCGGGAACATGAGATTGCAGGTTTTCGCGCGCGGCTCGAGAGCGAAGCGAAAGATGTGTTAAAGAAGACGGTGGAACTCGTCATCGGCGGAGAGCACCGGCAGCAGTCGGTGGAGAACGCGCTGAAGGCCGTTGCCGCGGCGGCGGATGATATTGTTCTCGTGCACGATGCAGTGCGCCCGTTCGTGACCAGCGAGATCATTCAGGAAGTGATTGAGGCGGCGCAGAAATATGGAGCGGCAATTGCCGGCCTGCCCGCGGTGGATACGGTGAAGCAAGTCGAGCGCACGGCAAACGGCGCACTGATCAAAGCGACGATTCCGCGCGCGGGTATCGTGATGGCGCAGACCCCGCAAGGCTTTCGCTACAGCGTAATCAAGAAGGCGTTCGACGAGGCGTCCGCGGACGGATTCCTCGGCACCGATGAAGCATCGTTGGTGGAACGATCCGGGCACGATGTAGCCGTGGTGATGGGCGCGCCGCGGAACATCAAGATCACGGCGCCAGCGGACATGGAGCTGGCTGAGTTCTATTTAAGGAAATGAGCCACGGATTTGCACGGATTTCCACGGATCAAGATCAAGGCCAGCGCGTAGACTTGCTGGTGATGAATAGTCCGCCACTTGGCCTGAAGCATTCCGACCTGACTGAGAAGATCATTGGGGTTTTCTACGACGTGTACAACGAACTCGGCCATGGATTTCTTGAATCTACATACGCAGAGGCGTTGGTCGTGGCCTTGGAGGAATCAGGCCTAAGTACTGCCCGTGAGGTGCCTGTGCCAGTATGGTTTCGAGGCAGAAAGGTTGGGCAGTATTATGCTGACCTGATTGTGGAGGGCGTGGTTCTTCTCGAATTGAAAGCTGCGCGAGCCCTCGACTCTGCACACGAAGCCCAACTTCTCCACTATCTCCGTGCGACCGATGTCGAAGTAGGCTTACTCCTCAACTTTGGTCTGCGCCCCCAGTTCCGCCGCCTCTTGTTTGACAATGAAAGAAAGAAGATCCGTGAAAATCCGTGTGAATCCGTGGCCAAGGTTTCCGCATGAGGATCGGCTACGGTTTTGACTCCCACGAATTCCAACCGGGGATTCCGCTGAAGATTGGCGGCATCACTTTGGCGCACGACAAGGGACTGGGCGGGCACTCCGATGGCGATGTGCTGCTGCACGCCATCACCGACGCGCTGCTCGGGGCCGTCGCTGCGCCGGATATTGGGGTGCTGTTTCCGCCGTCCGACCCCAAGTGGAAGGGGGAGGATTCGGTCGTCTTCCTGCGGGAAGCGTTGAAACGCGTGCACGGCGCGGGCTATGGCGTGGCGAATCTCGACGCCAGCCTGATCCTGGCTGCGCCGAAGATTGGACCGCACGCCGCTGCGATTCGTGGCCGCGTGGCGCAGTTGCTGGGAGTGCATACCGATTGCGTCGGGTTGAAGGCGAAGACTCCGGAGGGGCTCAACCTGGAGAATGCCGCGATCGCCCACGTGGTGGTGTTGCTGGAGAAGCGGGGAACTCGGAAGAAGGCAGCGAAGAAGACCAAGCGGCATTGAGGCTATCTGGGTCGTGTCTCCGCCGCTTTGATCAGGGCGCGGAAGATAGCGCGGGACGCCTCATCTGCATCGACCGAGCGCTCGGGATGCCATTGCACGGCGAGCACGAAGTGATCTGCGGCCGTTCCTTCCAGCGCTTCGATGATACGGTCGTCGGGGCAGCGCGCTGAGATGCGGAGGCCGCTACCGATCGTGCCGGCCGATTGGTGATGCGAAGAGTTCACTGGGATCGCGAGTCTGCGCCCTTCTTCCTGTCCTTTGCCGTTCACGATTTCCGCCAGCTTGGAATTGTCTTCAATCTCCACTACGTGCGCTACCGCGACCTTCTTTCCGGCTTCGTGATCAACTCGCGTGCGCAAGCCCTCCGGAAGAAAATCCGGGATGTGCTGGATGAGCGATCCGGCGCGATAGACGTTGAGACTCTGAAGGCCGTAGCAGATGCCGAGGACGGGCTTGCGCAGCTTGTAGGCGTCTTGCAGCAGGAGGTCGTCGACGGCGTCGCGGCGCGGGTCGGCGGCGGCGGTGTGGGGAGAGCGCGGGGCTCCGAACCTCGCTGGATCGACGTCGGCGTTGCTGCCGGGCAGGAGCACGCCGTCGCAGTGCTCCATTATCTTCAGGACTTCGATCTTCATCACTTCGGCTGGCGTCTGGTCGAGCGGGATGCGGACGGGCTCGCCTCCGGCTTGCTCGATTGCGCGCTCGTACTGCGGGATCGCCCGCTCGGCATACTCACGGTCAATCGAATGCGGCATGGGGATGGCGATGCGGGGAGGCATGGTTAGCTCATCCTCTCGATTGCCGCCAAGGTCCGCGACTGGCGGTAGTGGCGGATCTCCATGGCCAGCGCCAGGACGAAGATGATGCTCCCCGCGGCCACAGCCACCGGCAAAGCGATGAGGCGGTAGGCCACGGTCATGTTGGGATTGACGTGGCGCACAGCCGACACGACGACAGTCCCGAGGATGCCGAGCAGCAGGCTGACGGCGAATGAGATGAGCGTGCCGATGAACGTTACCAGCAGGACGCGCACCGGGATCGCGTACCAGCGGGGCGGGCGCGGGGTCGGCGGCATGGTCTTAGGCTACACCATGCGGAGATCTGAGCTCGTTGTCGAACCGCGATCTGGATTGAAAAAAATCACGGATCGATCTTAACAAAATCCTTGGAATCAATGAGTTACGGGCTCCAGATATGGTTTTAATCCGGCTAAAATATTGGAAACGAATGACTTACCCGTAAAATATTACATTCAAAGGACTTAGCTGATCGCTGTCTGGCTAAGTTCCTTGGAATCAACCTGCCGGAGCGCAAAATATTGAATTCAGGGAAGTTATCTTGTTGCTATTTGGATGTCAAGGAACTAATGCGTCTAGGAATAGGATCGCGCTTTTTGGGATCGGAGTCAAGGAAATTCTGTGGCGGTGAGGGCCAAGGGTCAACGCTCTCGCAGGCTGCGACGAGGACAACCCGCATCAATCGCGGAACTGCTTACTTATATCCGCCAGAGCCTGGACTCGCAGATTTAAATAGTTCCAGACGTTGTCGTTGTGTGGCGCCACGTTGGCATGCGAAAAAGTGAGGCCTGTTAT
Organism: Candidatus Acidiferrum sp.; assembly: GCA_035568115.1. Taxonomy (GTDB): domain Bacteria; phylum Acidobacteriota; class Terriglobia; order Terriglobales; family Acidobacteriaceae; genus Sulfotelmatobacter. The sequence continues at coordinate 66,247 of DATMOP010000033.1, forward strand.
ATTGTTGAACGTGGCAGCATCTCCCGAATCGTCGATGGACTTCAGATAGCTGATCACCTCTGTTGCCCATTTCGTCGCGTGCGGGGCCAGCTCGTCTGCCTTGTCCTCTGCCTTTAGACACTGTTGCATCAGGGATCCGCCCTCCTCTATCAACTGGCCAATACGGGCGTGGGCGGCGTTCTTACGCTTGCGCTGCTCAGGCGTCAACGCACCCACAGTTATCTGGGTGTTACTGTTGTTGCTGCCGATCTGGGACGCGTTGCCGTCGCCCACTTGGCGGACGCTGCCCGCCACGTTCTCATTGCCAGTGACGTCAACCCTCGTACTTTCTCCGGCAGTGCAATTGCCGTTCGGGCAGTTTTGGAGAGAGGCACCGGGGCCAAGTGTTACCCCTCCCTTGCCATTGAGCACGTCCTCGAGCCACTCGGGAACTCCTACCCTGACCTTCACGGTGCCCGGTAGGCAGGTCGGGCAGCCGACTGCCTTATCAAAGTAGAAAGTACCTTTCTCTCTGCTCTTGCTGAAGGAAGACAAAAAGCCACTGTAGTAAGGATCTGACGACAATTCCCCCGGCTGTACTTTGGTGTCCAGCACTCTGGACAGTATCAGAGCCTCGTATTCCGCCTTTGTCTTGCCCTGGTTCACCGAGTCACACGAGCAACTGCATACTCCGCCTGAGGGATCGCACGTGGCGATCTGATCCTTTGCGCACTGAACTCCTCCGCCCGGCCCCGGATTCTTGGGGCATTTACAACTGGCTGCAATGGACAGCATCGGCGCGAAGTTGCTCGCAATACCGAGGATGCACAAGGCAGTCCACTTAAAAGCAACGAACTTCATAGCGTTTACCCGCCTCGATCGTAATGATGTCATACCGATGGCTGTTGTCCTTGACTCGATTGACGAGGTCTTTCAGGATTGCATCCGGCATTCTCGGGTCGCCGTCGAGCTCACCCCCATTAAGCGCTGCCCCCGTAGCTCTTTTGCTGCAGCCCATCGCGAACACAACCGTGACGTTAAGTTTGCCAGCGAGTATCTGCCTAGCGGAGTCCAGTGGCGTGCCGTCCGGAACTCCAAATCTGATGTGCTGCCGCACCAGCCGAATGTCATTCTTCGTTCCGTCTGCAGGTAGCTTTTCGTCATACGGCACATACCCATCTACGTCGACAAACAGGCGCATGGCAACTAGGCCTTCGGGCGTTGCAAGGTTGAATTTTCCGTCGCGGTCACTCGTGTCCTGCGACAGTGCCTTGCCCTCATTCGTTTGCAGATGAACGATGACGCCGGGTATGGGTGTCTTCGTTACAGCGTCGGTAACAATCCCGTTGACATATCTCTTGGGCCTACTGTCGTGTATCCATGGAATTACTCCCTGGATTAAAGCAGCTATCACCACCGCGACAGCGCCTATGACCGCCGCTCCGATGGTCACTTTGTGCTCCGTCCGTAGTGGGCTCATGACTTCCTCGCCTCGGTCATTCTAGCGCAGAGGCAATCCGGAATAGCAGCGATTGGTGCCGTCCCTGGCGGGACTTGTTCCAACCTTTCGCATCTACCCCGGACTTACGTCCGGGCTATCATATGCCGCGCCCTTCGACTTCGCTCAGGGCAGGCTCTGCCGGGGCTGGAGTCCGGTGGGCCCACTCTACGTCTTCTGCCAAAATTCAATTCTTACCCAGCTTCCTCATGGGCTTCAGGCGTTGACTACTGGATCTGGGTTTATGGTGATCTTCAACAGAATTAATACGGCGATCACCCAAGCGACGCAAGACACGAGCGCGGAGCAGTGATAACCATAGTGGTAGAGCAGGCCGACGCCTACGGCGGCGGGGGCAGAACTGGTCAATAAGTAGTACCAAGCCAATCTGTCCCTCACACGATTCTTTGTGTAGTTCTGGGCCGTGTTTCTGAGTTGCATCAGCCAGGGAAATTTCTTTTCGAGCGCGAGGGCCTGGTCAAAGGCGGCCTCCAGAATCCGGTGGTAGATGTGCAAGTCCAGCATCCACAGCAGGCAGATCCCCAGCGCGCCTAATATGCAAATCGCACCGGACATCCAGGGGTGGGCTACGTGTCCATCCTTGTCAAACAACAAGATGCCGACGGCTCCGAAAGTTGCCAGAAGCCAGGATGACGCGACGCCACGATAGACGCTTTGAAGCGTGTTGAAATGGCGCTCTTCTTCGCCACACTCCTGCACGATCTTCCAAACGCTTTCGAATACGTCTTTGTTGGTTATTCCGCCTTCTGCTGGCGCTGGTTGAGTCCTGAGAAAAGTGTCTAAGTCATCGGGGAAATGCAAGTCATCGGGGGAACGCATAGAAAGACCTCTGCTTGTGCCACACCGCGGTGGCAGGATTCAAGGCGCAGATCAGCGCCGGAGGGAAGGGGTGAAAGATAACTCCGGTCTGGAGCGATCGTCAAGGGAAAAGTGGGGGTGCTGTGGCTGTCCGATTTGCAGCACGGAACGGCCAGAGCCTGAGATCCGAAGATGGGGCTGGTCGTCTCGTCAGTATCGCTCAGAGCCCTCAAATTCGCGGGTAGTGTATAAAAGAGCAAGAATGTCGCAGGCAGCGCCAACAATTACGCGGAGCCCCGCGGATGTCGTCCGGATGACGCCGGTTTCGCAGGCGGCGAATGGGGTGTGTTATGCCGCGGCCGGGGAGAGTTCCATCAGTTCGTTTGATTTGGAGCGCATGATTGCGGCGGTACCGGGCAAGATTGCGGCGTCCCTGAAGCGCAAGGCTTACTATTTTGTGCCCCTCACGGTCACTCAGGGGGAAGAAACCCTGATCGCGGACCGCTACGATGTGGCGCTCAGCGACAATGCGGTATGCCATCGCAACCTGAATCTGGGCGATTCGCAGTGCGTGTTCATCTCGACTCGGCTGACCGACGATAAGTTTTCCGTGGCGTTTGAGTTCTATATCAACGTGGGGCATGCGCTGGTGGAGATTGCCGGAGTTTCGCACGAGTTCAGCGAGCTGGCGTGGAAGCAGGTAGAGGCCGGTACCCGCGGGGAGACTTCGCTGGATGCCTGGGAAGCGCGCAAGCTGGCGTTGGCCGGTGGACCGGATGCGGAGCGTTTCAAGAACGAATACTTCGAGGCCACGTTTTCCGACACGATCTCGATTTACCTGCTATCGCTTTATCTGGATGTGGACTACTACGATCTGCGAGAGCGGGATTATCCGCTGCTGGCGCCCTCGGCGCTGGCCGAGAGATTGAGAAAAGTGGCGGAGATGTTTCCGGCGAATGCTGGGTATGAGTTTGCGGTGCTGTACAAGCGGCGGGAGAGATAGCTAGGTTCTTTTGCCACGGATCTGCGCGGATTAACACGGATCAACTTCCTGGTTAAAGCTCCTGGAATTGAAGGCTGGAGTGGCCCACGGCTTCACATGCGCTGCCGACAGTTGGCGGACAAGAGTGCCCGCCCCACACAGTCCAAAACCACACAATCCCAGCTCACATTCTACCTACTTGTTCCGAGCACGAAATTTACCGTGGTGGGCTGGTTGGCATTCACCGTAACAGATTTCTCCCATGTCCTCGGTTCGGTGAAGACGGGGCGCTGTATGGTGCGCTCGGTCAGGACGTCGTAGGCCTGCTCTTTGCCGGCGAGAGACCAGCCTTCGTGCCATGCGACGATCTGATAGGTGCCGGGCGGGACGTTGGTGAATTCGAAGCGGCCGCTTTCGTCGGTGACGGCGTGGTAAGGGTGGCGGACCACCATCATCTCGGCGTTCATCCAGACATGGCCGCCATTGCAGCGCAGGTTGACCAAGCCGGGCGTCGACATGTTGCGCGAGCTGATCTGGTTGGGGAAAGGGAATGGCAGGTTGTAGGTAGCGGCTCCGTCCATGTGGATGGTGTGAAGAGTAGCGTCGGAGCTTTGCATTTGCAGCGCTGCTTTTTCGGGTACGAGAAGAATGTGCGGGATGTAGCGGCAGTGGCGCTGGTCCAGGTGACGGCGCTGGTCGGGGAGTTCCAGCGCTTTTCCGGCAGAGATGTTCTTGAGAAAGACGATGGTGTTCGCTACACCGCCTTCGGGACCGATGAGCAGACGATCGAGGCTGACGGTCTTCTTGCCCTCTGGATCGCAGATCTGCGGGTCCTTAGTGACAGGGAAATCCAGTTGGCGAGGCGCCGGCCCCGACCACTTGATGGTGCCGGAAATTGTTCCACCGTCGGTGACAGAGACGACTTTATAGTCGTCTTGCGCGAGGGCAAAGGCTGAAAAAGCGACGAGCCAAACCAGCAAAGAACAGCGAGTGATCACAGTCCGCATACAAAACTCCTGAAAGCCCACCGCCCGTTGCTCGCGGCTTGCGAAGGCGCGGAGCAACGCGGGCTGAAATTTGGGTCGATCTGCTTGCTTGTCCGCGCGCAACGGCTTGCATCCAACTTGCGGGATAGCGCTCACAGGATTCCGCTTAGGGGCGGGTAGCGCTCGTGTTTGCGGTCTTACTCGATTCCAGCGGGAGGACCGTTACCGGTTCGTGTGATTGGAATCACTATTAGGGTGCTCTCATTTGATATGGGGGTCGAGATTACCAAGGTGGTGTGTCGGGCGGGGAAGTCTTTGAGCCGCTGGAAATTAAAGCCGGGGCTATTCTCTTGCTGCTATGCTGCCGGGCGTTGGCGGGCAGGGGCGCCCGCCCTGCAAATTCGCTCAAGGGGCGATTTTGAAGACTGTGCCTAAGTTAGCAGTGCCGCCACCGATTGTCGTGCCGTAAATATTACCGGCTGCATCGCGGATCACACCTGCCCAGGGAGAGCCCTCGCCTGCGGCGAAACTGTGCAGGATGGTCTCGTGGCCGGCGGAATCCAGCTTAAACACGGTTGCGGAGCCGACTGAGACCCCCGACGTGGTGCCGTAGAGGTTGCCGACCGAGTCCCGGATTAGGCCGCCGAAGGGATCTGCTCCGTCCGTCCCGCCGGTGAAGCTGTAGAGCACAGTCTCGTTGCCGGTGTTATCCACCTTGAAGACCGTTCCAAAATCGAAAGCGCCGCCGTTCTGAGTGGTGCCGAAAAGATTGCCTTGCGTGTCCCGCACCAAACCCGCGTGGGGAAGGGCACCGTCGGCACCGCCGGTGAAACTGTAGAGCACAGTTTCCCTGCCAGCGGAATCCACCTTGAACACCGTGCCTTTACCGAAAGAACCGCCAACCCACGTCGTGCCGTAGAGATTGCCCGCGGCATCCAGAACCACACCCACGCCCAGCCACGGAAAGGCGCCGTCCGTGGTGCCATGGAAGCTGTACAGCACAGTTTCCTTGCCGCTGGAATCCAGTTTGAAAACCGCTCCGATGTTGCTGAGCCCGCCGTAGTCGCCCATACCGTAAAAGTTGTCCTTTGCATCTCGAGTCAAACTTCCAGGGGCAGTTGCATCGGGCACGTTAGTGAACTTGTAGAGGACGGTTTGAGTACCGCTCGGATCAAGCTTGAATACCGTGCCGCAGCCAATGCCGCTGTTGCAAGCGACATCGCCGCCCATCAGCGTTGTGCCGTAGAGGTTGCCTGCGGCGTCGCGGATAACGCCCGCGTAGGGGCTTGCTCCGTCAGCACCGCCAGCGAAGTTATGCACGCCCGTCTTCTTGCCAGTGGCATCGATTTTGAATACGGTTCCGCAGCCCGTCGCGAAGGGCGGCCTGCAAGCGAGATGGCCGCCGTAAAGAGTGGTGCCGTAGAGGTTGCCGGCAGTGTCGCGAATCACGCCGGAGGGAAAGGAGCCGTCCACGCCACCGGTGAACGAATAGAGGACGGTGAAGGTCTGGGCTGGCGCGGAGGGCGGCGCAAGGAACCCTGGCAGAAGGACGATCGCGAGCGCCAACGCGGTACTCTGCAACCGTCGACGTGGAACAGAATTCGAGCCCGAAAGTTGTGCTGCGCCGGTCATGGTAATTCTCCTTTGCCGTGGCTGTATTCCGTAGACTGCGCGCCGCTCAGGGTACGATTTTGAAAACGATGCCCTCGCCGTTAATGCCGCCATTGTTTGTAGTGCCGTAGACGTTCCCCGCCGCATCCAGGACCACGCCCGCAACAGGGAATGACCCATCTGCTCCATAGGTGAAGCTGTGCAGTACGGTTTCCTTTCCGGCGCTATCGACCTCGAACACGGCTCCGTAATGGAAAGCGCCGCCCTGCTCCGTAGTGCCGTAAAAATTGCCGGCCGTGTCGTGGACCAGTCCAGTAAGCGGAGACCTCCCGTCCGCTCCGCCAGTGAAGCTGTAGAGCACAGTCTCATTGCCGGTCTTGTCCATCTTAAAAACCGTGCCGAAACCGAACGCTCCACCAACGCCGGTCGTGCCAAACAGCAAGTCGGCGCTCGCGATTAATTCTCCGAGCGGATATCCCCCATCCGTTCCGCCGGTGAAGGGGTGGAGCACGGTCTCGTGGCCAGTGCTGTCCAACTGGAACACGACCCCGAATCCGTTAGCGCCCCCCGTGTACGTGGTGCCGTAGAGATTGCCCGCCGAGTCCCGGACTAGACCTGCGGCGGGATAATATCCGCCGTCGACCCCGGTGAAACGATGCATTACCGTCTCTTTACCACTCGCATCCACCCTGAACACCGTTCCGCAGCCCCAGACGTAACCGCATGCGGGATCCCCGCCGTAGTAGGTTGTACCGTAGAGATTGCCCTTTGCATCTCCGATCAAACTGGCCACAGGGCCCTGCCCGTCTGGATGGCCAGTGAAGCTGTGCAGCACGATGGCCTTTCCATTGGGCTCCACTTTAAATACCGTTCCACCGTCGTGATCGCCGCCAGCATAGGTGGTGCCGTAGAGGTTGCTGGCGGCGTCCAGGATTAGACCCGCCGCAGGTAGATTCCCGTCGGGCATGCCGGTAAACTTGTGCAGGATGGTCTCTTTGCCCGTCGGATCCAGCTTGAAGACAGTTCCACAGCCCAGCCCGATGCCGCACCCCAGAGTACCGCCGCTATAAGTGGTGCCGTAGAGGTTGCCGGCGGCATCCCGGATCACGCCCGCAGCCGGAGATCCGCCGTCGGCGCCTCCCTAAACGAATGAAGCACGGTGAGGGTCTGGGCGTGCGCCGATGGATGAAACATCGCCAGGCCGAGCAGGATCGCACACGCCAACGGCAGAGTATGGCCGCCGAATGACGGGCAGGGTTCGGCACCGCAGAACCTAAAGTTCGGAATTCTAATCACAGTTGCCTTTCTGATGCGTTTGAATTTGCCGTCGCCGGACTCGAGCTCACGGGGTGATCTTACGGGGTGATCTTGAAGATCGTGCCAAAACCAAAGGCACCGCCAGTATTGGTTGTGCCGTAAAGATTGCCTGCTTTATCGAGCATCACACCTGCGAAGGGATATGATCCGTCCGCGCCCGCGAAGCTGTGCAACACGGTTTTCTTGCCGGTCTTATCCAGTTTGAACACTGTGCCGCAGCCGCAAGTAGGATCGCCACCCAACTGAGTGGTGCCGTAGAGATTGCCCGCCGCGTCGTGAGCCAATTCCCCTACTGGAGATGACCCGTCCGCTCCGCCGGTGAAGCTATATAACACGGTCTCCCCGCCGTTCGGATACATTTTGAACACTGTGCCGCAGCCGCAAGTAGGATCGCCACCCAGCTGAGTGGCACCGTAGAGATTACCCGCCGCGTCCAGAGTCATTGCTGAACCATAGGCCCCATCCGCCTTGCCGCTGAAGCTATGCAACACGGTTTTGTTGCCGTTCCGATCCAGCTTAAACACCGTTCCACAGCCGCCTCCTACGTCGTAGGTACAACTGAGATCGCCACCAATGCCGGTCATGCCGTAGAGGTTGCCCGCGGCATCCTGCACCACGCCTAACCCTGGGTTTTGCCCGTCCTCCCCGCCAGTGAATTTGTACAGCACGGTCTCCTTGCCGGTCGCGTCCAACTTAAATACCGTTCCGTAACTGCCGATGCCACCATTGAACGTGGTTCCATAAAGATTGCCCGAGGCGTCGCGTATCAAACCCGCAAAGGGATTGCCCCCGTCCGCTCCGCCCGTGAAGCTGTACAGCACGCTCTCCTTGCTGTTCTTATCTAACTTGAACACTGTTCCGCTAGCGGACGTTCCCCCGGCTGTCGTGGTGCCGTAGAAATCCTGCCCACGCAGAACCAAGCCAGCGCTGGGACTTCGCCCGTCACTATGCGTAGTAGTGAAGGCGTGCAGCACCGTCTTGTTCCCGCTGGCATCCAGTTTGAACACGGTTCCATTGCCCGGCGTGCCGCCATAGAACGTCGTGCCGTAAAGGTTGCCCGCCGCGTCGCGGATCACAGCGGATGGAGGGTATCCGTCCGTGTAACTCGCAAACGAATAGAGGACAGTGAGAGTCTGCGCTTGCGAAACCGGGGAAACTGCCGTGAGCCCGAGCGTGACGGCTAACGACAGCGCGCCGCGAAACCAAAGCTTACGGGCAGCGCTTACGGAAGAGGGTAAGGGCGAAATGCGGTTTGCAATTCCTTCCATCATTGGAGGTCTCAGGTGTAGCATCCTTATCCACACGGCTACGTTGGTCGCCTTTGGGGCGCGCGGGGGAGCGCAACTAGGAATCTGAGGAGTGTCCTCCGTCGGTGAACCGGTGTCAAGATGCAGAATCTTGCATAGGGCTTGGCTAGGCATCGGCGAATTGAATTTACAATCGTTCTTTCATGACCGTTACGATCCGATCCTTCGCGAAGATCAATCTGGGGCTGAGCATTGGGGCTGCCCGGCCGGATGGATTTCACGAGTTGCTGACTGTCTATCAGACGATTGCGCTGCATGACGTGATTCGAATGAGCGTGGGGCGCGGCAGCGGGATTGAGATTCGCTGCGCAGACCCAAGAGTTCCCAACGATGAATCGAATACCTGCTATCGCATCGTCGAGAAGGGGATGGAGGTCCTGCGGGCGAGGGGGCGAGTGGTCATTCATATCGAAAAGCGGCTGCCGGTGCAGGGCGGACTGGGCGGGGCGTCGTCGAATGCGGTGGCTACGTTGCTGGGGCTGGAGCGGGCCTTGAAAAAATCCTTACCCGCGGAAGAGCGGCTGCGGATCGCAGCGGAAGTTGGGTCGGACCTGCCGTTGTTTCTCGTGGGCGGGACGGTGCTGGGCTTGGGGCGGGGCGAGCAGGTGTATCCGCTACAGGATTTGCCGGAGATGGCGTGCGTGGTGGTGACGCCGGAGGTCGGGGTTTCGACGCCGAAAGCATTCGCCGAGTGGGACCGGCTCGGGAATGATTCCGCGGATGGAGTGGGGGCGAGGACAGCCGGGCTTCGCCCGGCCGGACAGCCGAGGGCGGCCGTCCCCACACAAGCAGACCCTGCAAAATTGACGGCTCCGAATGCATCCGATAGAATGGTTGAGCTTGGCCGAGGGCTTTCGGCGTGGCTGGGCGAGATATACTCCGGTGCTCCTTTTAGAAGGGGCCGGGCCGAGAATCCGCTTCTCGAGCTTGTCCGGGCCGGGATCAAGAACGACTTTGAACAGGTCGTCTTTCCTGAGTATCCCGAGCTGAGTGAAGGTAAGCGTGCGCTGGAGCGCGCGGGCGCGAAATATGCGTCGCTGTCGGGCTCCGGGTCAACGTTGTACGGGCTGTTCGCTTCGAAAGAAGCGGCGCGGACGGCGGTGACCAGGCTGCGGAAGCAGGGGTGGGCGGCGCAGGTGACGGTTACGCTGACGCGAGGCCAGTATTGGCGGCGAGTTTTTGATTGTTGATTTCTGATTGTTGATTGACAATGGAGATGCCCGATATTTCGGGATCAATCAAAAACCAATAATCCTACTGGGCCGTCGACTAATGGTAGGTCAAGTGCCTTTGGAGCACTTTGTCTAGGTTCGAATCCTAGCGGCCCAGCCAGAAAACAGTTCTCAGTTCCGGTTCTCAGTTCTCAGTAGAGGCTGAAGCCAGGGTTGAGAACGGGGAACTGAGAACTTCTTATGGCTACTTTGGTGACGCCTGCCGAAAAAGTAGAGAAGGTGGAGAAGAGCGTTCCGCCTATGCCTGAGGAGAAGTCTGACCGCAAGCAGCGCGCGCGTGTGGACGAGAAGTTCAAGATTTTCAGCGGGACGGCGAACGAACCGCTGGCTGACGAGGTTTGTCAGTTTCTCGGGATGCAGCGGGGACAGGCGCAGGTGATCCGCTTCGCCGATGGCGAGGCCTATGTGCAGATTCAGGAGAACGTTCGGGGCTGCGATGTGTTTGTGATGCAGCCGACGTGCCGCGCCGCTCATATAGATGGCGCCAAGAGCACCAGCGTCGATGAGCACCTGATGGAATTGCTGCTGATGATCGACGCGCTGAAACGCGCGTCGGCACGGCGGATTACGGCGGTGATGCCTTATTTTGGGTACGCGCGGCAGGATCGCAAAGACAAGCCGCGCAGCCCGATCTCTTCGAAGCTGGTGGCGGACTTGCTGACCACCGCTGGGGCGCACCGGGCGCTGATTGTTGATTTGCATACGCCGCAGTTGCAGGGATTTTTTAATATCCCGGTGGATCACCTGTTCGCATCGCCGGTGCTGGTGGATCACTTTCGCAAGTTGAACCTGCCGAATCTGACGGTGGTATCGCCGGATGCAGGCGGCGTGGAGCGGGCGCGTTTTTTTGCGAAAAAGGTGGACGCGGCCCTGGCGATCGTCGACAAACGGCGCACCGACGTGAACGTGGCCGAAGTGATGCACGTGATCGGCGACGTGAAGGGTCGGACCTGCTTAATCATCGACGACTTGATCGACACGGCGGGCACGCTGGTGAAAACCGCGGCGGCGCTGATCGAGAACGGCGGGACTGAGGTTTATGCCTGCTCTTCGCACGCAGTGCTGTCGCATCCGGCGGTGGAGAATATTGCGAAATCGGTGATCCGCGAAGTCGTGGTCACCAATACCATCCCGCTGACCGAAGAGGCCAAGCGGGAGCCCAAGATCCGCGTGCTTTCGATCGCGGGATTGATTGGCCGTGCGATTCAGGCCAATCACGAAGAGACTTCAGTCAGCAAGTTATTTATCTAGCGGCGGCAATGGAAATGTGGGACCGGGTGCAGTGGAGATCCTTCGGCGACCATAAAGCCGCCGCCTCAGGATGATCGGGCTTCTTGGTAATACTTACAGAAGGAATCTGAAATTATGGCGACTACATTGGAACAAAATACTCTGGAAGCGCAGGCGCGCGAGGCTGGGACGAAGAACCACGCGCGGCGAGTGCGCCGCGAAGGCAAGATCCCGGCGGTGGTTTATGGCGCCGGTAAGGACGCGGTGCCGGTAAGTGTCGACCCGCGGCATGTGCTGCGCATTCTACGCTCCGACAGCGGGCATAACACGATTTTCGATCTCGCGTTGCATGGCGGCGAGAAGACCAAGGCCATGATCGTGGACTGGCAATATGAGCCGATCAAGGGTCACCTGCTGCACATCGACCTGAAACGCATCGCCATGGACAAGGCGCTGAAGGTCAGCGTGCCCATTGTGCTGCAAGGTGTGGCCGAAGGCGTGAAGACCGAGGGCGGCATTCTCGAGCAGATGCTGCGCGAAGTTGAGATTGAGTGTCTGCCCGGCGACATCCCCAGCCACATCGATGTCGATATCAGCCACCTCACGTTCGGCAAAGTGCTGCGCGTTGAGGATTTGCCGCACAATCCGAAGCTCAAATTCCTCTCGGATGCGAACCAGCCCGTAGCCCACGTGACCAGCGTGAAGGAAGAAGTTGTGGCCACGCCTGAAGCGGTGGCGGCAGAAGCTGGAGCGGTGCCGGCCGAGCCTGAGGTTATCAAGAAGGGCAAGGCGGAAACTGGAGAAGAGGGCGAGGAGGCTGCGGCCGAGAAGCCCGAAAAGGCGGAGAAGAAGGCCGAGAAGAAGGAGAAGAAATAGAACCATGTGGGGACAGCCGCCCTCGGCTGTCCGCCGCGCGGAGCGCGGCCCTTCGCTGCATGGCTTCGGGATGGTGGCGTGAAACTGATCGTTGGTCTGGGCAATCCCGGCGTCGAGTATCAGTTCACGCCGCATAACCTGGGCTTTCTGGTGGTGGATCGCATTGCCAGCGAGCACGGGGTTGAGATCAGGAACCGGCAGTGCCGGGCGCTGACGGCGCGAATACAAGTTGGGGATGAGCCGGTGCTGCTGGCCAAGCCCGAAACTTACATGAACCTGAGCGGCATGTCGGTCCGGGAGTTGGTGGAGGAGCACGACGCGAAGCCGGAAGCGGACCTGATCGTAATTCAGGACGAGCTGGATTTTCCTCTGGGCACGTTGCGGATTCATACGCGGCGGAGTTCGGCGGGACATAACGGGATTGAGTCGATCATCGGAGCGCTGGGCACGCAGGATTTTTTGCGCATCCGGATGGGCGTGGCCCCAGAGCGCAACGTGGAAGACGGCGAGCGGTATTTGCTGGCGCCGTTTCGCAAGGCCGACTTGGCGGTGGTGGATGGGATGCTCGACACCGCGAGCGAGGCGGTGACAGTGATTTTAACTGAAGGTCCGGCAGCGGCGATGAACCGCTTTAACCGGAAGGAAGATCAGTGATCAGTGGTTAGTGGTCAGTGATCAGAATCTACAGAGCTGCGCTGAAAATGGTTTCTGCGGTCGCGGGTGGCAGTGGTCACTGACCACTGATCACTGGCCACCGCTTAAGATTTGGAGATGGCAAATGAATCGTACCTATGAGCTGATGTTTATTGTCCGGCCGGATATGGCGGACGAAGATCTCGAGAAGCTGATTTCGAACCTGGAGTCCACAGTGACTTCGGCTGCCGGATCAATCAAGAGTATTGATCGCATGGGCAAGCGGCGGCTGGCGTACATGGTGCGCAAGTTCCGAGAGGGCGTCTACATTCTGATGACGATCGAGGGCGCAGGCACCGTGGTGCACGAACTGGAGCGCCGGCTGCGCGTCACTGAGCCTGTGATCAAGTTCCTGACCGTCCGTATCGACGAGGAGCAGAAACGTCTGGACAAGATCAAGAAGCTGCGCGACGCGAAAAAGAAAGTGAGCGCGATGCCTGCCGCAGTGGCGGAAGAAGCACCCGCGCCGCCGGCAGCGGAAACTCCAGCAACGGCATAGGAACAGTGGCCAGTGATCAGTGATCAGTGGCAAGTTCCAGGTTTGAAACGGTTTTGCTGGCCACTGACCACTGGCCACTGGTCACTGACCACTGGCCACTGATTTACGAAGGAGCGTTATGACTGAAGAGACCAAAGCACCAACCGAGCGGCCGGAGCGGCCTGCCGGGGATGGACCGCGCGAGTTCCGGCCATCGGGAGACCGTCCGCGATTCGGCGGAGGCGGTGGAGGCCGTTCCGGCCCCGGTGGTCCTCCACGTGAAGGTGGACGCAAGTTTTTCCGGCGCAAGAAAGTTTGCAAGTTCTGCACCGAGAAGATCGCAGACATCAACTATAAAGATTACCGGCTGCTCGGCCAGTTCGTGGCCGAAAGCGGCAAGATCGTGCCCCGGCGGTTGACGGGAGTGTGTTCGCCGCATCAACATCGGCTGGCCGCGGCCATCAAGCAGGCGCGGAATATCGCACTGCTGCCGTTTGCCGGGCGGGCATCGTAAAAGCATCAGCCACGGATTTGCGCGGATTATCACGGATAAAGCTTTTTAAGTATTTTGGTTTATCCGCGGTGATCGGTGTGAATCCGTGGCCAACAAGATCGAACATCGGAGTCATATCATGGAAGTCATTCTCAAAGAAGATGTAAGCAAGCTGGGATCGCGCGGCGACGTGGTGAAGGTTGCCGAAGGCTATGGCCGCAACTATCTTTTGCCGCGCAAGCTGGCCATTCAGGCTAATGCCGGGAACAAAGCCGTCATCGCGCAGATGAAGGCGGCCTCGGTGCGCAAGTCGGCCAAGGAGAAGACACAGGCCGAGGAATTGGCCAAGCAGTTTGAAGGGCTCTCGGCGACGTTCCAGAAGCGGGCGGGCGAGCACGATCAGTTGTTCGGTTCGGTCACTTCTGGCGATATTGCCGACGCGATCGTGAAAAAGGGAATCAACCTGGACCGGAAACAGATCCAGCTCCACGAGCCGCTGAAGACGCTGGGCGAGTTCACCGTACCGGTGAAGCTGCACAAGGACGTGACCGCGCATTTGAAAGTTGTAATTGAGAAGGAAGTGGTGGCGGAGTAGCATTTTCTCGGAGGAGCCGTGCGCGGGTGGATGAAGCCTTCGTCTCTGCAAGCAATTGCCTTTTCCCTCATGCTCGGCTCGCTAGGTTGCTCATACGCTCTTCCTGCACCAAGCCCGGCCTCTCACGAAAGGGTGAGAGTCGTCTCGGCGTCGCCCGAGCGTTACAGCCTGCGTTTGGCGACAATCAAATCCGAGGATCTTCCTGTTCCACCCGACGGCCGACTGACGTTGTTGATACCCCCCACTCGACGCGGTTGCACCGTTCGTTTCCTCGGCATGAAAGTCTCGGATGGCTACGACCCATTCAAGGATTGGACCGTTGGGGTCTATGCTGGTGGCAAGAGGCTCCGCAAGTTATCGCTCCTCCAGTTAAACAAACTCCCTACCGACCCAGATGGATACCGCCTTCTGGCTATTTCCGAATCCGTGCCGTAGGCACCCCTGAAAATAACCCGCCAGAGCCCTCCCGCCGCTCGAAGCGGCGGGCTATTTTCGGGCGCCCCTCCGGGACGCCGTCGAGCTTCGCTCGGCCAGACAGTCAAGGCGGCTATCCCGACATATGTCTATCCCTCTTGTTGCCTATCCTGTCTATCCAACCCATTGAGCCGCAAGCAGAAATCCATAAATCCAGCCTATAATTTCTGCTCACGGTTCCACTGACTGACCGTCTATTCCTATGCAAGCCTGGGTACGGCATTGACACCGGGCGGTAGAGGAAACGACAAAACATGCCGGCCGATGTTTGGGCAATAACACTTGCGGTTGGTGAACGGGCGCTCGCGAGAGCGAAGTATCGAGCGGAGAAGGTCAGCGGTAACGGAATCAGTAAGGACCATGACCCCGCGCGGGGCCGCATGGCTGGGCAAGAACGCCGCATCGACGATACGATCCTCATCCGTGAGGCGCAACGCGGGAACCGCGCCGCCTTCGAGGAACTCGTGCGTCACTACGATCAGGCGGTCTTGCGGCTGGCGCTGCATCTCACCGGCACTGAGCACGACGCCCAGGACGTCTATCAGGACGCCTTCCTCAAGGCCTACAAGAACATCGGAAGCTTTCGCTTCGAGTGCTCGTTCTATACATGGATCTACCGTATCGTGACCAATCTTTGCCTGGATCATCTTCGTAAGAAGACGGTGCGCAAGGAAGATGCTCCGGTGGCAAAGGACGGGAACGGTGGCGAGTACGACCTGCTGGAGCAGGTGCCCGACGGGCGGGCGGGAGCGAATCCGGAGCGCGATTTGATGCGGCGGCAGTTGGGAGCGCGGATTTCTGGAGCCTTGGAAAAGTTAACTCCACGCGAGCGCATGGTGTTTGAGTTGAAGCATTACCACGGATTGAAGTTACGGACCGTAGGCGAGATTTTGCATACGACGGAAGAAACGGCGAAGAATACTTTGTTTCGGGCTACGCAGAAGTTGAGAGGGCAGTTGGCGGATATGAGGTAAGGAAGGTTTCAAAGTTTCAAATGTTTCAAGGTTTCAAAGACCTTGAAACTTTGGAACCTTAGAAACCTTGAAACGGGGTTGCTATGAAGTGCGAATGGGTTCGAGAAAATATCACGCTGCATGTTTACGGCGAGCTGGCTGATGATGCTCGTCATGAACTGGAGCAGCATGTGGAGCGCTGCGCCGACTGCGCCGCCGAAGTGAAGGCGGAGCAGGAGTTCCACGCTCTGCTGTCGCAGGAACGGGCGGATGAGCCCACCCCGAACCTGCTGGCGGCTTCGCGCATGCGGCTGCAGGAGGCACTGGAGACGGCCGAGCAGGGGCGCTTCTGGCAGCGTCTGGCGTTCGATCCGGCAAACTGGCTGCGGCAAGTGCGCTTCTCGCCCGCGCTGGCGTCGGCCATTCTGATTCTTGGCTTCGCCGGTGGCGTGGGGACTTCCTACAAAGTGCTCGGCCATCAGCCTACGAATGCGACAAGCGGCTCGACTGCAACTCCCGCCGAGGCTTCGATCACCGGCATCCGTTCCATCACGCAGGATCCGGGAACGAATCAGGTCAACATCAAGTACGACACGGTTTCCACCCTGGAGACGCAGGGATCGATGAATGACCAGCGCATCCAGCAACTGCTGCTGTTTGCCGCGCGGAATAACTACAATTCGGGCGTGCGCATGGAT
The DNA here is from genome assembly GCA_035568115.1 of Candidatus Acidiferrum sp. GTDB lineage: Bacteria > Acidobacteriota > Terriglobia > Terriglobales > Acidobacteriaceae > Sulfotelmatobacter. The sequence goes on from DATMOP010000033.1 coordinate 82,468, forward strand.
TCGGTTGACCTGCTGACGCAGAAGCCCGATGTTTCACAGGTGCGCGAGGCGCTGGTGTACGCGTTGCGCTACGACACGAATCCGGGAGTGCGGCTGAAGGCGCTCGATGGTCTCGGCAGCTTTGTGAAGAATGATGTGCGCGTCCGCGATGTGGTGCTGGAAGCTCTGGTGAACGATTCGAATCCGGGCGTGCGCACTGAAGCGTTGCGGTTGATTGAGCCTGTCAAGGCCGACGGCAGCGTGCGGGGAGTGCTGATGACGCTGGCGTCCAAGGACCAGAGCCAGTACATCAAATCGCAGGCACGAACGATGCTGGCGCAGTTGCCAGAGATTGATTGAAGCAGATTGATGGAACCAGATTGATGGATCGAGACTTGAGAAACTGAGGTGGTTCATTTTGAAGCGTTCGCCACAATTCGTCGGCCTGCTGTGTGTACTGGCCGCGCTTGCGCCGGCCGCATTGGCGCAGGAGACAAATAGCGGCAGTTCCCAGGCCATGTCCGGCACGCTGGCTGCGGCCAGGAACTTGAGAGTCAAGCTGGACATGGGTTCGGTGGTGGTGCACGGGGGACAGCAGCAGGGCATTAGCTATGTCGTTCACAGTCATTCTTATTCATCCGAGAAAGACGCGCGCCGCCAGTCCGGGTTCAAAATCAACTCCTATGTGAAGGGCGATACCGCCTGGATCGTGGCGGAGTGGGATGGCGGAAGGCCGCGCAAATTCTCCGGTGAGTTCGTAATCGATATTCCGCGCGACACTGCCCTCGTCAAGATTGAAACCGGCGGGGGAGGAGTGGAAGCGAAGGGCATTACCGGACGGGTGGAAATTGAGAGCGGCGGCGGGAAGGTCCGGGTGGATGACGTCGGCGGTTCCGTCAATATAGAAACCGGAGGCGATTCGATCGACGTCGGGACGGTGGGTGGAGATCTGAAGCTGGAGACCGGCGGCGGGAACATCACGATTGGCTCGGTGAAAGGGCAGATTCAGGCTGAGACGGGCGGCGGTAATGTGATGGTACTTTCCGGCGGAATGGGTGTCGTGATCGAAGCAGGTGGCGGCAACGTTGAGATCAAGCATTGCGGTGGCAGGGTGAAGGCATCGACGGGCGGTGGGAGCATCAACCTGGGCGATATCGCTGGTCCGGCGGAGATCGAGACGGGCGGTGGCAGCATTCGCCTGACTTCCGCGAAAGGGCGGGTGGGCGCGAATGCGGGTGCTGGATCCATTGAGCTCTACGGGGTTCCGTCGGCCCGGGTGGAGACCGGCGCGGGCGGGATTACGGTGAAGTTCATCAACACTGGGGCAGAGCGCAGCGATTCCATGCTTGAGACCGCCGCCGGGGATATTACCGTTTACATCGCACCCGATGTTGCCATTTCCGTGCGCGCCAGCGTGGATTTGGGAAATGGGCACCACATCACTTCCGACTTCTCCGACATTCACATCGCCAGCGAGGGCAACCAGTGGGGCCCGAGGACGCTGAACGCGGAAGGCAAGTTGAACGGCGGCGGACCTTTGCTAAAAGTTCGGACCACAACCGGCGACATTTGCATCAGGCGGGCGAAACAGTAAGCACGAGATTTGAGTCAACTTTTAGGAGGCTGGCCATGCGAAAACACGTTTTGACGACGATTGCTTTGCTGCCTTTGCTGCTCAACTTGACGCAAGCGGAACAGCGATGGAAGGTTGACTCCGGGCAGCCCTTCGGTTTTCCCAGCGAAGATTCGGGCACGAGTTCCTATCTGGGTGTGGACATCGTGGACATCAGTTCCGACCGGCTCGGCGCGCTGAAACTGAAGGAAGAACAGGGCGTCGAAGTGACGATGGTCGATCAGGATGCTCCCGCGGGCAAGGCCGGGATCAAGGAACACGATGTCATCCTGACCATGAACGGAACGGCCATCGAAAGCAAGTCGCAATTGCAGCGTATGATCCACGAAACTCCCGCGGGACGAGTGATTTCGCTGGGGCTGAGCCGCGATGGACAACCCCTGACCATCAAGGTGCAACTGGCCGACCGCCGCAACGAATTTTCCCATATGAAAATGAAAGATGGAGACTGGGACAAGAATTTCAAGGTCGAGATTCCGCCGATCCCCAACCTTCCGGACTTCGATGTTCCAAACATTGGGGTCGTGGTGGTGCATTCGTCGATGCGCAGCGGGTTGATGGTGGAGAACCTGACGCCGCAACTGGGTGAGTTCTTTGGCGCCAAAAATGGAAATGGAGTTCTGGTGCGATCGGTGGAAAAGGGAAGCCGCGCCGACAAAGCCGGCCTGCGGGCTGGGGACGTAATCACCCGCGTCGGCGATCAGCCGGTCCACGACACCAGCGACTTCACTCACGCCCTGCATTCTCACACTAGCGGATCGGTGGGCGTGGGAGTGATTCGCGATAAGAAAGAGCAGACTCTTACCATCACGTTGCCCGAGCGCAAGGAATCGGGCGAGATGATTGAGGAGAGCCTGGAGGCGCCGGAGCTGGATGCGGAAACCCAGGTCGAGCTAAGCGAACTGCGAGACGAGGTCGCTGAACTCCAGCCCCAGATGGAACTGGCTTCGGAGCAAACTCGCAAGGCCTCGCTGGAACTGCGCAGGGCTCTCTGCAACCAACAGAAAGAGCTGAAGGAGCAAGCCGAGAAGCTGAGTCTGGAACTTGCACCCAAGGTTCAGGAGGAAGTCGAGAAGCAGCGCGAGAAGGTGCAGCAAGAGCTGGAGGAGCTTCGCGAAGAGATGGCTGCCGACTCGTTCGATATTTAGCCCGCAAGCCTTGCGAGCTAAGAACCTGCCGCTTGGCCGCGCATCGAAGTCCCAAGGCAGACGCGGTTCCGTCCGGCCTGCTTCGCGGCATAGAGGGCGGCGTCTGCGGCCCTGACCAGATCGTCGCGGGTGGTTCCGTGGTCGGGGAAGGCGGCGGTGCCGGCACTGATGGTGACGGTGCGCGGCACGCCCGGGAACTGCCAACCGGCCACCATCTTCCGCAGTTTCTCCGCAATATTCATCGCGTGCTGGGCGCTCGTTTGAGTCAGCAGAATCGCGAACTCCTCGCCTCCGTACCGGCATACCACATCAATCTTGCGCAATTGCTGGTGAAACAGGGACGAAACCTGGCGTAGCACTTCGTCGCCCAGCACGTGTCCGAACTCGTCGTTCAGACGTTTGAACTGATCGATGTCCGCCATGATGACGGCCATGCCAGTACCGTAGCGGCGGGCCCGCTCAATCTCTTCCATGATGCGCAATTCGAAGAAGCGCCGGTTAAATATGCCGGTCAGGCCGTCGAGGTAAGCAAGTTGTTTTACGCGTTCCACATAATGTGCGTTCTGGATGGCGGTGGCGCAGATGTCGGCGACTGACTCGAGCGACTGTAGATCGCCGTCGCGGAACGCATCTGGCCGGGAGCTGTCGAGGGCGAGAATTCCCAGCGTCTGCCCGAACGATACCAGGGGAATGCGCATGCGCGAGGCCGATTCCGCGAAGAACTTCAGCGTGGTGGCGCTGCGCAGATCACTTTCCGTTGCAGTCCTGCCGCTGGAAAGAATGCTTGCCCAGGGTTCATTACTCGCCGGAAAACGGCCGCCTTGCGGAATGCGCGGCGTGAGCGTTCCGTGATGCGCCCGCAGCACAAGGTCATGGTCCTCCCGCAAGAAAAGCGAGACGTGACAGACGCGGAACGCTTCCTGAATCAATTGACAAACGCGATCGAGCAATTCTTCAAGCTCCAGAACTGCCGTGGTTTGCTGGGCGATGGCGTTGATGGCCTGCAGTTGCCGTGCGCGTTGTTGCTCCAGCGAGTACAGCCGCGCATTTTGCAGGGCCATGGACGCCTGGGTGGAGAACAGCGTGAGCAGATCGATGGTCTCCGGATCGAAAGGATCCAGGCGATCGCTTTGGCAATCGAGCACACCCACTACTTCGTCGCGCACCATCAAAGGGATGGCGAGTTCGGAGCGCGTTGACTTGGCGGAGCAGAAATAGCGTGAGTCCTGGCTGACATCAGGGGCGTAGACGGGCTGCTTCTTGAGTGCCGCGGCTCCCGTGATTCCCTGGCCAGGAGCCAGCCAAACCTTGTCCTGCCCTTCGTCCCAGCCAATCTGCGAGCGGACGTACAACTGCTGCGACTGCTGGTCGAGCAGCAGAATCGCCACATTGCGCAGATGAAAATAGTCGTGCGCGATGCCGAGGATGCGCTGCAACACCTCGTCCAAGTCGAAGGTGGAGAGCACAGCCTGGCCCGCGTCGTACAGGACCGCGATTTTGTTCATACTTCAGGGGATATCGTAACGTGGGGGGACGGGTTGAGCAGGTTCCTAAAGTAACGTAGCGGGAGTGGTGCTACTTCCACCTTCGTGCCGTACGGATCAGGCCATAGGCAACGATGCAGAACCAGAAGTCGACGAGCAGGCCTACGTCGAGTTGGAAGGGCCGGTGGCGCGGAAGGGGGAGGGATGGGGCGAGGAGGAAGTAGGCCACGTTGCCGAGGACGATGGCGAGGAGAGCTTGGAGCAGGTTTAGGAGCACCGAGGGTTTAGACACCGGGGTCATGGTGGGTGGGTTCGGTGACAGCGCGGTCACCTACACAACAGTAAATTCGGTGAGGGAAGGAGGCCATAGAATCACGTAATCTTCAGCAGCCAGTTCACGATACGCCGCCCGCATGACATTCTGCAGCCCGCGATTAGTCACGACGCCCTGCGCTTCCCTAAAGGCGGCACATGGATCATCAGTTCGCAGGAAAATATTGAATTCACCCGCACCAAAATCGTGCCCATCAACAATCGCAACGATTTGCAGCCTCTCGATGCACTCGTCCTCAAGGAGTACCAGTTGGTCGTAGTCATCCGTCTTGCTCGCTTCGAACTGCAATACTAGTTGGTATTTCATTCGCTATTCACGATAGTCGTTCCTTCCATCCACATACTCTACTGCCAAATTTTGATTGCCCGCGGATAATCGTCATAACACCTCCAAACTCTGGGCATCGCATTTCTGAGACCAGTTGCTGCTAACATTCTCAGATACCCTCCATCATGCTTGAACTCACCACACCGGTGCAGTACGTCAAGGGAATTGGTCCCAAGCTGGCGGAGATTCTTGCCACCAAAGGCATTGCCACGGTGGCCGACCTGCTCAATTATCTTCCGTTTCGCTATGAAGACCGGCTGAATCCGCGCGGGATTGCGGAATTGCGTGCCGGCGAAATGGCTACCGTGATTGGTGAAGTCCGCAACTCCGGATTGTTTCGCACCCGCCGGATGCCTATCTTTCAACTGACTGTGGGACAGGGTCGATCCAAGCTGAAGTGCCTCTGGTTCAATGCCACCTATTTGCAAGACAAGTTCAAAGCCGGTCAATTGATTGCCCTCTATGGCAAGGTGGAGCAGGACTCACACAGCGGAGAGTTGCAGATCATCCAGCCGCAGTTTGAGATGCTGGGCGACGCGCCCGGAGACGCTGCGGACGACAAAGCCGCGGCATCGCTCGAAGTAGGACGCATAGTGCCCATCTACGAGTCGGCGGGGCAAGGGCGCGTGACGGCGCGCTGGTTTCGCCGCGTCATCCGCACGGCGCTCGACGATCTGACTCCCGAACTCGCCGAAACCATCCCGGCAGCGGTACGCGAACGCCTGGCGCTGGTTTCGCCGCGGGAGGCATTGTGGAAAGTGCATTGGCCCGAGCCCGGAGAGAGCTTTGAAGATTTGCAGTCGTCGCGCACGCCTGCGCACATTCGTTTGATTTTCGAAGAATTGTTTTTCACCGAGTTGGGGCTGGAGTTGAAGCGAAGACAGCAGAAGGCGCAAACCGGGATTGCCTTTCGTCTGGACGACCGGGTGCGCCAGGCGATCAAGAAAATTCTGCCCTTTCATCCCACTGCCGCGCAAAAGCGGGTCCTGAAAGAAATTGCCGATGACATGCAACAGCCTCATCCCATGCGGCGTTTGCTGCAAGGAGATGTAGGCTCGGGGAAGACCATTGTCGGCTTTCAGGCGGCGATCATCGCCATCGAAAACGGGTACCAGGTGGCGTTGATGGCGCCAACGGAGATTCTGGCGCAACAGCATTATTTCTCCGCTCGGAAAATTCTGGAGAATGCCGGATACCGCATCGTCCTGCTGACTGGCTCGTTGGAGTCCGATCGCAAGCGCGATATTCGCCGCCACATCGCGCAAGGGAACGCACAGCTCGTGATCGGCACGCACGCGCTGTTGGAAGAGAAAGTGGAATTTGCTAAACCCGGCCTGGTAATTGTCGACGAGCAGCACCGCTTCGGTGTCCTACAGCGGCTGAAGTTGATGAAGAAGTCGGGCGATGGCAGCGGAGGTAAAGGTGTCGGTCTCACAGAATCGGAAGCGGAGGCAGCCGAAACAAAACTTGCCGAGCCTGACGTTCTAGTAATGACAGCTACGCCCATACCCCGGACGCTGGCCCTTACGCTCTACGGCGATCTCGATCTCAGCGTGCTCGATGAACTTCCTCCGGGCCGCACGCCCATCGTCACGCGTAGAATCACCGACGACCGCTCACCCGAGGTTTGGGACTTTGTGCGCAAGCAGGTGGTGAAAGGGCATCAGGCGTATGTGGTCTATCCGGTCATCGCAGAAAACGAGGAGACCGAACTGAAGGCTGCAATCAAAATGTACCGCGAACTGAGCGGGAAAGTGTTTGCCGACCTGAAGGTTGGGCTGCTGCACGGGCGACTTGATTCCGAGTTGAAAGACCAGGTCATGCGCATCTTCCAGCAGGGCGAGTTGCAGATTCTGGTTGCGACCACGGTAATCGAAGTGGGAGTGGACGTGCCCAACGCCACGGTGATGGTCATCGAGCACGCGGAACGCTTTGGCCTGGCGCAGCTTCACCAGTTGCGCGGACGCATCGGGCGCGGAGCGGCCAAGTCTTATTGCATCTTGATGACTGGCGGCAAGGTGACGGAAGAAGGCGAGCGCCGCCTCGACGCCATGGTGCGCACCAACGACGGCTTCCAGATCGCCGAACTCGATCTCGAACTGCGCGGGCCAGGAGAGTTTTTTGGCACGCGGCAGGCCGGGATGCCAAGCTTCCGCGTCGCTAACCTGATTCGCGACCGGCAGCTACTGGAACTGGCCAAGCGTGAAGCCGCGGCGGTCATGGCGGGGCCAAACTCCGAAGTCACGCAGGTGGAAATCAGCCGCGCTTTAGTTGCCCTGCGCACGCGCTGGCAGCATACCTACGGGTTAGTCGAAGTGGGATGAACTGATAGAATCGAAAGGATGGCCGGAACTTCACAACTGATTCAGATCGAAGTCAACCCGCCTTTGCGTGTTCCCAAGCCGGCTTGGCTGCGGGCCAAAGCTCCGGTTGGCGACAACTTTCATGAGCTCAAGAAGCTGGCCCGTGGACTAGGGCTGCACACGGTTTGCGAGTCGGCGCAATGCCCTAACATCGGCGAGTGCTGGAATCACAAGACTGCAACATTCATGTTACTAGGCAACATCTGCACCCGCCGCTGCGGTTTCTGCGCCGTCCCGAAGGGCCGTCCCGATCCGATCGACTGGGACGAACCGCACCGGGTAGCCGAGGCTGTGGCCACGCTGGGCCTGAAGCATGCCGTTGTGACCAGTGTGAATCGGGACGACGACAACGTCGGCGGCGCCAAGGTTTTTGCCGAGACTATTCGCGAGATTCGCGAGGTGATTCCAGATTGCCGCATCGAAGTGCTGATCCCGGACTTTCAAGGCTTGGAAGAGCCACTAAAGATCGTGCTCGATGCGAAGCCCGACGTTTTGAACCACAATACCGAAACCGTGCCGCGTCTTTATCGGGCGGTACGCTCCGGCGCCCGCTACGAACGGTCTCTCACGCTGCTGGAGAATGCCAAGAAAATTTCTCCCGGCATGGTGACAAAGAGCGGCGTGATGGTGGGTCTAGGCGAATCGACGGAAGAATTGGTGGCGGTGTTCCGCGATCTCGGCGGTCGGGGCGTGGACATTCTTACGGTGGGGCAGTACCTGCGTCCCTCGCGCGACCACCTGCCCATCGCCCGCTTCTACACGCCTGAAGAATTCCGCGAGTTGCGGGATGAAGCGCTGCGCTTCGGGTTCCGCCACGTCGAGTCTGGACCGATGGTGCGCTCCAGCTATCATGCGCACGAGCAGGCTGAGTCCACATCCACGCCGCGGGTGGTGTCCTAGAACGCGGCATGCTGAGCACCTTCCTGGTGATACTGGGTTTCTTCGCAGGATTTCTGGGGGCGCTGACCGGGATCGGCGGCGGCATTCTGCTTTCACCCATCCTCGCACTGCACTTTGGAATTCCCATTCGACAGGCCATTGGCACGAGTCTGGTGGCGGTGATCACGACTTCGGCAGCGAGTTCCTCAGTTCATCTACAGCGCCACACCACCGACATCCGTCTCGGCATGACGCTCGAACTGGCGACCGCGTTCGGCGCTGCGGTCACCGCCTATCTCGTCGGGTATTTCAACCGGAACCTTCTTGAGGGATTGTTCGCCGGTTTTCTTTTGTACAGCTCGGTCACAATTTTGTTGCGCGGCGGCAAAGTAAAAGATGAGGAAGACGCTCCCGTCAGTAACAACGGTGAGACCGTGATTCCTCCCTATGAGCCGCGACGCTATCCAGTTGGCTTGGCGGCATCCTTGGTGGCTGGCGGACTCTCCGGCTTGCTGGGCATAGGCGGTGGTCCCATCAAAGTTCCGGTGATGTACATCTTCATGAACGTTCCGCTGATAGTGGCCACGGCCACATCAAATTTCATGATTGGAGTGACGGCTGCGGCGAGTGCCATCGTCTACTACCGGCGGGGAGACATTCTGGTGGAGATCGCTGCTCCGCTGGCGGTTGGAGTATTTCTAGGCTCCTTGTTGGGCGCACGGCTGGCACCGCGCATTCACACAAAATACGTCGTCTATCTGCTGGTTGGGATCATGCTTTATCTCGCCGGGCACTTGTGCGTGCACTTGTTCACGGGAGGCGCCGCATGAGCCACCTGCGCGAACCAGCCTTCGATCGTGTAGTCGCGCTGGTGTTGCGCGTGGGGGCGTTCGGATGTTTTTTCATCATGCTGGCAGGATTGCTGGCTGAACTCTTCATCCATGGCCGCGTTCCAGCTGAGATTGAACGCGCTGGCGTGCTGCTGATGCTGGCGACACCTGTGGTGCGCGTCCTGGTTGCGGGCGTTCTCTTCCTGCGCGAAAAGGATTGGAAGTACGGAGCGATCTCGTTTGGCGTGCTCGCGATTTTAATGCTGGGCGCAGTTTTCGGTATCGGAGAGCACTGAAGAAGAATTGAGTCGTTGAGTGATTTTGTGATTGAAATCCCTCAAGGTTCTTCAATCGCCCAATTACAAAATCACCCGATCACTCAATCAGAAAATGTGCAGCTTGATGCTGAGATACTTCTTGGGATCCTGGCGGATCGCCTTTATCAAGTTCTGAGTCTCTTCCAGCATATGGTTGGCGTTGTTGTAGAGGGTCTCATCCTTGAACAGTTTTCCCGCCGTCCCCTTGCCCGCGTCGAGGTCGCTGGTCAGCGCCGCAAGCTTGGTCATGGTGGTGTCGATCTTCTTCGCCAGTTCCTCGTCCTTGAGCAATTTTCCAGCTGTTCCCTTGCCCGCGTTGAGGTCCTCGCTCACGCGCTTCAAGTTGGCGACGGTCTGGTTGGCGTTGTCGTAGAGTGTTGGATCCTTCAGGAACTTTCCGGCCGTGCCTTTGCCTTGTTGGAGATCGTCCACCAAGGCGTTCATCTTGTCGAGGGTGGCGACGAACTTGTTGTAAGCATCGTTGCTGTTTATCAACTGGCCCAGGCTGCCTTGTCCCTTGGCAATCTCGTCGACGACGCTCTTAAGCTCCGCAACAGTTTGTGAAAGGCGGTCATACAGAGTGGGATCGTAGATCAACTTTCCCAGCGATCCTTTGCCACTCTCGGCGAAGGCGAGGATGCGGTCCGCACGCTTGAGCAGCGCGTCCATGTTCTGGAGCGTGCTCTGGCTGGAGCGCACAACTTCATTGAAGTCGGGGTGCACGCGGGTGGGGAGCGTGTCGCCATCTTGCGCCGCGGGGCCAATGGCTTGCGCACTGTCGATATCCATGAACGTTTCGCCGAGTACGCCGGCAGTCGAGAGAGTCGTGACCGAATCGCGACGCAGGTTGAAACTGTACTTCGTGCTGACCTTCATGATCACTTCGACTGGAGTGATCTGCTTGTCCTTGTCGGGCACAACGCGAATGCCGACGACATTGCCGATATCGACGCCGCTCAGCCGCACGGGCGCTCCTACACGCAGTCCGCTGGCATTGTCGAAGAACGATACCAGGGTAATTCGATGCGAGAACAGGCCGCTGGTTCCGGACATCAGGAACAAAAGCAGCGCCAGGACGAGGCTGGCGAAGATCACCGTGAGGCCGACGCGAAGTTGCGACCATTTGATCTGCTTCTGGCTCGGCAAGTATTTCCCTCCGACCGGCGCATGGAACGGTCCGTACCTGCCGCCCCTCGCAGCATCATAGCAAACCCGGGCGCTTTCTTAAGAACGCTGGGGATGCAGGGCGGGCAGCAGCAACAGGGCCAGCAGATAGGCGGCGACGCCGCAGGCCAGCGTGACGTTCAAGCCAAACTGGATTGCGATTACCATGGCCAGCACAGATCCCAGCACGCTGGCAGCAGCATTCATGGCCCATGCCCACTCGACCGCATTGTCTTGGTTTGTCACCCCGTCTGTCATCTGCTCTGCCGCTCGGCTGGAGGCATCGGAGGCGGAGCCCGCAGCCAGAGCGCGCAAGCCGCTGGGGAATGGCATGCCCATCACGAAGCCGAGAGGTATCAGCAGCAATCCACTGACCATTAGACGGTACTCAAATCTCAGTCCGACCCAAGCGGTCAAGATGCGGGGAAGAAACAAGACGTCGGCTACAAGCGCGGCGATCACCAGGACAATCGGCATCCAGGCCATTGGGGGGCGAGGGAGCCAGCGGCGCGACATCAGACTCCCCGCACCGCTGGAGAGCATCAGGAGAAAGATGACCACGGTCAGGGCATACGTGGGGTGTCCCAGAAAAAGCACGAAGCGCTGGATGAATGCGATTTCAACGAGGATGTAACCCAGACCCACGGCCACGAAATAGAACAGCGGAAGCGGTGACTGGCGCCCTGTCTGGAGCGCGAGCGGCAGAATCAGAAAAGCCAGGACTGCTGCCAGCGAAATTACGAGAACAAGAATCAGCACCAGGACGCCGAGATTCACCTTCCAGTCAATCCCGTTTTGCAGCCCCTGTTGTCCGAGGATTTGTCCGGCCTTGAGCGTGAAAAAGAAGAACGGTGCATTGTCGCTGACGGGTGCTACGTTGTAGGCATAATTTTGCGCGAAGCGGTAAGGATCATTGGTCGCGATCAGATCGGCAAACGGATTAGGGCCTGCTCCCCCTTTTGCCGCCTCTAAGGGCAGATAGAGCGGACTCAGTTCGTCGTACCGGTCGAATTGGTCCCGCACCGCGGCCTCCTCCTCCGCGGTAAAAGGAGTCTTCTTGGCCAGCACAACTACGGGGATCCCGTCTTCATTGAGTGGGCCTTGCGAAGCCACGACAAAGTTGCGCGCCGGACTTGCCACGCCCAGACTGTGCAGCGCTTCCATCGCCACCGCGACCACGCGCAGCGCCTCCCGCGGCTGGCGAAACTCCCAGCGCGTAATGGCTATCATGCCGTCGGGCTTGAGATGCTGGAAGTACTCCCGGAAGGCTTCCACGGTATAAAGATTGTTTTCACTCAGCGCGAAAGCGCCTGCTGCTGTGGAGGCCCACGTATCCACCAGCGTCATCTGCACTACGTCGAACTTCTGCGGTGTGGAACGCAGGTAGGAGCGGCCATCGGTTACGTGAATGTGAACTTCTGGACGTTCGTAAAGATGTTGTGCGTAATCGGCGTAGCGTCCGCGCATGATCGTGTCGGCAATGATGGGATTAATTTCAATGCCGGTCACGCTGGGGCTGCCGTTGGCCACGGCGCGCAGCACATCCACGCCACCGCCCGGCCCGATGATTGCGAACTCGCCGTGCGGGCGCAGAACGTTGGCCAGCGCCGGCGGAGCCGACATGAGATCGTCCTCCCACTCGGTGTCGCGCCAGTGCGCCAGATCGCAGTTCATGATGTAAGTGGAAGCGTCAGCGTCGATAACGATGGCCTTGGCCCGGCCCTGCCGATCCACTTCCACTCGAGAGAGCGCATTCCAGCGGGCAAATTCCACCCATGCAGGGTCGCGAAACATGCCCTTGGCATAGACAACATCAATCAGCCCGTTCGAGTGATTCGCCGCGATGAGGATCAGGAACAGAACCGCCTGTCCTCCGGCGAGGTTGCGCACCCTTGAAGAGGTTGCCCAGATCGCGCCGGCCGCAGCCATCACCACGGCGGCCGCCAGAATCGTGTTCGGCCCCCCAACCCAGTTGAGCAATGGAACTACTGCCAGGCAGGCCAGCGCGCCGCCACTCAAATCTGCGCCGTAAAGCCGGGAGACGCGCCAGGTCTCGCGAGCGAAAACCACCGAGAATAACAATCCAGTCAGGAAGAAAGGCAGCGCCGCCGTGAGATAAAGAACGCTCAGGTGTAGAAAATTCTTGCCGGTTACGGTGAGTGCGACCGGCACGTGGAGCACAATTTCCAACACTGCGAGGACCAGAATCGCGTTGGCCATGCACAGGCACGCCGACAGGGTGCGCGTGGGGAAGCGCGCCAGGCGGCTCTTCAGCAGATAGGCAAACACTCCGCCTGCGCCCAGCCCAAGCAGCGCAATCGAAATCGCGAGAAAGGCGAAGTGATAGAAGAGCACTACAGAGAACAAGCGGGTGAGCGCCAGCTCCAACAACAATGCGGCAAAACTGGTAAGTCCCAGACCTACGAGAAGAGTGCGGTCGGGAATTTCGGCGGACGAAGCCAGCGTGGCAGACTGAATGGTTGCAGACATGATGAAATGGAATGCGTCAGTCTAGCAGAAGGCCCGCCGGATTGCGGTTTGGGCACGGCTAGGTTTCGAGAATGACTTGCGCGATGGCTTGCTCTTCCGTGTGCGAAATTGATAGCGTGGCATTTTTCACGCCCAGCCGGGCGGCGATCTCGCCGGCCCTTCCGTGAAAAGCAATCGTCGGACGTCCGCCCGGCAGGCGTGCAACCTCGCAATCGCGCCAGCGAACGCCGTGACTCCAGCCTGTACCCAGAGCCTTCATAGCAGCTTCTTTGGCGGCGAAACGGGCGGCATAGCGCTCGACGCGATTGGCTTTCGAGTCGCAGTAGCGGATTTCACCCGCCGTATAGATTCGTTGAAGAAAGCGATCGCCGAAACGGGCAATCGATTGGCGTATGCGGGGAACTTCCGCGATGTCAATGCCTGTGCCAATGATCATAGTGGAAGCCTCGATGGACGGTGAAATAGTAGGGTGAAATGAGATTAGTCTGCGATCGAGTACTCTAAGTACGGCCTTGAGATCTTGACAATCCTGTCCTGCAGATCCTCATCTGGGCCTGCATCCATATCGTCGACCGGAGAGAATTCCACGTCCACCTTGATATAAGGGCAGTGTTTGTAGACATATCTCCTATGTGTGCGAGTGGAGAGTCCGCCCTCCTCAGTAAATACCGTGAACAGGTTCTTTCGTGTCATCCCTGGCTTGATGGTTGAGATGGAACGCATCGCGTGATCGATCCACTTCGTGTGTTCCTGGTCGATCGGCCCGCGACCCGGAGCATCGACGACAGGCTCCTGCGCCGGAACGCCCGCAGCCGTGACTACGAGCAAAGCCAATATTGTCCAAGCCAGCTTCCGCATAAGAGACTCCTTTTCGCAAGAAATTATCCATTCCGTCCGATCCTTGCGAGAGCGTTTTCGATTGCTTCGTCCTGTTCCGGAAACACAGTCCGTAAGTCCAGCAACACGCGGCCTTCTTCGACACGCGTGATGATCGGCGGCTCGGAACCGCGCAGTTGCGCGGCCAGCTCGTCAGCACTCAGGCCATCACAAGTCACAGCCAGCAACCGCGTGGGTAGGGTGGAGGATGGCGCGGCGCCTCCGCCGAGGAGGGATTCACCATCCACAATTTCGACGTGCAACTTTGGCACGGCTATTCTCGCCGCCACCGCCTCAGCCCGCTCGCCGATCGCTTCTTTCGAGAGCCGCATCATGCGCAGCGTCGGAATCGCATCGTGATCGTGTCGCACGTAGGCGAGAAGAGTCGCTTCCAGCGCAGCGTAGATCAGCTTGTCCACACGCAACGCCCGGAACAGCGAATTGGATCTCATCCGTGCGATCAACTCTGAACTGCCGCTGATCAATCCAGCCTGCGGTCCGCCCAGCAGTTTGTCTCCGCTGTAAGTGACGATGTCTACGCCGTTGCGCAGGCTGTCGAGCACGCCCGGCTCGCCGCTGATACCGATTGAGCGCAGGTCAAAAAGCGCGCCGCTGCCCAGGTCTTCCATCAGCGGAATGCCGCGCTGGCGGGCCAGCGCCACCAGTTCCGCCGTAGAGGCCTGCTCGGTGAAGCCGGTGATTTCAAAGTTTGAACGGTGTACTCGCAGCAGAAGCCGTGTTCGCTCGGTGATGACGGCCTCGTAGTCGGAGGCGCGGGTGCGGTTCGTCGTACCCACTTCGCGCAGGATTGCGCCCGACTTGGCCATCACGTCGGGAATACGGAACGAGCCCCCAATCTCGACCAGTTCGCCGCGGGAGACGATGACTTCCCCGCCCTCAGCCAACGTGTTCAGTGCGAGCAGCACAGCAGCTGCGTTGTTGTTGACGACGATGGTCGAGACGTTTGCCTGGATCCCATTCTTTACTTCCTCAGTGAGTAGCCGTTGAAACAGCCGGTTCACATGTACATCGCGCTTGCCGCGAGCGCCAGCGCCAAGGTCAAACTCAAGATTGGAATAACTGGCTGCGGTCTCGCGAATGTGCTCGATCGCCGCCTCGCCCAGCGGTGCGCGGCCCAGGTTGGTGTGCAGAATCACACCAGTGGCGTTGATTACGGTTCTCAGGGAGTAACCGAGAGCCTGACGAAGTTGGCTTTCGACTGCGTCTGCAAGGCCCGAGAGCGCAAGCTCCAGCGCATCTTCATCCAACAGTCCCGACGCAATTTCCTGCCGCAGCCGGTCCAGCACCACGCGCGCCGCGTCGACAGCGGGATCTCGGCCGTAGCTCGCTACAAGCGAGTGAACCTGGGGGACGTTCATCACTTCATTCACGGAGGGCAGCTTGCGAAAAGTCTCTGACGACGAGGCCCGTTTCACCGGGAGATTATCCCACAGACAATCAACTGCCCGCCGCTGATTCCGTCGGCCCGCTACAGCGTGTGCATGTAGGCCAGCAATTCCTGAATATCCTGTTGGCTCAACACTTGGTTGTAACCCGGCATGTCAGGACGGCCGCTGCGAATAATATCGACCACACGCTCGTCGTTGGCGGGTAATCCAGTCTGCGGAAGAAATCTGTTTTGGAATACGCCCTTCAATCCTGGACCTTTCTTCCCCTTGGTGGAATAGGGCCGGTGACAGCGGTCGCAGTAGTTGTCGTAGAGCTTGCGGCCTGCGGCCTGCTGGGGAGTGAGGCCGAGCTCAGCGTCCGATTTGCGGCGCTCCACATCGCAACCTGAGAGTACGGCCAGTGTGAAGCATCCGGCCAGAGCTGCTGCAATCCAACGGCTAACTTCCAACGCAAATCTCGGGCGTCGCTTCCGTTCGATCCACCGCTTCTTCGTCTTCATCACCACCACTCGATCGACCATTTGTGCCCGGTTTCCCACAGCCCGCTGCAATCCCGCGGACTTACTTCGCCTTACAATGATAGAGGAAAGCGGAAAGCCATGCCTGTCGCGGTGAAGCGGGTTTACGAATCGGTGTCGCGCGCCGATGGAGCGCGCGTTCTGGTCGATCGCCTGTGGCCGCGCGGTCTGCGAAAAACTGAAGTCGCCATGCAGGAGTGGCTTCGCGATCTCGCGCCCTCCGACGAATTGCGGAAGTGGTTCCACGCGCAACCCGAGCGATGGCTGCTGTTTCGCAAGCGCTACCTGAAGGAATTGGCGCGTCCGGAAGCCGAGAAAGATCTGCAGAAACTTTATTCCCTGGCTCACAAAAGAAAACGTCTCACGCTCTTGTATGCCTCGAAGAACGAGAGGCGCAACAACGCCGTTGTGCTCAAAGACTTGCTCGACGGAATGCGCAAGCCGCCCACCGGCACAGGTCCCGGCGCGCTTCGGACGATGCGTTCGCGGGAAGCCGCGGTTCGTCGCAGATAGGCGAAGTTAATCGCAGTTCGGCTCAACTTTCTCCTTTCAGTTAGAATCTGCCGCATGCGAGCTGTCTTTCAGTGGAGCCTGGGTACGCGCACGCTGGGACTGGGCAAGCGCACGCTGATCATGGGCATCGTCAACGTGACCCCTGATTCTTTCTCTGACGGCGGCCTCTTTCTCGATTCCGGCAAAGCTCTCGATCACGCGCTCCAGTTACTCGACGAGGGAGCTGACATCATTGACGTGGGCGGAGAATCTACTCGTCCCGGCACGAAAGTCGAGGTCAGCGCCGAGGAGGAACTGCGGCGCGTGTTGCCCGTGATCACGGCGCTCAAAAAGCAGCGGCCAGATGCCGTCATCTCTATTGACACTTACAAAGCCAGCGTTGCGCGTTCTGCGGTGACGGCCGGAGCCGAGATCGTCAACGATGTCAGCGGGCTGCGCTGGGATCCGCTGATGGCTAAGACGGTTGCCGAAATAAAATGCGGGGCCGTTTTGATGCACATGCGTGGGCGTCCCGAGGAGTGGCATAGTTTGCCGCCGCCCGGCGATGTTGTTCTGCTGGTCAAGCGCGAACTCCGGGAATGGGCGGAAGCAGCCGTTTTGGCTGGCGTGCGCCGCGAAAGAATCGCGCTTGATCCTGGCTTCGGCTTCGGGAAGAGCTTCGAGGAAAACTATCCTCTACTGGCTCGATTTCAGGATTTACAATCACTCGGCTTTCCTCTGGTGGCGGGAACTTCGAGAAAATCTTTTCTCGGACGCACTTTGGCGAAAGACGGAAAAGACGCTGCCGCCGCGGACCGGCTTCACGGAAATCTCGCGGCTCACACCGCCTTGATTCTCAAGGGTGCGCACATCTTGCGAACGCACGATGTAAGGGCGGCGGTGGAGGCGGCGCGGGTGGCGGATGCGATTCTCGAAGCGCGCTAGAAGTCTGCCTGAATATTTATTTTTGCAGGGCGCTTTTCCGGAGGTGGATTCCCTGGTCTAGGAACTAGACCACGGGTACCCCTCCCCCACCCCCCCTCAATCTTGGGAATCATCGGGTTAGGCATGTTTTGGCCCGCAAAATATAGATGTCAAAGAACTTGGATACTAAAATCTAGACAGCACGGGACTTACCGGTCGATTCTTGGCCCGGGAGCGTCCTGTGGTTATTGCCGCGTGTACTGCCCTTGCTGGGACAATGATGGACTAAAAAGTGGTATGACCGCAAGGTCAGATGTCACAAGGGATGTGGAAATCTTTGGGCAGGGGCAGGGGTGAGTGGTTGGCGCTGGATGCGATGGAAGTCAAAATCCCCGCCCACCATCTTCTGGAATGTAAGCGCTGGCTTTGAACTGTCTTATATGTGGAGTATACTGTGGAATGGATTCCACATATGCGAATCGTTCAAATCGTGCTGGACAAAAAGCTGTTACACGCCGCCGACCAGGCCGCGAAGCGTACTAACCGAAACCGGTCCGCTTTGGTGCGCGACGCGCTGCGGGAACATCTCCGCCGGTTGGAGCTGCGAGCCAGTGAAGAGCGCGACCGCCAGGGCTACTCGCGACAGTCACAAGCCGACGCGGAAGCGCGGGGATGGGAAGCGGAGGCCACGTGGCCGCCGGAGTGACCGGAGGAAGAATAGCCCGAGGCCGGATCGCGCGAGGCCGGATCGCGCGAGGTGAGGTCCGGCTCTACGACTTTGCCGCGCCGGACAAGAAACGGCCGGTTCTCGTGCTCACTCGCGACAGCGCCATCGCATATTTATCCACCGCCACGGTTGCGCCAGTCACTTCCACGATTCGCGGCGTACCATCGGAAGTCGTTCTGAATGAGGAGGACGGCATGAAGTCGCCGTGCGCGGTGAACCTGCACAATGCCGTTACGGTGTCGCAACGGCGCGTGGGGAAACGCGTGGCCCAGCTTAGTCCCGCACGAATGAATGAGGTGTGTGCGGCGTTGCGGTTTTCTCTGGGGTGCGAGGCAAAGTAGTTGTAGATATTTCTTCTTGACGTTGATATAGTGATATCACTATACTGCAAACAGCATGCTGAATGGTCCACCGCTAAAACCGGTGATCTGGCTGGGCGCAAGCCTCAAGAATCTCCGGGAGTTTCCTCCACCAGTGCAGGACCACGTGGGCTATGCGTTGTACGTCGCTCAATCCGGTAGCAAGCATGAGGACGCGAAGGTTTTGACTGGTTTCGGCGGAGCAGGAGTGTTGGAAGTGATCAAGGACTATCGCGGAGATACCTTCCGCGCCGTCTACACCCTGAAATACTCCGGCCGAGTTTATGTTCTACATGCCTTCCAGAAAAAATCGAAGAGCGGAAGGCAGACTCCGCGCCGGGACATCGAGTTAATCAAGCAAAGATTACGTGAGGCCGAACAGATGGCAAAGGGGGGACAGCAATGAGCCGCAAACAAAGCTATGAAATTGGAAGCGGTAATGTCTTTAAGGACATCGGCGTGCCCAACGCCGAGGAGCATTTGGTGAAAGCGCAGCTGGTTGTCAAGATTGACAGAATCCTGAAAAAACGGGGCCTCAAACAGGTGGAAGCCGCGGAATTGTTTGGGGTTCGCCAGCCCGATGTCTCCAAGATGCTGCGGGGCGAGTTTCGCCAGTTCTCGGTCGAACGCCTGCTACGCTTCCTGGTGGCGCTTGATCACGATGTTGAGATTGTGGTGAGGCCGCATCGG
This sequence comes from Candidatus Acidiferrum sp., assembly GCA_035568115.1. GTDB lineage: Bacteria > Acidobacteriota > Terriglobia > Terriglobales > Acidobacteriaceae > Sulfotelmatobacter. Next base: position 101,411 of record DATMOP010000033.1, read on the forward strand.
GAACGGAAGAGTGCGGCGGCGCTACAAGTTTTCTAAAGAACGGAACATTTCGTCTTTCCCTAACTTTCCCAGAATGAAGAGGACGGCATGAAGTCCCCGTGCGTGGTGAACCTGCACAATGCAGTTACGGTGTCGCAACAGCGCCTGGGGAAAAGCGTGGCGCAGCTTAGTGCCGCACGAATGAATGCGGTGTGTGCCGCTCTGCGCTTCTCTTTGGGTTGCGATTCAAACTAGCTGCAGGGAACGTTCCGTCTGTCCCCGAATTCCCCCCTCCGAATTCCCCGAATTCGGTTTGTCCCGATAGATACAGCCTGTTACCGCTGATAGAAAGACTCAAATTTACCCTTTGCCCCTAAGTGTACTTTATTCTAGGCTTGCGGCGACGCCTTGATATTTGAGAGGAGGACACATAATGCCTGACGATACGTCTCGACCTGCTCTGTCCCACGAAGCTAGGGAACGGATTCGATTGGAAGAGGCGGTTAGGCTAAAAGTTAGGTCCGAGCTGGAAGAAAATGGCAGTAAGCGAGCCAAATCACATGGCCTTCTTGGATTTCTGAACTCAAAACTTGGCATCGTCGTAATCTCAACGATTCTGGTTCCGGCAATCGGAGGCCTTTACACGCAGATGCGACAACAAGCCGTCTACCGAAGTGCTGACAATGAGAGGATCATGAAGCTGATGGCTGAGTTCGACTGGCGCATTGAAGAGATTGAGTTCCACAAAGACCGCATACAAGGCGAACCGGACCACGATAAATGGGTATCTGGTTTCGTGATAACGAAAATCATAGTGGGGGGGCCTGACTACTATTACCCGACGCTTCCTGAGTTTAAGCAGGTTCACCTAGGTGGCATCGTTGCACAACTTCTGCCGTTCGGAGATAGCCCAGGAGGCAACGTTTTACAGACGGTTGAGCAGATGGAGCACGGTGACCTGGCCGTTTACCTCGTTGGTCAGCCAGCCAACGCGGATCACACATATGACGTAGACAAGCTGAGCGCTCAACTGGCGACTCTCAAGCAGTTTCGTTCGAGGATTGCTCCGCGGAGCTGGTTTTGGGGATCGCGGTTCTAGGCGGGTGGCCCGCTTGCGGCGGGCGGTGCTGCTGGCAAGTTGCAGAGGTCCTTCGTCGGAAGTCCTCGGCTTCGCCGAGGACTCCGCTTCCTCAGGATGACAAGTGGTTAGAGACAGGATGACGGTGCCGCTCCTAAAAAGCTTTTCCCGAGTCCAGCAAGATCGTCACCGGCCCCTCGTTCACCAATTCCACCTTCATCATTTCCTGAAAGCGACCGGTTTCGCAGCGCAATCCGGCGGCGCGAATCTGGTCTACGAAGAATTCGTAGAGCTGGCGCGCTTTTTCCGGCGGGGCAGCGGCGTCGAATGAGGGACGCTTGCCTCGCCTCACGTCGCCGTAGAGCGTGAACTGCGAAACGGTCAGCACGCTTCCGGCGACGTCTTGCACGCTCAGATTCATTTTTCCCTGGGCATCTTCAAACACTCGCAAGCCGGCGATTTTCTCTACCAGGTACGTCGCATCGGCGTTGGTGTCGTCGCGGCCGACGCCGAGCAAGATGAGCAGTCCCGGGCCGATCTCGCCTGTGACTTCGCCATTCACAGCAACTTTAGCGTGGCTTACACGCTGCACGACTGCGCGCATGAAAATTGAATCCTTTCTGTGCGGCACGAAAAAATGCGACCACAGGGGCTGAAGCCCGGACGGATTTTAGCGCCCTTAGGCGGCGCTGAAGCGCCGCTCTTCCACGTCATTGGACGCGTTTGTAGGTTTCTGCGCAAGCTCCTAGGGAGTTGCCGGCAGCATCGATTCATGCGCGGCCACGGCTTGCCATCGTCCATCCCGGTAAACATAAATATCGGTGAACCGAACTCTCGCTTGAGCCTTACCCTGTGCGTCCACTGCTGTCGCCAGGCCGCGGATGTAGCCGAAATCTCCGTTGACGTAGGCGTGCATCTCCGTTAATTCATGATGGACGGGTTTATGTTGGGCGGCCTTGGTCAGGGTTGTGTCGCGATCCTCGAGGGCTCCATCGGGTCCTGCGTCTTCAAACTCTTTTGCCAGAAGGCAGCTCAAGGTCGCGGAGTCGCGTTGTTCCAGAGCCTTGGCCCATGTTTGCTCGTTCTGGACCAGCGCGCTCCCGTCCTTCGGCTGTCCCGCCGGACACGGCCCCGCATACGCCATTGGGCACAATGCCAAAAACCACACCCACGCATGTTTCACAGTGAACTCCCGTCAAGATGAGTTCTAAAACGTCCAATCATAGCGTGTCGGCGGTTTGACCACGAGAACTGCCAGCCTTTAGGATCAAGTGTCCGATCCGGAGCGTGGCTAAGGATTGTCCCGCGTGCGATGCTCTTCCTTTACACAAATTCACCGGGGCAATTAGACTACAGGTTCGCCTTTTTTCCGTTAGAGTGGCATCTGAGTAGCGGGCAATTTTGCATTCCGGGTATCGGATTTCGATCAAATCGAGTTTAAGCGAGGAGAAACATGGCAGCCGTTGACGAAAAAGTTAAGCAGATCATCGTAGAGCAGTTGGGTGTGGACGAAGGCGAGGTCACTTCCAGCGCGTCGTTCGTGGACGACCTGGGCGCCGATTCACTGGACACGGTCGAACTGGTGATGGCTTTCGAGGAAGGCTTCGACATCGAGATTCCTGACGAGGATGCGGAAAAGATCCGCACCGTGCAGGACGCCATCGATTACATCTCCAAGCACTCGAAAGGCGGCAAGTAGTTTGGGACGCAGGGTCGTCGTTACCGGCATTGGCCTGATCTGTGGCGTGGGAAATACGACTCCAGAGGTGTGGCAGGGCCTGCTTGCCGGCAAGAGCGGAGTGGCGCGCATTACGCAGTTTGATTCCACTAATTTCGCCTGCCAGATCGCCGCCGAGGTCAAGAACTTCGATCCGCTCAACTTCATCGAAAAAAAAGAAGTCAAGAAGATGGGACGCTTCATTCACCTGGCTATTGCCGCCGCGGATGAGGCGTTCAAGATGTCAGGACTGAAGATTACGCCGGAAAACGACGAGCGCGTGGGCGTGCACATCGGGTCCGGCATCGGCGGGTTCGACATCATCGAACGCGAGCACACAGCCCTGTTCGAGGGCGGCCCGCGCAAGATTTCACCATTCTTTATTCCGGCGGCCATCATCAATCTGGCGGCGGGCCATGTATCCATGCGGTTCGGGGCCAAGGGGCCGAATGAAGCAACGGCTACGGCCTGCACCACCAGCGCCCACTCCATCGGAGATTCTTTCCGCATCATCCAGCACAACGACGCTGACGTGATGATCGCTGGCGGCTCCGAGGCTGCGATCACCCAGATGGGCGTCGGCGGATTCGCGGCCATGCGTGCCCTTTCCACGCGCAATGACGATCCCGAAAAGGCCAGCCGTCCCTGGGACAAAGATCGCGACGGCTTTATCATGGGCGAAGGCGCGGGCATTCTGGTGCTGGAAGAGCTCGAACACGCCCAAAGGCGCGGCGCGCCCATCCTGGCCGAAGTTGCCGGCTATGGCATGTCGGGCGATGCCTACCACATGACGCAGCCCGCGCCTGAGCACGAAGGCGGATTCCGCGTCATGCGTAACGCGGCGCGCGATGCGGGCATCCCTCCGGACAAGGTCGATTACGTCAACGCTCACGGCACTTCCACGCCCATCGGCGACACGCTCGAGGCGCACGCCATCCGCAATTTTTTTGGCGAGCGCAAGATTCCCGTCAGCTCTACTAAATCCATGACCGGCCATCTTCTCGGTGGCGCTGGCGGTCTGGAGGCCGGCATCACCATCCTGGCCCTGCGCGATCAGATCCTGCCTCCCACCATCAACCTGGAAAGCCAGGATCCCGACACCGCTGGCATGGACTTCGTCCCCAATCAGGCCCGCAAGGCGAAGCTTGAATATGCGATGTCGAATTCCTTCGGGTTCGGCGGGACTAACGGCGCACTGCTGTTCCGGCGCTGGTCCAAGGATGCGTGATGCAATTGAGGAGATTGATCCGGCCGTCTCCCTGCTCATTTTGGATGAAGACTTTGCCACCCAGTATCCCGGAGAGGCCGCGGAGAAGCTCCTGAGCAGCGTTGGCAGCCAACTGGCCGCTACGGATTAATAACCGGAATTGGAGGCCTTTCGTACTTTCCCACTCACCAGTCCAACCCCGGTAATGACACTTTTGTACCCCCGGCCTGCCCCTTAGGGTCTTTTCATCTTGTTCGAAGCACGACACAATAAACTTTCGTACTGGAAACCGGCCGCTGACATGCAAAAAGCCTTCGGCACTGCCCCGGCACTCACACCCACTTCCTCCACCAAGAAGGTGGCGGCGCGAGCTGCCCTCGTCGACCTTAAGGAATCTTCCCGCTATCTGCTTACCGAGTGCTTCCGTCAGTTCGGCATTGAGACCGTCGTAACCTCCGACGGCTCGGCGGAACGCTTGCGCCAGGAGAAATTTGAAGCTTGTGTGATCAACCTCGGCCCTGGCGCCGAGAGAGTCATGGAAGCGGCCCGCACTTCTCCCTCCAACAGCCGGCTGGTACTTTACGGCCTTGGCGGCAGCGCTCAGGAAGCCATGCGCTATTCCAAGTACGGCATCAACGCCATGTTTCAGGAGCCGCTGGAGCGGCCTGCGGCAATGAAACTAGTGCGCGCCACGCATATGCTCGTGCTCCACGAATTCCGCCGCTACGCCCGCATCCCGATCATGACCGAGGTCACGGTGGTCAGCAACGACGGTCATCGCCTCACCGCCTCGAGCGTCGAGGTCAGCTCCGGCGGCATGTCGTTGAAGAGCGCTGAGGATATGCCCTCTGGGACCAGCGTAGAAATCTCGTTTTCCCTGCTTACTTTGCCGCGCGTTTGCGTTCGTGGTGTCGTGACCTGGCGAAAAAGCAAATCCTTCGGAGTCCACTTCGACGCCGCCGACGACCGCCGCCACAAAGTCAAAGAGTGGATCGACGCGTACCTGGAAAGCTAACAGCCGTCGTCCCGTAAACCTTCAGACTTATTCCCGCATCTTACGTCCGCCACTCTTCTGGCTGGCGAGGGATGCTGCCTCGCTCACTACATGCGTCCCTGAGGAGCACTCCCGTGAGCATCAGAATGCACCTTACGTTTACGATTGCCGTCTCACTGACTCTGGCGTTGCGCGTGCTGGCTCAAGCCCAGACTTATACCGAGAGCGTGATTTACAGTTTCACCGGAGCAACTGGGGACGAACCTGTGGCCTCCGGGGTAGTAAGAGATTCCGCCGGGAATTTTTACGGGACCACCTACGTTGGCGGGGCCTTCGATTATGGGACCGTCTTCATGGTGGATATTTCTGGAAACGAAACCGTGCTGCACAGTTTCGGGCAAGAACCGCTCGATGGCCGCCAGCCGGTAGCCGGGCTGGTGATGGACGGCTCGGGTCACCTCTTCGGTACAACTTACTATGGCGGTGTCCGTAATCGGGTGTGTTATCAAGGCTGCGGCATCGTCTTCGAAATCGATGGCGCGGGCCACATGAAAACGCTCCATCGCTTCGTCGGCGGCGCCGATGGCGCACTTCCGGCAGGGGCCTTGGTCACGGACCGGGAGGGCAACTTATATGGTACGACCCAAATGGGCGGCGTTGGCCGCTCAGGCACAGTGTTTGAAATCGATAAACACGGTGTTGAGAAAGTGCTGTACAGCTTCATCGGTTATCCGGATGGCTTCGGGCCGGAAGCCGGCCTGATTATCGATTCGGAGGGCAATCTTTACGGAACAACATCAAGCGGCGGATCCAATAACTCCGGTAGCGTGTTCAAGCTGGAACCCGGCGGCCGCGAGACCGTACTCCACAGCTTCGGGCCGCAAAGCAGCAACGCGGATGGCTACGATCCAGTCGCACCATTGCTTCGAACTCCCAACGGCGATCTTTACGGAACCACCCTCCTGGGCGGCCCAGCCAATGGCGGAAGCGTTTTTGTGGTCCATGCAAATGGCAACGAAGCGGTGTTGCACTTCTTCGTGGGGACCGATGGCGGGTACCCCGAGTCTTCCTTGATTCGCGACGCTCAAGGGAACTTGTTCGGTACCACTTTACAAGGCGGGCCCGCGGGCAATCTAGGGGGCACGCTCTTTGAGATTACCGAGCAAGGCGTGTTTTCCTTATTGTTCACCTTCACTGGGCTACCGGGCGCGGGAGACCCAGCGGGACCTCTGCTTCTAGACGCATCCGGCACGATCTATGGCACCTCAGGTACCGGCGGGACGGCGAACTACGGAACCCTATATATGCTGACCCCCTAGCGGCACCATCAGGGATGGTTTTATCCGACCGGCCGCGACCAGCGTCCGGTTTTTCTTTTGGCCCGGAGTCTTAGACCTTCCCGATACAATACCTTCGTGCCCGAAGCCAGAATTCGCGAAGCGCCCGCTGCCGCCGAGTCCACCCCCGCCTCGCGCCGCTTCACTCTCCGCCAGCGCATCGTCCTGCGCATCATCATCACTGCGGGATACTGGTTCATCCGCCTCATTGGCCCCACGCTGCGCGTGTGTGTCTCGCGCGAAGAGGGCGCGCAAGAGACTATCGAACAGCGGCCGCTGATCGGTTCTTTCTGGCACGCCTGCATCATTCCGGCAACCTACGTGTGCCGCAATCTTGGCGTCCGGGTGATGAGCAGCAACAGCTACGACGGCGAATACATGGGACGCATCATCCGCAAATTCGGATTCGTCGCCGTCAAGGGCTCCAGCAGCCGCAACGCCGTACGCGCCGTACTCGGGCTGCGCCGCGCCTTGCAGGAGGGCTGGTCCGTCGCCTTCAGCATCGACGGTCCCCGCGGCCCACGCTACAAAGTGAAGCCGGGCCCGGTCGCCCTGGCTCGCTCCTCCGCTGTTCCCATGACCACGTTTCACATGGCCGTCGACAAAGCCTGGGTCTTAAACACATGGGACCGTCTCATCATCCCCAAACCTTTCTCCCGTGTCCTGATGCGTATCGGCAAACTGATCCCGGTTCCTCCGGATACGAGCGACGGGGACCTCGGTCGCTACGAACAAGAGCTGCAGAATTCGCTCGACCGCATCCGCGAATTCGCCGAAGCCAACCTGAGCAAGGTTGGCACGTCGGAGTTCCCCTTTTACAGCTCTGGAGGTTGACTTCGACCGCTCCGTCCCGGTAAATTCCTCAAACGAGTATTTCCGTTCTCTGAAAATGTCCTTCGGTTTGCGCGTCTTTGCCTTGTGGCGAAGACAGGGAAGCGGGTGCAATTCCCGCGCTGCCGCGCAACTGTAAGCGAGAAAATCGCAGCCGTCCACTGGGAGCAATCCCGGGAAGGCCGCCTGCAAGCAACCGGATGTTCTGAGTCTTCACCGAACAGCATCCTCACTCGCCAAGCCAGGAGACCGGCGTAAACCGTCCACCTTAACCCCTTTCGCGTGAAAAGGAGGATGGTTATGCGCGCACTTTGCGCTTCGTTGTTAGTATTCGTGGCTCTCGCGGCAGCATCCGCTGCCGATCTCGCAGTCAAAGTCATCGACCCTCAATCCGCCGCCGTTCCAGGCGCGCAGGTGCAGCTGCTCAAGAAGGACGGAGCTGTTTTGCATACTGCCACCTCCATCGGAGACGGAAGTGCATCGTTTGGAAATGTGCCCAACGGCGACTACCAAGTGCAGGTCCTGGCGCCTGGATTCGCCCGCCTCACCATCAGCGTGACGGCCCCTCGCCCAGATCCTGTTACAGCCCAACTCGAATTGGCTCCGGCCACGGAGGTAGTGGTGGTGACCGCCACGCGAACCCCCGTCCCCGCGGCCGAATCGGGAGCGAGTGTCTCGCTGTTGGACGCCGCGGAACTCCAGGTCATGCAACCGATGGATGCCTCCGATGCGCTACGCTTCCTGCCCGGAGCGATTGTGGACACCTCGGGTCAGCGCGGTGGCTTAGCTTCACTGTTTGTACGCGGTGGGGATTCCCGTTACAACAAGGTGCTGATTGACAACGTGCCGGTAAATGATTCCGGTGGCACCATGGATTTCGGCGTGATTCCCTTGTCCGAGGTTTCCCGGGTCGAGTTCGCTCGCGGCGCCCAGAGCACGCTCTACGGGTCTGACGCCATGACCAGCGTGGTCCAGGCATTCAGCACGACGGGCAACACGCACACACCCGAGTTACGGTTTGGCGGCGATGGAGGAAACTTCGATACCGCCCATGGTTTTGCGAGCGTCTCGGGCGCACGCGATCGGTGGGACTTCAACTTTTTCGGCGATCAGTTCAACAGTGCCGGCAAAGGCCCGAATGACGAATACTCCAACTCGCTGCAGGGAGGCAACGTCGGCCTGCAGCTCAGCCCGAATGCGGTGCTCCGCGTGCGCGCGCGGCATGCCAACAGTCACACCGGTGTGCAGGGTGAATGGGACTTTAACAACCAGCCGCTGCTCGCCCCCGACAGGGATCAGCAGGCCCGCACCAACGATCTTTTGTCTAGCGCCGAACTGACCCTAAACGGCCCATCGGGCTGGCAGCACCGTCTGATCGGTTTTGAATACAACCACAGGAGACAGAACGAAGACACCGTTCCCGATCGAGGCTGCGATCCCGTGAACTTTGTTTTCCTTGATTGTCCCTTCAACGCGGTCGACCATTTCAATCGAGCCGGATTCGACTATCAGGGAGACTACGCCGAGCGCAGCTGGACCCACACCACCCTCGGCTACGAATTTGAAGACGAGAACGCATTTGTCGGTGACCCCACCGCGCCGCACATCCCTCACGGGGTGCGCCGCAACCACGCGGTCTACGCCCAGCAGCTGTTGCAGATCAGCAGATTGTCTGTGGTGGCTGGAGGCCGCTTCGTTCACAACGAAACCTTCGGCAACAAATTCGTGCCGAGAGTGGCGTTGAGTTACCTGGCGCTGCGCGGCAGCCAATTCTTTTCCGGGACGCGGCTGCGGTTTTCCTACGCTACCGGCATCAAAGAGGCGCGCTTCGAAGAGTCGTTGGCCACCGGCCTAGGAATCGTTCCCAATCCCAATTTGAAGGCTGAAGAAAACCGTGCCTTCGAGACTGGGATCGAACAGTCATTTCTGTCGGGAAAGTATGCCTTCTCCGCGATCTATTTCAACAATCTGTTTCGCAATCAAATAGATTTCGCCATCATCGATCCAATCACGTTCACCGGTGAATACGAGAACATTGACAAGTCCTTCGCGCACGGAGCGGAAGTGGAATTTCGCGGCCGTTTGTTACCCCGGTTATTGCTCGACGCTGCCTATAACTACGCGTCCACGCAGATTCTCGAGCAGCCCTTTGCTTTCGACGCGCAGCACCAGCCGGGAAGTCCCTTGCTGCGTCGTCCCAAACACTCGGGAAGCGTGCTGCTTTCATACCTGGGCAGCCGCTGGGGGGCAAGCTTAGGCGCCAGCATCGTCGGACGCAGGCCTGATTCCGATTTCCTGGTCTCGCCAATCCCCATGGATCACGCGGCGGGCTACGCGCGAGTGGATATTGGGGGCTGGTATGCAATCAACTCCCGCCTCACCACCTACGCGAACGTCGAGAACGCCCTCGACCGCCGCTACAACGAAGTGGTCGGCTACCCGTCACTGCCCGTCAATTTCCGTGCCGGCTTCCGCTTTCGCATCGGAGGTGAATAAATCAGAAGAGAGGAATATCTGGGGGAAGAAAAATCGTTGCAAAGGGGAAATCAACGGGGACAGCCGCCCTCGGCTTTCCGCCGGGCGCAACGAGGCCTTGGTTTAGCTCACCTTCTCCGGCTCCCGTACCATCGCAATGGGCATCGACGCGGCCATCTTCCCGCCGAAATATTTCGTCCGGGCCAGCATCAGCTTCTCGATATCGACTCCGCTCAGCGGCTGCTGACGCCCCAGCAAATGCGTGACCAATGCAATCTGCGCGAAGTGTTCCACCGTTTCCATCTTCATGTAGGCGTGTTCAATCGTATCCCCGTAGGCCACGACGCCGTGATTCGACATCAGAATGGCATCGTAGTGAGGTACGTAAGGCTCCAGCGTTTTCGCCAGTTCCGAGGTTCCGGGCGTGCCGTAACGCGCCAGCGGAATGCATCCCAGCCCCATCACCACTTCGCAAACCAAAGGTTCGGTAAGGGCCATACCTGCCGCGGCGAATCCCGTTGCGGTCGGAGGGTGGGCGTGCACAATCGCCTGAATATCGGGCCGCATGCGATACACCAGCAGGTGCATCCCGATCTCACTGGTGACATTCCGCCGCCCCGCGACCCGCGTGCCCTCCAGGTCGACGATCACCATATCCCTGGCCCGCATGGCGCCTTTGCTCACGCAGGTCGGCGTCACCAGAATCCGCTCGTCGTCCAGCCGAACCGACAGATTTCCATCCATGGCCGCTACGAAACCGCGCTCATGAAGCATGCGCCCGTAGCGAACAATTTCTTCCCTGTGTTTGCGTTCAGCGGACATGGAAATACTCTCTCAGGGGGAGTGGCAAGCGGCTAAATCTACAGCCTTCGCATAGTATCGCACCTTGCTCTAACAGACAAACAAATTTAGCAGGAAAAACAGGTAAATTTACCGAAGAAAATCGAACCTTCAGGCTTGGCCCAGGCCGGATTGCAACCCGACTCCTCCTATAATCTGAGACCGTGCTGGTTTCAGATTTCCACTTTGATCTGCCCCACGAACTCATCGCTCAGGAACCCCTCGGTGCCCGCGACGGTTCGCGCATGTTGCACCTGCGGCGGACGAGCGGCCAGTACGCCGATCGCCTCTTCCGCGAATTTCCGGACCTGTTGCAGCCCGGCGATCTGGTGGTCTTCAACAATACCCGCGTATTTCCCGCGCGGCTTTATGGCCGCCGCGAAGGTGTCCGCTCCCAGCCTGTCAGCCCGCACAATCCGGCGGCCCGCGATTACCTCCACGGCCGCATCGAAGTTCTGCTGACGCGCCAGCTCTCCACCGATCCCAACGACTGGGAATGCCTGGTGCGGCCTGGCCGCAAGATCGGCGTCGGGGAACACCTATTTTTCGGGGAGCGCGATGAATTGAGGGCCGAGGTCATCGCCCGAGCAGAGTTCGGCGAGCGTCAAATCCGTTTTCATCCCACCTTTCAGCACGTGGAGGATTTCTTCGCCGCCCTCGAGCGCATCGGCCACATCCCGCTCCCGCCTTACATCTCCCGCCCAGATTCGCCGGACGACCGGGAGCGCTACCAAACCGTCTATGCCGAACAATGTGGATCGGTGGCTGCCCCAACCGCCGGTCTCCACTTCACTCCGGAAATTCTCGACCGCATCCGCCGGCGCGGAGCCGAGACCGTCGAAATCACCCTGCACGTGGGCCTGGGGACTTTCCAGCCGGTGCGCGTCGAGAGGGTGGAAGATCACAAAATCCATTCCGAGTCTTACTTCATTTCCACAGGCACTGCCTCCACAATCCATCAGGCTCTCCACGCTTCGCGTCGCATCATCGCCGTCGGAACCACTACCGTTCGTACTCTGGAACATGCGGTCCGCCTCGGTGCCGGGACCGTCTCGGCAGGCCCGGCGGCCGCCGACATTTTCATTTATCCCGGCTTCGAATTTAAAGTAGTCAAGGCGATGCTGACGAACTTTCACCTGCCGCAATCCACCCTGCTCATGCTGGTGAGCGCCTTCGCTGGCCGCGAAAGTGTTTTTCGCGCCTACGAACACGCCGTCTCCGAGCGCTACCGCTTCTACTCGTACGGAGACTGCATGTTCATCGAGTGATTTGCTGCCTCGGCGTCCCTTTTGGTTAAGATCGTCGTTGCCTCTCGAATAACGCACCCGCTGCGTTATACTTTCCCGGGAGCAGTCCATGGCCACGGCGATAAAGCAGGTTCCGGTTCAGGATTTCGTTGCGCAACTCCGCAAGTTTCCCGAGGCTGCGTTTGATCGCACCGAGCAAGTGCGCAAATTCCTGCAAGACACGCCGCTGAATCCCGACTCGCTCGCGCCCTATCTCACCTGGGATCGCCAGCACTACACGCGCAACCTGATAGACAAGAACCCTCTCTATGAGTTGATCGCTGTCTGCTGGGAAGTCGGCCAGGCCAGTTCCGTCCACAACCACCGCGACCAGAATTGCTGGATGGCCGTCCCCATCGGCCGTTTAATGGTGGAGAACTTCCACGTCGTGTATCAGGACATTGCGTGCGGCAAGTGTACGATTATGGCGACTGAAACCGTCGAGATGAATGTGTCGCATCCCTGCGCTGTCGATCCGCTGGCCCCCGTCCATCGCGTTTTTAATCCCCGCGAATTCAATCAGCGAGCCGTCAGCGTGCACGTCTATTCCCGCCCCTTCGACACCTGCGTCGTCTATTCCGCCGAGCAAGGCACCTGCGGCGAAATTCAACTGCATTACACCACGGAGTATGGAAAACCCGCTCACTCATGAATCAAGAGACGCGGATCCGGCCATTGATCGCCTTCCTCGTCGCCGCACTTGTCCTGGCTACGAGTGCCTGCCAGAAAACTAAGCCACCAGCCGAAGAAGTGCTTCCCATGGATCGCGTCGCCCCTTCGCCTGTGGGCACAAGTCAGACCGTTCTGCATAAGACCTTCTCCGTGAAGAGTTCGGCTATCTTTCCTTTCGACATTCCCCCGCATGCCGTCAGGCCGCATCTGCACGGGATCTTCGAATCGTTCGTCCGCGAAGTGCATGGCGCATCCGACAATACAGCCAACGTGGACTTCCTCATCGTGAACGCAGACCAATATGCCGATCTCACAAGCAACCGCCCCAGCGAAGCGCTCTTTTCCGTTGAGGGTTCCCACAATCAAGCTGTTAACCTGGACCTTCCGCCATCCCTCGGTCAGCCGGTAAAGTATTACCTGGTCTTCCGCGGTACCGCCAAGGGCCCGGCAAAAGTAGTCGAAGCTGACTTCCGAGTGGACTTCTAGCACCTGCTGAGCAACTCTGGCTGTGGAGTTTGTCCGGCCTCGCCTGCCCGGTCCGGCTGCTAAACTACTTCCTTGCCCCCCCGAACAAAAACTCCGGCACCCGAATCCCCCAGGGAACGTCCCGAGCCAGCCTCCGCGCCCAACCGCATCTTCCTCATCGACACCATGTCGTTCATCTTCCGTGCCTACCACGCCATGGCGCGCCAGCGCTCCATGTCCACCAAGTCCGGACTTCCCACCGCTGCAGCCTACGTCTTCATCAACATGCTGCGTAAACTGCGCGACGACTTCTCTCCCGCCTATCTCGCAGCTGTCTTCGACGTCGCTGCCAAGACTTTCCGTGACACACAGGCCGAGGCCATCACCACCGTCCGCAAGTTTGACATCAAGACCCAAACCTTTACTGAAGTTGAATACAAAGGCTACAAGGCCAACCGCGCCGCGATGCCCGAGGATCTCGCGCAGCAGATTCCCTACATACGGCGCGCCCTCGAGGCCTACCGCATCCCCATCCTCGAACTCGCGGGCTTCGAGGCCGACGATGTCATCGGCACGCTGGCCCGCAAAGCCGCGGCCGCCAGGCATCCCGTCTATGTCGTTTCCAGCGACAAGGACATGATGCAACTTGTCAATCAGGATGTTCAGATCCTGAATCCTCCCAAAGACAATCTGATCTGCGACGCCGCCAAAGTCGAAGAAATTCTTGGCGTGCCTCCCGAACGCGTAGTCGACGTCATGGCCCTCCGCGGCGATGCCATCGACAACATTCCCGGCGCACCGGGCATCGGCGACAAGGGTTCGGTCGAGATCATCCGACGTTTCGGCACCGTGGAGCAGGCGCTCGACCGCGCCAACGAAGTGGAAAAGAAAACCTATCGCGAATCGCTTCAGAACAATCGCGACACCATCCTCTTCAGCAAGAGCATGGCCACCATCGATACCAACGTTCCTGTCGAGTTAAACGTCGAAGCGATGCGCGCCGGCGAGCCCGATTTCGATCTCCTCCGTCAACTTTTCGCCGAACTGGAATTCACTTCTCTGCTTAAGGAATTACTGCCTGAGGTTCAGGTCACTGAAACTCATTACAACGAAGCCGCGTCCGCCGATGAAGTAGAGAGACTCATCGACGCCGTCGGTCCGGAAGCCGCTCTCGCCATCGCGGTGGAACAGGCAGAATCCATCTCTGAGAACGAAGAGGAAGTGGTTGAAGAAGAACCTCAGTCAGGAATGCTTGCCCTCACCGACGACTCATCCCCGGCATTGCCTCGCGAGCCCGCCGCTCGCCGCCTCGCCATCTCGGCAGCTGCGGGCTCGGCAGCCATCGTCAAACTGGATTCCGCCAGCGGCGCCACCAAGTTGCGATCCATCCTGAGCAGGGGAACCACGCCCAAGTCCGTACACGACTACAAAGCCGCGATTCACGCCCTCGATTCCCTGGGCATCGATCTGCAAGGGGTGGAACACGATCCCATGCTTTATTCCTACTTGCTCGATCCCACCTACTCCTCGCATCGCCTGGCGGATGTTGCTCTCCGCCGCTTCAATCTCAAACTCAGCGGCGATCTTGCCGAGGCCGCCGACGTAACAGGCAGGTTGACGACCGCTCTTCGGGAAGACGTTAAGCAGGCTGGACTGACCAGGCTCTACGCAGAAATGGATCTGCCGCTCGTCCCCGTCCTCGCCCGCATGGAACAGGCCGGAGTAAAGATTGACACCACAGCGCTGGCTAAAATGTCGTCTGAACTCGAGCGCGAGAGCGGCGCCAAGGCGAAAGAAATCCACGAGCTCGCCGGGACCGAATTTAATATCGGCTCTCCCAAGCAGCTCGGCGACGTGCTCTTCAATCGTTTGAACCTTCCCAAGCCGGTGAAATACGGCAAGGGACGCACCATCTCAACCGCAGTAGACGTCCTCGAAACTTTGGCGGAGGAATATCCCATCGCCAGAAAGGTTCTCGACTACCGCCAGCTCACCAAGCTGAAGTCTACTTACGTCGACACTCTGCCCGCGCTGATCAACCCGGCTACTGGACGCGTGCACACCACCTTCGGCCAAACCGGAACCGCCACCGGCCGCCTCTCCTCGGCGAATCCGAATCTGCAGAACATTCCTATCCGCACCGAACTCGGACGCGGCATTCGCGCCGCCTTCATCGCCGAACCCGGCCACGTCCTGCTCACCGCCGACTATTCGCAGATCGAACTCCGCCTGCTCGCCCACTTCTCGCGCGATCCGCTGCTGGTCGAGGCCTACCGCCGCGGCGACGACATCCACACTCTTACCGCCTCGCAAGTCTTCGGAGTCCCTCCCCTCATGGTCACGCCCGACCACCGCCGCCAGGCCAAGGTCGTGAACTTCGGAATCGTCTACGGTCTCTCCGCCTTCGGCCTGTCGCAAAATCTCGGCATCGAGCCCGCCGAAGCGAAGCTATTCATCGCCAACTATTTCGAGAAGTACAAAGGCGTCCGCACCTTCATCGACAAAACGCTGGAAGAAGCCCGCCGCGACCTGAAAGTGAGAACACTCCACGGACGCATCCGCCCCATCCCCGACATCAACAGCAAGAATTTCACCCAACGCGGCTTCGCCGAACGAACCGCCGTCAACACTCCCCTGCAAGGAACCGCAGCCGACCTAATCAAAGTAGCCATGATCCGCATTGACGCTGCATTGCAAGAACGCGGATTGAGGTCGAGGATGACGCTGCAGGTTCACGACGAACTGGTCTTCGAAGTCCCAGAGAAAGAAGTGGAAACCATGCAATCGCTAGTCCGCGAGCACATGGAAAAAGTCCACGCCCTAGCGGTTCCGCTGCTGGTAGAGATGGAAGTAGGCCCGAACTGGCGGGATTTAGATTAACTAGTGTCAAGGAGGAATGTGAGGACAGCCGCGTCGGCTGTCCAAGGTTTTGAATGTGTGGGGACGGGCGCCTCGCCCGTCCAGCGCAGCGAGGCGCAAGCAGCCACTCCGGACTTATGTTATACTAGAGTATAACTTCGGAGAACTCCAATGCACACCACCAACCTGCGCAAGGTCGGAGGCTCGGTCATGTTGGCCGTCCCGCCCGCGCTGCTCACCGTCTTGCAATTGCAGCCTGGCGCCAGGGTCGGCATCGCGGTTCAAAGTGGCCGTCTTGTAGTAGAGCCACGGCCGCGTCCACGCTATACCCTGGACGAATTACTGGCCCAATGCGATCCCAAGGCGCGCCGCCCGAAACAAGGCTCGAGACAAGGCTCAAAACAAGAACGAGAATGGCTCAATAGCAAGCCCGTCGGCGGCGAGCTCATCTGATGCAGCAAGTAATGAAGCGCGGCGAAATCTGGCTAGTCAGTCTCGATCCCAGCTCAGGCCACGAGCAAAGAGGCCGCCGTCCGGTGCTGATCGTGTCACCGGAGGCCTTCAACCGGATCACGAAGGTCCCTGTAGTTCTACCAATCACGAGCGGAGGCAACTTCGCGCGCACCGCAGGTTTCGCGATACCTTTGACGGAAACCAAAACGACGGGGATCATCCGCTGCGACCAGCCACGCGCCCTCGATCTCGCCGCCCGCGGCGGAAGGAAGCTGGAAAGTATTCCCGACGCGATCATAGCCGAGGTGCTCGCGCGAATAGCGCCGCTGTTCGAGTGATCCTACCTCGGCCACAACCAACCAAACGTCCCCGCCGTCAGCAACGCGTAGATCAGCCCATCGAACACATGTTTCGCGGTCACTCCCCACGTCTGCCCTTTCCAGATCGAGTCAGGAATCTGCCCGACCCCATATGCCAGGAAGGCGGCGAGGGCAGCCACGTGAAACACTCTCGGGTACAGAGTGCCGGAGGCAAGCGTGCTCGCAGCGACACAAGCCACAAAAATGCCGACCACGACGCAGTAAACGAACCATATCCCAAGAAATTTCCCCATAGCCGGCGGTCCGCTGGGAAACACAGTCAGCAAGCCAACCGGCCCGCGCTTGAATTTCTCCACCACCTCCGGCGACTTCATGTCTTTGTGCGTGCAGTGCGGAAAACTGTAAACCGGTCCTGGAGTCACGCCCACCGCCCGGAGAGCGTCGGTCACTTTGCCTTCATCCGGAAGCTTGCGGTAATCGCTTCTGTGGTAGGGCAGCACCATGTGCATGATCGAGCTGGCGACGAACACGATCACAGCGGAAAGCAGAATCGGAAGCCACAAAGCGGTGATGGAAACCATTGTTCCTCCTCCGAGACAAAGTAGGCACCGGAGGTGCCTGTCCAAGACTCGCCAGCCTACGCCCGATTGCAGGAGCTAGTCAAACCAGCCGCGGGCTGCCCTATACTGATGTCTACCTGAAGCGCATATGAATGTGAATTGCCCTGCAGCGTTCCCGCGACGTTGCCGTTCGGGTCATGTTGGTGTGCCGGCAATCCCGACAGTTGACCTAAACGCGTGTGGATAACATGCTGACCACCAACCCTCTGCCCAGTGCTCTTAGAACTCTCACGCGGGATGGATGGCTGCTGTTCCTCACCCGATTCGTACGCCTGTTTGCTTACGGTTCGCTATCGGTCGTTCTGGTTTTCTATCTGATCGGCCTCGGACTCAGCGAATCCCAAACCGGCCTGCTTCTCACTCTGACTCTGGCCGGGGACACAGTCGTCTCCCTTTACCTTACGACTCGCGCCGATCGCATCGGCCGGCGGCGCATGCTTTTCGTGGGCGCTATCTTGATGGCTGCTGCCGGTCTCGCCTTCGCCTTCACCAGAAATTTCTTGCTCCTGATTTTGGCGGGCACCATTGGCGTCATAAGCCCTAGTGGCAATGAAGTTGGGCCGTTTCTCTCGATTGAGCAGGCAGCGCTCTCGCATGTTATACCCGGTCGGGCCCGGACAGAGGTATTTGCCTGGTACACGCTCGCGGGCTCATTGGCGACCGCGATCGGGGCTCTCTGCGGAGGCACTCTTACGCACGCATTGCAAAAAACATCAATCGTGCCGGTGGTCAGCTACCGTGTCGTAGTGATTTGTTACGCCGCATTGGGCGCCGCGTTGGCCTTCATCTTTACCCGCCTCTCAGCCGCGGCGGAAGTGAGTGCTCCCGGAGAAGAATCGACCGGTACTCTAAGGAGTTTCTTGGGACTCGGCCGCTCCCGCCGTGTGGTGGCTAAGCTCGCAATATTGTTCGCGCTCGATTCCTTTGCTGGAGGATTCGTGGTGCAGAGCTTTGCTGCTTATTGGTTCTACCTGCGGTTCGGTGTAGATCCCGGAACACTCGGCGTCATTTTCTTTTGGGCCAATATCTTTGCAGGACTATCATCCCTGTTCGCTTCCCGGCTCGCCTCTCGCTTCGGGCTCATCAACACAATGGTCGCCACGCACCTTCCGTCCAACATTCTGCTGATTCTTGTCCCGCTGATGCCCAACCTGAAGCTGGCGGTCGCGGTCCTGCTGGTGCGATTCAGCATCAGTCAAATGGATGTGCCCACCCGGCAGTCCTACACGATGGCGGTGGTTAGTCCAGCGGAGCGCTCCGCGGCAGCGGGAATCACGGGTGTGGCGCGCACCACGGGCGCAGCCATCAGTCCCTTGTTTGTAGGATTTCTCTTTGCCCGCCCGCGTTTGATCAGCGTGCCATTTTATCTGGCCGGAACACTGAAGATCGTCTACGACCTCTTGCTCTACAAGCAGTTTGTCGGCCTGCGGCCTCCTGAGGAGAGTTCCTAATCAGATTCAGACAGGGGGAGCCTTGCAGCCAGACGCGATGGCAGTCAGCCCACGGCGAGGGCCTCAGTCGATAAATACAGTTGTCGCGCGGAGACCGCAGGCTCTACCATTCACCTGTTGCAGTGCACGGAGGCTCCAGATGAATGCTATAGCGATAGTGAGAATAATTGCGATTTTATCTTCCGGCATATTAGCGGGCATTCTTTTCGGTGATCGTATGGGAGCTACTTTCGCCCGCCCTTCCTTGAGCCCATCCAGTTTTCTCCAATTTCAACGGATCCAGCACGTTCACTTTGCGCGCATGATGCCACCGCTTACGCTGGCTGCGATCCTGAGCGGACTGGGCTGGTTGATCATAGTGCGAGCTCAATGGAATACTTCTCAGTTCTGGCTTGTAGCCGTGGCTTCAGGAGCCATGATCGCGGGAGCTGCCCTCACGTTGCGAGTAAACATCCCGATCAACAATCAGCTAATGACGTGGAGCGTGGAGGCCCCACCAGAAAACATGAGGGAGATTTGGAACCGTTGGGAGAGCGTACACACAATCCGCACCATCCTCTGGTCAGGAGCGTTCGCTCTAGAGGTGATCGCCCTAAGCTTATGGTAAATCGCAATATCTGCCGGCGCTAGCCGCGCGTGACGCTATCGACATCTTCCGTTCCTGCTACCGTTCACACTCCCAGCGTCTTCCGAATCTCCCCCGCAATCCCCGCGGTCAGCGCCTGCATCTTCTCTTCCGACTCCGCCTCCACCATCACTCGCGCCAGCGCCTCGGTCCCCGAGTAGCGCACCACGACGCGCCCGTTGCCATCCAGTTCACGCTCGGCGGCATCAATCGCCCGCTGTACTTCCGGCACCTGCGCGAACGGAATCTTCTCCCGCACCCTGACATTCAGAATTCTCTGTGGAAAAACTTTCAAATCCGCTACCAACTCCGCGAGCGTCTTCCGCGAACGCACGATGACGTCCATCACCCGCAACGCGGTCAGCAATCCGTCGCCCGTAGTCGCGTCCCCATCGCGAAAGATAATGTGCCCCGACTGCTCCCCGCCCAGAGTCGCGCCTGTCTTCAGCATCTCTTCAAGAACGTATTTATCGCCCACATTCGCCCGCAACATGTGGATGCCCGCCTTCTTCAGCGCGATCTCGACTCCCATGTTCGACATCGTCGTGGCCACGACCGTGTCGCCCGCCAACTTGCCGCGCTGATGCAAGTCGCGCGCCGTCAGCAGCAGCACTCCGTCTCCATTCACCACTCGGCCCGCGTCATCGCAAAACAGCGCCCGGTCGGCATCGCCGTCAAACGTCACGCCCAGATCAAATTTTCCGCCAGACTCGGCTACGGCCCTGCCCAGGGTTTCCGGATGCAACGCCCCGCAACCTTCATTAATGTTTTTTCCATCCGGCGTCACATGAGTAAAGGTCGCCTGGATTCTCATGCTGCGAAACAATTCCGGAGCCTCCGCCGTAGCCGCTCCATTAGCGCAATCCACGAGTGCGCGCAACCCGCTCAGATCAGACGAAACGCTGCCCGCCAGCGACTCGATGTAAGCCTTCCGTAGCACCGCCTCTCCCGGCAGGGATGGCCCCGCAATTTTCATCGCAGTGTCGTCCATCGCCCCCGGCCTTGCCAAGAGCGCGAAGATTTCTTTCTCGATTGCCAGTTCTCGCTCATCCGTCAGCTTGAATCCATCCCCGGAAAAGACTTTGATCCCGTTGTCCGTCCACGGGTTATGTGACGCCGAAATCACCACTCCCGCCGCAAATCCGCGCGCCCGCGCCAGATAAGCAACGCCCGGCGTCGTGATCACTCCCGCGCTGTGCACTTCCACGCCCACCGCCGCCAGCCCAGCTGCCACCCGGTCTGCGATCCATCCGCTCGATTCGCGCGTATCCTGCCCCAATACCGCCTGCGCCTTCCACGACCCCTGCAACAGATCGTGCCCCAGCGCACGCCCGATCAGGTAAGCACTTTCCTCGGTCAGCGGAAATTCGCCAGCCACGCCGCGTATCCCGTCCGTGCCAAACAATTGTCTGTTCTGATCGCTCATAGTGGCGCGCTCATAATTTGAGCGGGTAATCCTTGAAATGTCCAAGCGAGGATAATAACTGAGAACTGAGAAACGAGCAGATCGAAGCTCGCGGAACGATGCTTAATGCCCACTTGCCACTGGCGTGCTCTCTTCCATAATCACCGTCACTCGCACCGGCACCACCTGCACTACCGTCAAATCACGCTGGAGGTGAATCTGCTGCGCAGTCAGATCAAACGTGTGCTCGCCGGGCGTGGCATCTTTCAGTTCCAGATCCGCGTGGATGTCAGTCGACCGCAGTTCCCTGATCATTCGTTCCGGCCCGCGCACTCGAACCTGCGCCTCAGGAATGGTGACCGAACTGATCTCCAGTTGCGGTGGAACGTGTCGAAACTCAATCGGCACTCGCACCGTCACTTCCGCCGGGTCCTGATCCGGCGAAATCGCCAGCCACAGTCCGGTGGCCAGTGCCACCGACAAAATCTTCAGCCAGAAATTGTGCAGCACCCATCGCCGCATGAAGCTCATAGCGGACGCTCCATTTCCGGATCAGGCTCTCCGTCAGCATCCATCTGCGCTCCCGCCCGCAAGGGTGACTCCTCCCCAGTATCCGAATCGTCGCTCGGCGGCCCAACCGTCGGCAATGCGACCGGCGACATATGCCGCCGCAGTTCGCTGCTCAGCCGCTCACGCAATTGCTCCACCGTCAGTTCGCGCTCAATCTTGCCCCCAACCG
Organism: Candidatus Acidiferrum sp.; assembly: GCA_035568115.1. GTDB lineage: Bacteria > Acidobacteriota > Terriglobia > Terriglobales > Acidobacteriaceae > Sulfotelmatobacter. The sequence goes on from DATMOP010000033.1 coordinate 122,764, forward strand.
CCATGCTGATCGCGCCCGTTTCTTCCGACACGATCACCGCAATCGCATCCGTCTCTTCCGTGATCCCGATGCCCGCCCGGTGCCGCGTTCCCATTTGCGTAGACAGCACCGGATTCATCGACAGCGGCAGAAAGCATGCCGCCGCTGCTAATCGGTCCTTCTGGATGATCACCGCTCCATCGTGCAGCGGAGCGCTCGGCCGGAAAATCGTGGCCAGCAGATCGTAGGAAAGCCGCGCATCCATTGGGACGCCACTTTCCACGTAAGTCCGCAATCCAATCTCGCGTTCTATCACGATCAAAGCGCCTGTCTGATGCTGTGAAAACAAATTCGCCGCCAGCACAATATCGTCATAGGAATCTCCCTCTATCCCCGATCCGCGCAGGAAGCTCACCCGCCGTCCCACATCCGACAACACATGCCGAATCTCCGACTGAAACACCACAATCAAGGCAAATACCATGTAGGGCCATAAAAGGCTAACCAGCCAGTTCAACGTAACCAGCTCGCCGATCCGCGCCAGGTAGAACGCCGCCGCCACCGCCGCCAGTCCCGCCAGCATCGGCGCTGCCCGTGTTCCCCGGATCATTACCAGCACTTCGTAGATGATCAACGCCACCAGCAGAATGTCGAGTATCGTAAACGACACTCTCAACCAGGGCGCCATCAGTTGCGTCACCGCATCTCTCCGCTGCAGAAATTTCGGCCCGTCGGAACCCTACATTCTAATGCAGTCCCGAATCGCTTTTGCCTTCATGAACCTTAGTGTCGTTCGTTGTTAACGCTTTCGTCTCTGTGCCCGCTTCCCCGCCGTCTTCACCGTCGCCTCAATCTCTCCCCGCGCCACCCTTGCCCTGATCTCATCCCCGGGCTTCACCAGCGCCGCATCCTTCACCAGCTGCCCCGCACCATCAAACACCAGAGCATACCCCCGCTCCAGAATACCCAAGGGAGACAATGTTTCCAGCGCCCGCCCCATGCGCTCAATCCGGACTCTATTTTGCAAGAGCTGATTCCGGATTGCCGCCGCCAGAGCCGCGGTCCCGCCTTCAAGTTCTCTGCGAATGCCCGCCAGCACTCGCCGCAAATCGTAGTGCCGCACGGCCGCTGCGAATGCCTCCCACTTGCGCCGCATCTGTTCCAGCGCCTGCCGCTCCCCCCGCTCCAGGCGGTAAGTCAAATCGTCCAGCGTCTGCTGCCGCTGGCGGATCAAGTCCATCATGCGCGCGAACGCCCCGTCCTGCGCGCGTTCCATCAGCGCATTCCGCGCCTCCAGCAACCGGCGCTCCATCGCACGCACCAGCCGCTCCGTTACCGACTGCGCCTGATTCTCCACTTCCATCCGCGAACGAATCACCAACTCCGCCGCCGCCGAAGGCGCCGGCGCCCGCAAGTCCGCCACAAAATCCACAATTGTGAAATCCGTCTCGTGCCCTACCGCGGAAATCACTGGAATCTCCGACGCCGCCACCGCCCGCGCTAGCCCTTCATCATTGAACGCGGCTAGGTCCTCCGCCGACCCTCCGCCGCGTCCCACAATAATCACTTCCACGCTGCGGATGGCATCGTTGCGGATTTCGTTGAAATAGCGCACTCCGCTTGCCACTTCCGCCGCCGCAAGATCGCCTTGCACTTGCGCTGGATAAATCACCACGCTCGCCGTGTGGTGCCGTCTCTGCAAAATATTGAGGATGTCTCGCAGCGCCGCAGCCTGCGGTGAGGTCACGATCCCAATGCGCGCCGGCAAGGCAGGAATCACTTTCCTCCGCTCCGCAGCAAACAAGCCTTCCGCCTCCAGCTTCGCCTTCAGTTGCTCGAACGCAACCTGCAACCCCCCCGCGCCCTTCGGCTCGAGATATTCCGCCGCAATCTGCAACTCGCCGCGCTCTTCATAAACCGTCACCCGCCCCCGCACCACCACCTGCATCCCGTCCGCCGGACGAAACCGCAGCAGCCGAGCTTTCGAACTGAACATCACCACCCGGATCTGCGCGTTCCCATCCTTCAGCGTGAAATAAAGATGCCCGGAATCCGGCGCGCGAAAATTCGAAATCTCGCCTTCCACCCACGCATCGGAATACCCCCGCTCCACATGCGTGCGCACCGCAGCCACTAGGGCGCGAACGGTCCACACCCGCCGCTCCGGCGGAGTGAATCTGAATCCGAGTTGATCGGTTAACGACATGCGTGCAGTGTAGCCTTCCCCGTCTCTATTTCCAAACGCGCACCGGAGCATGCCGGGATTGCTTTAGAATGATTTTCCTGACGCTGAAAGTGACTCAATGATAGGACGCTTGCGCCGATTTCTTGTCCGTGAGGATGCCGAGTACGGCGAACTCGTAAGCCAATACCAAGCCACAACACCGGCAGGAAAGATCTTCTATTTGTTTATGCACGTTCTGCCGGGACTGCTGGCGTACGTGCTAATCAACATTCCGCTAGTGCACGCCGCCGCCCTGCACTCGACAGGTTTGTCTGACACGATGTTCCAAGGGGTTTGCCTGGTCGGTGTCGTCTTCGTGTGGCACGCGGTGGTGCCGCTCCTGGTTCTGCGCTGGGTGGACAAGCTCTCATTTCAGGAGTCGCTCCGTTTCCTGGGCTTGCGGAAATTTGATGCAAGGGGATTCTTTTTCGTCATGCCCGCCGTGTTTGTGGCGTTCACGGTGATCTCGCTACCTTACATGAAATATGTTTTTCCAGCGCTCTCGGACTGGATTGCCGCGATTCCAGGATTGAATCCGCCAGAGTACAGCATCTTCCGCGATCCCAGCGGCGTCTACAGCTTGTTGCCGGCTTGGTTTGTGGGCCTAGGGCTGGTCGGTAACTTTCTGTGCGAGGAACTCTACTTCCATGGATACCTGATGAAGAAAATCGGCTTCCTGGGAAGATGGACGTGGGTAGTGAACTCGGTATTGTTCGGCCTGTACCACGTCTGGCAGGCTCCGACGACCTGGGCGCTAATAGGATTGGTTTTCTTCTTTGGATTGCTGATGCAGTGGCGAAAGAATCTCTATCCTCTGATCGCCTTTCATTTTCTGGTCAACATTGTTTGGGGAGCGATCATCGGAGCCGTGTTGAAGTGAGATCCGATCTTAACCACGCTTAGCCTTCACTTCGCCCGGTGCACCACCTTCCCTGCCACCATCGTCCACACCACCTTGGTATCCCGCATCTCTTCCGGAGAAATCGTCAAAACGTCACGGTCCAGCAAAACCAAATCGGCGCGCTTCCCTGCAGCGATGGTTCCAATGGAATCCAAATTCAAGGCCCGCGCCGAATTCCGTGTGTAGGCATAAAACATCGCCTCACGAGGCATCGCCTGCGAAGGATCAAGCACTCCTTCCGGCCCCTTGCGCGTCTCCGCCTGATAAATCGCAAAGAACGCGTTCGCGGTCGAAACCGGCCAGTCACTCGCGCCAGAAATAATCCCGCCGTTGTCGAGAATCGACCGCGCCGGATATTGCCACCTGTAAATCTCGGGATCCAGATAAGGTTTCAAAATCTCGATCGTGTCGTTGCTCGCCTCCGCCCAAAAAAGCTGCAACGCGCTCACCACGTTAAGTTCCCGGAACCGCGGAAAGTCTTCGGGCTGCACGAACTGTTCATGCGTGAGTGTATGCGGCAGCCCGGAATTCCCATTCGTCTTTCGCGCCGCCGCAATGCCATCCAGCGCCGCCTTCACCGCGCCGTCGCCAATCGCATGCACATGAATAATCAATCCCTGCTTGTCCGCCGCCACGCATAATTCCGCAAATTTCTTCGGATCAAATAGCAGATCGCCGTTGCGCCCCGTGTTCTTGTAAGGCTTGCTGAGATGCGCGGTCTGGGACGGAAACTCCGCCACGCCATCCGCGAATACTTTGATCCCGCTCACGTGCAGGTTGGGAACGTTCTTGTAATCTTCCCGCGTCTTCTGCAACGCGGACAGCTCCGCCGCCGGATCCTTGGCAAACAATTGCGGAAACGCCACCACCTGCGAAGTCAGCTCTCCGCGATCCGCCAGCAACTTGTACGCCTGCAAGACATCCTCTCTGGCCAGCGGATCGAGCCACGCCGTGATGCCAAGGCTGTACTCGTATTGGAGAGCGGCGCGCCCTGCCGCCAGCAACCTTTCCGCTGTCGGCGGAGGCAGCAGTGGCTCGATTTTCTCGATGCCGGCGTCCACTAGAAAACCGTTCGGCTGCATATTCTTGTCGACGCCGTAATAACTCCGCTCGCCAGCGGAAAGCTTCTTCAGAAAATCCGCTGTGATGCCTGCGCGCTGCAGTAGGGCTCTATTTGCCCACGCCGTATGCCCGTCCATCCCGCGCAGAAGAACGTCTTGTTTCTCGTAAGCGCCCGTGCTGAAGTCGGCGTTGAGCACGTCGGGATGCGACCAGAACTCCAGCGGCAAACCAAGAATTTCAAGTACGTCACCGCGCATGCCTCTGCCCGTCTTCTTCGCCTCTACAACAAAAGGCGTAAGTTCATCGAGGGAGTGCACTGCCTCGCTAGCGTCGGCGGAAATCAGCGTCAGTCCACCGTCAATCGAGTGGCTATGAGAATCGATGAATCCCGGGAAAAGGCTCTTGCCCTCCAGATCAATGCGCTCGGCCTTGGCGGATGCGGCCTTCGTCACCTCGGGAAGATTGCCAACAGCGACGATCTTGTCACCACGAATCGCAACCGCTTCCGCATACGGATTTTGCGGATCGCCGGTGAACACCTTGGCATGAAAAAAGATTCGCTCTCCGGAATTCTCCTGAGCCCAAAGCAGCGAACCAGCCAATCCAAGAAAGAACGCCGCAACCAACAGAAACCCCAGGAATCGTTTCAATGAATCACCCTATCGCAAATCGCCACGCGAGATTCACCCATAAGCCGGAGTGTGGTGACGATCTTCATCGCCGCCACCGGCTCACCACATACACCAAAATCGTAAGCACTACACTCACCACCAGCGACGTCGCCAGCGGAAAATACACTGTCGTATGCTTCCCGCGATACAAAAAGTCCCCTGGCAGCCGCCCCGGGGGAAGGTTCATCCTGCCGAGCAGCATCACAACAACCCCGGCCACCACAAGCAGCGCTCCGAGCAAAACCAGCAGCTTGCCCAACTCCATAAGCTTAGTTCCTGAACCGCGCCGAACAAGTTGAGCGGGAAAGGCTTCTTCGCGACGAATCTCCGCCCAAATCAACTCGCGTGCGGGTGCGCGAGGTAGTGCTGCCGCAACAGATCCTTCCCGTAATCATTCCCGTTCGGAGTACGCACCACGCAGTGAATATGCTGCTGTGTCGGCTTCCTGGGATCGGCCGCGAACCTGGCCAGATTCGCCGGCCGCTGGTGGTCAAACTCAATCAGAATCACGGGGCTCTGTACCCGGTAGTAAAAAGCGCTGTCGGCCTCCGCGCCGCCGATCCAGCTGAACCATGTGTTTTCGAGATGCCGGTCAACCTCATTCATCTTTACGCGCGTATGCCCATCGTCCATGTTGCTGACGTAGAGCTGCACCAGTTCGCGCAACCGGCGCCGGTCCGCGCTCTCCATATCGTTCGCGCGCAAGCCCGCATAGTCGAGAACCACGTTGTCCTTAAATGCCTCCGTCAGATTGTTGTTGCCGGTCTTGGAGAAGTTAAGCACCGCCTGTTTCCGTTGCGCGTCTGTAAGCCCACGCAGCATTTCCAAACCGTCGTTCTGTTCCTGCTGAAGAATCACCACTCCCTTGTATTTTCCCGAAGTCGCCCGCACCGGCTCCGACCCAAAAAACAGCGGCGTCATCACCACCTGATCGCCCAATACAAAATAATTAATGATGGCGTGGTGTCCGCTGAGCTGCCACCCCCATGGTTCGGTGGCCGAGGGCTTCCCCATAATCGTGATGAAGTACAGCCACTCGCCAAGAAACAAATGTTCGTCGACCATCTCCGCCAGCGTCTCGTTCAGGCGCATCACATTGCGAGTCAACTCAAATCCTTTCGCGCTCAACGAAGTGTGCATCAAGCCAAACGCCGCATCCCGCTGCGCCTCGGTCATCTCCGCGAAGCTGATCCCCGCTCGCACGTAAAAGTGCTGATTCATCCACTTCCGCCATTGCACGTCGTCGACCGGGAACATCGTTCTCGCAAGCTGCACATTGGTCAGTGTGCCGATAAACTTCTCCGCGGCATTCCGGACCGGCTCCGTGGAAACTCCGCTCGGACTGATTTCAAACAGTCCCGGCATCACCTGCCCATTAGTCGTAATGCCACGAAAAGGCGCAGCCAGCCCTTCCTTCTCCCCATCCTCCGACATTTGCCGAAAACGCTCGGCCATTTCGGCCGGAGTCTGTTTCTGCTCCTGCCCCAGAGCCCACGGCGCCAGAACGGCCGCCGAGATCAACGACGAAAGAAAATCCCGCCGCGTTGGAAACAGAGATTCCTTAGGAGCATGTGGATGAGCGTGGTGAGGATGATGCAGTTTGTGCGCCATATTCCCCTCCTCAATGGTCAGGATGCCGGAAGGTAGCACGCCCGGCGTCTGCCTTGCAATTCGAAAAGAATCAGGCACTGGACACCGGATGTTTGCAGGGAGAAAATAACATACATGCCGACGACAACCATCTCTCGCGCCGCGCGTTGGGGCCAGTGGATTTTTCTGGCAATCGCGCTATGTTTCTTCTCGAGTGTCGCGCGGACGCAGACTCCCGATTCTCAGTCGGCTCCCGGAAACCAGTCCTGGACTGCCACCACTGACTTAAACAGCAACAACGCAAATCCCATCCGCACCACCGCAAGCCACACCCAAAGCGGCAATCGCACTCTGGATACCAACACGCTCCAGCGCCGCGGCTCGAACGGAGAATACGAACCCTACCAGGATATCGAGACGGAAACGGTGAAAGTAAACTCCACGACAGTGCGGACCATCACCCGCACATTCGGTCGAGACACCGATGGCCATAAGAATTTAGTGCAGGTAAAAGAAGAAGAAACGCGCTCCCAGCCCGGCGGGGATTCGAGTGTGACCCGCGTCGTCTCGAATCCCGATGCCAACGGCCGCCTCCAGCCGGTTCAGCGCGAAATCGCCATCACGAAGAAAATCGGTAAAGACGTTGAGGAGACGAAAACCACCGTGATGCTCCCCGGCATCAACGGCGATCTGGCTCCAGCCATGCAGGTGCAGGAGCGCCGCCAACGAGGCGCGAACGACACCGTTGATACTCAAAAAACCATGTCGATTCCCGACGGTTCCGGGAACTGGCAAGTGAACGAAACCCGGCACGCCACCACCCGGCAGGATGGAAATAGCCGCAACACCGAAGAGCGCATCTCCCGCCTCGACCCCAATGGCAAGCTAACCGAAGTCTCGCGCACCGTCAGCAAAGAATCCGAGAGCGCCCCCGGCGAAAAGCGCAACACCACGGAAGTCTATTCCCTCGATGTCCCCGGCTCAGCTCGCGACGGCAGCCTCCACCTCGTGCAACGCGAGACGACCGCCCAGCGAACCAGTTCAACTGGCCAGCAGACTACTCAACACCAGGTCGAGCAGCCTGACCCCGGCAATCCCGACTCCGGTCTGCGAGTAACCGTGCTGACCACCGACACACTGCGACCCGGTTCCTCGGGATCTCGAACCACGCGCACCATCCAAGCCCTCGATCCAAATGGCAGTCTCACCGTGGTCTCTGTGGACACCACAAAGTCTGACAACACCGCCGTTCAGGTGCAGATCGCCCCTCCCGAGAAAAAGAAGTAACCCTAGGGGCGGCGGAGTTGCATCGCCTGCTTGAGGAACAACCTGCAGCGGCGGACGCCCTCGTCCGCCTGGGGAGAGGGACTGGTTTCGGAGGGGATGGAGCAGCGCCGCCCCTGGACGAGGGCGTCCGGGGTTCCATTGAGAAGGGGGGTTTCGGATCCCCCGAACTATTCTTACTACGCTGCCTGACTTGTGACGGAGCGGTTCTGCTGGGCAGTTTCGGAAAAGTAGCGGTCGCAGATGCGGTTGGCCATATCCCAGGTGCTTTCGCCGCGGGAGACAGGCGACAGGGCGAGCGATGCAACCGTGAACAAAACCCATTCAGGTTTCGCCGAATTCAAAATGTTTGCAAGTAAAGCCAGCTGTTGCGTCGGCATGAGAGACTCCTGAGGAAACGGGATTGAGAGCGTGTGCCTCGTGGACCCATTCTTCCCGAATTGGGGGGCGGGCTCAATCGGGATGATTGCTGATTACGGAAGGACATGTACCTTGATCATGAGCGGGGCTGCGGACGGGGGGACGGACGAATGCGTCCGTCCCTACGTGATTGCTTCTAGAGGCTTGATCCGGCGGCGGCTTGGGCGGTGTAGGACGTCGAGTCGTTGTGAGCTTCTTCGGGCAGCGTGACTTCTTCCCACAGGGTTTTGTCGCGGAGGATGCGGGAGACGAGCGCAGTGTGCATGGCGTGGCCGGCGCGGTCGGCAACGATCTTGCCCAGGATGGGCTTGCCCAGCAGGGCCAGGTCGCCGACCAGATCCAAAACTTTGTGGCGGACGAATTCGTCGGGAAAGCGCAACGGGCCGTTTTCGATTCCGTCGCGGGTGAGGACGATGCAGTTCTCGCGCGATGCGCCGCGGATCAATCCCATGTTGCGCATGGCTTTCTCGTCCTCGCGCGAGCCGAAGGTACGGGCGGCAGCGATCTTGCGCAGGTAGCTGCCGTTGGAAAGCTCCACCTGAAAAGTTTCTTTGCCGATTAGGGGATGCAGGAAATTGATGGAGTACGAGACAGAATAGCTGTTGGCGGGATAGACCGAGATGAACTTGTTGCCCTCGCGCATCTCGACTTCGCGGAGAATCTTGAGATATTTGCGAGGGCGGCGCTGTTTGCGGATGCCGGCCTTCTGGATTAGCTCGACAAAGGGAAGAGCGCTGCCATCAAGTATGGGGAGTTCGAGGTTGTCGAGTTCAACGATGGCGTTGTCGATGCCTACGCCGATGAATGCCGAGAGCAGGTGCTCGGTAGTGGAGATGAGCACGCCTTTTTTCATGAGGCTGGTGGCGTAGCTGACACGAGCCACGTTACGGCTGATGGCCTCGATCTGAAAGCCGTCGAGATCGACGCGGCGAAAGACGATTCCCGTTCCGGGAGGACCGGGGATAATTCGCATGGAGACTGGAGCGCCGCTGTGGAGTCCTACCCCACTGCATTCCACGGCAGAGCGGACTGTCTGCTCTTGAGTCAAAGGAGTCTGCGTATGTCCCGATGAATGAGTAGATTACAGCCACTGCCCCAAATCTGACTGTGGTAAAAAAGCCACAATGCGTGGCGCTCGATAGTCGCGGGCCGTATGGATGTCGTGCATTGCTGCTTCTAAACAGCGGTTTATCACTCAGTTACGGAGTCGCTGCCAAGGCTGACGAGCGGGCTCTATCACCTAGGTTACTCTAGTGCTTCCCCGCAGCGGCTTTGTTAGGGTCATAGCCCGAATTGGGATCGAACATGGCCTGGTCAAGGCCTTGATTGATGTGTACGGCACTCACAAAGCGCTGGGTTTGCATATCCCCGTTGAAGTAGCGAGTAAAGCCCCATGGCGTCATCACACCCTGCACGAGGCGGTAATTGTCGTAGATCTCTTCGTCCACGTTGCGCTCCTTGTCGACTGGGTCGCGCCAGGTGTAGCTCTTTTTGATGGGGAGATGGGTGTCGATGTCGAAAAAGAGACTCACGGCTTCGTTTTTCGCATTGATCAGGGTGATCCGTTGCGCGGGAAGATTGCCGGCGAGGGCATTGCCGTCATAGAACAGCGCGACACTCGGATCATTGATCCAGGTGCGCAACAACGTGTCCAGGGAGAATTTTCGGCGGCGCAGATACTCTTCGAGATCTTTCTTGTCGACCGGGTGCGGGCCCTTGTAAGTGAGTTCGTACGCCTTGTTGCCGGCATAGAGGTAGGCCACATCGCGCTGCTTGGTGAGTTCGATTCGCTCCTTGTCGGGAAACTCCACGAATCGCCAAAACAGGACTCCGTTGCTGGTGGGCTGTCCGTGATAAAAGCTGTAGGTGCGTCCCTCCTGCTGGATGTCGTGCACGTTCAGGTATGCCTGTCCTCCTAAGGCCTGGAGCGCCTGATCGAGCAGCTTACGAGCCTTGCGGGAGTTTTCCAGATCGTTTCCCTGATCGACGGGGATCGCCGGGATCGCTGCAGATTGTGAAGCAGACTGCGCGCCTGCCTGGGCTGCGGCAGGGGTGCTCCAGCCACAGATCGCCAGCACAAACGCGAGCACAGCTATGAGAAATAGATACTTCATTCAAACGGTCATTATGATGCCAGAACAGGGAATTGTAGCTGCTTGCGGCGGTTCGGTGGCGCGGGCGCCATTGCCCGCGAGCCTCTCCAAGGCTGGATCCAGGCGAACAGGAGTGCCCGCTCCATACAAGTGTTGCGGAGTTCCTCAGTTCGTTGGATGCAGAAACAGCCGGTGGCGTCTTGTTCCGGCGGAATTTCACTTCCGAGATTACCCCACCAGCACGGCTCCGCCATTCACATTGAAGACTTCGCCGGTGATGAAGGCGGCGTGCTCGGTGCAGAGGAACAGCACCGGGGCGGCGATCTCCTCGGGCTTGCCCACGCGGCCCAAAGGAATTTCACGCCGAATCTCTTCCCCGCTTCTCGGATCATCCAGCGCAGGCCTCGACATATCAGTATCGACCCAGCCAGGGGCAACCGAGTTGACATAGATTCCGGCTGAGGCCAGTTCCGTGGAAAGGCTTTTCGTCATGCTGATCAGCGCGCCTTTTGAGGCGGAGTAGTCGCAATGGAAGGCTTCGCCGCGCTGGCCGCTGGTGGAGCTGATGAGGACGATGTGCCCAGCGGCTGTGCCTGTTCGCGGCTGCGCCTTCATCTGCGCGACTGTGTGTTTGACCAGGCCAAAGACCGCGTCGAGGTTGATCGAAAGAGTCGAGCGCCATTGCTCGTCGGACATTTCTTCGATGGCGACATCCTGGGCGGGCCAGACGCCGTGGTTGGCGACGAGAATGTCGAGACGTCCGAAGTGTTTGACGGTCTCGGCAACCAGGGCGCGGGCGGAATCTGCGCTAGTCAAATTGCCGGCGACGGGGTGACAGTTGGCCTGGCCACATTCTTTGGCCAGAGCTTCAGCTTGCGATTGCGCCTTCTGGTAGCTGAAGACGACCTTCGCGCCGGCGGCAGCGAAGAGGCGGACCGTGGCTGCGCCGATGCCGCGCGAGCCGCCGGTGATTAGGGCAACTCTGTTGGAGAGAGAAAGGGGGATGGACATGGAGAATAGTTTCAGGGTTCCGGCTTACAGTTGCAAGTTGCAGGACTTGAAAACAGCAGAGGCCTGGGCCGTCGCGTCGTAGGTAGTGGAAACGTCTGATGCTAGAAACTCTCTTTTGCCGACGACGCCCGTTCCGACTTCAACTCGCGCAGCAACAGTCGCACCAGCATCCCGTCGAAGCCGGTGCCGCTCATCTTGGAGAGTTCATCGAGCGCCTGTTCGGGAGTGCGGGCGGCGGCAATCGATTGTTCCACCAGCATGTTGGCGTAGGCATCGGCGAGCGCGATAATCCGTGACCATAAAGGAATCTGCTCACCCTTCGCGCCGTCGGGATAACCGGTGCCGTCGAAGCGCTGGTGATGATGCTCGATGGCCTGGCGCATCATGGCGCTGTGGGGCAGGATGCCGGCGATCTCGGCTCCGACGCGCGCGTGCATTCTTACCAGGAAGAACTCGTCGTCGGTGAGCGGCCCCGGTTTATTGAGGATGCGTTCTGGCACGAAAATCTTGCCGACGTCATGGATGCGCGCAGCGTAGACCAGATCGGAGGTTTCCTCCGGAGGCAAGTGGAGAGCGCGCGAGAGAATCTCCGTATAACGCGCCACCAGGTCGCCGTGGCCAGAGGTGTGCAGCTCGCGCGATTCGGCGGCCCGGCTCAGAACTTCAATCGATTCCTTCAGCAGCGGCACGTTGCAGTCCTCTTCTCCGCCGCAGAATTTCACCAGCATCGAAGCCAGTTCTTCCAGATGCTCGGGTCCATTGTGTTCGCGCTGTAGAAAACCCTCGATATAGGCGGAGATCTGTTGCCGCTGCGCGGCGAACTCCTCGCCGGCGGCAAACTCTTCCGCCGCCGACACCATATTGCCGCCGGAGCGTTTCGAAACATACATGCCGGCGTCAGCGACGCGGATAATGTCTTCAATCGAGAAGCCATGCGTCGGGAAACTGGCCACGCCGAAGCTGCCGGTGATGTGGTGCTCGCTGAGCATGGGGTCCGTGACGATCCACTGCCGCAAACGCTCGGCCAGCACCTGAGCCTGCTCCGGCCCGGTTTCGGGCATGAGGATGATGAACTCGTCGCCCCCATAGCGGGCGACCACGTTCGACTGGCGGGACTTCTGCTCCAACAGCCGTCCCACGCGGGCCAGCACGAGGTCGCCTTCGAAGTGGCCCATGGTGTCATTCACTTCCTTGAACTTGTCCAGGTCGATCAGCACGACGGAGAATGGCCGTCCGGAGCGCGAAGCGCGCTTCCACTCCGCCGACAAAGCCTCCCAGAAAAAGCGGCGGGTCTTGATTCCCGTCAGACCGTCGGTGATCGATTGCTGTTGCAGCTTCTGGAACACGAACGCATTGTGCAGAGCCGTCGCGAGCAGGTCGGCCAGGGTGTTGAGGATGAGAACGTCCTGCGGTGTGAATGCGCTGTCGTTGTGGCTTTCAATGTTCAGGGCGCCCAGCAACGTCTCGGTATAGGTGATCGGGATGCACAGCACGGAGCGCGACTCGGGCAGGATCGCGCCGATCTGGCCTTCCAGCCCATTTTGCACCAGCGCCCGTTCGCCGGTGCGGGCAACTCGTCCCAGAATCCCGATTCCGAGCGGAATCCGTTTGCCCATGGCATGCGCCGTGGCGCCGGCCTCCGCTTTGATTTCGATCTCCTTGGTTCCGTAATCGAGCAGGCCGATGCCGATGTGATCAAAGCTGAAGTTCTTCTGGATCTCTCCCACGATTTGACCCAGCAAGTGTACGGGATCGTCGCTCGATATGGCGGTGCGCGAAATATTGTTGAGGAACGCCAACTGCCGGGAGCGCCGCTGTTCCTCCGCGAAGAGGCGCGCATTCTCGACGGCGACCGATACTTGTCCGGCGGCGGTCATCAGGACGTCCACGTCGCGCTGTTCGAATACGAATTCGCGTTCTTTGCTCAGGGCAACCATGACACCGGCCGGCTTATTCCCGAACAGAACGGGAGCCGCACACAGGCACTTGGCGGGATGCTCCGGGCGGTAGGTAACGCCCAATCGCGTCCGCGTCTTCTCCAGGTCAGACCGGATGAGCAGCGGCTGCCCGGTGCGGATCACATACTCGGTGAAGGCATTCTCCAGCTTGCGGGAGCGCTTGGGCAGAATGCGATCGTCCTCCACTTCCAGTTCGAAGCGGATTTCGTCGCCTTCCTGAAATGCGATGTAGAAGTTGCTGGTATTGAAAATCTGCCCCAGCTCGGTGTGGATGGTGCGCAGGACTTCATCCTGGTCGAGCCGCGAGCTGATGGCCTGCCCAATTTCGGTGAGCAACTCGTATTCCTGCGTGCGCCGGTGGGCGTCGTGGGTAATCAGATAGTTCTCGAGCGTGAGGCCGAGTTGCAGCGCCAGTCCCACCATCAGACGGGGACCTGACGCACCGAACGCCTTGCGCTCGGCATGAGGAAATAAAATCACGCCGAAGGCATGTTCGCGAGTCTGCAGGCTCACCGCCGTCAGATTGCGGATCTGGGCTTCGGTGAAAACTCTCTTGAAGTCCGCGAATGTCCCGGTCGAGGGTATGGGAAGCGGCTCCGTCATGTGGGCTAAATCACGCGCCGTGAACAGGCCCCCTTGCCGGTAGGCCAGTTCGCAGATGTACTCGCCAGCTCCGGTACTGGTCAGAACCTCCAGGAATTCCGGGGAGAATCCGCGCTCCGCCGAGGGCAGCAGGCCGCGCCAGCGCTCCGAGATGTAAATAATTGCCCGCCGCGCGGACAAGGCGCCCGCCAACCGGTCCAGGGACGACTGCATGCTGGGCAGCAAATCGTCCGCCGAGAGCAAACGACGCGGGTCCACTCCCAGGGTGGAAAGCGCGAGAGTGTTTTCCTGCACCGCATTGCGCTCGTTCTCAAACAACACCATTACCATGGCGATGCCAAGCAGCATCTGCGGAATCGGACCGAGAACGTGGCCGACACTGCCAAACATTTCCGCGACCGGGTTGGTGGACTGAAGAGCACCCTTCAGCACAGCCCACAGCGCGAGTGAAACGGCGAGCAGTTTGAATGCGCTCGAGCCTCTTCGGTGCGCATGCAGGTAGAAAGCCGCCGAGCAATACAGCAGCACGGCCGTCATGAAAACGACTTCCAGACTCAGCGAACGGTGGCCCATCCTGAGTGCGGCCGCTTGAATGTAAACCCACAGATCGACACAAGAGGCGGCAATCCCAACCAGAGCCAGAGCCGCATCGTACCAGCGGACGCGGAAAGGCCCGCGCGTCAGGCGCGTTGAAACGAAAATACACATCGCCATTGCAATGGAGAATAACGAACTAAAGAAAAATGCGGCTGGCGCTGGCGGGTAGAAATAGCGGAACGCGTCCAGCGCATAGTGGATGGAATAGCACGCCCAGGCAATCTGCCAGGCGCGGAAGTAGGCCTGGCGGCTCTGCTGGTAAAGATAGCTGAACAGCAGACACAGCAACAAGGCCACCACGCCCGGAATGATCACGATACTGGTAGCGATACTATTCATGACGCCTGGAGAACGCTTCCCGCGACGATCCGAGCGAGCAGCTTGGGAAGAAGACTAGCACTAATGTTTTCACAGCCAGGGCTGTTAACACAACAGGATTTAAGTACACTGTGCGGATGCTAGAGTATGTAGAATCAATGACTTAACCGCAAGATCGTTTTTGTGGTTCGCTTGACGATGCTTTTCTCGCCCTCGTACCATCAGGGTTTCGCCACTTATGCCTGAAATGCCTTCTTCCTCCTCATCCAAGCCGCGCGTGCGCTTTGCGCCATCGCCCACCGGGTTTCTCCATGTGGGCAGTGCGCGCACTTTCATCTTCAATTGGCTCTATGCCCGGCACAACGGCGGCACGATGATCCTGCGGCTCGACGACACTGACGTGGAGCGCAACACGCAAGCCTCGGTCGATTCTATTTTCGATGGACTGAAGTGGTTGAACCTGGGCTGGGACGAAGATTACAAACAGTCTGGGCGCATCGACCTGCACCGAAAGACGGCGTGGAGGATCTACGAGAAAGGCCTGGCTTACCGCGACTTCACTCCTGCCCATACCGGGGAAGGCGAAAAATCCGGGGCGCAGGGAACGTGGCTCTCTAATCCCGGCGCGCGCGAATTAAGCGGGGCGGAGAGTGACCGCCGCGCAGCTTCTGGAGAGCCTTTTGCGCTGCGGTTTCGCGTGCCGCGCGAGGGCGGGCAACTCGTGAGTTTTGCCGATGCAGTTTACGGCGAGCAGGTGAAAGCCGCCGCCGACATTGAAGACTTCGCTTTGCTCCGTTCGGACGGGATGCCGACTTACCATCTCGCCTCCTGCGCCGACGATGCCGACCTGCGCATCTCGCACATCATCCGCGGTCAGGACCATCTCACAAACACTTACAAGCATGTGCTGATCTTCGCGGCAGCCGGGTTCACACCGCCGCAGTTCGCGCATCTGCCTTTGCTGGTCGCGCCTGACGGCACCAAACTTTCCAAGCGCCGCCACGGTCCAGTGGTGAGCGTTACCACCTATCGCGACGCTGGATTTCTCTCCGAAGCATTCATCAATTTTCTTTGCCTTCTGGGCTGGTCGCCTAAGAACGACCGCGAAAATATGTCTCTTGAGGAACTCACTGACACTTTTTCTCTGGAAGGCATCAACCGTTCGAACGCGGTGGTGAACTTCAAGGAGCCTGCTGCAACGCCGGAGGAAATGTTCGATCCCAAAGCGGTGTGGCTTAACGGTGAGCACATTCGCGGCTTGGCGCTCGAGGATTTGAGCTCGCGCCTGCTGTCCATCGTGCGCGCCGCCGGATTCAACGTTACGCCGGAAAAGATGTTGCGGATCACGCCCTTGATCCGCGAGCGCATCAAGCTGTTGCGCGACGTGCTTACCGCCGCCGACTTTTTCTTGGTGGATCAACTGGCGCCCTACAACCCGGCCGAACTCATTCCGCAAAAGGGGGACGCGGCGATGGCACTGAAGGTGCTCACGCGAACGCGCGAGGTGCTGGCCCACGTCGAATTCGAACACGACCCGCTGGATCAGGCTCTCCGAGCCGCGGCCCTGGAACTGGGAGTGAAAGCGGGACAAATGTTCCAACCCATCCGCGTCGCGGTTTGCGGCCGGAAGAATGCGCCGCCGCTATTTGAGACGCTTGAGGTGCTGGGGAAAGAGACAACGCTGGCTCGCGTCGAGCAAGCCCTGGCAAAATTGCGATAGCCGGCGAGCAGGCGGTTATTTCGCAAGCTCGCCGATAAAAACGCCGTAGGGATCCAACGAAACCTCGCTGCCTGTAGCTGCTGAATTTCCAGTCGCCAGCAGCCTCTTGGCGGAAGCGAAGCCGTGCCCCAACCCGAGCTTTACTTTTTGCGGCGTGTTCGACATATTCAGCGCCACCACCACACCGTGCTCCTTATACACGCGCAGGTACGACAGCACGTTCGCGTCACTCTCATTGATCGCAGTATAGGTGCCTTCCAGCAGCGCCTGGTTTGTATGCCTCAGCCTGAGCACGCTCTTGTAGAATTCCAACACCGAATTCTGATCTTTTGATTCAACCGCGACGTTGTGCGTTTTGTAGGTCTCGGGAACTGGAAGCCACGGCGTGCTTTTGGAAAAACCGGCGTTGTCGCTGCTGTCCCACTGCATCGGAGTGCGTTCGCCGTCCCGGCCCTTCTCTCTTGGCCACCCTGTACGCCCAATCGGATCCTTCACCTGTTCTTTGCTGGTTGGCGGCGTGGTTTTCATCCCTATCTCCTCGCCGTAATACATGATTGGAGTTCCGCGCAACGTGAGATAAAGCGCCGCCATGAGCTTCGCAATCTGGTCATTGTGCTCACCATCGCCGTAACGGTCGTAGGACCGCACGATATCGTGGTTGCTGATCACAAACGTGGGCCAGCCGGATGCCTTGTCGACTGCGGCAATCTGCTTGCGAAACTCGGCGGGCGAGAGCTTGTTGACTGTCGTAAAAAGAAAATCCATGGGCAATTGCAGCTCGTTGTTGCCCTTCCCGTAGTATCGATTCAGTTCGGCGATGTCGGCCGTCCATGTCTCGCCGATCAGCACCGCATTGTGTTCATCCGCCACCTTGCGCAATCCTCGCAGCACATCATGCACTTCCGGCAACTTGGTATTGTTCTTGTTGTCTTCGAATGGATCTCCGAACGCATTCGTTCCGGGACGCTTAATGGGATTGTCCTGCAGCTTGGGATCTTCAAACAGAGTGTCTACCGCATCCAGCCGGAATCCGGCCACACCGCGCTTGTACCACCAGCGCGTTACATCGAACATCGCGTCCTTAACTGCCGGATTCCGCCAGTTCAGGTCCGGCTGCTCGGCATAAAAAAAATGGTAATAGTACTGATTGGTTGCTGGATCGAACTTCCACGCCGATCCCCCAAAGGTTGAGACCCAGTTGTTCGGAGGCTCGCCTGGACCCTTGCCATCACGCCAGATATACCAGTCGCGGTGCGCGGAGGTGCGCGACGATTTCGAATCCAGAAACCACTTGTGCTGATCCGAGGAATGATTAACTACAAAATCGAGAATGATGTGGATGTTCCGCTTCTTAGCCTCGCTGGCCAGTGCGTCGAAGTCCGCCAGGGTCCCGTACATGGGATCGATATTCTCGTAATCGGAAACGTCGTAACCAAAGTCCACTTGGGGAGAAGGAAAGCAGGGGCTAATCCAGATCGCATCGACTCCAAGTTCTTTCAAGTAGTCCAGCTTCGAGGCGATACCCTTGAGGTCTCCCACGCCGTCATTGTTGCCGTCGGCAAAACTGCGAGGATAAATTTCATAGAACACCGCGTGCTGCCACCATTGATGACCCTCTGCATCCACGGCATGAGCCGGCGTTTGAGCGGAAGCGTTTAACCCTAAAATGCCTGAACCGATCAAAAGCGTGACCAGTAATAAGACAATCCTTTTCATCTTCGAGCCTCCATCCAAGATAGGAACCGGTCGATGCCCTGTTGAGACCGAACTCTTCTACGGAGAGAGTCAGTCTCGTCGCGGTCGTAGTGCTTAAGTCTTGCGGAAGTGGATCACTACCGAGTGGTGCACGTACTCCCTGTCCTTCCCCGCCGGCATCTTGATGCGAATCTTTCCTGGCTTGGTCAGAACAGCGCCTTCCACCGAGCTGATTTCTCCCGAATTCCAAACCCCAAGTTCATAGTCCACGGCAGGTAAGCCTGACACTTCCAATGTCAACTGATCATGAGCCGGATTCCACAAATTCGAAATCACTCGCAGGCCGCGACTGGCGCTTCCCAGCGGCGGGAGTTCGTTATCCAGCGTCAGTCCAAAATCGTTCTTCACCCGAATAACCAGTCTGTTGGATCCGTCGTTAACCGGGAAACGCAGTGAGAGATGCTGGTCTTCTCCATTGGGTTGGACCTTGAACGGCAACGGCCTTCCATTCATTTCGGCCGACACGATCTTCGTGCGCAAACTGAACGCGGGCAAAAACTCCACCCAGCAATCACCCGTACCGCTTCGGCTTGTCTCCAGGGTGATGGTGTCGGGCGTCTTACGATAATGAAAATCCACACGCGTCTGTCTCGAATGTACATTTCGAATTGCAAAAGAAGTCCAGTCCGCCGGCACGTGCGGACTCAACGTGATCTGATGATTCTGCGTATCCGTCTGCAATCCAAACAGCCCGCGCAGCAAGGGACTGACCACCATCGCCGCCGACCAAATCTGATGCGGCGAACTGGTCGAGAACTCCTGGTAGTAGTCACCCGAAAGAACCTCGGTGAAGTGGCCAAGCGAGCCATCCAACGCCATGAGCGCATTCGCCCGCAGATTCGAATAGGCCGGGAGTTCGCGATGATAGCGGTATTCGCCGACCGAGGCCCACCCTGTAAAGAGCGGCCAGACCGATCCAAAATGATAACCGGAACCGTCGTAGTGGCTGGAATGCGAAGAAATAATGCGCATTCCCCAATCGGTTTCGTGATCCGCATCCGCCAGGCGGGTGATCATTGCCTCAGCGTGCGGCGTGGTTGTCAGGCCGAACCACATCGGGACGGTCGACAACACGCTGGGCTCTTCTACTCGCTGATTGTTGTGGTCCAGTGCGAAGGCATAAGAACTTGTTTCCGGTGACCAGAACGCCAGGTCGAGCGCATCCTGTTGGCGATGGAATTCTTCTCCCAATTCTTTTTTCACATCACCTTTGCCTACAAATCCGGCCAAACTTGAAAGAGCTCGCAACGCCTCCACGCCCAATCCGCTCTGATAGAACTCCACTTTTACGGGGAGCAGCGGACCCCCTTCCACCCAGCCATGTCCGATGCCGACGTTCTGGGCGAAGCCCCGTTCGTCATAGGTTGAGCGCAGGAACTGATAAGCCCTCCAGATGTTGTCCCACTTCTCGTGCGCGAATGCGGTATCGCCGCTCTGCGTCACATAATCATTCATCGCAATGATGAAAAGTGGCGTCGCGTCGGCGGAGACGTAGGGATAGGGAAAGTCCTTGAACCACGAAACCAGACTGGCGCTCTGCGCAATTTCGTGCGGAATTTTTCCGTCTTCGCGCTGATATTTGCTAATGAATTCCAGCGCGGTGCGGGTGGTGGAGTAGTCTCCCGCAGCATTCAGCGCAAAGGATGTCCACAGCGAATCGCGCCCAAAAAACCATGCAAAGCCAGGCCGCTGGCTCACTCCCGCGGTACGATACCCGGCCACCAGTCCGGTGCCGAGATAGGGATTGGCAACCAATCCCTGGATCATGCTGATCCGTGACCAGTCGTACGCTTGCTGCAAAGCATTGTCCGGAAGATCAAGATTGACGGTATTGACAAGGTAGCTGCGGTAATATTCGGCAGATTCTCGGTCCAATTGCTCGTAGGACGATGACAGATGCTCGTATGTTTTCTGTGCTTCTTCGCGGCCAGTCACAGAAGCTGCGATCACAAGCACTTTCGTCTCGCGGCCTTTCTGGGTCACCCCCAGCCGCAATGATGTCTCGTTGGCGGAAGAGTAGTTCGTTTCGTAGGCCAGGTGTGCATTTTCCGCCGTGGGAGAACCTACCAGTGCTGCGAACTTCCGAGTTTCTTCACCGAAGGCCACCGCCCTCAGCTTTGCGTCCCAGCTCTCAAACGTGGCGCCCAGTCCCGCCGGCCACTCCAGTGCGAAGTCGCCCACAAATCCAGCTTCCACTTCGAGCGGTTCGACGGTTTCCACCTCCAGCAAAATCACTGCGCCCGGTTCACGTACCGGCACAAACAATGTTTCTCTGACGCGAAACGAATCCCCTGCGTAGAGCAAGGTGGCTGATTCAGGAGAAACTGTCAGCGTACGCGCCAGGCTTTCCGCCGGCAGTGCCCGCCCGCCGATGTGGAACGTCAAGTGAAACGCCCGGAAAATTTTCAGCGGGTATACCCAAGCTTCAAAGCGCCCCGTCTCGTTGCCGAATAAGCCCGCACGCTGGCCGACTACCGGCAAGAACTCCCACGAACGCACCGGACGGGACAACTCCAGATTCGGCGCTGCCTGTAGAGTGACCACCGACTGAGCCAGAAGCACGGCCGAGTTGAGAAAAAGAAAGCATGAGGCTGACGCAATAGTGCGCTTGAACCATCCAGCATCGGAGCTTGCAAAGTGAAGGTTCACTGAATATAAGAAGTAGGGGCGAATTTTAGCACGAGCCGAAACGGGCCAGGTAGCGACCTCATTGTTTCCTTCACGCCGCGTATTTTTGAAATCTCTCAGCCGGTCCGCGCTGGTCTTGTCGCTTGAGGGCGTCCTGAGTGCGGCCCGACCGCCGTGGCTGCGCGCTTCAGTTGAGTCGGGCCAGAAGGTAGATTCGAAGGAAGCGGCATCCACAGTTCCTGCCGATCTCGGTGTCAGTTTCCTGAATGTCGCGCGCGCTTCCGGGCTGAACGTAAAAACCATCTTCGGCGGAGAACACAAGAACAAGTATCTTCTGGAAACCACCGGCTGCGGCATCGCCTTCTACGATTACGACAACGACGGCTGGCTCGACATCTTCATCGTGAATGGCTGGCGCCTTGAGGGCTTTTCCACCGGCAGCGAACCCACGTCGCATCTTTTTCGCAACAATCGTGACGGCACTTTCACCGATGTCACCGCCAAGGCTGGACTCGCCCACTCCGGTTGGGGACAAGGCGTTTGCGTCGGCGACTATGACAACGACGGCTGGGACGATCTCTTCGTCACCTACTATGGCAAGAACGTTCTCTATCACAACAACGGGGACGGAACTTTCATCGACGTCAGCCAGAAAGCCGGGGTGGCGGGCAAAGGCACGCGTTGGAACACCGGTTGCGCCTTCGTCGACTACGACCGTGACGGCCGCCTGGACCTGTTCGTCGCCAACTACATCGACATGGATTTGGCCACGGCGCCGGTGCCGGAATCGGGTCCCTGCCTGTACAAAGGCGTGATGGTGGCCTGCGGCCCGCCGGGGCTTCAGGGCGGCAAGAATATTCTTTACCACAACAATGGTGACGGAACTTTCACCGACATCTCCGAAGCTGCTGGAATATTCCGCGCCAATGGCACCTACGGCCTGGGCGTCCTGACCGCAGACTTCGACAACGACGGCTGGCCGGATATCTATGTCGCCAACGATTCGACTGCGAGCGCGCTCTACCACAACAAGAAGAACGGAACTTTTGAAGATGTTGCAATCGAGGCTGGTTGTGCGCTCAGTCCAGATGGTAAGCCACAGGCGGGCATGGGCGTCTCCGCCGCCGACTATGATCTCGATGGCAATCTCGACCTGGTCAAGACAAACTTTGCCGGAGACACGCCCTCGCTCTACCACAACCTCGGGGGCGGCACCTTTGAAGATGCCACCTTTACCACGGGGCTGGGCGCACACACGCAATTTCTGGGATGGGGCTGCGGTTTCTTCGACTTCGATAACGACGGCTGGCCCGACATTCTGATCTGTAACGGCCACGTCTATCCCGAGGTTGAACAGTTGAAAACGGAGGCCGGCTATCCGCAGCGCAAACTGCTCTACCACAACCTGCACAATGGCCACTTCTCCGATGTTTCCATGCAGGCCGGGCCAGGCATCTCCGAGCCCGTTGCCGCGCGCGGTTGCGCCTTCGGCGACTTCGATAACGATGGCAATATCGACGTGATCGTCAACACCGTAAACGACTATCCGCAGCTCTTGCACTGCAGCTCCAGCCACGGCAACAATTGGATCAAGATTCGCACCATTGGAACCAAATCCAATCGCAGCGGCATCGGCGCCCGCCTCGTGTGCGTAACGCATCCTGCGGGAGAAACTAAGCCTCACCAGCAGATTGATGAAGTGCGCAGCGGAGGCAGCTACATTTCGCAGAACGATTTGCGCATTCACTTCGGATTGGGAAAAGCGGAAAAGGTTGACGTGCTGGAGATCCGCTGGCCTAGCGGCCATGTCGACACGCTGAAGGACGTGAAGGCGAATCAGTTGATTTTCGTGAAGGAAGGCGAAGGGATTCTCCGCACGATGCAGTTCCCGGTGAACCCGAAGCCCGCCAAAGGATGAGCTGCGCAATGATGCACCACGCAATTCAGTGCTTCTTGGCGTCCGCCTGCACTGGCGTTCCCGATCCTTCTTTCACGGTCTGAACCGCGTCGACTGCCAGTCCCGCGAAACGCTCTGTCAGCCCGCTTGGCCAGTGAATCTCGATCCATTCGATCTTCGTCGCCGCTCCCAGGCCGAAGTGTACTCGCATGTCGTTGTTGGAAACATAGCTAGAGCCACTACGAACCTCATCCACCAGTATTCGCGATCCAGCTTTCAGCAGAATCCGGGCTCCGATTCCGTCACGATTCGACTTTGTACCTACAGTGCGGATTGCGATCCAGTGATTTGGCGTGCGAATCTGGTTCACCAGCAAGCTGGGCACGGCATTCATATTGCTTACCACCGCTGACATCCTGCCATCGTTCCACAGATCCCCCACAGCCAAACCGCGAGACGAGGCCGCAGTTGTAATGCCCGAACCGGCCGATGCGGAGATATCAGAGAAGGTGCCGTCGCCATTGTTGTGGTAAAGAATGCGCGGCTCCTTATAGAAGCTGCCCAAATGCTGGCTATCGACTTCCGGATACACGTGGCCGTTCACCAGAATCAAATCCGGCCAGCCATCATTGTCGAAGTCAAAGAACATCGTGCCCCATCCCAGATACTGCGTGTACAGACCCAATCCGGCGGCTGAGGTTGCATCGGTAAACGTCCCATCTCCGTTGTTGCGATACAAGGTGGAAGTGTCGTCGGAAAAATTTGTTTTAAAAATGTCGAGATGGCCATCACCATCATAGTCAGCGATGCTCGATCCCATGCCCGCCTGCTCGCGCCCGTCTTCGTTGAAGGCCGCCCCCGCCGTCACAGCGACGTCGGTAAATGTTCCGTCATGATTGTTACGGTAAAGAATGCTGGGCGTGCTGTCGCAGGCGACATAAATATCCGGCCAGCCGTCTTCATCAAAATCAAGCGTCGAAACACTCAGAGCGTAATGCCCGTCGGTGCGATCGATATGTGCTTTTGAGGTCACATCTTCGAACGTGCCATCGCCCTTATTGTGGTAGAGGATATTCTTCGCGCCCGGCAGACCGCGCGGCCCGCACATCACCGGAACTCCCTTCCACACACATGTAGCAAGCTGGCCCGGCTTGGGAGCGCTGGATAGATCAAAGTCAACGTAATTTGCCACGACTAGATCAAGCTTGCCGTCCCGGTCATAATCGACAAAAGCGCAGCCCGAGCCCCATGCTTTTCCCGAGCCCGCAACTCCAGCCTTCTCTGCGACCTCGGTGAACACTCCGTGATCGTTGTGATAGAGCCGGTTCTTTCCGTAGTAGGTGACATACAAATCCTCCCAGCCGTCGTTGTCGTAGTCTCCTACGCACACGCCTTGACCCCAACCGGTCGCTGTGAGCCCGGCTTTCGTCGTCACATCCGTGAATGTGCCATCGTGATTGTTCCGGTAGAGGTGACTGCTCGGCCCTGGCCCGGAGGGAAGTCCTTCCAATCTGGTTCCATTGACCAGGAAAATATCGGGCCAGCCGTCATTGTCATAGTCGAAGATGGCCACGCCTGTGCCTGTGGTCTCGAGGATGTACTTCTTGGTCTCAAGCCCCCCGAATATGTTCTCCATTGTCAGGCCGGCCTTCTCGGCGACGTCGGTAAAGTTAGCGATCGGCTTTGCCGGCGTCGTGTTCGAAGGCTTCGCTTGTTCCGCGTGACAACACACACAGAGAAATAGCAGGATCCAGACGCGGATGCAGGGGCTTAGCGATCCAGTTCGAAACGACATAGCTCGAGACGGCATCATTCGCCTGAATGTTAGGTTGGTTCACTGACGGCGGTCAATACCGCAACGGGCGCCTTTTCACGGCTCACGGCATGACCGGAGCTTCGGCCACGCCAATGTAAGAATCCGCGCCTCCGTAATAAAACAAGTAGCGTTGCCCTTGCCGAACCATGCCTTCCACGAACACCACGTTTGGGACTTGACCGACCTTTTCCCACTGTTTTTCGGGAGCAAAGATGGGAATATCGGTGCGCGAGAGGAGGACTCGCGGGTCGTTCCGATCGAAGATGGCCACTCCGGTACGGTACACCAGGTTGTCGTCGGCGCCGTTGTAGATGAGAACTATTCCCTTCGGTGTGACTATCGGCGCGGGCCCGGGCTCGGCAACGCGGGAATCAAACCTGCCCGCTCGGACAGGCAATACAGGCACGTTGGTGACTTCGGTCCAATGCAGCAGATCGGTTGAGGAGGCCAATCCGGTTTGATCGTGGTCGTCCGAACTTGTTCCCAGAAAAAACATCCAGTATTTGCCGGCAATCTTTTCGGGCACGATCGCGCCGGACTTCGTCCAGCGCACGTTCCAGTGTCCCTTATAAGCGGGAATAATCACACCTCGACGCTCCCAGTGAATGAGATCCTTCGAAGTCGCCAGGCACAGTTGCGCATCTTTCTTGTTGTAGCCGGTATAGGTTAGATAGTAGGTATCACCAAACTGAACCAGCCGGGGGTCTTCGACTCCGCCGTCTTTTTCGTAATCCTTTTCGGGAGAAAGCAAGGGTTCGCTACGCCGCTCGAAGTGAATCCCGTCCGTGCTCTCCGCATAACCAAGGCGCGAAGTCCCGCTCTTGTCCTGGGCCCGGTAGAGCATCACAGTCTTGCCGTCACGAACAATCACCGCGGGATTGAACGTGCCCGCCGACTCCCATCCGCTTCCCCTGGGCGAAATGGTTGGATTCTCGGAGAGACGCCGCCACGCCCCGAACGGCAATTTCGCGCCATCCTGAGCCGACGACACTGCCAGAAGGAGCGTTAGCAGCGGTAATAGAGTGATCGATCGTTTGGAATGAATAGAATGGATCATGGCTCGCTAGCCCGCTACAGCCCTCGGCTTTGCAGGCCCGGGGCTGCGCGGTTGCCCTTTCGATCGAGACTTACCAGGCATCTCTACTTGCCCCGTTTCCGCAAAGCTACGAGATCAGTCATCACCGGAACACCGTGTGTCACCTTGACGTGCACCAGCGCTTCAAACGGCTCAATCTCTCCGGTCTTCGAAACACCCAGGCGCTGCAAGAGTGCAGTCAGAGAATCTTCACGGCAAACGTATTCTGCAGCCGCTTGCGTGCCCATGGTAGTAGTTCCCGCCAGGATCAACATTGAATGTGCTGGGTCCAATCCGGGCTTTAGACCGACGATCGCGTAGTCCTCGCTCACCGACTGGCTGGAAGGGCTGGCCAGGAAAACCTGGGACTCCCCAATCGCCGGATGCACGTTAACCACCTCCACGTCTCCCTTGCGAGGCCCGGAATTCACTTTCTGAAAGACGAATTCCTGCGTCCCTGGAATCTCCAGCAGAGTCAAATTCTCCGCCGGGGAGCCGATGAAGATTAGATCGTTGTTCCTGACATCATCCAGGGAAAACAGCGCTCCGCGCTTCACTCGAAGTTGGCGGTTGAGCAGGCCGAAGACCCGGTCCAGTTCGTGGATCGCCAGCACCTCGCCCACCCCGGTGTAATGATCGAGGATCGCCTCACGCGTATCGGTGGACGCGTTGAAGTAGCGCATATTCGTCTGTGGACGTCCCACAAAGTTCGCGTTGCTGAAAATCACCCACGGCGGCTGCGGAGCGGTCGCAAAGCGGCTCCAGAAAACTTGGTAGACCGCCGGTACGGGTTGCTTTGCTCCAGCTTGGCTTCTAGTGCGCCCCGACCACAGCACCGCACTCGTGACCAGGGAAGCGACCAACAGTACCGAAAGAGCCCCGACCGCAACTGCCCAGCCGCGATTCGACCCTCTTCCGGCACCTCTGCTGCTCCCTTTTTCCAGCGTCAGGCCAGCCGGCAATTGGCCACCCGGAGTGCGTACATGAAAAGTAAGCGAGTATGAGCCCTTAGGCAGCTCCACCACGACGGAGTCGTCCGCACCCTCGTGGGAGTAATATTCCCCCAATTTGATGCGCAACCGTCCCGCCTGTACTCGTACGGTCGAATCGTTTTGCGGATCGAATCCCCCAGACCTGCCGAGCACCTCGGTGGCGATCTGGTACTCCTTGAGTGCTGAACCGGGATGATCGAGGGAGTGTTCGGCGAGATAGCGAAGCAGCCTGCACAGCGACTCCGAGCCACTCAGGCTATGACTTTTAATAATCCTATCTATTTGCTGGAAGCATTGCTCCCGTCCCGCTGCGAAACCGTGTGTTAAAGCCATGTGACAGAGAAGTAACGTGTTGCTGCATCTTTGTGCAACGTAAGTACTTTAAACCCGTAACGGTATATTACCTAATGAAACTTAAACCAATAGTGCTTTTGTACTAGGACTTGCAGGCTAGGTCAACATAGCTTCGTGTCTCTACGTTCACTGGGTCAACCCGTTTTCAATTGTCAGGAGGAATTTCGATGAAGAGGTCAGCTCTTGCGGCTGTGGCAGCACTCGCGCTTCTTTGCGGTCTTTGGACGCCTAAAGCAATCGGCCAGGCAGTCTACGGCAGCATTCTGGGAACGGTCACCGACCCCTCCGGGGCTGCGGTAGCCAATGCCAAGGTCACGGCCACCAGCCAGACCAAGAACACCTCCGTCGAAGCCACAACAAACGAAAGCGGGAACTATTCGGTCACGCACTTGATCCCGGACGTATATTCCGTGCGTGTGGAAGGGCAGGGGTTCAAGACGCTGCAGTTCAAGGACATACTGGTCTCGGCCGATACCTCAGCTCGCGTAGACGGACAGTTCCAAGTCGGCGGATCCTCAGAGACGGTCGAGGTTACCAGCGAGGCGCCGCAGCTTAAGACAGACCGCGCGGACGTGGCCATCGAATTCAACTCCAAACAACTGGCTGAACTCCCCGTCTACAATCGCAACTTCCAGAGCCTCGAGCTGCTTTCGCCGGGTACGCAAATCCTTGGCTGGGGCCACGCTGCCACAGAGAATCCTCAGGGCAGCAAGCAGATCTTCGTAAACGGACAGCACTTCAGCGGCACGGGATACGAGTTGGACGGCACCGACAACCAGGATCCCATTCTGGGAATCATTATCGTGAACCCAAGTCTGGATGCGGTTACTGAAACCAAGATAACGACCCAGAATTACGACGCTGAGTTCGGCAAGGCTTTGGCCGGAATCATGACCGCGCAGACGAAGTCTGGGAGCAACGAATTCCACGGGACTGGCTACTTCTACGACTTGGATCCAGTCGACCCCGCGAAGAATCCTTTTACTGGCAAGGCCTCGCCGAATAACTGGAAACAATATGGCGGTGCGTTAGGTGGAGCGATCATCAAGAACAAGCTCTTCTTTTTCGGGGACTATGAAGCCACCCGCCGGACCTCAGGCACCACCTTTACGACTAGTGTTCCCACTGCCCGGGTTCACTCGACCTGTCTAACAGCTGGCACCCCGACTTGCGATTTGAGTGAATATCTCGGGAATGTCCCCACCGGCAACGGCCAAGTGTATGACCCCTACCAGGCCGCTGGGTCGAGAACGCTCTACACAGGCAACGTGATTAATCAGTCGGTTCTGCAAGCTGATGACGCAAGCTGTGCCAGCGGCTGTACCCTGACCACAGCCGAGAGCATCCTAGCTCAGTTGCCAGCTCCGAATTTACCGGGGCAAAATAACGGGACCCTGAACAACTACTCCGCCAGCGGAAGCGGAACCTTCAACGACTACCAGTACGTGATACGCGGCGACTACACTGCCAACGAGAAGCTCCAGATCTTCGGCCGCTATACTCACTCCAACTTCAAGCTCTCTGGTAAGCCTGTGTTTGGCGCCATCGGCGGTCCCGGACTTGGCTATCTCGGCCTCGCTGGCCAATCGTTAATTAACAATTACAGCCTGGCGACAGGATTTAACTACACTTTGAGCAGCACGCTCTTGACGGACTTTCGGTTTGGCTACTTCCGCTACAACCCGCACTCAACAAAGTTCGACCAGGGCAATGCGACCGCAGCCTCGGCATTGGGGTTCCCTGGCCTGAACACCTCTGACGTCACCACGAACGGGTTGCCCGGGTTGTTTTTCGATGCTGTTCCAAACGGCAACGGTGGGTTTGGGAACCTTGGCGAAGCCCTCAATATCACCCGCTGTAACTGCCCGCTGATCGAGAAGGAGCAGGGCGAACAATTCGTCAACAACTGGACGAAGATCTTCGGCAACCACCAGGTCAAGTTCGGAGCCGATTTGCGGCACGCGACCAACCTGCGCGTTCCATCCGACGCCAATCGCACCGGCCAGATGCACTTCAATTGGCAGGGGACCAGCGACGGCAACGGTACCGGCGGGGTGGACTTAGCCACGTTCCTTTTCTCGGAAGTGAGCAACATGGACCGCTATGTGGGATCTGCTACCGAGCCGAACGCGATAGAGACCCAGAACCGCTACTTCTTCTACGGACAGGATACCTGGCGCGCGACCCACAAACTGACTGTCAACTATGGCTTGCGCTGGGAGCATTACACACCGGAATTTGTGAATGGCAAGGGCAACGGCGGTTTCGCTGTCCTGCCCGAAGGCGTGATACGCGTTGCCGGCTACGGTGGCATCAGCGACAACGGTAGTACGGCGACCAACTGGAAGCTCTTCGCTCCCCGCATCGGAATCGCCTACGAAGTCAACCCCAAAACCGTGGTCCGCATGGGCTATGGACGCAGCTTCGACATCGGCGTGTTTGGATCGCTTTTCGGACACACCGTTACGCAGAACCTGCCTGTGTTGGCCCACCAGACTCTCAACTCGCAGACGTTCGACAACAAGACGCCCGCGTACAACTTCACGGGCCAGTGCTTGCCCTCCCCGTTCGACACAACGATTTGCGGTCCCGCTTCGGGCACGGCCGCTTTCCCGGTGATCCCGGCCAACGGCATTCTTCCTCTGTTTGGGCCAACAGGCAGCGTGCAACCCAAGACCCGACCCGACAAACTCGTTGTACCGAGCATAGACGCGTGGAACCTCACCGTGCAGCGGCAACTTACTTCGAAGACCAGCATAGACGTGGCTTACGTGGCCAACCATGGCAGCCATGTCTTCAAAGGCAACGGACCTTCCTACAATGCCAATCAGGCGACGATTGTGGGCTGTGCGGGCGTCGGCTGCTCGACAGGCCTGACTTTCGCGCAGCGGTCGCCCTACAACACCGCGTTCACTACTCCCTATACTGATGCCAACGGTGTGACCACGAATGTGGTCTGCTGCGGGGGAAATGGGTTCGATTACAGGGGCAACGACGGAGTCAATTCTTACAAAGCATTGCAGGTCAAAGTGGACCATCGTGCCTCCTTCGGCTTGACACTCAACGGGTCCTACACCTACTCCAGGGCCTATGATAACGACGGCAGCTACCAGCCGGATCTGCGTCAAGGCTACGGACGTGAGGATTTCAACCGCGACAGCGTCTTGATTCTGACGTCGATTTACGAGCTGCCTTTCGGCCGGGGCAAGAAGTTCCTGGGCAACACTTCGCGGGCGGCGGACTTGCTGCTCGGAGGCTGGCAGTGGAATGCCACCATGGTCATTGGAAGCGGCCTGCCTTTTTCTCCCAGCTACGAGAGCTGCGGCCAGGATAGGGATACGGGACCTTGCCGGCCCAACAAGGTCGCGGGTTTCCACACGGGGTCCAGCAGCTTCAACAATCAAACCCAGCACGTTGTATTCTTCACGCCGATCGTGGATCCCAACAATATCCCGGGGACCCCGAACTGCCCCCTTCAACCACCTCCCCCGGCGCCCCCTCTGCCGGATTTGACCAGTTGCGACGGTTCCCTCTTGCCGGGCGACTCCGTGGGAGCCTTCTCCCGGCCAGGGCTTGCCTCATTCGGGAACATTCAGCGCAACAGCTTCACTGGGCCTGGAGAATTCCTGTCTGACATGTCCATCTTCAAGAACTTCACCATCACCGAGAGAGTTCACGCTCAGTTCCAGGCGGAGTTCTTCAATGTGTTCAACCATCCCGTCTACGGCAATCCCAACGGTTGCATTGACTGCAACAGCATCAATCAGTTTACTGGGGCGGTTACTCATAACGGCGGGATAATCTCCGGTTTGGAAGCCAACAGCCTGATGCGGCAAATGCAACTCGGCTTCCGGGTTACGTTCTAGACGCGACTGACAACGAGCAAACCATTCCGGGGGAGCCATCGGCTCCCCCGGTTTTTTCGTGCCTGGTATTCGATATAATTTGAAATACTGTCGTGCTCTTCATCCCGAAACCCACCGTGTCATTTTGCAGATCCAGGCTCGCAGTCGGCCTTTTAGGGGCGATCCTCATTTTGACCCCTGGAGCCTTGGGGCAAGCAAAGCCGTCCTCGCCTGCAACGACCCGTCCTGCCTATCAGCGGGGGCAAGACGCTGTTCGTAAAGGCGACCTTGCAACCGCCCGTTCCGCTTTTGAGGAAGCAGTTCGTCGCCGGCCCACACATGCTGAGGCGCAAGCCGCCCTGGGCTGGGTCCTCGCCCAGCAGGGGGAACTTGCTCCTGCCGTAACACATCTCAAGGCCGCGCTTCGGCTCAAGCCTGACTTGGTGACTGCCCGGATGGATCTTGCCGGCATTTTCCTGCAACAGGGAAATCCCGAAGAGGCCGAACGGGAAGCGCGTATCGCTGTGAAGGGGACTCCGGCGAACGCGGACGCGCACCGTGCTCTTGGCCGCATTCTCAGCCAGCGAAATTCACAGCCGGAAGCAGCCTCAGAGATGCAGCGGGCCGTGGATCTCGCTCCCCAGCGTGCCGACCTCCGGGATGATCTCGGTTCAATCTTCGCTCAGCAAGGACAGCTTGCCGAGGCTCAGTCCGCTTTCACAGAAGCTCTGCGCCTGCAACCAAGCCTGGCTTCGGCTCACTTTCATCTCGGAGTCCTCCGCTCGCAACAGCATCGACTGGAAGAAGCCACCATCGAGTTGCGAGAAGCAACCGAACTCTCTCCGAGTGATGCCGCATCCCATTATTACCTCGCGGAGGTTCTGACCGCTCAGTCGAAAAATGACGAAGCCCTGCGGGAACTCCACACCACCGCCAGCCTGAAGCCAGGGTGGTTCGAGGCCCAGACCGCCCTGGGCATTGCATGCCAGCGGACGGGCGAAGCGGACTGCGCCGTGGCTGCGTTCCAAGAGGCCGTAAAGTTGCAGCCAAGCGATCCCGAGGCTTTAAATGATCTCGGCCTGGCGCTGATTCAAAAAGGAGACGCGGAAAGATCCATTGCGCAATTCCGCGGTGCAGTGCAACTCCGTCCGAATGATGGCGCCTTTCGCGGGAATTTAGGGATCGCCTTCATGCAACGCTCGGATTTTGACGCTGCCATCTCGGAGTTCGACGCTGCGATCCGGCTCGCGCCGGCTAACGCCTCCTTACACTACAACCTCGGCCTCGCTTACAAGCTCAAGGACCAGCTCGACGAGGCGGTGGTCGAATTGCAGAAGGCCATCGCGCTGCAGCCTGACCTGGCCGATGCCCACTACACGCTGGGGGTGCTCTTCTGGCAGAGGGGTGAATTTGAAAAGGCGATCGGGGAACTTCATCTGGTAATCCAATCGCAACCGAACTATGCGGAGGCCCATTACACGTTGGGCACGGTTCTCAAACAAGAAGGAAAACTGCCGGAGGCTGCCGCCTCGCTGCGTGAGGCGATTCGTCTGCAACCCGATTTTGCCGGTGCTCACACCACGCTAGCCGCTGTCCAGCGCCAGCTTGGCGACTCAGCAGGCGCCGCGGAAGAGACCCTGGCGGCATCAAAGATTACGACTGCGAACAATAATCTTCAGGGGGCAACGTTTGCTACAAATTCCGGGAAGCGGCTGCTTTACGCGGGAGACGTGGAGGGTGCGATTGCGCAGTTTCGTGCGGCGATCAAAATGGCCGATCAGTACGCCCCTGCTCACTACCAGTTGGCTCAGGCC
Source organism: Candidatus Acidiferrum sp. (assembly GCA_035568115.1). GTDB lineage: Bacteria > Acidobacteriota > Terriglobia > Terriglobales > Acidobacteriaceae > Sulfotelmatobacter. Next base: position 155,371 of record DATMOP010000033.1, read on the forward strand.
CTGAGACAAAAGGGGAATACCCAGGACGCCGCTCGGGAACTCGACCGCGCGACCGAGCTAGGCTCCCATCCCAGGTAAATTGGAATGGCTGCGCCCCAAAGATACACGACTGTATCCGACGCCGCTGGTGCCGTAATCCTTATGACGAACTTGACCCCACGCTTATCGCTGGTTCACTGCTTATGGCTTACGGCACTTCTTTGGACGTGCGGCCCATTGGGCCTCGCGCAGCAACCAAACGCACCGGCGGCAGCCTCGGCCCAAACCGAACCGGGCCTCGCTCCAGAGTTCGCGCAGAGTCGAAAGCTGATTCAACAGGGAAAACTTGAGGACGCCATCGCCGAGCTACATTCGCTCGAAGCCAGCAACCCAGGCATGAAAGGGCTCGACCTGGAACTCGGCGCCGCTTTTTACAAAAAGAGCAACTATAACCAGGCTATCGAATATTTGAAGAAAGCCACGGTCGCCGATCCCGGCAACAACGAGGCTATCCAGTTGCTCGGGCTTTCTTACTACCTGGGCGGCCATCCCGCTGATGCGATCCCGTTGCTGGAAAGAGTCCAGACCTGGTATCCGCGCGCTAACGTCGACGTTTCCTACATCCTCGGAATCTGCTATATCCAGACAAAAGACTACCCACACGCGCGCGCGGCGTTTGCGAAAATGTTCGACGTGCCAGCCGACTCTGCCGCCAGCTACTTATTTACGGCTCGTATGCTGCTGCGCCAGGAATTCGATCCGGTGGCGGAAGACTACGCGCAGAAAGCTGCGACACTCGACCCCAAACTCCCGCTGGCACACTTCCTCCTCGGCGAGCTGTTTCTGTACAAGTCAAGAGTTCCGGAAGCCATTGCGGAGTTCCAGAGAGAACTTGCCATCAACCCCGCGCACGCGGCGGCGTACTACAAACTCGCCGACGCTTATTCCCGCATCCAGAAGTTCGACGACGCGGAGAGGCTCTTGCAACGCTCCATCTGGCTCGATGCCACGTCCACCGGCCCCTATATTTTGATGGGGAAGGTCCTCGAAAAGAAGGGAGAGCTCGAGTTGGCGGTCCGCGCCTTGCAGAAGGCAGCGACCATGGATCCTAACAATCCCACCACTCATCATTTGCTCGGTCAGGCTTATCGCGATATGGGGAAAAAAGAGGAAGCCGAAAGAGAGTTGAAGTTAGCGGAGCAATTGCAACCAAAGTAGCGTTGTTCTATCTATGAGAGATTCGCGGAAACACTCCAATCGCCGTCGAGGCGCTCTGCCCCTGGATCAGTGAGAAATTCGAAGCCAAGGCCAAAAGCATAGTCACTCTCGCCGAATCACGGGCGAGGGAAGGACATCATAGAGTGGTTGTGCCGGCTTTACCGCCGCATTCTCATCGGCCACTGAGATCGCCAGAATGCGGATCTTGTCATTGTCCGGCAGAGTGATGCTGTTCTCGCCGGCCGGTAGATCGATGGGATACGCGAACAGATAGGAGTAGCGGTAGGACACATTCTCGCCTGCGGCATTGTGATGGTGCGAGCTGTACCATGCCAGGTCGGCGCGCTTGATGTAGCCTGGCTTGATGCCGGTCATCTGGCCGTAGTCGTCGTGTGAAGTGTCTTTCGAGGTCCACTGCCGGTCATCCCACTGACCGATGAACCCGCCCCAGTTCTCGACATTCAACTCGGCCGCGGTGTTGCCTACCGTGAACTTCGCCTTCTGGTCGCCGTCCGCCGAGGCGGCTAGAATGTACAAGCGGTTATGGTGGCCGGCCGGCAGAGCGATCGTCTGCCCTTTAGCTATAACCGCGTTGGGTGATCCTGTCTTTGCCGGAGCGAGTTGGAATTGCATATCGTTGAATGTGATTTGGACGGGCAGCATCTCTGCCGGGAGCGCGTTGCCTTTGCCGTCAAATCCAGCCTCAGACTTTGTGCCGTCATTGCTGGCGGTGGCGAGATCGTAATGCAGCGTTACGGGGACGGAATGCACGGCTGAAACCTTCGTGGGAGCCGCAGCCAGTTTGACGGCGAAAGTGCGCGGCTGATAGGCGGAAAACGAAGTCACCAGCGCTCCACCGTCTACTGTCGCGGCTCCTACAGGCTGCTCCTGCCCGTTGAGTTCGCGCGCGGCGACGATTGCAGTGTCGAATGATACTCGGACGTCGTGCTGCGGTTTTCCATCGAGTTCCACCAAGCGCACAACGATCTCATCGCTGTGCTCAGCCTTCTTCAGCGCCAACAGTCGAATCCGCGGGTTGCTGACCTTCAGCAGAGAAAATTCGCGGCCCAGCGCGCCAGCGTGTCTGGAAGCTTCGAACGCGATGAGAGGATCGTTTAAGCGCTGCGCTTGCCAGTCGGTCTGACTCTGCCGCCAGCCGGCGGCGTGCCCGGCGATTCCGTAAACGAACTCGTGATGTCCGATATCCTGGGTGCCTTGATCAGGGTAACCGCCACGGGTGCCTGGAGTGCGGATCAGTGTGAGGCGAATGGTATGGTCGTTCGGCTTGTCCGACCCGTTCTTGCAATCGGTCAGAATGGTGACGCCGAACTCGCCGCTTACGTCGGTCAGGTCAATCCACTGGTGCGACGGAACTTCGAACTTCTTTGGCTCGGCAGTGGGCCGCTGAATCGTGCCAATGTCCCAGTTATAGGTAGCCATCTGATTCGAGGCGGCCAGAGGGAAGCTCGCTTTCAGATTCGACTCTTTGGTGTTCCAGTCAACAGAGTTTGCGAACTCCACGCGCTTGCCCGCATCGCCGAGAGCCAGACTAATGGTTTGAACGAACTTGGAGCCCGCGGTCTCTCGTGAAACTTCCACGGCCACGCGCACCGGACCATTTCCCACCACTCGAATCTTTGCCGGGCCGCTCACGTAAGCCTTCGGCGCAGCCTGCTCTTGATCCCAATCCATATTCCACGCCGGCCAGTGCTCAGGGTTGTCATAAGAGATGGCGAGGCGGGCGGGTGCGGCCAGCAATTCCCGGCCAAGCGATTTGTCGAAAACGCTGGCGACGTCGCCGTCAGCATTCAGCGTCACGCGGTAGTACTGGTTCTCCAGCGAACTCTCCGACACTTTCAACGCGGCAGTGCCGGTCGCGCCTGCACCGGACTGCAGGTCGTAGACCGCATAGCCGACGGACGGCGCTTTCGCTACGAAGATGACTTTACCATTCGAAATCTGCGCCGGAATTTCTTTGCCGTCTGGCCCAGTCACGTGCACTGCTTTCGGCATTGCGCCGGGAAAGCTCACACCAGCTTCCACCACGTCTGCGCGCGCAATGTTCAAGGGATTGAAGACCACCAACGGGATGCCTCTTGCCTCGGTGTTCAGAGCTGCGCTCACGCCTTCGGTCGCGTTGTTCAGCACGCCGGCGAACTGGTTCATCGCGATGACGTCATCGTTCCAGGCGAACTCGTAAGACTTTGGAGTAGCGGTGCCTGCGGCGATGTCATGAAAGTGGCCGCCCATCACCAGGGTCCAGGCATCATTGAGGCGCTGTAGCGGATAAGGCCGCGCACCCACCCATTCCGCGGCAATCGAAGCCTTCTCCGCCGCATCGGCCAGCAGTTCTTCTTTCCGAAGCCAGCGTTTCTGGTAAGCCTGCGAAGTCAGCGAACCGGCGGAGTGATTGGTCAACTCCATCTCGCCGGTGTAGCGGGGCAGTCCGGCAGCCTCGGCGGGCGAAACATCGAGGAACATTTGCTCGGCGTTGGCGGAGATCACGTGCACCGGGCCATTGCCGACCTTCACCGGCGAACCTACAGATTGCGGCGGTTGATTGCCGAAGAGTTGGTTCACCGGCGGCAAACCGATCGTGCCTTTGGTGACGATGGCTTCGAGGCGCTTCACGAAGTCTTCATGCGGAGCGCCGCCGATATCGCCGGTGCCGTAATAGTGATAGTCCGTGAAAACGCCGCTGACGTTGCCATTTTGTTCGACGCGCGCGGCCCAGTCGTTCTGATGATATTCCTGCGCCCGGTCTTGCTCGACGCGGGAAAGCGCTCTTACCTGGCTTTGCAGGTGCCCGGATTCTTCAATGTCGTTCGGATCAGATTGATGCCCGCTGTTCTGTTCCTGATCCAACTTTGCGCGCACCGCCTGCAACTTGCTTCTTGCATCTTGAAGCGTTGTGTCGGGAGAGAGCGAGGGCAGCGGCTTGCTGAGATCGGTCTCGATGCCGCCGTCATAGGATCCGGGATTGATGCCGGCCAGCACGCTCTTTCCATCCGGTCCAACCCACACACCCACGTTGAACGGAGTGCCTTCCGGCGTTTTCTCCAGCGACTCCGCGCCTCCGCCGGGAGCAGACGATCCCCACACCAGCTTCTGGGTGGAGAATCCCTTCACTCCGGAGTGCGCGAGAATGGTTGGCAGCGACGACGGAAATCCGAAGCAGTCGGGCAGCATGTATTCCGCGCTGGCCCGGCCCAACTCTTTGCGAAACCAGTTATTCCCATACAGGACCTGCCGGATGATGGCTTCGGCGCTGGGTGCGTTGACGTCACCTTCTTCCATGGACGAGCCCGCCGGGAACCACCGGCCTTCATCGACGTACTTCTTCAGCTTCGCGAAATCGGCTGGAAAATATTCCTTCATGAAGCGGTAACGGTTGGCCCCGCTGAAATTGAAGACATAGTGAGGGTACTTATCGATGAGGGTGAAATTATCCTCCATGGTCTTGCGGATATATTCGTCGATGACCTGGGGATACTCCCATCGCCATTCCGTATCAAGATGGGCATAGCCAACCACATAAAGGGTTGGCTGCTTGCTCAAGTCAGGCTTCTCGCTGGTTTGTCCATAGGCCGTAGTGAGCAAGGACGGGCAGGCCAGTAGAATTGCCGCAGTTGTGAGGAATCGACGCATCGCCACTCTCCAAGGGCTCCTTCGAGTCCCTTTCTCAATGTCCGGTAATGTTACATGTTCGTGGACGGTTACGCTCACCGTGACGGCAAGAACTCACACTGCTACAGTAACGAAAATTTGCCTTCTCCTCACCGGAAGAACCTAGTCGGAATCGCCAACTGGAAAGTTGGAATGCGAACGACAAAGGCGCTGGTCCAGAATGCGAGCCGACATCCCAGAAAAAGAGGCCAGCGCCGACAGCAGCGCTGGCCCTGCAACGCTCTAAGCTATGCCCTTACCGTTGTTTGTGCTCTGCTTTCGGAGGACTCTCCCGCTTGGGCGGTTCGCTTTGTCTCTGCGGTCTTGGAGCGCTGGGACTGGACTTCGCCGTATTTTCCCTTGCCGGAGGAGCTGGATGGGGCGCGCTCTGCCGTGCCTGGGGTGCAGGTCGTGGCGCGCTCTGAGGACGCGACTCATGGGATGTCCTCGCAGCGTGCCCACTAGGCGGCCGTGATTCGGATGAGGGACGCGCGTTCTGCGCGCGGGGGGCACTCTCCCTACGCGGCGTGTTCGACGTGTGCGAACTCGGCGGCGGGGAGAACGGTTTCGCCGAATGGCTCTCGGACTGTCGGGTCGAACTCAACTGGCTATTGTTATGCGGCCGATTCGCGCTCTGAGGCCGGTCCGCCGTATTACTCCGGGACGTATTGCTCCTGCTAGGCGAAGTCGCCGGATGGTAGGCCGTTCTCGACCGGTTCGACGATGAGGTGCGATTTTCAACTGGACGGTTCGCCGCTCGACTGTCCGCAGGGCGATTTCCGGCTGAACGAGTCTCCGCCGCTCGATTTCCCGCCGGACCCGATGCGCGCGCTTGCTTGGGCGACATCGCCGGAGCATGGTAGGTACCACCAGCAGCCTTGGCAGCTACTACGCCGCGTCCTTTGAATTCGGCGGGGCGCGCCGTGGCCGCTACTGGCGGTCGACCGTGGTTCTCCCGCGCAAACAGAGCACGGTTCTGGCTGGCAGCATGTTGATGTTGCATTTGCGAGGCGACCGGTCCCCGATGCGATTCGTGGGCGTAGGCTTGCTGTTGCGCCGTCGGGCGAGCGGCGATTCCGCCCTGTCCGCCGTTGTATGCCACGTGCGTATTATTGTTTACGATGACTGTCTTGTTGTAGACATTGGTCACGTTCGTGATATTCACATTGGTGACAGATCGGTTGTAGAAGAATTCGCCGCCGCGCCATTCCCCGCCCTCGAATCCGAAGCCACCGTATCCGAACCCGTAATTAATGCCGCCATAGAAACCAATGTGCGGGCCCCAATACCCAACATTCCAAACATAAAAGCCATCGTTCCAACCCCAATATCCGGGTGTCCACAGATAGCCTACTTCGGGAGCCAACACCCACGTGCCAGGCACCCAGTAGTAGCCGTCGTCGTCGCTCCAGGCCCAATAGCCGGGGGTCCACAGGTAACCCGGCCCGGGGCAAAGAGGCTGCGCGTAAATCGGCAACGGGGGCGGGCCGATACGCACGGAAATGCCGATGCCAATTTGTGCCGCGGATGGGGAAGAAAGCGCCGCTGGAATAACCAGCAGCAGGAGTCCGAACGCCAGGAACCGAACTACACGTTGCAGCTTCATTTTATTTTCCTCGTGCCCCCTGGGCTTGCCCTAGGAATAAAGCAGCACCAGGAGGGCTAATTTGCCTCAAACACGGGCGCAGAATGAATCCGCTACCAGCATTTGTCCTGACGAATGGCTTGTATACTTAAACACCGCAGATTAGACGATGTTGCTCGGCAGAAAGTTGTTTGGAATGCGGAACTTCCGGTTTACGACCGGCTTCGAGTACTTGGCTTGCCACCCTTCGGGCGGACATATTTTGGGTTATTGGATTGTTCCGGGTCTGCCCGTCATCCGACCGAAACCGGCGCGGACCATCGCCGCAGCTCCTGCGTCGGATCTTCTGTACAATCGGCCACTGCCTTAGGGGGCAGTTCCGTGCAGGCGGAACAAAGGTTCCGAATAAGAGGCTAGTTTGGATAGATATTACTCTCGCTTGCTTTGTCCCGAACGATCGCCGTTTGACGCGAGGCCGAAACAGGCAGGTTAGACTCGCTGTCTCCACTCTGCACACGAAATGGAATGCAGACCCGCGTGATCGTGCCGCCCCCGGGTAGACTCAGCAGTTCCATGCTGTGATCCTGGCCGTAGAGCGATTCGAGGCGTTCGCGCGTAATTCTTAGCCCCAGACCGCTGGCCGGGAAAGTGCCTGCTTTTTCAAATCCTGGCCCGTTGTCTTTTATGTCAAGTTGCAATTCGCCATCTTGAGCGTTTGCAGTAATTCGAATCTCGCCTCTAGCTGGCAGCTTTGAAATGCCGTGTTTGACGGCGTTGTCCACCAGGGGCTGCAACAGCAAGTGAGGGACCGATGCATCCAGCGTCTCGGGTGCAATGTCGAGAGTTACGTTTAGTCTTTCTGCAAATCGTACCTTCTCGATTTCCAGGTAGCAATTCACGAATTCGAGTTCGCGGCTGAGCGTGGTGATTTGAGTCCCCGCGGATTCCAGACTTATTCTCAATAGGTCGCCCAGGCGCGTCATCATTCGATCTGCTGCCTGAACGTCAGTCAGCATGAGCGACGAAATGGAATGCATCGTGTTGAAAAGGAAATGCGGCTGCAGCTGGCTTTTCAGCGTTTGCAAATGCGCTTTTGCCAGTTGCCCTTCCAACTGCGCCGCACGAAGCTCGCGCTCCCGGAACCTCCGGTAGTAAGAAACGGCGTGGGCAACCAGCACGATCGGAACGAAGGTTCCGGTGATGTCGTCCACAACGCCGGAAAAGAACTGCTTCTGAAGAACAAACCATTGCACCTTAAAGAGGTGGGCGTGGGAATCCCAGATGGCGGACGCAAACTCACGACTCGTTGGATCCCAGTAGGCGAAAGGAGTCACGGCGCGCAGGGCCACGTGCGCCACAAAGAAAGCGAGACCGCCCGCCAGGTACAGCAGCGAGCGGCGCACCCAGTTTTCCCGGTGAATTGGGAAGTGGGCGGCGAAAGCGAAAGCCAATGGAGTGAGCGGCGCATAAGTGAGCACCTGGGAGAACTCCCAACCCAGAGTAGTCATGAACCGCATGGGATAATTGGTCGTGCGGTAGAGCTGGTAAGCCGTCAGCGTGGCGGCAAAAGCGACGAACGACCAAACTCCGAAGCTCACCGCCCAGATTAGCCAGGGACGACTATCCGGTGTGGCGAGGACCCCGTCTTCCAGGCCACTGGAAGATCTTCTCCGGCGCGGACGGCGTAGCAGTTCGCCTCCACAATTCGGGCAAACGAGCTGGGTGCTCGCGGCGCAATCAGCACAGAACGTGCATTCAAACGAGCAGATGTAGGCTTCCCCGTCGGCCGGCAGCGCGCGTTCGCAGGCTTCGCAACTGGTTTTCATGTCGATGGAGGTCTTGATGATATCGTTTGCAGGTGACGGTAGCCAGGTACCAGGCACTCTGATCCGCGGAGTACGCTAAGCCGGTCGCCGGCAGACAGCCTGACCTGGCGGCACAGTCCATTGAAGCATGGCTGCCGTTCGAAGAGTAGCAAATTGCAACCCTGATTGGCTGGCGTTGGTCCCAGAAAAACATCGACCCGTCCCAAATTCAGTCTCCCTTGTTGTGTATTCTTTGCCGTGAGTCACTGGGCCTCCTTCAACTCCACGCGCTCGCAGCGCCAGCCACGCGTACTTTCCAACAAATGCGCTTCTCCACACTCGGTCATAGCATTCAATACGTGCAGCAGAGCCGGGTTTGCACACCCTGGATTCACAAATGAAAAAGATCCTCTGCGCAGAATGCGCGCACAGATCTCTTCCAGAGACACCGGTCCTTCTGCTTCCAGCAGTGCAATCCGGCACGCCCGCTGCAAGCTGGGATTCACATGATCCGTTTTGCACTTCATGCTGGACCGCAAACGGCGGCCGGGTTTGCCGGTAAGTGTACGACTAGCCGCGGACGGCCTCGTCACGCTCTTTTGTGCGTCAGGCGAAGGTGGTCCTGCACACAGGTGGGTGAATCCGGCCGGGCTCGAAATCTCGCGAAGACCGCGCGTCACCTGGTGAACATTCCTGATGCGGCGCACCAGGCCTGCACGACGTGTCACAAGGCCGCGCAATTCTGTATGCAATTGGGCTACTAGGGCAGAGACGGAACCTAAAGTTGTGGCAGGTTCCAGTGGGCTGCGAAGATTGCCGGACAGTCCCATGTTCTTAATGGTTTTGACGTGTCTCGAGACGAGAGATTCACTGGGTTGGGATGGAATCCTGCAAACCGGGGATGAGCACGGTATCTCCAGGTGCATCAAGCGGTTGGCGAGTTAAGGGTGTTCACACATAACAGCACCCGATGTGAAGGTGGCGCGTTGTAGAGGTGAGGTTTCGAAGGGGATGAAACTGCGCTTTTCCGGGCGCGCCGTCTAACTCGGCGGGCAAGATCGGCATCCAAAATTGTGAGCGACTATTGTGACTCCGGCACGTCTATCCAGTTATCAGGCGAACTACGTACACGTTTACGTGACCTATGGATCCCGAACCCGCAGTAAGCGTATCGCATGAACCACCGATTGGCTCCGTTGTCCGCACTGTGATTGCCGATGATGAGCACCTCGCCCGCAGAAAGCTGCGCATCTTGCTGGACTCCGAACCAGAGGTCCAGGTTGTAGCCGAGTGCCACGACGGCGGCCAGACTCTTGCCGCGATTCGCGCTTGCCGGCCTGATCTGCTTTTGCTCGATATACAAATGCCGGACCTGGATGGGTTTCAGGTGTTAAGCGAGATTCCGCCCGGAGAGATGCCGGTGGTCATCTTCACCTCAGCCTACGATCAATATGCGATTCGAGCTTTTGAGGCGCATGCCCTGGACTACCTGCTGAAACCGTTCGACCAGGGCCGGCTCCATCAAGCCATCGAGAGGGCTCGATTTGAATTAAAGCAATCGAAGGACCGCGAGATCACGCACCGAATTCTCGAGCTGCTCTCCCAGGTGAAGTCAGACAAACCGTCCGTCCCCGGGTTCGACGGACGCCTGGTGATCAAAACCAAAGGCCGGATCGTATTCCTGAACCTCGACGAGATCGATTGGGTCGAAGCCGCAGCCAACTACGTACGCTTGAACGTGGGCAAGGAATCCTATCTCTTCCGCGAGACCATCTCCCGAACTTCAGAGCGGTTGAATCCGAATCACTTCATCCGCATCCACCGCTCGATGATCGTGAATGTCCGCAAGATCAAGGAACTGATACCGGTGAACAGCGGAGAATATATCGTCGTCCTGAGAAGCGGCAAGGAACTCTCCTGTAGTCGGGGCTACCGCGCCAATGTGCAACACATGATCGAGAAGACTATCTAAAGCCTCCACTCGGCCATTGGCATTGAGGGTCCGGTCCGCCAAGAAAAAGAAACAAACAAGGGATCGGCCTCGCGGCCGATCCCTTTCTGGGCCGTGCCTCTTCGGCCTAGAAGATAAACTTTATTCCCAGCGTCATTTGCCGGATGCCCCCGCCAAAATTCTTCGCATTCAGGAAGGCTGCACTGGAAGGTTGTGCGTAGCCTGCATTCGCCAGCGCGGTTGCGATGCCGCCGGCGTTAAAAACATTTCCATTCGTCAAAGCGTAACTGGGATGGTTGAGCACGTTGAAGACGTCTGCCCGCAATTGCAAATACTTGCTTTCTCCGAAATAAGTGTTCTTAAAGACGGACAGGTTGAAAGTGGTGAAGCCCGGAGTCCGAAAGCTGTTTCGGCCCACGTTGGCTTGAACTGCATTTGCGGCGACAAGATACTTGTCATTGGAATTCACTGGAGTGTAACCAATCGCCGGGTCGAAACCGAAGAGACCACCTGCGTTCGCGTTGCATCCGTTGAACGGAGCAGTCAGGAAAGAAGTCGTGCCGACATAGGTGGCGCCACCAGCCCCTTCGCAAACGGGAAATACGTCCCCTTGAAACGGCTCCCCCGCCACGTTGCCAGTCCCGGCTCGGTTGATGACGATCCGGTCTCCCGCGGCATCTGTGTTGCCATTCGAATCGACCACACCAGACTGCAGTGTGACCGGTTGCCCCGACTGAGCATAGAACACGGTTCCTACCTGATAGCCGTTCAGCAAGGCTTTCGCAAACGAATTCGACGATCTGGCCTTCGGCAACTGGTAAACGAGCGATAATGCGAACTTCTGCGGGACATCCAGATCCGAATTAGCGCGATCGGCCGCGAGGTGGTTGGTATCCTGCGCCCGGCGCGGGTTCAGGGCGCTGGTGTGAAATTCGTTCGTAGCTGTGTCGATGGTGTGGGAATACGTATAGTTCGCGTTCACCGTAAGCCCGTGCCCGGCGCGCTGCGTGAAGCTCACCGACCCCGCGTGATAGGTACTGTTGGCATAGGGGTCATACTCTGTCACGTTCCCGAAGAAACCGTATTGCTGGTAAATGTCGGGACTGGGCTGAGTCAATCCCGGGATCGGGGTTAAGGTTCCGCCGAAGTAGTTGTTCTCGAATAAGTAGAAGTTGGTATCCGTCGGCGTACTGCCGGTGTAGGTTGCCGGAATCGAAGAAGCGTTGAGATAGGTGGGCAGTGGTGCGCCGCCCGCGTCGAAATAGGTGATGAAGTTGCGGCGGAACTGCACCGGCAGCTCTAGTCCGCGCGTGCCAACATATCGCACCTCGAGCGTAGCATTGTGGTACATCTCATGCTGCACGCCAAAGCTCCAAGTCAGAACCTTGGGCAAAACAGTGTTGTTCGGAAGGTGGGCGCTCGTAAGATTGCGCGCCGTAGCCTGGTCCGCTGGAGGAATGTAGGTGGGCGGCAAGCCGCCTCCCGCCAGGAACCCGGTCTGCGTGGCACACCAGGAAGGTGTCGGCGTGAGGGTGCAAGCTGACCCGGCATTCAGCTCACTCTGCAACTGCGGCGGCAAGGATATCGAGTCGACGTTCTGGAACCTGACATCGTAGCCGATGCCAAAGCCGCCTCGAATCGCAGTCTTTCCGCTGCCCGTTGGGTCATAGGCGAATCCAAATCGCGGGGCGAAGTTGTTGGTGTCAGTGTTTGGATTTGCGAAGTTGATCACTCCCGGAACATTCGAGATGGCATTCAAAGCCCATTGCTTGTCGCCCACTGGATTGGTCCAGTATTCATAACGCAAGCCCAGGTTCAAAGTCAGACGGGAAGACACCTTAAAGTCATCCTGCACAAACCCTGACATTAAGCTATCAGTCCCCAGGAAATATCCGGAACCGGCCCCGCGTAGAGCGCGCACGCCGGGAACCGCATCGTTAATAAAATCCTCTGTCGTGCCATACGCGTAGTCACCCACACTCCGCGACAAGAAGAACTGGGGGTAGATGAAGTGGTTGTACTCGCCGCCGAACTTGAAAGTGTGTTTGCCGCGCACCCATGAGAGCGCGTCTCGGAGCTGATAGCTGGTCTGCTTCTGGTGCTGGTTGTCGGCCACGCCTGCAGTGTTCCCTGAATACAGGTCGCCTAGGGTTATGTCCGGCTGGCACGTGACTCCGGGCGTGCAAGGATCTAGCAGCCCGAGGAAGAAGTACGAGTACTGTAGCCGCAGATCGTTCACCACATTGTTTCTGGCAGTCCATGTGTCAGTGAGCGCAACCTTGCGGTTGTTGATGGGATAATTTTGGTTCCAGGCTGGCAGCGGAATCGACCCGGGCAGAATGAATTTCTCCTGGTTGAATGTGAAGCGCGTACCCAGTTGGTGATGCCCCCAGGTATAGTCCGTGTTGAATTGTGCGTCGTGCTCTCTTTGGAAATTGGGAGCGATAACGGCCATGCTGCCGACGGGAATCGGGACTCCGTTCACCAGCAGAGTACCCGCATTGCTAGACGGCGCCACCGGGAAGGCGGCCAGAGCGGCACTCACCGCAGAGTTCGCAGCCATGCTCTCGAGCGTGCTCAGTCCTGTTGCCGTGGGAGCTGTGGCCAGGGAAGTGGCGGCACCCGCGCCGTGAACAGTCGTGTATTCGTAAGCTCCGAAGAAGAAGAATTTATCTTTGATGATGGGGCCGCCGATGGTGCCGCCAAAACGGTTGTCATCAAAAGCCGGTTTGGAGACGAGCGATCCCGGAACTGGCGGGTTGAGCGCCTGGTTCGTCAATATTTGGGCTTTAGTTAGGTTGTCGAGGGAATTAAAGTTGCGGTTCTGCACATACCATTCGCCCGAGCCGTGCAACTTGTTGGTGCCAGTTTTGGTGATCAGGCTGAACTGCCCTCCGGCGGAATGGCCGTACTCAGCACTGAATTGGTTCGTCTGGAGTGCGAACTCGGCCACCGCATCTGGAATCACGGTGGAATTGTTGCCGGTGACACCGAGGTTGTTGTCGTCAACGCCGTCGACGTTGAAGTTATTGTCCCGGGGACGCGTGCCACCCACCGCGCCGCCTACGCCCTGCGCCCCTCCGGGGGTCGCAACCACATTGGGAGCCAGGATCGCCAGATTCAGCGGGCTGCCATTCAGCACTCCGGCGGAAGTTGGGAGATTGGCGACATCCTGCGCGCTGAAGTTGTGGGTCAGATCCGAGGACGTGGTTTGCACTTCCGCGGTTCCCGCGACTACCTCCACTGTTTCCGAAGCTGCGCCAACGTCCAGGCGTGCGTCGGCGACATTGTCCTGGTTCGCCAGAACTGCAATGTCTTTCTTTACGTACTTCTTGAAGCTCTTCGCCTCGACGATGACGGTGTAGCTTCCGGGCAGGACACTGGGGAAATCATAGGTTCCGGCTGAACTCGCAAAAGTTGTCTGTGAAACTCCGGTGGCGTCGTTCCTCACAGTCACGTTGGCTCCGGCCACTGTCGCCCCGGTCGGATCGATCACTTGTCCGCGTAGCGTGCCGGTAGTATGCTGCGCTGCGGCCAAGCTGCCCGACAAAAGAATGAAAGCAGCCACGATGAGAATGACCTGAACACGCTTACAAGAAACAGCGCCCGAAGACTCCGAGAACCTCAAATGTGTTTTGTAGTTCCTCATACCATCTCCCCTGTTGCTCGATTGCACCGCCGGAATACGCTCCAGGTCCGCACGGAGCCACTCCCAGCAGACGCACTGCTAGCTACACTCGAGATACCAGGATGCGGGCCGAACGCGGGTTTGGGATGGATAGCACCTTGTTGGTGATGAATGGTGGGTTTACGCAGGCTGCTTTCACCGTTTTCTCAACCGGCGTCCTCTTACGCTTGGACTGAGGGAGTCTCAGGGCTTACAAGAACTCATAGGGATGGCGCTGGTGGCTACCAACTTCGGAAGTAAGCGCTGAACGCTCTTGGAGGATTGCCTCGACGCGCCTCCTTGGCTTGACATTCCGCGCGGCCCGGTGTAAACGGGATCGTCTCAGGAAAGCATCACCTAAAAAGCCAATCGCTGTTCAGGAAGGGAAGATATGCCCGGAAAACCCACCTTGACTCGCGTTGCTTTGGTATTGCACTCGTGGTCTTCGCAGTGCTCGGCGAATCTTTCGACTCTCGCGTTGACTCTCCTTGCATGCGTGCTCGGCACCGGTCTCGCTTTGGGGCAGGCCACCACCTCGGTCCGCGGAACGGTTACTGATCCCGGCGGCAACGCCATTGTTGGGGCCAACGTTGCGCTCGCGAATGCCGAATCCAAGACGGAACGCAATGCGACAACCGGGGAGCAGGGAGAATACCAGTTCCTTCTGATCCCGCCCGGAACCTACACCCTCAAGGTAACGGCACCCGGCTTTCGCAGTTACGAGCAGAAGGGTCTTGAGTTGCTGGTGAATACGCCAGCCACGGCCAATGTTCAGTTAAAGGTTGGCGCCACCACCGAAGTCGTGACGGTTACATCGGAAGTCCCTGCGCTGAATCTGGTCGACGCGTCCGTGGGCAATTCCTTTGACGAAAAGCAGGTGCGCCAGATTCCGCTGGAAGGCCGAAACGTTCCCGATCTGCTGAGCCTGCAAGCCGGAGTCACCTATACGGGCAGGAATATCGACGATAGTCCCGTCCTCAGGGACCAGGACACGCGCAATGGAGCGGTGAATGGGGCACGGAGCGATCAGAGCAACGTCACGCTCGACGGTGTGGACGTTAACGATCAAGCGAATGGCTATGCCTTTAAATCAGTCTTGCCGATTACGCAGGACTCGGTTCAAGAATTCCGAGTCACTACAACGAACTACGGCGCGGACCAGGGCCAAGGCTCGGGTGCGCAAGTGGCGCTGGTAACGAAGAATGGGACGAATGCGCTGCACGGCACACTCTACGAATACCTGCGCAACACCATTACCAGCGCTAATGATTACCTGGTGAAGCAATCGCAATTGCGTATCGGACTCCCGAACAAGCCTCTCCAGCTGAATCGAAATATCTTCGGGGTGTCGGTCGGTGGGCCGCTGCGCAAGGACAAGCTGTTCTTCTTTACCAACTATGAGGGGGCTCGCAAGCGGGAGCAGCAGCCTGCGGAGCGCGTGATCCCAACGCCATCTCTATGCCAGGGCGTTTTTCAGTACGTAAACGCCGGCACCGGCAACGGGACTACGGTGTGGAACGCCGCCCAGCTCAAGCTTCTGGATCCCAAAGGCATCGGCATCGATCCTGCCATGCTCGACTTAACCAACCACACAGGCTATCTCGACAAGACCTTCTGCACCGGCAACACGGTGACCAACGATCCTATCGCCGGAGATGGTCTGAACTACGCCGGCTTCGTTTTCCGCGCCCCGACCAGCCAGGACAACGATGCTTTCATTGCGCGCCTGGATTACCAGCTCACTTCGGACGGCAAGCACACTCTGTTTTGGCGCGGCTCCCTGCAAGATTTCCGCGACCACGGAGCCCCTTTCTTACCTGGCACTCCTCCGGAACAAACTACCATGGATCACAGCAAAGGGTTTGCCTTTGGCTACGTTTCGGTCCTCAGCCCGACCCTCACCAACTCCTTCCATTGGGGATTCACGCGGCAGAGTCTTGGGGTCACTGGCAACACGGACCAGCAATGGAACGAGTTTCTGGGTCTGGACCAGGGAATTACCTTCAGCCACAGCTTCCAGGTGCCGCTGCATAATCTCCTGGATGATGTTTCGTGGACGAAGGGAACCCACAGCTTCCAGTTCGGCGCCGCAATTGGAATCGCCCGCGATCCGCGCACAAGCTATCTTCACTCAAACACGATCGGACTGGGCACTACCAACTGGACTTCTCCCATCGGTTTCGCGGGCACCATCACCAGCACACTCGATCCAACCAACACCGCCGGGCACCCAGGTATTGCCGGTCCTGAGCCGCAGACGGCTACCCAATATGATCGTCCTCTGCTGGCGCTCTACGGCATGATCTCGGACGTGGTCGCCAACTACAACCTGGACAAGAGCGGCAACGCGCAACCGCAGGGCGCTCCGCTCAACCGGCGCTATGGGCTGGACTGGTACGAGTTTTATGGACAGGACACCTGGCGCGTGAAACCGAACCTTACCGTGACCTACGGATTGCGCTGGTCTTTCTTTCCCGCGCCCTGGGAGGCGAACGGGTTCCAGACCTTTCCAACTTTCGGCTTGGGGACTCAATTCAATCAGAACGTGAAGAACATGAACCAGGGGATCGGCTACGGCGGAATGCCGCCGATCGAGTTCAACCTGGGTCGCGGGCCGGGTTTCTATCCGCTCGAAAAAACCGACGTGTCGCCGCGCATCTCGATCGCCTACTCGCCCCGTCCTACCGGCGGGGCCCTCAAGAGGCTTTTCGGCGATAACGACAAGACTGTCTTCCGACTGGGGCTGAGCCGGGTTTACGACCGTGCGGGTTTCGCGCTTTTGAACAGCTTCGACCAGGTCGGTGCAGCGGGATTGTCTACGACTCTTCAGAATGCTTGCTGCACGTTTGGCGTCACCAGCGCCGAGGATCTGCCGCGGATCACCGGCATCCACGATATCCCGCAAACCAATATCAACGGCGTTTTATTCTTGCAGCCACCACCGACAACGAACCCGCCCTGGCCACAGATACCTGCCAAAAACGCTCAAGCCAACTTGTGGGGGAATGACAATACGCTGAAGACTCCGCACGCCTACACCGCTGATTTCTCGATTGGACGAGAGCTGCCGAGACGGTTCTCGCTGCAACTGTCGTATGTCGGGCGATTTGGGCGCCGGCTCCTCACGCAGCGCGACCTGACTCAACCGCTGGATATAGTGGATCCGAAAACCGGCATCGACTACTACACGGCCGCTTCCGCAATTTCGAATCTGGCTCGGCAGTTTGCCCTGGCCAACAACGGAGGGACTCCGACCAATTATTATCAGGGCTTCCCGACGATCGCGCAGATTGGCAGCGTTACCGCCGCCGGGCTGGGCAAGACGGCCCAGTACTGGATTGATATGATTCAACCGCTCCGGCCAGGTGCGTCTTACTACACCGACACTTTTGGCACTGGGCTGGTTCCGACGCCGAATCCCACCGACAGCTTAATTCAGGAAGTTTTCAATCTCTATTACAACCCGGGCCTTTCCGTAATCGGCGACGAGATTGTGGGGCTGGCCGATATTGACTCCTACGGCGGGATAGGCGACAACATCGGCTCCGGCTCTTACTACTTCAACGGTCCTCCCGGCTTGCTAGGCAACAACTCCGGCCAATTCTTGAACAATCAGGCGTTTTCGGCGTATGGCTGGAGCTCCATTGGCAGTTCGACATACCACGCGCTGCAGGCCAACCTGAGAAAACAGGTCAGTCACGGCGTGCAGTTCGACCTGAACTATACCTACTCCAAGTCGCTCGATATAACCTCGGCAGCATCACGCGTTGGGTTTGCGGTGTACGGCTACACAAACATCGGGCTTGTCGGAAGCCGCTTGGCCAACGCATTTTCACCGAGGCTGGCTCGCGCCCCGTCCGATTTCGATCTCACGCACCAACTCAACCTCGACTGGGTCGCCGACCTCCCCTTCGGCAAAGGGCGCGCCATTGCCAGCAACGCCACCGGAGTGTTGGATGCATTCATCGGCAACTGGCAGTTTTCCGGCATCGCCCGCTGGACCAGCGGATTTCCCTTCAGCGTGGATGGAGGCCAGCGCTGGCCCACTGACTGGTTCCTGACCGCGGTCACGCAGATGACCACCAGGCCGAAGACGGGCACGTTCAAAGGCAACGGCACGGTCAATGTTTTCGCGGATCCCGTTTCAGCGCAGCAGGACTTTACCTCGCCCCTCCCCGGCCAAGTGGGATCGCGCAACATTCTTCGCGGCGACGGCTATGCAGGTTTGGACATGAGCCTGGCCAAGAGCTGGAAGATGCCCTACAACGAAGCCCACAGGGTCCAATTCCGGTGGGAAGTGTTCAACGTCCTGAATCTGACGAGATTCAATGCGCAGGGCATCGGGTCGTCGGCTCTGCTCACGTCGTTGACGCAGCAGCCGACCAGCTTCGGCGCCTACACCAGCTTGCTCACACAGCCGCGGGTGATGCAGTTTGCGCTGCGATACGAATTCTGATCACCGTGGCGGGCAGCCGGGGAAAACAAAGGATGAATGATTACCAGGCTGCTCCAGGGCTCGCTTAGAACCGGAAAGCGATTCCAGCGGATGGTTGCGCCGTGTGAGTCCAGCTGTCAGTGGTGAGAGCCTTGATGCCAAAATCGGCGTCTTTATAGACATAGCCCCTGTACTCAGCGCGTAAAGAGAGGCGTTTGGTTAATGCGTAGTTGACGCCACCGCCATACAAGAACGTACCTTTCGCCTGGGTATCAGCGCCGGGTACGAAGCCGCCTGCGCTGCCAGTTGGATGAAATACCAAACTGCCACCCCCACCCAGCACATAGGGATTGAACCTGTGTATCGCGAAAGGGAGACTTATAACCACATCGGCAGTCGCAGCGTGCACGTCGGACTGAACTCTCGAAAATCCACCTGCTGAGAAGTACTTCTGGGTATCGCGGTCGAAGCCATAATTCGCTTCGGCGCCGAGCCAGCGGTTGAAGTGGTAGCGGTACCCAATCAGAAACCCGCCCGTATCGGTTGTTGTCCGCGAGATTCCCTGGCCGTTTGTGTCTTTTGTGAAAAATCCCGTGCCTTGCAGACTGATCTCCGAGCGTTGCTCCTGAGCCGTGGCGCCAAGACTTATGAGAATGACAAGACCTGCAAGCACAATCGCAGTTCGCCGCATAGTGTGACTCCTCCATACTGAATCGTTTACGATTCCGCGACCGCAATGTCGCCGGTGTATGAATCGTGTCTCGGAATCGATACGGGCACTTGAGGTTCCAAAGCTGCCCGGCGTTGGTTTTGCTCCGAAATACTTGACTTGAATGGAGGTTGCGTAGCTAGAGCGGCAGATTGAGGGATGTCGCTTGTCAATTGCATCGACACACGAGTTGACAGGTGTCAAAGGTTACGACATTTTGTAGAAGCTTTCTGGCGTGTCAATACATCAGATCAATCATATCCCGAAGCGGGCGTCACGGTGGCACCGGCGGACGGTCCGTAATCAATTTGTGGCAAGCGGCGAGAGTCTATGAATACTTTATCCGCAACGATCTCAGAGGAATACACCCAACGCTACGAAGCACTGCTGCGTGCCACCAACGCAATTGGCACGTGCAGTGATTGTGAGACTGCCGCCGACGTGCTCCTTCAAGCGCTGCGCGAAGTAATTAGGTTTGATTACCTGCAACTTGTCACGTTTGAAAATGACACGCGGACGGTCTCATGGCATCTGCTTTATTCAAATGGCGCGAGGCAGAATTTGCATCCAGCGGATGTCGCCGTGGAGGGCACGCCAATAGCGTGGGTCCACGATTCCCAGCAGGCTCTTGTAATCGCGGACTGGGATAAGGAGACGCGATTTGCTAAGCATGGGGAATTTCTAAACGAAATGGGTATTACGGCTACTTGCGTATTCCCGCTGGTTCGGGGAGAACGCCGGCTCGGGGTGCTGAGCCTCGGCAAATCGCGTGCGGAAGCCTACCCCGATGACGAGATCCGCTTTCTCTCGGTGGTTGCCGACCAGATTGCGTTGGCAATCGATGCTGCGGTGAACTTCTATTTATCAAGGCAGGCGCAGGATCGGCTACAGCTGATCCTTGACCTGACGAATCAGGTCGTCTCGAAGTTGAATTTTCCCGAACTGCTGCAAGCAATCTCCGTCAGTGTCCGCCGGGTCATGCACTGTGATGCCGCGGGGATTATGCTGCCCGAACCGGACGGCGTCCACCTACGGAAGCATGCTCTCGACTTCCCAGAGAGCAGGGGGTTCTTCACGGGAGATAATTTGATTCCCATCGAGGGATCGGAGATCGGCGAAACCTTTCGCAGTGCAAGACCATGGGTTATGAATCGGCTTGACGCACGCGAAGTATCGCCTGAAATGTACGCGAAGGCGTCGGGCGAAGGTATGAATTCGTTCTGCCACGTCGCGCTTGTCAGTCGGGGTCGTTCGCTTGGCGTTCTTGCGGTGGCGAGCCGGGAACAAAATGCGTTCGATCGGGAGGATGTGTCGTTTCTTTCTCAGGTCGGGCAGCAGGTCGCGATCGGGGTGGAAAATGCGCTGGCATATGGTGAAATCGCCGATCTCAAAGAAAAACTGGCGCAGGAAAAGCTTTACTTGGAAGAAGAGATTCGTGGCGAGATGGACTTCGAAGGAATTGTGGGGCAGAGTTCGGCGCTCCGCCATGTTTTGAACCTGGTGGAAACCGTAGCTCCCAGCGACTCGACGGTATTGCTTCTCGGTGAGACCGGCACGGGGAAGGAATTGATTGCGCGCGCGATCCATGAACGCAGCCGGCGCAAGGAGCGGACATTCGTAAAGCTCAACTGCGCCGCGATTCCTACGGGACTGCTCGAGAGCGAGCTTTTTGGACATGAACGAGGTGCCTTCACCGGCGCGATTGCACAGAAAATTGGCCGCCTTGAACTCGCCGATCAGGGCTCGCTCTTCCTGGACGAGGTCGGGGACATACCCGTCGAGATCCAGCCCAAATTGCTGCGAGCTTTGCAGGAGCGTGAGTTTGAAAGGCTGGGCAGCAACCGAACCAAGAAGGTCGACGTTCGCCTGGTAGCGGCCACCAATCGTGATCTTGAAGAAATGATGGAGAAGCGCGAATTCCGCAGCGACTTGTATTATCGCCTGAACGTGTTTCCCATCCGCATCCCGCCTTTGCGCGAACGGCCGGAGGATATCCCCCTGTTGGTCCGCTACTTCACCCAGAAGTACGGCCGCTTAATGAACAAAGAGATCGAATCTATTCCCGCCGCGGCCATGAGGAAGCTTTCGAGTTGGCATTGGCCGGGGAATATTCGTGAGCTGGAAAACTTCATTGAGCGTTCGGTGATCCTTACCCACGGCACGGCCCTGCAAGCTCCCATCGCCGAACTGAGCAACAACGGCAAGACGACTCCGCTGGCTGGAACGCGCGAAGCGAGTGAACGCGATGAGATGGTCCGCGTCTTGAAAGTCACTAAGGGACGGGTAGCAGGGGCTGACGGAGCTGCGGCCCGCATGGGCCTCAAACGCACGACCCTGATCGCTCGCATGAAAAAGCTGGGTGTCGACCCGCGAAGAGTGTCATGAGGTTCGACAATTGTCGAAAGCGCAGAAACAATACGGTCTCGCCCTTAGCATGGGTGGCACGCTTGTACACCTGTGCATCTCATTAAATTCTGCGTGTTAACTCTTCTTCCGAGCTTGGCCCTAGGCTTGCTCTCGACCCTGATGTGATGGCATCAATTGCAGTCGCGGGAGTTTGCAGCGCCGCAGTCTTCTTGATGCTGGTATTTCTGCATGCTCTTCTGAGAGAGGCCAGGCATCGTATTCGATTCGCCGAAATTCGACTCATGGAAAAACGGGAGAGAGTTAACGCGATGCCAGTTTCGATTGAGCATGATTCCAATCCTCTGAGCCGCCGGGCAGCGTAATCCGCCCTTACCGCGAGACAAGTCCAGTCTGTCTCAGACTGGCGCGTGCCCGATCAAACTCATTCCGCTGTGTCATTGGCATTCCTGTCAGTCTCGGCCTTTCGTCTTCAGTCTCGACAAGTGTCAATTGTGACTTTGACATTCTTTGACACAAGGATCCGACCGTTTTGCTCCCACCAATGGTTTCAGCACTTTGCGGGCTTGCGGCTTTGGCAAGCCCATTGCGCTTACCTGGTTCGAACTGAGATCCAATATGTTCAAGATCTCCATCATCGATAGCCGGTCTCTACGCAAGCTAGTAGTGGAAGGAAGGCTCAGTGAGCCCTGGGTTGATGAGCTTCGCACCACTTGGAGAAATGCGAGTCGCGACTTAGGCGGGCGGAAGCTGGTAATCGACTTAAACAGCCTGACCGTCATCAGCCGCGAGGGAGAAGACGCGATCTTCGATCTGATGAAGCAAGGCGCAAAGTTTTCCTGCGGTAGCATTTGCACTCGACACGTGCTGAAACGGCTTGCGCGCGAGTGCCAAGCCAAGTTGCGGCGGGCCGTGAACCGAACGGATATTGAGACGGAAAAAGCATTATGGAGGTGACCATGCCGGAGGCAAACCACAGCAGGGCAACTATGCAGTACGCAAGCAGCGCCGATTTCCGCCAAATCTTTGACGAAGACATGAGCGGGCTCTACCTGCTCTCGTTTCTGCTAACCGCGGATCGCGAGAAGGCTGAGCAGTGTTTTGTCTCCGGCCTGGAGGACGCGGTGGAAGGCAACCCGGTCTTCAAGGAATGGGCCCGCTCCTGGGCTCGGCGGGCAATCATCCAAAATGCAGTAAGGCTAATCAACCCACGGCCAGTCGAAGGAAGTGGCCGTTCGAGCTCCGCGGTGAAGAGCAATGGCAAGACGCTACCGACCGGGCAGCAGGCGGAGATAGCCGCAGTTCTCGCGCTTGAACCCTTCGACCGCTTTGTCTACGTGATGACCGTTCTTGAACACTACTCCGATCAAGAGTGTTCTGTTCTTTTGGGCTGCGCGCGGCGGGACATCCTCGCCGCGCGAACTCGCGCTTTGCAGCAACTTGGAAGCGCGATGGAAATGCACTACATGCACCCGCCAAATGCCAGCACGCAGAGTCCCGCGCTGCATGAGCGCCGCGGTTCCGTGCTGGAGTTACTCGTTGCTCAGCATTTGGTAAGTTCGGCGTAATCTAGAAATCTTTCTCCGGGCTGGTTACTTCAATCCGTCGACCACATAAAGGTCAGCGGCGATGGCTATAGGCGCAGATTGTAGCGTCGGCACAGATGGAGAATCGCTGCACCCCACCCCAGCATATGCTGGGGCGGAATACAAGCGGACGACTACTCCTGCGTGGGATGCAACACACGGAAGGTGTTGCCCCCGTTCGACCAGACCAGCACCAGCGCATCCTCGCCCTTGGGAACATTGGAAAGCGCTTTCGCCACATCGGATGCGGACTGTTGGGAATGCCGATTCACTTCAACAATCACATCCCCGCGCTGCAAGCCGGCGTTGTCGGCCGGACTGCCCGGTTGTACATCTTCTACCACCGCACCGTGAAGGGTGTTGGGCAGTTGCATCTGGTCGCGGTCGCCCTGGTTAAGGTCGCCGAGGCTCAGTCCCCAGCGGCCTTTGCCGTGTTCACTGCCGCCAGTGGCGCCGGCGGTGGCCGCTCCCATCGCTTCCAGCGTGACCGGAACGTTGACGGTCTTGCCGTCACGAATGACCTCCAGCTGAATGGTGTCACCGGGACGCTTTTGTCCCACTTCCATCTGCAACTCACCAGCATCGGTCACTGGATGTCCGTTCAGCTTGGCAATGACGTCACCGGTGCGCAGGCCCGCTTTGCCTCCGGGCGAGTTGGGCTCAACCTGAGTCACGAGGGCTCCGGTCGCAGTGCTCATCTGGAAGAACTTGGCGTTATCCGGAGTTACGTCCGAGATGCCAATCCCGATCATTCCGTGACTTACTTTGCCGTCGCGGATCAAGGTCTCCACCGTTGGCTGAACAATCTGCGCGGGAATCGCGAAGCCCATTCCAGAGAACGAGCCGCTGGACGAGATCAAAAAGGTGTTGATTCCGATCAGTTCGCCATGCGCGTTGACCAGCGCTCCACCGGAGTTTCCAGGATTGATCGCGGCGTCGGTCTGGATGAACTCGCCAGGCTTGCGGCGATCACTCGCGTCCGGATTGGGACGGTTGAGCGCGCTGATGATGCCGCGCGTCACCGTGAAGCGGAATCCATACGGGTTGCCGAAGGCCAGCACGGTTTGACCCGGGCGGAGCTTCGCCGAATCGCCCCATGGAACACTGGGCAAATTCGTACCTTTCACCTTGATCACTGCCAGATCGGTCAACGGGTCGGTGCCGATAACCTTCGCCGGCAGCACTTCCCGGTTGGTCATAGTCACGCGGATGTCGGTGGCTCCGTCAACTACGTGATTGTTGGTAACAATGTAGCCATCGGGAGAGACGAGCACGCCGCTGCCCAGGCCGTGCTCCACTCGCTCGCGGGGCATGCGGGGCATATTGAATTGGCGCCCGAAGGGAGTGCCGCCGAACGGGTTGCCTCCGAACGGACCAAAGAACTGCTGCATGTTGTCTGAAGGTTCGTCGCCGGCATTTTGCGCGCTCGGCTTCGAGCTCACGGTCACGTTTACGACAGCGGGAGTAACCCGCGCTGCCAGCGTTTCCATGGCGCGATCGAGCGTGAGCAATGCGGCGACACTGTTGTCGTCAAGCGGCGCTGCCGCGGGAGCCGCCACAGATGCCTTTGCGGTATTGGCGAATTCATAACCCGCTAACGACGCGACGGCCACCAAAGCGACCACGGTCGCCAGCAAGCGCCGGGTCAGGTTTGTCTTCCAGTTTTGCATTTCACTTCTCCTTTGTAACTAATTGTTTAGTTGTTATTGCTAAAAAAATTTCGCTATGTCTTCTTGGCAAGCGGAACCTTTTCAGCTCCGTCTTGTGCTGAATTCACCAAGTTCAGTCTCCACACGTCGACGCTCCAAACCCAGGAATTCGGCCCTATCCGCTGCAAGGTTCGGATTATCAGCAGCGTCTCCGATACGGGGACAACGCTGTTGTCCGTTCCTATGGTCTCGGCGTTAACCGGGCTGCGTTCGGGGCTCCAGCGTGCTGCGATCACAAGCGGCGCGGGGGTCCGATGTACGGGAAGCTGCCTGGTAGCGTGCGCGGCGGACTGGTGATGAATTGTCTTAAGCGACGACGATGGGACTCTACGCATAGCGGCAGGGGTCGCCGTCGCAGCAGACATCTGGGACTGAGTGAGCAGTGCCGGGTGCGCTTCACCGCTCTGAAGCGCCCGCGCGTTCGGCTCAAAGGCGACGAACCGCGGAGCACGCGACATGACCACGAGACAGAGCACCGAAAAAGCACCGACGAAACCCAAAGCTGGCTTCCAGACGTGTTTGGTTTGTGGCCGAGTTACATCCAGAATCTGTGCCAGGCGCAAAGAAGCTTCGTGCCCCCGGTGAACGGCCGCCTGCGCCATCGCCCAGCCGCGTCGCGCAACACTCTTCTCCAGAAGCGCGATTAGGCAGGTTGCGTAGCTGCGTGGGTTGGCGATTTCGGCCAGCACTTGATCGTCACAAGCCATCTCCCGCTCCAGAGAGAGCCGGCTCTCAATCCACCACACTGCTGGATGGAAAAGGAATACGGCCCGCACGAACTTCTGCAACAGGTTGGTCCAGGCGTCCCCACGACGCAGGTGCGCAAATTCGTGAAGCAGGACGATATTCAATTCAGAAGGCGTGAGTTCTCGCAGCGCCCAAGCCGGAATGACAATCATCGGCTTGAAAAAGCCAACTGCGGCCGGCACGCTCACGCGCTCTGACGTAGCGAGGATCACTGATCTTGACGAGCTAAAGTCGGCGACGGTTTTTCTTACCTCGGCCTCTAGATCTGCTCCATCGATCGTGATGCAACTCCTTCGCAGCACGCGCAGACGCCAAAGGCCCGCCGCCAGGCGCAGCATCGCGACACACGTTACCAAACCCCACGCCAGAAATAAGACAAGCGCCCATCGACCCGGGAAGCTGATCAGAGGCCGAATGGTACCGGCAGCCAGCATAGAATTTCCACCCGTAACACCGCCGATCAACAGCACTCCGGCTAGGGGGAGTGCAGCCACAGCGAGCAGCGCTACGAACCAGACAGCAAATCGTGTTCCCGAGTTTTGACGCGGCAAAAGGCGCAACATTACCCCGGCAAACAGGGCGACGAGCAGTCCCTCGGGGAGCGAATTCAAAACGCGGCTGATCGCTATCTGAGCAACGGTCTGCAGCTGTGGCCACATCATTTCGCGCCGCTCCGTTCCAGCATCTCTCGGAGGCGATCAAGTTCCCCGGCCTCAATGCCTTGGTCTTCAAGGATGTTCAAGACCAGTTGCTCGTGGGAGTTCTTGAAGAAACGGCCCACCAGGTGGCTGATCTCCGAGCGCGTTGCCTCCTTTCGGCCCACCAGTGGAGCGTACACATGTGCGCGGCCGTCCTTAGAATGCTTGACGTAGCCTTTGCGCTCCAGTACTCGGATGGTGGTCAAAACAGAGTTGTAGGCCAGAGCAGGCCTGTGCGATAGGGAGTCCAGAATCAACTGGACCGTGCCAAACCCCTTTAGCCACAATACGTTCATGATCCGCAGTTCGGCTTCCGTCAGGGTCTCTGACTGTCTTCGCGGCACCTGCCATCCTCCTCTTAGCTTTAGACGATCCAAACGAAGAAAGGTAACTAATTGTTTAGTTGCAGACTAGAATCTTGGAGTTGCCCGTGGCCGTCGGCTCTGAGATACTCATACGCCCTGTTACACTTCAGGCTTTTCAAAAAAATGCGAGACTCGCGCCTCTGCCTGCCAAACGAGACAGCTATTTATTTTTCGAGCGTGACTTTCAGAGGTGCGCGAAGCCGTGCGACGAATTGTCGCACGTAATTTTCCCAGTCTGTTTCCTCGATAAAGTCGCCACTCTTGCTCCAACCTGCACCGAGATAGTATAGGAATGGCTTGCCGGCCTCCGCGGGCGCAATGGCTAGTAAGTTTGCAACTGGCGGCAAGCCCTCATCGCTCGGCGTGGTGAGATCCGCTTGCGTCAGCTTGGGCAGCGTGGCCGTATCGGTCGCGAATTCCTCGATCTTTCCTGGCAGTACAATCGCACATCCGATATTTCCGCGGTCGCGATCGGTAGGCTGCCAATAACTAATCCATCCCTCTTCCTGGTTCTTGGCGATCGCGCCGTTGCCGGGACGTTGTGCGATGCCAATCCCGATTTCGAGGCGCGCGTGCTGACCCTCGCCGAAGATGCTTTCTACGCGGGTCAGGTTGGAACCGGCGTCGATGCGGATGCGTTTGGTTTCAGCGATTTTTCCTTCTCCGGCTTCCCAGGCATCGTAGGTCAACTCAAATTCGGAGCGAATCGGCCCGGTGGTGATGATTCGGGCGGTGTGGTAATTGCTCGACACATAGTAGGTGTGACCGTCCCAAATGCCGAGCCCGCCGCAACCGCGGCTCCGACCGACGCGATAGTCATCCAATCCTTCCCCGTGATCGTTGTGATAGTCGCCGTTCTTGTACCATTTGTTGATCACCAGGGCGCGCGTGTTCTTGACCCACACATCCACGCCACTACTCACCGTGCCCTCGGCTGGAATCAGGTCCTGGTGGTACATGCGATGCGCGATGCGATCGCTCTCCCATGCCATGTCGTGGTAGCGCTCGCCGATTTGCCGCGCGAACGTTTTCATAATTGCCTGGGGCACGGCAGGTAGAGCAGAAACGTCCAGGAGGTAGTAGGTCCGCGACTCTTCCGGCGCGAGATCCGCCTGGAAAAGCAATGTGTCAGGCGCTTGCACTGATTCGCTGGCGTAAATCTGCGAATCGAGAATGTGGGACGCGAGGCCATCCATCACCGCTAGATTTGTCGAACGCAACCCCTGGCGGGTTAATCGAGAAAGGCTCAATTCCAAGGTTTCACAATGGCGGTACAGATGGGCCGGATTGGTCACCAGGATCGCCAGCGGTTTGGCATTCTCAAACACCGCCATGCGGTACAACTCGCTGCCCGCCAGCAGAAACGCACCGGCACCATACACTTCGGTGGAATCGTCCGCGAACGTTTTCGGGTCGGAGCCGATGGGTTGAACGTGCGTCAGTTTACCCGCGGCGTCCACACAACCGGCAAGGGCAGCCCACGCTTTGAAAATTGCGGGCTTGAATTTTGCGTCATCGAGTAAACCTTGATTCACGCCCCAAGCCAGCGCGTAGGCGTAAAAGGCAGAGCCGCTGGTCTCCTTGCGCGGATAACTCTCCGGGTCGAGCAAGCTCGAATGCCAGAGGCCGTCGGGTTGCTGGGCCGTCAGAATCGCCTGCGCCATTTCCTGGAGCAATTGCTGGAAACGCGCGCGGCTCGGATGGTTTGCCGGCAGCAACTGCAGCATGCGGACCAGCCCGGCCATCACCCAGCCATTGCCGCGGCTCCAGAAGATTTTTCTGCCGTTGGCTTCGCGCCGATCAAAGTAGGTGCTGTCGCGGAAGTAGAGATGCTCGCCCGGATCATAAAGATAGTCCGTCGTGCCCCACCAATTCTTCACCGCGAAATTGAGATAGCGCTCGTCGCCGGTGGCGGCGTAGAGCTGCATCCACACGGGCGGAGCCATGAACAGCGAATCGCACCAGGACCACAGTTGGGAAACCTGGTCGTAAGGCTGATGGAAATCCAGGCTTTGGATTTGCGGCGGTGCGGAGAGAATGGCTTCGAGCCGTGCCCGTAACGGCGCAATCATTTTCGGGTCGCGGTAAAGAAAATAGAGACCTGCATATGCTTGGCCGACGGCCAAATCGTCGCCGTGATACACGCGTGGCCCGGGCTTCCAGCCGTTGGCTTCGCCCATCGCAAGCAGCGCATCACGGTATTTCGGGTCACCGGAGATGCCGGCCAATGCCATCATCCCTGCGTCTCCAGCAGCCTGCGTCCAATCAGTGGCGGGGTGCGCAGAGGGATGCGCCAGTTGCCAATCTGCCACGCGTTCCATGACCGAAAGAACTTTGGCCGGCGTGAGTGGCCGGTTGGGAGAGTCCGTCGCGGCCATTGAAAATGGGATGGCTAAGCCCAGGAGGGCGATTCGCCAAAATAGAGCCTTCATCTTCATGCAGAGTTGCTTGACGAGGATAGCTTATTATTGTCGCACTACCTTAGCATGTGATGTGAGACGTTCTGAAACGGGAGCGCGTCACGTGATCCCAGGTAGTCCGAGGCGAAAAGGAATCTCCGCGGATAAGCCTGTTAAGCAGTTCCGAAAAATGGAACAGATTCCACTTTGCTGTTAAACCAGACCGGAAACATGATAATTAAGACTTCAATGTAGGTTTCCGATTCCAGCTGGTAGCAGCAGAAGTTGGTGGCCAATCTCCCCTAGAGGTCTTTCCCATGACATCGCCCCGATTCAGATTCGTCCTCGTGTTCACGGCAACATTCCTTGTGCTTACCTGCCTGGCCGAGCCGCAGGATTTCAAGAAACAAGTCATCTATCAGATTGTCACCGACCGGTTTTTTAACGGTGACACTTCTAACGATAATCCGTCGCAAAGCTCGGGGCTGTTTGATTCCACGCAAACCAACTGGTTTGCGTATTGGGGCGGCGATCTCGCGGGAATCCAGCAGAAAATGTCCTACCTCAAGGGCATGGGAGTGACGGCTATTTGGATATCGCCCACGGTGGACAATGAGAACCTGAACATGGCCAGCGGCACGCCGATCTCAGCCCCTTACCACGGGTACGACGCGCGCGACTTCATGCGGGTCGAGGAGCACTTTGGCAGCAGTAGCAATTCGTGGACGGCCTTCGATAACCTGGTGACGGCAGCGCACAACAACAGCATCAAGGTAATTGTGGATTGGGCAAATAACCATTCCAACTACAACGGAGGAGGCGAATTCGGCGCACTCTATAACAACGGCGTGTTCATGGCTTCCGACAGTAACGATCCCAGCGGATATTTCCACCACAATCCGAATATCGCCGACTACAACGACCGCTATCAGTTGCAGTACTACACGCTGGTTGGCCTGGAGGACTTGAATCAGGAAAACGGGACCATCGACAACTATCTGAAGACCGCGATTCATCAGTTTCAGACGCACGGTGCAGATGGCTTTCGGCTCGACGCCATTAAACATGTCACGTGGGGATGGGAGTATTCCCTGGCGAATTCCGTCTTCAATCAGTCCCCGAGTTTCCTCTTCGGCGAGTGGTACAACAACAATCCATCCGATCCGCTCTATCACGATGCCTACAAGTTTGCCAACAAGAGCGGCATTGGCGAACTCGACTTCGGAGTGAACACCGCCGTCCGCGACGTTTTTGCAAGCAACAATAACTTCTCCGAGATCGATGGCAATATTTCAAGCGAGAACTCGAACTTCCTCTGGAATAACGACCTGGTCACGTTCTTCGACAGCCATGACGAATCGCGCCTGCTTACCTTGAACAACAACAACAATCGCCTGCATGAGGCCATGGCATTTCTGCTGACGTGCCGCGGCATTCCCGTGATTCTGTATGGTGACGAGCAGTATCTGCACAACGATACGAACAATGGAAACGATCCCTACAATCGCGTGTGGATGAGTTCCTACAGCACCACGACTACGGCCTACCAGCTCATCAACAAGCTGGCCACTCTACGCCATAGCAGCAATGATGCGCTTGCCTATGGCGGCTTCCAGCAGCGCTGGCTCAACAATGACGTCTACATTTACGAGCGCAAGTTTTTCAACGACGTGGTACTGGTCGCGATCAACAAGAACGACACGACGGGATATGCCATCTCCGGCCTGTTCACTGCTCTGCCCGCGGGGACTTACTCCGACTACTTGGGCGGATTGCTGGGAGGCTCGAGCCTTACCGTAACTTCCGGGAGCGGCGGCAACAATCCGGCGAATAACTTTACGCTGCCCGCGCATACGGTTGCCGTCTGGCAATCCGTGGGCACACCGAGCGCACCAGAGGTTGGCTCCATCGGACCTACAGTCGGGCAGCCGGGAATGAAGGTAACGATCGCGGGCAAAGGCTTTGGCACCTCGACGGGCCAGGTGCTGTTTGGCACAACTGCGGGCACGGTGCAAAGATGGTCCGACTCGTCGGTCACGTTCACGGTTCCCAGCCTCAGCAATGGCATCTACCAGGTGCAGTTAAAGAACAGCTCGGGGACGGCCGGTAATACGATTCAATTCACCGTGCTGACCGGACAGCTTATCCCGGTAACCTTCACCGTGAACAATGCCACGCCGACCAACCCAGGAGACTACATTTTCTTGACGGGAAATACGATTGAGCTTGGCAACTGGGGCACGACATTTGATACAGCCGTCGGTCCAATGCTCGATCCCAACTACCCGAATTGGTTCCTCAATGCTTCGCTACCCGCGGGCGTGCTGGTGCAATTCAAGTTCATCAAAATCGCCGCGAATGGAACAGTCACGTGGGAGAACGGATCGAACCACCAGTACACCGTACCCAGCAGCGGCACGGGATCTGTGAACGTGAATTGGCAATATTAGGCTAGCGCCCAACGTCTTGCTAGAAGCCTGGTGGCATTCTGGCACCGAGGATGCCTACTTCGGAGGGACCGGCTTGTCTAGCGCGGCTTTCAGAGATTCAAACGCCCTCTTGTCGTAGGGCTCAGCGTCCTTGCGAGTAAACACAGGAGCCACGGCCTGAACCAAACCGCGGGCAGCATCATAGTTGCCGCGGTGAAAAGCGATTTCGGCCTGCGCCAGGCTGACGCCCGCGCCCCAATCGGGGTCGCCAGAAAGCTGTGCAACTGCCGGTGCATCGATTTGTTGCAACAGCGTGCTTGCGTCGTCCAACTTTCCCAGGTCAATCAGGCAGCTTGCCAAAGTGTACGCGGTACCTCCGGTCAGTCCGGCGCGCGGTCCGAACGCTTTCGTTGACGCCTCGTATGCTTTGCGCGCATTGGATTCACCTTCGCGATAGCGTCCCGCGCGACATTGGGCGAGGGACCCATCTGTAAGCGTAGCGACCGCAAAGAATGATAGCGGTCCCTGCTTGCGAACGGCGATGTCGTGGATGGCAAAATCGTCGCGGATGGCATCGTCCCACAGCCCAAGACTACCTTCCGACTGCGCCCGCGTTGCCAGCAATTGCATGGTGAGTTCGTGGTCGGGGCCCAGCCGAGAAACAAACTCCGGATAGATAGCGGTGGCCTCCTTGACTGCCTCCGCATGTTTTTTCTCGATCATGAAAGCCTGCGCCAGATTCAGGCGGACCCGCAAGACATGAGGACTGTCCGGACCCGCGACTCGCGTGAAGGCAATGATAAGGTCGCGAAACGTCTGCTCCGCTTTGGCGCCTTCGCCCAGGCGGATGTAAGAAAAACCCAGCCTTTGCTTGAAGGTCAAACGTGCGGCTTCGTCGAACTCAGGAAGAGCTGCCGCAGCATCCACTGCAGCCTGGAAGTTTTCCGCAGCAGCCTTCGCATTGTTGTCGATTAGCGCAATCATTCCCTGAGCGGAGGACTGCCAGACCGGCAGCTCAGCCCGCGGATGCCTTAACTTCGTGATCAGCGCCTTTTGTTGTTCCAGAATCGTCTTGGCCAGCGGGAGCGAGTCCTTCTCGTAGCTCCTCGCTTCCAGGGTGGTTCGCTGTAGTTGAACGATGATTGCATCCTGTGACAGATCGCCATCCACTTGCTTGAAGAGAGAGGCCGCGCGCTCATACTCCTGCCGGGCATCCGGATAGTCCGTCCGGTTATCGAAGGCTCTGGCGATCGTTTGGTGGAGGCGCGCTGCAACCAGCGGGTCGTCCTTGAATTTCCGGTCGATGCTGGGTGACGCTTGCTTGATCGCATCCATGAGCGACTCAACCGCCTTGCCACTTACAAACGGATTACTGCGCCCCAGCAGATCCTCGGAGAGAAAGCGGTTGATGGAGCTGGCAATCGCGGTCTGGTGGTTGGCATTGTCGCGTTCGCGAACGGCTCTCCGGTAGAGGACAAAGCTGACTGCCAATCCGGCGGCCAACGCGACAACCGCGAATACCACCCATGGCCGACGGGCACGGGTCTCGGCCAACTTGCGT
Organism: Candidatus Acidiferrum sp.; assembly: GCA_035568115.1. Lineage (GTDB taxonomy): Bacteria > Acidobacteriota > Terriglobia > Terriglobales > Acidobacteriaceae > Sulfotelmatobacter. The sequence goes on from DATMOP010000033.1 coordinate 188,244, forward strand.
TCGGCGATCTGCGCCCGCGACCTTGCCGCTTCCAGTTCGTCGCGCTTGATCCGGCGCTGCGCCAGGGTAAGCAAGCGCTGGACCAGATCCGCCGCGCTGTTGATCCGCTTGGCCGGGTCGCCGCAGGCTGCATCTGCGATGTCTTCGCGCAGCAACGGATCTTTAATCTCCGCTTCCCAACCCGGAGCGACTGGCTTGCGGAAATCGCCAATCGTCAATTGGTAAAGCATGACGCCAAGTGCATAGACATCGGCACCGGCGGTGGGAGACTGGCCCGCAAGTACTTCGGGCGCCAAATACATGAGCGTTCCGGTCAATGCTTGGGCTTCAAGCGACGCAGTCTGGGTGAATCCCAGGTTCGTGATTCCCAGTGCCTGAAGCCGGGATGGATCGAACAGAGAAGCGCTGCCGAAGTCCGCAACTCTGATCTGCCAGCCTCCGTTTCCTCCCGGCACCACAAGAATATTGGCGGGCTTCAAGTCTTTGTGGAGCACTCCAATGTCGTGCGCAGCGGCCACCGCTTGCCCAACATCGATCAGCAATTGGAGGCGAATATCGTAGGGAACTAGCGAAAGGCCTCCCTGCGCTTCCGCCCATTCCGCCAGGTTCGGGCCGGCGTACTCGCTTTCAAGAAAGAAAGGAGAGGCCTCGAAGTTCCATTCCAGGATGCGGACGAACTCCGGTCGGTCTCCCAACGACTCCCGCAAGAAGCGCGAGATTGTTATCTCCCGCTTTAGACCCTTCAGTCGCGCCCCATCCGCCGCGAACTTAAACACCCGCTGTTCGTGAGTCTTAGGGTTCTCCGCCAGCCAGACTTCGCTCGATCCCGAAATCTCCATGGGGCGAGACAGCCGCCACTGCTCTCGTCCCGGAACCGTGTCGCCGGCTTTGAATCCCAGCTCAGGCCCGGCCGGGGCCGCAACCGTCTTACAATAGACCGGCACACCCAGGCGGTAGCCAACGCGAGGAACCGTCACAATAGCGGGATGGTCTTCGTCCCCCATGGCCTTGCGCAGCTTGGAGACGGCCGTCGCCAGCGAACCATCCACCACCATCACATCCGGCCAGACCGACTCCAACAACTCTTCTTTAGTCACGACCTCGCCAGCGTGGAGAAGAAGCTGCAGCAGGATTTCCAGAGGCTTCGATTCCAGATCGACTGACCTGCCCTTAACCCGCAACTCGCGTCCCAATTCATCGAATTCGTAGTCAGCGAACCGCCACAGGCGACCCGAGCTGTGTGCAACTTCTTGCATACTCTCTTTGTAATTCATAGGGCTCGCCACGCTTTAGAATTCTTGAGAAATTCGTGAGGACATTGGAGTGGGGATGGTGTAGACTCCTCGTCCGACGGCCATTGATAGGCCTTTTGGCCGTGTACATTGTGCCACAATCAGTTCGCCGGGCAAGAAAAAATTTTCTCCTGGAGCGTCCCATGCGCCCATCGTCTCGTCTTGTAGTGACTCTGTGGACTATCACCCTTTGCCTCCTTGCGGTGTTTTTTAGCGTTAGCGGATTGGCTTCGGCGCAGGCGGCAGGATCAAAGCGCAAACTCTCGCAGCAATCACCGTTGAGCCCGCATCCGGTATCGGGCATGGCAGCGCGCCCGGCGACGCGCAACGCACCGCCTTCCCTCACAGCGGATTCGTGGACAGGAAGCGCCGGCGACAATAGCTGGGGCACCGCCGGAAACTGGAGTGCCGGAGTGCCTACCAGCTCTTCCGCCGTCACCATTGGGACCTCTTCGGCCAATGTGAACCTGTCGTCCGGCACTGGCAGCTTCGGCTCGCTCGCCCTCAGCGGGACGGGCGACACTTTAGCGCTCGCGAACAATACCGCGATGGATGCTTTCGGCAACATCACCAACAACGGGACGATCAACCTTAACTCCGCGGGCAATTTCACCGAGTTGGTGTTAGAGGGGAACGTGACTCTTAGCGGCACAGGCACGGTGTCGCTTTCAAATAACGTGAACAACATCATCCTTGGGGCAGTGGCAACCGACCAACTGACCAACCAGCAGACGATCCAGGGTGCAGGTCAGATCGGGGACGGAAAGATGGCGCTGGTAAACTCCGGGACGATCAATGCGAATCTGTCCGCGGGCTTGACCATCAATGCCAATGACGGGTTCACCAATACGGGCACGGCGGAGGCGACGGCCGGCTCAAAGCTAACCTTGCAGAGTACGGGCATCAACAATGTGGGTGGAACGATCTCAGCCAATACCGGCACGATTAACGTGAGCAGTTCGGTGATCAGCGGAGGCAATGTGACGCTGACCGGCGCGTCAACCTTGCAGTTGAATACCGGCACGATCGGCGGAGGAACCATCACCAACAGCGCGACGGGCACAATCGAAGTAGCTTCCGGCACCAACGCGATGGGCGGAACGATCAACAACTCAGCCGGTGGGCTGCTGAAGATCGACAACAATGCGGTTCTGGACCTCCAGGGCGGGACGTATTCGCAACTTGGGACGGTGCAACTGAACTCTTCAGGAAACTTTACCGAGTTGGTGTTGGCGGGCAATGTCACGCTAAGCGGCGGTACAGTGACGATGTCGAACAACGTCAACAACTTCATCTTCGGGCTGGTCACGGCGGACACGCTCACTAATAAAGAGACAATCTCCGGTGCGGGAAACATCGGTAATGGCAAGATGACGCTGGTGAATTCGGGGACGATCAACTCCAACCAGTCCGCGGGCATGACGCTAGCTGCGAACGGCGGCGTGACCAATACCGGAACGATTGAGGCGACGGCGGGTTCGACCTTGACGATGTCGAGCACGGGCACGATCAACAATGTTGGCGGAACGATCTCGGCCAACACTGGAACACTGAACTTGACCAGTTCCACCATCAGTGGCGGCGCCGTAACTTTGACTGGAGCATCCTCGTTGAAATTGAACACCGGGACGATTCACGGCGGGAGCATCACCAACAGTTCGACAGGCACGATTGAGATCGCGACCGGTGCGAACACGCTGGGCGGAACGATCAACAACTCGGCGGGCGGAACATTCAAGATCGATAACAATGCAGTTCTGAACCTGGAGGGTGGGACGTACGCCCAGTTGGGGACCGTGCAACTGAACTCGGCGGGAAACTTTACCGAGTTGGTGTTGCAGGACAACGTTACGTTGAGCGGCGGCGCGGTAACCATGTCGAACAACGTCAACAATTTCATCTTCGGGCAGGTCTCTACCGATACGCTGACCAATAATGAAACGATTTCCGGGGCGGGGCAGATCGGGGACGGGAAGATGACGCTGATCAACTCTGGAACGGGCGTCATCAATGCCAACCAGTCGTCTGGGATCACGATCGATGCCAACGGCGGAGTCACCAATACGGGCACGCTGGAAGCGACCTCTGGGTCGACTCTGGCGCTGTTGAGTACGACGATCGCCAACACGGGAGGGACGATCACGGCCAACACTGGCACCGTTCAGGTGACCAGTTCGACGGTGAATGGCGGGACAATAACCCTTACCGGTGCTTCCGCCCTGCAACTGAACAACGGCACGGTCCACGGCGGAAGCACGCTGACCAACAGCGCGACCGGCACCATTGAGGTGGTTGCGGGCACAAACACGCTGGGTGGCACGATCAATAACTCGACGGGCGGGACGTTCAAGATCGACAACAATGCGATTCTGCAATTGGAAGGGGGAACCTACTCGCAGTTGGGGACGGTGCAACTGAACTCCTCCGGGAATTTCACCGAGTTAGTGTTAGAGGGCAATGTAACCCTCAGCGGCGGCGCGGTCACGATGTCGAACAACGTCAACAATTTCATCTTCGGGCAAGTCTCGACCAACACGCTGACCAATCAGGAGACGATTTCCGGGGCGGGGCAAATCGGCAATGGGAAGTTGACGCTGGTGAACTCGGGGACGATCAACTCGAACCAGTCCTCGGGCATCACGATTAACGCCAACGGAGGGGTCACCAACACGGGAACGCTGGAAGCGACCACCGGGGCGACACTGGCACTGGCGAGCACAACGGTCGCCAACACAGGAGGAACAATCGCGGCCAACACCGGTACGGTGCAAGTGACCAGTTCGACAGTGAACGGCGGGACCGTCACGCTGACGGGAGCATCGGCGTTGCAGTTAAGCAACGGCACCGTCCACGGCGGCAGCACCTTAACCAACAGTTCCACGGGCACAATCGAAGTAACGGCAGGCACCAGCACGCTGGGTGGGACGATCAACAACTCGGCGGGCGGAATACTAAAGGTCGATAACAACACGATTCTGAACCTGGAAGGCGGAACCTACTCTCAGCTCGGAGCCGTACAACTGAACTCGTCGGGGAACTTCACCGAACTGGTGCTGGAGGGCAATGTGACCCTCAGCGGCGGCACGGTGACACTATCGAACAACGTCAACAATTTCATCTTTGGCGCGGCCTCCACCGACACGCTCACCAATCAGGAGACGATTCAAGGCGGGGGGCAGATCGGGAATGGAAAGCTGACGCTGGTGAACTCGGGAACCATCAACTCGAACCAGTCAGCGGGAATGACGATCAATGCCAACGGCGGCGTGACCAACACGGGCACTCTGGAAGCCACGACGGGAGCAGTGCTGGCGCTGGCAAGTTCCACCGTGAACAACACGGGGGGAACGATTTCGGCAAACACCGGCACGATACAAGTGACTACGTCGGCAGTGAACGGCGGCGCGATCACGCTGACCGGGGCCTCGGCGCTGCAATTGAGCAACGGTACGGTTCATGGGGGGAGCACGATCACCAACAGTTCGAGCGGGACGATCGAAGTGACGGCGGGAACGAGTTTGCTGGGCGGAACGATCAACAACTCGGCAGGCGGGATACTGAAAGTCGATAACAACACGATTCTGCAACTGGAGGGTGGAACGTATTCGCAGATCGGAGCGGTGCAACTGAACTCGTCTGGAAACTTTACCGAGCTGGTGCTCGAGGGGAATGTGACGCTGAGTGGCGGCACCGTGACCATGTCGGCCAACGCCAACAACTTCATTTTGGGCGCGGCCCCCTTTGACGTCCTAACCAATCAGGGTACGATTCAGGGCGCGGGAAACATCGGCAATGGCACCATGGGCCTGGTGAACACCGGCACCATCAACGCGAATGCGAGCGGGAACCTGATCATCAATGTCAGCAGCCAGAATTTCAACAATACCGGCGGCACCGTCCAGGCGGCCGGGGCCACGCTCACCATCCAGGGGGCCGGCGTCAACTTCCTTACGAACGATAACCAGAGCACGGGTACGCTGACGGGCGGCACCTACATTGCGAATGGAAGCAATATTCAGTGGAGCGCCGGATCCCTTGGCATCACAACGCTCGCTGCCAATGTAACCGTAGAAGGCGGCGGCCAGCTCTTCAACACGTGCAGCGGCTGCAATACCAATATGCTGGCCGGTCTGACCAGCATCACCTCAGCGGGCGCTCTAACCATCGGCGGCCTGGCGTTTACCGACGCCGGCAGCTTCAGCAATGCCGGGTCGCTGACGCTACTCTCAGGAGAGAGTTTCACGGTCGGTTCGCTAAGTCAGATCAGCGGCGGCTCGCTCACGGCGGGGACTTACGTGCTGAATGCGAATCTGAACCTGTCAGGCACGGCGCAAACCATCACCACCAACGCGACCACTCTGACGCTCGCTGGCGGGACGATCGAAAACACTTCGAACAGCACCAATGCCCTGGCCAGCCTCGCCACCAACAGCGGCAAGCTGACCATCGGAGGCTCCAGCAACAATCTTTCGACCACGGCGTCCAGTTTTAGCAACACGGGCACACTAACCATCAACGGCAGCGACAGCTACACGGCTGCCAAGCTGACTCAGATCAGCGGCAGCACTCTTTCCGGCGGCACATTCGTGCTGGGCGGTAATCTGGACTTGACGACCGCTGGCATCAGCATTGCCACCAACTCGTCAACCTTGACCCTGCAAGGTGGCACCATCAACTCCAATGGCGTTAACGCACTGAGCGCTCTTACTTCCAGCACCAAGAGCCTGACTCTGGCGAACAACGCTAACTTGACGACGGCGACCACCGGCAACTTCACCAACTCGGGCACCGTGACTATCAACGGCGGCAGCACTTTGACGGTCGGTGGGACCAGCCACAGCTACAAGCAGACGGCGGGCACGACCACAGTGGACGGAACCCTTTCTGGCGGCACAAGCGGCTCGGCCAGCTTCACCGGTGGCACGATTCAGGGCGGGGGCACAGTGATAGCGAACACCTCGGTGGGCAATGCCACCGGCACCGCCGTCACCATTAACGTGGGCGACAGCGGCAAGTCTGGCCTGCTTGCGATCACTGGTACCTATACTCAACTTGCCACCGGCAATATGACCGGCTTGGTCAACGGCACCACGGCAGGTTCTGGATTCAGCCAGCTCACCGTTTCTGGAACGGCGGCCTTGGCGGGGACGATCAGCTTCACCGTGGCCAGTGGCTTCCAGTCCAGCCTTTTTGCGGGTGAGACGTTCACCGTACTTACCGCCAGCAGCGTGAGCGGAACGTTCTCCAACACTACGATCGCGATCAACTCCAGCTTCCACTTCACCGTCTCCTACACGGCTACCGGTGTGGTGCTGACGGTAACCGCTGGTCCAGTAAGGGCGACCAGCACGAGCACTCAGGCGCAGCCAGTGGCACAAATCGCGAAGGCCAGCACGAAGCCGGTCGCGGCAGTCAGCAATCGTCCAGTGGTTACCAGCGGCTTGCAGCACCGTGTGCGTGGAGTGGGCAAGACCTCGAAACCGATTCTAATTGCGAGGACGGCGCCGTCGAGTGGTCGCTCGAACGCCATTCTGGCTCGCGGGTCGGAGTTGAGTAACCTCCGCAACTGGGAGCGAATGCCGGTTGTTTCCGCAAGTCCGGTCCGGCCGGTCGCTGTGACGGCGCTGCCGCGCATCACCAACACAAATTCGTCGCGCGTAGATTTGCCCAAAACAGGGGCCCGCATCGGACAGAATCACATGGTCGGTGTGCAAGCGCCCTTGGCCGGTTGGATGGGAAGCTCCGCCAATCGCCGGACACCGGTCAAGATCCTGCCCCCGATGCTCCCCCGGGCGGTGCGCTGATACGAACGGGTCTAAGTGAACACAGTGGATTTTTGATCGCGGGTCGTTTTTGCTGTTTTCTCGACCCCGCGCCACGAAGCGACAGCCCGGAGGACTCGCTGTCATCTCCACCTGCATGCGACCAGTCGGAGAACTCGAGGTCCGGCCTCACATCCTGCTGATCCTAAATGTAGCGGCCCACGTCTGGAATCGCTTTGAGAAACACATATCCCGGGAAAGCACCGTTGCGAGCCCAACGCCGCTGGTCATTTCAAAAATGTCTTCACGAGATCTCCGTGGCAATCATCTCGAGTTCTTGGATGTCATCGTCGAACAGGGAGAGCCTACCTTGCAAAGACCATAGTGTTTGACTTCCGACCTTGGCTGAGTAAGCTTAAAGCGGACAGGAGAGGACACGAGGCCGGAAAATGCGCGCTCTAACCTGCCGGATTCATCTGGACTATTACGTCTTACTCTCGAAGTATCTGGCTGCCGCCTTGATCTTCACTGGGGTTATCGGGTCTTTGCGAGTCTTCGCACAAGTGGACTATGCAACCGCCACGCTGCGAGGAACCATCTACGACCCGCAAGGCGCGGTCATTCCTGCGGCCACGGTCCTCGTGACCAACCCGGCGACCGGCATCAGCCAGATGCAGAACACAGACGCTGCGGGAACCTACCAGATTCAGGCCCTCGCACCCGCAGTCTATGAAGTGTCGGTGGAATCGAAAGGCTTCCGCCGGGCAGTCGCTAAGACCGTGGTTCTAACCGTCGGGCAGATTCTCACCTATGACATCCATCTGACCTTGGGATCCTTATCGGAGATGGTGGAGGTGACGGACCTGCCGCTGTTGATTGAAACCCAACAAACTCAGCAAGCCAACACCATTAATGACCAGCAGGTGGTGAACCTCCCAAATATCAGCAGGAACTTCGCCCAAGCGATTTATACCGTGCCCGGATTCGTCAACTCCCAGGCCCCATCGATTCAAGACCCTAATATAGGAACGGCGTATCTTGCGTCTGGGTTCTCCATCGGCGGCGGCAACGGACGAAACAATCTATTTACCATCGACGGCGGTGAGGATGACTACGGCTCGGGAGCTCTAAGAGTTCAGCATGTGCCGCTGGATTCGATCCAGGAGTACCAGGTAAATCGCAACGCGCTGGAGGCGGAGTTCGGATTCACCACCGGGACTTCCATCAACGTCGTGACCCGGACGGGAACAAACAGATTCCACGGAAGCGCGTACGGGTACTTTCATGACGAGGCCACGGACGCGACCAACTTCTTTAACAGTTTCAGCCCAAATCCATCGTCGAAGCCCTTTGAACAAAGCTTGATCGCCGGAGCCACCTTTGGCGGCCCGATTAGAAAAGATCGGCTCTTCTTTTTTACTGCTTACGAGCACCAGAAGCTGGACTCCGCCGTAGTCGTCAACCTCCTCGGCACGGCGGAAGCGCTCGGGCTCTCCGCCCAAAGCAACGGTTTCGATACCCTAACCGGTCAGTGTCCCGGCCAAACTTCCAGCCCGCAGCAAGTTACCCAAAGATGTTATCTGGCGCAAATGGCTGCGTTAGGAGGGCCGCTCGCCCCTGTAGCCGTGGGACTGATGGCCTCGCCAATATTCAGTCCACTGCAAGATCCAATCTTCACGGCCCTTCTGACGCCGGATAGCGGGACCTTCGACGGAAATGCGGGAGGCTATTCACAAGCGCCGCCCAATCAAAATGGCCGTTATAACAATTGGGTGACACGTCTCGATTACGTGCCCAATGTCAAGGATAGTTTCACACTTCGATTCTCGATGATGCGCGAGCTGAATCAGGTGACCGGTGCAGGCGGCGCGCCGCGCTACACCTCCTACACGAATCCAGCGAGAGACTACACCGTGACCGGAGCGTGGACCCATTCGTTCGGATCAAGTTTGGTCAGTACGGTTCGCGCGCAGGTGGTCCCCCACAACACCTTGGACGGTTTTAACCCGTTTCCCAATCGCGCGGAAATCGATCTCGGAAGCCTGGGCACAACCGGAACCGAATTCCCCTATCCTTATTACGGGCATGAAAATCGGTTTCAGGTCGATGACAATTTGTCCTGGATCAGGGGCGCTCACAATTTCAAGTTTGGCGCATCTTACCGCTCCGTCAACTACAACGTTTACCAGGAGCTGTGGTTCGGAGGACAGTACACGTTTGCCGACGGAGACATTCCAATCATCAATCTGTTCGCGTCCAATCCACCGATCCAGGCAGGACTTGCCGCCTACAACACCGCTGTCGGATATCCCGCAGCCGGTCCGGCGTCAACCAATTTGAGCGCGGCCGAGTCTTATGTGGCGGGCGTCCCGATCACACTGCTGCAAGCCAATGGCAATGGACGATGGCAGGGTTGGGATCACTACTTCGGAGCCTATGCCGAAGACTCGTGGAAGATATCGCCAAGGCTTACGGCAAACTACGGCGTGCGGCTTGACTACGATAACGAACCTTCTCCAGTCCCGCACAGCGTCTACGCTTTGCCTCGCTTCGGGATCGCATTCGATCCTCGCGGCGATGGGAAGACGGTCATCCGGGCTGGAGGTGGAATATTCGTCGCGCCAATTCTTTTTCTCATTCCTTTCTATCTTAACGATCTCGGTCCAAACGGCAATCACATCAATCTGGCGCTCCAAACGATCACGGGGCAGCCAACTCAACTCTTGACAGCGACTGCGATTGAGCAGGCTGCCGCAACGGCAGCCAACCCCAATCCAGCGCTGATGGCCGCACAACTCGCTGCGGCGGGCATCACCATCCAACCGCCGGGACCGACGGCAGTAAACGGCGTTTTCTACACGCTTCAGGGGCATTTCAGGCCGCAATATGCGATTCAAGCCAGTTTTAGTATTGCCCGGCAGATTGGCCAGAATCTTGCCTTCGAACTCGGGTACGACCTGTACAACAGTAGTCATATCGAGCAGAACCTGGAAACGAACTACATGGTGAACCCAGCTCTTCCCGTAGACCCGTTTGTGGGGCCATTCTACGAACCGAAGCCGGGTATTACTGCCGGAGAGCCAAATGCGTCGATCCTGCAGAACAACCAGTTTTCTTCGAGTGGAAATTCGATCTATCACGGCATGACCGCCACGCTTACTCGGCGCTTCAACCGCGGCTTGCAGTTCCAGGTTAACTACACTTTCAGCCGCGCCATCGACGACACCAGCGACTACAGCTCTCTCAGCACTCCATTCCGGCCCGGTTTTCTCCATCTGGACCGCTCGGTCTCTGACTTCAATATCACGCACAACTTCGTGGCGAACGCGGTTTACACAACCCCGTTCCGCGCCGGCCAGGAGGGTTTCTGGAACAAGTTGTTGGCTGACGTTTCGATTTCGCCTATCATATACGCGCGCAGCGGAGTTCCATTCACATTGCTGGTGCCGGGTCTGACCAACGGCGCGGGAAATCATACGAGCGAAGCACGGCCCTTTCATGAAGGCCGCAACAGCGGCATCGGACCGAATTTCTATAGCTGGGACATGAGGATATCGAAGGCGCTCTATCTTCGCCAAGACTCAGGGTTGCGGCTTGACGTGATTGCCCAGGGCACCAATCTGCTCAATCACACCAACTTCAGCGCAGTCAGCAACATCTTCCCCAATACCGCGGTGGCAAATGCGACGACCGGCCTCACGCAATCGGCGAGTGTGTCTACTCCGGAAGGCACGGTGGACCTGCTGAACGGTCCGTATCGCTATCGGGGTTTCGTGCCGGCGTCAGCGTCCGAACTCAGCACTCCGTTGTCATTTTCTTCGGCCAATCCGCCGCGTCAGGTGAGTTTGTCTGTGCAATTGGCATTCTGAAACTGATGCGCGGGGAGTGTCTGCCCTTACTTGCTGGCGGTTGGTTCCGCCACGGTCTCTGCTGTCTGCGTGGGTTTGGCGGGAGTGGGCGCCACCTCACAGCTGGCCGGATCAATTGGGTGGTCCCAATCCACAGGTTCACATAGGGCGACGCCATTCATATCGCGCCGGTAGCGTGAAACTCCCAGATAAACAGCTTTCCGGATTCGGTTCATCACTCCGATGGGCTTATGCTCCGGAAGCGAATGCCATGGATTGAATGACATGTTTTCGCCCACATCGTTGTTTGCTTCAAACTGCTGTTTCAGAATCTCGATCCGCGCGACCGGAATAAACGGAGAATCATTCTCCGACCACTCCACCGTTGTGTCTTCCACGGGCATGTTCTTTCCCGGAACCTGCAGTTGCACCATGAAATCGAAACAAGCTGTGCCGCTCGCCAGTCGCTTCTGCATTTCCTCGCGCAAGAAATTCGGCTCGCTGCGATCGACATCGGCCGCCCTCGCCTTACTGCACGGCCGCGCGCTGTACTTCACATTCTCCTGCGAGCCCAGCTTGTACGCGCTCACGCTGTAGAACTTAGTGTTCAGCAAGCTGTGGGGAGCTTTCTTCAAGGTTGCTTTCGCCAACATCATTTCGTGCAGGTGCCACTTGCCCGGATTGATCGAGCCGCCGAAGAAATAGCCGTAGCGAGCGCGCACGCCGAAGCCGCTGCCCAGGTATTTCGTGAACTGGTTGTATTCCTCTATGTCGCGAATGAAAAACTGCGTGGCATTCATCAGCGCAAAGTCCTGAGTGCTGGCGGGCGGCAGGCCATCCTCCTCAAGCAGTTTCTTTCCTTCCACGCCCATGATCTTTATAGCCATTCCCCGCGCGTCGGGCGTGGAATCCGGCTGCGGATATTCATTGCCGCTGGAGAATCTGATCCACGCTTGATACTGCTTCGGGTTGGCGAAAATGCCGTAGCGAATTCGAGGATCCAGATTGTCGAGCACTGTGAACTTTGCTTTGACCAATCCGTGTGTCTTGGAATGCACGTCACGCATGTACGGCTGGGAAGAATTCGATGCAGCAGCATTTCCACCCTGCGCTGCACCCGACGCTGCAACTTTTGGCGGATATCCAGGCAACGGATGCGAGACCATGTGTTGCCGGCTCATATCCACCATCTGCAATGCTGAAGCCACGATTTGAGAGGTCAGATATTGTTCTTCGGCAGAACTGTACTCGCCCATCGGTCCTCGCGGACCAGGCCGGAACAAATAGTAGCCGAGCGCCAGGATTACCAGAAATCCAACAACGGCGCGTACGCGTCGTCCGTTCATGCGTGACCTCTCATTGGCAAACGTTGGTTGTATCGAGGCCTTCCCTCAAATATCCGTCCGGGTCCTTTGCAAAATCCGCTTTCGGTCCGTGTTCGTCGCGATGCACCTTCAGGTATTCAATGATGTCGCGGCGCTCTTCCTCGGTGAACTCCGGGCCGACCACACCATATTGCGGCGGGCTGCCTGGTTTCCACAGAATATAGCCCTTACGAAATTCATGGCCAACGTTGGAGTTTCCAGTGATCGAGGTATCGAGCCAGAAGCCGTTCTTCCCGGAGGGCTGTGTGCTGAAGCCGAGATTGTCGCTATCGAATTCGCGCGTGCCTACGAAAAATTTCTTATCGCGCCGGTCCTCCGGCAACAACAACTGGTAGATCGTCGGCACTGATCCGTTATGCAGAAACGGGCCAGCCGCCCAGATACCGGCCAGCGGCCGAGGTTTGTATTGCGGCAGCGGCATGGGCACATCGAGTTCCCCGAAACCGTTAAACATGTTCCGTGTCGGCTGATCATAATTTCGCAGCGCGTAAAAACGCTGGCGGGCGCGAAAGACAATCAACCGCAGCGCAACGCCGGTATTCAACCGGCGCAGATCCATGGAACCAAGAAAGTTCTCGATTTGCGGCTGCCCTGTGTTCACCGCGTTCTGCAGCTCCTGAATGTCATTTTCCAGAGTTGCCTGGTCAGCGGGATTTTTGTCCTTAAGAATGGCACCCTTTTCGATTACAGCGAGGGCACGGTCTCTGAGAGCGTACTGCTCGTCCAATGTCAATTCATTTACCTGAATCTTCTTGTCCGCCTCAGTTTCTTTACCAGTCAAGCGGAGGATGTCTTTTGCGTACGCGGCGATCTTTTCATGAAGATCTTGCTCCAGCAGCGTACGCATTCCGTTATTCGCGATCTGTGGGCTGAGGCCAAGCATGCTCAAATCAATTTTCTTGTCGAGAAAGTTCACTGCCGCCGTGGGGTCGGTTCCAATGTCTTCAACGGTCAGCGGATGCATCATCCACAAAGGGAAATCGCTGGAGACGTGCGGGGCGATCCCCGTGGCGGGAGGCCTGCTAACGTCCGGAGGACGAAGGCCGGCCTCTCTCCCTTCTTCGCCGCCGGGGGCGGGGCGAAGAGGCTGAAAAGTAGAGCTGGGCACCGTCCGCGGCTGTTGAGTCTCACCTTCTTTGGTCTCTTCGCCGCCCGCTGGACGGATAGGCTTAAACGGCAGAGCATGCGATTGTTGGACGTTCAGTTTCTGCTCACGGTCTTCCTGGTCTGGAGCCGCAGCCGGGGTTTGGTAAAGTCCATCCAGGAATGTTTGCCAGTCGTTTATGACCCTGTCCCTGAATCCCGGCGTCTTCAAGTAAGCGAACCATTCCTTGATCACATCATCGGCGGGAAATGGCCCGTGGCAATGTTGGCAAGTGCTCTGGAATATTGCTCGCCCCTTCTCGGCGCGTTTCCAGTCGATTTTTCCCATGCAGTCTTCGTTCCACCTCGGCGGCTCCAGGCTCCACAAAGCCATTTCCAGTTCGCTCAAATTGTCCATCTGCACCGAGGTATCAAAGCGATCGTCTCCCGGGATGGGAGCGCCATAGCGGTTAAGCAGTTCAGTAGTCGCGCCCACGCCCATCGACTCGCTGACGTTGCGCGTCATGGGTTGGCGAACCGAAGCGTTGTACTGCACATAATTAAATTTCCAGATGTCCCACAGTGGCGGATAGCGTACCGGAGCATTCGACAATCCGTAATTCACCGGGCTCAATTCCTGGCCGAATACCGTGTTTGCGATTCGTCCCAGGGCATCGATTCTGCCTGGTCCTTCTTCGGTTGGGTACAGATTGCGGGTCAGGTTTTCATTCCAGGCCTGTCCCGCTAGTTCCCCAATCACCGTTCTCAGGTCCCCATGCAGCTTCCATCTGCCCAGTGGATACGAAGGCCCAAGCACCGCTCGGGCAAAGCGTGTGAACTTGAGCGGATTCAAATAGGTTGCCGAAAGCGAACTTAGCAACTCGGGCGCGAAGTCGCCGATGTGCATTGCGGTGAATGCGTGCATCGCCCCGGCGCCATCCACGCGAAGCCCATAGCGCTTGCCGTTCTTGGTGACGTTCAACTGGCCCGTATGGCAGGCGGCACAGCTGAGGTCCAAAACGTTTTCGCCAAATCTGGGATCGTAGCGCGAAGCGAATCCCACGGGCAGATGACCGGCGTTGAGCGGCTCCGGAGCGGTATCCACCAGAAACCCATACGCGCTCATGCGCTTGGGATCTGCAAACTTCGTCGTTCCCCAGGGCACTTCAAGGTTAACGAACCACGAGTAGCGTATGTCTTTCAGTCCTGCACCCTGCGGCGTGAAATAGAAGAGTTGGCGCAGAGGCTGGTTTTGACCTCCGGTCCAGCCCCAGCCCTGGCTTATGTAAACGTGCTGGTCAACCGGTTCATAAGCTGGCACCTTCGAACTGGGGTACTTAAACGCGACGATCGTGAATAGCAGTCCCAGCACGCAGAATATAACGAACGCGTAGGCCAGCACCCTGACCAGTTTCCACGTTCGCATTCTGAGCAGGTGGCGCAGCTTGTGGTATAGCCAGAGGAAACATCTTCCAAGAAACCGCAGAATCCACCAGGCCAGGCTGCCGACAGCCTCGAACAGAGAAACGATCGAATGCCATGGATGTCGCAGGATGTCGATAAACCTTGCCCACCACCGATGGACCCATTCCAATTGCATTATCTGCCTCGCAGTCAATGTTTCCGTGGAACGCATGGTACGGCATCCACGAGATCATTCCAACCAGTTTTTACGAGGGGAATATCTACTTAGCAAAATGCAACTGCTTGCCTGGGATTTTCATTTCACAAGACACTAATCTGCCAGTGCCAGCGAGGGTGATGTACGCCGTCCGCCGGTCCGGCCCGCCGAAGCAAAGATTCGAAGGCAACGGCTCCGGCATTCCTTCCACCGTCAGTTCGATGAAATCCAGAATATCGCCCTTGGGAGAAATCACCGTGATGCCGCCCGGCACGGTTGGGTCCAATCCTTTCGGCAGCATGGTGGCGACATAGACGTTGCCTTCTTCGTCGACTGCCATGGAATCGAGCGTGCCGCAGCCCGGGATAGCGGCCGTCAACAGATACGAATGGTCCAGCGTTTTTTCGTTAGGCACGATTGCGCCCGACGAATCCAGTTCCCAATACACGATCCAGCGAGCATATGTCTCCGCCACATAAAGCCGTTTGTCTTTGGGAGAGAGCGCGATGCCGTTGGGCGCAGAGCGTCGCGGAATCGCTTGCGTGATCGTGCTTCCGTCAGGGGACGCGTGGTAGACGGCTGTAATATCGCGGTCGGTGAGTCTGAGTTTTCCCCAATCGGTGAACCAGAAATTTCCCTTCGCGTCGAAGACGAGGTCGTCCGGACTGCAAAGTCGGTTGCCATTGCATTGCGTATACAACGTGGTAATCGTGCCGTCGTTTGCGACCCTCTGAATCGAACCGGTAATGTAATTCGCGGGCTGCGTCATGGGAACCAGCAAGGGCAGAGTCTTGTTTGGGATGGCGGGAATCTGGATGTAGTCCATGCCGCCGTCATTGCAAACGTAGATGGCGCCGTCTGGCCCGACTGCGGCCCCGTTGGGGCCGCATGCAAGACGCGGCTGGCCTGGATCAGCGGGATTCACGCCAAAATCCGCCACCGTTTGCGTCGAGCCGTTGGGGCTCACGCGGGTTAGAGTACCCTTGTGAATCTCTACGAGCAGTATGCTTCCATCGGACTGATAGACCGGGCCCTCAGGATATTCCAGACCCGTGGCAATGACGCGAAATTCGGACGTTCGAAAATCGTTCATTTCTGCGCTTCCCCGATGCTGGAGGATCTGGACAACTGCGAAAAGATGCCCGCTTTGCGCAATCCTGCGATCTGCGCTTCCGCCATTTCAGGATTGCGATTAATCACTGCCCATTCTCTGACTATCAGAGGCTCCGTGACATTTGGATTGATCGCGACCACCGTCGCCATCTCAGCCCGGGCTTCCTCGTACCGGCCAACGTGGCCCAAGGCATTCGCCAGCACGTAGCGGGCAATGTAGAAGTGGGGGTGCATCTCCACACACTTGAAGGCACAATCCACTGCCTCTTCGAAATGCCCACGGTTAGTGCAGGCCGTAGCTTTGAAAAAATACCAGTACGGTGCTGAAGGATGTTCGGGAGTATCCGCGAGAAGCTTGGTCAGGATGCGGTCACCTTCTGTAGCTTGCTTAGTCTGAGTTCCACCAGCACCCAGCACAAACCCCAAATATCCCCACGCCACCAGGTTAAAAGGTGAGATCTGCACCGCTCGCCGCAGAGCCTGAACCGCTTGTTCCCACAATCCACAGTGGCACCAGACGAGCCCCGTGTTCTCCAGAACCTCAGTATCGTTGGGCGCCAGCTCGAAAGCACGGTCCACCGCGGCTTGCGCCTCACTTCGATCTTGCTCCGGATTTTCGCTGAGCATCAGCGCCACTTTTTCAATCAGATAGAGTCCGAGGAACGCATGAGCATTCGCATAGTCTGGATCCAGTTCGACGGCCCGTCGCAGCAGGTTCAGCGAATCGCCGATGTCGGCGGGGCGAAAGCTGTAGTTCCAGAAGTGATATGCCTTCCGCACCAGGCCCCAGGCATCCAGTTCGTCCGGTGAAGCCTTATCAGCACGCTCCGACCCGGCGCGTATTAGCTCCCCGCCAGTCGCACGCACGATCGCGGTAGCAATCTCCTCCTGCACCGCGAACAGGTCTTCCAGGTCACGGTCGTAAGTGCGCGACCACAGAACTGAGCCGGCGCCGGCATCCGCCAACTCAACCAGCACCCGTATCCGGTTCCCGCCTCGCCTCAGGCTCCCGGTGAGCACATAACGAATGTTCAAATCGGCTGCGATCTGGGCGAGATCGGGGATCTCATTGTCTCGGTAACGGTAAGTCGCCAGGTGCGATGCGACCCTCACCCCGGGCACGCGGGAAAGTGCGCTGTTGATCTCAGAACCGATTCCCATTGCCATGTAACTGTCTTCCTGGTCGGCAGAGAGGCTGCGAAAAGGTAGCACGGCGATGGAGATTTTTTCGCGTCCCACACTGGGTGGCTGCGCGAAGCTGCTCGACAAGGACCTGATTCCGGATGTCCTCCGGGAATCAATGCCAGCCGACGTGATAGTGGCTGCGACGACGCTGCCGGTCTCTCCCGCATCAGCCGCCAACTTCCAATCCTCCGCCAGCACGGCCAAATTTTGATAGCGGTCGGCAGGGTCCCGTTGCAAAGCGCGGGCGATGAGCGTTTCGAGAACTGGAGGCAGGGAAGGTCGCAACGCTCGGAGAGATCTTGGCTCGCAGCGGCTGATCGCCTGGACCAGATCCAGCAGGTTCTTTCCTTCAAATGGCATTTCCCCGGTGAGCATGGTGAACAGAACTACGCCCAGGGAGAAAATGTCGGTCCGATGGTCCACCGGAAGATTCAAGTGCTGTTCGGGAGCGGCGTAATAAATCGTGCCCAGGAAAACTCCCGGGTTCGTGAGCATCTCCTGCGTAGCCCCTAGGCCCGAGGAATCGAAGCTCTGTTTAGCCAGTCCAAAATCCACAATCTTGATTTGGTCATGGCGGGAAATCAGAATATTCTCCGGCTTCAGGTCACGGTGGACGATGCCAGCTGCATGCGCGCATCTTACCGCATCCACAATTTGCGAACCATATCGCATCGCCTGAGGAAAAGGAAGACCACCGGACGGGATAACTTGCGATAACGGCTTGCCTTCAACATACTCCATTACGATGAAGTCGCTGTCGGGCTCCAACAACAGGTCGTAAATGGTGACGATATTTGGGTGATTCAGAGCTGAGGCCGACTGGGCTTCACGCTCGAAGCGCAACCGCGCAATATTGGAATGAGAATGCGGATCCGAGGAGGGGATGACGGGCAAAGCCTTAAGAGCGACGTCGCGATTGAGCAGTCGGTCTCGTCCCTTGTAGACAATGCCCATGCCGCCACGGCCGATTTCCTCAATGATTTCGTAGTGCGATACGATTCGGCCTTTCGCCATTGTTTCGCCCTCCATCAAGTTGATCAAGATACCGAAGCTGCTGGGTGGATCAGAGCTTGGGAGGTGCCCCACAATAACGGCACGCCCGAGCGATGTCAAGCCGAGATCCTGCATCGTCCCACCTACCCTATGCCCTATCGGTTCAGTCTCCTCATGATTGTTTACGAACTGCTCGGCCGCTCTCTTGAAGGTGCAACTTGCAAAATAGTTCTTGTCCCCTTCGTGTCTCGCTTTAAAATGCCCAGCATGGCGCCCCGCCAAAGAAATTCGATGGCTGCCACAGTCGCAGTCTTACTGCTTGCTTCGTCGCCAATGCGGTCCCAGAGTGGCTCCGGAACGAAGCAGCTGGCCGGAACCCAGTCTATCGGCGATGTGATGGAAAGTGCGGACCATACTGGCGCTACCCCAGTGAAGCCAGAAACCATTCGCGCCGAGGCGATGGCATTCAGGAGCGCGCAACCGATCCACATTCTCTACATGCACGGCATCAATCAGGTGGGAGCGGGCGACTCGTTGTTCCTGCGTCAGGGCATTTGCAAATATCTTGGCGAATGTACGGTGACGAACTTGGGGCGTGTCTATGCTGAAAACGGGCCGTTCGCCTTAAATCACGCCCCACCGGCGCTGGCATACATGCAGGCTCCGATCTGGAAGACAATTGAGGATTGGAACGCCTCTGCGCCCTTCATCGATCGCTATAAAATTGCAGGCAACGGTCATGCACCGATCATGTTGGACGAACTTAACTGGTGGCCGATTGCCTACCCACTGAAATGCCAGTGGCTCATTCCGAGCGATGCGGGACTCACCGGCCCATCCAGGCAGCAAATGGATATCTGCGCTGCTGTTTCCCAGCCGGATCAAGATCACCCGGGACGTTATTTGGCCTATCGATGGATCCAGCCTCCCGAAGCTGCGGAACTCAACGGCATTTCCCGCCACGCGACATTCGCCAACCGCTCCCTCAAAAACGGCCTGATGGACTGGGGCTTCGGTGATGCGGTAATGGCTCTCGGACCAGTCCAGGAGATTTTGACCGCCGGGATCCGTCAACTACTCATGAAGTCTTTGGAAGCGGCGGGTGTCAATTTACAGACATCCAGCCAGGAAGATGCTGGGCCGGATTTCTTCTTCATCACGCATAGCCTTGGCAGTTATCTTTCGCTGGCGGCTCTTGACTCGGAGTGGCTGGGCCCAGAAACCCCGGAACTCTCGGAATTCTTGATCTCTCCAGAAGAGAAGGCGGCAGCCGATTATTTTGCTGCGCATACTGCCGGCTTCTATTTCCTCGCAAACCAGGTGGAACTCCTGGAACTCGCCCGGGTTTCTGCTCCGAACCAACCAGACACCAATCCGTCATCCAGCGTGCCGGCGAAGACAAGAAAGCCACGTTCCATTACGCACTGGCGGTCAATGAGGCAATCCTTCCTGGAGCATCGCTCTTCTTTAAGTCCAGGCCCGCAGATCATCGCCTGGAGCGACCCGAACGACCTGCTTTCATGGGACGTTCCGCACATCGATGGCGTCAATGTCGTGAATATTCACGTGCGTAATTCGGGTTTCAAGATTCCGCCGTTCGTGGTCTGGCCTACCGGCGCGCATGACAACTACGCGAAGAATTCGAAAGTCCTGCGCGTCATCTTCAAGCCGACGCGGAAGCGCTAACCGGTGGCGAAGTCGTTTTCGGGCAGAGTGCCTCCCCGCAATCCGCAATATCAATTGCGCAGTCTGCAAACGGCACTTGTTGACAGGGAGCGAGGCAGCCCTTAGCATCCCCTCTCAGCGAATCGTTGCAGCACGATCATTATGTCCACGAAACGAGCGCACAGATGAGCCTTCGAGACTTTCTCTCCAAGCAGTTCATTGACGTCATCGATTGGGTTGAGCCGGAAGATGGCATCTTGGCTTGCCGGTATCCCATGCAGGATCGGGAGATTCAAAATGGTGGCAAGCTGACGGTTCGGGATTCGCAAATGGCGTTGTTCGTGAATGAAGGCAAGGCCGCCGATGCCTTCGCGCCGGGCTTGTACACTCTGACCACACACACGTTGCCCATCCTTACCTACCTGAGGAACTGGGACAAGGCCTTCCAGTCGCCGTTCAAGTCGGATGTGTACTTCTTTTCGACACGAATTCAGACAAATCAGCATTGGGGAACACCCAATCCCATCACGATTCGCGACAAGGAATTCGGAGCAGTTCGACTACGGGCGTTTGGAATCTTCACCTATCACATCAAAGATCCCAAAGTGTTTTATTCGAAGGTAAGCGGAACGCGGGACACATATCGCGTCACCGATCTGGACGGACAATTACTGAATACGATTGTCGGCCGCATTACCGACACATTCGCAAGCAGCGATCTTCCCTTCCTGGATATGGCTGCGAATCAGGTTGCGCTTTCCGACAAGATTGCTACACAGCTTAAGCCGGGATTCGCGGACCTGGGCCTCATGCTGGATAGCTTCGTGGTCGAGAACCTGTCGCTTCCAGAAGAGCTTCAGAAAGTTTTCGATCAACGGATCAGCATGAATATGGTTGGCGATATGGGGCGTTACACGCAATATCAGGTGGCACAATCCATTCCGGTCGCAGCGGCAAACGAAGGCAGTGGCGCCGCCGGATTGGGAGCTGGCCTGGGTGCGGGTATCGCGATGGGCCAGGCAATGGTGGACGCGCTCAAGAAAGGCTCGCCGGTCGGTGGCACCGAATCCGGAGCAGTACCGGCGAGTGGCCCAGCGGTCAGCAGCGAGACGAAGTTCTGCCTCAACTGCGGCAAGCCAATTCCGAAAGTCAGCAAGTTCTGTCCCGAGTGCGGACACGCACAGCAGTAGCTGCTCGACATTTTATGAATGGAATCGAGTGGGTCATTGATGCGCACGGATGTGCCGCCGACTCCCTGCGGAATCCCGCTCTTCTGCGTGAACTCTTTGACCGCATCATCTCGGAGCTAGCGCTCCGGCCGGTTGGAGAGACACAGTGGCACCAGTTTCCCACCACTGGCGGTATCACCGGGCTTTGTCTGTTGGCAGAGTCTCATCTGGCTTGTCATACGTTCCCTGAGTTCGGGTCTCTCTGTCTCAACCTGTTTTGCTGTGTTCCTCGAGAGGCGTGGGATTTTGAAGAAGGGCTTGCGGCCACATTTGCCGCGACCTCAGTTACCGTCCGAACCATAGCTCGACCATACAGCCCAACCGGAGAGCTCAGTTTCGAGCCTGTAGCTGGTGCCAGCAGCTTGTCGCGAGGGAGCAACCGCGAATGACTCAGCCCATCGCGAATTGTCCGAACTGCGGGGCAAAGATTGTTTTCCGTTGGTCGAGCAGTGTGCAGACCGTATGCGAATACTGCAAGTCGATCCTTATCCGGACGGATGTCGACCTGAAGAAGGTTGGCCAGGTCGCGGATCTTCCGCCGAACAGTTCTCCCATCCAGATTGGCACGGAGGGGGTCTACAACCGGCAAGCCTTTGTGGCAGTGGGACGGATTATTTATGAATATGATCTAGGGACCTGGAATGAATGGCACTTGGTTTTGAACAACGGCAGTGCGTGGCTCTCCGATGCGCAAGAGGACTACGTTGTGACCTTCGCCGCGCCGGGCCGGAAATTGCCGGGTGAGTGCAGGGTCGGTCAACACTATGCCTGGGATAACAATTCTTACACCGTGACCACCATCACGAAAGCACATTACCGCGGGGTCGAGGGAGAATTGCCGTTCCAGTACTGGGACAAACGAGACGTTGTTTTTGTCGACCTGATGTCGGAAAAAGGACAATTCGCGACTCTCGATTACAGTGACGATTCACCAGTGCTGTACCTCGGAGAATCGGTTGACTTTGACCAGTTGAGCCTCAAGAATCTGCGCGCCTTCGAAGGATGGTCATGAGCACCAGCGGTCCCAATCCGCCCGGAGCCCCGCAGGTAAAGTCACTGAACTGTCCGGGGTGCGGCGCGGCGCTAACACTTCGATCCTTCAATCAGGCAGTCACGGTTGTGTGCGATCACTGCCATTCCATTCTGGATGCCCAGGATCTAAAGTTAACGATTCTCCAGAAATTCAAGGCGGCTACTGATGAAGATCGGCCGCTTATCCCGCTGGGCGCGCGGGGAACGATTCGGGGTACTACGTACGAAGCAATCGGCTTCCAGCGTCGAACCATCCACGTCGATGGCCTCCCGTACAGTTGGCGCGAATATGTCCTGTTCAACCCCTACAAGGGATTCCGCTATCTGACCGAGTACAACGGTCACTGGAATGACACCACTATCTTGCGATCACTGCCAACAGTGAATGATTACGTCAGCCCGCCGACGGTATGCTACCTCGGAGAAACCTACCGGCATTTCCAGACTGCGAAAGCCGGAACGAGTTTTGTCCTGGGGGAGTTTCCGTGGCAGGTCCGGGTCGGCGAATCGTCAGATGTGTCGGATTATGTCTCCCCTCCCCGCGTGATTTCTAGTGAACGCACTGGAAAAGAAATTACGTGGTCGATGGGCGAGTACGTTTCAGGCAACGACATCTGGAAAGCTTTCGGTCTTCAGGGGACTCCGCCAGAACGAGTTGGAGTCTACGAGAACCAGCCTTCTCCGCTCAGCGCGGACACGAAAACGATATGGGTTACCTTTGCCTGTTTAGCGGCGATTCTCGTCGTGATGCTGGTAGCGTTTTCGAGTCTGGCCCGCAACGAACAAGTATTCAGCGGCGATTACAGGTTCAACCCGAATGCGAAGGGGGAAGCATCCTTTGTAACGGACGTATTTGAACTCAAGGGACACACGTCAGATCTGGAACTGACCACAACCTCGAACATCGATAACAGTTGGATCTATCTAGACTGCGCACTCATTAACCAGGACACCGGACAAGCTTATGATTTCGGACGTGAGGTGAGCTACTACTACGGCCATGATGAAGACGGACTCTGGACCGAAGGCAAGCAGGACGACACGGTAACGATCCCCAGCGTGCCTCCGGGGCACTACTATCTTCGGGTCGAACCAGAATCGGACAATCGTGGAGGGATCATTTCGTACACAGTCTCGGCCAAGCGCGACGTCCCTCAGGCAAGTTTCTTTGGAATCGCACTTCTCGCCCTGCTGGTTCCTGCAGGACTCATCACCTGGCGATCCATGAGCTTTGAACACTTGCGATGGGCAGAGAGTGACTACGCACCGATGACATCGGATGATGATGACGACTCGGACGATTCCGAACGGCCAGTTACACTTGGCAACATTTAACGAGGAAGAGACGGCTCATGATCAGGAACTTGTACATTCTCTATGGCGTCGTCGTGCTCGGCACCCTGACTTTGGCGGAATATCGGGGATGGAGTCTTGACTCAGTCAACGAAGTGAAGAGCGTTCCCAGGTCTGTTCGCGACAACCCTGGGTCTTATCGCTCGGTCTATAGCGGTTACCACCACTACACAGGAGGCAAGTAAATGGGCATCCAGATTAGCAACGTTGTGAACGCAATCGTTTATGCCGCAATCGGCATTGTGGTTTTTGCCGGAGCGTTCCTTGTCATCGACAAGGTGACACCCTACAACCTTTGGAAGGAAATTGTTCAGGAGCACAATACAGCCCTTGCCATCTTGCTCGGCACAATGTCCATTGGTATTTGCATCATTATTGCGTCCGCTGTCCACTAAGCCTTGGGAATATTGCTCTTCATCACGGTCTTGCTGATTGCTGCCTGCGGGCTCATCTACGAGCTCATTGCGGGAACGCTCGCCAGCTACCTGCTCGGCGACAGCGTGCTTCAGTTTTCGACGATCATTGGCTGTTACCTCTTCGCGATGGGAATTGGGAGCGCCCTCTCCCGCTACATTGATCGCGGTCTTGCCTACCGGTTTATCTGGATCGAACTGCTTCTCGGCGTGATTGGAGGATTCTCTTCGGCATTGCTGTTTCTTGCATTCGCATACACCCAGGGATTTCAGCTTCTGATGTACGCCCTTGTAGTCGTGATTGGAGTCCTTGTGGGACTTGAGATCCCGCTCCTGATGCGCATCATCCGTGGCCGCTATCACTTTCGCGACGTTGTGGCGCACGTCCTGACGTTCGACTATCTCGGGGCGCTCGGAGCCTCCCTTCTGTTTCCCATCCTTCTTGTCCCCTACCTCGGCCTGGTGCGCTCCGCTATGCTGTTCGGGATGATCAATGTTGCGGTCGCTCTGTGGGGCACTTTCCTGTTCGCAAACCAGCTCGCCTCCGTGCGTGTTCTTCGGGCCTTTTGTGTCGTGGTCCTCTGTGGGCTGGGAGTTGGGCTGGCTCAAGCGAAACGCATCACGGTTGCCGCCGAAGACAATATTTATGCGGACGAGATCATCTTCGCTCGCGATACACGCTATCAGCACATCGTCCTAACCCGCTTCAAAGATGACATTCGTCTGTTTCTCAGCAGCCATCTGCAATTCAGTTCGCGGGACGAATATCGCTACCACGAGGCTTTGATCCACCCCGGCCTCTCGGCTATTCCTGCTCCACGTCACGTTCTGGTCCTCGGAGGTGGAGATGGTCTGGCAGTGCGGGAGATTCTCAAATACCCGCAGATCGAAAGCATCACTCTGGTCGACCTCGATCCGGAGATGACCAGGCTGTTCTCCACGCATCCCATGCTTACCGCGTTGAACCAGAAGTCGTTCTCATCGCCAAGAGTACGCATCATTAATGCGGACGCATTTCCCTGGGTCGATTCCAATGCCGACAGCTTCGATTTCATTGTTATCGATTTTCCCGATCCCACAAACTATTCACTAGGCAAGCTCTACACCACTGCCTTCTACAAGGCCGCCGCCCGTCACTTAAGCGCTCAAGGCCTTATGGTTGTGCAAAGTACTTCTCCGATGTTTGCGCGAGACTCGTACTGGTGCATCGCCGAGACGTTGACGCAGGCTGGCCTGCGGACTTATCCCTACCACGTCTACGTCCCCTCTTTTGGGGAGTGGGGCTTCGTCATCGCCGGCTATCGTGACTATCAGATCCCGGCCTCTGTGCCCAAGGGGCTCCGGTTTGTGAACGTTGATGGACTGCCAGCGCTGTTTCAATTCCCGCCAGACATGTCACCGCTGCCCATGCCTCCAAACCGCCTGAACGATCAGGTGTTGGTTCGGACCTATGACCAGGACTGGAAGGACATCAGTCATTGAGAACTTCACGCCGCAAGTTCCTGCAATCGGCGAGCGCCGCACTAGTCGGTCTTTCGATCAAAGGCGGCACCGGGGCCATCGCAGGGTCGTTCGTGAACGACTCATTCCAAATGGGTCATCAACTGCGCGATCGGAAGAACTTTCTGCAACCAAAGCAGGTCGTAAAGCGCAGCGCAGTGATCGTAGGTGGTGGAATCGCTGGCCTCAACGCCGCATGGCGACTTCACAAAAAGGGTTTCACTGACTTCGTTCTCCTCGAGATGAATGACCAGGCCGGCGGCAATTCGCGCTGGGGTGAAAACGAAATTACGGCTTATCCCTGGGCGGCGCATTACGTGCCGGTTCCCGGTCCAAAGGCGATTTACCTTCGCGAACTCTTTGAGGAGCTTGGGGTACTCAAGAACGGACAGTGGGAGGAGCGCTATCTTTGCTTCACTCCGCAGGAAAGGCTGTTTCTGTATGGAAGATGGCAAGACGGGATTGAGCCGGCGATTGGTTTAACCGCAGCCGATCGTGATCAATTCCGCAGGCTCGAAGGCCAAATCCAGAAGTTCCGCGCCACTGGCAAGTTCACGGTTCCGATGGAACAAGGATTGTCGGATAGCACCGCTGAACTGGACCAAGTCTCATTTGCTGACTGGCTTCGTTCTCAGCGAATGGATTCTCACGTTCTCAACTGGTACATGAACTACTGCTGCCGCGACGATTATGGCGCAACCACCAGCAACACCTCCGCCTGGGCTGGGATCCAGTATTTCGCATCTCGCGAGCCAGAGGAAAAAGGGCCATTGACCTGGCCCGAAGGCAACGGATGGATCGTGCGTCGACTGCTGGAACGACTGGGAAACTTTGTACATACAAATCACATGGTGCATAAAATTCTGCAACGCGGAAAGGGCGTCACCGTTCTCGCTGGGGACACCGAGTATCAGGCAGAATTCGTAATCTTCGCCGCGCCTACATTCCTGGCACCATATTTGATCGAGGGCATGGCTCCTCTGCGTGATTTTGAATATTCTCCGTGGTTGACCGCCAACCTCACGCTCGAACATCTCCCCGACTCTTACGGCACGGACCCTGCCTGGGATAACGTTTTCATGGATTCACCCGCACTGGGTTATGTCGACGCGACGCATCAGAGCTTACGGTCTCACGTGGACCGCACCGTCTGGACCTTCTACTGGGCTTTGGCGGGTGGACCACCCTCAGAAAACCGGCAACTGCTATTGAACCGAGATTGGAAATACTGGAAGGATGCAATTCTCCACGATCTCGAACGCGTGCATCCGGAGATCCGCAGGTGTGTCTCACGAATCGACATCATGCGAATGGGGCACGCCATGGCCCGCCCCAGGGTGGGAGCGATTTTTTCCGCCGAACGCCGGAGTCTTGCTAAGGCGCACGGAAGAATTCTATTCGCCAACTCCGATCTCAGCGGTTTCTCAATTTTTGAAGAGGCACAATATCGGGGCGTCACTGCGGCCGACAGGCTGATACATGAAGTCGGCGGATGAAGGGCGGGCCCTGCTGCCAGCGATAGCGCGGAGGGACGTTTCCCCAAGTATTAGCATCAGAGGTCTTTCACGAGAAAGAAATTAATGCCAGTCTCCGGCGGCGATGAAGGCTCCCAGTAGAATGGATGAGCACTCTCCTGCTTTCTCAGGACGTTGCCTGTTGCGCTCCGGCGCCAATGCAAGAATCTTGGTTGCTGGGCGACGTGCAAGAAGCCCGTCACAAAATAGCCGGTCGCTGATCTGCTCGCTTTTCTGGTCAGATGTCGACGTTCGTTCCGCGCGTGGAGAGTTCGGAAGAGGGCTCCTTGGTACGCACTCTTCGAAACGCAAGAAGTTCTCTCCTATGAGAGTAAGCAGCACCCCTGTTGCTCCAATTGGCACTCGCGCCGGAGATATAGAGGAGAGCACGGGCGTAGATAGAGTGCCCGACACAATCTCGGCTTGAGCGACAAAAGGCAAGGCTACGCCACCATCGGGATTCTGTACCCTGAGAGTCATCTCGTTTGGCGCTGCCGTTATTTGTTCACCCTGTGGCCAGACCACTTGTCCCGTTTGCTGCACTGGAACCGAGGAGGTGAAGACAACTTGGTTGTTTTCATCTGTGATCTGTATTTGCGCTCCACTAACATGTGATAAATCGCCGGAGATACTG
The DNA here is from genome assembly GCA_035568115.1 of Candidatus Acidiferrum sp. GTDB lineage: Bacteria > Acidobacteriota > Terriglobia > Terriglobales > Acidobacteriaceae > Sulfotelmatobacter. The sequence continues at coordinate 215,866 of DATMOP010000033.1, forward strand.
TAATTGATCGTCAGGTCTTGGCTGGACAGCCCGTTGGTGTCGGCCACTAATTCACTCGGGCTGAGGGTGATCCCTGGCACAACTCCCAGAGACGAAACCTGAACTCCGCCGCCTGGGGTGTTGTTTGATCCGACGATCAATCCAGAAGAATTGGTGGCCAGCCAGTTGCCGAAATTTCCCGTGATTTGGCCGGCGGAAACGGGCTGCGCCGGATTCTCCAGGCTGAAAAACAATACATTCGAGCCCGTAGAAATCAGAACCGTAGTTCCGCTCAGGCTCACGTCCGTCCCCGTCGTTGGCAGTTGCAGGAAGCCGACGAGTTGGGGAGTGAACGGGCTTCCCGGCGCGTAGGCCGTGCTGACGTTGACAGCCAGTACCGGCACAACCGGAAGGGCGGGCGGCTGTCCCAATATTGGGCAACCCGTGGCTTGTGCCACGGGGCCGGTAATACCGTTGCCCACTACCACGGCGATATGCTGGCTGGTCGAACTTCCGTTGCTTCCGGCGACAGCTATGGTGCCGATATCGACCGCCGTACCGTAGCAAAGCAGGGACTTTGTTTTGCCGTCGGAACTGGTCATGGTCAGCGACTGCACCGGATTCGTGCTGAAGGTGCCGCCTGAGCTGGGCGGATACAGAATGGCGGACGATCCGCTCAGCGTGGGATCGACCATCACGAAGGGAAGCTGTCCAGCCGCAACCACAAGCGTTTGCGTGCTTCCGCCGTTGGTGGCGAAATTGTCCGCCTTCAAGTCGAACATCGTTGCCTGCCCGCCGGTGGTGAGAGGAATGGGGATCGTGTTGACGATCGCATCCATGGCAAAGCCGTCTCCGGCGGTTGAGACCGCCTGGCCGAATTGGGTGGGATTTGCAGTGTACACCGGCTGATATTCAACGAGAGTCTGATCAGGTCAATCGTCTGTTGTTTGTTTCGCTTACTTGAACGGCAACAGTGTCGTTCTTATGAAATCGTACTTGTCGTCCAGAACGATTAGCGCGCTGCCCCCGTTCGGTCCATCCTCAACAATATGCCATTCGTTTCCCACACGCTTAACATCGCTGAGTCTGGGTCCGACGCGGTTCGCCACATTCCTGGCAAATAGAAAGTCCCTGTCAAGGCCTTGGAATTGGACTTCCTTATATTCGTGGAGGAATTTTCCGGCCTCGATATCGCCGCGCCAGCCCTCAAGGGCCAGCAAGACACGGGCCAGTCCTTTGTCTAAGCTGGAGTAGCGTTCGGCCGACTCTCGGATTAAGATGTGGCCGGTCGAAACCCAACCATTCCAAAACAAGACGAATTTGGAGTCAGTCAGACAAATGACGCTGTCGTGAGGGAGCAACGCAGACATGCCAAGCTTGCGGCGAGCAGCGACAGCTTCTGTCGAGTCAGTACTCCACCAGAGCAACTGAGTACCAGGATCGTAAAGCACCGATACCGATTGGATAGCTCGATCTGTACCTCAAGCTCCCTCGCCTCTACGGGGACTTTACCCGCGCCTTTCCCAACCTCAAACGTCCCTGACTTTACGGACCCGGGCACAACCTTCACGTGGAGGGGTTGGGGGGGGAGAGCTGACGCGGTCCCGAGGAAGATCGTCGTTAGGTTGAAGAACAATGCAAGCTGACGCAACATTGCGCTCCTTAAGGGGTAATGGTTATGCCCGGCACTGTCGGGTTTGGAGCGACTACGGTGTAGATCGGGCTCCCGGTGGAGGTTACGCCTGTCGGATGTGCTGTGTCATAGTAGCCGAAGACCGCGCTGCTTTCAAAGTTACTTGCACTGCTATATGTGACTCCATAGGACGGATCAACGTAAGTCGGCACACCGGAGACGCTCGGCTTCACGATGAAATGCGCGCTAAAGATCTTTTCGGACGGTGGTTGTGTATTCTGCCCAACCAGGGTGGGCAGGCTGGTCAAATCGCAATAGACGCCGCCGGTCTGCGCGGGCACCATTATGTCGCTAACAGCCGCTGGATTAAAGCACAACTTCCATGGGCCGTTGAGGTTCGATTGAGGCGGCGTCCAGTTTTTCACAAGAAAATTCATGGTTGGGTTTATCGGAAGTATGCGCGCGAAAGACGATTTGATGCCGTTCACAGCCAGGGAAGCCATTAATAACTCGGCAAAAGAGCCGCATTGTCCGCTGTTGTGGCCCGCTCCAGAAACACTTCCACCCGTGAAGCCTTCATTTAGCAAGAGAGTGCTCTCGTCCAGCGCACACGCTTCGAATCCTATTATCGTCACACCTGGGACGCCGTTGGGGTCGTTGCGATAGTAATACAGCTTACGCCCCTGCCATGTCTGGATATTGGCTGGTCCAGCACCAGTTGTGAATTGATTCCACGTATTCCAGAACGCAGATGGTTGGTCTGTTGACTCACTGCTCGTAAGGGCTAGGTTCAGCGTAGTGTGATACACCACCGTAGCCGACGGGGGATATTGGACAGGGCTCAAATAACTTGCGTCCGTGTATTGGAGGGGCGGAGCCAGAGTCACGTAAATCGGGTTCGATGTTTGGGACGCTTTAACGCTGGGGTTGCGAGGTGCTCCTTGCTTTCTTCCTCTCTTCGATTAGAGCTTTGTTTTTCGCGTGTTCATCCAATGCCTTTCTCAACCAAGCTGCGTTCGATGCATGGGGGTAGCTGTCTAGTAATTGCTTGAGCTTTTGGGCTTCGGCCGGTTCGACAGGGGGATATTCCCAAAACGGTTTCTGTAAAAACCGAGCGAGTCTCTTGTCGTGTTTGAGCGCCTCCCAAACGAGAGCATCGTCCCCCTGAGGCGGTCGGATCACAACTTTTACCACGTTCGAGGGGAGTCCTCCAAAAGCCGTGGCAACCCAAGCCTTCGCGAAGTAAATCCCAGGCGCGGAAAAGGGAAAATCCCGTGTCGGATCCGTTGGCGTATCAGGACTGCTGTGATTCACGAATACTGGAAACGGTTTCCCAACGACCCTCTGGCCAGGTTGCAGAGTGACTTGTGAGGGCCCCATCTCGGCGGTTTCCCAATCCGGCCCAAAATAGCTGTGAAAACTCGAACCGTCCGAGGAGATCTGCAGCGTCAAATCTCCCTCCGTTGGATCCAGATTAAGGGCTGCCGTCCGAACGGGCGCAGGGGAGACATTAGTCACAGAGACCTTGAATTCGACAGGCACGCCCTGGACCCATTCGCTCTGTTCCGATTCTAGATGAACTTGCAAAGGTGTCTGCGCGCGTCCCTGTTCTGTAAGTACCAAGGGTAACGCCCAGATCATGGTCGTTAGAAAAACACGTTCGAGAAGTATCTTCATAACTGACGTCTTCCTCAAGGTGTGCATGGCAAGTCATCCACTGGAGGCCGCAACTGTTGGTTGATATGCTGGATCTTTCGCATCCAATATATCGTAGTCGGTTTAAACTGGAGCGAATTACGGCATACGGATTGCGCCATCAATCCACCGTCGTTATGCACACCGTTCATGATGTGGCCGACTTCGTGCGCACGGTCGCTGCTTCGTTAACAGCGGGCGACTGCGGTTGGTTAGGATCACTCACATAGTCCCTTAATGTTTCTTTGAATATTTGCATCCCGTATCCGCCGATGTTGTTAGCAATGCCGAAAAGTGCTCGTTCTGCATTGGGATCCCGATCTATTGTCGTCGGCCCCTGATACGCAGACAGGTTGTAAATCACCCAGTAGGCAGGATCAGGAATCTGTGGCTGAGACGTAAAGTTATAATCGTAAGCGCCACTTTGGTTAGAGATATCGACGTTCAGGATGAAGCCGACGTTTTGACTGTTCGGCACGTCATAGACCGGTCGAATATAGCTCGCCCCAAAGGCGGTGGACATTAGAGAGTTATCCGGCGCACCCAACGACCCCGGTGGAACAAAGTCGTCGTCCACTAACTTGAACGGAATTGCCAGGTTCGACACCGTGATTTGGGCGGTATCGAACTGTGGCACACCGGGGCCGGGGTTTTGAGGAACTGTTCCGGTGTCTTGGACCGCTGTGATGGTTATGCCGGGCCCTCCGGCGACGCTCATCGTTCAGCCTACGAATACTCCCCATGCAGTCGCCGGATTCGCATGACGGACAAAGCACTTGCAACAAATAGCGTCACTGCGATTGTTGCAGACGTCGGCTGGCCATGGCTCGGTAGAAGGGGTTCTCACCGGAGGTGCGAAGCTCCTGAAAATGCGTTGCCGCTTGCCGCTGGTTGCCTTCTTGTCCTTCGAGCAGCCCCAATTCGAATGTTGCGGCATCAAACAGCTGGTTTCTTTTCCTCAGTTCCTCAAAGATCGCCCTCGCCTTTTTCCTGTCAGGATCTCCCGAAGTGCCTTCGAGAGCGATTACTCCTAATGCCAACTCCGCGTGCTTGGAATAGACCGAAGCCGGGTATTTCCCTAAAAAAGCGCGCAATTGAGTCTCGGCGAACTGGCTCTCTGCCATATGCTGCGCTTGCTCTGTCCGTATACGAGTCAACCGTTCACTGTCTGCCGTTCCACTCGATCTCTCCAGCAAGTCTCGTGAGGCTTTGCCTTGTAAATACCGGTCCGTCATGTCGATTGCAAAGTACCTAGCTAAACCGCTAGCCCGTAGCTCGTCAAGGGCTTGTGCGTCGGCGCCCGTTGGGCGCAGCACCTCGATGCGGACCGCTTCGGAGACAACCGTGCCAATTGAAACACGGATGTAAACGCTTCCGGGCTCGCTGAAGGCATGCTTCCGGTTCCCTACACTGTCGGAATCAAAATAGGTTTCGAAGCTGCGCGCTTGGCCGGGAAGAAATCGCATCGGGTGCGGGGCCGAGGGGCCGGCGATGGGAACTGCGTCGGGATAGTAAGTCTCCCATTTCCCAGCGTCCGTGCGAATTTCGCGGGCGATTTCCCAAGATGCGTTGATAGTTATCGGCTGCCTGGAGTTGTTTTGAATACGCAAAACTGCTTGCACTGGTTCCAAGGGGAGAATTCTTGTCGAGCTAACCTCAAGCTTTGACACCAAGGAGGATGGAGCTTGGCTTCGGGCTTCTTGTGGTCTGGCGACAAGTGTGCTCAACGCAATAGCCAAAACGAACGGCACGCCAGTCCTTTTGTAGAGCCTTCTCCATCTCATGGTTGTACCCCGCAGCTTTTTACTCTCGTTTTAAGCGCCGTGATGTCGTCCGCGTTGAAACGAACGGCAGCATTATTGTATAAGTCGGCGGTCATTAGACCGTGCGCGGGCGCAGAACGGTCGGGGAGGCCGCACTGGTGACCGATCTCATGGGCGACCACCCTGGGCATTGAAGGTACGCCAAACCCGTACATGTGATCTTGATCTCGCACGGTTTCGACAAAGACAAGCGACCCTTGACCGCTAATCTGATTGGTGACACCGCCAAGCGGCGATTGAGGATTTTGCGCAGCCTGATTGGCTTGATCATCGTCATCGGGGTCTCCATCGTCTCTCGGAGTTGCGGGAAACCCAGAATTTTGAGTCGGATCCGAGGCGGCCTGATACGCCGACAATACGTATGCAATCCAGAAGCTGTCTGCACGGTTCGAATCGGATTCCAATCCGTTGGGGACGGTCATCGCGGCTAATATGGTATTCCCGTTGTTGGTGACATTGTTCAACTGGAATGCCACGTTGGTCTTGTTATTTGTGTTTGTCGCGCACGCATTTATGGAGTTTGTAGCGCACCCTTGACCGCCATCGATCAAGGGGAAAATATAGGCATCGCCATAGGCTGTTGCCAAGAAACTGGTGTCGGGAAGGAGCGGCATCACTGCCGAGTCGTCATCAACGACTTTGAAGGGAATCTCAAGGCTCGCCGTGGAGAATTGAACTGTCAGTTGCTGATTATTCTGAGCCGTCGATACTCCTACGACGCTCATGGCAGGACCGCCTCCAATTGAGATTGTACCGCCTACGAAATTGTTCCAAACAACCGTTGTCGTATCGGTCGGAGTGGCGATCGTCGTTTGGAAATTCCAATTAGCCTGCTGATTCTGCAAGGCTGTAACCGTCCCCGTGGCAATCGTCTTATTGGGGTTATTTGGCGGTAAGCTGTCAGACGCGCTGAAGGGGAGACCCGCCCCAACCAGGTTCATAGTCTGCTGCCGGTCGATGTGATTGTTCCCGTTTCCGTCTAGGTTTGGAATGTTAATGGTGCCTGCCACAGTGAGAGTACCGTGCTCGAATCGTCCATCGCCATGCTGTGCCCCAGCCTTATCAAGATTTCTGGAGCCGTTGTCCAGGTTTGTATCGACCGTCACGCTTATCGTATTGCTGCCATTCCCGCCTGCGACGGACACGATGTTCCCTGTGAGATAGTTCTGAGAAACCGCCCCCATCGAATCCACTTCCACATGCAATCGGCGCCACACGGTGAGCATTGGCGTGATGGAAATGGCCGCGTCGGGCAGCGGGCTGCCTGCTGCATCCATGAGCCCCTGAGCGGTCACGTTGACGGCGTTCAACTGGGATGCGCTCGTGCTCGAAGCCGCCACAAAGTTGTCGCCGGGTTGCATGGTAACGGTAAAGGTTACGGTTGCCGTGCCGGTAATATCGGTTAGCGCTGAGCCGGCGCTGAGTGTGCCGTAATGCGGGGTACCGTGGTTGTCGTTCACCGGCGAATTTGGAACGCTGGGATCCGGAACATCGAAAACTCGAAAATAAACCGGAACGCCTGCAATGGCCGGCTTAACCTGCGCCGTCAGCGCGACAAGGCTCCGGTTGACTGCATCTGTTGGCGTCTGCTTGTCCGGGAAGATCCGCAATCCTCCGCCAGCATTGGGGTTTGTATCCAGAGTGCTGTTCAGTGCCTGCCAACTCAACTGAATCGCATTGAACGAGGCGGCGTGAATTCCTCCCAGCGGACTGTTCGGAACGCCGGGAACAGCGCCTGTCGAGAAGAGAATACCTCCATTGTAGAGGAATAGATTGCCCCCTACTCCGAGGATTGTGCCTAGAAATTGAGGGCTGGCCGGATTAGTGAGGTCGAACAGGTCTGAGGCATCGGAACTATAGCCGACAATCGCCGTATTGCCGTTCAACACCACACTGCTCGGAGTGCCACTCAGCACAGTGAAGGAAAGAGGCAGCGGTTGTGACGGGGTAGTCATGTCCATGACCGCCATTACCGTACACGAAGCACACCCGGTCGCGCTCCCGTATCCGACGACAGCCGCGATGTTCTTCACAGTAGTGGCCGTTTGGACCGGCCCCAGCGCCAACGCGACGCCCCGAGTGAGAGTTCCTGACGTAGATTGCGGCGTTACCTTGGACACGATGGTTACGGCGTTGGGATCCGCAACAACGAACGATACGCCCGTCGAACTGCCCGGGGCCGACGGAACCGAGCCCGTGGCCACCAGCAGAGTTTGATTCTGACCGCCAGCCGCGGGATAATTGGCCACCTTGATATCCAGCAGATCATCCAGGTACTCAAGGGTCGGATCGCTTTGCACTCCGATCGTAGCGATCACGGCGTCATTGGCGAAACCCTGGCCTGCCGTATTGATGTCGTAGTTGATCGTAATATTGGATGAGCCCTGGAATTCGCTGATGACCTGGTCCAAGTCCACGACCTGGATGCCCTTGCGAATTGTGGCGGCGTAGAGCCGGTTGTTCTGCACAGCGATTGAAGACACCACTCCGTCGGTCGCTCCTGAGGTAAGGCTTACGGCCCCAATCCACGACAGGCTGTCGGGGTTTCCTGAGTTGCCGTCAGAGGAGGTTCCCTTATATAGCATCACATGGGACGTCTGGCCCGGCTGATCCGGAGCAAGGGGGTAAGGAGCCACTGACACAGCCACCAAGGTCTGGCCGGGCGTTTCGACCGAATTGTCTTGCCCGGTCACATAGTCGGCACGGCCCTCAATCGTGCCGCCCGAGGCTGACCCTATGGCCACAGGACCAGCTGGGTCGCTAACGTTGTACTGCCAGACCGTGGCGTAAGCCAGCGAACCGGGACTGAACTGGGCAACGTAGGCCCGGTTCCGGGCGACGAAGATTCCAGGTGAGGCGAAGGCCGCTCCGCCGGTCGAGAGCACCGGAATTTGTAGGGTATAAAAAGTAATCGGGCTCGAGCCTGCAACCAGAGAGAGTGGTGTTGGCTGGTTGAGATCCTTAATGGCTTGACTCAAGACGATTTGATACGTGCCCTTAGGATCGTTTGCGGAGCCTGAGTAATGCAAGCTTTGCAGGGGCTGGATTGTGATCGAAGTGAAAGCTGTCCCGGCGGGCGCCCTGGTGATGTCGGAATACGGATTTCCGTGATTGTCCACTCCACCGATCAGCGATGGAACAGCATTCCCCGCGTTCTGCAGTTGCACGCTTCCCGTCGGTATGGTGACCGGCTCCGAAAACGCGATCTGCGGGTTCACATTGACTGGTACTTGCGTCGCACCGTTTACGGGATAGGACTGGCCAGTTAAAACCGTAGGCGCTTGACCAACTGTCGTGGTGCTGCCCGACCCACCTGCGGCTATCGCCCGGAACGTGTACGAGGCAATGGTGGGAGGGCCCCCGAATGCATTTGCGACTGTGACTTGAACCGTGTACACGCTGGGAGTTGCCGGAGTATAGGGAGCGGTTACGGCAAACTGTCCCTGAGAGTCCGCTGCAACAGCTATACTCTGCCCGTTCACGGCAATGGTTGTGCCCACCACGCCAACTCCCTGGCTGCCTGGTTGCGGATTGACGCCGACAATCAAGGAAGCCCCGGCGGTCACGATGCCAGAGGTCGCAGTTCTCGTCCCGTTGCTGACTTGCATAACCGAAATAAGGAACGCTGGAGGAGGCTGCGGTGGGGCCGGTGGCGGAACGATAATGTCTCCGTAGGCGACATTCACATACTTCCCGAGCAACCCGCTAAGCAGTACGACGAAGGGCGACGTATCGGTGTTATGAATTTCAAAGGCTGTCGTCTGGTAGGTCGCGGTCGACGCGGCGCCCGCCGGCAGGAAGTTGGCGGGAATATTACTTGCGGTGGCCGTGATGCTCCCACCGGTGAAGTTAGGATCCCACAGAGTATAGGTTCCATCTGCCTGGCTGGTAGCAAAAACCGACTTCCGGGTCGCAGTGTCCACCACATCGGGCTTTTGGGTGCGAACCTGGGCGCCTTGGATGCCCGTGGTTACGGCAGCGCTGCTTCCCGGCTGGTAAGAGGAACCGAGAACCTTTCCGGTGATCGCACCCTGGGTAAACTGAGTTGGGAACAGCGCATCAAAGGTATAGGTACAGAGAAATGTGTCAAGCCCGGCAATCACATTGCTGATCGCACCACTGACGATCTGATATCCATAAAATGGAGGCGAGGCGGTGACCACCTGCGCGGAACTGCCGCTGCCCTGCAAGAGCGCCTCGTCAACGGCTTCATACCCAATCGAGGCATCCGCAAAAGTCACGCGGCGATAGACGTAATACTGAGCCCCGGCTGGCGCTCCTGTGGGGACCGGGAACACCAGCTTTACTTCCTGATTAAACTTCTGCACCCCAGAGGTCTGCACCGTTAGCCCAGTACCGAACGTGAGGTTATCCACTGCCGGGAGATCGGGTATGGCACTCTGGTCGAACACAGCCAGCTTGAAAGTGGCACCTTGATTCAAAGCGCCTGGCGGAATAATGAGAGCGGTGCCGCCCGGGCCAGTTACAGTGCCGCCGCCCGGGCCGACAGCCACAGTCCCGTCGGCCGCAATAAACTCACTCCGAGTGAAACTTGTAATCTTACCCGCGGGATCGGTGAGCGTGATCTGCAGCAAGTCGTTGATCGTGGCCGGCATCTGACCGGTCACCGAGCCGTCATTGAACACGGTCAGCGAGTACACCACCCCGTTGGTCTCATCGACAATCAGGATCGTCGATCCCGCCGGGAAGGAATTCGCGGGAGCGCTTATGGCCACGTTGCCGTTCTGATCCGGCATCGCGAACACCAGCGCATTCGTGTTGTAGGCGGGTGGGGTAATTGCAGCCGTGGTGAAAGAAATTGTGGGCACAGAAATCAAGCCGCCCAGAGCGTTGGCCAGGCCGGAGGCCTGGAATGTGTACTGCGTCGAAGGTTGCAACGCCACCTGCGGGAAGATGGCGAGCTTCGTGTTTCCGGACGAGTAAACGAATCGCAAAGCGACGGGCGTGGTGGTTCCCGCGGCAGTGAGAACGACGCTCGACGAAGTGACTGTGGCTGGATTGAAGCCATCGGCCGCGACAATGTCGATCTCGGCCGTAAGCGGCACGCCGACTGCGCCGTTCGCCGGAGTGATCGTGGTCGATTCGACCTGGCCGACCACCGTCAGGTTTGCGGTTGCGGTTTGACCTGCGATAACTTGCGCCGTCGCGGTTCCCGAAAGAGCGGTGCTGGGAATGGAAGCGGTAAGGTTCACCGTGCCTGCGGCCGCCGCAATCGTATAGCTGCCGTTCGAGGTGGAGAAAGCGACGAAGGGCAGCGCATCGGTCTGAACCATTGCGGCCACCGGGCCGGAGCTCGCCGAAACGGTCCCGCTCACAAATCCCGTGGGCAGGTTGAGTTGGTAGAAAACGTACTCGCCGTCTTCAGTAATTCCCGGCAAACCCGGCATGACTTGCGAGACGATGTTTGTGGCCGTTACCTGCGCCGTGCCGACGACGACCAGGAAGGGCACGCCTGCAACGCGCTGGATTTGTGCGATCAGTACGTTGCTGCCGGGCGCTGCGCCCGCTGTTCCCACGGATAACTGAGCCGAGGTGCTCAACGTTTCTCCCGAAAGATCGACGTTGTATTCGGAAAGAGGTACGAGCGTGCTGGTTGAGGGGAGGAAGGTATCAATCCCCTCAGGATCGACGCCGATGGCGGTGTTTTGTGGCAGTGAGCCGCCGGCAATCGTGAGCGTAGCGTCGCCAGAGGTCACAGCGACCGGATCGCTTCCGCCGGTCTGGCCGCGCACCGATTCGCGGCCAGAGAGAATGTCAAGATGAACGTCGCCGGAAGAGAGTTGCGAGGGTTGGAAAGTTTGCGACGGCGTGATGGGGAAAGTTGCGCCCACCGTGGAGCCGGTAATGGGGGTGGGATACTGATAGAGCAGAATGTCTTCGTAACGGGGTTCGTCCGAAATCAACTGGCCCGTGGTCAGCGTGTATTTCTCAGTGACTTCGGATTGGATGACTGTGCCTGAGGGCAGCGCAGTGGCCGACTGCACGGCTAGCGAAGCCATGGACGTTCCGCCGGTGGGTGCAATATTGGCCGGACTCAGAGAGCCGGTGCTGGTTGCGGTGGCCGGCAGCGAGACCATCGGTACGCCGGTGAGCGGCTGGCCTGCCGCGGGTATCTGCAGGCTGGCATTGCCGGCATCCGGAACGACCAGTGCATAGTCACCGGTGGATGGCAGAGACACGGTCAGCGAGCCGTTCGAAGCCGAGAGACTCGGCGTCACCATGGCCCAGGTGTGTACGTTGTAACTGTAGGAGACGAGATACAGCGTTGCCGCCGGCAAGCCGGTAAAGTTGGCGCTCAACGCCGCACTGGTAGAGGCGTTCGCTTGCAGATCGAAGGCCGCCACCGGAGACCATCCGAGAGGCAGCAGTCCTGGCAGGCCCTGCTGCGAGAGCGGCGTTAGATTAAACGAAGTGGTTGTACCGCCGGCCGGGACGGTCACCGTTATGGCGCCGGCGCCTACCGTTCCACCGCTACCCGTAATGACGGTGGGCGCTGCGAGTGCGGTCAGCCGGGCATCCACGGGAACTGTCCCCACGCCTGACTGAACCGATACCTGCCGCTCGACGGTCACCATCGCCGGAATGCCGCTGCCGGAATTTCCCGGCTGGCTGACGCTGAGGAATAACTGGCTGCTGGTGACGGGAATCGAGTAGCGTCCCTCGGAATCCGAAGTCGCGCTCTGGCCGGTTTGGCCAACGACTTGAAGATTAGCTCCAGCCAGCGGCAACCCGGTAGCATCGGATAATACCTGGCCAACAACCACTCCCGAGGAAGCCACCTTGATCCCAATATTGGCGCTCGACGCGTTGCCCGCGACGTCGGTGACGGCGGCAGTCAAAGTCAACGTACTGCCCGAAATTGCAGTGCTGGGAGCCGTAACAGTTACGGTATATGGCGGCGCCAGCACGGTCCCGACGGGGCTTCCATTCAACTGAAACACGACCGAAGACACTGGAGCAATATCACTCACCGAGAGCGATGCCGTACCGCTCTGTCCGGGCGACAACTGGCTTGGGCCTGTGAACTGCAGAATCGCGGGCGGGGTTTCGTCAATGTTGAGAGTGACCGATGTCGTGCTTTGACTTCCTGCCTGGTCCTTCACCGTGCCCGTGACTACCTGCCCTACGCCTTGAGCAGAGACTGTCTGCGCAGGCGAACAGGACGCGATTGGAGAGACGCTCTGAGTGCAAGTGAAAGTGACGGTGACACTGGTATTGTTCCACCCGTAGGAGTTGGCCGCTGGCGACGCCAATGCGGAAATGGTGGGCAGCGCTTGCTCCAGGTTCACGTTGGCAGTTGCCGTTGCCGAGTTTCCAGCTACGTCGGTCGCAGTACCGGAAACCGACTGGTTGGCGCCGTTACTTGAGATCAATGTGGAAGAAGGACAGACCGCGACCCCCGACAGCGAATCGCTGCACGTGAAACTCACCGTCACTGGAGCTGTTTCCCATCCGCTGGCATTCGGGGCCGGCGAAAGATTCGGAATGACGGTCGGCGGCGCTTTGTCCAGCTTGATGACAACGATAGCCGTGGCCGTGGCTCCCGCGGCGTCAGTCACCGTTCCCGTCACCGGTATGTTCGCTCCCTCGGTGGTAATAACCTGGGGCGGGGGGCAACTGGTAATCGGCGCCGCACCTGCAGTGCAAGTGAAGCTTACCGTGACATTCGTGTTGTTCCAGCCCGCGCCATTCGGCGGAGGCGATACCACTGCAATGATTTGCGGTGGCGTTTCGGAGATGTTCAGCGTGACCTGCGTCGAAGCCGTGTTGCCCGCTAGATCTGTAACAGTACCCTTCACGATCTGGCCGGCGCCTGCCGTTGTGACGGTCTGTGGGCTGGGGCAAGTCACAATTCCCGAAAGCGCATCGCCACAGGCGAAGCTGACTGTTACCGAAGTAGTGTTCCAACCGGCAGCGTTCGCTGCCGGAGAAGCGCTTGCCGTGATCGTGGGAGCGGTCTTGTCGATACTCACGTTGTCGCAAACCTGAATCGACGAGTTTCCCTGGGTGTCGACGGCGTGGCCGCAGGTGGATTGGTTCGCCCCTTCCGTACTTACCGCGACTGGCGACGGGCAGGTCTGAACCACGTAGGAACCCGCAGTGCAGGTAAAGGTGACCGTGACATTCGCATTGTTCCAGCCGTTGGCATTGGGCGCGGGCGAAGGAGTTGCGGTGACCGTCGGCAGCACCAGGGGCTGAATGTTGAGGGTTACGCTCGCCGTTTTGGAATTGCCGGCCTTGTCCGTGGCGGTTCCGCTGATGTTCTGATTTGAGCCGATCGTCGTGATCGTCACCGGAGTCGGGCAAGTCGACACTCCGGACAACGCATCCGAACAAGTGAACGTAACCGTGGCGCTCCCGTAGTTGATGCCGCTGACGGGAGCTGGCGTTACCGCCGCAGTGATCGTGGGCGGCGTTTTATCCAGGCTGACGTTGGCGCACGCCGGAACCGATGAGTTTCCCTGAGTATCCACCGCGTGCCCACAGATGGATTGGTTCGCACCTTCCGTACTTACGAGGATTGGCGACGGGCAGGTCTGAACCGGATAGGACCCGGCAGTACAGGTAAAGGTTACCGTGACGTTCGCATTGTTCCAGCCAGCGGTATTGGGCGCGGGCGAAGGCGTCGCCACTATCGTTGGCAGTACGGTAGGTTGAATGTTGAGCGTCACATTCGCCGAATTCGTGTTGCCGGCCTTGTCCGTGGCGGTTCCGCTAATGTTCTGATTCGAGCCGATCGTGGTGTCTGTAATCGGCGAGGGACACGTCGACACTCCGGACAGCGCATCCGCACAGGTGAAGGTGACGGTAGCGCTGCCGTAGTTAATCCCACCGACGGGAGCCGGAGAGACTGACGCCGTGATCGTGGGCGGCGTCTTATCCAGGCTCACGTTGGCGCAGGCCTGAAGCGATGAGTTTCCCTGAGTGTCCACGGCATGGCCACAGGTCGACTGGTTCGCACCCTCCGTACTTACCACGATTGGAGACGGACAGGCTTGAACCGGGTAGGAGCCCGCAGTGCAGGTAAAGGTCACCGTGACATTCGCATTGTTCCAGCCGTTGGCATTGGGCGCCGGCGATGGGGTTGCGACAACGGTGGGCAGCGTAGTGGGCTGAATGTTCAGAGTCACGCTGGCCGTCTTCGAGTTACCGGCCTTATCGGTCGCGGTGCCACTAATGTTCTGATTCGAGCCGATCGTGGTATCTGTAATCGGGGAGGGGCACGTCGACACTCCGGACAGCGCATCCGAACAGGTGAACGTAACCGTGGCGCTACCGTAGTTAATCCCGCCGACGGGAGCTGGAGAGACTGACGCCGTGATCGTGGGCGCCGTCTTATCCAGGCTCACGTTGGCGCAGGCTTGAAGCGATGAGTTTCCCCGAGTGTCCACGGCATGGCCACAGGTGGACTGGTTCGCACCTTCCGTACTTACGACGATTGGCGACGGACAGGTTTGAACCGGGTAGGAGCCCGCGGTGCAGGTAAAGGTCACCGTGACATTCGCATTGTTCCAGCCGTTGGCATTGGGCGCCGGCGATGGGGTCGCGGATATAGACGGCGGAAGGAATGGCGACACCGTAAACGTAACCGCCGCCACCGCCGGTGAATTTTGAGCTCCCGTTGCTGTGACGGTGACGTGCCCCGTGTAGGTTCCTGCGGTGAGGCTTCCAACTGAAGCTGAGACTTGAAGCGTTTTCGGCGCTGTGCCGCTGGTCGGAGTTGCGGACAACCAGGATTGGTCCGTCGAGTCCGTGAAGTTTAGGGTCCCGGTCCCGGTGTTGGTAACACTCAGGTTCGCGGAAGCGGGATTCGCTCCGCCCTGGATGGCTGCGAAGCTCAGGCTCGTGGGAGAAATCGAGAGGGCCGGGGAACCCGTAGCCGCCAAACCATAAGCCGAGATGTAGCACGTGTTCCAGACCGTACCCGTTGACCAGGTTGCTGGCAGGGAGGTGAGGTTGCTCTGCGGTGTGGTCTCGCTGTGGCAGACTGTTGTCTGGCGGTCCCGGAAGTACGGACTGGTGGCTTGCGTTCCCAGCACCGCAATCCAGTAGCGCGCGCCCGCCGTAATGCTGCTGGACGCGATGGAGACTTGGTTCCAGGTTCCTGCAACCGGACTCGTCGTGCTTCCCTGCCCAAGAAGAGTTCCGGGGTGGCCGCTGTTATCAGCATACAGACCAACGGAGACTGGTCCAGTTCCAGAGGTCGGGTCGAGATAGAGAGCGATGGTACCAACGCTGCCGGTCGTGTTGGCGGTGGCGGGGAAAGCTTCCGCGCGTCCGGCGGGATTTTTGTCGAGATAGGCCTCCACCGCCTGATTCCCGATCATCACGGTCGATGGCAGAGTGCTGCTCACCGCATACGCCGATATATAGCAGGTGTTCCAGGTCGTCCCCGTGCTCCAGGTGCTGGGGAGAGACGTCAGATTCGTTTGTGAGCTGGTTTGGCTATGGCACGCCGTGGTGCTGCGGTCGTAAAAGTAGGGTTTGCTGCCAGTCGTGCCCAGGATGGCAATCCAGTAGGCCGTTCCTGACGTGAGACTCGCGGCGGTGACGGTGATGCTGTTCCATGTACCCGGGTAGAATTGCGTCCCGCTGCCCTGGGTCAACAGGCTCCCGGGTTTTCCGCTCGAGTCCTTGTAAATGCCGACGTAAATCTTTGTGGCGGCTGAGCTTTCATCCAGGAAAAAATTGATCGATCCCACCGTACCGCTTGCGGTTGCGGTTACCGGAAACGCCTCTGCCAAACCGGTTGCATTCGAATCGAGATTCGCCTCGATTGTCTGATTCCCCACAAGGACGGTCTGCGCGCTTGAGTTCGTGGCACAGCACAGAGCAACCAAGATCAGGCAGGAGAGTCGAAGGAACACGCCCGGCGCTTGCACCGGTGACTTCAAGATTCGCATGTGAGAGCCGCTAAACATTCGTTCCTTCTACCCTCTCAACTTCCAAAGCCCGAATGGCACGTCTACTGAAATCTTGCGCAGCTATCTTCAAGCTCTCGATCTCAGTTTGAAATCGTTATGGGCCATACCCCACCAAACAAATCCTGGTTTCCAATTACGTTTCCGGCAGGTGTAGCCGGAACTATCTGCACCGACGCAGTGCCAACTGAGGCTCCCGCGCTGGAATAGGAAACAATCACTGACCCGCCAGTGGTCGTGAAAATCCTGTAATTACTATTGCTTTGCGATGGCGTCCCGTTCAGGATGGTCCCACCGGTCGATTGCACGTAGGACCCGTTATTAATCGTGACGAAGCTGCCCACCGTCACCGCGACAGGTGTTCCGTCTGGAACCGTATTGCCGGCTGAATCCTTGATTCCGCTGAACGTGACGCTGGCGGTAGTGTTGGCCGTCATGGTCGCTGGCCCATTTGCGGTGGTCGAAGTGACGCCGTGAAGATTGACGGTGCCTACGCCGATGGCATAATTCGTCAGCACCGCTCCAGAACTGCTGAGGGGCACAACGGCTACGTACCCCTGAACGGTCTGTCCGATACCGGCAGTAATTCCGAGGTCGGAGTAAGACGCTACGACCTTGCCGCCGGCCACGGTAAATTGTTGGAAGTTCGAATTATTAGTCGCTACCGTGCCATCTCCGGGCGAAGTTCCGGCCGACGAGATCGTTCCGCCCGCGCCCGCAATGTAGCAACAACCGTTGGAGGTGATGGCGGCGTAGGGCACAGAAGTCAACCCGACCAAAGCGCCATCGGGAACGGGAGTTATTCCGTCGCTGTCCTTGAGGCCGCTGATGGTCACTGCGCTTTGATTTGCGTTCCCATTCGCCGTCAGATCGGCTGGTGAAACGGTTACATTCGCGCTTCCCGGCGCGAGTAACTGAACCGAAACCGTAGAAATAGCGAGACTACTGATCTCGCTTCCGCCTGGCGTCACTGCAAGTGCTTGTACGGTTGCGGTCTGCGTGCCCGAGGCCACCGAAACTCCTTGCGAGGAGTATTGCAATACGATCTGTCCGTTGGCGACGGTGAACAGGCTGTATTGGGAACCAAAAGGCGCCGGTGTTCCACCAATAATTACGCCGCCTGCCGAATTCACATAGCAGCAGCCGCCACCCACAATTGAACCATCGTTGGCCGCCGTGAACGCAACCTGGGTGCCGTCGGGAACGGGATTGCCCGCCGCGTCGCGGAAGTTCGAGAAGGTTATGGTAGAGCGGTAATCTCCGCCGTTGGCAAAGACCACGCCGGGACTGGCCACACCCTGGGCGCTGGTCAATCCCGCAATCGTGACAGGAATAATTCCCACCGCATTCGAGTTTGTAACCTGCCCGCTGCTGTTGGCCTCGAGAACGACGACGTTTGCGGTAAGTTGCTGACCGGGAGTTGCTGTAACGTTCTGGTCTGCATAAGTGACGGTCAGCGCACCGCCTTGCACGGTTACGATCTTATATTGTGAACCGGATGAAGAAGGTGTCCCGTTCACAATTTGCCCGCCCGCTGAATTCACATAGCAGCACCCACCACCCGTGATCGCGGCATCATTGCTTGCGCTGACAGCCAGATTGGTGCCGTCCGGAATCGTGTTGCCGTAGGCGTCGAGAATCGGGGAGAAAGTTACGGTCGATGTGTGGACCCCTCCATCGCCCAGCACGGATGCGGGCTGCGAAGAACCCACGGCGTTCGATGGCGGCACCAGTATTACGCCGTGGACAGTAATCGCATTGATGTCCAGGATTTGCGAACTGGGATCAATCATGACCAGCGACAAGTTCGCGGTTCCGGTTTGACCCGGAGTAACGTTGGTCGATCCATCGGTCGAATAGGTGGCGACAAATCCGTTCGACACCAGCGGGAAGTAATGCCAACTCGAATTATTCGGATCGGGGGTTCCGTCCAGAATTGTGCCGCCCGCCGAATTCACATAGCAGCACCCACCACCGGTGATGGCCTGATCGTTGACAGCGGTAATGCCAATATTGGAGCCATCAGGCACCAGATTGCCTCGGGCATCATGAACGTCCTGAACCCTGATCTGCAGAGGCTCGGCGGGTGAAACCTGGGGAACGCTCGGCTGGGACGGATTGATGTCCGCAATCGCAGCTCCGGCCAGGGTTATGTTGCCGGTACCGATGGCGAGGATTGTCGTGATATTGCCGCTGCTGTTGACCGGCACCACCTGGATGACTACTGGAGAAGTCTTGTTCGTGCCCTGGTACACACCAGAATCGGAATAATCGAAAGAGATCTGACCGCCGGACATCGTGCCCAAGGCGTAACTGCTGCCGTTAGGAGAAGGCGGAATGTTGACCAGCGTTCCGCCCGCTGAATTCACGTAGCAGCAGCCGCCACCAGCAACCGACCCATCATTTTGCACGGTGATAGCCGCCTGCGTACCATCCGGCAACACATTGCCCTGTGCGTCGCGTAAGACCACGGTCACGTGGCTGCGATGGTCTCCGCGGTCGGCATACAGCGAACCCGAGGAGACGGACACAATCGCCGTATCTGTAGCGGCGCGGATGTTGATGTCCTGGCTGGATACAACTCTGCTTCCCAGAACGTTGAGGTTTGCGTCAGCAGCCTGCATTTGAATAACGGCCGTTGCGCCTGTAATTGACGTCGGCGTAACTGACTGACTGGAATAGGTCGCTGTAACAGCGCCGTTCCTGATGGTGTAGACCTGGAAACTCGGGTTGTTGACGGCGGTGGTTCCATCGATGAACACGCCGCCAGCCGACGGAACCGGCGTGCCGGCAGGATTCAACGTCGCCATGTTCGTCGCGGAAAGCGCGATGTTAGCGCCATCGGGGACCACCGTCCCGTCGATGTCGCGGATATTTGTGACCGTGATGGTGGAAGTGCCAGCGGTCGAACCATTCACGATGACTGTCTCGGGATTCGCCGAGATCGTGGAAGAGTGCGCGACATATTGCCGATCGGCGGGCGCCACATAAGTAAAGCTCGCCACGAACTTCGATCCGTCCGTAAACACGGCAGTGGCGGTATAAGTCGCACCAGCCTGGATCAGGCCATTGTCGCTTGCGACCAGGGTGAGCGTTGCCCCCGTGGTAACCGGGAAGTTGATCTGTCCGTTCGAGCCGTTAAGCAGCGCTGAACCGACATCGGCCGCCACACCCAGGTTCGAAGATTGCGTGCTCCGCGTCTGTGGGCCAACCAGAGTAATGTAAGAAATCGTGCGGGTGAGTCCTTGCCCTATGTTCAGACTCATCGTGAACACGGCATCGAGTTGCCCGTCGGGAGACAGGCCGTTGCCGCCTCCGCCCACCATATCCACCAGGTCACCCTGGAAAACCAGCGACGTATTGCCGGAGGAGGGCGGTAGCGAGGCCGTCTGCCGGACGGTGATCAAAGTCGGTGCGCTCACGTTGCCGACCACGTCCGTGGCGGTGAGTGACAGCGTGTCGTTGACCGCGGCAGCAATGTTGGTGGCAAACGATCCATCGCCGGCGGAAGTGGAAGTCGCGGTGGTCTGCGAAACCGTATCGACGACATTAATTACGAGCCCGCTGCCGCCGACTGCGCCCGGCGCTCCATGCACCAGAGAAGTCCTGTTGCTGGGCGGTTCGGCAAAAATCAGATTGGCATTTGGCGGCGCCGGGGGTGTTTGTTTGACCGTAATCGTCACGGTCGAGGAAGCGGAAGCGTTGGCGAAATTGGTTGCCGTGGCCGTGATGGTCTGCGGCCCATCTGCCACTCCGGAGAGACTCAAAGTGCCCTGATAAGGAGACGTGGTTGCGGTAACGGTCTGGCTGCCCAGCGTGAACGTAATTTTCTGAACCGGCTCGGAAGCAGTCGCGGTCACCACAACCTGTCCCTTGAAGGTCGCCCCATTCAATGGCGAACTGATGGACACAGACAGGGGAACGTTTTCGACATCCGCCTGAATCGAGGCGCTGGCAGCGCCGCTCGTCCCGGCATTGTTCACCGCTTGAGCGGCGAAGTTGTGCGGGCCGTCGGGCAATGTTGCGGTGTTGAACGAAGCGGAGAAGCTTGGTGGAACAAGCGAAGCTTGCACGACTCCATCCACCAGGAAATTGATCTTCGCGATTCCCGAAATCGTGTCGGTCGCTGAACCCGAAATACCAATTTGTCCCGTCAGCACCTGATTCGCACTTATCCCGGTCAACGTCGCCACACTGGGCGGAGTGGTATCCACAATGAAGGAACCAGAAAGCATTCCCACAACTCCGGCATTGTTCTGTATCGAAGCGGCAATGGTATGCGACCCACTCGACAGCGCCGTCGGTGGAGTGTAGGACATGAAGGTCGAGCCCACGCTGGGCACCACAGTCTGACCGTCCAGCGTCATAACGGCAGTCGCGACGTTAATGCCCGTCAGTTGATCGCTCAACTGGATCGTGATGTTTGGCGTCGCAGAATTTACGTAGGCGCCGTTCAGCGGGGAACTGAGTTGCAGAACGGGCGTAGCGGTTTCGGGCGAAACAAAAGTGCTCGTGAAGGCGTTGGTCTGAACGTTGCCGCCGAAGGAGACGGCTCCGTTCGCCGTCACCGTGTAAATGGTGTTGTCGATCAGAGGCGCAGATGGCGTAAACGTCAGAGTGTTGGGCGCCGACAGCGACACGCTACCCGTCACTGGACCCGCGACGGAACTCAACGTGACTATGTTTCCGAGCGCCGACGTAGCCGATAGCGCCTTGTTGAAAGTCACGGCCACAGTCGTAGTGACCGGTACTTGTATCGCCTGATTCGCAGGAGCGATGGACACCACGACCGGAGGCGTAAGGTCAGCGGTCGTAAAGTGGATCGTCTGCGGTTGCAGCAACTGGCGGCCGAATATATCCGTGACCTGGCTGGTCACGTTGAGCACAAGCGGCAAGCCATCCGGCATTTGGCCCTGCAGCGTGACCGTCTTGCCGTCAGAGGAAAGCGATGAACTGAGAAAGACATTGCTGGCGCCATTGGTCACGGAAATTCCGCCGGTATTGGCCAGTGGCTCGCTGAAGGTTATCGTCAAGGCTTGAGCGACAGGAACTCCGGCCGTTCCGTCGGATGGATTGCTGGACACGACCGCGAGTGCATTGCCATCGAGTGTGATCGTTCCAAGATTTACCGTCTGCCCATTTGTAGCGAGCGACTGCGCCTCAACCGCGGCAAGGCCTCCCGTAATTGGATCGTTGAATTGCACATTGAAGGTGCCGAGCGGAACTCCGGTGGCCGTAAACGTTCCGTCGTTCTGCGCCTGTATAGTGATGGAGCCGCCGGTAATCAATTGAACCGTCACAAATGTTCCGACTGCCGGGGTCAATCCGTCGGGACGCAGAACAAGACCGGTAATCGATCCGCTGGATTGCACCTGAATGGTCAGGTTGTCATTCTGATTGGGCAACACAGATCCTGATGCCGTGCCGTACAAGGTGAATCCACCGATATCCGCGCTCAGCCTGGCTGTGAAAGGCTCCGCCAGCACTTGAGGCAGCGCGAAGGTCCCGTTCGCCGCGGCCGTCACGGTTAGGTAGTAGGGGAACTGGCCGGTCCCGTTCAGAATGATGGTGCCCGCGGTTGGGTGGCCGGAAGAATCGAGGGCAACTCCGGAGAGCGAACCAATCCCGTTCAACGTGACCTTGGTTGAGATCGTCGAACCTGTCGGAACCACGACCATGGCCGTTGCTTGATCGATGCTGCCCAGCACTTGCACGGAAATGGTCGCAGTTCCCGCGGGGACAAGGTTGAAGGCAAAGTTGCCCAAAGCATCGGTGGTCGTGCTCAGGGTTCCGCCACCCGTTCCGCCCACGCTGATCGTCACCACTGAGGCGGTCGCAGGCGTTACTCCATCCGCCTGCACGACTTGTCCGGTAACGCTTCCCGAACTGCGCAAGGCAACATTCAATGTGAACAAGTTGCCGTCGCCGGTAATCGTCTTGGACGCCGTGCCGGTCAGGAATCCACCACTGAGACTTGCGCTGGCTACAATCGCACCTTCCGGAACGCCACCCATCAGATAATTGCCGTTGGAGTCCGCGCTGGTTGTGGCCTGGAAGGTGCCCGACGTGATAGTTACGCTGGCGCCCGGCTGCGGCAACCCATCGCTCGTTACCTGCCCTTGCAGGGTGTCGAGCCCCTCTGCAACCACGTTCAGAGTCAACACTTGTCCTTGAGTCGTGATGGAACTAGCGGCAATGCCGGTTCGACCGCTTAGCGGGTCCTGCCCATTCAGTTGCACCGATCCGGCCGGAACAAAATCGAAGCTGTAGGAACCTATGTCGCCGGTACTCAGCGTTGTAGCCTGCCCGATGACGCGGCCGCTCGCCGTCAAATTCACCGTCGCGTTCGGTATGGGCGTAATCCCGTCCGGCATGTAGTAGTGCCCTTGCACTGTGCCGGTTGTGGTCAACTGGACTTGCAGGTTGATCGAAGCGGTGCCTTGGGGCAGAACCCCGGAAGCCCGCCCGCCACGCCCGAACGGATCGATCACCTGTACAGCGAAATTTCCCTCAAACACATTGGGGAACGAAATCACGCCCAGGTTCGAGGGGTCGAGAGATCCGTTGAAAACGGCGTTGGGGTAGCCGTTTTCGTTCAGCGTGACGAAAGCGGAGTTCACCGGAACACCCGCGCCGTCCACGACCGTGACATTGATCGTTCCCGTTCCCAACAACCTGAGATTCTGAGTCGTGTTCTGACCCGCGATCAGATAGACGTTCATCTGCGTCACGCCGCCCGAAACCGGATCCGCTGCCGACAGCGTGTACAACCCTTGCGGGAATATCTTGGCGAATTTGAACGTGCCCGTAGCATCGGTGGAGACTGTCACGTTGGGCAGCGGTCCATTCGCGGTGACTTGCACACCAGCCCCGGCGGCCGTAACCCCGTCGGGCAGGAAAACCACACCGGAGAGGACGCCGGAAGTCGTATTCACCATCTGCAAAGTGAAATTGACCGTGGCCCCGTTCGTGGTCAATGTTCCCTGGGCTCCGACCTGCGTGGGATAGAACGCCTGCGAGGCCGTCACTCCCACGCCTCCGAGCAGCACGTCGTTGAAATGGAACTTTCCGGTCACATCCGTCTGTGCTGATTGGGAGTACCCCTCCTGCAGAGTGCAATACTGGACTTGGTTCGACGACAGGAGAATGGTCGCACCCAGCACCGGATTGTTACTTGGGTCAACCACGCTGCCGGTTACCGAACCCGTGCCGTGGAATTGCAGCACGCCAAAACCGGTGGTGCCATCCTGCGTGATGTTGGCCTTGGCCTGCGCGAAGTCGCCTGCGCTGTTGATTGCCGAACCTGTGACGCTACCGACAGGAATCCCGGTGAACACTACGATTCCGTTCGCATTCGTGGTTTGCACGTTGCAACCGCAATAGTCGGAACACGCGGGGCTGCTGCCAACGGGGATCTTGACTTGCTGCCCGGACAGAGGATTGCCGGTTGGATCCAAAACGGTGAACTGCACCGTCCCCAGACCGGAGAGCGTGATCGCAGCCCCGGTGATCGGCTGCGTTGCCGAGTTCACCACTACCGTAGTCTGCCCGGAGCGCAGTCCGTCCGTTGTGCGCGCGTAGATGATCTGCGACTGCGAAGGCAGGACCGGAACTCCGCCCAAAGCGAAAGTCCCGTCGGGATTGGTGAGAACTCCAAGCTGGCCTTGATACACAAGAACTCCGGCGGCCGGCGAGCCATTGGGCATGGTCACGATTCCGTCGACCACCGCGGTGGTGGGAATAACAATTGTGAGGTTGGCGACAATATTGTTACCGGCTGCTGCTACGCCGGAATCATCGGCTGTCAGGCCTGATCCCAAAGTTGCTTCGATGGTGTAGGCGCCAGTCGGCATGCCAGTGAGAGAGTAACTGCCGTCGCCCCCCGTCAGGACATAACCCATGGCAATCCGGTTTGCGCCAAAGGTTTGGTAGTAGGCCACAGGAAGGCCGGATATCGGCATCGTGACGCCGTTCTGAACTTGAGTGACTAGGCCGGACACATTTACCGCACCGCCGTTCAAAGTGATGTTCACTACAGCGGTCGTTCCGGCACGTTCGATGTTGCCGGCGGATGTTCCCAGGCTCGTGCCTATTCCGGCCTTGACCGTAAAAGCGCCAACGGTGATTCCGGTAATGGTGTAATTCCCATTGCCGTCAGTGTATGTCTGCCCTCCAACCTGCGGGTCAGTTCCACTGATGGCAACCACCAGGGCATCAGCGACCGGTTTGCCCGACAAATCGAGGACTTGACCGGTAACCGAACCCAGCCCAAGCATGGCTAAATCAATAACGATTTGCTGGCCTGGACCGCGTACGTACGAAAAGATTTGACGCAGGTCGCCCGTACTAGGATCGTTTGTGGCGACTGCAAAGGGACCGCCGCAATTATCCTGGCGAACGTAATGGAATTGGTAGACTCCGCTCGAGTTAACTGGAGCGGCTGCGAGCCCCGTCATTCCGCTGCCGGTTCCGCAGGGTACAGAATAGGGCGAGTTGAGATAGGTGACCGTAGCCTTGGTCGAAGTAGTTCCGTCCGCATTCAACACGCGTCCCGACACCACCGCGCCTGGATCTTGTAACGTCGACCGCAGATTCACGCTACTGGATGGGCCCACAACTCCGCGCTGGTCATCGACCCCGCTCACTGCCACTGTGGTGGGAACGTAAGGGCCTTCAGGCTGCACCAGGTTTCCGAAGACCAACCGGCCGGAAAGCTGGCGGCTGGCAGAGTGCACCGAATTGTTCGGGATGGTGTAGTTAGTGACTGTGGCAGAAGTCGTCGCATCCACAATTCGATCGAACAACAGCACCATGTTCAGTCCGAACGGTCCGGCCTGACTCACCGTATCCGGGCCAATCACCGTCGCCGAAGTCAGATTCGGTCCCGACGCGGAAATGATTTGTGTGCTCAGAGGAATGCTTGTCGCAAAAGAGCCATTGCCGTTCGTGTCCACTTGCAAGACGAGGTTATTCGGGTTGATAAAGTCGGCCACCACGCGCATGGCCTGACCTTGCACCACCGATACGCCGGTCGCTTGCGCGCGGATCACCGTGCCATCTCCGCGCGGAATCGAAATGGCGACGTCCGTTGTCCCCGAACTTTGCGGAGTAAGCAGCAGCGTATAAGGCGGAAGCGTAGGCGCCGTAACCAGTCCCAGCACGGGCGTGCTGGAATTGCTGCTGAGCGAAAGCAGAACGCCGCCAGGAATGGATCCACCTGGCGTCGTCGTACTGAGCTGATTTCCTGAACTGTCCGTCAGGCTTACCGCGACGGGAGCCGCAGAGGTTCCGTTGCCCACTGCGAACGTGAGGAAGTTTGGTCCTGACGCCTCCAGTTGCGAGAGTTGCAATTCGTAGGGCAGCGGGCCACCGGCATCGTTCATCGGCTGAGCCAGATTGGCGCCGAGAACCGAAATGAAGTTTTGCCCTGCGGGCGTCGTCTGCAAGACTTGGTTGAAGCCCGGATCGACCGGAGACCCGCCCCAGAAATCAGGCGCCAGATCACGCAGTGCATTGGTCAGTGGTTCGCCAAGCGCCTGTCGCAGGCCAGCTTCCGAAAGGGCCAGCGCTTTTTGGGTAACCACCGCCGTGCTAGTGGGTATCACGCCCGCCGGCAGCGTTCCCGGCGGAGCATTGGCCACGCTCCACGCCTGGCCGAGCACCCGCATCGCAGCATTGACGATGTCGCTGGGAAGATTGTCGACCGCCGAAGGCAAAACAATTGTATCGGGCGACATCGGCGTGCCGTTGCCGTACACGCCGAGGGTGAAGTTCAAAGTTCCGGTCGTGCCGTCCTGAGTATCAAAGTGCAGGTAATTGGCCACTACCTTCCCGGTGGTCAAGGCCTTGAATTGGAACGTCAACGTTGTGGAGTCGCCCGGATTCAGCGTCGGGATCGGGGGGATTGGACCGCTGGTCAGAACCACTCCACTCAAACTGGCAGCGTCGATCGCCACCGTCAAATTATTAGCGAACGATTGACTGGTGTTCGTGACCGTAGCATAAACGTTGAACAGTTCGCCGCTGCGCACGACCGCCGGAACAGCGAACGTCATGTTGAAGTAAGGATTGCGAACCAGCAGTCCGCCACTCGCGCTGCCGGCCAGATTCACCGGGCCCGTGGGCAAGCCTTCCAGAGTAGCGTTGATCCCGAAATTAACGCTGTAGAAGCCTTCCGAATTCGCCACAATCGTCCACTGCGCCTGGCCTGTCTGCCCGGCGTTCAAGGTGCTCGCGCCGTTCAGCAGGATCGGCATCGTCACGGCTTCGGGTCCGCTAGTCAAGGTGGGCAAGCCTAGTGGATCATCGGAGGTTCCCACTACTCCGTCCGGGCCGGGCGGCATGTTGATGGTGCCCGAGATGTTATCCACCACCAGATTGGCTTCGCCGGGCGTGTTGTTTGTGACGTAGAGCTGAGCCGAAAAGAATTGTTTTAGGTAGCCGACATTCCCAGGAATCACGAGGACACTCGGAATTGAAATGCCACCCGGAAGTCCCCCTCCTCCTGCATTTCCCCCTCCGCCGCCTGGCGGCCCAGTCGGTTGCAGCAAGACCGGCACTATGGTCACCGGGACGCTGACTCCCTGCGGAGCTGGCGCTGAGGGTGGCGCAATCGGTTGTGGAATTGGAATTCCTTGCGGGTCGAACACTACCGGGAATGAAATGTTGACGACTTGAGAAGACAACTGCAAACCAATCGTAAATTGAAATCCGGTGTAATCGCTGCTATTCAGCACCACGCCCATGGCTTGAATTTGGTCCAGAGTGAGCGCCTGAGTTTGGACCGATGTTACAAGCACCTGATCAATCACGTTGACGATTACACTGCTCGGAGAGAAGTCGAACGCATCATTGCCATTTACAACGAACCGCAAGTTACTCAACGTGTAATTGCCGGCTTCATTGACGGCGGGCAAATCCAACACCAGGGAATTTACGGCGGGCGGACTCTGTGGTACGTCTACGGTCTGAGAGAGTCCCGGACCCGAGTACTGTCCTTGAATCTGGAAGTTTCCACCTAGATACTGCGCTACCGCGGCGGAAGTAAGTGTCTGCCCGTTTAACGTGACAACGATCTGAACGCCCGAGGCCACGTTCTTGGGAATGACTGGGACAGACGGAGTAACCGCGGCCGAAAGGCCACCGACTGTAAGATCGAGCTGTCCAATTTTTACGGGTGTGGTTTGTGTCCAGGCAGGAAGAATGGCGGCAAAAACAAATGCGCACAATAGGCGCACACTTGCTCGCTGCGTCGCTGTAACTACGCCATATGACATTTGCCGTCCGCCAAGCCAGTACAGCTAAAGTCCAACACCATCCCCGTGAGAGAACCCGTCTCTCCCAGACCAGGAGCGACACATCTCCCGAATAACACTTGCTACTGTGGTTGCACGTCACGAGGGGGGTGGCCAGATCAACGCAACGTTAGAGGGCAGACCTTAATACAGAAGCAACTCGATGTCAAGAAAACAAATGCACTAAATTAACTAAATTAAATGTGGATGCAACCGAATGCCTGCTGCAACTAGGAAGAGTCAGCTAATGCGCTGTCTGTTCCAGATCATGTTACGAAATGCGAACATAACCAATGGACCGATATGTCTTGCATCCTACTATAGATAGCGCTCATATAGCCATTTATGCGCAACTTAGCGCACGCACCTATTCCGGCCTTTTGTTACGAATATGGAACGTCCTCTCGGCCAACAGGCAACCTTGGTTTGCGTATCGGAGAACTGAAACATCGAGAATACTTGATGTCCAGTGTGCGAGCCCCTTTGCTAGTTGCTAGTTTTAACGGTTCTAGGGGCGGACACCGTCAGGCGCGTTAGGCGAATAGCGAACTTGGCTATGGACCTTTCCGTCGATCATGCTAAGGAGCGCAATCCAGACACTCTGCTCGTCTCGAAAATGCGCGATCGGGTCCACCTCGGAAAGACAGCCAGTTGAAGCTTCCCAGAGCAATGTACAGCTCATCTTGGAGAAGGACCGATGCGTGCGTGTCTCTTGAAACCGACGGCGCACATGTGGCTTTCGGAGAATAGTTAGGACAGTGATCTCCTCGCTGTCGGGCAGTCCACGTCTCTGCAGTCCAGTTCGTTTGGGAATAATCGCGAAATACGCATTGTCGCGGATTTGAGCGGAACGGCGAGCGGAGTCTCTCTGCAGTGCAGACTGCGTGGCGGAGCGCGCAGTCTGGCGCTAACCTTTCTCCGCCCAAATTCCCTGCTAACAGGGAAAATAACAGGGAATTTGCGAGATTTTGGCCTCCGAAATCGCACTCCTGTTCTCTAAACTGCACAGAGAAGCCGCGTATGAGGCCCAAATCGAAACAGGGAATTAACAGGGGCGTATCGGGGGAATTTGATTCTCTAATCAGGGACCTATTGCAGGGATTGATTCCTTTGCGACGAGACTGTAGGAAATCCAAAACGCTCTCGCTGCTCCGTCCAACTCGACGGAACCTGTTCACACAGTTTCTCAAAATTCAGGTCGTGAGGCTGCCGTCCTTCCAGAATCGATTCGATGATGTCCGGCGCTAGGAGCGAGCACGAGAACACTTTGCCGACATAACGTTCCGTCAGTCCCGCCTGTCGAGCCAGCGATCTCATGTCGAGAGCGTCTCCTTGAATCACCTTCTCGTACCAACCGTGGGCTCGCGCGAGGGCTTTAATCAGCGAGGGCTTAGGATGTGGGACCGAGATCATGGAGTTGGGCGGCACAACCAGATGAACTTCGCCGCCACACCGTTTCCTCTTTGCCTCGATGGTCAAAAAAGATCAGACCGTTTGCATCGATAACTAGTTTTCGCCCGCCCGAGAAACTCGCGGCCAGGAGCTTGCCGCCGTTGTCTAGCAACTGACGCAGCTCGTTCTTGCTGATCATGCCCTGAATATTGTTCTCCTGGATAACCACCCGTGGAAGGAAAGCAGCGAGCAGGTCCCGAAGATCGTCCGAGGGAAGCGAGGGCAAGCGCGAGGCGAGCTTCTTGGCAGCGGCGACTAGGTTTCTACTGATGGCTGGACTCTCTCCCTCCTCGCCCAGTCGGTCGAATACCTCTGAGTCCGATTTCAGGAAAGCGAGAAGCCTTTCAATGACCCGGCTTTCGAGTTCGTGTGCAGGCACTCGGGTCGGACCATCGCATTGGCCCGGAGGGTTCTTGATCGCAAGCTGAGAGACGTAATAGCGATAGCGCCTGCCTCGCTTGATCGTGAACGACGGAGTAAAGCGATTGCCGGCGGCATCTTCGACTAGACCCGTCAGCAAACTCGACGCCTGATCTCTGATGCGATTGCGACGCGTCTGAAGATTGCTGTTTAGCTGAGCCTGGACCTTGTCCCAGAGGTCCCGTGGTACGACTCCTTTGTGCTCTCCCGGATACCAGTGATCGCAATGCCGGATCTCACCGATGTAAAGACGATTCCGTAGCAGGGCGTAAAGGGCACCCCGGGCGAACGCAACACCTCCCAGGCGGGCTCCTGTTCTGGTTAGCCAAACTTTGCTTCTGACCTTCTCGCGATCCAGTTGTACCGCCAACTTCGAAACGCATCCGAGTTTCAGATACAGGGAAAAGATCTTGCAAACCAGATCCGACTCTTCCGCGCTTGGAACCAGCTTTCGTCCATCCAGCCATAGCCGAGCGGTACCAAGCCTCCCATCCACATTCCTTATCTTTTTCGACGCGGCAATCTTGTCTCGAATTCTCTCTCCCGTAACTTCCCTTTCGAACTGTGCGAAAGAAAGCAAAATATTAAGGGTGAGCCGGCCCATTGATGAGGTCGTGTTGAACTGCTGAGTAACGGATACGAAAGACACTCCTCGTGCATCGAGAGCTTCGACGATCTTGGCAAAGTCGGAGAGGCTGCGCGTCAGGCGGTCAACCTTATATACGACGATGACGTTCACTTTCCTGGCTTCGACGTCTTCCAATAAACGCTTCAGTGCCGGCCGCTCCATGTTCCCGCCGGAGTATCCGCCATCGTCGTAGCGAGTGGGAACGACGCGCCAGCCTTCCTGACGCTGGCTCAGAATGAAGGCTTCGGACGATTCGCGCTGGGCGTCCAGCGAGTTGAAGGATTGCTCCAGGCCTTCTTCTGACGATTTCCTGGTGTAGATGGCACACCGCATGACGGGCTTATGTTCGAGACTCATTCGGCCACCTTGAGTTTGCTGCTGGTTTGCGCGTTCTTGATTCCGAAAAATAGGGGACCTGACCAGCGGGTCCCGGTGATGAGGCGGGCGATTTCAGAGAGGCTCTTATATCGCGCGCCTTGATACTCGTAGAAACTGGCTTCCACATTCACGAGGTGAACTTGATCGCGCCACTGCCGGACGAGGCGGGTGCCTGGCCTGATCTGCGGTGCGGAAGGAATTGCCGAGTCCGAGTCTCTCTCAAATGCTCGACTGAGGTTCCGAAGCCGGTCGCGAGTCCTCGCGCCGAGTGATCCGAATGCCTGTTCCTGCAGCCGAAAGGCGAGAATCGGAATCATCAAGTCCCTGCGCAGTTTCGGCGATGGAGATGCGTTGAAAAGCTGCTTCCACAGATCGAAGAGAGCGGTCTTACTGAGTTGAGGTAAAGCGGCGAGACGCTGGGCAATTGGGTCTGGCATAGAAGCCTCCAGTACGACATTGACGCTCCCTTCGCGCAAACAATCAAGTCGAAATTGCCCTTGGTTTTGGGCGAAACGCGGCGGTCCTGGGTCCTTTCTGAGGGGCTTTCGACATTACCAAAGTGCCCAGAAGAACCCCGTTTTCGGTGTCATTCTCTGCAGAGCTGGCATCTCATGTCGGAGTCGACATTTTCATCACAAGGCAAGGGCGGGCTTTGGGCTGTGCAACTATCTTCAAGAAACGGGGAGTCTCGATTGGCCCGAATTTCAAGGGACAACTTGGATTATTGCAGCAAGCGGAGAGAGTGCTTTGACTGTCATTCGCAGGGCAAAGTCAAGGCGTCCGCAAAGTTCCAGAAGCGCGGAAAATTTAAGGTGCCATCCTGTTGCCTGCATGTCAATGTCTACAACAGCAAGACGAGTCGGGCGCACGCCAAGAAATATGCCTGACGTTCCGCGGTCAGGCGAAAAGCAGGCCTATGCGTCGCCCCGGGATGCCACAACAAGTTGATCCCCCAGGAGTTGTTGCCGCCTTGGGTGCGGGAAAGCACTTGCGGTATGCATGGAGCGTTCAGGGCTCTTCCGGCAAACCGTCCTGCGATCCTGCGCTTTATCATTGAGCACTGTCTCACTGACGAAGAACGCAAGGGGACGGCACAGAACATCGTTTACAAGCGTCACTTGGGGATTGTATTTTTGTCTACCCAATACCCAGGTTGTTACCACACAAAGGCATTCTCCGCGAGGGATCTGCTACAGCGATATAAGCGAGTGGGTCAATCGTAACCTCCCGTCTCTTTTTCGACATCTCGTAGCCTGAAGGTGTCGAGCTGCACGATTTTTCGTTTACACCCCACAACTTCTTTTCCTTTTGCCCAGCCTACGGCACAGTGGAGTCTGTGCGGAGAACGTTAAGCGACGTATCTCCGCCAATCAAGTTATCGACAGGAGATTCAAATGGAAAATTATGGAAGTGCGCTAGCCGTTGTTTATCACGAAGTTCAGCAGCTCGTACCCTATCCGCGAAATGCGAGAACGCATTCTAAGCGTCAGATCCGACAAATTGCAGACAGTATCGGCGCATTCGGTTTCACCAATCCTGTGCTCGTAGATCGCTCGGCGACGATTGTGGCGGGGCACGGGCGAGTCGAAGCCGCCAAGTTGCTGGGTATGAAGAAGGTGCCAACGATTTGCTTGGAGGGCCTCAATGAACATCAAATCCGGGCTTACATTATCGCCGACAATAAATTGGCTGAGGAGGCGGGCTGGGATAACGCGATTCTGGCCATCGAACTACAGCACTTAACTTCGATCGATCTGGGCTTCGAGGTTTCTCTCACCGGTTTTGAGATTGGGGAAATTGATCTGATTTTGCAAGAAAGTAAAGCGGAAGATGATGAGGAGGAGCCCGTTGAGATCAGTCCGGGGCCTGCAATCACGAAACTCGGAGACGTGTGGCTACTAGGCAGTCACCGTCTCATGTGTGGAGATGCTCTCGATGAACCATCCTATTCTGCACTCATGAATGGAAGAGCGCAGACGTTGTATTCGCTGACCCACCCTATAACGTGAAGATCGACGGAAACGTGTGTGGCAAGGGAGCGATTCGACATCGTGAATTTGCGATGGCGTCCGGCGAAATGACTGAGGCTGAGTTCGTCAGTTTCTTGAATAGAGCGCTTGGCTTGTTAGGGCGTCACAGCAAAATGGGCTCAGTTCACTTCATCTGCATGGACTGGCGCCATGCAGGAGCGATTTTGACGGCTGGCAAACAGACGTACGACATGTTTCTGAATCTGTGCGTTTGGGCCAAAGACAATGGCGGAATGGGGTCGTTCTACAGATCCCAGCATGAATTAGTTTTCGTATTCCGAAATGGCGCAGAATCCCATCGCAACAATGTTCAACTGGGCCGATTTGGACGCAATCGTACGAACCTTTGGCGATATCCCGGTATTAACACGCTTTCTCGATCTGGCGATGAAGGCAATCTTTTAGCATTGCATCCCACGGTGAAGCCTGTCGCGATGATTGCGGATGCCATTTTGGATTGCTCTGCTCCCGGCGACCTCGTCCTCGACAATTTTTCCGGTGCGGGTTCGCGCCTTTTTTTCTTGACATTCTTGTATCACAGGAGGAGAATCGGCGCCTCTTCGTGACCTCGACTTACTCCACTCATTAAGTCAGAGTTGGTCAAAGCCACTCACGAAACGGGCCGAGCGATCCCAGGCTTTTATTTCAGGTTGACCGGTAACCTATCCCAGGGAATTAAGATTCGTAATTGAACTAGGGAGCATACCATTTTCCGGGTGTTCCCTACGGCGATCAATCGGAGAGCTTCATGGGACCTGGATTTAGTAAACCTCACACCTTCGTTGCGGACCGCACCAACCTATCTAACGTCAGAAAGGAAAATAATGAATCCCGATGAACAACGCTCGCTCGCTTTCAGTCTCGCAAGATCCCCTGGAGCAGACATGATAACGCGTCGACCGATCACTCGATCTGCCGTTGCCGGTAGCCGCTTTCGTAATTCGCGGGGACACGGTTGCGCCGTTGCCGTCCTTTTCGCAATGGCTATCCTGCTCGGCCAAGCAGCCGCTGCTCAAGACCTCTCTGTCACCTTGTCGCTCAACCAGGAAGAGTATCGGCAAGCCGATACCGTTGTCCTGACATACAAGCTCACCAATAACAGTTCGCAGACCGTTAACGTACTAACGTGGAACACGCCGCTTGAGGGCATGATCGGAGATCCATTTATCGTAACCCTCGAAGGGACGACACAGGAGCGGGCATACCTTGGCACTCTAGCCTTACGCAATCCCCCTGTCGCGCAGAATTGGAAGGCGATACCGGCTGGCCAATCGGTTAGTGCCACGGTGCAACTGTCTCAGGAATACGACCTGACAGCCGCCGGTACTTATGAAATCCGCCTGCGGCGGGGCCTGTTCCACGTGGCGCGAGGCGCGTCCCCACCAACGAAACTGAAGAGGCTCATTGCGGTCGACACGCCGGCCAATACGCTTCGCCTCAAAATGCTCGATGCCGGAGCGCCTAGTACGCCCAGAGTTAAGGCGCCTAGTCCGGGCAAAGCTGGGGTGGTCGTGCCTCCCACCTTCAACGCCTGCTCGGTGGACCAGCAGTCCGATCTCAACTCGGCGTTTACTTCCATGGCGGCCGGGTCGAGCAAAGTCGCGACCGCGATCTCCAACTGGAGTTGCACGGACTATGACAACAGCAATCCGGCGAAGACCTTCTTCGGAGCCGCGTGCTCACCACAACTTCTTGCCCAGATGAAGTACGTGACGTCAACCGCGTCGGGTTACGCCAATGGAAGCATTGCCACGCAGTTCGACTGCTCGCAGGCCAATTCTTGCGCAGCACAGCCGAGTGCGTGCAGCACGAATGGCGTTATCGCCTTTACCTGTCTCGGTCAGCAATTCCCAATCTACATATGCAGTCCTTTCTGGGGCTATGCGAAGCCGCCGGCGAAGGACATCAACGCTCAGGACGGGCTTCTCTATCACGAGACGACGCATTGGACGGGCACTCGAGACTATGCGTATTGGTGCCCTGATTGTTTGGCACTCGCCACCAACAACCCTACACAGGCCCAAAACAACGCCGACAGCTATCGGCTTTTCGGGCTTTCCATTTACGACAGCATCGACAACATATGCGGCGTCAAACATCTGATATACCTTCCGTTCGTGGTTTTCGCCATCTTCTTCGTCCGGCGAATATCCCGGCGGCGCGGTGCCGAACGCGGTGCCGAATGACCGAGCAGGCGTGCGCGGCTCCGATTCGTATGTCGGCGCAGGTTAACTCCCTGCGAACTGGCAGTCTGGCTGGCGGCGACGCCAGCCGGACCGCATCGGGCTTATGGTGGCACGAGTGTGTTGCCCGCCTGGAGTGGCTGGCGCGGTTGGCCAGCCGGGCCACGCTGTATCGTGCGCTGGGCGTCCTTGTGGGCCTTGGCCTGTATGTGGCGTTAGACTGGCTCCCGCTACGCGCGTTCATTGCTACGACGGTCACTTCACTTTTGCACGCGGCTTCGGTCGACGCCATGGTGATGCGCGCCAGCGGCTCCATCGTCATCGTGATGAAGTCGGGCCTATTCCCGATTACGGCGCTGTGCACTTACATGGATTTGTTTCTCATTCTCGCGCCACTTGCCTGGCGCCAGCGTGTACCGTGGTTGACCAACGTCGGTCGCGTCGTGTTCACTGGGTTGGCCGTGTCCGCCATGAACCTGGTTCGGGTGACGGGTGGATTGATGGCGTACGACGCCGGCGCGACATGGACGGTTGCGCATACTCTGCCAGATACCGTGCTCTACTACCCGACCTTGATTTTTTTCATCGTCGCGGCGGCGCGCAGCGACCGCCAGCCAGCACCTGGATAGAGGGGCCCAGCACCCGTGATTAGAGATAGCGCCCTTGCGGGCAAGAGTGTCCTGCTCACCGGCGCCACCGGACTCATCGGCGGCGAACTGCTCCGCAGACTTCTCAGTCTCGGCCCCGCTGGCCCCCGCAGCCTCTATTGCCTGGTGAGAGCCCAGGCGATGGACAGTAACCGTCAAACGCTAATTCGGCGTCTCGGTGTCTCGGATCGGCCAGAACTCTGCGACCGCCTTTTCCCGATTGTGGGCGACCTACGCGACCGCAGCCTCGGCATCTCCATGTCGGTGGCGGCGCTGCTGAGGCAACAGGTTGACATCGTAATCCACTGCGCTGCCGTCACGTCCTTCAACCGCACACGCGCCTGTGAAGAAGTGAACGTGGGTGGCCTGACGCACCTCCTCAATCTGATTGCCACGTTCGATCGCCCGCCGCTGTTCGTGTTCGTCAGCAGCGCCGCCGCCTGTGGCAAACGGCAAGGGGAGTGCCTCGACGAAGACGACTATCCTCGAGCCGCCGACGACCACTACGTCCACTACAGCAAAACGAAGGCGGTTGCGGAGGCGCTTCTGCGTGAGCAGACGGCCACTCGTGAATGGTTGATCGTTCGGCCAACGATCGTGCTGCCCGACAACGTGCCGGATCAGCACCTGGCAAGGGGCCTCATCTGGTCGTTGGCGCTGATGCGGGATATCTCGTGCCTTCCGATTCGCAGTTCCGCAAGGATCGACGCCGTGCCCCTCAGCTTCGTCGGTGAGTGCATCGTGCGGCTCATCGCCCGGCCCGACCGAAAGCACAACTGCTACCACATCTCCAGCGGCGAACCGCAAGCAGCCATATGGCGTGACGTGCTGGCACTGATAAGTGACGTGTACGGCCGTGACTTGCGCTGCTGCGAACCGAGCGAATGGCCTTCGCGCAAGAAAGCCCTGACCCTTCACGAGAGGCGATTGGCAGGACTCGTGGCGTGCTACCTGCCGTTTATCAACCAGGATGTCGTGTTCGCGAATGACCGATTGACTGAGGCTTTGGGCGCCGAGATTCCACCCTGTCCGCACTACGCGTCATACCTTCCGCAACTGCTGAAACGGATGAGTTTTGAAGACGCCCTTGTCGGAAGCCGCGATCCATGAATACACAATCGATCGTTGAAGTCGACACTTTGGACCGCGTG
Source organism: Candidatus Acidiferrum sp. (assembly GCA_035568115.1). Taxonomy (GTDB): domain Bacteria; phylum Acidobacteriota; class Terriglobia; order Terriglobales; family Acidobacteriaceae; genus Sulfotelmatobacter. The sequence continues at coordinate 252,122 of DATMOP010000033.1, forward strand.
GACCGTTTCCATGCCGCGCCCTTGACCGTCTGGAACATGTGGACGGGCCTGCGAATCGCCAAGGCCACGTTCAGACGCGAGTGGCCGATGGTGGCCATGACCTATGCCTGGCACCTTCTGAGGGCGCGTGGCATCCCGCTCACGACCTGGATGGTTCGGCGCACGCGCGTCGACATCGATCTCGAAGGCGTGGGTAAAGCGAGTGTCGAGGTGCTGGCAACCAGAATCCACGAGCCTGACATCCGCTGGGTCCGAGTGGGGTTGTCGGATCCAGTGCCGGTGGCGGAATTGTGTCACGCGCTCTTCGAGGCGATGCCGAAGTGCCGCCTGCTGGTACTCGAAACGCCGCGCACGCTCGGGCAGATGCCCGGGCGCGTGTGTTGGGCGCACGTGGGAACGTTGCCCGGCGATGCTGGACCTGAGAGTCAACTCTACGCCGTAAGGCGTGAGGCGATGTTGGCCACGCGGGGCGCCGCCCGCGTTACGGCGACCAGGCACGAGGCGCCACTCCTCGAGACCCAGTTTCACGTGCTCTATAAAAAAAGAGTGCCCATTGCCATCACCGGCCTCTACGTTCTGGATTGGTGGCCGCACATAGGATGGGGTGGGTGGGCAGCGATCGACCCCAAGTTCGCCCGCCTGCGCGCAGGCGAATCGGCGTTGAGCGCTACCGTGGAGCTGGCGCGAGGGAAGGGATGCCGGTGGTTCTGCACCGAAACCAGTGGATCGCCGGAATATCGCGTCGCTCGCCGCTTCTTCGAGTATTGCAGGATGCCGCGAATCGTGACCATCGCTGACTTCTTCCAGGACGGTGACATTCGCAGCGAGGAGCGCGACTACATCGTCTACGCCAAGAACCTGCAGACCTGCGGCCTCGCTCCCAACGCTCGAGGGTCCGGGGATTAACTCCGAGTTCAAAGGTGAAGACCCCGAGACAGAGTGGGATTAAGAAGAAGCGTCGGAACGAAACCAACAACTGGTTCATCGGCATCTTTTCGAGACTCCTCGGGACCGCAATCGGGAGATCTGCCGGGGTGATCCAACGTCGAAAGTCGATTCGGAAAGCGTTAACGAGTTGGTGCCGGAAAGGGAACGCATTCGAGGCAGGGGTTGTATCAGGCGTCGAAGACTCCAGAAAACGCAACGGCAAGGAAGTTCGCATCCGCGGGGTACCGAAGACGACGTGCTTCGAATATCTGGACGAGGAGTAACGGGAATCTCGCAACACGACCAGCGGTCTAGCATCTTAAACCGGCAAGTGAACTATGTCGTTGTTGCCGAACTCGGTTTCTAAGGTACCGGCAGAAGTCAACTCGCTATGGCAGAATCCACAGCTTGTGATCGCATTGCATTCGCCTAATGCCCTACTGGAAACCGGACTGCGCATGTGCCATCCAGAGAAAAGCCAGGACAGTGACCCCCTTCGCTGCCGAGCAGTGCGTTCTCTCCAGTCCAGGTTGTCGAGCAGATATCGCGAAAAATGGGCATATTCCGCGTATTTCGGGGTAAGGGGCTGCGGAATTTCTCTGCAGTTCAGACTGCGTGGCGGAGCGGAAAGGATTCGAACCCTCGGTACAGGTCTGAAACCTGTAAGAGCCGACGTTTGCGTAAGTTGCTCGGAATCAAGAGCTTCAAGAATTCTCTGCGACTGCCTGCTAGCCGCGGAGTCGTCGCTAACCGGTGGGGTTTCCAAAGGAGTTCGAAGGCGAATGCCTGGCGATTCTGTGGCTTAAATTGGTCACTTCGAACCTCTGAATCGGCCTGGTTGGGTTTGCGTGTGACTGCTTGCCTAGCGGGCAGTCACGAGATCGAAACTTTCTCCGGCAAAAACGTCTACTTGAGGCGGGGATTCCCAATAATTCTCGACTTTCTTTTCCGCACTTTCTCGGCCGTCATGGCTCCACTTCCCACAAGCCGACTTCTGGACACAGGGTCGTTGAGAGTGCGTCGTCGCGGGTAACGGCCGGATTGCCCGTTAAACGGAAACAACCACAAAATAATTGGTTTCCCGGTTTAGATGAAGGCGACAACGGAACACTGCCGGCGTTCAGGTATTTAGTCGTGGGCTCCGTCAATCACGGTGACATTGTTGCTACCAGAATTCGCGACGTAAATCTTGTTGGTCACGGAGTTGACAGCAACTGCGACAGGATTTTTCGCATTCGGGTCGGAGAGTGTGGTTGTCGTGTTCGTCCCACCGTTGATGACGGTCACGTTGCCGGGATCAGCCGTCTGCGAATTGCCAACGTTCACCACATAGATGAAGTTTGTCTGCGAATCTACTGCCACGCCGGCCCGATGATCGATGGGCCCTCTTGCGCTTTGCCTTTTCGCGCTTTGCCTTTTTGCGTTTGACCTTCGATTACACGCCCTGGACAATCACCAATTCCGAGTCAGCCGTGGCTTGGCGCAGCGCCTTTGGCTCGGTGTATTCTGGCGAAGCCCACCACTCTCGCGCCTGCTCCATGCTGGGAAACTCGGCGATGATTAGCCGTTCGCGCGGCCACTCTCCCTCGAGAACAATGGGGCCGCCGCGCGCAACCAATCGCGCGCCATACTTCGCCATTGTTGGCAGCAGCATCCGTCTGTAATCCTCGAACCGAACCGCATCTTTGATCGTAAGACTTGCAATGACATACACCGACATGTGTTCCTCCCTCATCGCGTGATCGATGATTTTGCCGTGCGAAGTTCTTGAAACTGGCTGCCACGTTGTTTTCCGTTCCGACTAAGAAGCGTAATCGCAGCCGCGAGCAGCCAAATTGCCTGAACTCCAGCAACTACTGTGACTGCGTCAGGCAAGGTTAGAGTGAATAGAAAAATCGCCCCTAGCGCCGCAAATACGACTGCTAACGGAAGCGCCACATATCCAAAGAATCCGCGCAGTACTTGCGGGCTGAGAAGGACAGTTCCCAATGGCAAGAACAGAACTGGAGCTAACATCAGCCAGTAGCCGCCTA
>DATMOP010000034.1:0-2425 GCA_035568115.1 Candidatus Acidiferrum sp.
GCCGGAGCAGGCGCTGGGCCAGCCTCTAGACTCGCGTACGGATTTGTTTTCATTTGGCGTAGTGCTCTATGAGATGGCGACGGGAGTGCTCCCTTTCCAGGGACAGACAACCGCCGCGGTTTTCGACTCCATTATTCACAAAGTGCCGGAGTGGCCTCTAGGATTTGACTCGGAAACTCCTCTCGAACTTGAACGCATCGTACGGAAGGCTCTGGAGAAGGATCCGGCGGGACGATATGCGGGCGCGGCAGAGATGCGGACCGATCTGCAAAACCTCCGCCGGGCAAAAGAATCCGGGCAAGTTCTTGCCACGGGTTCCGCCACAAGACCGGCGCCGGATTCAAAGGAAACAATCCGTCGCATCTTCGCTACTGCTACTGCGGCATCCCCCGTCAAGCTGCAGTCCAAGGTGGTTGCCGCGAAGTGGCTGGCGATGGGCTTGGTCGCTATCGCGGCATTGGTGGCAATCATTCTGTTCTTAAGATCGCCAGGGGCCCCGCCGACCGTGCTCTCTTCGCTGCAAATTACAAGCGACGGCACTTCGAAGCGATCTCTGGTCACCGACGGAAGCCGACTCTACTTTTCCGAATATCTGAGCGGCCATTCGGTGCTGAGGCAGGTCTCGACTTCGGGCGGAGAAACAGCGCCGGTACCCATCTCGCTGGTCAGTGCCGATATTTATGATTTCTATCCGGGGCGTTCTGAATTACTGATAAAAGGGGTGGCAGAAGGTTCGGAGACGGAGTGGCCAGTCTGGATATTGCCGCTTCCCGCCGGCACGCTCCGGCCCGTGGGAGACATCCTCGCGCATGCGGCGACATGGTCACCGGATGGCCAGCACATCGTCTATGTCAGAAAGTCGACGCTGTATGTGTGCAATCCCGACGGAACCGATTCGCGGGAGCTGGTTACCGTGCCGGGAATTCCTTTTGCGCCGCGATTCTCTCCTGATGGCCACCGCCTGCGGTTCACCATCCGTGACACCAACCAGCAAACTTCTTCGCTGTGGGAGATTTCGTCCGACGGCAAGGGTCTGCACCCGCTGCTGCCGGACTGGAACAAACCCGCGCAGGAATCTGGCGGCGCCTGGACGCCAAACGGAGAATACTTCCTTTTTGAATCTACGCGCGACTACATTCAGAACATCTGGGCCCGGCGCGAAGGTACGTCCCTCTTAAGCAAGGCGGCTGCCGAGCCCACGCAGTTGACCGTGGGGCCGCTCATGTTCAGCAATCCGACCCCGAGCCTCGATGGAAAGAAGCTATTCGTGATCGGCCAGCAGCGCCGCTTCGATCTGATCCAGTTAGACAGCAAGTCGCAGCAGTTTTCCATCTACCTTCCCGGAGTGTCGGCGGGCGAAGCCGACATACTGCGCAATCGCGACTGGATCACGTACGTGGCGCATCCGGAACTCACGCTGTGGCGAAGCAAGCTGGACGGAAGTTCCCGCACTCAGCTGACGTATGCGCCGATGAAGGCGCACATGCCCCGTTGGTCACCCGATGGAACGCGCATTGCATTCATGGCCTCGCGTCCGGGAAGGCCATGGAAAATCTTAGTGGTGCCGGTCGAGGGGGGGACGCCGCAGGAGGTGACCGCGGGCGACCGCAATCAGGGAGAACCCACGTGGACGCCGCAAGGTGATTCGATCGTGTTCGCGGGAATTCCCTGGCTGGAATACGGAGCCGTGTCCGGGCCGAACATCCACATCGTCGACTTGAAGACCTCGCAAATCGCGGACGTGCCGGGCTCGGAAAATCTTTTTAGTCCCCGCTGCTCGCAGGACGGGCGCTACATCGCGGCCCTTTCCGCGGACTCCACCAAGCTGATGCTCTACGACATGGAGAAGAAGAGTTGGGCGCAGCTTGCGGTGGCGCGTTTCGGTTTCGAAACCTGGTCACACGATGGAAAATATCTCTACGCCGAGGATTACTCCGACAAGACCGACGACCTGGTGCGGGTAAACGTGGCCAACGGAAAACTGGAACGGTTGTTCAGCTTGAAGGAAGTTCCGCGCGGGTTCGACCCATGGGAATTCTGGATCGGGCTGGCGTCCGATGACTCGTTGCTGCTGATGCGAGATAAAAGTACGCAGGAGGTTTACAGCCTCGACGTGCGTTTCCCGTGAGAGTACGAGTGGCGGGTTACCTCCGTGAGTTGCGAGGCCGCAGAGCCCGGATAGCATCTAGATATCGGAAAAATTTAAGTTGATCCCGATTGCTTTGCCTGGGGCTTTCTTTTGGGCCCGGTTTTTTTTGGCGTCCGGTGGTGGATGTTCGGGTATGGAACCGAAAGCGATTCTAGGAATGCGCCGAATTGTTTGTGGGCTTTGGGAATCGCGAGCAGTCATGGGGTGAGAACCAACGCATGGCGTCGTCGGTTCTCGCCTGACGTGCCGGGTTGGAATAAAGGAAGGGTTCTTCGA
>DATMOP010000035.1:0-9017 GCA_035568115.1 Candidatus Acidiferrum sp.
ATTGCGCTGGCGAGCCAGACTGACCAGTTCTTCGAGTTGCGGTTGCTCGGTGAATCCGGTGATTTGAAAGTTGGACCGATGCACCCGCAGCAGAAGGCGGGTTTTCTCGTTGATTGCCTTTTCATAGTCGCCGACGCGGGTGCGATTGGTTGTGCCCACTTCGCGCAGGGTGGCATTCGATTTCGACATGACGTCCGGAATGCGGAAGGATCCGCCGATCTCGACGAGTTCTCCACGGGAGACGATGACTTCGCCGTTTTCTGCCAGCGTGTTGAGGGCGAGCAGAACCGCCGCGGCGTTGTTGTTGACTACGACGGTGGAGATTGCTGGCTTGGCCATACGGGCGGGGACGCCCGCGTCCACAGCTTCATCGAGGAGTTTGCGGAACAGGCGATCGACGTGCACGTCGCGCTTGCCGCGCTCACCTGTTTCTATGTCGAACTCAAGATTCGAATAAGCTCCTGCAGTTTCGCGGATGCGCTCCAGCGCTGACGCAGCAAGCGGAGCACGGCCCAGATTGGTGTGCAGAATAACTCCGGTGGCATTGAAGACGGAGCACAGCGAATGTTGCAGAGCTTGTCTCACCCGCCGCATCACTGCGTCCTCGAGTCCCGAAAGCGCAAGATCGACAGCGTTCGCGTCGAGCCGCCCGGCAGCGATTTCCTGCCGCAGGGTTGCGAGCACGGCACGGGTAGCGTCGGTGACCGCGGTTTGGCCTTCTTTCGCAGCGAGTGCGACCAGCTCCGGGTTGCGCTGGAGCTCGTCTACGGACGGGAGTTTGCGATACAGACCGGCGCTCGAGTCGATTTTCACCGGCATTGATTATCCCACTGGCAGTGGCGTACGACCAAGAGCTTCGCTTGCACTCGCCTCGGCTAGCCTACTTCTACCAGGCCGTAGCTCTTGTGCCAGCGAGTGCGCATGTGGCGCAGGGCGGCGTCGATCTCGCGTTGACTGATTTCTGAATTCGGGCCGGCCAGGACCATGGCTGCTTCGCGTTTTGCGGCTTCGAGCAACTGACGATCGCGGATCAGATTGGCCACCTGGAAACTAGGCATGCCGGCCTGACGCGTGCCAAAGAACTCCCCTGGGCCGCGAAGTTCCAAGTCGAGTTCGGCGATCTGGAATCCGTCGCTGGTGCGGACCATGGCGTCGAGGCGGCGCTCTCCGTCTTCGGAAACCTTGCCGCCAGTCATGAGGACACAGTAAGACTTGGCGGCCCCGCGGCCGATGCGGCCGCGAAGCTGATGAAGCTGGGCCAACCCGAAGCGCTCGGCATGTTCGATGACCATCATGGTCGCGTTGGCGACGTCAACACCCACTTCGATCACCGTCGTGGCCACGAGGATGTCCATCTCTCCCTTCTGGAACACGCGCATGACCTGCTCTTTCAGGTCGGGCTCCATGCGGCCATGCAGCACGCCGACGCGCAAGTCCGGGAAGATTTTCTGGCTCAATTCTTTGTACATCTTCATTGCTGCTTTCAGTTCCGTCTCTTCGTTTTCCTCAATCACGGGATACACAACATAGGTTTGATGTCCGACGGCCGCTTGTTTGCGCACGAAATCCCATACTTCGCGCGAGCGTTCGTCGGATACGCAGCGGGTGATAACTGGAGTGCGTCCGGGCGGCATTTCGTCGATCACGCTGACGTCCAGGTCGCCGTAGAGGGTAAGCGCGAGGGTGCGCGGGATGGGAGTTGCGGTCATAACCAGAACGTCCGGCTCCGGGGAGGCTGGCGAGCTTTGCTCGACCGTCCCGGGCGAGGCACCCATCACTACACGATCATCTCTTGTTTTCTTCATCAGCTTGAAGCGCTGCAGGACTCCGAAACGGTGTTGCTCGTCCACGATCACCATGCCCAGCTTGTCGAACTCAACTTTTTGCTCGATCAGGGCGTGCGTCCCGATGACGAGTTGGGCATTGCCTTGGGCGATGTGACGGCGGGTCTGGCGCTTGCGATCGTCTTCCATGGAGCCGGTCAAGAGAACGACGCGATAGCCCGCGCTCTCGAGAATACGGCGGGCAGAGAAATAATGCTGTTGCGCGAGGATTTCGGTGGGCGCCATCAGCGCAACCTGATAGCCGTTCTCCATGGCGATGATTGCGGCTTCGAAGGCGACGATGGTTTTGCCCGAGCCCACGTCGCCCTGCAATAACCGACGCATGGGAAACGGCTTTCCCATGTCGGATGCGATTTCCTTCAGCACCCGCTTCTGCGCCATCGTGGGATGGAACGGAAGAATCTTCTTGATGGCGGCGCGGGCACGGTCGTCTAACTGGAAAGCGATTCCGGTTTGCGCCTTCTGTTCGCGACGGTTCAGCTCCAGTCCCAGCTCGACGAAAAACAGTTCTTCGAAAATGAGGCGAAGATGAGCTGGGGTGCGGGAGGACAGCAGATCATCAATACTTTCGCCGGCATCGGGCCAGTGAACTTTCTGCAACGCTTCTCGGGGCGGGATAAGGCTCAGATGACTCCGAACTGCTGACGGGATGGGGTCGGGCAAATCCGGCGGAAGATTCTCCAGCGCGGTGTGGATGATGCGACGAAACCAGCGAGAGGTCAGACGGCCTTGTCCAGCGGACTCGTAGATGGGAACAATGCGGCCGATCTCGAGCGATGCCGCTAGCTTTTGTTCCGCGGAATAGGCGCTGCCGTCTTCAGCAGCTTCTCCAATGATCTCGAACTGAGGCTGGGTGAGTTGGAGTTCGCCGCCGCGGTAGTCCTGCTCAACCTTCCCGTATAGGGCGACGATCTGGCCGGGTTTGAACTTGTCCCGCAGATAAGTAGCGTTGAACCAGATGCACTTCAGTCGCGTCCGGCCCTGCCCGGCGGTCATCTGAAAGATGGGCATTCTACGGGTACGGAAAAGCCCGGAGGTCCTCACTTCGGCAATCACGGTAGCCATTTCCCCGGCGCGCAGTTCAGAAATCCCCGTCGGGTTCAGCCGATCCTCGTAGCGAAACGGCAGGTAGTGCAGCAAGTCGTCGAGGGTCTGAATGCCCTTGGCAGCCAATACCTCGGCAAGCTTTGGGCCGATGCCCTTCACGTATTGAACGGACGTGCTCGGTTGCAGCATCTGATGCGATGTTAGCAGGAGGCATCTCAGGTGCTATAGTCCGCGAGGCGTTCCCCGCTCAAGAAGGGGCCTCATCCAGACCGGGATCAGGTACAGTATGTCCAAGGCAACGGCCAATTTTATTCACGCTCTGGTTGCGGTTCTCACCGGGAACGGAGCCTACTTTCTCCTGATGAAGTATCTGCCGCCACGAGCGCGTCACGTGCCTTTTCAAATGGATCTGGGGCTGGTGGTGGATTTCTGGTTCTGCCTGGTTGTCTTCGGCATAATCAAAACGGTAGCTGGCCCGAGACGCGATTCCAGCCGGCCTAAGGGCTGAGGCTTCTCATCTCCAAGCGTGTCTGAATTCTCCGCTGTTTGTCTGGATTTTGGACAAAGGTGCCTAAGACTTTCATCCAGCACAGGTTACTTTCGGAACCTCCGTAACCGGGGACGGGGAAGCTAGAATCTGGGCTGTACATGCAAAAGATCTCCATCCTCTATGACGCGAGTCAGGCGGTGCTCTCCACGTTTGAGCTGGACGAAGTGCTGCAGCAAATCCTGACCATTGCGCGCGATTACTTTCACCTGCAGAACGTTGCCATCCTTTTGCGGGAGAAGGATCAGCTCTACGTGCGTTGTCAGGTCGGCTGGGACGATGGCCATGACAAGGTTCGGCTGCCCATAGGAAAGGGAATCACCGGGGCGGCCGCTCAACAGAAACGCCCCATCTACGCCGCGGATGTCACTAAGGACGCGCGTTACATTCTGACAGCGAAGAACACCCGCTCCGAACTGGCCGTCCCGCTGATGGTGCGTGACCACGTCGTGGGCGTGCTGGATTGCCAGAGCGAAAATCTCAATCACTTCGATACGGAGACCACAGACCTGCTGGCGCTGTTTTCTACCCAGGCATCCATGGCCTTGCAGAATGCCCGGCTGTACTCGCTGGAGCGGCACCGTGCCTCGCAGTTGGAAGCGATCAATGCGATTGCACAGCAGATGACTGCCGTGCTGGATCTGAAAGAATTGCTCGCCAAAGTGTGTATGAGGATCCAGGAGGCTTTTCAAGTCTGCCACGTCTCGGTGCTCTTGAAAGATGAGGAAGACCTGCTGCTGCGCGCGAGCCACGGGAAGCTCACAGGACACACTCCGGAAGGAGGGCGTCTGCCAGACGGAGCAGGACTTTGGCAGCAAGCCCTGGCAGCGGGAAAAACCATAATCGAAAATGATATGAAAGCGGTTCCCGACAGAAGCTTATATGTCGAAACCGGCTCAAGCATGTGCATTCCGCTGGTTTCGTTTGGGCAGACGTTGGGTGTTTTGGTGCTGGACACAGCCCGCAGCGACGCTTTTAACGCCTACGATACGCAGCCGCTCGAATCAGTGGCGGACATCTGTGCCACTGCCATCCAGAACGCTCACTACGTCGAGCGCGTAAAACAATTGGCGTATCTGGATGGATTAACGGGGATTTTCAATCGCAGGTTTTTCGAACTGAGGATCGTCGAGGAAATCGACCGAGCGGAGCGATTCGGCACAGGCCTTGCGGTGGTCATGGTGGACATCGACCAATTCAAACGTCTGAACGATGAATTCGGACACCTCCTGGGAGACGAGGTGCTGCGGCAGGTGTCTTCGATCTTTCATCAGCAACTGCGGAAGATCGACGTTCTATGCCGTTATGGAGGTGAAGAGTTTGCCATTCTGCTTTGCCAAACCAATGCGGTCCACGCCCTGGGAGTGGCGGAGAAGCTGCGCAAGTCGGTAGAAGCCTGGCAATTCCCGGGCGTCCCCCGGCCGGTCACCATCAGTGCAGGAACCGCAAACTATTCCGAACACGGTTGCACCCGCGACGAATTGGTTAAGGCCGCCGACGCAGGCTTGTATGCGGCAAAACAGGCTGGGCGGAATCGAGTTTGCCTGGCCCCACAACGCGGCTTGGCAAAGGGTTCCAGCAACTAGCCCCAATATTCAATCAGAATAGGCTGCGGGGGCCGTCAAATTCCTCTCTTAGTTCTCTCTCAATCTCACGCTGGTGGTCCCGCCATTCCCGTTGTACATCGCGCATCTGCCGCTTGTCCTCTTCGGCGCGCCTGTGGGCTTCCCGGGTCTGCCGTTCAATCTCCGGCTTCAGCTGCTTCATCTGACGATTGATCGCTTCTTCCATCTCCGGTTTGAGATGGGCCATCTGCGTCTCGATCTGGCTTATTTCCTCGCGGGTCTTGGCGTCGATCTCGGGGAGTTCGATATCCAGACTTTCGCGGAAAAGATCCGATTGCTTGCGTTCCGGCAAGGTGATGGTGATGGTCTGCTCTTTCTTATCCCGAATCACGCTGATGCTGGCGGTGTTGTCCTTGCGCGAGCGCAAGGCGTGAGTAAAGTCACCGCTGTCGCGGATGGGCTCACCATTGATCTTAACGATCACGTCGCCAGCGCGAAAACCTGCTTTGTCCGCACCGCTGCCCTTTTCTACCGAACGCACGAGAACTCCCTGGCCATTCTTGGCTCCGAAGAAATCTCCGAGCTGCGGTGTCAGGTTCTCCACCATCAGACCGCTGCGCGCCGAGGAGTGCACGACGACGATGGAAACCGGCATATCCATCTCGGGCATAACCGGCATTACGGGCATGGTGGGCATAGTCGGCATGTTGAACTTGAATTGCTTGCCGTCGGGACCAAAGTTGTAAGAATGATTCTGCTTACGATCACCAAGCTCCACCTTGATAGTCATACCCTGACCACTGCGGCTGACGCCGAGCGTCACCACTCGCCCGGGCGGAGTCTCGCGTATCATGCGGCGTAACTGCTCGACGCTTTGTACATCTGTGCCATTTAGAGTCAGGATCACGTCCTGCTCTTTGAGCCCAGCTTTGCCGGCGGGAGCATCCTGATCCACCATCGTCACTTCCACGCCGCGCTCGTCCTTCAAGTGGAGCGGCGCTAAACGGTCGGGGGTGATGTCACGCGTGTCCACCCCAAGATAGGAACCGCTGCCCCAATCCTCACTGGAGAATCCATAATAAGTGTCACTAGCCGGAGCAAACGAACCGTTGTCGGCAGCGTAGGCTGCTACTGCCAGAAGTGGCAGCACTATGATCGTCAGCAGAATTGAGTTTCGCATTTTGCCCTCCCAACTTCGAAAGTAAAAGCTACTTGCTGGCCCGGCGGAAAGAAATATCCCCAGTGGTAGTGCGCACTTTGAGCACGGGACCACCCCCGTTCAGACTACCTTCCGCAGTCACGGTCTTTGGACCGTAGTCGCCACCTTCGGTGGTAACTCTAATATCCGGAAAATCTGAACGAATGCTGTGACCGTTAGCTACTTCGATCGAAGCACGAACGCTGATGTTCACGTTCGGAGCCAAGTAGACGGTGATGTCGCCGGCGGCAGTTTCTAATTCGGAATCGTGGTGCTCGCCGTTGGCCGCAACGAACTTTGCTGTGATTCCACCGGCTGCGGTCTCCGCCCGCGCCGATGGGACCCCGTTCAATTCAATGCTGCCCCCGCCAGTTTCCGCGCGGACAGGACCCTTGGCCGAACTGAGGCGGATGCCTCCTCCGCCAGTTTCCATCTCGACCGGACCGCCGATGTCACCGAGATCGATGCTGCCACCGCCTGTACTGGCCTTCACTCGACCCGCGCAGCGCTCCACCTGAATGCTGCCTCCGCCGGTCTCCAGCACGGCACCTTGCATGCCGGACACAATGCTTACGCTGCCTCCGCCGCTTTCGGCCTCGATCTTGCCCTTTGCGGAATTCACCTTAATAGATCCCCCGCCGGTGTGCAGGTTGACGTCAGAAGCTACATTGCCTACATCAATGCTGCCGCCACCGGTTTCCGCGTTGATGGCCCCACCAATATCATCGACCCGAATAGTGCCGCCGCCGCTCTGCGCATCCACCCGGCCGGCGATCCCGCTGGTGCTGACGTTGCCACCTTCGGTCTCGATTTTTACTTCATCCATCTCGCGCGGGACATTGACCACGAAGTCGCCGGAAAACTTGTGCGGCCTGCCGCCTTGCCAATCGCCCACGATCCACGCCGTATCTCCATGAACGTAAGCGCTGATCTTGTAGTTCTCGAATTCGCGCCGGGCCCTGTCTTCCGAACCGGTATAGGAATGATTACGAATAACGTAGTTGATGCCTTGCTGCGAACCACCTTCCACGCGCACCGAACCGATATCGACCTTGACCTTCAGATTCTTGACCATCGCAAGCGATCCCGTGATCTCCTGAGTCCAGTTACCACCATCACCATAAACGCGGGTCTGTTGCGCGCTTGCCAGGGGCAAGGTCAACAACATCACCGCGACGAATTTAGAGAGCTGCTTCAACATTCACCGTCCGTTCTCATCCTCACATCATCGAAAGTGTCGGCTGGACAGGCACAGAGTCCATCCCACATAACTTCTTCTACCTCAATCAAATTCTGGAAGCTGCGCCAGCATAATTCGAGCCTGCGACCGAATGTATTGGTTCTGATCGCTCTGCGCGAGCTTTTGCAAAACCAACCGCACGCTGCTGTCGGCTCGCACCGGTTCGAGAAGATGCAGAGCTTCGGTGCGAGCTCCCGGATTAGCATCCTGGACCAGGGTCTCAAGCATCGCATCCCGCACTCGTGAGTCGCTCTTCACATACGGGCCCAAACCGTCCAGCGCCTTCAGCCGCACTCCCGGATTCGAGTCATAGCGCAGCGCATAGATGAGCGCTTCACGAACGTGCGTGTTGTTCGGCTCCTGCGTCAGCAGATCGACGGAATCCATCCGCACACCCGAGTTGTAGTTATTGCGCGCCGCAAAAAGCAACAACTGCTGGATGCGCTGATCGTTGAGCGAGCCCTGCGCTTCCTGCGTGGAGACTGTGTTGTACTTGATGCTGATGTGGTTCGATCCGGGATCCTGAGAGATCGACTGAATGCCTGTAATGGAGGACTCGGCCGGGGCAATGACGGGGACTGAACTAATCGAACCGCCGTCGCCGCCGACAACCTTGTAGGTCGTCCCGACGCCGCCCGCAAATCCAACAATAAAGATGGCAGCGGTCAGGGCGGGAGCAAATCGAATCTGACGAAGCCACGCAGCGGGATCGAAAATCAGCCGATGCCAAAACTTGCCCTGCTCCGCAGTTTCAAGGCCTTCCTGCAGCCGCATGCGAGAAGCCGCAACCAGGTTGGGCGATGGTTCCTCCACCGGCAACTCGGAGAGCATGGCGTGGAACTTACGCGTCGTCTTGAGCTCGGCAGTGCAGTCGGCGCAGCGTGCCAGATGTTGCTCCAGTTCATACCGGGCGTCATCGGCCAGTTCGTTGTAGACGTACAGCAGAACGTTTTCTTTAACCCACTCGCATTTCATAATCACACCCCCTCAGGGGAAACCTCATCTCATATCTGCCAACGCGCCACGCAATTTCTGCGTCGCGCGAAACAGAGTATTCTTCGCCGTTTCTTCCGTCGTGTGCAACACCTCACCGACGGTCCGCAGCTTAAGCCCGTGGTAGTGCTTCAACTCAAAAACCATTCGCTCCCGGGGCGTTAATTTCTCCAGCGCATGGCTGATGCGCTTGCCAAGCTCGCGGCGCATCAGGTCGCGCTCTGGATTCGCACCCGACCGGCCATCCGGAACTTGATCGAGTACATCGTACTGCTCCCCGGACGCGTCCGTCGCTACCGGCGCATCTTCCTTGCGCACCTGCCTCTTTCGCAAGTGATCAAGACAAAGATTGGTCACGATGCGGTAGATCCAGGTGTAAAAAGAGCACTCAAAGCGAAAATTGCCGATGCTCTTATACGCCTTCAGGAAAGCTTCCTGGTAGACATCCTGGGCTTCGGGTTCCGAGCCGGTGAGATGGAGAGCCAGCCGCAGCACTGCCTGGTCGTAGTTCCGCACCAGCTCCTCGAAGGCAGCACGATTGCCGCGCTGCGCCTCGCGGACCAGTAAGGTGTCGTCGATACGC
>DATMOP010000036.1:0-2798 GCA_035568115.1 Candidatus Acidiferrum sp.
GCGGTACACTTTGGCCGATTGCGCTGGACCGATAGTCGGATCGTGTACGAGGCCGCCCAGCGTGAGAATCACCCCGACAATGCCGCGGCATGCTGGATGGGCGGTTTAGCCATTGCACGAATCTCCGCGGCCGGCGAAATGCAAATGGCACATGTAAAGCCGCAAGGAAAGTGGCCATTATTACTCGTTGTTCCCAACGAGAGCCTTTCGACCGAAGATGCGCGCCGTGTCCTGCCGAATCAATATTCGCGTGCTGACGCCGTGGCCAACATCCAGAACTCGATGCTACTGTTGGCGGCGTTCCTTCAGGGGCGAAAGGACTGGCTGCCCTCCGCATTGGACGATCGGATCCACCAGCCCTACCGCGCATCCCTGTGCCCTCTTCTGCCCGCGTTGCAGAAGCTGACCGGAACTCGCGGAATCTTGGGAAGCGCTTTGAGCGGGGCCGGACCTTCGGTACTGATCTTTCTGGACTCAAGATCGAGTATGAATCAAGCCAGAAAGCGGGTGCGCGACCACCTGCGAGCTCACGGACTCAACCCGGAGTTGATTCACACGGAGATCACCGCACGAGGAGCGAGCCAGCGGATTCGCTGAGAAAAGCGGGGAGATAACGAGCCGATCCTCAACTACGCGAGTCTTCGTCGGCGCCGGGCGGAGGTTCTGCGGTCACAATGTTGGACAGGTGCTGCTGGAAACTCAAGTACGGTTCGCGGGCGAACCGGTCAGGGTAAGAATTAACGGCTCGAAGAAAACTGTCTATTTCTCGCTGGACGCGCTGGACTTCGTTCTCTCGTTCGACGTCAGGAACCCGTAAATCTGTCGCGTGATGCCTCTTACTCTTCATCTACTTCTCCCTGCTACCGGGCCACGCTTTTGGCCCACCCGTACCGCGACGCACACTCAACCCTGTTAGGGTTTTAGCTCGCATCGCAAAATTTTCAAGCCAAAGGGGGAAGCTGAGGTTATTTCCCATTCATCGAGGTGTAAATAGCACTTTCGTGCTATAGGGAATCCCCGGTGGCGTGCATGGGAAAAAGACCCGGTGCACGCCCGTATTCTGTCGATTCGGTCGTAGTTCCGCGACTTAACGGCTGGCCGGAGGAATAATGGCATTCATGCGCAGGTATTCCACCATCTGCCCGTAGTGATCAAAGCAATGCCCTACGATCAGTGTGGCCATGCCGAGGCGCGTAACCATGCCCTCGCCGAAGGGGCTTTTGATGGGGGACAGCAGGTTTCCGTCGTTGATAGTCCCGACTGCTTTGTGGACATAGGCGAAAGAGTCTCTGAGGAATTTCACAATGTCCACTTTGGTCTTCACCGAATCTGGTCCGTTTTCGCCGCCAACATCGATTGGCGGTTTCTCCTCGAGGATAGCTGCTCCGACCATGTAATTGACGGCAGCAACGTGCTTGACCTGTTGCGCGAAGCTGCGCACGCCTTTGAATTCGCCGTTCGTGGGCACAAATGAATATTTGTCCTCAGGCATGGCGTCGGCAGCGGGAACGAATTCGTTTTCCACGCCGGTTACACTGCGATCGAGCACTTGAGCGACGGTACGATGATCCGCTGGCTTGGCATCCTGCGCCTGAGCAAGGCCGCTGCTCGCCAGCAGAAGCAGGGATGCAAACAAGCACTTCATCTTTTTCATGAGAAATCTCCTGATTGGATTTGTGGAACTTTGTTCCAGGTCAGTCGCGCACTACAGACGGAGCGAATTGTAATTCCTGCGACGTCAGCGGATAGCGTCGCACACTCACCAGCCCGACCACAAGCGCGACCGCAGACCACAGGAATGCCGTCGGAATTCCGACCTGGCTGGCCAGCGCGCCCCAAAGTGCGCTGCCTATCGCCATCCCTCCCTGAAGCACCAACAGGTACAAGGATAGCGCCCGTGCCCGCAGAAATGGAGGAGACATGGTTTGTGCCGCAACATTCAGACAGGCCAGAATTCCAATCCACGCGGTGCCGCTGGTGAACAATACAAGTTCCAGCCAGCCAAATGTTCGCACTCGTCCTGCGGCAAACGTCATGGCTGCAAACACCAGAATCGCGACTGTTACAACTCCGTCCACTGATAGCGTACTCCGCAGGCGAGGCAGGACTGCCGCTCCTGCCAACGCGCCCAGCCCGAACGACCCGAGCAACAGGCCGTAACCGGTGGCTCCATGAGGACGGGCGACGATCGGGAGGAGCGCCAGAAGGGAACTCGCGGCCAGGCTGAACGCGCCGGTGCGGATCAGGACACAGCGCACCACCGAAGCGTCGCGGCCATACCGTAGGCCGGCGAGGATGGCATCGGTGACGCGACCCTTCTCCACATTCTCGAAGTGGGGACGCTTCCAGCGGTAAAGAAAAAATATGACTCCGAAAAATGAAGCGGCGTTCAGCAGAAAAGCCACGCCCGATCCCGCGACCGCGATCACGATCCCACCTAATGCCGGGCCCACTGCGCGAGCCACGTTGAACCCGACTGAATTCAAAGCCACAGCAGGCGCGTGTTGTCTGGGAGAAACTATCTCCGGTGTAATGGCCTGCCACGCAGGATCGTTCATCACTGCGCCCAATCCCAGCACGAAGGTGAACAAGAGCAGAATCCAAGGCGTCACAGTTCCCAACAGCGTGAAAATGCCCAGTAGCGCCGCAGCTGCTACCATCCAACCCTGCGTGATCAGCAGCAAGCGCCGCCGGTCGACCATGTCTGCCAGCGCACCCGCCGGCAAGATGACGAGAAAAACAGGAAGCGTGGACGCCGCCTGCACCAGGCCCACCATCAACGGAGACATTGTGAGCTG
>DATMOP010000037.1:0-104338 GCA_035568115.1 Candidatus Acidiferrum sp.
TCAGCCATCTACCGAAAATCTACGGCTTGTACCAGCGCCTGATCAAAGAAGCCGACAAGCGCAAACCCGATCTCGCTATCGTCATCGACTCGCCCGCCTTCAACTGGCGTGTGGCGCGGCAGATGAAGAAGCGCGGCATCCCGGTCGTCTACTATGTCGCACCGCAGTTCTGGGCGTGGCGCCAGGGACGAGTGCGCCTGCTGCGCGACTACATCGACAAGGCACTGGTGATTTTTCCATTCGAGGAAAAGTTCTACCGCGACCGTGGAGTGGACGCGACTTTCGTCGGCCATCCCTTAGCCGAACTGCCGTCCCCCGCAATCGCGCGTAACGAGTATGCTGCACAATTCCATCTCGATCCCACCAAGTTTTGGATCACGCTCATGCCCGGCAGCCGCATCAAAGAAGTCCGCATGAATCTTCCAACCATCCTCGAAGCAGCTGCTCAACTCGGTCGCGCTTACGAATTTCTGTTGCCAGTCGCCCCTACGCTCGACCGCGCCTTCCTGCAAAATCTGATTTTCAACTCCCTGATTTTCAACTCAAAGACCCGAGAAAAAACAACTGGCGAGCACAGCATCACACTCGTCCCCGAATCCGTGTCCGCACTCTGGCATTCCCGCGTTGGCATAATCGCCAGTGGCACGGCCACGGTGGAGGCCGCCATGATGCGCACTCCCTTCGTGATGGTCTACCGCGTCTCGCCTCTCACTTACATGCTGGGCAAGCCGCGAGTCAAAGTCCCACGCTTCGCCATGGTCAATCTGATCGCCGATGAGGAAGTCGTGCCCGAGCTGGTTCAACACGACTTCACTGCCGGGAAGGTTGTCGCGCAAATCAAAGAAATCCTCCCCGACGGGCCCGCCCGCGACCGCATGCTGGATGGCCTGACCCGAGTAAAAACCCTGCTTCGCCCCCCGCAAAGCGCCTCTGCTAGCCCAGTCCCACACCCGGCAGACCGCGCCGCCGAGATAATTCTTACCCTGGCGTCCCGCGCTCGCTAGACCAACGGCTCGAGACCCGTTCCACGGTTGTCATTCCGAGAAGCGAACGCGATGACGAACCCCTGTTAGCCAGCGTGGGCAAACAGCAGATTTCTCGCTTCGCTCGAAATGACAAAGTGGGTTAAACCTTGTGCTCCCAGCATCTTTTAGGTCAGAATCTTCATCATACGGAATGGTTAGCCCCGTTTCCCGGAGACTCTCCTTAATGCAGATTCGCCTTCGGCGCGCTCAAAGCGCTCTCCTCAGTCCCCTCGCCCTGCTGCTATTGGCTCTCGCCGCGATCCCCTCATGGGCTGCGGAGAAGACCCACCTGCGCGTCGACGACTACCAGATCGAGGCCGAGCTCACGCCTCACTTGCATCAGATTTCCGCTCGGGCCAAGGTCAAATTTACGGCGCTGCAGGATTTGAGCGTTGCCATTTTCGAACTGCACAACGACTTGCGCGTCACCCGAGTGCTGGACGTCAACAACCAGCCGCTGTCGGCCGAGCGTGTCACCCAGGATTCGACCGTCCGCGTGCCCTTGCCAGCTGGCCTGGCCAAGGATGCTTCCACCACTCTCACCTTCGAATACGAAGGCCGGCTTGAGACCGCTGATGACAGCCCGGTCCCTGGCCTCAAGCTCGCCTATGTCGGCGACGACACTAGTTACCTGCTCTACTCCGGACGCTGGTTTCCCGTGAGCGGCTATGGCCTCAACCGCTTCACCGCAACAATCAGCGTCACCGTCCCATCTCACATGGTAGCGATCGGAAGCGGAAAGGCCACAACCACCGACAATCCTCCTTCAAAGAAACCTAATACGAACGGCCTCGCGACCAAGACATTTACCTTCGTTTACGCAAAGCCCAGCTTTCCCGGCACTATCGTTGCGGGCATCTTCCAGGAATATAAAAGCGACGAGGCCGGGCTGGACCTGCATGTCTACTTCAAGCCGGCCCACCAGGCGCTGGCTACCACATACACCACCACCGCAATCCAGGAGTTCACCTACTTCATAACTCTTTACGGCACGCCGCTGTCGCAGAAGCTCAACGTTGTGGAGCTGCCGGGCGACACGGTTCCCTACGCGTGGGGTCCAGAGATCGCCGGCCTCGCAGGTCCGTCGATCACGGAAAAAACCAACTACCGTCTGCTCGCCAACGCGATCGGCCATCAATGGTGGGGAGCTTCAGTAAGCCCCGCCACGAAGGACGACTGGTGGCTGATCGACGGTTTCTCCCGCTATTCCGAAGCCTTGTACGTGGAAAACGCCGCCAGTGCGGCGGGCCTGGAAGAAGCGGTAAAGGATATGTCCGTGGGCGCACTGGCGTATGACACGGTTCCGCTCTCCAGCGCCAGCAAGCTTGATCCTTTCTCCACCGAGTTTCAGTCGCTCGTAACCGACAAGGGCGCGATGATCCTGCATATGCTGCGCTGGGTGATGGGCGAAGACAAATACAATAAGACCATGCGCGAGTTCGCCGAAACCTACGCGGGCAAGTCCGCCAGCATGGACGACTTCCGCGCCATCGCCGAGAAAAATTATGGCGAGCAACTCGTCTGGTTCTTCTCCCAGTGGCTCGATTCCACCGGCGCTCCCGAATTCAAGGTGAAATACACTACCTATCGCCTCGGCAGCAACAAAGGGTTCCGTGTTACTGGGGAGATTTCCCAGGATCTCGATCTCTTCCGCATGCCGGTGGACCTGCGCATCGACACCGACGGCAAAACGGAAGACAAGAGAATTGAAGTGGTTGGAACGAACTCGCCATTCACTGTTGAAACCTTCGGACGGCCGCGCCGCATCGCCGTCGATCCTGACCATCACGTACTCACAAACTCCTCGGACGTGAAGCTGCGTTCGTCCATTCTTCGCGGCCAGGCCATGCAGCAGCAAGGCGATCTGAGCGGAGCGTTGGTTGAATTTAACAAAGCGCTCGATCTCAACAGGAACAGCTCTCTTGCCCACTACCGCATCGCGGAGATTTTCTTCCTTCAGAGAAACTATCAGTCCTCTGCTAATTCTTATCGCTCGTCGATCAATGGCGACGGGGATCCCCGCTGGACGGAAGTGTGGAGCCATATCCAGTTGGGTAAGATTTTCGACATCACCGGCCAACGCGAGCGCGCCATCAACGAATACCGTCAAGCCATTCAGACCAACGACGATACCTTCGCCGCTCTCGAAGAAGCGCGAAAATATCTCCAGAAGCCTTTCGAACGGCCGAAGAGCAAAGAGTAAGATTTGAATTTAGGAGGCGATTTCAGCCTTTCTTGGTGCCCGGTCCCAGAGCCCTGTCTTTCTTCCATCGCGTTGGACTGAATTCAAGGACCTCACACTGCAACGCCTGGCGGGGACGATAGTCGTCAACCGGCTCAGCGGATTGCCGCATGCCGCGTATCTGACGGCGAATGTGCGACACGGACATGGCTGCATCGCCGTACGCTTCCGCAAAATCGAATCGCACTTTTTGTAGTGCGTCTTTTTGCTGTATATCCAGCCGAGGCTGGTCTAGTTGTAGCCGAGTGTCTTGCCAACGGTCGTTGGCGATGTCGCTTTCGCACCTTCTCTGGACGCAGGCCACGGCTCTGTCGATCACGCGCGCGAGCCCATTTCCCTCATCCGGCTTGCGTCCTTCCCGCAAGCTCCTCTTTGCGTCCTCTATAGAAAACCAGGTGCGATCCCGGTTGGACTCTTGCGGAGGTCTGAGCCGCAACACTTCACAAAGATACGTGTTGACCACGACCGCTTTCTCGGCAGGTATCGAGGTCTGTTTGCCTGCCTCGCTCCGCCTTCGAACATATTGGGCGAACGAGATTTCTTCGATCCGCCCATGAACCCCAGCTTCTTCGAAGGCCTCAAGCGCCGCCGCTTGGGCATGGGTCAGTCCCGCCTCAGCGCTGCCTTTGGGAAAAGTCCACCGGCGGCTGCCGCGCGTGCGCACCAGCAAGAACTCAATACTGCCGCTGCGCACCCGGTAACATACCGCCGCTACCTGCTCGCAATTGAGCAGCTTGCGGAGGTGGGACAATCGAACGAAACGTGCCGATGGCCGGGCGGTCTGCATCCGCGACTCGATGACTGCCAGACCCGGACCTCGGTGATCCCTCGCATTCGCACTCATCGCAACAGAGTGCCGGATGCCAGCCGCCTCTGCCTAGAGCAAACCTTGGTTCTCGACGCAGAGCTACTGAATCCGGACGCTGAGGTCTCGCCGGAATCCTTCTACATACTTGCACCTGGCGTCCCTGCGAAGACAATATTCATATTCCATGGGCCGCAATTTTCGGCCGGGAGATCCTTGGAGAACATGCATTGCCTTCGCTGTAATCGTGAACTTGGGCCCGGACAGAAATCGGTCGCCCTCTACATGTTTGCTCAAACGGTGGGGATCAAGCCGCGGCAGAAGTCCACGGCTCATCGCGTATCTTTCTGCCCACAATGTTCCGTCTCCCTTGCCATGGGGCCACCTCCCGAGGGCGCACTCAACGTGGCTGCTTGGGACATGATCCGCGACCTGGTTGGCTCAGATCCCGCGCTGAACCAGGCGGCATGGGAAAGCCTAAGCGGAGTTTTAAGCTTACTGCCCGCAACCGGTACCGACGGCACTATTCGGTCAGCGCCATCCGGAGGGTATTTCGAGTTCTGAGGCTCGCGAGTCCTGCTGCAGGAATGCTCTAAATCACGCCAGGTTCCAAATTCTCATCCTCAGCTAACCTTTTCCGCCCCTTCCCGGTCTAAGAAACCAATGACAGCAAGGGAACTTCGCATGACCCGGCTGCGTATCAAACAACAGATCGTTGGGCGGGATTGAGACCCCTCGCCTGAACGTTGCCCGGGGCCCCCACGCACCTCCCCGGAGGCGTGGGGGCATAACACATGCGAATACTTCTCGACATCATTCGGCAGTCGCTTTCCACGCTATGGGCGCACAAGCTGCGCTCTTTCCTCACCATGTTCGGAATCGCCTGGGGCGTAGGCTCTCTGCTACTGCTGGTGGGTTTGGGAGAAGGCTTCCGCAGCGGCCAGGAAAAACAGCTCGCCACTCTCGGACAAAACATCATGTTCATGTTTCCCGGACGCATTCCGGCAGTTGCGGGCAGCACCCAGTCCGGGCAAACTTACTACTTTACTTACGCGGACTACTCCGCCGTCCGCCAGCGGGCAAAGTTCGTTGGCGCGTTGTCTCCGGTGCTGAATCGTGAAGATATCCGCGCCGTCAGCGACTACGGCTCGACTAACGGCCAGGTCTTCGGCGTAGCCTCCGACTACAATCAGATTCGCAATGTGCCCATCGAGCCGGGGCGCTGGTTCAACGATCAGGATAACGTCGAGCGCCGCCGCGTCGCCGTCGTGGGATGGGAGCTGCTCAAGAACATGTTCCCCGGACGCCCCGCTGTGGGCTCCACGATTCTCCTGAACGGAATCAGCTTCGACGTGATCGGCGTGGTCGCCAAGGTGGGCCGCGACGGAAACAACGGCACTAACTCGCGCATCTTCATCCCCATCGAAACCATGCGCAATCTCTTTCGCCTGACCAAGGCAAATTCCGAAGATGCCATTTCTTTTATCAACTACCAGCCCGTCCGCAAGGATCTGCACACCGAAGCCAAAAACGAGATTCACCAGATCATCGCCAGCCGCCACGGCTTCGACGCAAAGCTGGAAGACGCCTTTGAAGACTGGGACACCATCGAAAACATGCAGCGCGTGGCCAAGATCTTCGACGCTATGGATTGGTTCCTGGGCGTGGTTGGAGTTGTGACTTTAGGACTCGGCGCCATCGGTATCGTCAACATCATGCTGGTATCGGTAAGCGAACGAACAAAAGAAATCGGTCTGCGAAAAGCATTAGGCGCAACTCACAAAAATATTCTCACGCAATTCTTTGTCGAAGGAGCGTTCCTCACCGCATTCAGCGGCGGCATCGGATTGGCACTGGCCACGGGGTTTGTCACGCTGCTGGCCATGCTGCCGGCTCCGGAGGGCTTTGATACGCCGCGAATCATTCCCGCTTCCGCTCTGGCGGCAATCGGCTCGCTGGCAGTCGCCGGAATCTCCGCTGGCCTCTATCCCGCGCGTAAAGCCGCGCTCATGGAACCGGTAGAAGCTTTGAGGCAGGAGTAGGAATGCAGAAGTCAGAAGTGAGAATGCAGAAGTACAAACGAACCTGTTCTTACTTCTGCATTCTGACCTCTGACTTCTGACTTTGGAGTAATGATGCTCACAGACCTAGGCAGGCAAGCTTTCAACGCGCTCCGCCACAATCGCCGCCGCAGCGTGCTGACCATGCTGGGCATGGCTTGGGGAATCGCGACGGTCGTGCTCTTGCTGGCCTACGGATCGGGTTTCGAGCGTGGCCTCTGGGCAGCCTTCCGCTCCTTTGGCACAAATCTGGTTTTCATCTTTCCCGGCCGCACCGAGTTACAAGCCGGAGGAACCAAGGCCGGCGCCGAGGTCAAGTTGACGGTCAACGATCTCGACTACGTCCGCGACGAAGTGCCCCTGCTCAAACACGTTTCTCCCGAGGTCGCAAAGCAGAGTCTGGTCGCCTACGGCACTCGCAGCGCCACCTACGGCGTCAGCGGCGTCTATGCATCGTATGGCCGCATGCGCCGCCTGGACACCGACGAAGGCAGCTTCTTCAGCGAGGCCGACGACTTTACTCACACCCGTGTCGCCATCATCGGCTCGGACGTGCGAAAGAAACTTTTCTCCGGCCAGACTGCCCTCGGCGAAAGCATCCGCCTCGACGGCATTTCGTATCAGGTGATCGGCGTGCTGCGCCACCAGGTGCAGAACGGCGACGACAACATCAACGGCCACGTCTACATTCCCTTCAGCGCTATGAGCGATCTGGCCAAGACCTACTACCTGAATTCCATCGTGATGGAATACGAAGGCGACCACGCCAAGATCGTAACCGCCGTGCGTAACTCCATGGCCTTCCACCACAACTTCGATCCCAAGGATCACCGGGCGATCTTCGTCTTCGACGTCTTCGCCGACCTGCTCGATCTGCAAGTCATCAGCACCGGCATCAAGATTCTGCTCGGCTTCATCGGTTTGCTGACGCTAGGCATCGGCGGCGTGGGCCTGATGAACATCATGCTGGTCTCGGTAACCCAGCGCACCCGCGAGATCGGCGTCGAAAAAGCGCTGGGAGCGCATCGCTGGCACATCCTATTTCAGTTCCTGACTGAAGCCCTCGTGATCACCGCTCTGGGCGGCCTTCTAGGCGTGGTGCTGGCGTATCTGGTTTCCTGGAGCGTAGGCTCGCTCACGCTCTGGAGCGCCTTTGAGGAAAACGCCAGCGAAGGCGACATCCACCTCTACATCGACTCGGCCACGCTGATCTGGTCAACAGCAATTCTCAGCTTCGTCGGCATCATCAGCGGCATGTTGCCTGCGATCAAAGCTGCGAGACTGAATCCGATCGAAGCGCTCCGGTACGAATAGCGGCGTAGCGTCGGCGTCCTGCTGCTGTCGCGGGGGCATCCTGCCCTCGTACTCGCCTGCGCGCCTCAAGCTCACCTGCTTTACAATCCCCCTGTGCCCGAAACCGCCACCACCCGCCTCGACCGCGTCCTAGCCCAACTCCGCCTCTACGAGCATCCTCTGCTGACATTCTCCGCGCGCTCCAAGGGCGAAGGCGTGGAAATCATCATCCAATTCAAAGACGCGACCATCCCGGTGCACACGTACTACTTCGATCTCCATCCCCGCGACCTCGACCACTCGCAGTTCGAATGGAGTTTCCAGCGCCAACTCTACGACGCCCTGCACGACTACTTCGTCGAAATGTTCATCCGCACCCCGCAGGACCGCGCCGACCGCCGCCGGAAGGGGTTGTGAATCCGCTACGCGAAAAAATGGAGCGGGAAATCCGCAAGCGCGGCCCAATTCCCTTCTCGCGCTACATGGAACTCTGCCTCTACGACCGAGACCACGGCTACTATTCGCGAAATGCGGAGCAATTCGGCAAGGCTGGCGATTTCTACACTTCAAGCGACGTCCATGCCGTCTTTGGACGTCTGATGGCGCGTCAGTTCGACGAAATGTGGCGCGCCCTGGGTTCGCCTGACCGCATCGACCTAGTTGAACTTGGCCCCGGCCGCGGGTTGTTTGCGCAAGACGTGCTCGGCTGGTCGGAAAAGAAGTTCCCGGATTTCTTCCGCGCCCTGCGCTACGTCCTGATCGAGAGCTCACCCGCTTTACGCGAGCGATTGCAAGCAACTCTGGGACACCACGTCGAGTCCGGGAAAGCAGAACTCACTGCGCTCGATACTCTGTCGCCCCGCAGCACGTCCACCATCGTCTTCGCCAACGAATTCTTCGACGCCTTCCCAGTCGAAATTCTCAGCGCGAACGGCTCCCTCCGCATCGGCACGCGCGATGGCCATTTCGTTGAAACCTGGCAACTGCCTTCGCGGGATGAACTTGAATTCCTCGACCGCTACTCAATTCATCCCGAACCGCACGAACGCGTCGAAGCGCCTCTCGCCGCGCAAAACTACATGGATAAAGTATCGGCCAACATCCAGCGCGGATTTTTCATCGCCATCGACTACGGCTACACCCGCGCAGAACAACTCGCCGGCCGCCATCGGGGAACCCTGAAAGCCCTTCGCCAGCATTCGGTAAGCGCCAACCCCTACGAAGCCCCCGGCGAACAGGACATCACCGCCGACGTAAACTTCACCGCCCTTGCCGCCTCCGCCGAAAAACACGGCATGCAAACGCACAAACTCGTCACGCAATCTCAATTCCTGATGGGCATCGGCGAAGCCAACCAGTTTGCCGACGCCTTCGAAGACTGCCTCCTGCCCCAGGAACGTGCGAAAGTCGCGCTGCAACTCAAGCACCTGGTCACGCCCGCGGGCATGGGCGAAAGCTTTCAGGTTCTGATTGCGAGCAAGGGAGTAAAGCAGACGAAGATCGATTCCTTATCCGGTCTGAGCTTCGCCCGCACCTGTTAGCACGACTCACCTTCCGACGGCCGTCGTGGGCGGCGGCGGGCACCTCCGAAAATAGGTCTAACGCGCAACCCCGGCAGGCGAATCCTTTGTCACCGCAACCTCCGGATACTCATAGACCCCGCGCCCCGATTTCCGCCCCAGCCGTCCCGCCTTCACATACTGCACCAGCAGCGGCGCCGGGCGATATTTCTCTCCCAGTGATTTGTGCAGATACTCGAGAATATTCAGCCGCGTATCCAGTCCCACCAGATCGACCAGCTCGAACGGCCCCATGGGATGGTTGAGTCCCAGCTTCAGCGCCTTGTCGATGTCGGCGGCAGAAGCGATCCCCTCTTGAAGCATGTAGAACGCCTCGTTACCGATCATCGCATTGATGCGGCTGGTGATGAAGCCTGGCGCTTCCTTGATCACCACCACTTCTTTTCCCATGCGCCGGCCCACGTCAACCGCAGTGGCCTGAGTGTCGTCGTCAGTCTCCAAAGCGCGCACGACTTCCAGCAGCTTCATCTTGTGCACGGGATTGAAGAAGTGCATGCCCACGCATTTTTTCGCCCGGTAAGTCACACTGGCAATTTCCGTGATACTGAGAGAAGAGGTATTCGACGCCAGAATCGTAGTCGGACGGCAAATCTTGTCGAGGAGAGTAAAAATCTCAATCTTCGACTCCATCTCTTCCGGCACAGCTTCAATCACCAGATCGGCCTCGCGCGCGGCCTCTTCCACAGACCCTGCATACTCCAACCGGCCAAAAGCCGCGTCGGCGTCAGGCCCAGTCACCTTGCCTAGTTCGACTGCCTTGTCGAGATTCGCCCGAATCTCGCTTTCGGCTCGCCGCAGCGCCGCAGGCAGCAGATCTTCCAGAATGGTACGGTATCCGCCGACTGCCGCAGAGTGTGCGATGCCCCGGCCCATGATCCCGGCGCCGATAACGGCGACAGTCTTAACCTCCATCACTGCGGGCCCGCCTTTTCCAAATCCGCAATCGCGCTGTTGAGCGCACCCCCGGCGGCGCGCAACGAATCCGCCAGCCGTTTGCGCTCCTCGGTATTCATGGCCGGAATCGAAATGCAGATGCGGCGCAACGTCGTTGTAATGTCTTCCACGTAATTCATCGAACGAATCAATTCACCAGATGCTGGCATGAGTGCTCCTGTATATGGATTAGCTTTCGCAGCGGTTTGCGAGCCGAACTTCTATTCTGGACGCGTCGGCGAATTTAGTAAAGGCAGTCCGAGTCAGGTCAGCCAGTGCGCAATTCGTTGCAGCTTGCTGCAATCTGTGTGAGACTGTCGTGCGTAAGCGGGGAGCGACCATGCGAATCCTGAACATCCTGAGCGGGCTTGCCGTACTGCTGACTACGCTGGCCTTCGGACATTTGCTGCACCACTATTTCTTTGTCGCGGCCTCTCACGACGATGTTCACAATCCTGCCTTCCTGGCAGGCATGGCCGCCGGCGTGGTCGTATTGATCCTGTCTCTCATTGGAGGATGTTTACTGCTGAGGCGCGGCCGCTAATCTCGGAACTACATCTGCTCCCCATCCTTGAATGTCTAACCTCTTCATCCTGCATTTCGTTTTGTTAACGATGATTTAACCAGGACCGCATATAATCTCTATCGATTCTTTTAATGGGCCCTCTGAGCCCACTGCGAATCTAATTTGTATGGCAGACAAGCCTTTAAAACGCTATATTTTCGCGAGCGACTTCGATCAGACGCTCACCTTTAACGACTCCGGCTACGTGCTCGCCGAGCTCGTTGGCATTCCCACCGCCGAGTTCGAACGCAAAGCCAAGGGCATGGCGAAGATTAACCTGGTGCAGCAGGGAGCTGAACTCGCCTACCTTCTGCTTCACGACCCTGAATTCAAAGCCAAGGTCCGGAAGGAACATCTTCACGAAGTAGGCAAGCGCATTCGCCTCAAGGGGGACATCAAGGCGCTCTATCAAATTCTTGAGGCTGGCGTGGACGGCTACTCCTTCGACTTTTACGTACTCTCGGCCGCACCAGTCGAAGTGATCTACTCCGCGCTGGAGGGCATCGTTCCGCAGGATCACATCTTTGGCACCGAGTTTCGTTACAAGCCTTCCGGCGAAATCGACAGCATCATTCGGGCGACTGCGGGCTATGGCAAGGTGGCTGTCCTTAAGCAGTTGCTGGTCGAGCACGTGACCGGTCC
Source organism: Candidatus Acidiferrum sp. (assembly GCA_035568115.1). GTDB lineage: Bacteria > Acidobacteriota > Terriglobia > Terriglobales > Acidobacteriaceae > Sulfotelmatobacter. Next base: position 11,146 of record DATMOP010000037.1, read on the forward strand.
CGATCACGTGATCTACACGGGAGACGGCAGCTCCGATATTCACGTGATGCTGGAGGTGAACGCGCGCGACGGCCTCACGATAGCAGTCTCGGAGTCAACCCACGTTTCCCAGATAGCCAAGCGCACCGTGCTGAGCACCAGCGCCTTCGCCGTGTTGGCGCCCATTCTCGAAGAGGTCGCCGGATGGGAACGTGCCCGCATTCGAAGTTTCTTCGAGGCCAACGGCATGCTGATCCAGGAGTGGGAGCGCGTTCGCACGGACTGGCTGACAGTACGTCCCGCGATCACCGAGGATTCAGAACCAGTGACGGTGTCGTGATGCGACTCCATGCTGCGCGATAAGAACCTGATCCCACTTTCGCACCAGCACCAGAAGGCGCTGGCTTTGTGCGTGCGCATCGAGCGCGCGCAGCCCATCCCCGACTCCGACCTCGAAGCCTGGCAGACGGAAATCGAACAGCACTTCGAGCAGGAAATCAAATTTCATTTCTCCGCCGAAGAGGAAGCGCTGTTCCCCGCTGCCCGCCAGTTTCCCGAACTCGTCCCGCTGGTGGAAGAATTAATCGCCGATCACGCCGCGCTTCGGGAGTCCTTCTCGCAAGCGGAAGGCCGATGCATGTCTACGGAAACCCTGCCAGTTTTCGCACGGCAACTCTCCGCCCACATCCGCAAAGAAGAGCGCCAGCTTTTCGAGCGCCTGCAGCAGTTGATGACTCCGGCAGACCTTGGAGATTTAGGCACGGAGTTGGCAGCCGTTCTCAAGGACGCAGCCCAATCCTGTATCCTGCCGAACGAGGCAACGAAGTTGAGGTCACAGAGATATAAGCCGCGCTGAATTCTACGTTTCCAGCCGGAAGCGTGTTTCAGCCAGCGCATAGAGCTTGCGCCACACCAGTCGATTGATCGTAACAACTGTAGCCGCCATCATGATGGTCGCGAGCAGCAGCAGATGGAAGTCGCCCGTATCCGTAGCCTGGCTAATCGTCGCACCCAGTCCCGTCGTAGTGTAGATGTGCCCTTTGAAATGAAAATACTCGGCGACGATGCTGGCGTTCCACGCCCCGCCAGAGGCCGTCACCAGCCCAGTTACGAGATAAGGGAAAATTCCCGGCAGGATCAGCTTCTTCCAGCGCTCGATCCCCCGAAACCGGAAGACCGAACAGCATTCCTTTAGATCCGTTGGGATCGCCATAGCCCCGGCTATCACGTTGAACAACACGTACCATTGCGTCCCCAGCAAGAGCACCACGATGGACGCCAGCCCGAGACCTCCTCCCAGTCGAATAAGCAGCAGCAGGATTACTGGAAGCAACGCAGTAGCCGGAACCGACGCCGCAATCTGCGCCAGCGGTTGCGCGATGCGCGCCAGCTTGGGATTAAAGCCGATCGCCACCCCCGCCGGAATCGTCCACAGAGCACCAATCAACAGGGCTACATTCACGCGCAGAAACGTTGCTCCCAGGCCGAGCGCCGCCTCATGCACTGCAGCCTTCTGCAATCCGCTGAGAATGATCGCGACTCGCAAGACACCATAGCCGACACCAGCCAGCGCTGCCACCGCCAGTCCGCGCAGAATCCACTCCCGCCACGGCCCCGCCCGTTCCTCGACATTTTCTTCCGTGTGCTTGCGGGCAAAATACAAAAGCAGACGCTCCCCCAGCGGCCTGAGAGTCTTCTCGCGTATCTTCGCCAGCCCGGTGGAACGTTCCACCACGTTCAGCACCCAGGACCGCGGCGCGTCGGTGCTCTCCACCTGCTCCACTTTGAATTTCTCCGCCCACGCGATGACCGGCCTCCACACAAACTGATCCAGCAGCACGATCAACGCAACCATGGTGCCAATGCCACAGAGGATCGAGCGCGTGTCGCCCGCGCTGGCTGCAGTTTGCAAATACGAACCCAGTCCGGGTAGCCGAAAATCGCGCGGCCCCAGCACGAACATTTCGCAAACCATCAGCGCAAACCATCCTCCCGCCACTGACATCATGGAATTCCAGACCAGCCCGATCGCCGAAAACGGCAACTCCATCTCGGTGAAACGCTGCCACCAGCTAAAGCGGTAGATCGCAGCCGCCTCCCGCATGTCTTTCGGAATGCTCTTCAGCGAGGCATAAAAGCTGAACGCCATGTTCCAGACTTGCCCGGTGAAGATCAGAAGGATTGCACCCAGCTCCACTCCCAGTTGCCGGCCGGGGAAGAGTGCCACCATAGCCAGCATCACTCCCGGAAGAAAGCTAAGCACCGGGATCGATTGCAAAACATCCAGCAGCGGAATCATGAAACGCTCGGCGCGCGGGTTGTACGCAGCCACGTAGCCGTAAACCAGCGTGAATCCCAGGCTCAACAAGTAAGCGACGGTGATGCGCAACAGCGAATAGCCCGCATAGGCGGGAAGCGCCCACAAACTGCGCGAGATCTCAACCGAAGGCGTGAACGCCCCAAACCACGAGTGCCCCACCGTCACGACACCATAGAAAAGCGCAATTCCCGCCGCGAACATGACTACATCCGGCAAGCGCGACACTTCGATCCGCGGTAACTGCGCCCACAGGCGGTAAGCCGAGAATCCTCGCAACGTGACGCTTCTCTTCATGGAATGGTTCTTTCCATCAACCGGAGCGCACGATCAAGATTTTGGCGCGGGAGTTGAAGGGTGGTTCTCGAGAACCGCTGCCGGGGACCCTTCCGGCTGCCCAGTTTCGGGCTGCACCAGCCGGCCGCTTGCACGGTCATAGTCGAAAATCTCAGCGTAGCGGCCCCAGTTCACCGCGGTATCGAACTGGCGCTGCACTTCCTCTTCCGAGAAGTGCTCGTCGAGAATGTCGTGAAAAAACTCGTCGTTGATGGAGTGGTCCGACTTTCGCTTCAGAATGCTGTCGATCTGCTTGAGGAGGGTCACGTATTCCAGCACTGCCTGGCGGAACAAAATTTTGCGGGCCTGAATATCGGCATCGGCAAACTTCACTCCCTCTCGCGAGAGTTGCACATCGCCCTCCTTCAGTTGCGCGAAACCCAGCAACTGGCAAGCCTCCAGGATAGGCAGCAGATCCGCCACGTCCATCACCAACTCTTCGCTGAGTCGAAAAAGGTCCTCGCGGCCGCCGCGATCGTGCAGCAGTTCGAGCAGTCCGGCGATTCCGCCCACGCGCGCGTGTGGAAGAACCTGATACGTCCTGGTGCGGACCAGCGCCTCCCCTCCCTTCAGCCCTCCCGGCGGCACCACGATTTCCCCTGTACTTTCCGGGTCTGGCAGAGGATGCTCGACGTCCGGTTCCGTCATCACTTTGTAGATGTAGTCCACCAGTTCCACAAAACGCGCAGACTTGCGGTCGCGGGGATGCGAGAGCCGCACGTTGAAATCGGAGCGGATGCGGGCCGGGTTCCTGCCCAGCACGACGATTCGATCCGCCAGCATCACCGCCTCCTCGATGTTGTGGGTGACGATGAAGATGGCCCTGGTCGGCATCTTCTTGTTGAGCCACAGCTCCAGCAGCTCTCCGCGCAGATTTTCCGCCGTGAGCACATCGAGCGCGGAGAACGGCTCGTCCATAAACAGTACCTCCGGTTCCACCACCAGCGCTCGCGCGAAGCCCACACGCTGCTTCATGCCGCCGGAAAGCTCTTTGGGATACGCCGTCTCAAAGCCATCAAGACCCACCGCATCCAGCATGCGCAGCGCGCGTTTGCGCCGCTCTACAGCAGCGACCCCTCGCGCTTCCAGCGGAGCCTCCACATTCTCCAGAACTGTGAGCCAGGGGAACAGTGCGAAACTCTGAAAGACAATTGCGACATTCGGCGCTTGCCCATCCAGCGGATTGCCGTGCCACAACAGCGTGCCCGACGAAGGTTGCGACAGACCGCTCAGAATGCGCAGCAGCGTGGACTTGCCGCACCCGGAAGCTCCCAGAAGTGCGATGATTTTTCCCGGCTCAATGGAAAAATCCGTCAGCCCCACCACTTGAATCCGCGTCCCGTCCGGCTGGGGATACGATTTCTCAATCCCCCGCGCCTCGATAATGGGTTCCGTCGCCAAGAAAACTCTCCGTAACTTCTATACACGATCCGGGTCCACGCGCAAAGCTCCGGACCTTTTAACACTCCATTCACAATCAACGGGGGCCGTCTTAGGCTGCGAAGTTCTCGTCCGCAGGAACTGGAAATGGCCGAGGCAGCCGGTCCGTCACTTCTGCGAGGTGCGCAAGTTTGGAAGTCAGTTCCGCCGTAAACTGCCCGGGAGCAAGGCGCCACTTCCAATTCCCGCCATGCAGGCTCGGTGTGTTCATGCGGGCGTCGCTGCCCAGGCCCAGCACATCTTGGAGCGGGACGAGACACATATCGGCTACAGAACTCTGCGCCGCGCGGATAAATGCCCAATGAATCCCATCATCGCAACGTCCGAAGTAAGCTTCCGCGTTGCGGCGCTCGTGATCGGCGGCTCCGGAGCGGAACCAGCCCACCGTGGTGTCATTGTCGTGCGTTCCAGTGTAGATGACCTTGCCAGCAGCGCGATGCGGCAAATACATGTGCGCGCCTTCGTCTCCAAATCCGAATTGCAGCACGGCCATCCCGGGAATCTGCAATCGGTCGCGCAGGGCATGAACCTCCGGCGTAATGTAGCCGAGATCCTCCGCAAAAAACGGCAAGCCCCCAAGAGCCTCGCGCAGCTTCTGAAACAGGTCGTCCCGCGGACCATCCACCCAACGGCCGTTAATCGCGGTCGGATCGGCCGCAGGAATCTCCCAAAACTGGTCGAACCCTCGGAAATGATCGAGGCGGATGTAGTCGCAGTTCCGCGTGGCCCAGCGCAATCGCCGGATCCACCAGTCATAACTCTGCGCCTTCATCACGTCCCAACGGTAAAGCGGATTTCCCCAGCGTTGTCCCGTCTTGCTGAAAAAATCAGGCGGGACGCCGGAGACGACCTCGGGTGCGTGATTCTCATTCAACCGGAAGAATTCGCGGTGCATCCAGACGTCAGCACTGTCATAGTTCACGAAGATGGCAACGTCGCCCACGATGCGAATCGCGTGTTCCGCACAATACCGCCGCAGCGCCTGCCACTGCTCGTAGAAGGCAAACTGCAAAGCGCCGCGGATTTTCAAGTCGTCTGCGAGTTCCTTGCGTGCCTGGTCCAGCGCCTTTGGTTCACGATGCGCCAATTCTGCCGGCCATTGGTTCCAGCTCGCGAGCTTCTGCTGAGCGCGCAACGCATCAAATAAAACAAAGTCGTCGAGCCACCACGCGTTTTCGGAACAGAAGCGCTCAAAGCGCTGGCGCGCGTCGTCTGTAGCCGAAGCGACAAAAGAGCGCCCGGCTTCAAACAGCAATGGCATCTTCGCGGCAAAGACGCGATCGTACTCGACCACGCCAGATTCGGAGGCAAGCGCAGAAAGTTTTCCTGCCTCAATCCAGCCGTGGCTGGCCAGACGTTCCAGACTAATCAACAATGGATTGCCGGCAAACGCCGAGATGGAAGAATAAGGAGAATTGCCATAGCCCAGCGGACCGAGTGGAAGAACTTGCCAGAGTCCCTGCCGAGCGGATGCGAGAGCATCCACAAACTGATATGCAGCCGGACCAAAATCACCGATGCCGCCGCGCGACGGCAGCGACGTGGGATGCAACAATATGCCTGCGGCGCGCGGAAACTGCATGCAACTCGGTCGCTACCTCAGATCTGATTTCGACTCCTGCTACAAAATTCCTGGCTTAGATTCCCGGTTCGCTCCCTGCTTTGGTCAGCGCCTTTAATTCATCCTGATTGATCTTGATCTTGCCCGACTTCTCCATCTGATCGCGCAAGCTGGTGAGAAACAGTCCAAAAATTTCCTGCTGCTTGCCCTGGAGCAGGGTTTCCCGGATCTGATCGCGCTTGGCGGCGAAGTCCGTGTCCGCGGGAGGTTGCACCTCAAGCACGGAAATTACCGCCCCGCTTCCCTGTCCGTTGATCGGCGCACTGATATCTCCCGGCTTCATGCCAAATGCAACCGACGCCTCGCCCGTCATCGACCCAATATCGGGCACCTGACCATCGGGCAGCACGAAGTCACTCGTCTTCACGGAAGCGCCCAGCTCTTTCGCCGCTTTCTTCAGATCATGTTCGCTCTTTGCGCGATCGGAAAGCTCCTGCGTCTTTTGTGACAGCAGAACATTCGCCCGCTCGTTCTTGAATTGCTGCTCCACTTGGGTGCGAATCTCATCGAACGTGGGCGTCGACGGCGCCTTCACCGCCAGCAACTGGAACACCGCGAATCCCTGCGACGTCGAAGCCATCTCCGGAGCCGACTTCTCTGCCGCGCCAAACACCGCATCCATAAACTGCGGCGCCGGACCCAACCCCGGCACCAGGTCCCTGCGGCCGAAGAAGTCCGAAGTGACCACCTGCACGCCCTTCGCTGCCGCGGCCACTTCCAATCCCTTCGTCTTCGCCTGCTGCAGCAAGTCCTCCGCTTGCTTCTGCGCGGCTTCCTGAGTCTTCTGCTGCTTCACGGCAGGCTCGATTTCGGCCTTGACCTCGTCCAGCGTCTTCATGTGAGCGTCCTGCCTGTCGTCAACACGAATAATATGGAAGCCGTCGAGAGTCTTCACTACGCCGCTGATCTTTCCCTTGGGCAGAGACGCTGCGGCCTTCTCAAACTCAGCGCCCATTTGGCTCTTGCCAATCCAGCCCAGGGACCCGCCCACGTTGGCGCTTCCCGTATCCTCGGAGGATTTCTTGGCGACGTCCTCGAACTTGGCACCGTTCTGCAATTGTTTCAGCAGCTCTTCAGCGCGCCGCTGCGCGTCCGCCACGCCCTTGTCGTCGATCTTGCCATCTGGTCCGGGCAGCGGCATCTTGATCCAGATGTGGCTCACCTTTATCTGCTCCGGCACACGATACTGGTCGCGACGCTGATTGTAATAAGCCTGCAAATCGTCGTGCGTTACCTGCACTCCACCCTGAACTTTCCCCGTGTCAAGCACCGCGTATTTGATCTTGCGCTTCTCCGGAACGGAGTTGGCGTAATTCTTCTGGTGGCTGTCGTAATAAGCCTTGAGTTCCTCAACCGTGGGATGAAGCCCCTTCTTGATGTCGTCCTCTTTCAGGACTGCATACTCAAACTTCACCTTCGTATTCTGTTTCGTAAACTCCTTGCGGATCGCCTCATCGCTCACTGACGCACTGCCGGTAATCAGCGCCTGCAGCTTGCTGATCAGAATCTCCTTGCCAACACCGTCTTCGAACGTCGCAGGAGTAAGGTTGTGCTGCTGCAGCATGCCCTTGTATTCAGCCTCACCGATGAAGTTTCCTCCGGGAAAAAAGATTCCAGCATAGCGGCCGTGCTGCAAGTCATCCTGCACTTCCTGTAGCGTAGCCCTCAAGCCCAGGTGCTGCGCTTCGGTCACCAATGCTTGCCGGTCAATCAATTGGTTGGCTGCTTGCTGAGTGGCCCGCTGCATCAGAAAAGGCATCAGCATCGATGCGTTCGCGCCGTATTGCTGCGCTTGCTGTTGCGCCATGTTGCGCGCCGCTTCTTTCACCTGTTCGACAGTAATATCCTCGCCACTCACCTTGGCGACAATCCCCTTGCCAGGCGTACCCATCAGATCATTGCCGAGACCGCCGGGAATCAGCGTGATGGCCATAGCCGCGCAAATCAATAAGAGCAATCCGCTGAGCACGATCTTCTTGAACGGTCCTTCAGTTTGCAGAAATCGAATCATCTTCTTGTCACTCCGAGGTATGCGTAGAATCAATAATTATAAACCAATCAACCCACATGCTTAGGCGCCGCCATTCACCCGTGCTCCGTCATCCTGAGGTGGGCGTGTTCCTTGCCCGCTGAAGGATCCATGCAACCTGCCTGCGCCGTCACAGGCCGTTGACCGGGCGTTTATCCCAGCGACACCACAAGCTTGTTGGCAGAGAGGCTCAGCGGTTGCCTCCCATCCAGTGAAATTCGCCTATTGAAACGTATCACTAGAAGTGTTATCCATCTTATTCCCGGACCTAGGTCCACGGAACTGCATTAGCACCAGTGCCCAGCGGCACGCAAGGGAGCAACATGAATCCTGCAAGCGCAAGAGAACAACGCCTGGCTTTCTCCGCACGCTTCTTGGCAAAGTTGTTGGCGGTCACATTTCTCGGCTCGCACTTGCTCCTGGCCGCCGACCTCGCTGGTTCCAAGCCTGCCAGCCCCGCAGTGCACGCCGAGAAGCTAATTCTTCGCGATCATTGGACCCTTCAATCTTCCGCCAAAGTCGAGGCCAAAGGCGAGACCATCGCCACCGCCGCCTTCGTTCCCAAAGGCTGGCACGACGCCACGGTGCCCACGACAGTAGTGTCGGCGCTGGTAAAAGACAAAACCTTGCCAGACCCGTTCTTCGCCACAAACCTCCGCCAGTTTCCCGGCGTGACCTACCCCATCGGCGGAAATTTCTCCAACATCGCTATGCAGACCGACAGTCCCTACGCGGTCTCCTGGTGGTATCGGAAGCAGTTCGCCGTGCCTGCTTCCTATACCGGAAGAATCGTCTGGCTGAATTTCAAAGGCGTCAACTATCGCGCCAACGTGTTCCTTAATGGAAAACAAATTGCCAACTCCGACAACATCGCCGGAGCCTGGCGCACTTACGAATTCAATGTCACCAACTCGCTGAAACCCGGCCACGAAAACGTTCTCGCAGTCCAGGTCTTTGCCCCCACGGAGAACGATCTCGCAATCACCTTCGTCGACTGGAACCCAGCTCCTCCCGACAAGAACATGGGCTTGTGGCGCGAGGTCTACCTCGCTACCAGCGGCCCAGTGGCGCTGCGCTATCCGACGGTCGTATCGAAACTCGACCTGCCCACCAGCGAATCCGCTCAGCTCACCGTCACCGCCCAACTGAAGAACGGAACCGGCGAGCCGGTAAGAGGCAGGCTGAAGGGTCAGATCGAAAAGGTCGCCTTCGAACAAGAGGTCGAACTCGCTGCCAACGAAACCAAAGACATCACCTTCACTCCTGATCAGTTCCCTCAGCTCGTAGCCACCCATCCGCGACTGTGGTGGCCGGCACAAATGGGCAAGCCGAGTCTCTACCCGCTCGCCATGACGTTCGAGGTCAACGGCAAGGTCAGCGATCATTCGCAAACTCAATTCGGCATCCGCGAAGTCACCTCCGAGGTGAATCCCACCGGCGGACGCGCCTTCCACATCAACGGCAAGAACATTCTCATTCGCGGCGGCGGCTGGACTCCCGACATGATGCTGCGCGAAAACTCCCAACACCTGCAGGATGAACTCCGCTATGTGCGCGATATGGGATTGAACACGGTCCGCCTCGAAGGCAAACTCGAGACGCAGGAGTTCTTCGATCTCGCGGACCGCCAGGGAATTCTGGTCATGGCCGGATGGTGCTGTTGCGACTTCTGGGAACGCTGGCCGCGCTGGAAACCCCAGGATTTTGAAGTTGCGCAGCAGTCTCTGCGCGATCAGATCTACCGCCTGCGCAGCCACCCCAGCCTGGTGATGTGGCTGAACGGCAGCGACAACCCGCCTCCGCCCGACGTCGAACAGATGTATCTCGAGATCGAAAAGCAGCTTCTGTGGCCGAACCCTGTAGTATCCTCCGCCACTGGCAAGCCAACCACGGTCACCGGAGACAGCGGCGTTAAAATGACGGGGCCGTATGAGTACGTAGCTCCAGGCTATTGGGAGCAGGACACCCTGCAAGGCCAGCCCAACCGCAAGCAGTGCAACCCCGGCGGCTGCGGCGGAGCCTACGGCTTCAACACCGAAACCAGCATGGGCCCGGCCGTCCCACCCATCGAAAGCATTCGCGCCATGGTCGGCAAGGATCACCTGTGGCCCATCGACGATGTATGGAACTACCACGCCGGCGGCGGAGAATTCAAGACCATTCAGGTCTTCAGCGACGCACTCGCCAACCGCTACGGCAAGTCAGACAGCGTTGAAGACTTTGCCGCCAAGTCGCAACTGCAAACTTACGAAGGCGTGCGCGCCATGTACGAGGCCTACAGCCGCAACAAGTATCAGTCGACCGGCGTGATTCAGTGGATGCTCAACAACGCCTGGCCCTCGATGATCTGGCATCTCTACGACTATTACCTGCGCCCCGCCGGCGGCTACTTCGGCGCTAAGCGCGCCATGGAGCCGCTGCACCCGGTCTACGGCTACGACGATCATTCCATCTGGGTGGTCAGCAGCCAATATGAAGACGCCCAAGGCCTGAAGCTCACAACGAAAATCTACAACCTCGACATGACCGAGAAGTTTTCGCACGAAGATCTCGTCGACGTCCCCGCCGACAGCACCGCGAAAGTATTAACGCTCCCCGAGGTCGATGGCCTGAGCCCTGTGTACTTTGTTGCGTTAAGGCTCACAAACTCGACCGGGAAACTAGGCGGCTCTAACTTCTATTGGCTCTCCACCAAACCGGAGACTCTTGACTGGGCCAAGTCCAACTGGTGGATGACTCCCACCGACTCCTTCGCCGATTACACCGCCCTCGCGCAACTCCCCAAGCTAAAGCTTAAAGTTACGAGCCACACCGAGCGCAAAGGCGAAGAGTCCGTCACCCACGTCACGGTAGAAAATCCAAACAAGAGCCTCGCCTTCTTCGTGAGGATGAAACTGAATAAAGGTGCGAAAGGCGAAGAGATTCTGCCCGTCATCTGGGAAGACAACTACATCTCTCTGCTCCCCGGCGAGAAACGCGAACTAACCGCCACCTACCGCGCCAATGAACTAGGAGCAGCAAAAGCAGCAGTAGAAGTCACCGGCTGGAACGTGGAGTAGTGGCTCCAATTACCCGATTACCAAATTGCCAAGTTACCAAGTCGTGCTAGACATGCTGCGAAACGGACAAGACATTCCCGTCGGGATCCTTGAACCACGCCACCTTCTCCCCCGTCGGCGTAGTCCATATCCCAAGCTTGTCCTGCTCCAAAAATCCATACCTCTCGAACTGCACGCCTTTCCCCTGGAGTCCCACCACAATTTTCTCGATCTCCGTGACCTGCCATCCCAGAATAGTAAACTGCGCCGGCGTGAACTGCGGCTGGACTTTCGCCACCCGCACCATGATTCCATTCGCGTCGAAAACCAGGGCGAACCCATCATCGCTCACAAAGCGCAACCCCAATACACCCTCGTAAAAAGCCCGAGCGTTCTCGGCGTCTCTAGTGGGAACAAAAGCAACGATCTTGGTAGACCCAAGCATCACGGTCCTCCGGCGTCAGGCCGATCACGTTTCAAATTACCCAATTACTCAATTGCAAAACTACCCAATGCTTCCTACTCTTCCGGCGGCAACTCGAAGTCGACCAGGTTGCCGCGGAAGCCTTTGGTCTTCCACGCGCCCACGGCAATTCCCACCGCCATCCAGATTGTCCCAAAAACCAGCGCTTTCGGACTCAAACTAATCCAGAGGAAAAAGCAAATGATGAAGCCAAGCACCGGCGGAAGCAAATTGCCGAGTTTCTTTTCCGGTTCGTGCAGATAGTAGCGGACGAACGCCGCCGCATTCACGCCCATAAAGGCGATCAACGCACCGAAGTTAAGCAGGTTCGCGCCAAGATCATAGCCCGTGGTGGCTCCAGCGAGCGCCGGCAGCAGAAAGGCTCCAGCCAGAGCGAGTGCGCCTACAAACAGAACGTTGTTGCGCGGAACCCGCCGCTTGGCATCGACCGCGCCAAAGAACGACTTCGGCAAGGCGTTGCTGCGTCCCATGCCGTAGAGCAGCCGCGCCGCACCCAGTTGTGCGCCCATCCCCGAACCAAAGTTCGCCACCACTAGGGTGAACCCCACGATGGCGAACAGCGGCGCCCAGGCGCGCCCGGCCACGAAGGTAAAAGCCGTATCCATGTTCGGATAGGGTTCAGAAGCCGGCCAAATGAGCTGAGCGGCATACACCTGGAAGGCCGACAGAATTCCGATCACCACACAAACCAGCACCGTCGCCAGAAGGATGTTGCGCCGCGGATTCTCAGCTTCTTCCGAGAGCGTCGAGATGCCATCAAAACCAATGTAGGTGAGCACGGCGACGGACGTCCCACCCAGCACCGCTTTCGTATTCCAGCTCGACGGATCGTAGAAGGGGCGTGTAAAGAAAGCCGAACCATCATGCGGATGGCCAAAAATATAGCGCGCCGCCGCCACAAAAAAGATCGCAATCACCACTCCCATTCCCGCGGCCAGCGCCGTATTCACCCGGGCCGAAGTTTTCACCCCTTGAACATTCAAGGCCGTAAACACCAGCGCGAAAAACACCGCCCATGCACCGTACGAGACGCCGGGAGCAAACACGTGTGCCTGCTGGCTGATCCAGATAATGCAGATCATGGGGTTGAGAAGGTAATCCATCACCATGCTCCAGCCGGTTACATAGCCCAGCGCGGGATTGATCTCCTGCCCCACATAAGTAAACGCCGAGCCCGCGCTGGGATACGCCCGCGCCATCTTGCCATAGCTGATCGCGGTGAACAGCATGGCGATCATGGCAATCAGAATCGTGGTCACAACGTGGCCCCGGCCGCGATTGCTGAGCACGCCGAACACAGACATGGGGGCGACCGGCTGGATGACGATCACGCCGTAGAGGATCAGGTCCCAAAGCGTGAGGGTGCGTCGCAAGCGCGGCGCGGAAGACACAGCAGCGGAGGAAGTTTCCATGAGTCCGCCTATTGGATTATGCAGGGCGAAAAATGTCAATATTAAAACGTTTCCATAGCCCTATTTGTTCACTTCGCATAATCGAACCAGTAGCCGCGCTGCTCGTTCCCTGACATGTGCCGGGTGTTGTATTCGAGAAGATAGTTCACGTGCGCGTCGTCGAGCGGGAACGACTTTCCCGGTGGATACGGATAGTCGGTCATCTTCAGGAAAGGTAGCGGCGCCACGTAGTTGCCTTCGGCGGCGTAAAAATCCATGTCTTTCTCATAGCCGTAGGCCGCGAAGAAGTAATCGCGCACCCAGCCTTGGGGCAACGCGGGCAGCTTTGACGGATCGAAGTCGAGGCGGACTTCATCGCCCGACCCGAACACAACCAACTGATCGTCCAGCGCAGTCAGCAGCGGCAACACGTCCCCGTAGCGCGTGTAGGCTCCTGCCGGACGCGTGTATGGTCCGGTGGCGCTGACTTTCTCATAGATGTATTCCACGTTCCCCGGCGGCGTGCCTTCGATCTTCAGCGGGAATCCGTGGAAGACAAGATCGGCGCTGACCAGCGGCACCGGCGTCAGATGCGGACTTTGGGTCTTGTCTTGACTCTGCGACGTCCTGCTCACCAGAATACTGTCCCAATAAATCTGTAGATTGGTCGTTATGCGGATATTCCGCGTGCCCGGCGGCAGCTTGCCCGTAAGGTTCGCGGTCATGGTACGCGGGCCGCCAGCGGGGAAGCCCACGTCGTCAATCACGCGCGACCACTTGCCGTCTGCTCCGAGCGCCTCTACATAAGGAGAGATCGCCTGCACGCCCGCCTGCGACGCGGCGTACATACTATTGGCCGAAAAGTATTCGACTTCGCCATGCAGCAGCAGCCACATCGGGCCGCCGCTATAAGCCTCGCCCAGATCGAGGGTCAGGCTGTGCGGCTTGGCGAAGCCCTGAAACTGCGTCAACGCAAAATCGCCGAAGTAGCGATGCGACAACAGGTCGGGCAACACGTTGTGGCCGTGCTCATCCCAAGCGCCCGCGGGCGGGCGCGCATCTTCGCTTCTGCTCACCACCACCTTGAATTCCGGGTAAGGTGGATTCGACGCGAAATACTCGTTGGGATAAACGTCCACATCGGCGGGATGATCCACCGCCAGCACGCGCACCTGATCGAGGTAGACAGCTTCCTCGAGAGGCTCCATGAAGCGGAAGCTGAGCTTGCCGTCTTTCTCGCGGATGGCGTTACGATCGATCTTGATGTATTCGACCGGACGCGGAATATCGCGCTGGCCGGGACCAACCCAGTGCCCGACTACGCCCGCGCCCAGCATGTCAGCAACGAACTCGTAGCGCTCGCCATTCCACACGAACAGGGTGGGGCAAGAACTGCCGCGGCGGTCGATCTCGAGGAAATTCTGCTGCTTGTCGCCGGCAACCTGGATTTCATCTTGCAGCACGCCCGTGGGCCACAGCATGCGGACGATGTCCGCTTCTTTCGCATCGCCGAGGCCGACAACGATGTCAGTCGAGTTCTGCCCCAGATATCCATTCGAGCCGGCGATCTCAAACTTCTGCCGGTTGCCGCCCGCGAACACCTCCACCTTGGTGCCGATGGCGCTCTTGTTGTCGGCCAGCCCTTTGAGAGAAAGTCGCAGCCAGTGATTCTGATTGCCGCCTTCATTGCGCAGCAGCACAGCAGGCCCGTGATTCTGCGTGATCAGAAGATCGGTCGCGCCGTCGCCATCGTAGTCGCCGGTGATGATGGCGCGCGGATCCTTGACTTGAATCTTGTCGAGACCAACATCGGCGGTGACGTCTTTGAAGCCGTCGGCACCAAGATTTCGGAACAGCCGCACTTCGCCCTTGCCTTCTTTGGTTTCGCCGACTGCCACCAGGTCGACCCAGCCGTCGTTGTCGTAGTCGATGGCGGCCACGCCAAAAGCGCGAACCCAGTTCGTCGCGGGCAGTTCAACGCGGTCGAAGGTTTTGCCGTGATTGTTGTGCCAAAGGGTGAGGCCGGGTGTGCCCTTGTGGGTGAACGCCAGATCCATCCAACCGTCGTGATCGAAGTCAAGAACGGCAATGCCGACGGCATCCTTGGGGCCGCGCTCAGGCCACACTTCTTTGATTTTGAACATTCCTTCATGGGGGTTCTCGAAGACGGTGGCTCCCCTTAAGCCGCCTGTCAGCACAAGATCTACGGCGCGGTCGTTGTTATAGTCTGTCCCGACCGCGGCAATGCTAGCGGAGTTTCCAGAGAGACCGGTGGAGTCTGTGACGTCAGTGAATGTACCATTCCCATTATTTCGCCACATTAGATTACGACCAGTCGGCGGCACTTTCTCATCCAGGGGTTTGCCCTGGGATTCCGGTTCCGGCGCTGAACTTGTTGTTGTGATGTAGAGGTCAAGGTCGCCGTCATGATCGAAGTCGATAAATGTAACGCCGATGGGCATGGATTTTGCTTGAAACAGTCCGGTGAGATTGGCCGGAGTAGGCGGGATCTGAACCTGCGGTGGTTGTGATTGAGAATCGCCCTTCTTCACTTCGCCTGAAGTGCCAGTGCCGATCCCACCACCATGGAGTGGAGGGATGGGCACGAGTTTGAACTTTCCATTATTTTCGTTGTGGAGCAGGCTGACTCCACTGGTTGACGTGAAAGCTATATCCTCGAAACCATCATTGTCATAGTCGCCGACCGCACAGCCGGTACCGTGACTAGTGGAATTAAAATGGCTGATGGAGTTAAAATTCAGCCCATCGTCCGCACTTTCAAATTTTCCATTCCCTATGTTGTGATACAGAGACGTTCCGCTCTGTACGCCGTCGTCTGCTACGAAAAGGTCGATCTTGCCATCATTGTCGTAGTCCAGGAAACACGCGCCGCTGCCAAGGTTGTAAGGAAAGCCATCGTAAGGCGTCACACCGGTACGAGCAGGATTGAAGACCAGTCCCGACGCCACCGTCACATCCACAAAGCGCACCTTGATCTGCGCGGGCGCTTTCAACACTGCCGACGGTGATTCGACTGCGCGCGAGTACTGGCCCTGCTCGCCGTAGGCGAGGCTCATGGGGGCGCCGAGTTTGTTTTGTGTGATGTACTGGAATTTTTTCAGGTGCTCGCGGGCGTGGTCAACGTCGGCGGATTGCTGGTAAGCGCGCGACAAGCCGAACTCGGCGGAGGCGTGCAGCGGGTTGAGTTGCAGGGCGTGCTGGAAGGCATCGATGGCTTGGGGAAATTGTTTCGCCTGCACGTACGCACTGCCCAGGAAGTACCAGGTGTCGGCGTCGTTGGGGTCGATCTCGGTTACGTGATGGAAGGCATCGATGGCGGCCTGAGCGTCGCCGGTGTTCTTCGCGAAGAGGCCGAGGTTGTACCACGCGTTTGGATTTTTAGGATCCTGCTTGAGCGCAGCTTCGAGCGCGGCTTTGGCTTCGTCGATTTTCTGGAGGTTCAGGTAGGCGATGCCTTCATTCAGGCGCGCAATCGTCAGTTTGGGATCAAGCTCCGCGGCTTGCTGAAAGCACTTAAGTCCCTTCTCGAAAAGCTGCTGGTTCATGTAGGCCGCACCCAGGTTGTTCAGGCGAGCGGCCTCGACGGGATTTGATTTCGTTTGCGGGGCAGTGGCGAAGAGGCCAAGCGCGGCTAGCAGTACGCCAGTCAGGGCTGCTGAGATTCTGGGAGTCATTCGACTAAGATTTAAACACAGAGGACACTGAGGAGCACAGGGTAAAGCAACATCTTTTGTGGAAGCGGCAACGATACCAGATTCCTCGTCGCATTCGCTCCTCGGAATGACAGGGCTATTTTGTCGACGCTGTGAGCGGCTTGCTGTAGGGCCGATTCGCCACAACTCCCTTTCCTTCTTCGACAGTCACCATCTGTCCGGCATTCACTCTTGCAAGCTTGTCCAGCTGGCCGCTGGGCCATTGAATCTCGACAGTGTCGGCTTTCGTTTGCGCGCCCAAGCCAAAGGTGAGCACGAGTTCGCTTTGCGAAAGATAGCTCGACCCGGAGCGCAGCATCTTCCACTGCTTATCACCACCTGATGTTACGTGCACGACCGCGCCGATGCCGTCGCGGTTCGACTTTGTGCCCACCAGCTTCAGGCGCAGGCTGTGATTTGTCCCGCCCTCGTTGTGGAATAAATAAGCTGGGCCAGCGTTGGTGGTAACGAGAACATCGAGAAAGCCGTCGTTATCGACATCGGCGTAAGCCGTGCCCCGCGCCACTCTTGGCGCGGCGAAGGCTGGGCCCATCTGCGCCGTCACTTCCTGGAACTTGCCTCCGCCAAGGTTGTGGAAGAGATGCGAAGGCTCGGCGTAGCTAACGCGCTTCTGCACGCGCTCGATTGCGTCTTCGATGTGGCCGTCGGCGACGAAAATATCGGGCCAGCCGTCGTTGTCGTAATCGAAGAAGAAACAGCCGAAGCCGAGCGTGACCAGCGTGGCGCGCCCTACTTCAGATTGCGGAGCTTCATCGACGAACAGCCCGTTGCCCTCATTGTGATAGAGCGAGACCATCTGGTTGGCAAAGTTTGTGATGATCACGCTGGGGTGTCCGCTGCGATCGTAGTCGGCGGCGTCGACGCCCATGCCGGCGCGCGCCACGCCGTCTTCGCTGAAGCCGATTCCGGCGGGCACGCCGCGCTCTTCGAAGGTTCCATCTTTCTTATTCAGATAAAGTTTGTTGGGCTGCGTGTCGTTGGCGATCAGAATGTCAGGCCAGCCATCGGCGTTGTAGTCGAGAACGGTGATGCCCAGACTCTTCGACGTGGGCTCGCCGAGGCCAGCCTTCTGCGTTGCGTCTTCAAACTTGCCGCCACCGAGGTTGTGCCACAAACGCACTGACGTGCCCTTGTACGATTCCGGCGTGCAATACGATTTGTGCGCGCCGTCGATGGTGCAGTAAAGATCGCCCTGCTCGCTCCACTGCACGTAGTTCGCGACCACTAAATCGAGTTTGCCGTCGCGGTCGTAATCCACCCATGCGGCGCCGGTCGAGAACTCACTCGGCCCCCACATGCCCGCGGATTTCGTCACCTCGGTAAAGCTTCCGTTTCCATTGTTGTGGAAAAGATGACTCTGCCCCAGGGCGGTGATGAATAGGTCATCGAAGCCGTCATTGTCGTAGTCCCCCACCGCCACTCCGAGCCCGAACATGGGCACCGCCAATCCAGCCTTCTGGGTTACATCGGTGAACGTACCGTCGTGGTTGTTGTGGTATAGCTTTGGAGTTGTCGGTCCGGCGTGGTGGTGTCCAGGCCAGTCGGTGCCGTTCACCAGCAGAATGTCCGGATAGCCATCGTTGTCGTAGTCAATGAAAGCGCAGCCCGGACCCATGGTCTCCGGCAGCCACTTTTTTCCGAATGCACCATTGTTGTGGACGAAGTGAATGCCTGCTTGAGAGGTGATATCGCGGAAGTGGATCTGCTGGGCACGGCTCGTGATAGCGAGCGCGAGAACCACAATCCATGATGCCACTGAGGCGAGGGGGAGACTTGAACGGGGCCTCATTTTGATCCCCCGGCGACCGTAGCCGTGGTCGCGCGCCCAGTTTTTCCCGGTCGGACGGACGAGGCGGCTGTCCCTGCGTGTTTTGTGGCGAGTGCCGGTAGCGCTACCGAGACATGTTCGTGAATCCCCTGCCTCTCGTTATTGTCTTCGGGATGCAACTGCCGATATGGTCCCGTAATCGCCTGGGCAGATTCGTCCGCTTTGAATCGCCTGTAGCGCGCCTCGTGCTCCTTCGCACGCTTCGCGTCACCCAAACCGCTGTAGCAGAGCATCAGATTGTAGTGAGCCTGCAAGTCTTCGGGATCAATTGCGAACACGGATTGCAGCACCGTCACCGCCTCGGAATATTTGCGCTGCAAGAAAAGAACTCGGCCCAGATCGTTGAGCGCAACCCGGTCGCGCGGATACTGAGCTAAAACAATGCGCAAGCGTGCAACAGCACCCTCATAGTTTCCGTCTGCGCGCAGCACGCGAGCGTAGAAGTAGTTGGCGCGGGCCAACTTTGGAGACAAAGCCAGCGCCTTCTCAAGCACAGTGCGAGCGCGCTCCATGTCGCCTTCCTGCACCGCCACGCGGCCCAGATTTACCCAGCCATCGGGATTGCTGGGGTCCACCTCGGTGATCTTCTGGAACGCCACGGCCGCGGCTTTGAGATCGCCCTGTAGGAACAGGCCGATTCCGTAATCGTTCCAGCGCTGCCATTCTTCTTTTTTCACAATGGTCTGAGGCGCGGGAGCAGGCGCGTTGTGCGCGATCACGGGCAGGGTTACTTCGTTCTCCGCCACCGTGACGATGGGCACGTCGGGAACTTTTTCTTGCTTGGCCGAAACTCCCTCGATCGACTTGGTGAATATCGCGGGACGAT
This sequence comes from Candidatus Acidiferrum sp., assembly GCA_035568115.1. Taxonomy (GTDB): domain Bacteria; phylum Acidobacteriota; class Terriglobia; order Terriglobales; family Acidobacteriaceae; genus Sulfotelmatobacter. Next base: position 30,169 of record DATMOP010000037.1, read on the forward strand.
CATCGTAATCGGGAGTAACGTTGTGGCCGGACTTCTCGTCGGAGTCACCGACGAACGCGAATTGCGTCCCAAACCACGAAAACTTGCGATAGCACAGACGCGCGTGCAGCGTAATTTTGTTTCCCGTGTTTTCTGGAATCGCCACGCGATAGTGCACCGTGTCGGCCGCGCCAGGCGGGATCAGCCGCACATACACGACAGCGCGCGTGGACCAGGCATTGCGCTTGTTGATGGGATTGCCGTGCGCATCCACTTGCAGAGAGCGATAGAAGTGCGCGCCTTTTTCCACCGGACCCTTGCCGCCGTCCTCGACCATGCCGCTCCAGAATATGGTCTGGCCTTTGTCGTCGGTGCCCTTGAGTTCGAGCCAGGTGTCGTAGGCATCGACTGTGCCGCCGGGGAAAAAGTGTCCAACTTTCTTGGTACGCACCACGACATCAACACGCACGGTGTCGCCTCGGCGCAACGCGGGCTGCACGCGGTTCAAGGGAGCAGTGACCGGCGCAACCTCTCCGCCTGAGCCGGGAGAGATTTTGGTCTCCGCTTCCTCGCCTACTGCAAACGTCGTCGCCAAGTCTGCCTGACTCGTCGCGCCCGCCTTCAATTGCGCCTGCGCCGGCGACACAGCGAAAATATCTACGGTGAGAGCGCCGCTCTTCAGGAATGCCTCGGTGAGTCTCAGTTGCGGGATATCCTCGTTCGCGGTCGGAATCGCGGTGTTGGCGCCCGGAAAGCGATGCGAGTGTACGAGCCCATTGATGTTGCCGAAGTCTTTCGAGGGCTCCATGGGCATGTGGCAATCGGCGCACTGTTGCGGCTGGGGCGGGTAATAGAACGAGCGCGCACCCTGCCCCGACACTCCGCTGGCCTGCCAGTTGTCATACTCGTTGAAGCCGCGGAACCAGCGGTAGTGATTTACCGGCACGTCGAGGTGAACTTTGTGACAGGTGGAACAGAACTCCGCAGTCTGCGTCTTCATGAAGGGCTTCAGGAAAACGCGGCGGTGCGGTTCCGGATTCAGCCGGATGAGAAAATCGTGCAGCGAGCGCGCCACCGGATTGTGCGATGCCGCCAACTCGTGCAGCTTTGGATACTCCAGATAAAAATCGCCCTGGCCCATCGTGCTCTTCACGTCGGCGATGGAGTGGCACATCATGCAGCCGAGCCCAGCCTGCGATTCCGGACGGTGCACGATCTGCTTGATCGGCGTATCCATCAAACCGCTGTAGAGCACCGCGGGATCGTGACATCCACCGCACCACTTCGAAGGCTTGGTGCCGACCGTATCCTGCATGTACTCGATCGACTTGCGGTACCACTGATTGTTGAACGAAGAGAAGTGGTGCACCGAACTGAACCACTGGTTGTAGATGTCTTCGTGGCAGCGCTTGCAGGAGTCGGACTCCATGAAGAACTTGCTGGGAATTTTCTGCTTGCCGTAGACCTGCGCGGAGCTGGGAAAGAACGCGCCCTCGGGTCCGTCGCCTTCGCCATTCATGGTGTCGGGCGGCATGGTTGGATTCTGGATGCGGCTGCGCGTTTGCCAGCTTTCGCGAATGTAGCGCGCACCATAGGCGACTCCAGCGAGTATGACCAGGCAAACCGCCGTTCGGAGCGCCGCTGTTCCGGCGTTCGAGGCCAGCCATCCACGCCGTCCAAGATCGTCAGCAATTAGAAGTGCGACCCCGGCGAGCGAGATCGCGATGTGCAAATACAGCCACTTCCATTCCGGGCGCGACGTGCCGGTCTTGATCAGAATAATCCCGAGGACCGCGCCCGCCGCCACCAGCAACCATCCCGCGCGGGCGACGAAACTTCCTCCGCGCAGCCGGCGAAAGAGTGAGAGGAGGAGAAGAATCGCAGCAATCACTCCGCCGAGCGCGTGCAACAGGACCACGCCGGCATAGACGATGTTCGGCTGCGGGAAGGTATAAAGGTATGCGGCAGAGACCGCCAGAAATGCCACAAGCCAAAACAAAGCCCGGCCAACAAAGCCTTCTGATCGTAAGTTTTCAGGCATTAGGAAACCGTCAGACGATACAACCGACCTCAGTGCACAGTGACTGAAATCGCGTGCGAACAAAACTTACTCAGACGAACGGGCGGGGGGAATAATGTAAAAGTACTATCGAACAAGCTGGTTCGCGAGCCTCGTAGAGACGTTACGTTTGGGATCTCTTCATTGAAGTAAAATGCTGTGGAGATGAAGGGGGTCGCCATGAATTCGGATGCGAATCCTGCGGGTGCGGTGTTCCTGCTGGCGATGATCATTCTGTCGATCATGGCCATTGTCGGAGCGAAGGGGGCCAAGCGGAAATTGTTGAACCTCCTCATCATCCTTGGCTTCGTTGCTTTCGGACTAGGCCTAGGTGCCGCATTCGGCGCGTGGGCAGGAAATTCGGCGTTGGGCGGTCATATCGCTGCGGCGCTCTCGATCCCCTTCGGAGCAGTGGGTGCCTTCGGTTGCGTTCGCCGTAATAAGCGCCGGGGTAACGAGTCAGAGGTTACAAGGCAAGGCCATTAAGGGCACATTTCACCAACGCAGACGATCGCACGCTCTCACGCAATCGGCGGAATCTTCCAGGCGCCACATTCCTTCTCCAGCGCCGCGGCAATAGCTAACACCTGCTCCTCCTCCCAAGGCCGTCCAACGACCTGCACGCCGATCGGCAGGCCTTCCGGCGACTGCCCGACGGGAACCACAACTGCGGGATTGCCCAACAGGTTGAAGAATTCCGTGTAGCTCCAGGCGTCGAGGTAGTGGACGGTTTTGCCCTCAACCAGCCAACTGCGCTCTCCGTGCCGGAATGCCGGGATCGCCGCCGCCGGGCACAACAGAATGGGATAGTGTCGCATCTGAGCTACAAAGCGCGCGCACTGCAGATCGCGATGAATCCAGGCGTCGAGCAGCGACCGCGCAGTGTGTGCGGGTTGGGACTCGGCCTCTTCCAGAAATTGCTTGAGGATAGGACTAAGATCGGCATCGCCCTCTTTGAACATCGGCTTCAACAGCATTCCACCCGCAACCACAAAGAATTTGTGCCAGAGTTGGCGAGCTTCTTCGAGTCCTTCGGGCCGGAAGGGTTCCACCTGAAAGCCCGCACTGCGCAGGGCTTCTGCGGCAGCGCCCACGGCTGCGCGAGTTTCCGGCGTCACCGGAGTGCGGCCATCGTCCTCGAAATAGCCCACTTTGCGTTTTCTAACCTCATCCTCACTCGGCCAGTGCACCGGTACCGGAGCGCCGAAGGTATCGCCAGCGTCCGGGCCTTGCATCACCTCGAATAGAACTCTTAAGTCGGCAACCGTACGCGCCATTGGTCCCACGACACCGATCAAGGCGAAGGGCCCGGCGGATACAGGAAAGTGTCCAGTCGCGGGGATTCTCCCCGGCGTAGGCTTCAGGCCGCAGATGCCGGTGAAGTGTGCGGGGACGCGAATCGAGCCTCCACCGTCGCTGCCCACGCCCCCTGCGGACATGCCCGACGCAATCGCTGCCGCTTCGCCTCCGCTCGAACCTCCGGGGGTGCGCTCAAGGTCCCAGGGGCTATTGGTGCGGCCATAGAGCAGGTTATCGGTTTCCCACGCCATCAGAAATTCAGGAGTGTTGGTCAGGCCCAACACAATTGCTCCCGCATTCTTCAGCCGTGTAACCAGCGGCGCATCTTGCTGCGGGACAAGTCCGGCGCGCAGCCGCGTTCCTGACTCGCAACGCATCCCCGCAACGCTGATTGAGCTCTTAATGCTGATGGGGACGCCGTGCAGAGGACCGAGCGTTTTCCCCCGCATGACGGCGCTCTCTACATCCTGAGCGGCTCGCCGCGCACCGTCCGCGTCCACTTGCACGAATGCGTTGAGTCGGGGATTCAGTCGCTCGATTTGCGCTAGATGGACTTCAACGAGTTCGACCGGGGAAATTTCCTTCTTCCGGATTTGTTTGGCCATGGAAACGGCAGAGAGAAAATTTAGATCGCTCATGAACTCCCTCGCATGGTGCGATCAAGCATTCGCTTCTCATCCGCAGTCAGCGACCGGTGTCCCCCTTTCGCGAGGCCGCCTAACTGAAGCGGCCCAATGGCCACACGCACCAATCGCAACACCTCCACGCCCATCCCATCGATCATGCGCCGGATCTGGCGGTTCTTGCCTTCGTCAAGAACAATCTCGATCCAGCAGTTTTTCTCCCCGGCGCGAAAGCGGCGAGCCTGCTTCGCCCGCAGCGCCTCTCCATCTTTCATTTTCACTCCCCGAATCAGCATCTGGAGAAATTCCTCATCCACGAGAGTTCCCACTTGTACGTGGTAGGTTTTGTCCAAATGCGTCTCTGGCGCGGCGATGCGCGCGCCCCACTCGGAATCGTTGGTCAACAACAGCAAGCCCTCGCTGGCCTTATCGAGACGGCCGACAGGCGCGACCCAGGGTGCACATTCTTGCGTCTCATTCCTCCCGGTGCCGAATAAAGCGTACACTGTCTTCCGGCCCTTCTCATCCGCCGCCGTCGTCACCACTCCGCGAGGCTTGTTCATCATCAGGTAGACCTTTTCGCGCTGCTCAACTACTTTCCCATCGACCACAATCTGATTCTGCGTCCCGGAAACAGAAGTCTCTGGATCACGCTGGATCCGTCCGTTCAGGCTCACCCGCCCGGCGCAAATCAATTCTGCTGCGCGTGACCGCGAACAGTAGCCCAGCTTCGACAAGACGCGCGCCAGGCCGATCTGCCGGGTTGCTCCTTTGTCTCTCACCCATTCATGCTAACCGAGATGCGATAAGCGACGATGCACAATCCAGCGAGTCTTGGTAGGATGTGTACCGTCACTGACGGGTAAGGGAGATGTTCATGGCCCAGCAACACCCTCCGCGCTTCCTGAAGATCGTAGACGACGCCAAAACGCGCATACGCGAAACTAATGCCGGGGAAGTAAAGAAGAAGATGGACCGGGGCGAGAAGTTCTCTCTAGTGGACGTGCGCGAAGAGAGTGAATTCGCCAAGGACCACCTGCCGGGCGCCATTCACCTGGGAAAGGGCGTCATCGAGCGCGATATCGAGGCGCGCGTGCCCGATCTGAACGCAGAAATTGTGCTCTACTGCGGCGGCGGATTCCGCTCCGCCCTCGCCGCCGACAATCTACAGAAGATGGGTTACACCAACGTGATCTCGATGGACGGCGGCATCCGCGAATGGCGAGAAAAGGGATATCCGCTCACTAAAGAGTGAAATTGGTTCTCAGCGTTTCGTTCTTGGCTTTCTTTCGTAAGCACCGCGCTACTAACTCATGAATGGTCGCATCTTCTTCTGGTCGCTAACGTCGGCACTCGCCGGATTTCTCTTCGGATTCGATACAGTCGTCATTTCCGGTGCCGAAAAGACAATCCAGTCGCTTTGGAGCCTGAGTCCGGGACTGCACGGCATTGCCATGGCCTCGGCCCTTTACGGCACGGTAGTTGGTTCACTGCTCGGGGGCTGGCCGGCTGACCGGTTCGGACGCAAAGCCACGCTGCTTTGGATCGGCGTTCTCTATTTCGTTGGCGCGGTGGGCTCAGCTTTAGCACCCAACGTCGCCACGTTCATTGTGGCGCGCGTGATTGGCGGACTAGGCATTGGCATCTCCACCGTGGTTGCCCCCATGTACATTTCGGAGATTGCGCCGCCCAAATATCGCGGACGGCTTGCCGGCATGTTCCAGTTCAACATTGTGTTCGGCATCCTGATCGCTTTCGTCTCGAACGCGCTGCTGGTGGGCATCGGCGAGAACGCCTGGCGCTGGATGCTGGGAGTGGCCGCGTTTCCCTCACTGCTTTACGCGGTGTTCTGCCTGGGACTTCCCGAAAGCCCGCGTTGGCTTCTAAGCAGAAAGGGGGATCGGGAAGCGGGCATGCGAGTCCTGCAACGGATCGAGCCGGATGTTTCGAAGGCCGAAATCGCAGCCGAGGCGGACGCGATTATCGCTGCATCCTCGGAACAAGCGTCCTCCGGACACTTCTGGACAAGGCGCCTCAGCAAACCGATCCTGCTCGCCATCTTGATTGCCTTCTTCAACCAGCTCTCCGGCATCAATGCGATTTTGTATTTCGCGCCGCGCATATTTGAACTAACCGGCCTCGGTGCAAAAGCAGCGCTGTTGCAATCGATTGGGATTGGCGTCACGAATCTCGTTTTCACCCTTGTCGGACTGTGGCTGATTGACCGCCTGGGCCGGCGCACCCTGCTCTTTATCGGCTCGTTCGGCTACATCGCCTCACTGGGCCTGGTTGCCTGGGCCTTCTTTACGGACCATTTCTCCATCGTGCCGGTTTGTATCTTCGCTTTCATCGCCGCCCACGCGATCGGGCAAGGCGCAGTCATCTGGGTTTTTATTTCGGAAATATTTCCCAACCGCCATCGTGCTGAGGGTCAGACTCTGGGCAGCTTCACGCACTGGATCTTCGCCGCCCTGCTCACAACGTTCTTCCCCAAGATGGTTTCCGCCTTCCCGCCAGGTTACGTTTTCTCATTTTTTGCCGGGATGATGGTTCTGCAACTGGTGTGGGTAAAGACGCTGGTTCCGGAAACGAAGGGTGTGCCGCTGGAGCAGATCCAGAAACAACTGGGAATCGAATAGGACTCTCGTTGAATGTTTAGGTCGGCCAGGTGTCGGTGAGCGAAATGTCCTGTTTACAATAGTTATCTCAGTTCCCCCCACCGTGGTTTGGACCCGTTCCATCGCTACAATGGGACCATGGCAGGTCGAGAGTGCTACCACTGCAAGCAGTGGCTCGAGGAAGGGGAGGAGCACGACTGCTGGACCACAACCGAAACAGCCCTCACCAAGGATCTCTCGGAAGATCTCCAAGACGCCTGGGAGCGGTTGCGCGAGACCGCCGCCTCTTTCGGAGATCAGCGGATCTACGCCTCGCACAAGTCGGTGATGTTCTCGCGCAAGTCGTGCTACTTCTTCGTGCGTCCGAAGAGGACCTTCCTCGAGGTCTGCGTGTTCCTTGGCCGCGCGCTGAAGGCACCTCAGGTGCGTCGCGTCGATCGCGCATCGAAGTCCAAGATCGTTCACATCCTTCAGATAAGGCATCGCGACGAGGTCGAGGAGCCCATCACCGATTGGCTTCGGGAGGCATACGAACTGTCCGACGTACGGGCCTCGAACGCCGACATCATCCGCGCCAACTCGATACCGAAACTAAGAACGAAGCAGAAGAAAGCGAAGGCCTCTCGGAAAGGCATCGCCGCCAGGAAGTCAAAGCGGCGGTAACCAAGAAGGCGGTGGCAGGCCCTGCCCCATGCCTATGAGTTCCAGATAATCAGGGAAACTCGCGCACAAAACAAAACGTCCCAGACTCGATTTGAGTCTTAGGACGTCTGTTGATCAGCCCTCCCCCAAGTGCTGCTCAAGAAGAAGACTACTGTACGGCGGCGAACACGTATATGGCTCTAGAGTGCCATTAGCAAATTAAGAACTAGCACGATGGGCACCTGCCGCTAAGCCCCGCCGCCCCAATGTCTTACGTTATTACGGGAGTGTTACTAAGTCCCGCCGTGCCGAAGACGCGGCGGTAGCGCTCGATCTCCGCAGGCGGCCCGAGAGCTTTCGCGTAGTTGTCGGAGAGTTTCACCGCCGGGCGGCCTTCAACGCTGGACACTTTGCCGATCAGGCTGATCGGATCAAACCCGCCATTGCCAGTCGGATCGCAGCTACGAAAATCATTGGTCAGCAGCGTCCCCCAACCTGCACTGAAGCGAATGCGGCGGCCGGGGGTCCACTTGCGGCGATCGTGGAAGTCGGCTGCGCTGCGAAAATCAGCAGCGGTGATTCCGCGGGCGAGCGTGCCGCCGAAATATGCGTGCAGTCCGAGGATGTCGTCAACGTCCAGTGCATCCGAAGCGATGATGAGTTTGTCTCGTGGATCGCGGCCGCGGGCCTTCAGCCACTCGATATATTCATCTCCAGCTATATACGGATCCTTGCTGTCAATGCGCTGGCCGGTCCAATCAGCAGCCCAGTCCGGCGCATCCTCGAGAAATTGCGTGGTTCCGAAAGTATCGGGCAGCATGATGCGGAGCGCGCCTTCGTAAGTTTGCTGCCACATCTCGAGGACCTGGTATTGAGAAGCCTTCAGGGCCTCGTCATCATCCTGCGGAGCCAGTGCAGCGAGGACCATGGGGATCTCGTGCGCATTGGTTCCAATCGCCTCCAGGTCGTGCTTGTGAGCAAGAAACGCATTCGAGGTTCCCGTGAAGCCGCTGCCCAGATTCGCCGCCATGGCCTCCACAACGTATTCCTGCCAAAGAAAGCTGTGGCGGCGTCGCGTTCCGAAATCCGCGACGCTAAGGTTGGGGACGTCGCGCAGGCTCTCGATCTTGTTCCACAGTTTGGTCTTCGCCTTGGCGTATAGGATGTCGAGACCAAACTCGCTCAACCTTTTCAGATTCGCTCTGGTCCGCAGCTCATTGATGATAGAGAGCGAATAGAGTTCCCACATGGTCGTATCGGTCCACAGGCCGTCGAAAGATAGATGAAAACGGCCGTCCCGCACCGACAGTTCATAGTCCGACAATCGGAAATCGCGTTCCAGCCATTCCAGGAAGGCCGGCTCAAAGATTCCCCGGCGGCCATAAAACGTATTGCCGGCGAGCCAGACCAGTTCAGACCTTCGAAAGCGGACGTTGCGGGCGTGATCCAGTTGGGCAGTGAGTTCTTCGTGCGCAAAAGTGTCTACGGGGCCGCTGGAAGAGCGATTGAACAAAGTAAACTGCACGCGGGTTTTTGGATAATGCTTCCAGATAAACTGCAGCATCAGCAGCTTGTAGAAATCAGTATCGAGCAAGGACCTTGTAACCGGGTCCAGTTCCCAGTTGTGATTATGCGCCCGCTCCGCGAAGTTCACGATCATCCACTGATATCCTCATATGCCGCCGCCACAAAAGCAAATCCCCGCGCCCTCCGCGAATCAAGCCTTTATGTCTGGCTTAGGCAAAATCTTAAAGCGCGGAAATTGCGGAGAACTGCTCGCGGAGACGCGGAGAAAATCGCTTCCCGATACGGATGCTAGAACTTTAGGCCCAGTTTGGCTTCGAAGAATGCCGCCAGGCTCTCGGCTTCCCGCTCAATCCCAGCTTTTGCCGGCTTAGAGAGCTTGCCGAACGGTTGGATTTCTACGAACAGCTTTTTGTTTTTAAGTTTGTGCGACCAGATACCGGCGACCGCACCATCGATCAGCACCACGGGCGAGATCCACCCCTGGTTGCGGTAGACGCGCTTATAGTGCTGCGCGCTCAGCAGGTGGTCCTTCTCGCGATGCGCGAGCAGATAGGAATCGAAGATCGGCAGCAGGCGGATGCAGGCTGCCGTTCTTGAACTCTTGTCTAGTACAGCCACATCCTCGCGAAGCAAATAACTGCTCTGCTTATCCCCCGGAATTTCTGCCAGCTCGGCTTCGAGCTGAGGCAGAAGCGGTTTTACTTCTTGCATGGGGATGCCCGCCCAGTGCGAGAAGTCAGTGAGCGTCGCCGGGCCGTAGGAGCGCAAATACTTTCGCAAGAGAGCGCACTGCGCGTCCGTCGCAGACATCAACTCAGGCTTCAGGTTGGGCAACCAATGGTCCGCGCGGATGAAAACGATTGCGTTGCCCTCACCCTTGCCGTAACAGACCAGGCCCTCCGCCACCGGCAGACGAACCAGACTCCAGGAGTTCTCCATCCAGAAACGCACTCGCTTGCTCGCTTTGGGACGAATCGCAGCGGCGATCGCGGGTCTGCTGAGTGGCCCCGCAGAAAGGATGTCCATGATCCGTGGGATGAGGGCTTCGCTTTCATCACGCGAAATGCCACATCTTGCCATGACGCGCATCGCCTGCGCGTAGCGGCTCGGTCTGAGGGCTGAAATGTAGAGCAGGAATTCATCGGTCGGGACGAGATGCAGCGTCTGCCGCATGAGAGAAGTCTTAACCAACGTGCGCGTCTGCCACAGCGCGCTTTCAATCTCGGCTCGCGTGATGGCATGATTGCGCGTCCACAGTTGCAGATACGCCGCCGACATCACTTGCGCCTGCACGCCGCACACATCGCGGCAAATGGTGACCGCGTCCTCCGGCGGCTCAGTCCGCAAATGGTGGCGCCGCAGCCGGAAGCTGGCGACCTGCTCGACCCGAATTCCTGGTGTTTTCGCCATTCCCACGCGCTCGTTTTACGATGCACCTCGCACCACCAACTTGGCAAGGTGGAAAGTCGTATCCCGCTCTGGTATATCTAATAGCTTCTGAGTTGTGGAGAGGCAGAATGTCCAACCCGCGCACGAGACGCGACTTTCTTAAATTGACCGCTGCAGGACTGGCAGCCAGCGCCGCTACAGAATCACTGCCGGCTTGGGCTTCGGTACCCTCAGCCAACCCCGCTTCTGGCGAAATCACCGTTCGCGTGACCGACGAGAAGCGGCGCTTCGAGCGCGCGCCAGCGCTTTCGTGGCGACCGAGCTCCGGCCAAAAACCCTCTGGGAACGTCATCGCACTCAATCCCGAAGACAAATTCCAGGAGATTCTGGGTTTCGGTGCTGCCTTTACCGACGCCTCCTGCTACATTTTCGGCCAGCTCTCCGGCGATGCACGGGAGCATCTGTTCCACGAACTTTTTCACCCTTCGGAGTTGGGACTCAATGTCTGTCGCACCTGCATCGGCGCGAGTGACTACTCGACGGAACTTTACGGCTTCGACGAAGGCGAACCCGATCCTGAACTGAAGCGCTTCTCAATCGATCACGATCGGGCGTACCTCCTGCCATCATTGCGGCAAGCGCGCAAGGTGAATCCTGACCTGTTTCTGTTTTCCTCCCCCTGGAGCCCTCCGGGTTGGATGAAAGCCAACGGTTCCATGCTGGGCGGCTCGATGCGGGGAAAGTATCTGGCGAGTTACGCCCAATATTTCCTGAAGTTCCTGCAAGCGTATGCGGCCGAGGGCGTCCCCATCCAGGCCGTGACCTCGCAGAATGAAGTGGACACCGATCAGGACGGCCGCATGCCCGCATGCCTGTGGGGACAGGAGTATGAAATCGGGTTCGTGAAAAGCCACCTGGGCCCGGTGCTGAGGGATAACGGCATTCCGGCGAAGATCTGGCTCCTTGATCACAACTACAATCTTTGGGGCCGCGTGATTTGCGAACTCGACGATCCGGACGTGCGCAAGTATGCCAACGCTGTGGCGTGGCACGGCTATGCCGGTGGCGCGAGCATGATGTCCAAGGTTCACGAAGCGCATCCCGATGCGGAGATGCATTGGACGGAGGGCGGCCCCGATTACACCAGTCCCGACTACGCCACTGATTGGGCCAAATGGGGGCACACTTTTACCGAAGCTCTTCGCAACTGGTGCCAGTCGGTGACCGGTTGGAATCTGGCTCTCGATGAGAACGGGCGTCCTAACATCGGCCCGTTCCCGTGCGGTGGATTGGTCACGATTCACTCGCGGACGCGCGAAATCACGCGCAGTGGCCAGTATTGGGCATTCGCGCATTTTTCCCGCGTGATTCGCCGTGGCGCACGCCGCTTCGATTCCCAGGGCACGCTTCCCGACGTTGATCACGTCGCCTGCGAGAATCCAGATGGTCAGAGAGTTTTGGTGGCGACCAACGCTGCTGCGGCGGTGCGTTCCGTGGTGCTGTACATGGGGGCGCTGACGGCGGAGCTAACCCTACCCCCTGCTTCTGTCACAACGCTCTCGTGGAGTTGACGTTGGTTTCTGCTGCGATAGCATTGAACTTGACGACCAGAAGGCGAAAGACTGAAAAGGCTGGTGAGCGCGGTAGGAATCGAACCTACAACCTACTGATTAAGAGTCAGTTGCTCTGCCAATTGAGCTACGCGCCCGTGATGGGAATTTCTACGGCGGGACAATTTGTGATTGTAACATTTCCCGCACGCGCGGTCATGGCGCGAACTGGCGCGGGCGTGCGGGGCGTGACGGCACAACTCGGGAATAAAATGATGGGCGTCGATAGCGGGCGTGGCGACTGTCCGAAGTGAACGAATCAGTACCTAGGAACGTTGGCGCGCTTCCGCCGCCATCCCTGCCGGACTCTCGCTTACCACCGGACGGCGAGGCGGCAAGGAATCCAACCCCATCTTTGGGCGCCTCTCTACCGTACCGATTACCGGTGCGTCGTCCATGCCATCGGCGTACGCCATGGAGACGAACCGCTGCTCGGAACATAAGCGGTCAATCATTCTCTGTTGGCCCGTGCTGAGCACGGCGTGAGGAAGAATGGGAAAGTGCCGGAACATCCACAAGAAATATACCCGCTGAAGAAATGAGGGCATTAAATAACGCGGTCCAATGGGGGTCTGCACCTGCACCACACCGTCTGACAGTTTTTCAATCCACATACTAGGGCCACCTGAGTCCTTAGTTTGGCCAGAGCAATTCTTGGGCCGCCATTATTGCACCAAGGTCGCTGTGAGGGGAAGCGTTTTCTCAAACTTTTAGCGGACCGCACCTCCACCCCCCGGCACCTCTTGCCTGACAATGGGCATTTTGGGCGTTTCCGGGCGTCACGGCTGGACGTGTTTCGGCCTTAAACAAGCACTCAGCAGCATGATTGGTGTGGCAATTCCGGGCAGAACGAAAACCTAGGCGGGAATCTCAGGCAGGATATCCATGCGCCGGATCTCGGCCGCGACCCCGAAGTCCTGGCCGGGTCCCTGCTCCACGCGCAACACCCGGGCATGGCAGCATACCCAGCACTTGTCTCCGCTGGTTAACTCTGGAGGAAGAATGAGAACCAATTCCACGTCCGAGCCCTCGGCCATGCGGGACTTGGTGTAGAGAAATACACCATTCGTGCTGACATCACGAGTCTGAGCGCTCAATTCGGTATTCGCTGCAGCGCCACGGACGCGTACCGGCACCTTGGTGACGACTCTTTCGCGGGAACGGCGATCGATCTTAGAAGGCATTAATTCTGAAACCAAATTCTGAACCAAATTTCTCCGAACCTGGTCTTAAACCCTTTCTACTAACGTCTTTAAGAGCCAACGCCAGCGGAAGGTTTCTAGCCTTCCCGCTGGCGTTCGACAGTATAGACCAAACTGTGAAGATCCGTTACAAGCGCCCTAGATTTGCGGCCGACGTGAGCGTGCGGCGGGGACCACGAGAGCTTGCTCCATGGTGGGAACGTTGGTGCCTCGCAGCCGAGCCTCGGCCTGATGCAATTTATCGGACTGATTGGTCTGGTAGTAGGCCTGCACCAGAAGTTCCATGGTGAAAGGATTGTCCTGATCTTCTTCCAGATAGGCGATGGCTTCGTCGAACTTCTTTTGGTCGATCAGCAGAGCTCCAGCCGCGCCATTGTAGGAACTCTGGATCACGCGGTTACGGCTTCCGGTAGCCATGGCTTCAAGTTGCTTCAACGACTTGTCGGCCAAAACCTGATTGACAGAATGCGCGGCGCGCACCGTCCGATTGCGCAGAATGCGAGAGAGTTCCTCATCTTTATCGCCTTTGGAAATCGTGCTGCGATGCCCCAGCGATTCCTCGGCCTCCTGCAGATATTTCAGGGCGCTGTTATCGTCCACCTGATACTCGGCCAGGTGCCGATAGGCCTGCGCTTCCTGCAAGTCTTGTTCTTTGGCGTGTCCAGTCTGCGCAATCTCCTGGAACAGCTTGTCTGCCTCGGCGAATTTCCCGTCACGCACCCACGTCATCGCCTTCTGCATGCCGTAGGCAAGACGATCGGCTTCATTGTGGGCGAAGCGGATGGCCTTGTCGTACTCCACTCGCGCCTGCTCCTGGTTCCCCATGAGCGCATAGGTATCTCCCAGGCCAACCTGAGAAGTGACGAAATCCGGATCGATCTTCAACGCCGCCTTGTAGTGCTGCAACGATCCTTCAAAGTTTCCCGCCATGCGCAACAGCTCGCCATAGGAGTCTTGGGGATTCGGTTCCTTGGGCAGTAGCGCGACGTAGCGGTCCATATCGGCAAACGCCTTGGCAAATTGCCGGTTGCGAGCGTAGAGGTAGGCCAGATCGTTGAGTGCGGCGGGAAAATTCTTGTCGAGGGCCAGCGCCTTCTCCATAATTTTCAACGACTGCTCATCGCCGTCTTCCAGCATCAGCCAGTTGCCGGCGAGGTAAAGCAGGTGCTTGTCCTTGGGATACATTTCCAGCAGATCATTCATGGCGGAAATGCCGCCAATGAAGTCCCCTTCCTGCACTTTGGCGATCCAGGCGACCATCAACTGCTCCCCGGGGGTTGCCTTGGGCGCGAGCGCCTTAGCCTTTTCGCGGGCTGCGCTTACTTCCTCGGGATTGCTGCTGTTAAAGGCAAGCCAGGCCCACGCCACCGCAAACTTGGGATCTTCCTTCACGGCGGCGCGCCAGTCATCGTTGCAACGCTCCAGGTAGAGGTACTCGTAATCCTGCATGCCCTTCTCGTAGAGAGCCCGCGCCTGCGCGGACGACGTGGTCACCGGCATCGAAGCCGTAGCTGACTGCTTGACGTGGTGGGCATGAGCAATGATTGGCGCGGCAAGGCACACGCCAAGCATAAGGACGAATACAGCAGAAGTAGGACGTCGCATCACGGTCTCCGGAACAGACGCTTTGAGGGAGGAATACGAGAGCAGCGTAACATCGGCGGAATCAGGTTACCTAGTGACGGAAGTCATACGACGGGCGGGAGAGGGTTGGCAGTAAACGCCCCTGCCGCGAGCGGCAGGGGCCGTGGACGTCGTATAGCGAGAATCGAGAGCGTAAGTTAGAACTTGAAGACCGCAGCCAACTGAATACCGCGCGGTCCACCGCCGCCGATGAACGGATTGCCGATACCGACGTCGCCAGTGGCGGTGATGGGATAGCCCCCACCGCCTACTTCGCGGGTTCCAGTGCTGTTCAGCGCGAAGCCAGCCGCGCCGGCGTCCGCGATAAAGGCCGGCAAGAAGGGGTTGGCGAAATTGGGGTGATTGACAATATTAAAAAAGTCAGCGCGCAACTGCATGCTGACCCTCTCCGTGATCGCTGTGGTCTTGTAAATCGCGAAGTTCCATTCCTTGAAAGCCGGGCCATGCAGCGAGTTGCGGCCCTCGTTCCCGTAGTGGCGTGTACCAATAACGCAGTCGGCCGCTGCGCCCGAGGCGCTCCCGTTTACTGTGCACGGAATTGCGAAGGAACTGAGATCAAGATAATTGTACGGATTACGGGGATGGTACTTGATCGGTCCCACCACGTCTGGCCGATCGAAGGCGTTGCCGCTCCCGCTGAAGTCGTCCTGGAAGTTGTAGTTTAGCTGGAAAGGTTGCCCGTTCTGGAGTGTCAATATGCTGTTGATGCCCCAACCATTTTTCAGGCGCTGCCAGTTCCCGCCCATCTTCGGGAACTCATAAGAGAAGTTCCAGGTGAAGCGGTGCGGAATATTGAAATTTGACGGACCGTACTCAAGCTGTGGATTGGTGCTGTCGTTAGGCTGAGCTGCGTTAGGTTCGAAGTCTTCTCCGTCACTTGAGTTATCCAGGGACTTTGACCAGACGTAGTTCACAATCGAGGTAACGCCGTGCCAGCCGGTGAGGCGCAGGCTGGCCTGGAGCGCGTTGTAGTTGGACTTGCCGGTCGAGTTCTCCTGCAGCACATAGAACGCACCGTATGGGTTACCGTTGAGCGGCCGTGCCGCACCGCCGAAGTCGTTAATGCATGCGCATGCAATATCCGCAGCGTTGATTTGCGCGGTACTGGGCTGGCTGATGTCGAAGAAGCGCCACAAACGATGCCCCTGCGCCCCGACGTAGCCCACCTGGAATACTGCCTTATTGGAGATCTGCTGCTGGATGTTCAGGTTGTAGTTCTCCATGTATGGCATCTTGATATTGCGGTCGAAGCCGAAGGCGTCGCACTCGAAGGTACAGGTGCTCGTTGCATTGTAAACCGGACTCCCAGCAACAATTGGCCCCCCCACCGCTCCTGTTGAAAGAATTGGCGCCGGGCCGAAGTTGTTATAGGCTGGACCGGGATCGAAGAACGGTGCATACGGAAGGTGGCCTAGTACCATGTCCTGCGAGAAAGCGTCAAAGAAGATGCCGTAACCGGCACGCACGACAGTCCTGCCCTTGCCAGTCACATTCCAAACCACACTCACTCGCGGTGCGAAATCCTTCTTGTCCGGATTGTACAAGCTGCTCAAACCGGGTTGCCCGACTTGCGTTAGCGTGAATGTTCCAGTCCCCGGTGATGGAGAGACACTGGTGATGTTGGTCAGCAGATTGTTCTTCTCCTTCACGACGCCGAAGTAGTCCCAGCGCAGTCCGTAGTTGAACGTAAGCCGCGGTGTCACACGGAAACTGTCCTGAACATAGAAACCGAAATTGTTGTCAAACGTATGGCGGGTCGAATCCCCGAAATATTGGAAACCGTCAGTAACATTTCCGGCGAGGAAATTGCCAATTGCTGAAAGCCCCCCGGAGCTAGTCTGATCCTTGAAACGGAGCCTGCCCCGGAAGTACTTGTCGAAATACTGCTGCACGGAGGTACGGTGAAAGTCGACGCCGAACTTCACGTCGTGCTTGCCGATCTTCCAGGAAAAATTGTCGAGGATCTGATTGTTGCTGTCGACCCTATGACGCGGGACGCTGCTGGTCGCCCCGAGCTGCGCCACGCCGCTGACCTGGATGATCGGTAATCCGGAATCGAACGGTCCACCATTGCAATCAGCAGCAGTGGTCGCCGCGCAAAGCCCGATCGAGCTGGGATGAAAATTCTGGTCGGCGGGGAAGAAACCCTCTGCAAACCGGTTCCAGCCGTAACGGAGTTCATTCACCTTATTCGAGCCGAAAAAGTGGTTGTACGAGAGCGACACCAACTGCACCCGGGTCGGCGTGAATGTGTTGAAGCCAGGCAACTGCCCGCCCGTCGCCGTAAGGGCCAGGGGGAATGACTGCACACTGTCTCCAAAGAAATACCTTCCGGTGAGCAGGTTGCTCTGGTTAAAGCTATGGTCGATCTTGGCGATAAGGCTCGTGAGATTGTTATACGAAGGCGAGACGACGGATGCCTGGCCGTTCGGTAGGTTCGGCGCAGGCCAGGGATGGCGAGCGAGCAGTGCCTGTATGACCGGATTGCTCGAATCGGCGGGAGCCAGTTGACCATTCGGTCCGCTGCCGGTACCTGGAACACTCGCAATCGTGACTACACCCACGGGTTCTCGCTGCCCTTCGTAGTCGAAGAAAAAGAATGTCTTGTCCTTTACGATCGGACCGCCTATAGAGGCACCATATTGGTTGTTGTGGAACGGAGCCTTCGGCTGGCCGGCAATATTGAAATAATTGCGCGCATCCAAAGCGCTGTTACGGAAGTATTCGCCCGCACTTCCGTGCAGAGTGTTGGTGCCGCTCTTGGTCACGATGTTGACGATTGCCCCAGAGTTGCGGCCATATTCCGGTTGAAAGTTTGAAATCACATTTACTTCGGCCACGGCGTCGATGGGCAAAATAGTCGCGGGCGTCCCGAACACGCCGGCTTCGTTGATGGCCGGGTCGTTGCGGTAACCGTCGTTCATGTCAGTGCCATCGAGCAGGTAGTTGTTGGACCGGCCACGTGCGCCGTTCATGGAAAACTCTCCGAAGGAACCGGGAGAATCCGTAATCTGGTCCGGAGAACCGGCAACACCGGGATTCAGGAAAATCAGCTTAGTGTAGTCACGACCGTTGACCGGCATGTTCTCAACGGTCTGCGCCGTAATCACGCCGCCGAGGTCATTGGTGGTCGTCTCCACCAGGGGCAACGTGTCGGCGGATACTTCCACCTTGGTCGAAACCGCGCCGGTCTTCAGCGCGGCGTCTACACGGCGCTCGGTGGCCACGTCCACCACAACGCCGGTGGTCACGGAGGTCTGGAAGCCAGTCAGCGTGACCGTCACCGTATAGGTGCCAATCGGCAGTTCTGGCAGGGCATAGCTGCCGTCGGCACTGGTGTCGGTGGTGCGCTCCAATCCCGTGCCCACGTTCTTCACCGTGACCTTGGCTCCGGCAACCACTGCGCCCGAGGGGTCGGTGACGGTGCCGAGAATCGTGCCGCGGAAGGTCTGTGCCGAGAGGCTGACGGCGGCCAGAAGCACAAACACGAGGATGATGCGCACTTTCATAAAGTCTCCTTGAAGCTGATCTGTTTTAAGGGGCTGACGTCTGGCGCGGCAGGCGGAGTTTCAGGCCGACTACCTGGGAGGCCTGCAATTCCTTGCATACTAACAAGATGCAGCGCACAACCGCACTAGAAACACTACCGAAACCCTATCCCAAGAGTCAACCATTGAGTACTGATAGAAGCAATAGATTTTATCGATAAGGTAACCCGCAGGGTAACCTCAGCGAACCGGCAGGCCCTGCCTAAGGGAGATTGCATCGAGAGAATTCAGGCTAGAACGTGATGGTCACGCCGCCTCGAACCGAGCGGGCGGCCTGGACCAGATACACGGTCTGGCCGTCCTGCCCCATAACGGGCACGTAGCCTTGTGCCAGCAGGTTGCGCAGGTCGACCAGCATTTCCATGTGCGCGGGCAGGAAGCCCAGGGTCGGAATGGGCTGACGGATGAAAACGTTCAGGTAGGGATCGCTCTGTCCCGGCGAGGCATTGAACATATCCACCGGTGTCAACGCCGGGCCATTGACCCAGCGATAGGAGGCGATCCAGTGGGTATGAGCGCCCGGCAGGGTACCGCTCAGCTTGCCGGCCACGGCGTGACGGTTCTGGGTGCTGATCCAGTGCCGGATGTCCTGAATCTCAACGTCAGGTTTGGTCAGGTCAAGAACGCCGCCGTAGGCGTAGTCCAGAGTGGCGGAGAGATCGGAAGAAAACTTGCGTTCGAGCACGACCCGCAGGCCGCGAGTATTCAGGGTATCGCCGGCATACGTGAAGGTGCCAGAGTAAATATCCGGCAAGAGGGATCCGCCAGCGGCAGTGACGTCACCAGTCCCGATCAACGCCGTGTTGGCCACGCGATCCCTAAACACTGCGACTTGCAGGTTGTTCTTGCCCATGCGCCGCGAGACGCTCAACTCCTGGTGGTGGGCGCGCTCCAGCCGAGTGGTGAAATTGGTCATGCTGACCCGAGGATCAGCTTCGCTAAGGTCCGCAGGCGCGGAATCGAAACCCTTCTCGGCCCGGGTATTGGGCAAAGAAGTGGCGTAGTCATACTCCACGACGGTGTTAGGAGAGGGGTGCAGGTCGATGGAACCGTAGGGCCGGAATGCGGTAACGTGCCCTAGAAACTGGATTGTCTGCAGTTCGCTGCCAAACTTCAACTCAAGTACGTCGCCAATGCTAATATCGTCTCCCGCATTGAGCGCCAGGGCCTGTAGTGCGGCCGAATGCAGGTTAGGATCGGAAGGCGCAAAGCGGCGCATGGTGACCGCCATGGACGGCCCGGAACCGTCCGGCAGGCGGTGCGAGTACATGGCGCGCAGAACGGCAGCGGGAAGACCGACTCCGTAACCGACGTTTCCACTGAGGCCGACGCGATCGACGGAGAAAATGGAGCGCTCCACGGAGAAACCGGTGCTCATGTCGGAGCCACTGCCGTAACCCCCTGCCGCCGAACCTGCCAGGAACG
Source organism: Candidatus Acidiferrum sp. (assembly GCA_035568115.1). Lineage (GTDB taxonomy): Bacteria > Acidobacteriota > Terriglobia > Terriglobales > Acidobacteriaceae > Sulfotelmatobacter. The sequence continues at coordinate 49,734 of DATMOP010000037.1, forward strand.
AGAGACTCGCCTTCAGGTCATGGCCCTGCTGCTCTGCGCCCGGATCGTCGAACACACGCAGGACGGGACGATTGGCCACGGAGCGCAGCGTCCACTTCCAATCGTCATCATCGGCGGTCCCGCGCAGCGGGCCTACCCGGATGGCGTTCAACAACGTGTTCAAGGTGATGTTCAGGTGAACGTTGGTGCCGGGATGCAAGCCAACTTTTTCACGCAAGGCAGGCAGGAAAGAAGGAGCTGAAACTTTGACGGAATAGAGCCCCGGCAGCAGATCAGCAGCTGAGAAGAAACCGGCGCCGTCGGTAAACACAGTTAAGGTCCGCGCCGCCGAGCCAACGATCTCCACCACGGCACCCATTTGGGGGATGCCCGAGGCGTCGCGGACGTATCCCGAGATCGCGCCCGGCCGTTCTCCGGCCCACGCGGGAAGCGACAGCGCGATGATCACCGCCCAAGATCCGAGCTGGCGAAGGCTCACTCCCACCCCCAGGGAATCAAGCAGTCCGTTACTCTACAGCAAACGTCGCTGACGGATCAATGGTCTGCTTGGAGATGTTGTCGTTCACTTTGATGTCGATGCGATACACGCCGGGCTGCAGATTCGCTGACGCAATCGATTTCTGCAGCGTGACCTGTTCGCCCACATTCCCCATCGTCTCGGTGGATTCCGTTTTCTGAACCACCGATTTGTTGGTCGCGATGTTAACGATAGCGTACTCAAACGTGGCCGAAGGCTTGTGCGTCTTCTCGTCCACGCCCAAATTATAGACTTGCATCCAGAAGTTCACCTTTTGATCGCGGGTGCGCTTGAACAAGGCCGGCTTGCCGTTTGCCGGAGCCACACGCGGGCGAACTTTATTCAGGCCGATCACAAAACTGCCCGTACTTACGTCCTTGGTAGGCACTGGCTCCATCACGTCGGCCACGATGAGTGACGACGTCGACAGCTTGTCATCGGAGTACTCCGGTACCTGAATGCCACGGCTCCAAACGCCTTTACGGTCGCCGTTCACATCTTTCACGGCAATATCAATCTTATAACGTCCGGGGCGAAGGGGGATTGCCTTCCAATATACCGACGAGTTCTCCGCCATCCGGGGCAGCAGCTCGGCTGGGACATCGACCTGGGCCGGGTCTTCGAAAGTCTGCACAATGCGTCCGGTTAAGGTGGTCACGCGGCCAAAAATATTCACCGTGCCGCGCTGCACGCCATCTTTGTTGGCGAAGGTGATGTCGCGATACTTCATCTGGATGGTGATGGGCACCAGCACCGTGTCCCCGGTGACCTTCACAAAATCCGTGCGCACGTCGAAGGGCATCAGGTTCGTGATGAGCTTTGTGGTAACGAGTTCTTCAAGATCCTTGTACTTGACTGGTGGCGGCGCTTGCAGCTTGGCAAACTGGGACAGGCGATCGAACTCCTTGGATGCATTGTTGGCAGTCATGGGGCCAGATCCAAGTTGCTCCAAACCGCTACCACCGCTGAAGCGGCTGGCCTTGCTGGCCATACCCATCTGCTCATATTGCGTGAGGCCGGCGTTGGGTGTGTATTTCAGCGCGTCCTTCTCGGAGCGGTCAATGGTCATGTGGTAATCGCCGCACATACAGGAGTCGACGAATTCGATGATCACTTCCTGCCCAATGCCCTCCAGGTAGCGGTATCGCCACTGTTCGAAGGGAAACGTGGAAGTTTCCCCGCCGCCCTCTTCCATCGGCCGCTCATAGGCTCCTCCCGAGGGATGCGAATCGACTTCGTCGGCAGCGCCATACATGATGTAAATCCGTCCGCGATCACTTTTCCAACCTGGAATTCCAGCGGCGAAATGCTCATTTGCGTACGCGATGCGCCGGTAGTGTTCTTCCTTGTACTCGTTCTCTTCCGTGTCGGGCGTGGGGTCGCGGCGCTGCCAAAAGGCTTCGATAAAGTTGTCGCGTTCTTCGTCGTTCGAGAGCTGCTTAAAGGCGGCTCGTTCCTGGTCGGTGATGATCCAGATCACGTCCTCGTTTAACCATTTCTTGTACGTCTTGCTGAGCTCAACCTTGAGAGATTTTCCCTGCTGCTTCTTCTGCTTCTCCGTAGGCTGGCGTTTCAGGGGATCGATCTCATCCGTGGGTTGGGTGGGAGAGCTGGTAACGGTTGCGCCGGACTGGGGATTGCTCGCGGCAGCGGGCTTGTCGCTTTGGGCCTTGGCCGGATCGGCCAGACCTGTGGCAACTGCCAGGAAAATAACTGATAAAAGGTAACGTGAACCAACCCGGAACATGAGAGGGACTCCTGCCACGACAAAGCTTTGTCGCACTATTCTAGGCCCTCAGTTGGGCGAAAGCAAGGCTAAGTCGCATCAAAAGAATGGATTGACGACCTGAACTCTGCCGTTTCGTTGGACGCGGCGATATTCCAGCCGAGTTGCCCAGTTCGATTTTTTTTAGGACTACGCCGATTGATCCAGCTATAATTTCAAGCTGCTATAAGTTTGCTTTCCCGGGGCGTGGCTACTCTCCGGTTTCCCCAGGGTCTCGGCACTCCAACCAGATTGGAACTTTCCTGCTTTCAGGATCGTATCTCTGAATGTGTGCCCGTCGCCCTGCGGTGCGTCGAGGGGTAGCTTCGATCGGAGGGGTACCTTCGGAAGGACCTTCGGAAAGTCAACTGCGGTCTGGGCCGCTGCTGGCCGAGATCACGATAGCCCCGGATGGTGATGGAAACATGAAACCCTGGAAGAAAATTGCGATTGGCGCCGGCGTGCTGGTGCTGTTGGCCATCATTGTCGGCATCACGGTTCACCAGAGTGGCAAGAACGTAGCCACGGTGCAGACCGGGAAAGCACAGCGTCAGGATTTGTCGTCGGTGGTGAGCGCCTCAGGCGAGATCAGGCCTAAGACGTATGTCAACATCGGTGCCAATGCCTTTGGCAAGATCACGCATCTGCTTGTCAAAGAAGGGGACCACGTAAGGAAGGGTCAATTGTTGGCTCAATTGGAAAACGTGCAGTCTTCCGCGGACGTGAACGCCAATCAGGCTTCTCTACAAGCCGCTGAGACCGATGCCCTCGCCGCCGACGCTGCCCTAAGGACTTCCGATGCCGATCTGCGGCGCGCCCAAGCCGACTATGATCGCAACAAGCTGGATTGGGAGCGCGCTCAGAGTCTGTTTAAGGATGGCCTAATTTCCAAGTCCGATTTCGATAGCCGCAGGAATGCCTGGGCCACTGCCGATTCCGGTCTGGTTCAGGCGCAAGCCCGCGTAGCCCAGGCTAAGGCGCAAAAGGATTCTGCCGATAAACATATATCGCAGAACCGGGCCACACTCACTCGCTATGCGGATGTGTTGCAGAAGGCCACCTATACCGCGCCCTACGACGGCGTCATTACCAACCTTCCAGTGCGCGAAGGCGAGACAGTGGTAATGGGCATTCAGAATGCACCGGGCAGCACGCTGATGACGCTCGCCGACATGTCGGTGATTACGGCTGAAGTGAAAGTGGATGAGACGGACATCGTGAATGTGCATCTGGGCCAACCCGCCGAAGTGACTGTTGACGCCATCCCTAAAAAGATTTTCCACGGCACCGTCACCGAGATCGGAGACAATGCCATCGTCCGTTCCACCGGCGTGGCTACGTCCCAGCAGACCTCGACCAGCGAAGAGGCCAAGGACTTCAAAGTGGTCGTCACTGTGACCGACCCTCCCAAGGATCTGCGTCCGGGACTCTCCACTACTGCCAAGATCATGACCGCGGCCCGCGGCAACGTGCTGACCATCCCTATTCAGGCGCTCGCCATACGCAGCAGGGCCCAGTTAGAGCAAGAGAAGGCTTCCCCGGGTTCCGTACATGCTGCGGCGCCAGCACCGAAAGAAACCACCTCGAAGGACAAAGGCAAAGATCAGAAAGAAGATGTCCAGGGCGTCTTCGTCATTCGCAACAAGAAGGCGGAGTTCGTGCTCGTTAGTACAGGCATTACCGGAACCAGTGACATCGAAGTGCTCGATGGCTTGAAAGAAGGGGACGAGGTCATCACCGGAAGTTACAAGATTTTGCGCACGCTGCGTTCCGGCAGTAGCGTGAAAGTCGATAACTCGGCCCCCAAGAAGGAAGACGAGACATAACCTTCGCCAGCTTCATCCGTCCAAGGAGAAGCCGGTCAGGCCCAGAACATTGGTCTCGGTCTCGAAGACAAGACGGAGCTCTCGGAGTCGAATCTAATCTCGGAGAACCCAGTGCCACCGGAGCAGGAGAAAAACATGGCAACCGCGGAAGTAATCAGCATGCCCACCAACGTCATTTCAGCCCCGCCTGAGTCCTGCATGATCGCAGCCGTGGATCTATGGAAGACCTACGATATGGGTTCGGAGCAACAGGTGCACGCCCTGCGCGGGGTCAACCTCCGCATTGAGCGCGGAGAATATGTTGCCATCATGGGGCCCTCCGGTTCGGGCAAGTCCACGCTGATGAATCTGATCGGCTGCCTCGACACGCCTACCAAGGGCGAATACTGGCTCAACAGCCAACTGGTGAGCGAACTCGACGATGACGAACTGGCTCGCATCCGCAACAAGGAAATCGGCTTCGTGTTCCAGACCTTCAACCTGCTGGCCCGCGCCACTGCTCTGCACAATGTGGAGCTGCCGCTGATCTACGCGGGCATTCCGACCGGAGAGCGCATCGAACGCGCCAAAGGGGCGTTGACGGCAGTTGGCATGGAATCGCGCATGACGCACAAGCCCAACGAGCTTTCCGGCGGCCAGCGCCAGCGCGTCGCCGTCGCCCGCGCTCTGGTCAACCGGCCCTCGATCATCCTGGCGGACGAACCTACGGGCAACCTCGATTCCGCAACTGGAAACGAGATCATGGCCTTGTTTGACCGCCTGCACGGCGAGGGAAATACTATCGTGCTGGTCACCCACGAGCATGACATCGCCGAGTACGCTCACCGTATCGTCAATATCAAGGACGGAGTGGTCGAGCGCGACGAGCGCAAGAACAAGTAATTTAGGTTAGACCGATCAAACGGGACGCCCGGCCGAAAAGGCTGGGCGTTCGCGCTTTCCAGCGACTCGAAACAGGACTGTCGGTGGAACTGTGCGGTGAGGACTAACCCCAACTGCCAGCCGATTTCTCGGTCGCGGGCATCGCCACCTCCTCAACCGCCTTCGACAACGCCACGACAACCTGGTCGCGTCCACCGCGCTTGGCCTCATACAGAGCAGCGTCAGCCGCCACCATCAATTCCTTGGGCGACATGCCATGCTCGGGAAACACCGCCACGCCCACGGAAATCGTGATCATCCCCATTGACTTGCCTTGGTGGAGGATAGTCAGTTCTTTCGTTTTCGATCGCAAACGCTCTGCTCTCGCCCGTGAAGCCGCCAGGTCTGCTGTGGGCAGGATAACAACAAATTCTTCCCCACCGAATCGGCATACGAAGTCCTCCGCCCGAATGCCCTTCGTAAGAGACGCTCCGATCTCGCGCAGTACTGCATCCCCTGCGTCGTGGCCATGGCTATCGTTGAAGCTCTTGAAGTGATCCAAATCGATCATGAGGACTCCCAGGGACTGCGCCGCTCGCGACGCGCGCCGCACCTCGCGATCCATTACCTCTTCCAGATAGCGCCGGTTATACAGGCCAGTCAAGGCATCCCGCACGGACTGGGTCCGCAGAGCTTCCCGCAGTTTTATGTTGGCGATGGACAGTCCAACCTGTGCCGCAAAAGTCGTCTTGAACGAGAGCTCTGACGCTTCCAGTTGCGGCGCCTCATCCGTAGCCTGAAAATGCAGGATGCCCAGCGTTTTACCCTGCGCCAGGATCGGGATGCACAAGTACGTGCTCTCCACGCCCGTAGCGTGCGCGCAGGGCGCCGTCGAATCGCCGGCCAGCACCAGATGTGGATGCCCCGTCCGCAACGCCCAGCACTCAGCGGGCTCAAACTCGGTCGCGGGAAGCCGGCAATCGGTCCAAGAGCCAGTCACTTCGGCCAGGCTGCGCGTGCCATTCAGCAACGCCATCGCTCCGCGAGCGGCAGGAAATATCTTAGGCGCAAAACCCAGCGAGGCGGCGATCACTTCATCCAAACCAATGCAACTCTGCAGCAGTTCGCCCATCTTCGCCAGCATGGTCGCCCGCTCCGAGCGTTTTCTTAGTTCTTCCATCATTCGTTCATTCTGCTGATCGAATTCCCTGCGGGCGAAATCTTTCTCTGACATTTCCTCCTGCAAGTGCGTGTTGGCGTCAGCCAGTTGCATGGTCCTCTCCAGAATCTGCTCTTCCAGAATCTGCTGACTCTGCTTCTGGTCTTCGATGTCAGTACAGGTACCGAACCATTTGATAATGTCTCCCTTGCTGTCGCGAATCGGATTGCCCCGGCACAAAAACCAACGGTAGCTTCCATCTTTCCCGCGCAAGCGATACTGCACGTCGTAGGACTCCCCGCCACGCAACGCATTTTCCCACTCCGATTTGCACGGGGCCAGATCGTCGGGATGGACGATCACCGTCCACCCCGTGCCCCGGCTCTGTTCGAGCGTCATCCCCGTATAATCAAACCATTTCCGGTTGAAGTAGTCGTCCAAACCATCGGGGTCGGCAGTCCACATGATTTCTGGAACCGCCTCCGCCAGCGTCCGGAAATACAACTCATGCTGCCGAGCTACTCGTAGATCGCCCTTTTGGATGGCCACAAACCGGTGGAAGAACGATGAGGCAATCGCCACCCCCAACACTAGAAAACTACTCGCGCTGATGGCCACAACGCCGAGCGTTGAAATGCGGATGGCGTGTGTGAGATCGGGCGCGACCCCGGAAGCGCGAAAGCTCGCGGCCCACATGCCGGTGTAGTGCATCAGTGGGATGGCGCTGCCCATGACTAGCGCACTGATGATTTTCCGCCCGCTCGTTCTCTTCTCGTCCCGCAGCCGGAAAGCAAGCTGCAGCGCCACCAGGGAAATAACGATCGCCAAGAAAATGGATAGCGCGACAATTCTGCGGTCATAGACAATCACGGCTCGGCAGCGCATTGCCGCCATGCCGGTATAGTGCATGGCCGCGATCCCAGTACCCATAACCACGCTGCCCGCGATTCCCTGCCAGACACTCATCTTCGTCCGGCTAACCACGAATAACGCCATTCCCGAGGCAGCGATCGCCGCCAACAGCGAAAGCGTCAGGGTGGGAAGATGATAAGAAACTGGCATCGGCATGGTCAGGGCGAGCATGCCGACATAGTGCATCGCCCAGATTCCCAACCCCATCGCCGCAGCTCCAGCGCTCAGCCATGCGGCGCGCACCCGTCCCCGCGACGAGGTTACACGTCCGGCGAGATCCAGCGTAGCGTACGAGGCGAACACCGCCAGCATGATCGAGAGTGCCACCAATCTGTAATCGTAGCTTCCGCTAATGGCGGTCATCACGTTCATCTCTTACAGGGCCTCCAGCCTTAAGTCTCACCGGGCGCGGGAGATGAGGTGCAGCCGGCCTCTTGTCGAACCGGATTCATGCTGAGCCTCTACGCTACTTATCGGCAGAATTCGCCGTTTTCGATGTGAGAAAGTTCTCAGCTTCCGTGGGGCTGAGAAGCTTGCGGCAAAACAAAAAGCCTCTCCGCGGAGAGGCTTCGGTGAGAGATGGTGGGGACTAAGGCGTCGTGCTGGCAGGTCCGGCTGCGGCGGAATCCGCAGGCCTTGGCGTGCCCGCGATGAAGAAGTTGTGGTCGTAGAGATTGCGGTACATCAGGCCCGCAATTTCTGCCGCCTTCGGTCCAAACGTAGGTCTTCCCCCTTGCAGGAAAACAACTACAACGATGCGTCCGCTGCTGGTATTCGCATAAGAGGCAAACCAGCCAAAGCGGGTGCCAGCGTGGGAGCAGGTTCCGGTCTTGCCCAGAATTTCTTCCTCGTTAAAGTTGAGGCCCAATCGACGCGCCGTGCCGTACTGTACTGCACCGGCCATGCCGACGGAAATTTCCGGAATCAGGGATGCAATATCAAGCTGCCGCTTGATGCGCGGCTGGAAAGTCGTGATCTCTTCCGGCGTAGTCGGATGCTGCAGGTAATAAAGCGTGCCACCGTTGGCGATCGCAGATACCATCGCGCCCAACTGCAGCGGCGTCATCGAAATACCCTCGCCGAAAGAGCACATCTTGCCTACACCGCCGAGTTTTTGCGGAATCACCTCATCGGGATATGTGCCCGACTGTTCGCCCGGGATATCGTAGCCCGCCAATTCGCCCAAGCCATACTGATGAGCGTAATAAGCGACCTTGTCAAATCCCAGGTTGCGGCCCAGCGCTTCGAAATATGCGTTATTCGAGTGTGCCAGGGCTTCGGTGAGATTCATGCGGCTGCGGCCCCCCAGCGTAACCTCGGTTTCCTTCGAGACCAAGCCTTCACTCAAGGCGGCCAGAGCCACGGAAAGTTTGATGGTCGAGCAAGGCTGCGCGCCACTCGACAGCGCCAGCCTCTGATTCACCATGGCCAGCACGCGTCCGCTGGACGGCTGGATCGCAACCACCGTGCCGTTCATGTTGCCCAGGGCATCGATGGCTGCCTGGCGAACGACTGGATCTTCGCCTTCGGTGACGTCGCCGCCGGTAATCCCCTCGGCGAACGAACTCATGAAGAAGCGCTCGTGATATCTGTGCCGGGAACCGCTGACCGAGGCCCGCGTCAATCTTGTGCTACTGGTGTGTACGGTCGTGTTGCGGCTGCGCGCCAGATGGCGCATGCGACGCTTGGTATGCTGGGTCTCGTTAACTTTCGCGGACTTCGATTTGCTGTTATTCAACGCGTGCGGGTTGACGTGCGCCGCCCACATTGCCGGCGCGAAACACATCCCTCCCACCATCACTACTAGACGAAGACAGCGCATTCCCAACTTGGACATCTCTGAACTCGTTCCCCTGAAACTTGCGGATTCCCTAGCCTTGTAGATGCACGACGCTTGCCAGCCGCCGGGTTTAGCCGGTGCCTACTGGCATCTTCGCGATACTACGGGAGTTACAGCATTTGAAGCAACAATAAAGTTTTTATCGTATCAAACGCTAATTTCGATCTAACCCATTATGGAACAAGTACTTAAACGGGAATTACTTTCGGTCCAGAGCCCACAGTAACAGTTACCCCGTTACTGAAAAGATGCGGCAACATACCGCAAAGTTTTTCCGCTTCTTCCGTTCCCTATTCTCGCAACCCCTCCCTGAGCAACAGCATTCGCCGCCGCTTCTTTTTGCTCTTTCTCTTGCTCTTCCTCATTACATCACTTCACCGCGCTTGCGCAGAAATGCCGGAACGTCCAGATCGTCCTGCTCGAAGTTCGCCACCATCGCGCTGCGCATAGTGTCGAGGGAGATCACTTCAGCTCCTCCATGCGCTATCGCGACTGGAGACGACTCCGGCATCCTAGGCTCGTCCATCATCCGGTCAGAGTCCGGCTCGTGAAACTGCTCAGGAAAAGCCGGCACGGGTTGCGCCGGACCTACGGGATCGGGAAACTCCATGGCGTCGTCGTGGGAGGCCGCGAACGAGCGATGCGCCTCTGTCGTCCGGTGCTGCGACCGGCTGACATCGCGGAAGCCGGTGGCAATCACCGTGATCTTCACCGCATCCTTCATCTTCTCGTCCATGACGGCGCCAAAGATAATATTGGCGTCCTCATGCGCGGCGCTCTGGATGATGGTGCAAGCCTGCTGCACCTCCGCCAGCTTCAGCGAAGCCGAGCCTGTGATATTGATCAGGATGCCGCGCGCTCCGTCGATCGCTCCGGCCTCGAGCAGCGGCGACGCAATGGCTCGACGCGCCGCCTCGGAGGAGCGATTCTGGCCGCTTGCCGTCGCCGTACCCATCACCGCATAACCCATGCGCGCCATGATCGTCTTCACGTCGGCGAAATCGCGGTTGATGATGCCGGGAATCGTAATGATGTCGGAAATTCCCTGCACGCCCTGGCGCAAAATGTCGTCGGCGATGCGGAATGACTCGAAGAATCCCGCGTTCTCCGCCACCGCCAGAAGTTTCTCGTTGGGGATAACGATTGTTGTGTCTACCGATTCCATCAATTCGGCAATACCTTTTTCTGCCTGCGTCATCCTCCGCTTGCCTTCAAACGAAAATGGCTTGGTGACAACAGCAACGGTGAGCGCGCCCATTTCGCAGGCCAGCGAGGCAATGATCGGGGCCGCGCCCGTGCCCGTGCCTCCGCCCAAGCCGGTAGTGACGAACACCATGTCGGCGCCCTCGAGCGCCTCAATGATTTTGTCGGAGTCTTCGAGCGCCGCCTTGCGCCCCACCTCCGGGTTCGCGCCCGCGCCCAGCCCATTGGTGAGCTTCACGCCGAGTTGCAGCTTTACCGGCGCGCGCGACAGGCGCAGCGCCTGCAAATCTGTGTTGGCGACAATGAACTCGATGCCCTCCACTCCGGCATCGATCATGCGGTTGACCGCGTTGCCGCCGCCGCCGCCCACCCCGATCACCTTAATCTTGGCATCGTTGACCGGCTCTTCGTTAAAGCTGATGCGAATGCTCGAATCTTTTTTCATATTCTCCACCTAGCTTGAATTTCGTCCTACGCAAGTGGCCAGTGTTCAGTGGCCAGTAAAAGCGCGCGCACATCCTATCCCGGATTTGCTGACTGACCACTGACCACTGATCACTGACCACTACCTTCATCCCACTAACATCGCTTTCAACCTCGATCCCCACCGGTCTCCCTGAAATCCGCGCGCCACTCGCGCCCGCTGTCCGTAGTGCACCATGCCGAGCACCGTGGCAAACTCCGGCTCGGCTAAGGACACCGGCATTTTCGCCAGCGGCGTCGGCCACGACAATCGCACGGGACGCCGCAGTACGGATTCCGCGACATCAAAAATTCCCGGCAGCCGCGACCCTCCGCCGCTCAACACTATGCCCGCCAGACATGCATCGAACATGCCACTCTGACGCAGAGTTTCGCGCAGCATTTCAAAGAGCTCGCGGGCACGAGGCTCGAGAATTTCCGCCACCAGCCGCTGTGGCAGCAAGCGTGAAGGCCGGTCGCCTACCGACGGCACCTCCACTTCATTCCCTTCCGGAATTAACGTAACGATCGCGTTCCCGTACACCTTCTTAATTTTTTCCGCTTCCGCCAGCGGCGTACACATGCCTACTGACAAATCGCTGGTGAAGTGGTCGCCGCCCACCGGAATCACTCCGGTGTAAGCCACCGCGCCTTGCAAAAAAACAACCAGCTCAGTCGATCCCGCTCCAATATCCGCGAGACAGACGCCCAACTCCCGTTCGTCGGCCCGCAAAACGGAATCGGCCGCCGCCAGCGGTTCAAACACCGTGTCGTCCACGTGAACGCCCGCGCGATTCACCGCCGTAATCACGTTCTGCGTCGCGCTCGTTGCCGCTGTCACCAGATGGACCCGCACCTCAAGCCGCGCCGCCATCATGCCCAGCGGATCGTGTACGCCCGCCTGATCGTCGAGAATGAACTCCTGCGGCAGCAGGTGGAGTACTTCACGATCCGCGGGCAGCGGGATGGCCCTCGCCCGCTCCACCGCCTGCTTGATCTCGTCGCGTCCAATCTCCCGCGGACGCGTGCCCAGGCTGATGCCGCCATGGCTGTTCAACCCGCGCACGTGCGCTCCGCCGATGCCCACGATGGCGTGCTCAACCGCTGCGCCCGCCTTATCCTCGGCAGCTTCCACAGCCTTCTGGATGGCCGCGATCGCTTTGTCCAGTTCCACGATCACGCCCTTGCGCGACCCCCGCGACTCGGCGACTCCGTGGCCGCGATAGCGCAGGCCGTTGTCGGTGACCTCGACCATGAGCCCGCACGTCTTGGCACTCCCCACGTCGATTGCCGTTAGTATGTTTCCCTGCTGGTTCGCCATTTCCTATGAAGTCCCCGATAAATTCAGAAGATGAGGTTGAACTTTCACTTCGTCGGTCCTTGACTCGTCTCGCTCTTAGCCACCGCCGGGCTCGGTTTCTGACCTCCGCCGGCCGGAGATTTAGCCGTTGGCTTCGTAGAATGCGCTGGAGGCTGCTTCCCAGTTGCCGCCGCCTTTTTTGCGACTGCAGTTGTTTTCCCTTTCGCCGCAGTCTTCCTGACCTTGGATCTCGCGGCCGCCTTCTTCGTCCCGCTGGCCGCAGCCTTGGGATCAAGTTTCTTCTCCGTCAATTCGAATGCAGGTTTCGGCACGGCACGGTCATGCGGCAAACGAGTAATCAGCGCCGCCGGCTTCACGCCCGCCGCTGCCGCGGCCTTCGCCACCGCCGGACTTAATGCCGCCCGTTTCGCCGTCCGCTCCATATCCGGATTCACGATGACCTGGTTGTCATACCGAAGATTCACTGACTCCAGCTTCTGAAACTGCTGCCGCCAGCCTTGCGCGTGGCTCACATAAATCTTGAAGCGCCGCAGATAGTCTGACGATCCCAGATGCACCAGCACATCGCCCGCCGCATCGTTCACCCGCACCTTCAAATCCTCCAGATCGGAAAGATCCACTTCGCTCAGATCCTGCGAATAGCGTGCGCCGCCAGAATCCAGCTCGCGCACCATCTCCGCGTAAGTCTTCATCCGCGGCGCCCGCGTCGAAAGCGGCTCGCCCGGATTCATCCCCAAGATTACCGGGAACGAATACTTGTGCTTCGGGGACAACTCCATCAGAGTTCCGCCCGCGTCGATCAGGAACATCCGCGGCCCCATGCGGGCGAACGCCACCGGAGTGCGCTCGTGGATTTCCACTTTCAGACGGTTGGGAACGAACCGCATCACGCTGGCCGACTCCACCCATGGAATCTGTTCCAGTTGCGCCTTCTGCTGCGCCAGCGGAATGAAGAAAATGTTGCGCCCAATGTCGGCGCCCATAACTTCCATGATCTGCGCCTTGCTGACGTTCTGCATTCCCGCGACTTCAATGTTGTCGCTCGATTCCACGCGGAAGCGCCACGAGTGTTCGCCGTAGCGGTACAGCACGGCGGCTCCTACCGCGGCCACGCACAATCCAGCCGCGGCAACGACACTCCACAGCAAACGGCTTGCAGTTTTCTTGGGAAGAGAACTTCTGCGGGCTGAGATCCGCTTTTGTCCGCGCAGAAACGGAGATTCCTCATCCACATCCAGGTCGACGAGACGTGAGTCATCCATCTCCTCGCGCGCAGCTTCAGCGCTGGATGGGTACAACTCCTCCTGCAAGATGGTGGGCCCCGATTTCCGCGCCATCAGTAGGGTCAGTTGTCGCTATTGAATCGCTGAGCCTTCAAACTATAACTTCATTTTGAATTTAGAGATAGACAAAATGTTGAAGTTTTTCACAAACAGGAATCGGGTTGGGCATCATCGACGAGAAGACGGAATGGCTCATGTACGGGGTGCCTCATATGGAGACAGCCGCCTCGGCTGTCCGGCCTGAGCCTGCCCTTAGCGAAGTCGAACGGGCGAAGCCCGGCCACCCCCCTTCAACACTGCTCAAACAAAAAAGCGGACGGTCAGTTTCTCCGCGCCCGCTTCTCGGGAAAAAATCCTTATGCAAGGAACTCTTTAGACCGGCCCACCGCCCCGTGCGTCGACGTGCACCTCCGGAATCTTCACCGTAGGCCTCGGGACGCGAATGCGGGGAATCCTAACCTGCACCCGCGGGCAAACCGCAGGAATCTCTACCATCTTGAAGTCTGCGGGGATAAACCTTACGCGCGCAACTTGCGCTTCAATTCGAGCCCGATTGGCTTCCAACCGTGCCAACTGGGCTTCTTCCCGAGCCGACATCGCCTCAAATCGGGCCATTCCAGTCTGCGTCCGAGGAACCTTGGTGCGGAACCGCGCCACAGCGGCAGCCACACGGCAGGAAGCAGTCGTGTCCGGCGCCGCTACCAGGTTGACGCTCTCCAAAACGCGGTCAACTCGCTCCGAAGCCAGATCGGCCAGTGTCCCCGACCGATCGGCAACCCGCGCGACCACGCCATCCACCGCCCGGTGCGCCCAAGCCCCGCCACCGTCTTGATAAAAGCCGTTCAATCCCAGCGCCAGCACCCCAGCCACCAGCCATGCCCAAGCCTGTGTAGTTTTCATCGCCGTATCTCCCACTGGCAAAATAGACGAAGCCCGCCCAAATCCGTTAGCAATGGAAGATACGTGGCGGGTTGAAAAATAGTTCCCTGCGTGATGAGGGAATAAGAGATCATGTGGAGACGGCCGCCTCGGCTGTCTGGCCTGGCCGAAGCTCGGTCGCAGGGAACCCGCCTTTGCCTATGAATCACTCAAGGCAGAGCTACAACTCCCGCTCCTTGAGCTGCTCTAGGATCATCGGCCCCAACTGCGAAACGCTCCCCGCACCCAGGGTCAAAATCATTTCTCCATCCTCAGCGACGGCAGCCACCGCACTCACCGCATCGGCGAACGAACTCATGAAAGCGACGTTCCGTCCACCGTTCTCGCGAATCGTCCGAGCCAGCGATTCCCCGCTAATCCCCTCGATCGGCTTCTCACTTGCGGCGTAGATGTCGAGGACAAACAGCGAATCCGCGTCGCCAAACGCCGTGGCGAACTCCTCGATCAAGTCGCGCGTGCGCGTGTACCGGTGCGGCTGGAACACAACATGAACCTTGCGAAACCCGCACTGTCGCGCCGCGGCCAGCGTTGCCTTGATCTCCGTGGGATGGTGCCCATAATCGTCGATCACGCTCACGCCCGCCGCCCGCCCGCGCAACTGGAACCTCCGGTCGACTCCGCGGAACTGATCCAGCCCTGCGCGGATCGCCTCGACGGCAACGTCCAGCCCAATGCCCACCGCAATGGCCGCCGTCGCATTCAGTATGTTGTGGACTCCCGGCACATGCAGCGTGAACTCGCCCAGGTCCTTCTTGCGGTAGCTGACGTGAAAGCGGCTCAACGGCCCATCCTCGCCACGAACCGCCGGCGCAGAACCTGTCCCCAATTTGATGAGAAAATCCGATCCGCGCTTCGTCCCATACGTCACCGTGCGCCGCTGCGCCTGCGGCAGCAGCCGTCGCAGCATGGGATCGTCATTGCACACCACCACCATCCCGTAGAAGGGCACCCGGTCCATGAACTCCAGAAATGTCTTCTTCACGTCCCGCATGTTGCGGTAGCAATCCATGTGTTCGCGGTCGATATTGGTCACGACAGATAAAATCGGCGAAAGCTTCAGAAACGACCGGTCACTCTCATCCGCCTCGGCCACAAGATATTGCGACTTCCCCAGCCGCGCATTCGACCCCATCGCATCCACGCGTCCACCCACCACCACGGTAGGATCGAGCCCGCCCCCAGCGAGCACCGCCGCAACCATAGAAGTAGTAGTCGTCTTGCCGTGCATCCCGGCGATGGCGATGCCATATTTCAGCCGCATCAACTCCGCCAGCATCTCCGCCCGCTGAATCACCGGCACGTGCAGCTTGTGCGCTTCGAGTACCTCAGGATTTTCGGTGGCGATTGCCGAACTAGTCACCACCACTTCGGCCCCGGCAATGTTTTCCGCACGATGTCCTTCAAAAACAGCCGCGCCCAAGCCCGCGAGCCGCTGCGTGACTCCGGAACTCTTCAGGTCGGACCCCGAAACCCGATACCCGAGATTCAGCAACACCTCGGCAATCCCGCTCATGCCGATCCCGCCAATACCTACGAAATGAATCTGCTGAATCTTGGCAAACATAGGTCAAACTCTTGGCCACGGATCAACACGGATTCACACGGATAAAACCCCTGCAATGCAGGAAAACAAAATCCAAAAGGGGTATTCGTGAAGATCCGTGCAGATCCGTGGCTAACTTTCTTCGATCCCCGCAACCCGTGCCGCCAGCGCCGCAATATCCCGCGCTGCTCCCGGATGCGCCAGCCCCCGCGCCGCAGCACTCATTTCAGCCAACCGCCGCGCGTCCCCAAGCAACGCCGCAATCGTCTCTGCCAGCCAAACCCCCTCCAGCTTCGACTCTTCGACCACTACCGCCGCGCCCGACCGCGCCAGCGCCTCTGCATTCACCCGCTGATGATCGTCCGCCGCCCGCGGAAAAGGCACAAAGATCGCAGGCTTCCCCGCTGCCGTAATTTCCGCCACCGTGCTCGCCCCGGACCGGCAGACCAGAAGATCCGCCCGCCCAAACGCCGCCGGCATGTCCTCAATAAACTTGAAAACTTCCGCGGACTCACCCAAAGACTCATACGCCGCCAGCGCGTCATTATAGTCACGCTCGCCCGTCTGATGAATAATGTGCATTCCCGGAGCCTGCCGACGCAACTCCGGTAGACATCGGATCATCGCCTCATTGATCGCATGCGCCCCCTGGCTCCCGCCAAAAACCAACAGAGTCGGAGTCCCGCCGCGCTTCTTATTAGTCTCCAAAACCGGAATCTCAAAGAACGCCTGCCGTACCGGCACACCCGTCACTTCCGCGTGACGAAAATATTTTGCGGTCTCTTCAAAGTGCACTGCTGCGCCGGACACAAACCGCGCCACCACACGGTTGGCGAATCCTGGCACGACATTCGGCTCAAACGCCAGCGTCGGAATATGCTTCAACACCGCCGCCAGCATCGCCGGACCCGACGCATACCCGCCCACGCCAATGACCACGTCGGACGCGAACTCATTCAGCATGCGGCCCGCGTCCCAGACCGCTCGCGGCAAGTCGAAGGCCGTCTTCGCCCGCGTCATCAGGCTCACGTTTTTGAGTGCTCCCACCCGCACCAGTTGGAGCGGATACCCCGCCGCCGGCACCAGTCGGTTCTCGATCCCGCGTGCCGTCCCGATGAACAGCACCTCGGCGGCATAACTCTTTTTGAGTTCGTTGGCGATGGCCAGCGCCGGAATGACATGCCCGCCCGTACCGCCGCCCGCCAGAATGGCCCGCATGCAGTGACTATAAACCAGAAACAACCTGGCCACGGATCACACGAATTCCCACCGATAGAGCAAGAAGACTTTAGAAAAATCCGCGAAGATCTGTGTGAATCCGTGGCGAAGTTCTCTTATTCTGCCTGCTTGGTAATATTCAGCAGCACGCCCACACAAGCCAGCGTCACAAACAGCGACGACCCGCCATACGACACCAGCGGCAGCGGAATCCCTTTGGTCGGCATCATTCCCAGCACCACGCTGATGTTGATAAATGCCTGCAAAACCACCATGCTCGTAATTCCCACCGCCAGGTAGCGCCCGAAAACGTCTTCGGTGCGCCACGAAGCCCGCATCCCGCGCCATAGAAAAATGGCAAACAGCGTCACCACAAACAGCGCACCTACTAGTCCCAACTCTTCTGCTGTCACGGCAAAAATAAAGTCCGTATGCGGCTCCGGCAGATAAAACAGTTTCTGCTTGCCCTCCATCAGACCAGTGCCGGTCACGCCACCGGTGCCCACGGCGATCAGCGACTGAATAATGTGGAACCCGGTCTTCTGCCGGTCGGCATAAGGATTGAGAAATGCCAGAATCCGGTCGCGACGCCAGCTCACGTGAAAGATCAGAAAATACAGCGGCACCAGCGACGCCCCGAAGGCGTACGCGAAGTACCGCAACCGCATCCCTGCCACATATAGGATGCACGCCGCAATCCCAGCACAAGCGATGGCCGTGCCCAGATCGGGCTGCAACACAATCAGCCCCAGTAACACCAACACTGGCACCGCCGCTGGAACCAGCGTGTTCCGCCAGTCGTCCATGACTTTGGTGCGTGCTTCGAGAAAATAAGCGAGGAAGAGAATCAGCACCGGCTTGGCCATTTCGGAAGGCTGAAACGAAAATGCTCCCACGCGGAACCAGCGATGCGTATTGTGCGATCGGTCCAGAAAGAAAACGGAGATCAGCAGCAGCGTGGTCAACCCCATCAGCGAAAACACCAGCGCCGGATGCTTGTAGCGCCGGTAATCCACCCGCATCGCGACCACCATCGCCACCAGGCCCGCTGCCGCCCAGATCAACTGCTTCGACAAAAACGCATACGGCGACCCAAACCGCTCCCGCGCCATCACCGCCGAAGCCGAAAACACCATCACCAGCCCCACAAACACCAGCAGCATGGTTACGGTAAACAACCAGCGATCGACACTCACCCGCTTTGCCATGGGAATTCATTTCACCACGGAGTCACGGAGACGGGGAGAAGGAATTGCTGATTGTTGATTGTGGATTGTTGATTGTCTTGGTTCCGGCCGCTCATTGCCGGATCGCGGCTCGGATATCTCTGCGGCCGTGCACGACATGAAGGATCCGAACGTTGCTCTTCTCGACCCGATAAACGACAACATAACTGCCAGCCGTAATACTGCGAAGCCCCCGCCGAAGATCGTCACGTGGGCGGCCCAGTTGCGGGTGTTTACCTAGGTGCGGAAACGTGTCGGTGATCGCCTCAACGATGCGGTCGGCAATATCGGTGCTGTCGCTCTCGGTGGCGATATAGAACCAGATCTCGTCTAGCTCTGCCTTGACTTTCCGGTTGACCAGGACAGCCATCAGCGGCGAGCAGTGCGCTCGGCTTCGAGTCGTGCGCGCCCGCGCCGTTTCACATCATCGGCCAGCTCACGCGCAGACTGCTCGGTGATGACGATCCCTTCACCGCGATCCAGGGAGGCTTCGGCGGCATCCACCGCGGCGAGAATTTCCGCGCGGTTGCGTTCACGCTCCTCCCAGAGTGACAAAGCTTCCTCGACCGCATCCTCGGGACGGTGCAAGCGTCCCGACTCGATGGCCTCCCGCACAAACGCTTCCTGATCGGGCGTCAAATTGACTTCCATGCTTCAAGCGTAAGAGTCGAGAATCGGGGTGTCAAGCGAAGAGAATCCTCACCCCAGCCCCCGCACAATCTCCTTGAACACCTGTCCCCGCTGCTCATAATTCTTGAACTGATCAAAGCTCGCGCAGGCCGGAGCCAGCAACACCACGTCCCCCGGCTGCGCCACGGCATTCGCCTTGCGCAAAGCGTTCTCCAAAGTCTCCGCATGCACGACTTCGACGTTCTTAATCTGCGACTCGATCTTCCCCGCCGCCGCCCCGATCGTGTACACGCGCTTCACCCGCTGCCGCAGCAGGTCGTTGAGTATGGAGTAGTCGCTGCCCTTGTCCTTGCCGCCGAGAATGAGGTGGATGTTCGCTGGAAACGACTCCAGCGCCTTGATGGTCGCATCCACGTTGGTGGCCTTCGAATCGTTGTAATAATCCACGCCGCGAATCGTCGCCACAAACTCCAGCCGGTGCTCGACCGCCTTGAAGTCGCGCACGGCAGGCCGGATCCTCTCCGGAGCGCATCCCATCAGCGCGCCCGCGCATACCGCCGCCAGCACGTTCTCCAGGTTGTGCGCACCCTTCAGCGGAACCTCGGAAACCTGCATGATCTCACGCTGTCCGCGACCATCGCGAAACAAGATGTTCCCATCCCGCACCCACGCTCCCTGCTTGACTTCTTTCAGCCGGCTGAACCAGAACACCTGCGCCCGCGTCCGCGCCGCCATCCCTACACAAGTCGCGTCATCTTCATTAAGTACTGCGAAATCATCGCCGCGCTGATTCGCAAAGATGCGCGCCTTCGCATCCACGTAGGCCTCGAACGTCCGGTGCCGGTCCAGATGATCGGGCGTAACGTTCAGCACCACAGCAATTTTCGGACGAAAAGTCTGAATCGTCTCCAGTTGAAAGCTTGAGACTTCTAAAACAATGACGGTCTCGCGCTTGGCCCGCTCCGCCAGCGAAATCGCCGGAGTGCCGATGTTGCCCCCAACCAGAGTTGGCAATGCGCCCGCCGCCAGAATCTCGCCGGTCAGTGTAGTCGTCGTAGTCTTCCCGTTTGACCCAGTGATAGCCACAATCGGTCCCGGCAGAAACTGAGCCGCCAGTTCAATCTCGCCGATCACGGCCTCGCCCATGGCCCGTGCCTGAACCAGCAGCGGCGCATCCACGGGAACGCCGGGGCTCACCACAATCAAATCCTGCCCGCGAAACGTGCGCTCGCCGTGCCCGCCGGTCTCCACCGTAATCCCATGATCGAGCAGCACCGGAATCTCGTTGCGCAGTTCATCTCCGCTTTTCGTATCGGACACGGTAACCCGTGCCCCATGCGCCTTCAAAAAAAGCGCCGAAGCCACCCCGGATTTGCCCAGCCCCACCACCAGCACGCGTTTGTCTTTGAGTTCCATCGTTCGAGAAGTGATCAGTGGCTAGTGGCCAGTGACCAGTAAACCAAAATAACTCCGATCGGAGGAGTCTTCACTGACCACTGATCACTGACCACTGCACTTTTACCTCAGTTTCAAAGTCGTCAGAGCGAACAGCGCAAACACCAGCGACGCGATCCAGAACCGTACAATAATCTTCGACTCCGACCATCCCATCAACTCGAAATGATGATGCAGCGGCGCCATCTTGAAAATCCGCTTCTTGCGCAGCTTGTACGATCCTACCTGCAAAATTACTGACACCGCCTCAATCACGAACACGCCGCCAATAAACGGCAACAGCAGTTCCTGCTTGATGATCACCGCCACCGTCCCAATTGCGCCGCCCAGCGCCAGCGAGCCCACGTCGCCCATGAACACTTCCGCCGGATGCGCGTTGTACCACAGGAATCCGATCGACGATCCCACCATCGCTCCGCAGAAAATCGTCAACTCGCCCACCTGCGGCATCTTTGGAATCTCCAGATAAGTCGCAAACGTCGCATGACCGCTCACATACGTCAGCACGGTCAGCGCGCCCGCGGCGATCACCGTGCAGCCAATGGCCAGCCCGTCCAGACCATCAGTAAGATTCACCGCGTTGCTAGCTCCCACAATCATGAACACCACGAATGCGATAAAGGGCAAAAACGCCAAAGGCCAGAGATGGGGAAAACGCTCCAGGCTCTGCCACACTAAGTCTGGATGGAATTTTTTGAGAAACGGCACAATCAGCTTGGTCGAATACATCCCATAGGTCTGCATCGCGATCAGCATGACCGCAATCACGATGCTGGTTGCGATCTGCAAGCCCAACTTCGCCCGGGCGGTCAGACCGAGATTGCGTCGGTGCACCACCTTCGTATAGTCGTCCGCAAATCCGATCGCCGCAAATGCGCACGTGGCAAATACCGCAATCCAAACAAACCGATTGCTCAGGTCGGCCCATAGTAGCGTAGGCACCACGATGGCAATCGCGATCAGCAGCCCTCCCATTGTCGGAGTCCCGGCTTTTTTCTGATGAGCCTTCGGCCCTTCTTCGCGGATAAATTGTCCAATCTGGAATTCACGCAGCCGGTTGATCACCAGCGGCCCCACGATGAGCGCGGTAAACAGTGCGGTAAGACTGGCGAACGCGGTGCGGAACGTCAGGTAGCGGAAGATGCGGAACGGCGGAAAATAATGTTGCAGCTTCACGAACAACAGCCAGTAGAGCAATCAGCCTCCGTCCCGCGATCGTCTCAATTCTTGCCGTCGCGCCGTGCCTTCCACGTCTCCAGCGCTTTCTCCAGCTTCACGCCGCGCGAAGCCTTCAACAAAACTACATCTCCATCCTTCGTCTCGCGTGCCAGCCATTCGCCGGCTTCCTCGGGCGCAGCCACAAACTCTGCCCGGACTCCCCGAGCCTTCGCACCCTCAACCATCGCCAGCGCCAGTCCACGCACCCCGAGCAGCACATCAATCTTTCTCTCCGCGACATGCCGCCCGGCCCGCCGGTGCATCTCTTCGCCCGCCGGCCCCAGTTCCAGCATTTCGCCCGCCACCACAATGCGCCGCTCGGCCGCCATCGCGGCCAGCGCATCAACCATTACTTCCAGAGCCTTCGGATTCGAATTGTAGCAATCGTTGATCACCGTGATGTTACCCACTTTGAGAACCTGCCCGCGTTTGTCCGCCGCCGCCAGCGTAGCCAGCGCCCCCACCGCCTCGGAAGGCTTCAGCCCGCGCTCCACTCCCACCCCAACCGCCGCCAGCGCATTCAGGACGTTATGCTCTCCCACCAGCGGCAGGATGGCCTGTTCCCGAACGCCTCCGATCACTACATCGAACTCAATGCCCTCAGCCCCGTTCGATCGGACGTTCTCGGCACGTACTTCCGCCGATGCCCGCGTCCCATACATAACGACTTTGCCTTTGAAGTCCCTGCCAAACTGCGAGACATATTCATCGTCGGCATTCAACACCGCGGTGCCACTCGCCGGCAATGACTCGATCAACTCATATTTCGCGCGCGCAATCCCCGCCAACGAATCAAAAAACTCCAGGTGGACGGCCGCGACATTCGTCACCACTCCAATCTCCGGTTGCGCGATCTTCGCCAGCGCCCGAATCTCACCCGCGTGCGACATCCCCATCTCGATTACCGCCACGTCATACTCCGGCTCCAGCTTCAGCAACATCAACGGCAATCCAAAATGATTATTGAAGTTCCCCTCCGACTTCAGCACCCGAAACCGCGCGCCCAGCACATGTGCAATCGCTTCCTTCGTCGTCGTCTTCCCCGCCGATCCGGTCACCGCAATCAGCGGCTTACCCCATAGCTTCCGCACTGCCGTAGCCAGAGTTTGCAGCGCGGCCAGCGTGTCTTCCACAGCCAGCAGCCGCGTCTTCTCCGGATAGCGGCTCATCTGATCTTTTCGTACGACCGCCGCGACGGCTCCCTTTTCCAAAGCCTGCGCGACGAAGTCGTGCCCATCCAGCCGCTCGCCTTTCACCGCAAAGAAAAGCTGACCCGGACCCACGGTCCGCGAGTCGATCGAGTACGCCTGCGCCACTTCTTCGTGCGGAAACTCCCCCGCGGCAGAAACGAATTCAGCAATCCTGGCGAGCGTGAGTTTCATCCCTTCGCCCCTGCGCCCGCCCCCCCGCACTCAAATCCCGCTGCCCGCAGCGCAGCGCGCGCCACTTCCAGATCATCAAACGGAACCGATCCCTCCCGCGTAAGCTGCACCTTCTCGTGTCCCTTGCCCGCCAGCAGCACGATGTCTCCCGGCCGCGCCTCGCCAATGGTCAGAGCAATCGCCTTGCGCCGGTCAGCCTCGACACTGTACTTCACACCTGTCTTCTGCAGACCGACCACCGCGTCATTAATAATCGACAGCGGATCCTCGCTGCGCGGATTGTCCGAAGTCAGCACCACGAAATCGCTGCCTCGCCCCGCAGCCTCACCCATCAACGGACGTTTCTTTCGGTCCCGATCCCCACCGCATCCAAACACCGTCAACACTCTTCCCTTCGCCCCCGAAACCAACTCCCGCGCCAGCGCCGTCAGGTTCCGCAAAGCGTCGTCGGTATGCGCGTAGTCCACCACCACCGTGAAGGGCTGGCCGCAATCCACGCGCTCAAACCTTCCCGGAACGCACGCCAGCTTCTCGATCCCCGCTGCGATGGCCTGCGCCCCGCACCCTCGTGCAAAACACGCTCCCGCCGCCGCCAGAATGTTGTATACATTTACCCGCCCGATCAGCGCCGAAAATACCGCGATCTTCCCCCCCGGCATCACCAGATCGAACCGCGTCCCACGCGTTGTGATCTCCACCTTCTCCGCGTGCAGGTCGCCGCGCTCCCATCCATACTTCAGCACCACGGAACTGCGCTTCCGGCTGAACTCCGCCAGCTTCGCGCCAGAGTCGTCATCCACATTCGTCACCACCGCTCGCGGCGCATCCGTGCCGCAGCCTTCAAAGAGCACTCGTTTGGCCGCGAAATATTCCTCCATCGTGCGGTGATAGTCGAGATGGTCGCGCGTAAGGTTGGTAAATACGGCTACATCAAACGGCACACCAAACACGCGCTCCTGCGCCAGTGCATGTGACGAAACCTCCATTACCGCGTCCGTGGCGCCCTGCCCCAGCGCCTCGCTGAAAATCCGATTCAGTTCCAGCGCCTCCGGCGTGGTATGCGGCGCGGGCAACACTTTCCCGGCGACGTGATATTCAATCGTCCCGATCAGCGCGCTCTTCCGCCCCGCCGCCGTCAGAATCGATTCCACCAGAAACGCCGTAGTGCTCTTCCCGTTCGTCCCGGTGATTCCCGTTACCGCAATCCGCTCCGCCGGTTTCTTGTAGAAATTCGCGCTCACCCGCGCCAGCGCCCGCCGCCCGTTTGGCACCACCGCCCAAGCCACTTCCGGACGCGCTCTCTCGGCTGCCGAATCCGTCACCACCGCCACCGCTCCCGCCGCGATTGCCTGATCGATAAACTTATTGCCGTCGCTGGATTCCCCGCGCATGGCCACAAACAAGCACCCCGGCTTCACCCGCCGCGAGTCGTATTCCACACTTGTCACACCCGGGTCCCCGCTGCGCGCGAGGACTTCCGCTCCATCCAGCACCTGTTGGAAGGTCATTGCTCAGAATTATAGGGCACAGGGACCTCGCGGTAGCCGCGACTGGGATCGCCGAGGAGCTATTGGGTTCGCGAACTTGAACAAATCTCTGTCCGGCTTAAGCATCTCGATGTTTTGAGGGGTAGAATGTTGCTCCCGGAGGCCCCACCGATGGATGAACAACCACAACCGAAAAGTGCGAGGGGCATTGCAGAGTGGGGCGCTCTGGGGCTAGTCGTTTACTCATGGGCCTTTGCGTTGTGGACTAGAAACAACGATGCCGTAGTTGGTCTGCTCGGGAGCTTCTGCAGAATCCTTGAACGCACCGACGATCCTGACGGCACGTCCGACTTCCCCGCATGGCACACGGGAGCACAAGGTTGGATCGTAATCGCCAGGTACTATAGACAGTACTCCGACTGAGCGGCGATTATCGTCACCGTCGCCTCGTCGGTTCCCGCCTTCTTCTTTGGCGTCGGCCACCTTAAGCACTGTGAAGTTTGGCCTGCCGCCCGCCTTTTGGCAGCCGCAATAGGAGGGCTTAGTGTCGCGGTTTTTTTGTGGTTCAATAAATCGGTTCGGACACGAATCGCAAGCCTCACCCGTGAAGACGTGCGCGAAGAAGCCAGGGGGCTGAGCCAGTCCAAATGATGGTCAGCAGGTTCGCCGGCCGACCCAGGGATTGGCCCGGGTTACTAACGGCACGTTTCCCATTCTGCCGCTCGGCGCTACATTATTGCTATGTCCGCCGGGACCGGCCGCGCCAAATACCGCTGCGCACAATGCGAAATGTCCGAAACCGAGTGCGAGTGCGACAAGTACTGCTGCCTCTGCCAGACCGTCCTCGAAGTCCGCATCTGCCAGGACGGCCTCATGTACTGCGAACCCTGCCGCAACGCCTGCGATTACAAGACCTCCGACTAATCGGCAACATTCCTCAGGCCAGTTGAGTCCAAGATTCAGCACGTAGTTCAAATCACCACGGCTTCCTTGTATTCCCCGAACACTCTCCGCATGGCATCCGAAACCTCACCCACGGTCGCGTAAGATTCCACCGCAGCCAGAATCCTCGGCATAACATTCTCGCCCGATCGCGCCGCATCTTCAACGTTCTTCAGCGCGCTCTTCCACGGCCCCGCATCGCGCCGCGTCCGCAACGCCCGCACCCGCTCGATCTGCTTTGGTTCCAACGCGGGATCGATCTTCTGAGTCGGGATCGCCTTCTCTTCTTCCACCGCAAACCGGTTCACGCCGACAACGATCGCATCCTCACGATCCACTGCCTGCTGATATTCATACGCCGCGTTCTGAATCTCCTGCTGCACGAATCCGCGCTCAATCGCCTTCAGCATCCCGCCCATCACTTCAATCTTCCCCAGGTACTCCGCCGCACGTTTCTCGATCTCATTGGTCAGCGCTTCAATGTAATACGACCCCGCCAGCGGATCAATCGTCTGCGGCGCGCCCGACTCATAGGCAATCACCTGCTGTGTGCGCAAAGCAATTCGCGCCGCCTGCTCCGTCGGCAGCGCCAGCGCTTCGTCATAAGAATTCGTGTGCAGCGACTGCGTCCCGCCGAGAACCGCCGCCAGCGCCTGGATCGCCGTCCGCACGATATTGTTCTCCGGTTGCTGCGCCGTCAGCGTCGAGCCCGCCGTCTGCGTGTGAAACCGCAGCATCCACGACCGTGGATTCTTCGCTTTGAAATGTTCCCGCATGATTCGCGCCCACATCCGGCGCGCCGCCCGGAACTTCGCCACCTCTTCCAGAAAATTGTTGTGCGCATTAAAGAAAAACGACACCCGCGGTGCGAACTCGTCCACGTTCAGTCCCGCTTTGATCGCCGCCTCCACGTACGCCATGCCGTTTCCCAACGTGAACGCCACTTCCTGCACCGCGGTCGAACCCGCCTCGCGCATGTGATAGCCCGAAATCGAAATCGTATTCCACTCCGGAACGTTGTCTTTCGCCCATGCGAACATGTCAGTGATCACGCGCATGGCCTGCCGCGGCGGATAAATATACGTCCCGCGCGCGATGTACTCCTTCAGCACATCGTTCTGTACCGTGCCCGAAAGTTTCCCGATGTCCCCGCCCTGCCGCCGCGCCACCGCCACGTACAACGCCAGCAGAATCGATCCCGTTGCATTGATGGTCATCGATGTAGAAATCTTGGTCAGCTCGATGCCGGCGAAGAGCCGCTCCATGTCTTCGATCGAATCGATCGCTACGCCCACCTTCCCCACTTCGCCCGCCGCCAGCGGATGATCCGAATCCATTCCAATCTGCGTCGGCAGATCAAACGCCACCGACAGCCCTGTCGTCCCATTCGCCAGCAGATACTTGTAGCGCTTGTTCGACTCCTCGGCGTCGCCCATCCCTGCATACTGCCGCATCGTCCATAACCGCCCGCGGTACATCGTGGCCTGCACGCCGCGCGTAAACGGATACTCTCCCGGATACCCAATCTCACTCTCGTAATCCGAGCCCTTAAGGTCGGCCGGCGTGTAGAGCGGGTTCACTGGAATATGAGAGGATGTCTCGACCTCCGCCACCACCCGCTCGCCCGCCGCTTTGATCCTGTCCGCCATAATTAGAATTCTTTCCCAAGTCCTGAAAGCCTGGTCACTCCCCAAGCGCGCAGCGCAGAGAGCCTGCCCTGAACGAAGCCGAAGGGAATCTGCTGTCCCGCGCGGCGCCACCGAACTCGCCCGCGATCACCGGGCCCCGCCTCTCCCCTTTTGTCTCACTTTCCAGAACGAACTCACCCCAAACCACGCAAATGTCACTGTGAAACAAATTGCAACTAGCAAGCGCCAGAAACCGACTCGCACGGCCCGGAATTTCGCATACTCGTGCGCCACCTCGGCCCCGCCGCCAGCCGCCATCACTAAGAAAACAAGCCCTGTAACCTCCAGCCACAACTGATGCAGCACCCGCCCGAACGCGCGGGCAGTAGTGGACATGGCGCTGCTCGCTGCCCGCACCATGCGACTGCGCTTGGCCTGCTGTCCCGCCACGCGCGCCACCACCCCTAACTTTTGTGCCGTAGAAACTTTACTCACGGCCTCGATTTTAACAGCCCCCGGCGCTACAATGACGCCAACGAGCGCCGCGTTCGAAACCGTTCAGCGGCCACAAGCATCTAAGTGCCAGTGTGACGTTGGGTGCAGGACAGCGATCGGGGGACCACGTGGACCAGCAACTTAAACAACTCATGAAGGAACTCGGCGAAGCCATTAACGAATCTCTCTCCGATTCCGAACAGATCGCCGAAGTCGTCTCCCGCATCAAGGAAGGCGGCTACGATATTTTCCTGGTCCTCGAAGCCACCATCGGCGTCAGCAAGCAGGGCGAAAAATCCTCCGACAAAACATCTCTCGTCACTACGTTTTCCACGAATCCTGAATTCAAGGTCAACGATCAGGATCTGAAGTTCTTGAAATCACTGCGTATCAAGATCGAAGAAGAAAAATAAGAAGAAGAAAAATAAAAGGCCGGCGGGAGACAACCGCCTCGCCTGTACCGGCAGGAGCGAAGTTCCGCCAAATCCTCCTTTGTTTTTCGCGACGTCTCACTCACTCAACACTTGATCCAGCAATTGCCCCACCGCGCGGTCTGCTTCGAGAATGGAATACCGGTGGTCCATCACTCCGGTTAGATCGGTATTCGCAAACGCAATTCGGCCAAATGGCGCAGCCC
The DNA here is from genome assembly GCA_035568115.1 of Candidatus Acidiferrum sp. GTDB lineage: Bacteria > Acidobacteriota > Terriglobia > Terriglobales > Acidobacteriaceae > Sulfotelmatobacter. The sequence continues at coordinate 77,683 of DATMOP010000037.1, forward strand.
GCAATACCTCACCCGGACCGGGCTTCCCGTCTTTGCCAAAGAAAAATCCCGGGGCGGGACTCAGATAAGCATGACCCCATCGGTTCAAAATAATGCCCGCAATATCGCGCCCCGCGTCGAAGCCGGAGCGAGCAAACATTTCCGCGAATTGCTGGCGAATTGTGCGTTCGTAATCGCGAAATGGCGTGGCGATCATCTCCGCACGTCCACGATGCCCCTGCATCTCCGTGGCCATGCCAGGATACGGGTACAGCACTTTGATCGTCAGCACCACGGGCGAGTCAGGCCCAATCGTCGGAGAATCCACACCGCAAGTCGCCAGCTTGCGGACCTGCATGTAATTTCCAAAACCTTCAAACCACTGACAACCGGAAATCCCCATCTTGTACAGAAATCTCCAGTTGCGCACGGCCACGTTCGCCATCAGGCAAGGCGAGCGGTAGAACTGCGCATAAGCAGCAGCGTGCTCCGCCGGTAGGTCGCGCACAATGTGGCGAGTGGTCCAACTTCCGCCCGCCATCACGACCGAGCGCGCCTTCACGCCGTAAACTTTTCCACCCCGCGTGTAGAAGACATTCACAAACTTCGATTTCGCCGGATCGCCATCATGCTTCACCCAGACTGCGGTCGAGTCCAACCGCACTCGCGCCGCCGCCCCGTCGCGATCCAGAGCTGCGAAGTTCACCGCATTGCGGCACACGGCTTCTACCGACGGGTCCCCGGCAATCGCATTTGGAATCAGCGACTTCGTAATCAGCCGCGCGAAACCGCTGTTTCCATCTGGAAACATTTGCGCTCCCGTGTCATCGCTATCGTCCAGCGGATGCAGCATGTCGGCCGCGTAAGCCGTGTACCCGGAGAGCGCGTCCGGCCCCAGCCCATACCCTCCGCCTTCCACCGGCGACAAAAATGCGCGGGAAGTTTCCCGGGTGATGCCGTGCTTTTCAATCAAATGGTCTTCGAGCGTGATCGTATCCAGCCGCCGGGAAATCGCGTCACCTGCGTACTCCGGCGCCCGTGTCTCCGGTCGCTGCTGCTCAGTCGAGAGCCCCTGATATCTCAGAAGCTCGGCCCGAGCCTGGGCTGAGATCGGAGCGCCCGTCAGCTTTTTTCCCCATGGATCGATCAGCCACATCCCATTCTGCTGGCCGAACTTCGCTCCGAAATAAAAACCCGTGTTGGCCCCGCCCGACAGATAAGGCGTATGGCTCAAACTCATCTCGGTCCCGCCGCCACCCCACTTCTGATAGTCCAGCCTCGGCTTCGGAAGTCCAATCGATTCGTAGAAGCGACTAATGAAGCTGTGGGGATATGGAACCGGAAAAAACGCCGAACCCTGATGCGCCACCAACCGGTGTCCATCCACCAGGAACTCGTTACGCTTGGCTTCTCCCCCGAAAATTGGATGGTTATCGAGTACCAGACAGCTCTTGCCTTTGCCGGCCTGCCTCTGAAAAATCAACGCTGCCGCAAGGCCGCTGATGCCGCCGCCCACGATCACGCAATCGTAGACTTCGCGGGTTTGAATTACGTTTGCAGCAATGTCCTCGAACATGCCGTCACGAATTTGGTGTCCGGCATCAAGTACCGCGCGCGTGTTGCCGTTCGAGGTTGCGTAATCGCCAACGCCGCCGTAGCCTGTCCAACTATCCTCTGCCGGATTCGACCCCAGTAGTCGTGCGGGCGAAATCGGATTCAGCAGCAGACTCCCGGAAGCCAGCAGAGTCGCGTTCAGAAAATCCCGCCGTGTTATGTTCCGTTCCATGCCAAGAACTTTGTCGCGGTGAGAATTTTCTTTAGCGCTCGGCGGCGGCATCTCTCTCGGTGAACCCATGCCAGACTTACCTCACCCTTTCTTCTGAATCAGTCAGATCTGACTCGTTGCCCGAAGACATCGCCCGCATTATAAGGGCACTCGCCCAAGGTAGACGGCAACGTTTCTTCCTGTGCTACCATCTACTGTTTCTCTGGGGATGATTCCATGAAAGACACGCTCGGAGTCCTTCTCGCCGGCGGCGCCGGAGAGCGCCTTTACCCTCTGACTCGCGATCGCGCCAAGCCCGCCGTTACTTTCGGCGGAATGTATCGCATCATCGACATCACCCTCTCGAACTGCCTCAACTCTGATCTGCGTCGCGTCTACATCCTCACCCAATACAAAGCCCTGTCTCTGAACCGCCACGTCCGCGAAGGCTGGAACATCCTGGGACGCGAAGTCGGAGAGTTCGTCGAAGTGCTGCCGCCCATGAAGCGGGTCAGCGATCAGTGGTATCAAGGCACCGCCGACGCGGTTTACCAGAACATTTATTCCATCGGCTCCGAGCAACCCAAGCACGTCCTCATCCTTTCCGGCGATCACATCTACAAAATGGATTACGGCAAGATGATGAAGCAGCACTCCGATTCCGCTGCCGACATCACCCTCGCCACCATCCAGATCGATCTCGAAGAGACTCCACGCTTTGGCGTGGTCGACGTCGACAAAGACGGTCGCATCAATGGCTTCGAGGAGAAGCCCAAGCAGACCAAGCTGCGTTCGCCCTGGAATCCTGAGAAGGTCGCGGGTTCCATGGGCGTCTATCTTTTCAATGCCGACGTCCTCATCCCGGTCCTGCTCAAAGACGCCGAGGATCAGTCGTCCAGCCACGACTTCGGCAAAGACATCCTGCCCAAGATGGTGGACGACTATCGCGTCTTCGCCTACGACTTCATCGATGAAAATAAAAAAGAGGCGCTCTACTGGCGCGATGTGGGCACGCTCGAGGCCTACTACGAAGCCAACATGGACATCGTCTCGGTTTCACCCATCTTCAATCTCTACGATCACGACTGGCCCATCCGCACCCACCAGCGCCAGTATCCGCCCGCCAAGTTCGTCTTCGCGGAAAAAGAACGCATGGGCACAGCGCTCGACTCCATCGTCTCCAACGGTTGCATCGTCTCCGGCGGCATCGTCAAAAATTCCATTCTCTCGCCCGACGTGCGTGTGAATTCATATTGCGAAGTCGACGACTCGATTCTGTTCTCGCACGTCGCCGTGGGACGCCATTGCCGCATCCGCCGCTGCATCATCGACCGCAACGTCCATCTGCCCGAAGGCACGACCATCGGCTACGACACCGAAGCCGACCGCTCCCGCTACTTCGTCACCGACAGCGGCATCACCGTCGTCACACGCGACTATTCGCTATTCGAAAATCCCGTGACGGTGGACTACTTCACCAGCGAGTAGGAGGACGCGAATTCGTCATAGTGTTCCAACCGGAACATAGTGCTGAACGTTCCAACTGGAACACTTTGTGCAGGCAATAGAAGCTGTATGCTAATGTATGTACAACTCCTTTTAAGTGACGCAAGTTGCTGGGGTTTAAGGAGGTCGAAAGGCGGCGAGCCCAGAACCGAGGAAATCTTGCGCAGGATGGACTCCGATTTCCTTCGTGGCCAAAGCGGCGTCAAGAACTTCCTCAACGGGCTTGCAAGAGCTACGGTTTCCACTCCACATTCTTAGGGGCAACCCCGCATTGCCCGACACCATGCCTCTTCATACATTGGTGTTCGGATCGCGCTTTCCAAGGGATCGTAGCGTTCCTCTCGGTATGACCGCTCCACCCGGGCTTCTTAATCATTGGAGACAACACCATGAAATATTTCTGGCCCGCCTGTCTAGCCCTGTTCCTGGCTGCGTCCGCCATCGCTCAGAATCAGTTTGTCTACACCAACAACAACGTAAGCACCGGCATCAATCAGAACCCCGTCAACAGTGTCTCCGCATTCAAGATTGATGCAGATGGCAGCCTGACGCAAGTGAAGGGCTCACCCTATAAGACCGGAGGCGCCGGGGGCGGAAACAGTATCGATCCGGAAGAGATCGCCATCGCAACCCAGGGCAATGCCAATTTTCTCTATGCCGCCAATGACGGCAGCGGAACGATCAGCGCATACGCAATCAATCCAGTTGGAGGATCGCTCGCCCGCGTTCCGGGATCGCCGTTTCTTGCCGACGGCGCGCCCGGCGGCGATTATTCGCTGGCTGCAAGTCCCAACGGACAATTTCTGTTTGCCACCGCCGATACTGCGACAGATATTCATATCTATTCGGTCGGCAGCAACGGCTCTCTAAGTGAAATCGCCGGGTCTCCCTTTCCGACCGGGGCTAATTCTGAAGGACTAAAGGTCACGCCGAATGGCAAATTCTTAGTAGTTGGCGAGAACTCTCTCAAAGCCGTGGGCGTTTATAGCATCGGGGTAAGTGGAGCGCTCACTGCGGTGGCCGGATCCCCTTTTCCTGCCAGTGCCAGCCCCTTCGACGTAGAGGTAAATTGCGCGGGAAATTTGGTTTTCGTCATCGATAACGGATCATTCAATGGTTCGTATTCAGTCATCGACGCGTATTCCATGTCGAGCGGCGGCAGCCTGACGCCGATAGCGGGTGAACCGTTCTACAACGGAACTTCCTCGACCAACGGTGGCCTGGCATTGAGTCCGAACGGCCAGTTCCTGTTCGTCACCGATACTTTCTCCAATGACATTTCGTCGATGAGCGTCGCCTCCGACGGAGCGCTCTCGCAGGTTGCAGGTTCGCCGTTTGCAACCTCGAGCTGGACAGGCGGCGTCTCTGTCTCGCGGTCTGGCAAATTCGTTTACTCGGCCCTGTTTACCGTTGCCCAAATCGACGGCCGCGCCGTGGACTCAACCGGCGCTCTCACGCCTGTGCCCGGAACTCCATTCAGTACTGGACAAGCTCAAACTGGCGTTCCAACCGTCATCACCTTTCCGCCGCGGTCCTGCTCCGCGCCGTAACCAGAAAGCGCGCCGTCGAGGCCTGCGAAACGTATCTTGGTGATCACACACTGACCGTCATGTCGCCGATTTGACGCTATAGTAGATTTACTATAAACTTGGAAAGTGGTGGAGAAGCCTAATCCGCCCGTGCTCCGGCCCGTAGTTTGGCTGGGAGATTCAAGAAAGAGCCTTCGAGATTTTCCAGAGGGCGCGCAGAAGCTGTTGGGAGACGAGCTTCAGCTTATTCAGTTTGGCGGTATGCCCAAAGACGCCAAGCCGTTCAAGGGTGTCGGCAGCGGCGTTTTTGAGATTGCCCTCCGATACGCGTCGGAGGCCTACCGTGTCGTGCTGGCGCTACAGATCGGCAGGCGGATTTATATCTTGCACGCCTTTCAAAAGAAATCGAAGAGAGGCATTGAAACCCCAAGACACGACGTTGAACTGATCAAGCAGCGATATGCCGAAGCAAAGGAACTGGCACATGGGTACGAAAAAGCGAAAAACAATTAGGTTCGAAGAGGGCTCAGGAAATGTCTTTGCCGATCTTGGCCTGAAAGACGCCAGCCAACTTCTGGCGCGCGCACAGATCGGGTACCATGTCTTCAAAATCCTGAAGCAAGAGAAGTTGAAACAACGCGAAATCGCCGGCATCCTCGGCATCGCGCAACCTGACGTGTCGCACCTGATGAACGGGCATTTCAGCCGCTTCACAACGGACAAGCTGCTCGATTTTTTGAAACGGCTTAACCGGAAAGTCACGATCGAGGTGAGCCGCCGCCACAAAGGCGAGCCCTACCAGCAGGTGACTTTTGCCCCTTAAGGGATTGGAGCGAAAACTCGTCACTAGCTGGCTTTTGCTCCTAGTGTTGCCCTCTCTCGCGCTTGTGTTTGCGCTTCTGGCTCCCGGCCTCTGGACCAAATCCGCGAAATGGATTCTCCCGGGTCTGCTAAGAGTGAGCGTGGTCTTGGTTCTCTCTGCCACGTTCTTTGCAGTCGCGATTGCGCTTCGCATGGGGGCGAGGCTTCTCCAGCGCAAACGTCTCTGAGCTTCGGCCTTGTCATCGCAGCACATTCCGTACTAACATTTCCTCTCGTCCGCTGGAGTGTGCCCCATGTCCACCCGGCCTTCGCTTGCCGTCGTCCTTGCTCATGCGCTGCTGTTGAGCTGCCTAGCCTTCTCGCAGGACAAACCGAAAACCGCGCCCTTGCCTTACGATCCGCTGGAACTTGCCACGGGCCCCACGGTCGTTCCCGACACGCCGCAGAAGCGCGAACTAGTCTTGAACCTGCTGGAGCATGCCCGCCAGAACAATGGCATGCACGCGCCGGGCTCGCCGCCCTTTGCCATGAAAGTTTCGTTCAACTCTACCGGAACGTCGCACTACACCGGCTTCGGAGAGATGGAAGAGATATGGATGTCGCAGAGTAAAGTTCGCTGGTCAGCGCGGCTCGGCGATTACTCGCAACTCCGCATCTTCTACGAGGGAGTGGCTTATGACGACAAGCCGCGCGGGCCCATCCCGCTGCGCATTCAGATGGTGCGGCAGTCCGTTTTTTGGCCGGTGACGGGAAGGTTTGCGCCTGCGCTCATTCGCATGGCGACCGCCAACTGGCAAGGTGCGGAAGTTGCTTGCATGCTGATCTCCGGCGGCGGCAACGATGCTACCCCTACGCCCGGCCGCCGCTGGGAAGAAACTGAGTATTGCATCGATCCCAAGAGCGGTCTGCTCCGCACTTACTCCGAGGCGCCCGGCATCTACAACGTCTACGATTACTCGGGGAAATTCGAATTCCATGGCCGCACGCTTGCGCGCCAGATTTCCATCGTGGAAGATGGAGTGACCGTACTTCAGATTCACCTCGACAGCCTCAGCGATGCCGCCAATGCCGATCCCGACCAGTTCGTGCCTACAAAGAAGATGATCTCGCATGGTCCCGGCGACATATTGGTCGGGCCGTTTCGCTTCCCGCAATCCGTGGCCGCGCCTCCCGGAAGGAGCGGAGTGATCCAGCCCGTAATCGTCCACGCGGTGCTCGACAAGAAAGGCCGCGTGGTGGAAGCCGAAGCGCTGCAGCACTCTGACTCGCTGCTGGCCGACGCTGCGCTCGCCGTCGTCGAACGCTCCAACTATGCCAAACGCGACCAAGGGAAGCCGGTACAGCGGGAAGCGTTCATCAACGTGCAGTTCATTCCGCCGCAATAGGCGAGGTGCAGCGCTCAATCGCCCGCGCGCGTCAAGCTGAGTTCTTACTAGGTTGCCGCGACCACTACCGCGGCAGAAGCAGCATCCTCTGCCGCCTGTCGCATTAGGTGCCAGGTGAAAATCGCCAGCAGAGTCAGCCGGCCTTCGGGCAGGCGCGGCTCATTTGGCAACTCAACTTTCTTGCCGCGGCTGTGAATATTCAATACGAGTTGGCCGTTGGCGACCACGCTCCAAACCGGCCGCCAGAATCCTTTGCACACTAGCTGAAAAGTCTGTCCATCAGAAAAAACAAGCGTTCCCCCACCGGTCCAGTTCGGCTTGAGGGCAGCGATCCGAACGCCGGAAGTAGCATCGACAATCTCCATAGCAGCACGCCAGAAACCGGTACGACGAAATCTCCAGCTCCCATACTGAGATTCAGCCTGAAATTCCCGCGACCAACAACTGATTTGCCGCAACGACGCTACTATGCCGCCATTGCCTTTGAGTTCATATCCACGCTGGCGAGGGATCTTCGACCAGATGAGTCCGCCAGTGATGGCGGAAAAGATGGGAATCATAAACACCTCCGAAGGCATTTCGACTCGAGTCAAGCGTACCAGTAGCGTGTTACAAACGTGTAAACGGCAGTACATCTCAAGGTCGCGACGCGAGGTTGCGGATCCCACTGCTACAATTCCCTGTTTTACATAAACTTGCCGGCCAGAACTTTGCGCTGCACATCGGCGTACTGTCTTGTGGGGAGGGCTGTGCCGTAGGGGGCAAACAGCAGGTTCCTCCCTGCGGTCGGAATGACAAAGTTGTTACTTCGAATGACAAGTTCGTTACTTGGAATGACAAGTCTGTCAGTTGGAATGACCAGTTTTGAAATCACAGTTTTCTAGTCCAGCAGTTCAAGCTTTCCGGGGAGCTCGGTTTGGAAGACGTTCAGGTAGTTGCGATGCTGGTCCGCCGCTGTGTAGCCGGCGATGCCGCTGCCTGGGAGGAAATCGTTCAGACCTACAACCGGCGTATCTATAACATCTGCTATCGCTTCGCAGGATCGGCCGACGACGCTGAGGACCTTGCCCAGGAAGTATTTATCAAGATATACCGGACGCTCGCCAGCTACGACAGCTCGAAGGGAGCGTTTGTCACCTGGGTCACCACAATCACGCGCAACCTGCTGGTGGATCATTTCCGCAAAACCAAGCAGGACCGCATCACCGACTCGCTCGACGCCACAACATCGGCGCATGAAGATGCCCAGCCCTTGAGTGAGCAAATTCAGGACCAATCCGCGCCTCCCGACCAGCACGTACGCAGCCGGGAGGTGCAGGAAAGCGTGCACGCCGCCCTCGCGAGACTCTCGCCGGAGCTGCGTGAGGCAGTGATTCTAAGGGACTTACAGGATTTTGACTATCGTGAAATCGCAACCGTTTTGAAGGTGCCGGAGGGGACTGTGAAAAGTCGAATAAATCGTGGCCGGGCGGAACTAGCGCGGCTTTTACAACGTACCTATAGGCAGGTGATGTGATGCCAGACCACACCAGTAGCGGAATGCAGTGTCACGAGTTTGATGGCCTGCTCACGGACGCGCTTGACGGCGTCCTGAGTGGCGTTCAACTTGACACCTTCCAGGCCCATGCGCGAACTTGTTCCGCGTGCGGGCCGCTGTTCGCCGAAGTCGAGGCGGGCCGCAACTGGCTGAAGGATCTCACGGAGGTGGAGCCTCCAGTCAGCCTGGTCAACAATATCCTGGCATCCACAACGGGCGTTGACACCCAACGCCTGCGGGTGAACGTGTCCGCGCCGCAGCCACGCATTACATGGGTGGAGCGCGCGCAAGCCTGGGCCTCTGGGGCAATGCAGCCCATCTGGGGAACAGTCCGGCAGCCGCGGTTTGCCATGTCGTTCGGCATGGCGTTCTTCGCGCTGTCGGTGGCTTTGAGCGTAGCCGGCGTAAAGCCCGCCGACCTGCGCCAGATCAGCTTGCGGCCCTCAGCCATACGGCATACGTACTACAACACGCAAGCCCGCGTTGTCCGGTATTACGACAACATCAAGCTCGTCTACCAGGTGCAGGCTGCCGTGCGCGAACTCAAACGCAACGTCACGCCCGCCGAAAGTAGACCGGGTGAATCCGCACCGGCGAAGAAAGACCACAAGAACGACACAACACAACAGCCCGAGCAGAAGCAGGATCGCAATTACAGCCAGAATGAGAACCATCTCATTCTGGCGTGCGCTCCGCTGGGTCCATCTGTCTTCGATCCGATGAGTCAGGATCCGCTGAATCAGGATCCGTTAAATCCGGATCTGCCTGTAGTGTCGGTGACCACGTACAGGAGGTTCGTATGAACTGCGCCACTCATAGCGATATTGCCGCAGTGGCTTTTTGCCGCACCTGCGGCAAGCCGCTCTGCGGCAATTGCACCCGCGACGTCCGCGGAGTGATTTACTGCGAGCCCTGTCTCGCAGCCCGTCTGGAGGGCACTGCCCCGGCAGCGGGATTCGTGCCTCCGCAAACGCCCCCACAAACCGGCTATCAGCAATTCATGGATCAGGGGCTCGGCCTGAAAGTCCCACCGTCCCCGGGTCCGGGCCCGAACCCCGTTCTCGCCGGACTGCTCTCGCTTTTCCCTGGCGTCGGCGCTGTTTACTCGGGGCAATACGTAAAGGGCCTGGCGCATTTCGTGATTTTCGCGATTCTGTGCGCAATAGCAGACTCGGCGTCCGGCGCGGCGGAAACGGTGTTCGTGCTCGCCGCCATCTTCTTCTTCGTTTACCAATTGATCGACGCGGTGCGATCCGCCAAAGCCCTCCAGACCGGGCAGCCTCTCCCCGATCCTTTCGGTCTGACGCAAACATTCGGTGGAGACGCTAGGTTCGATACTTCGAAGGTCCCCTTCGGCGCGGTGATTCTCATCGCGCTCGGGGTGCTGTTCCTGCTCCACACAATGAGAGTCTTCGAGTTTGGCCTTGACCGCTTTTGGCCTCTGCTGATCGTTTTCGTCGGCGGCTGGATGTTCTATCGCAACTATGAGCGTTCCCATCGAATTTGCGGCTGTGGACGCTGCAGCACGCGCTGGTTAATGGGCCCTGCGATGGTCGTCACCACTGGTATTTTGCTGCTGCTGAACAGCACCGATAAAGCCGATCTGGGCCGCACGTGGCCGGCCTGGATCCTGGTCATCGGCGTCGTCAAACTGGTGCAGAGCAGCGCCTCATCGACTGGGCACGTCGGGCCTTTGCCGCCGGGACCGCCTTCTGCCGCGCCACCATCTCCACCGCCCTCAACTTCCAATCCCGGGCCAACGTCCTCCGGGGAGGTGCACAATGTCTAGCCCGGTTCAGCATCCAGTTCAGCCGCCACCGATTCCTCCGCGACCTCGTCGCCGCTCGTTTGCCGGACCGTTTGTGCTGATTGTCCTCGGGGTCGTATTCCTGCTGGGCAACCTGCATATGCTCTCCTGGATGCGGCTGGGAACTTTGTTCGCCCACTACTGGCCCGCGCTCCTGATCCTGTGGGGCGTGATCAAGCTGATCGAGTATCAGCAGGCCCAGCGTGACGGCGTTCCCGCCCGCGGCATCGGCGCTGGCGGAGTGTTTCTCGTCATTTTCATCGTCGTCTGCGGACTCATCGCGACCCAGGCCGCACGCTTCAACTGGGGCGAACTCCGCGACAATATGAACTTTGACGACGGCGACTTTAATAACATCTTTGGCGAAACCTATAACTTCGACGACCACATCGAGCAAGACCTGCCAGCCGGCGCTACCAGCCTGCGTGTCAACGACGATCACGGCGCGGTCCGGGTCAGTTTCTCCAGCGACAACAAAATTACCGTCACGGTTCGCAAGCACGTCGGCGCCGAAAGCAAAGATGACGCCGACAAATACAACGCGGAAACCAAGCCAGCCATTACTACCACCGGAGCGCTGCTGACGCTCGACGCTAAAACCCAGGCCGCAGGCGATCACGCTGTGCAGAGCGATCTCGATATCTCGATCCCTCGCAAAATGGATCTGCACGTCACTTCGCGCCGCGGCGATGTCTCCGTCACCGGCCGCGATGCCGCGGTGGAGGTCAACAATCAGCACGGCGACGTGACCGTGGAAGACGTCACCGGCAACGTAAAACTGGCGCTCGAGAAAAGCTCCGCTAAGGTGGAGCAGATCACCGGCGACCTCCACATCACGGGACGGCTGAACGAAGTCTCGGTTTCCGACGTGAAGGGCGCGGCTCAACTCGAAGGCGAATTCGGGGAGAGCGTCAAACTTGCCCGCATCAGCAAGAACGTCTCCTTCAAGTCTTCACGTACCGACCTGGAGTTCTCGCGCATCGATGGCGAACTCAATCTTGATTCCGATGATCTGCATGCCGACAAGATCACCGGACCTCTCCACCTGACCACACGCTCCAAGCAAATCCGTCTGGACGAAGTCTCCGGCGACGTCCGTCTGCAGAATGAAAACGGCGGCATCGAAGTCTCCATGCGTTCGCTCGGCAATGTGCAGATCGACAGCCGCAACGGCGCAATCAACCTCAGCCTGCCCGACAAGGCCGGATTCCACGTCGACGCCCGCACCCGCGACGGCGAAATCCAATCCGACTTTGCGGAGCTGAAAATTGACCGCAACGACCGTGAAGCGAAGGCCAGCGGCAGCGTGGGCAATGGCGCTTCCCACATCGTGCTCAACAACGAGCACGATGGCATTGAGATTCGCAGAGCCGCAAGAAGCGGCGGCCCGGTAGAAGGCATCTCCGGCGGAATCCCAGGAGGAATTCCCGGCCCACCTAAACCGCCCAAGCCCGGCCGAACCCTGCCCCCGCCAAAGGCGAAAGTTGAACCTACGGAGAATTAACGGCCTGTCACCCTGATCGTCGAAGGACGGGGCTGGAAGCGCTGTTCCACCCTTCGTGCATTCCGCATCTTTGCCTTCCGCCCCACCATCTGCGAAACTGATTTCTACCCACTGAGAACTGAGAACTGAGAACCGAGAACTGAGAACCGAGAACTGAGAACTGCTTCATGGGCCGCATTCACGTCCTTCCCGAGCACGTCGCCAATAAAATCGCCGCCGGCGAGGTGGTGGAGCGCCCCGCTTCTGTGGTGAAAGAACTACTCGAGAACGCACTGGATGCCGGCGCCACGCGCATCAAGATCAACATTGAGGCTGGCGGCAAGAAGCTGATTCAGATCACCGACAACGGATGCGGCATGGTGCGCGACGACGCCATGCTCGCCTTCGAACGCCACGCGACGTCGAAGATCAAGGACGCCGAAGACCTGCTCAGCGTCGCCACGCTGGGATTTCGCGGCGAAGCGCTGCCCTCGATCGCCTCAGTATCGCGCCTGCGCCTCGAAACGCGTGCCGCGGAGCCAGCGGGAGAAGGCGCTTCCGGAACCATCCTCGAGATCAATGGGGGCAGGATGGCGCGCGTCGAAGAAGCCGGACTGCCGGAAGGCACGTCGATCACGGTGCGGGATCTCTTCTTCAATACCCCGGCGCGGAAGAAGTTCCTGAAAGCAGAGTCAACCGAGCTGTCGCACATCGCATCCTTGGTCACGCATTATGCGCTGGCCCATCCGGAAAAGCATTTCGAATTGCATTCCGCCACCAATGCCATGCTCGTCGCCCCGCCGGTGGCGGGATATAGCGAGCGCGTCTACCAGGTGTTCGGCAAGGAAACTCTCGACCAATTGATTGCGGTTGCGGCCAGGCAAGCGCTTGAGCATGTCGGTTTGCCGCAGCCGCCGCCGTGGCGGCGCAAAGAAGAAGAAAATGAAGATGCCGCCCCCGTAGATCCCGGTGAGATGCGCCTCCACGGCTTCGTTTCGAAGCCGGAAATCCAGAAGCTGAACCGCAATTCGATTTTTATTTTCGTAAATGGCCGCTTGATTCGCGACCGGCTGGTTCAGCACGGATTGACCGAAGCGTATCGCAACATCATTCCGCCGACGGTCTTTCCCGTCGTGTTGCTCTTCCTTGAACTTCCGCCGGGCGAGGTAGATGTGAACGTCCATCCTTCGAAAACAGAGGTCCGCTTTCGACAGCCCACGCTGATGCACGACTTCGTCCGCGACACCGTGCGGGCCGCTCTGATGAAAGCACGCCCCGCTCCGCAGTTCACCACCGAGATTCGCGCCCACGCCACCGCCAGTTCGGGACTTACGCCGGGTGCGAGAGAGTGGGAGCCGCCGTCCGACCTGGCCTCCGCAGCAGGAGCGCCGGCGCGCGCCGTGTATGATCCCGCGGGTGGTGCAGGATTTGCCCTGCAAGCTCCGGTGCCGCCGCCAGTTTCCGCTCGCTTTCAGTTTGAAGGCGGACTTGCGGTCGAGGCCAATGCCGCGATTCCAGTAGCCCGCGGTCTGGAGAGCCGCTTCGCCGGGACGATGCTAGAGACGATTCCAGACAACGGCTGCGCTCCCGCGCTTGATCCTTCAGAGAACGCAAGTGAAGAAGATTCAACGCTGGCCGGTCTCTCTACCCTCCGCCCTCTGGGGCAGATCCGCAACTCCTTCATCCTCGCCGTGAACGAAGATGGCCTGTGGATCATCGACCAGCATGTGGCCCACGAGCGCGTGCTCTTCGAACGTATCTTGAAGCAGCGTGCCGCACAGAAAGTAGAAAGCCAGCGCCTGCTGATGCCAATCGTGCTCGAGCTGTCTCCCGCGCAGCAAGCCATCTTTTCCGAAATAGCGGACGAACTCCAGCACAACGGCTTCGAAGCCGAACCCTTCGGCGCACGCAGCGTCGCCGTCAAAGTTGCACCTGCAGGCATCGATGCAGCCGCGGTCGAGCACATGCTGCACGAACTGCTTGATCAGATCTCGCGCGAAGAGCAATCGCTGAACCTGGAAAGGATTCGCGGCCGCATAGCCGCCTCCATCGCCTGCCACGCCGCCATCAAGGTCAACATGCCGCTCGAACAAAATAAAATGGACTGGCTGCTGGCGGAACTGGCGAAAACCGACCATCCTATGTCGTGCCCGCACGGCAGACCCGTCGTCCTGCGGTATTCTGTAAAGGATATCCAGAAAGCGTTTAAGAGAATCTAGCACTCAGCATTCAGCACTCAGCATTTAGCCCCTGATGGCCTTTGCCGAAGGAGGTCGACCTGTTGCTGGCTGAATGCTGACTGCTGAGTGCTGACTACTGATTTCATGACCGAACAGGATCTCCAGCAACTCCGTCGCGAAAAATGGCGCCTCGATGGCAAGCCCATCCGCACCATCGAAGAGGCGCGCGCCTTCGTCGAAGCCGTCGGCTTCTGCCTCATGTATCCTGTCCGTCCCACCATGCCGGTGCCCACGTTCATCGGAGCCTTTGTGGGCTCCGACAATCGCCTCCCCACCTGGCAGCATGCCTACTCCGACCCCCGTGCTCTGGCTGCCACGGACCTCATGGTCCGCCTGCTACGGGAACGCGCCGCCTACGAAGCAAACGTGTTCGATGAGAACAATGCATTCCTGGTAGCGGCTTCGGCCTTTCCTTATTTCTATGCGCTAGTGGGCGAGCGCAATCCAAAGCTCGCGCCCAAGCAGGGTCCGCGTTCTCCCTACTCGCCGCTGGCCTGCGATGCCTTCGCACTGATCGAGCGCGATGGTCCCATCTCAAAACAGAAGCTGCAGGAAGCACTGGGGGGCAGCGTTTCGCTGGCCGCGCTCGACAAGGCGCTGGGCGAATTGTCGGCAAAGCTGCGCATCACCCGCGTCGACTACAAGGCTGAGGGAGGCTCCTTCTGGGATGTCCTCTACCGCTGGTCGCCCGAAGCGGTCAAGGAGGGCGTGGGCCTGTCGGTGCAGCAGGCACTCTCGGCGCTGCTCTCGAAATATCTGGACTGCGTGGTCGCCGCCGACCAGGCTGAACTGGAAACTTTCTTCGGAAACTTCGTCGCCCGCTCCCGCGTGAAAGACGCAGTTAACGCCCTGCTCGCCGCCCGCGAGCTCAGCTTCGTCCACGTCAGCGGTCGCTCGATGCTGCATATCACCCCGGCGAAAGAGCCCGTGGCTCCTGAAGCACGACCCGCTGCTCGTCGACGCGCCGGCTCAAATGGTTCTGTCTAGTGCTTCCACCACAGGAAATAGACAACTCCCATCACAAAAAGCACGCCGAGGACGATGGCGAGGGGCCAATAAGGCACTGGACGTGCGAGGGCGCGCTCTGGAACTCGTGTCTCCCGAAAAACGCCCGGTTCGGCAATAGATTCCACTTTATGCCGTCGGCGCAGGACAATCTCGTCCCACACGCTGGGGTCTGGTTGGCTCGCTGGTCGGACCTCCCTGTCGCGGTCCTTCAATACTATCGTTGCACAATCCACGTGAGAGGCGTGCGGTACGGCGCTCGTGTCAGAACCGGCGAGCCAGACGTCGTCCGCCGGATGCGGTAACTCATCCACCGCCGGGGCATTCGGACCCAAAATCTCAATTCCTTGCGACACATTGGGTCCGTTCACCTGCACGGCAGAAAGTTCATCAGGCAACCGCCACTCGTCTCCATGGGACGGCTCACTCGGCGACGGACTTGAGTCAGGATTACTTGGATCGAAACTCGCGTCAAGCTCCTCAGTGTGCTTCGTTGGCTCGCCGCTCTCTAGCGAACCAAGAGAATCAGTGGGTTCCAACGACTGGGCACCGTCCTTTCGGCGCGCCTCCGCCGCCGCTAACTCAGCCGCCTTCCATTGTTCGGTGAAGTCCCCAGCCACAAAATGGTCGTCCCTTCAAACTCGCCGGAATCTTACTCCGAATGCTAATTCTAAACCACTGCCTTACGCGGTTTTCCCCGAGGTTAGGGCTGCCCGCAGGTGCATCCCTCCATGTACAATCTTTGGCTTCGCATGAATGACACTAAGACTGAGCACTCCCGCGTGAAAGACGCAGTTAACGCCCTGCTCGCCGCCCGCGAGCTGAGCTTCATTCACGTCAGCGGACGGTCGATGCTGCAGATCACTCCGGCGAAAGAACCGGTGGTTGCCACCGCCAGGCCGCATCGCGCGGCGAAGTAAGCCACACCGCAGCGGTGCGCCCGGCAGAGCGATCAACTGGCTTTCTTCAATTGGTAGCGATCGCAGATTTTATTCGCCGATTGCCAAACGCGGTCGAACTCTCCCAAACGGTAAACGATGACCCGCCGGGCCAATTCATAAATAATTTCCTCGGACGTCTGGTCGAATTGTGCTGTTGCAGACATGACTGCACTCCTTTTTCCTCCAGCTCCTAAACCGCAATCGACCGTTCGAAGTTCCGGTTCACCAGCAGCTGATATTCATTTTCAGGCCTACCGGAGTCGAGGATGGTGTGATAGAAAATCACCCACCTAGGCGCCACCGTCGATTCATCGGCCCACACTTCCTCGATGCGCAACGTTCTCCTAGCGGGGGGCTGCGGATTGCGCCACACGATCTCGAACATGCCGGCCCTCCTCACCGTCCGGGCTTGCAACCGGACTGCCGCATTCCAGGGGGGCAGGTTCGCCCCTCTGTGCTCTGCGTCACCGCACCGCCTCTGTTTCCTGGCATCTGCAAAGCGGGTACACTCGAGTCGCTTTCCAACCTATGCCCATTTGACGCGGCACTCGGGAAGAAGGAGTGGGCCGGACTGTCACATGTTTGTTAAAGGATTGTCTGCCGCGCTTGACAATGAGCGAGCGCTGCGGCGCGGGCAAACCTCGCGATTCTCCCTACCGTGTACAATCGTCTACTCGCAGAATGAACGACCACTCTCAACGCAGGCTGATCATCGCCATCGACGGCCCGGCCGGCGCGGGCAAGAGCACCATCGCCTCCCGGCTGGCTCGCAAGCTGGGCTACATTAATCTTGAGAGTGGCGCAATGTACCGCGCGCTGGCGCTGAAAGCCATCGACCAGGACGCCTCGCTCGACGACGAACCGGGGTTGGTTAAACTGGCGAAAGACTCGCGCATTCAACTCGAGCCCACACTCGGCGGAAACCGTACTCTACTCGACGGCCGCGACATTTCCTCCCGCATCCGCGAACGGGATGTCACCGAGGCGGCCTCGCGCGTCTCTGTACATCCCGCGGTGCGCGCATGGATGGTGGCACGTCAGCGGGAGATGGGCGCAGGCGGAGGCGTGGTCATGGAAGGCCGCGACATCGGCACAAAAGTTTTTCCCGACGCCGACCTCAAGATCTTCCTCGACGCCGATCCGGTAGTCCGCGAGCAGCGCCGCATGCAGCAGCAGAAGATCAAAGGCGAAGTAGCCGCAAGCGTTGCCGCCGACCTGCGCGAACGCGACCGCCGCGACCGCACCCGCGCCGCTTCGCCGCTGATGGCGGCAGAGGACGCGGTGGTCATCGACTCTACAAAGCTGAATGAAGATGAAGTGCTGGCGCGAGTGGAAGAATTAGCAAGAAAGCTGCTTAACTCTTAACCTTTGTCTGTATCCCCAACTCCCTCAACTGCGCCTCGCTCACCGGCGTCGGAGCATCCACCATCAAATCCACCGCCCGCGCCGTCTTCGGGAAAGGAATCACTTCGCGCAAACTCTCCGCTCCCGCGAGAATCATCACAATGCGATCGAGGCCCAGCGCAATCCCTCCATGCGGAGGGGTGCCATACTCCAGCGCTTCGAGAAAGAATCCGAAGCGCGCCCGCGCTTCTTCCTCCGTCATCCCCAGGGCTCGGAAGATTCTGCTCTGCACATCCTGCCGGTGAATTCGAATCGAGCCCGACCCCAACTCCGTGCCATTCAGCACCACGTCGTAAGCCAGCGCCCGCACCGCGCTCAGCGGCGACAGCGGGTCGTTCAACGACTCCACTCCTGACTCCAGCTTCGGCATGTCTTCTTCATGCGGCGAGGTAAACGGATGATGCGCCGCCATCCACTGCTTCTCGCCCTCATCCCACTCGAACATGGGAAAGTTCGTGACCCATAGGAACCGGAAATCTTTTGCCGCGTCGCCGCTCTTCTTGAAAATTCCGTGCCGGTCGGAATACTTCTGCGCCAAGGCCAGACGAAGCAACCCAGCCGACGCATAGATGGCCAGCTCCGGCGGCGTAACTTTACAATGGCGATGCTCGGAATCCGGCGTCTGCGGCCCAGCTTGCGCCGAACCACTTTGTGCTGATCCGGCCACCAGCACAATCAGATCTCCGTCTTCCATCCCAATCTTTTTTGCAATCGCCGCAGCCGCTTCAGGAAATTTATTGCCAATACGTTTGAAATCTTCGAATACCTTCGCGCCGCCCTTTGCCTGGAAGATCGGTTTGATGTCATCCCGTTCTTTGCGGGAAAGCTCGCCCACCTTCGGCGTCCGAATCGCGATCACGGGCAGATTCGCATTAATCGCCAGCTCCTGCAGATTTTCCGCCGCAAAACACTCCCGCACGTCGGTAAACGCCGGCAGCCGCAAATCCGGCTTGTCGATCCCATACAGCCGGATCGCTTCGTCGTAATCCATGCGCGGAAACGGCGTCTTGATCTCCGATCCCGCCGCGGCAAACGCCGCCGTCAGAAATCCCTCCACCACTTCCCACACCCGCTCGGGCTGCGGATACGACATTTCCAAATCGATCTGCGTGAACTCCGGCTGGCGGTCGGCGCGCAAATCCTCATCGCGGAAACAGCGCACGATCTGAAAATATCTATCAAAGCCGGAAATCATCAGGATCTGCTTGAACAATTGCGGCGACTGAGGCAGCGCATAGAACGTCCCCGGCTGCACCCGGCTCGGTACCAGATAATCGCGAGCGCCTTCGGGCGTCGACCGCGTCATGAACGGGGTCTCAATCTCAAAGAATCCCTGCCCTGACAGGTAGTCCCGGATCGCCTTCGCCACCTTGTGCCGCATCTCGATGTTGAACTGCATCACGTCGCGCCGCAAATCGATGTAGCGATATTTCAGCCGGGTCTCCTCATTGGTGAGCGCGCTGTCCGATGGCAGGAACGGCGGCAGCTTCGACTCATTCAGAATCCGCAACTCTTCCGCGGCCAGTTCCACTTCGCCGGTGGTCATGTTCGGATTTACGGTGTTGGCATCACGCAACTTCACAGTTCCGGTGACGGCAATTACGTACTCGTTGCGCAAGGCCGCGGATTTTTCATGGATGGCCGCATTGCGCTCGGCATTGATAACTACCTGCGTCACTCCAGAGCGGTCGCGCAGATCGACGAACAGCAGATTGCCGTGGTCGCGCCGCCGGTTCACCCATCCCATCAGCACGGCTTTCTTGCCTGCGTCAGAAGAGCGTAACGCTCCGCACATATGGGTTCGTCGTAGATCGCCTAAAAAATCGAGCAAGCTGTGTCCTTACAGTGAGAGATGCGGCAGAGTGCCGAATCAAAGATTATAACTGGTAGGAGAACTAATTAAGACGCACGCGTAGGGAAAGCCGCCCTTCGACTTTGCTCAGGGCAGGCTCTCGGCTGTCCCGCCGGGCGAAGCGAGGCGCTCGGCAGCAACATCCTTGTTATTTCTTGCTCGCTTTCCCGTCCACTGCCATCGTCCACTTCGCGCCGTCCGGCGACGTTTCATAACTAAAGTCGTACGAATTGGAGGAAGTCATCTTCATGGTGAATCTTCCCTTCACGATCTTGTCGCCCATCTTCTCGTCGCTGCTCCAGGTCCAGGTGTCGCCATCCACCGCTCCCTTCGAATCCATCGACTCGCCCCAACTGTTGAACTCGTGGTAGGTATAAGCCTTGTCATCCTTGGAGTAGCCCATCACGCCCATTCCGTAGCCGTTGCCCATCGCACTCTTGAAGTCCACGTGGCACACCAGGAAGTAGCCGCCCTCCATCCACTCACACTTTTGGCTTTCCGTCATCTTCCCGCCCTGCCCCATCGGGCCGGGCTTGACGTCGCCATCCAGCGTCCACGACCCCGCCAGCACATCCAACTTCTTCAACTCCGGACCAGGCTTCGGCGGCTCCGTTTGCGCCAGTGCCGCCGCGACCACAATCAGCCATGCCGCCAATATGATTCCCGCTCGCCTCATGAAATGCCTCCCCAAATGTTCTATACAATGTTAGACGTTCCCCGCCACAAAGCGGGAGCGCCGCAAAAGAAGCCCTACCAGTCTCCCCAATGCGCCGCCGTGGCCTGATGAAACTTCAGCTTCCACGTGTCTCCCTGCTTCACCCACACCGAACTGAAATGCTGATACCGCGGCGGAGGCCCCTGGTCCTCCTCCGGCTTCTTGCGTACCACCGCGTCGTAGGTAACGATGGCTGCGCCATCGCCCACGGACACAACCTTGATGTTGTAAGTCATAATTTCTATCAGGCCGGAGTCGCCGAGATCGTCGACAGCTTCTTGTTTTTGGAGCAGCGTCCCGTCGACGCCTACCAGCGAGAAATCGTCGGTGACGGTCCGCTTAAGCAGCGCTCTATCATCTTTCCTCTTCGCCTCAATCAGGCTCTTCTCGCTGGCAACCAAAGTCTGCTCCTGAGGACTAAGTGGCTTCGCGGGCGCGGGAGCCTGCGCGAAACCCGAAACCGCTCCTGCTAACAAGAGGGCCGCACTAACCATCCAATTCTGCTTCATGACACGTCGTTGCATGATCATCGCACCTCCTGAATCCTCCTCGCCAACTCTCCGCGCGGCACGGAAACCTGTTCCCCCGTCGCCAGATTCTTCAGCGCGAACGCGTCCGCCTTCACTTCATTCTCGCCCACAATCAAAATATACTTCGCGCCAGCTTTCGTAGACGCCTCAAACGACTTCTTCAGCCGGAAGCTCTCATCTCCCAAATCCACCACCAGATCGTGACGCCGCAACTCCCGCGCCAGCCGCGCCGCTTCGCCATTCATCCCCACGCCCAGCGGAGCGACATACACATCCGGCTTGCGCACCACGCCCTCGGCTGAGGCCGATTCCTGCAGCGACATCACCAGCCGGTCTTCGCCAATCGCAAATCCAATCCCCGGAGCCGCCGGTCCGCCCAGCGCCTCGGAAAGCCCATCATAGCGCCCGCCGCCGAGGATCGCGTTCTGCGCCCCCAGCGCGCCGTGCGTAAACTCAAACGCAGTGCGCGTGTAGTAATCGAGCCCACGCACAAGGCGGTCGTTCAGGACAAAAGGCACGGCCACGGCTTTCAGAATTCCCTGCACCGCCTCAAAGTGTTTCCTGCATCCTTCATCCAGAAACTGGCTGATGCGCGGCAGCATGTCGATAATCGGCTGATCCTCCGCCACCTTGCAATCGAACACGCGCAGTGGATTCGTCACCGCCCGCCGCTGGCAATCCGCGCACATCTTCCCCACAACCGGCTCCAAAGCCTTGCGCAGCGCCTCATTGAACTTTGCGCGGTCTTCTTTGCACCCGACAGAATTCAACTCGAGATTCCAGCCGCTGATGCCGAGGCGATCAAGCAAAGTTGCCAGCATCTCCAGCACTTCCGCATCGCGCGCCGGAGACTCGCTCCCCGCCGACGGCGGCCCAATGATTTCGGCGTCAATCTGATAAAACTGGCGATAGCGGCCTTTCTGCGGACGTTCGCGCCGGAACATCGGACCTATGCAATAAAGCTTGTTCAGTCCGCGGTCCCCGAGTTTGTGCTCGATGTAGGCGCGAACAATGCCAGCCGTGGCCTCGGGACGAAGTGTCAGCGATTGGCCTCTATCGCTCTCCGCTCTTCCGCGGTCCTCCCACGTGAACATCTCTTTCGAAACAATATCGGTCTCTTCGCCCACGCCGCGCGCGAACAATTCCGTCGATTCGAAAATCGGCGTGCGAATTTCCTGGAAGTTGTAGGCACGGAACACATCCCGCACCGCCGACTCCACAAAATTCCACAACGCCGTCTCCGGCGGCAGCAAATCCCGCGTCCCTCGCACCGCTTTAATCATGTCAGTCGTCGGTCGTTGGTCGTTGGCCAAAACACTCAACACTCGGTATTCGCTACTAGGTACTCGGTACTCTCCCCTCCCGCAAATACTCCTCCGCGTACCCCAGATAATTCCGCGCATAGCGCATGATCGATTCCTGATCCTTCTCCTCCAGCTTCCGCCGGAATTTCCCCGGAGACCCCATCCACAACGATCCCGGCTCCACCACCGTTCGTTCGGGTATTAGAGTCCCGGCCGCGATAATCGATCCCGCCCCAATTTTTGCGCCGTTGAGAATTACCGATCCCATCCCGATCAAACACCGGTCCTCCACCACACATCCATGCAAAGTAACCGAATGCCCGACCGTAACGTACTCGCCCAGCGTCACGCCATATTGATTCTTCATCCCGTGCAGCACGCTGCAATCCTGCACGTTGGAATGCGCTCCGATGCGAATCGCGTACACGTCCCCGCGGAGCACCGCATTCATCCACACCGACGCATGCTCGCCCAGCACCACGTCCCCAATAATCTGCGCCGACACATCCACGTAACAAGTGGCCGGAATCACCGGCTTCATCCCTTTGAAAGATCGAATCATGCTAGCGCCCAAGGAACACTGAACATAGCACGCCCCCACGGCTCTCCGTAAGGCAGAATTCCCACTCCGGCACTCGTCCCGAAAAGAAACGCTGTCATTCCCACCGTACCGCTCCCCTCGCATGCTACAAAAGAATCAGGTTTCCCAAACCCGCTCGCCTCCGGACCCCGCGCGGGACTCACGCCTCCGAGCCTCATCCCGACCACAGATGGGACTCCTATGCCACGCTCCTCGCTGATTTTCCTGTGCCTCCTCCTTGCATTCCCGCTCACCGCCCAGGACGCCGCCACCGGCGCCATTCACGGCACCGTCCTCGATCCCACCGGCAGCCGCATCGCCCAAGCCACCATCGTTGCCGTCAACACCGCCACCGGCGCGCGCTACTCCGCCACATCCGACGCTGAAGGCCGCTTCTCCATCGACCTGCTCCCTCCCGGCGACTACTCCGCCCGCGCCGTCGCCAAGGACATGTCACCGCAAATCACTCCCCAGCTTCACGTCGATGTCGGCGCTGCTGCCGAACTCGAGTTCCATCTCACCATCGCCGGCGCTCAGGAAAAAGTCACCGTCTCCGGCGCGCCGCAACTCGTCGATACCCAACCCACTGCCGTCTCAACTCTCCTCGACGAACGCGCCATCGCCGATCTCCCCCTCAACGGCCGACGCTTCTCCGACCTCATGCTGCTCTCCCCCGGCGTCACGCAAGACCCGCGCAGCCTGACTTCAGCCACCAACGGCGATCTCTCTTTCGGCGGCCTGCGTGGATTCCATAACAGCTTCCTGGTCGATGGCGGCGACTTCAACAACGCCTTCTTCGCTCAGGCCCGCGGACGCTACCGCGCTCCCTACCAATTCTCTACGGAAGTCGTCCAGGAGTTCCGCGTCTCCTCCAACTCCTACGGCGCCGAGTTCGGACGCTCCGGCGGCGCCGTCGTCAACGTCGTCACCAAGTCTGGATCGAATCACTGGCACGGCACTGGATTCTATTTCCTCCGCGACAGCTCCTTCGGCGCAGCTGACGCCTTCCTCGCCTTCAAGCCCCACAACCGCCAGCAGCAACTCGGCGGCACCATCGGCGGTCCCATCAAGAAAAATAAAATCTTCTTCTTCGGAGGTTTCGATCAACACTATTTTCACGTCCCCGCCGTAGTCGAATTCCTAAACGGCAGCTCCCAGGTCATCCCCCAAGCCGGCACCGGACCCTACACTCCCGGCGACTACGAAGCCAGCGACCAAGCCCTGGTCTTCGCCGCCGCCGCCCAACTCACCTCCCTCGCCGGAGAATATCCCGCCGGCCAGATCGGCAACTCCACCTACGCCAAGCTCGACATCAATCTCTCCCAGCGCAACCAGGTCACTCTCCGCGTCAACACTTCCCGCTATTGGGGATCGAATAACGTCTTCCTCGATCCCGCCAGTCCTCTCACCTACGACTCCATCTCCAACAACGGTGAAGAAACTGTCGCCACCGAAACCGCCTCGCTGTCTTTGATGTCAGGCCTCACCCCGCGCCTCATCAGCCACTTCCGCGCCCAGTTCTCCCGCGACCTGCAACAGTCCTACACCAACTCCACCGCCACCCTCGTCAAGATCCCCACCATCATGGACGCCATTGGCCGCTCCAACATTCTTCCCCGCGCCACCCGCGAGCACCGCCTCCATCTGGCCGAAACTCTCAGCTTCGATACCAGCCGCCACTCCTTCAAATTCGGCGGCGACTCTCTTCTCACCTGGATTTACGACTTCTTCCCCAGCCAGCAAAGCGGCGAGTACCTTTTCTATTCCATCAAAGTCGATCCCTTCACCTTCGCGCCGATGGAAGCCGGACTCCCACTCTCGCCCCTCCGTGCCTACGCTCACCAAGTTCCCAAGTACTATCTCCAGAACTTCGGCCAGGCCGCCTCTCATCCCGATTCCAACGACTACGCCGCCTTCGCCCAGGACACCATCCGCGTCACCGATCATCTCGCCGTCAACCTCGGAGTTCGCTGGGACCTCCAAACCTTCACCACTGCGGGACTACTCTCCAACCCTCTCTTTCCACCGTCCGGCAAAGTGCCCTTCAAGCCCTACAACTTCGGACCCCGCGCCGGACTCGCTTACTCCATCGGCCGCACTCACCCGCTAGTCGTCCGCGCTGGATATGGCATCTTCTACGTCCGAATTCCTCAGATCTACAACTCAGTCGTGGCCACGGAAAACGGCATCACCAATGCCAGCGTCTTCCTCAACAACTCCAAGTATTACGACCATCAAGTTTTTCCTACTTATCCCAATCCGCTGGTTGCCTGCCCCGTCATGTCGGCCTCGTGCTCACTTCCCGCCGGATTCACGCAGGGCGTCACCAACAACGTCTCCGCCTTTGCCACCAACTTCGTCACTCCGCGGGTCCAGCAAACGAGTCTCACTCTAGAGCGCGAAGTCGCCGACCACACCACCATCGCAGTCTCTTATCTCTACGTCCACGGCGAGCATCTCATCCGGGCCCTCGACGTCAACCTTCCGCAGCCGGTCGCCCTCACTTATCCCATCTTCGATTCCACCGGCTCCATCTTTCAGGGCGGATACTACACCGTCGATTCCTTCGCCACCTGGCAGTTCACCCAAACTCTCGACTGCCCTTTCCCGCCCTGCATCAATCCTCTCGGACGCCCCATTGCTCAACTCGGCGCCATCAATGAATTCCAGAGCGCCGCCTCCAGCGTCTACAACGGAGCAACTCTCTCCATCAATCGCCGCATGGCCCGCGGCACCTATGTGCGCCTCTCCTACACTTACGCGCACGCCATCGACGACGGTCAGGACGCACTCGTAGCCGGCTCGCCCGCCACGGTTCAGAATTCCTACAATCCCACCGGCGAGCGCGGCCCCAGCGTCACCGACCAGCGCAGTCGCCTGGTCGTAGCGTTGTCCGCAGAACCACGTCCCTTCCATCGCGGACACGAACTCCTCGGCCACGTCTTCAACGACTGGAAAATTTCCAGCATAGTCAACATCGGCAGCGGACGCCCCGTCAACGCCACCGTCTCCGGCGACCCCAACCAGGACGGCAACGGCCTCAACGACCGCCTCCCCGGCTACCGCCGCAACGGCTTCACCGGCCCCGACTACGCTTCCGTCGACGTCCGCCTCGTCCGCAAGATCCACATCGCGCAACGCTACCGCCTGGAGTTCACCGCCGACTCCTTTAACCTGTTCAACCGCGACAACCAGCGCGTCCAAATCTTTTCCAGCGGACTCAGCGCCGAAGCTACTACCTTCACTCAGTACACCACGTACGTGAAGGGAGTCCCCTACCCCGCCTACTACCAGCAACCCCAGAATTTCCTGAAACCCAATGCCGCTTTCGCCCCGCGCCAAATCCAGCTGGCGGTGAAACTGGTCTTCTAGTCTGCAAGAGTTTTGTCAAAGTCCTTTGGGATGCGAGAATGTATGAGATGAAGACCGCTTCGATCAGCGACCTCCGCCACCGATTCAAGAGGATCGAGCGCTTTCTCGAGCACGGCGAAAAGATCCAAATCACAAAGCGCCGCCGCGTCATCGCTCGCCTAATCCCAGACGGCCTCGAAGTCATAAGGCCGACCCCTGACTTCATGGCTCGGTTGCGCTCGATCTATGACGAGAAGACCTTGGCCGTGACCGGTGCCGAGCTGATCTCGTCTGATCGGGACTAGCTTTTCCGGCCCCCAGCCCCTTTCACCCCTTCCACTTGACTTCCGGTCAAATCCTTGTAATAACTATTGCGTCCTTCCGGACGGGTTTGGGGGTGTGTCTGTTTGGCGGAAATTCGACTGCAAGAGGGTGAATCCCTCGAAAACGCTCTGCGCCGCTTCAAGCGCAAAGTGCAGCAGGAAGACATTATCAAAGAGGTCAAGCGCCACTCCTTTTACCTGAAACCCGGCGAGAAGAAACGCGTGAAAGCCGCACTGGCCCGCAAGCGAGCCCGTAAGAAGGTGCGCAAGGAGCAGGACTGAAGCAGGTTTGACGCGATAAGCATGTCGCGATATACGATGGGTTTGTCGCGATGAGTTTGACGGAGCAAGGCTGAAGCAGCAGGAAAGGGTCGCCCCGTCCCGGGGCGGCCCTGCTCGATCTGGCCCCCACCAGGCAGAGCTGCAAGCAGGGATGGTTCAAGGTTCATCGTTCATTCGCATTTCGGCGTTTAAGTAGGAATAGCTGTATCCACGCCCCGTTCCAGGTGCGTGGCGGGCCGAGTCCAGGGGCAGTTTGAGGGGGATGTACACATCCTGTGTTCGCTCCGCGCCAAGCGCCTTCCCCGCGTGCGGCGGG
>DATMOP010000038.1:0-201376 GCA_035568115.1 Candidatus Acidiferrum sp.
TGCATCCCGAAGATTCACGCGATCAATGGCACTCCAGGCCAGCTGCGTCGCCGTTTCGGAGTTGTTGCCTGCGAGACGGAGATAGGAATACACGAATTGAAATCCGGTTAAGCCCTTGGGAAACGCATCAAACTGCGTACTGTAACCAACCATTCTGAAAAGTTTCTCCGGCTCGTCCGGATGAAGTCCCAGGACCTGGATTCGGCCCCGCGTGGGATGCACCAGCCCCGTCATCAAATTCATCAACGTAGTTTTTCCCGAACCGTTGGGACCCACCAGGCTGGTCACACCGGGAGGGATCGAGAGGTTGACTCGGTTCACGCCGAGAATCTCGCCGTAAAACTTCGAGACATCTTCGAAAACGATGCGATCATTCATGGCCGAAGCTCATGGTCCAAGCTCAATCGATCACTTCGTAGGCTTGTACTTTTCGAACCAGCAGCGCGAGGCAAGCTCCACAGTAGGTGAGCAAGGCGATCCACGCCTCCCCGGACGAAATCGCGCGCTCGCTGCTGTCGATTCGAAACAACGAAGTCCAGACCGTGGAAATCAGATAGAAAAGATTGAGGAAGTGACCCGACTGCGTGCGCATCACAGCATTGATGGCCTGCGCGAACCCCGCTCCGAAAAATAAAACCGCGAGCAAAAGAGCCCCCGCAACGATTCTCCACCGCACCCACGCCGACAGCGCCATGGCGAGCAGCGACAGCATCGCGATCCAGATCCAGGAAGAAAGCAGCAGACTTCCCGCGATCCAAAGATGATTCCAGGTCCATGCCGCACCAGCCTGGCTGGCTTGCACTGCGAATAGAATCAGGCCGGGAATCCAGGTGATCTGTGAAAGCAGAATTGCCAGAACGGACGCTTTCCCGACCACGTATTCGGCGCGCGAGAATGGGCGGCAGAAATAAAGAGGCAGCGCGCCGTTGGCGAGGTCCGGAGAGATCAGGCCCGGGCCGGTGAATGCGGTCAAGACAAATGCCAGCGCACCCTGCACAACGATGAAATAGTAAAAGAACTCATTGTCGATACTGACGATTGGCCCAGTGCTGAAATTCGCAGGAAAAGTCAGGCTGTGAGAAAGGTAAATAATCAGCAGGCACGCCAGTGGATAGAAAAAACACAGCACGAAGAGCGCCGTCTGCAGCTTCGAGCGAAACAGGCTTCTTCTGGAATAGCGAAACAGAACCAGAAAGCGGGACCACGCTGGAGTGAGCGCGCCCCTATACGACGTGTAGGTGCGTCTATAGACGGCCAAGGCGGTTCTCCAGAGGGCTGGATAAAGGGCTCGACAACGCGCTCGACGTCAGAGCCCGCATGCCAACTGCATAATCAAGTTGCGTTCCAACCTTCGCGTTTGTTTTGTACGCCTTCGCAAACCGGACGCGCAGCATCCAGAAGACCAGCAAGATCAGCGGCAGAAAACTCAAAAAGACAAGCGCGCCCGTCCTCTGCAACAGGGCGGGGAATAGGTGTTGCCGTGCCAGGAAGATCGACGCGGCGGCGACGAACAGCGCGAAGCACATGCGCCAGAGATGGCGGGCCAGACGTTGTGTGCCGGCAATTCCGCCGCGCACCAGCATGCGGACGTCGCCCACGAAAGCCAGCGCCGCCACGGAGCCGAAAATAAAATACGGCCACGGGGGATAGTCATACTTCATCCCCGTCGGACTCATCGCCGCTTCGAATCCAAGTGTCAACTCGACAGCGGTGACCCCCAGGACCACCAGAAGCGCACCCCAGTCGAAAATGCCCGGAGCTCCGTCCCGGCGCCGGGCGGTCATCCACGCCGTTGCCACCATGTAGAACGTGAGAGCGCCTCCCAGAATGTTGCCGGGTTGATGCTTCACGGTTGCCAGATACAGCCCGCTGGAGGATAGGCAGAGCATCGACACCACAAACACGCTTCCCGCGAGGGCATGCCTGCGCGAACCTTTGCGCAGAAACACGGTAACAAATCCCGACAGCATTCCCACGGTGCCGGACACAATGTGAAGAAGCAGCAGGGGCGAGTGCGACATATTAACTCTCCATCTCAGCTTTCCATCGCTTTCAAGAAAATGTCTTCCAGCGTGTCGCGCCTGAAATTGAGCCGGCGAATCCGTACATCGCGCTCCGCGGCGATGCGATAAATGTCGCGCACCTCAACTCCGTCGGCAAGAATCATCTTCAGACGATTCGCGTTCACGGCGCATTCGCATCCCAGCTTCTCGATGGCCTCCGTGAAATCTCCGTTGGCGCCGTACGTTTCCAGTTCCAGGAATCTCTTGTTCGCCTTGCGCTCTTCTTCCAGGTTCGAGTAATGCGCAATTTGTCCCCGGTTCAGGATCAACACTTCTTCGCAGGTATCCTCAACATCGCGTAACAAGTGCGAACACAGAACAATCTGCAGTTGCTTGCTGTCGCGAATATCACGGATCATGCGAATCATGCGTTGCCGCGCCGAAGGATCAAGTCCGTTCGTCGGTTCGTCGAGAATCAGCAGCTTGGGTCCGTGCGCGATCGCCTGCGCCAGCTTCGCCAGCTGCTTCATGCCCAGGGAATAAGTTCCCAGCTCGCGATAGCGCGCTTCCGCCAGTCCAACGCAGAACAGCGCTTCATGCGCGCGTTCGAGCGCCGCCGCCGGAGGCAATCCAGAAAGCTCCGCCATCATCTGCACAAACGAAACCGCGCTCATCTTCGAGATCAGCGCATCATTCTCAGGCATGTAGCCGACCAGGCTCCGCACTTGCCTCGTCTCGGTGCGGATGTCGTGGCCCAACACGGACGCAGTGCCGGAATAAGGCTTGTAGAAGCCCAGAAGGGTGTTGATCAGGGTGGATTTGCCGGCTCCGTTAGGGCCAAGCAAGCCAATGGCGCGCCCGCGCAGGGAACAGATGAGGTTTTTCAGAATCTCGCGGCTGCCGAACCGAACGGACAGATCCTTCAGGTCAATAACTGGAGTTGGCGGAGCAGCAGCAGCTTCTTGAAGGGTACTGTCTGCTGCTCCGGGTTGGATCGCTGTGCTCATGCCCTACTGGGTCGAGCCGGGATGCGTCATCGCTCTGCCCAGAAACAACTGCGGTGGGAACGGGCCGCCCTGGCCCATCGTCATAAGGGTACCGAGGTCGAAACCCATGAAGCCAGTATTACTTGCGACCACGATCCGCTGGGGCTCGCCATAGACGTAGATCAAGCCGGGCGCGGTGTTCGCTTGAAGTGTTGCGATGGAGCGTTGTTGCTGAGCGCTGAGTGTCCCGACTGCTTTGATCTGTTCTACCAAGGGCCCGACCACGGGACCGATGTTGTGATAGAAGATTGCCGAGAAATTCGTGTAACCGTCACTGGGCAGAAGCGCCTGAAAGGCCTGAGAGTGGGTTAGAGTGTTTCCGGACTGGCGGCCCCGAATGGCTCGCGAGACCGTGGCGATGTCTGGCCCAGCGATCAGGTAACTGTCAACGTAGGTGTAGTCAATTTCGAAATTCGGCTGCTTGGGATTGCGAAGGGTGTAGTAAGTCTGCGAACCGATCTGTTGCGTGGCGAGCTGGAGCGAACCATCGGACTCTTTTGCCTGCCGATTGAAACTGTCGACCAATTTTCCGACCGTCGACTGCAAGGTTGTTGGATCGTAGACTTCGAAAACCACCTTCCATCTTGGCGTAGGCAGCATAGGGCCATCGAACGCCATCACCACTTCTCCGCCGAGCGGAGCGGTGATGTCATCGAGCACGCTCACGCCGGTCTTCGATTCAAACCTCGCCAGTTCCTGGGGGAAGTTGGAGTCGCTGCCGCCGATCATCTGGAATAGCTCTTCCACGATGCTCCTGGGATTCTTGATGACCGCCGCATTCACCATGCTCGCGTCGGGCGAAATGAACTCCAACGCTCCCATGGAAGCGGGTGCGGCCAGCCATGACGCTATGCCGCGCCGTTCGGAAGCGAACGTCAGGGCGGCCCGATTTTCCGTCTTGCCTCCGACCTCGCGGCGTTCCATCATCAGGTATCTCACGTCCCCGATTCCCGGGGGAAGCGGGGCGTTACTGCCATCTTGTACGTGCTGCGCGACAATTTGTTCCATATCCGCACAGAAAAGCCAGCTCGCGCCCTGCTGGTAGGAACGGACTATCTGCTGGTAGAGCGGAGTTTCGTTGAAATGACTGGCGCCAGACTGTTGTATCCGCGTTGCCCCGCGCCGCAGTTCTGCGATATCGGGACTTGCCACGAGCATGTCGTTGTTCACATAGACCAGGAATGGCCGTCCCGGCAAGGATGATGCCGCCCAGGGATCCCGCACAACTTGAAGCGCCGTTTGAGTGCGATCTGTATTGAGCCGCTTCATCTCAGTTTGCAGGAAAGCCTCCAGGCCGGGCTGCCGGACCTTGGCGAGTACGACGGGAGAACTGTACTCGCGGCCATCTTTCTCGACGGCGAATACGATCTCGTCTCCCAGATAGCTGCTGAAGGTTTGAAGTTGGTTGACCACGTCGGCGAGCTTGGGTCCCTTGCCACGTTGCTGTTCTTTCCACCAACTCCGTAGCGCCGGGCTTTGCTGCATCCGGTCCTGGAAGAGTTGGCTGGCTTCACCGAGAGTAGCCGACAGATTCGGAATGGCGGCGTAAACGGCCGTGTGGTCTGGAACGTAGGGCAGAAGCTCTGAGCTGTAGCGTAGTCCTGGCCCCGGAATCGCCTCAATCTGCTTTTGCAGGAGGGCAAAGTCGCCCAGCAGGGCGAGGTATTTTGCGGAATTGCGGCTCCAGGCAATCTCGTTCTGGATTGGCACCTTGGAGACGTTGGCGCTGGAGGTCTCTTCATCTCCGGCACGCAGTTCAGCGGTCCGTTCGCCAGAGGCGACACGCACCACGCCTTCGATCACCGCCACGCGTGAACCCTTGGTGCCGTGATTCACGGAAAAGATTGTCCCTTTTACCGAAACCAGGCAATCGTCAGTGGCGACATAAAGGCGGCCCGTACGCTGCTTCGCGGCCTGCACGATGATGCGTCCACCGTCCAGGTGGATCGTGGTTCCCCGCCATTCGCGAGATACAGACAGGTCGGAGCGCTCGCTCATTTCGACCAGCGATCCATCGAGCAGCCGAACTACCGCATTGGAACCCTTTGCGGTGCGGATCTCATCTCCATTCCGGATCTGGTAGCCGGCCGGAATCACACGCACTTGTGTGTCAGAAACCGCATAGAGCGACCCATCCACGTTCTGGACAGCACCGCGGACGGCGCGCTGGCCTGGAAAGAAACCGTTGACCAGCGCGAGCGCCACGGCCGCAACCACGACGGCCGCTACGGCACCCATAGTCCACCCCCAGACCGGAAGGCCACGAGACGCTGTCTTCAATCGCCATACCGGTTGGAGTTCGCCATTTCGTGCCTGCGCGACGGCGCGACGGCACGCGACACACTGGCGCACATGGTCTTCGAAGAGCAACCTGCGAGCCTCCGGCAAATTCTTGTCCAGGTATGCTGGAATGAGTGTCTGGAAATCCTCACAGCCCCGGAGCTTGTGGATGCTGAGATCGGCAGTGGAAGACGTGGCCATCGAACTCCAGACACGATCAACAGCGTGGGAAACAATTTGATCATCCACGTGTTCGTTGCGAATGTCACGGAGTAGCTGGTCGAATCTCTGATCGCTCATGATCTGTCTCCTAGGTATGGACGAAGCTCCTTGCGGAGCTGTTGGCGCGTGCGGTGTACGATTACCGCCACCAGCACTTGAGAAATGCCGAGTGACCTCGCAATCTGTTGATTGCTGAGTCCCTCGATGAAGCGCAACGCAAAGATCTCCGCCGGCCGCGGCTTTAGGTGAGCCAGAGCTCGGGTTAAAGCCTGCCGGAGGCCGGAAACATCCGCTTGCGCGCGAGCGGGCGGCATCAGTCCCGAAGCTTCTTCGGGAAGCGGAATGGTCTGGTCTGCCCCTCGTGATCGAATTACATCCAGAGCCGCGTTGATTGCCGCCCGGCGAAGATAACTTTCGGCGTTCTCGAGCGGGTCGGCGTTCTGACCCCGGCGCAGCAGCCGCAGGAAAACGGTTTGCAAAACATCTTCCGCATCACCGGCATTGCCGGTGATTCGGTAGGCCGTCCGGAACACAAGACCGTTATGCGCGCGAAAGGCTTGATCGAGTTCGTCAGGAATCGCGATTGCCGGTGCCTCTAGTACGCTCAGCAGGGTACGCCTCCTGTGCTTCTCTACAGGTAAAGACGCCGCGCAGGACGGATTATTACAGTCAGCCGGCAAAAATCAGCCGACGGTAAGGTGGACGCTGGTCCTGGACTGACGCAAACGCCAATTCCAAGGCAGAGGTAAACGCAGCCGGAGCTCTGAAAATCGCTGGAGCGGACGTAATTCCGTGGGTTGCTCCCCCAAAACCAGTACGCTCGCCGGGAACGACTCGCTCAGGTTTTGCACCTCTAATGACTGGCGACAGCTCTGATTTTCTGTCTTCGCCGCTCACGCTCGGCCTGCATCTCTTGAGTGCTCTGTGCGACCAGTGGCGAGTAGAGGGCCTTCACCCAATTCGGATTTTCCCACTCCGGTTGGCTGGCTATTGCGGTGTCAAAGGCACCCATGGCTTCATCGCGTTCTAGTGCCTTCCAGTGCGCCACGGCTTGTATGATCGCCTTTTCGGGAGGGGCTCGTCGTTCGTAGTTGAGGCTGTCCAGCGTTTGCAGCGCGTCGCCGTAGCGGCGAATTTCGATCTGGGTCCATGCCAGCTGCCGCCCTAGATTCAGATCCCCGGGTCGCTGCTGCACCCCCTCGGACACTAGCTCGACCGACTTCTCGTAATCCCCGTTCAGGTAGTGCCACCAGCCCAACTCGCCAAGCCACACCGGGACTCGCGGATCGCCGCTCTGCTTCAGTTCGATCTCCAGCTTGTGTGCAGATCCGGAGTCTCCCGCCAGTAGGCCCAGTCCAGCCGCTGCAACCTCCGCTTCGCGTGGTTTCTCGCCCTTGGCGCTGTCCGCCCACCGTCGGAACTCGGACGCTGCGCTCTTGCGGTCCGCCGCCGCCAGAGCCTGAGCGTAGGAAACGATAATCTCCGGAAGCGCCGAGCCTGTCTCAAGAATCTTGTGGTAGGCTGCCGCCGCTCCGGAAAAATTAGCTTGCGCAAATTGCGCCTGTGCCAAAACCTGGAAGGCTCTCGGCTGATCAGGCCGCAAGCGCAACGACTGATTCGCCAGTTGCTCCGCCTGGGCGTACTTTCTGGCGTCGAGCGCGCTCTGCGCCTTGGCGGTCCGAAACAGATACACGATACGCAAGTCGCGCTCCGAGTGCGGCGACCAACCTTCACTGGCGATCATTTTCTGCACCTGCGCTATGCGCTCTGAGGGCAAAGGGTGCGAGCGGAAATATCCTTCCAGAGTCTGCCAAGCCACTTGCGACAACTCCTCTTGAGGCGTTTTCGCCTTCGCTTGATACTCTTTTTGCAGACGCTCAAAGGTTTCGAACATGCGAACGGCTCCGTTGGCCGAGTAGCCGGCCTTCACCGCCAGGCGCGTTCCCTCCCGGTCTGCTTCAAGTTCCTGGTCCTTGCTGTATCCGGCCTCGAACACTTCGATGGGTAACGCCACCAGCCCTCCGAGCGGAAGCTTGCGCAGCGCCTGCTCCTGTTGCGCACGGTCGGAGCAGTGGTAGTGGTCAATGTGCTCGATCTCGTGCCCGATCACGGCTGCCAGCTCATCTTCGCTATCCATCAGCGATAGCACTCCGCCACCTACATATACATGACCGCCGGGCAGAGCGAAGGCGTTGACCATGTTCGGATTTGGAATGTAGTGGAACCTGTAAGGCAGTTTGCGATGCGCGCGGCTCGCAAGCTCCGACCCCACACGCGTCAGATAGTGCTCCACAATGGCGGCTTCCGACGTGTTGTTGTTCTGTTCTTCCGTCGAGGAATAAAACCGTGCCAGCTCGTTTCCGATGCGGATTTCCTCTGCGTCCGGCATTCGGGCGAAGCTTACCGGCATTCGTGTCAGTTCCTGCTCGGTGTCGGCAACCAGATACAAAAGCGCGGCCGGACTGGCCGGCACGTCCACCTTCTGCCGCTCGCTGATCACGACGGACGCGGTGCCCAATAGCACAATCCCCGCGAATAGGATCCAGCGCTTCATAGGTATTGCCGCAAGGCCTCGCGATTCCGCGTGTAGAGAAACGACACCAGGAGCAGCGCTGCGCCCAACACGATCAATGTCAAGTAGCGGTCCCGAGGGT
This sequence comes from Candidatus Acidiferrum sp., assembly GCA_035568115.1. Taxonomy (GTDB): domain Bacteria; phylum Acidobacteriota; class Terriglobia; order Terriglobales; family Acidobacteriaceae; genus Sulfotelmatobacter. The sequence continues at coordinate 8,206 of DATMOP010000038.1, forward strand.
CCAGCCTCCAAACATCCACCAGCAAAATCTTCCCTGCGCACAGCAGCAGCAGCCCTAATCCCGTGAGCCGGAAGCTACGCTCGGCCAGCCACAAGGCCACCACGAAAACGGCCACGCCCTCCACTCCCCACGCGAGTGTGACCATTCCGTGGCGCATCTCGATCGCCAGCAACGCTGTCAGCAGTCCCACTGCGAAGAAAAACAAGAGCTGCTCAGGACGCCGGACCACCCTCTGTAATAGACGAACCAGTCCGGTCTCCGCGCTCTCTTCGTCTTTTTTGCGCAATTGGAATGCGAAAGGCAACGCTGCCAAGAGTAGCGCGACCGCGGTTCCCGCCGTGATCCAGCGGCTCTCCCACCCTGATGCGGGGAAGTAGCTGCGTTCGTAGAAATTGTGAAATACGGTCCGGAACGATACTCCCGCCGCGACAAACAATCCCTGATACAGGAATACTCGGCGCTCGCTGCGCCACGCGATTGCCAACAACGCTAGCACCAGTGCCGCCCACGCCGCAGCAACCCAGTCCGCTTCCAGCTCAAAGCGCATGAGAACAGCGAAGCTGATCGTGCCCAGCCAGCAGCAGATGTCCGCAGCTTTGAATCTGCGTTCTGCTTCAACCAAATCCTGACTGCTCTCGTACAGTCTCCAATATGCATAGAAGAAGCCCAACGCCAGCGGCACGACCGTATAGAACCGAGGACTGATCTCGCCTGGATTTCCCGCAGCGTTCAAATTTACGAAGAAGATACGGAGGAAGCTGGCGATAAATGCGGCGTAGCCTTGTAACCGCAGGCTTAGCTTCTTTCGGGATAGCCCGATTTCAAACAAGATCAGGCCGCCTACCAGCCACGCATCCGCCACGCCAACCGGCAGCAATTCGTACCAAGCCAACAAGGTAAGCAAGCCAGACGCCGACCATGTGTAGGCTGCGCCCGCCATTTGCCCGGAAGAGACAAGACGTTTGCCAATGGAAATTCCGCCGCCGCGATTGGGATCGCCGATCCACCTCGAGGTGACATACAGCAAGGCGGAAACAAGAGTCACCGTCAGCAGGCGCAAGCTCAAGCCGTGAAACTTGTCAGTAGCCTCCAGGTTGATGACCAGAACCCGAAGCACAGACGCCAGCGCCAGAAAGTTCGCTTGATATGTCAATCCCGGGAGCCCGTGTTCTGCTAGACCAGGTTCACGGACGGCCAAGCGTCGCCGAGCCAACGCTAGTGCAAGCCCCACTGCACACCATGCGACTGCCGTCCAGGATTCGGGGAATGCGGCCCATGCCGCGATTAAAAGCATCACTGCCGCGACATAGGACAGGCGCTGCATTACGCGCCGGTCAAACTCTTTTGCAAACAGATCGGGCCAGCGGCGCAGCACCCAATGTGCATTGGCGTAAAACACCACTGCAGCCACGACGAAAACAATCGCCAGTCCGAAGTCAGGGCGCAAATCCGCGTCATCCATACGCCTGCCGCAAATTCTCGCCGCGTCCACGGCAATCATTTGTCCGGAAACCAGCAGCGCCGCCAGCATGCCGAGGCGGCGGAAGACAACTTCCTTCGTCCACACTCCGATCAGCAGCAGCGCCTCCGCCTCCACCAGCCAGAGTACCGACAAACGCATGCCGGAGTAGCGGAAGGGAAATGCCGCAATCAACAGAACCACGCCCAATGTGCTGAGCACGATGACTGCGCTGCGCCGCCGCCGAGTGGCCGGAAGCTGTCCCAGCAACGTTTCAATGGCTCCAATCGCCAGCAACGCCCAAAATGCCCACTCGGGATGAGTCGATTGGTACTTGAAGAGCACCAGCAGTAGAGTGGTGTTCAACAACGCCGCGACGGTGGAGATGCGCTCCTGCCGACTCTCGCCCGGCCGCCGGAAAACGTACGACACACGGAAAATCAGCCAGTACAAGGCCAGGATTCCCGCGCTTGCCGCAAACTCCGGAAAGGGATGCCGCTTCCCCTGCATCGGTTCGATGATCGGCCGCAGCCATAGATAGTGATTCAGATAGCTTGCGAGGATCCCGAATACCTCCAGTTCAAACCACCGCATGCGCCCGACGATGACCACCAGCCCCGCCGCAAGCACCGCGCCTGCTGACAGGCTGTACACATTGGAGTGGCTGATCGTGACCGTTAAGAAGGCAAGCAGGAATGCCAGTCCGGTCACCACTTGCGAGCGATAGCGCAGAGTATGCGCAACCATCGCCGCCGCCACCGCCAGCATGAGCACTAGATCCACAGCTTGGGACGAAAGCACACGCGCCGCTGGGACGTGATACATCGCGTAGGTTGTAAAGAACAGCATCGCCCAACCGCCGCCGATCCCTGCCCGCGCCAGGATCCGGTAGCGTTCCTTACGGTCGAACCAGATTCCCGCTCCCAGCATTGCTCCGGCAGTTACGAATCCTACCAGTACCTTGCCCGCAGGACCGAGTGTCTTGAGTTCGAGGGCGAGGAAGAATGCGATCCCGAGCACAACGAATGCTATCCCTGCTTTGTTCAGCCAGTTCGTCCCCAGCATCTCTTCGATGTCGAGTGATGATTTCAGCCGGTCGGCCAGCGAGGGCCCCGGCTCCTTGGTTCTGAAAGTCGGCGAAGGGTGCGGCGTCACCGGTATTCGAGCAGATGGAACTGCTCGATCGGTGCTGGAAGAATATTTCGTAGTCGCGGATTCGGCCGCTCCCTGCCTCACCCAAGTCTCTGCAGCCTGTACCGAAGCGGCGGGTTCAACGACTGGCGGTGGAGGCGGGGGTACAACAACAACAGACGGTGAGGAAGGAGTGGGAGCCCGTGAAGCTGCGATCGGACGCTCGTATGCGAGCGCAGCCTCTTGCTCCATTGGGGCGGGGCGTTGCGCTTCCAGCTTCTGCACAGTGTGTTCGAGTGCAGAAATGCGGGACGCCAATTCGCGCCGCACTCCCTGGTCCTCTTCACGTTCGCGCTTGCGTCTGACGTTCACCCGCCAGACGAGCACCCACGGACCAAACAGCACTAGCAGCACAAGCCCGCCAACAATGACAACACCGTCCATCGCGTTCGCTCTGAACACAGGAGACTACACGAGTGCGCCGGATTCCGCTACCTGCGAGAGTGGCATCGACCCTGGAGTTATCTTCAACACTCGGTCGAGTCTGGTTGAAGGAAACTGCGGTTTAGCAGCAGTGGGATACGGGGCGGATGCTCTTTGTGGAAACTAAAGGTCGAAGACGCGATATACCGAGGATGGTTCCTGTGCCTGCAAAAGAGAAATCGCGACATTGTGTACGGCAATTCCCGTCGGAGTTCGACCATCGATCTTCCCGTGGTGAGCGTGGCCGTGCACAACCAAGTCGGCCCCGTGCCTATCCACGACCTCCGCCAGACGCGATGTGCCCATAAAGGGAAGGATTTCTGGCGTCTCGCCTTGCACAGTCTCCAGAATGGGCGAGTAGTGCAGCACTACCATTCGCTTCTTCGTCCGGAGCTGTGACATAGCGCGCTCAAGCTTTAGGGCCTCGTCAATCGACGCCTGGACGAATTCCTTGACTGCACGTTCGCCAAACGCGGTCAGAACTCCCCGTCCAAATCCGCCCACAAAGCCTTTGGTACCCGCAAAGCCGACACCGTCTCGCTCATACGCGCTGCCATCCAGAACTTTAATCCCGGCGGCGACCATCATCCGGCAGAGTTCCTCTTCCTTTCCGCTTTCATAATCGTGATTGCCTAATACCACGATCGTCGGAATCCTCAGGCGCAGCAAAACGTTGAGGAGTGCTTCCATTTCATTGGGCTGACCGTAGTTGGTAAGATCGCCAGCAAGAACGAGAACATCGGCCTCGTCGCGCACTCGCTCAAACTGCTCCTGGAGTTTGGGGTAGTTCTGGGGATTAAAGTGCAAGTCCGCTGTGGCTGCTATTCTCATACGAATCCCCGCTAAGAGGCGCGCCGCGAAGCGACTCCAGTCGCTGCGTCCGAACTCTCACAGGCCGCTGCAATCTGTTGCAGGCGGCTTCTTCTTTCCTGTTCGAGAAGGTTTGCCAATCCCCACTCATTCACATCGATGGCAAACATGTTGTTGTCCACCAGGCTGCCGCGGAAGCTCGCTTTTGAGTTCGGTCGCGCGATCTCATTCTGCAGTCGCTGCAGCAATTCGCTCCAGATCGCGGCAGGCACATAATGCGAATGGGCCGGATACACATAACGGAACAGCACCAGGGACCACAAGAGCATCTCCCAGTTTGCACCCGCCAGTTGCATTTCCCTATCCCAGTCGAATGACGGGTAGGTCCCGTAAATCACGTGAGCGATGTCGGCTCCGTCGAAGCGTTCCCGGCGCGCCACGAAAATCTTCGAAGCCACCAGTTCCTCGGGAGCCAGCACACGCGTCTCGACACCTCGCACCACAGCTGGACGGGCGCGCTCGATCCAGGAGTCCTCGACCACGAGTACAGCATTGCTCATTCCAGTGATCAAGTCGACGAAGAATTCCCCTTTGCGCGCTTTAGCCAGCCAAACCGGGTCCACAACTTCGCATTCAAAACCAACGTCACGCAGAATTGGCAAGGCTTCATAGACGGTGCGGGCAGTCATGAACAGATCCAGGTCTTTCGTGAAGCGGCAGATTCCGGTATGTTGTCGCAGGGCGAAGGCTCCTGAGACGGCGTAGGGAACGTGCTCCTTCTCCAGCGCGATTAGTACTTCGCGAAAGAGTGCAGCCTGCTCTTCCGGAACTTCCGTCGGCATGGAAGAGGTGAACGGAAGCCCCTCAATCGGTTTAGACAGTTCCGGCACGGAAACTTGGATGTGCTTGTGTGCGTTGTGGTTGCGGCACTTCTTGCCAGAAATCGGCCAAAGAGGCCTCTGATAGCCGAGGAGCAACTGCAAATCAGTGCACCAAACCCTATCGTCGCCCCGTGGCGGCGGTTAAGCGGCTTTCTTGCGAGGTACCTTCGCCCCTTTTTCTCGCGCTTCAGAAAGTCCAATAGCGATTGCCTGCTTGCGGCTCTTCACTGTTCCTCCCTTGCCTCCTTTACCCGATTTCAAGGTCCCGTGCTTCATTCTGCGCATCGCGCTCTCTACGGACTTACCGGCGGCTTCGCCGTATTTTCGCCCGCCTGATTTCCTGCTTGAACGCGTCGTCGCTGCCATTGTTTTGCCTCCTGCCAGTTTAGTGGGGAAAGCGTCGGCCAAGGTTGTCAGAGACATTTTTGGCAGCGGAGTCAGAATGCGACTCTGCGTGATCCGGCGATGGACGGACTTATCTCTGATTATTCAACCCGCCACAGTTAGATTACATCTCACTCTTTATCGCGGCTTCTTGAGATGCCGTCAGGCGGCCTTGTTTTCACGGGCGACATCCTGTTTTTCCATTACCTTTATTTCGTGAGCCTTGATCTCGACCTGCTCGTACTTAATGTCGAGACGCAGGTGATTGTAGGTGCTCATGTACTGATTGGCGACCCACACAAGGGCGAAGAAGCCGCCGGTCAGCATACAGAATCTGAAACGGGTCAGAATGAGCACTAGCACGGATACGTAATGACTGAGGCAGTATTCGCAAGTAAACAAATAGAAGAACTTCCTGCGCGAGAGGCTGCTGGCTTGTTTCGATTGCTGCTGGCAATAGTCGCGAGGCTCGCGAAATATTTCCTCATGAGTAATCGTCCAGGCAATACATGCGACCGGTATGGACAAGATCAGCAGCCACCAAAATTGGAGACCCATCGACAAGGCTAGGATTGGATGCACGACAGGGCAAAGCGTCAAGTGGGAGAAGCTACGGTGCGAGTTTGTATCCATACCCGCAAGTCCTTAGGGTCTACACACCACCTGAACGATGGGCTGGGTGAAAATTCAGGTGCCACCTGTATAGTCTCGCGCCTATTAAAGCGGTAGGGTGGAGTCTAGACAGGCACCCGCTTCTGCATTTGGAATTGAGGTCTACTTGGTTCGTATTCTCATCGTAGATGACAACACGCTGATGCGGTCCCAACTTCGAGAGATGCTGGAGCAACGGTCAGAGTGGGTAGTTGTTGGGGAGGCGTGTAACGGCCGCGATGCGGTGGAGACGTTCCACGAACACAAGCCGGACGTCACAGTGATGGATTTCCTCATGCCCGAAATGGACGGATTGGAAGCTGCCCGGCAACTGAGGCGCCAGGAACCTCAGGCGCCTATTTTGATGATTACGGTTGACCCTTCTCCCCAACTGGAAGTCGAGGCGCGAAAAGCGGGAATCAAGGGATTGTGTGCCAAGGCGCATATCCTCTCTCTCTTGGATGCGATGGAAGCGCTGTTAAGAGGCCGCACATATTTCCCCTTGCGCTACGCCGCTGCTTGATCCATTCCCCACCACGGAAGATTCACAATCCTTTCTCCCTTCCCGCCGCCTCATTGCTACACAGAACGCTGTATGTTCGGTGGCCAGTTTGACCGATATCGTGAGTGGTTTGACTCCTACATTCTAAATTCCAGAAGGTCTCCAGGCCGTTGAAGGAATCTAAGATAGATGTCCCGTCAACCTCAACCGATAGTTTGGCCTGGAAGGCCGTATCCGCTGGGATCTACTTGGGACGGCGAAGGGGTTAACTTCGCGATCTATTCCGAGCATGCTGAGAAAGTAGATCTCTGTCTCTTCGATAATTCTGGTAAGCGCGAAATTTTGCGCGTTCCCTTAACCGAGCAAACCGACATGGTCTGGCACAGTTATTTGCCAGAAGTGCGTCCAGGCCAGTTGTACGGATACCGGGTGTATGGTCCCTATGCCCCGGAGAAAGGCCACCGTTTTAACCACCACAAACTTCTTCTCGATCCCTACGGCAAGCAGGTTCAGGGCACCATTCGCTGGAGCGACTCTCATTTCGGATACCGGGTTGGACACAAGCAGGAGGACCTGTCCTTTGACCGCCGCGACGATGCCGCGGGTATGCCGAAAAACCGGGTGATCGATTCCGCATTCACGTGGGGAGCGGATGCACCTCCCCGTATTGCGTGGCACGAAACCATAATTTACGAGCTTCACGTAAAGGGATTCACGATGTGTCACCCCGATGTTCCGGAACACCTGCGAGGAACCTATGCGGGGCTGGCGACAGCACCGGTCATTGACTATCTAACACACCTGGGAGTGACCTCGATCGAGCTCATGCCGGTGCACAGCTTCGTGGACGACCGTCAACTTGTGGAACGTGGTCTGCGCAACTACTGGGGATACAACTCCATCGGATTTCTCGCGCCCGATCCCCGGTATTTGGCGACTGGCTCGATCAGCGAGTTCAAGACCATGGTTAAGACTCTGCACTCAGAGGGACTGGAAGTGATTCTGGATGTGGTCTACAACCACACCGCGGAGGGCAATCATCTTGGCCCAACGCTCTCGCTCAAGGGCATCGACAACAGCTCCTACTACCGCCTTACGCCGGACAATCAGCGCTTTTACATGGACTATACGGGCACCGGAAACACACTGAACATGCAGCATCCGCGGGTTCTGCAGCTGATCATGGATAGTTTGCGTTACTGGGTTCTGGAGATGCACGTGGACGGCTTCCGGTTCGATCTCGCTGCCACCCTGGCGCGCGAACTGCATGCCGTCAATCGGCTGGGCGCCTTCCTCGACATCATCCATCAGGATCCGGTGCTCTCGCAGGTCAAGTTGATCGCCGAACCCTGGGACCTTGGTGAGGGAGGCTATCAGGTGGGGAACTTTCCAGTGGGATGGGCGGAATGGAATGATCGCTATCGCGATGCCGTGCGCTCGTACTGGAAGGGAGACGGCGGAGTCGTGAGTGACCTGGCCTATCGCATAACCGGCTCCAGCGATCTGTATGCTCACAGCGGCCGGCGGCCGTATGCCAGCGTTAATTTTGTCACCGCGCACGACGGCTTCACGCTGCTGGATCTGGTGAGCTACAACGAGAAGCACAACGAAGCCAACGGCGAGAACAACCGCGATGGCACCGACAATAATCGCAGCTGGAATTGCGGAGTGGAGGGTCCCACAGACGATCCCGACATTCAGGCACTACGCGCCAAGCAAAAGCGGAATCTGCTGGCAACACTGTTCTTATCGCAGGGCGTACCCATGCTCTATGCGGGAGATGCAATCGGGCATACGCAGATGGGTAACAACAACGCCTACTGCCAGGACAACCAGATTAGCTGGCTTAAGTGGGATTTGCAGCCTCAGGATCGTGACTTGCTGACGTTTGTTCAGCGCATGATCAATCTGAGAAAGCGGCACCCAGTATTCCGCCGCCGCCATTTCTTCCAGGGTCGCCCCATCAAAGGCGAAAACATTAAAGATGTGCTGTGGCTCACGCCCAAGGGAAACGAAATGAGCGAAGAGGAGTGGCGCGACCCTTCGGTCCGGTGCCTGGGAATGTTTCTGTCAGGCCAGGGTCTTGACGAGACCGATGAACGCGGACGGAAGCGCGGCGACGAGAACTTTCTTCTGCTCCTGAATGCTCACCATGAAGATGTGGAATTTATTCTGCCTGAATTCCGTTCCGGAACTCGGTGGACCGCATGGATGGATACCTCCCGGGAGGCAGGGCTGCGTCCGGTAGATACATACGATGCCGGCGCTGCATATCCTCTACAGGCCCGCTCAATGGTAGTGATGATGGAGCGCCGCGGGAACGGCAAGAAAGAAGAATCCAATGAAGCGGCGTCATAACATGCCCTTCGGCGCCGAATATCGCGAAGACGGGAGCGTTCGTTTTCGCTTGTGGGCTCCCGCTGCGAATCGAGTGGATCTTTGCCTTGGCCGTTCAAACGGTCCCATGCGTCTAATTCTTGAACCGGTAGGGAATGGCTGGTTCGAGTTGACTACCGACGAAGCCAAGCCTGGATCTCAATATTCCTTCCGCATCAATGGTACGCAGGAAGTTCCTGATCCCGCGTCCCGTTTTCAGCCTCGAGATGTGCACGGACCGAGCGAGGTGGTCGACGCCGCCATTTTCGACTGGCAGGATCGCGACTGGCGCGGCCGCCCCTGGGAAGAAGCCGTCATCTACGAACTGCACGTCGGAGCTTTCACTTCCGCTGGGACGTTCTCTTCCATACGCGAACGGCTCGACTACCTCGCCGGCCTTGGAGTCACAGCGGTGGAACTCATGCCCGTATCCGACTTCCCGGGCCAGCAAAATTGGGGCTATGACGGCGTCTACCCGTTCGCTCCTGACAGCACCTACGGCCGCCCAGAGGATCTCAAGGAGCTTGTTCAGAGCGCTCATGCTCGCGGAATCATGGTGTTGCTCGATGTCGTCTACAACCATTTTGGCCCGGAAGGAAATTACCTCAATTCTTATGCGCCACAGTTCTTTAGCGATCGCCACCACACACCGTGGGGCAGTGCCATTAATTTCGATGGAGCTGAAAGCCGACCGGTACGGAACTTCTTCATCCACAACGCACTCTACTGGCTGACCGAATATCATTTCGACGGACTCCGGCTGGATGCGGTTCACGCCATCATTGACGATTCCACGCCCCACATCCTCACGGAATTGGCCGGGGCAGTTCGGACTGCAGTCGAACCGGATCGCCAGGTCCACTTGATCCTTGAAAACGACCTCAACCAGTCGCGTTACCTTCGACGCGCGGACGACTGCCAGCCTCAAACGTACACAGCTCAGTGGAATGACGACGTTCACCATGCGTTGCACACACTGATCACAGGGGAGCAGGACGGTTATTATTCCGACTATTCAGATCGCCCGCTCGAGCATTTGGGCCGATGCCTCATCAGCGGCTTCGCCTATCAGGGCGAGGTCTCGCCGTTCAGAAACGGGCAAACGCGCGGTGAACCCACGAACGGCCTTCCGCCAACTGCCTTTGTGTCTTTTCTACAGAATCATGATCAGATCGGAAACCGCGCGTTCGGTGAGCGCATTGCCGCGATTGCGGATCCTCGAGCCATTCGCGCAGCCGCGGTGATCCTTGTGCTCGCTCCTTGCCCGCCTTTGCTTTTCATGGGCGAAGAGTTCGGCACCGAAACGCCATTCTTATTTTTCTGCGATTTCGAGAAAGGCCTGGCTGAAGCGGTTACGGCCGGCCGACGAAATGAGTTCGCTCGTTTCGCAAGGTTCAATAACCCGGCTGCACGCCTAGGAATTCCTGATCCCAATGCCGCGACAACACTTGAAGCGTCGCGGCTGGACTGGTGCGTCGTTGAAAGACCGCGCCATCGGGAGTGGCTCCGGTTCTATCGCCAACTGCTGAAGCTAAGGTGCCAACACATTGTCCCCCGTCTTTCCGCCGGATGTAGTCTGAAAGCGGATTACGAGATCCTCGAAGATCGGGGTCTCACTACTCGTTGGGGACTCGGTGACGCCTCGAAACTGACTCTTTTCGCAAACCTAGGAACCGAGCCTCTATCGAGGCTGACTTTTCCTACTGCGCAGATTATCTATGCCACAGACGAACTCAGCACCGATGCTTTGAAACAAGGAACGCTGCCAGCATGGTCCGCAGCGTGGTTTCTTGAGTCATGAAGCGACGTTCATCCATCCCGCTCGCCACCTATCGCCTGCAACTCAATCGCGATTTTACTTTCGCTCAAGCCACGGCGATCGTCCCGTATCTTTCTGCCCTCGGCGTAAGTCACTGTTACATCTCTCCCTGTCTGAAGGCTCGACCCGGCAGCATGCATGGCTACGACATCGTTGATCACAACTCCCTCAACCCAGAAATTGGCACCCGCGAGGAGTTCGACGGCTTTGTGAGCGCACTCCACCAGCACGGTATGGGATTAATCCTCGACATAGTTCCAAACCACATGGCAGTAATGGGGAGCGACAATGCGTGGTGGTTGGATGTCCTCGAGAACGGGGAGGCCTCGGTCTACGCTTGCTTTTTTGATATTGACTGGCATCCTCTGAAGGACGAGCTTCATGGGAAAGTGCTCGTGCCTGTCCTTCACGACCACTATGGGGCCGTTCTGGAAAGTGGGGAGTTGAAACTGACTTTCCACCCGGAGCGGGGCGAGTTCGATATTTCCTACCGGAATCATCGCTTTCCAGTGAACCCGAGAGAGTACCCCCGGATCCTGGAGCGCGGCGCGAGCAACCTTGCCGCGAAGCTCGGCGAACAAAATCCGGCCTTGCTGGAGCTTCAGAGTCTCACCACGGCTTTCGGTCACTTGCCGGCAAGGCATGAAGCCAGCAGCGAACGCGTCGTCGAGCGCAATCGCGACAAGGAGATCAATAAACGCAGGCTAGCCGAGCTGTGTGCGCGATCACCGGAAATCGCCGAGGGCGTAAGAACCGCCGCTGATCTGATCAATGGAACTCCCGCTGATCCTTCGACTTTTGACGAACTTCACGAGCTCATCAAAGCGCAGGCTTTTCGCCTAGCCAACTGGAGGGTGGCCTCCGATGACATCAACTACCGCCGCTTTTTCGATACCAACGACCTTGCCGGTATTTGCATGGAGAATGAGAGCGTATTCCAGGCTACGCACCGTCTGATTCTTGAACTGGTTGCAGAAGGCAAAGTGGATGGCTTGCGCATTGACCATCCCGACGGACTCTATGATCCGGCGCAATATTTCGAACGTCTGAAACAGAGCATTGCCGACTCAGTGAAGAAGGCCGAGAGTTCCGGAAACAGTTCGCACTATGTGGTCATTGAAAAAATCCTCACCGGGACGGAGCGGTTGCCGGCCGAGTGGCCCGTCTGTGGCACCACGGGCTACGACTTTGCGAATCTGGTGAATGGCCTGTTTGTAGACCCGGCGGCTGCCGCTCGACTTGACGGAATCTACCGAAGATTTGTTGATGACGAAGCCGATTTCGACGACCTCGCCTACCGCAGCCGCAAGCTTATTGTCCGGGTTGCTCTGGCCAGTGAGTTGAACGTGCTTGCCAATCAAATCACACGGATTGCACTCTCCAAACGAAAAACCTGCGACTTCACTCTGAACAACCTGCGCGATGCACTGACGGAAGTGGTCGCCAGTTTTCCCGTATACCGCACTTACGTCAGCCCCTCCAGTGTCTCGGAGGACGACGCACGTTATATCCGCAGAGCTGTGGCTTTGGCCAAACAACGAAGCCCGGCCGCTGATACAAGCGTTTTTGATTTCATCGGCGAAGTCCTTCCCACTCGCATCGCGGAAGGACAAGATACGGCCTACCGAAAAGCGGTGACCACCTTCGCCATGAAATTTCAGCAGTTTACAAGTCCTGTAATGGCCAAAGGCCTGGAAGATACTGCCTTTTACCGTCACAACCGGCTCGTCTCGTTAAATGAAGTCGGGAGCGATCCCCAGCGGTTCGGAACGACCGTGAGTGAGTTTCACGCTGCGAACCGGCAACGCTTCCGGGACTGGCCTAACACCATGCTGGCCAGCAGCACGCATGACTCAAAGCGCTCAGAAGATGTGCGGGCACGCATTAACGTGCTTTCGGAGATTTCTCCAATGTGGGGGCTTCGAGTGCGGGAATGGCGACGATTCAATCGCAGCCATAAGAACGCGATCAACGGCGTGGCCGCCCCTTCCCCGAACGACGAGTACCTGGTCTATCAGACGCTCGTGGGCGCCTGGCCCTCGGAGCCCTTGAACGATCAGAATGACTGGAAAGCATTCTGCGGGCGAATCGAAAACTATGTGTTGAAAGCGATTCGCGAGGCCAAGGAGAATACCAGCTGGATCAACCAGAATGTTGAATACGAAGGTGCCGTGACATCGTTCGTGAGGGCATTACTGAATCCTGCGGCCGACAACCGTTTCCTCAAAGACTTTTTGCCCTTCCAACGCCGCATCGCCAGAATTGGCTTGTGGAACAGCCTCTCGCAGACACTTCTCAAACTGACGTGCCCTGGCGTGCCCGATATCTACCAGGGAAACGAGCTCTGGGATTTCAGTCTGGTTGATCCGGACAATCGACGGCCCGTTGACTACGTGAGCCGCCGGAGAATATTTGAGGGTCTGAAAAGGTGGGGAGACGCTCCCGACAAGGCCTCCATCGACTGCTTGATGAAGACCCCTGAAGACGGTCGAATCAAGGCGTATTTGGTCTGGAGGACGCTGTGCCTGCGCCAACAACAGGTGGACCTTTTTCAGAAGGGAGAGTACCTGCCTCTGGCGGTGGCAGGGGCAAAAGCCGGTCATGTGATTGCGTTCGACAGGAGATTTGAAGGCACCAGCGTGATCGTGATTGCTCCTCGCTTGATTTCCGGCTTGCTCAATGATCCAGAGCGTCCGCCACTCGGGCCTCAAATCTGGGAGGACACTCACGTTCTGCTGCCGACCATCAGATCGGGCAAGCAGTCTCAAAACGCGTTTACCGGGAAAGTTGTGGACTTCGAATCACGGGTTAATGTCTCGAGTATTTTGGCCGATTTCCCGGTAGCTCTTTGCCTATTGAGCTAACCAATGGTCCTCCTCGTCTTGCCGGTGTCTTGCTGGTGTCTTGCGTCGGGAAAGGGAGCCAGATCGGATTCCAAATCATCCAGTGACAACCCGTCGAAGTCTGGAGGTCAAATCGGCTCCCGCCGCAATCAGTTCTGCAGCCGGCTGATGAGTGAGAACTCCGACACACCGCAACCCAGCGCCTTTTGTGGCCTCGACTCCCAATGCGGCGTCTTCGAACGCCACCGCGCAGCTTCCAGTTCCACACAGAGCCGCTGGCATGTCGTTCGGTAAATATCGGGCGCCGGCTTTCCGAGCGTCACGTCCTTACTGGTAACGACGACGTTGACGGTGAGTTACGCGACCAACTGAGCATTCTTGCGGCAAAGCTCGACAATCGCCAGGCGGCGATTCACTCCAACCTTTTGCCACATGCGATGCACTTGAGTCTTGATGGCGTTTTCCGAGACCGATCATGGCCACTGGGAGTTGTTCCCTGCGGGTTAAGCCCAGGCGCCGTCCTGCCTGGAAACTTACCCCGCTGCTCACGCACTGGAAAAGAGTAAGGCAAAGTTCAGGTGGACGATGTGCGGTCGGAAACGAAATAGCCGCCGTTTCCGAGAAGATTTTTCATTCCGCCACTCTAGCGGAACTGGTATCCAGGATTAAGTTCGCACCGATAGGTTCTGGACTGGTCTCTGTCGACCCCCACGTGACATTCCGCCCATCGTAAGCGGAGATCTGGCCCAAGGGGAAAAACAATGGCTTCTCCATCGATTTCGGCCTCGATGCTTGGCCCCTCTGCCGCTGCGGGCAAGCTGAAGTTCAGTGCGCGTCCGAAAATTACTGGATAACTTTCTCGTACCATATCGCTGGTCATGGGGCGAACCACTTCCGCCTCCAGCAACATAGTGGTTGTGTCGGACCAATTGCGCACCGACACGCTGAACCGGCGCCGTTCCTGCGACAAGTTCTCCAGTTCGACCTTTGTGAAGGGGCACGGTCCTGCGATGCACGAAACTCTTGCGCTGCGGAACTCATTGCCTTCCCCGGCATCGAGCGACAAAGAGCCGAGCGCAGCTTTCCACTTGCCGTCGGGTGAACATGGAGGCCGCTTGTTGCAAGGAGCATTGCCTGTGTTGATGACCTGGAAAGTCTTCACTGCGCTGCCGATGTTCGCCTCAGTGGTAGCTTTTACTGAATATCTTATTCGGGTATTTGAAACCTTCGCCCCAGGCCGGATGTCGCCGCTCGTGTCCTGATTAATTGGAACCATGTGGGCAACGAAGATCTTGTCCGAGATAAAGTCATTCCAGTCCAGCGGTTGATAATCCTTCCGTCGGAATTGGAGAACGACCTGCTGTCTCCGCCTGAGTCCCATGGGCAGCTTCAAACTGAAGAAGCCTGTAGCATCGGACCTGGAACCTCCGCTTCCCAACGCATTGGTCGCGGTGATCTGGACGTCAGCGATTGGCAATTGCTTATTTGGGTCCTTGTCCTGCCGTAACACTGCGCCTCGCAGTGTGACCGGTTGCCGACGGTGCAAAAGGAGAATGGTTAAGATCACGCTGAAAAGCCCGAAAGCCAGAATTGCCCAAATCGCACTTGTCTGTCGTTTACTCATCGCACCTTTTTGGTTACCATTCTAGGACGCAGTTTGCGCAGGGTAAAGTCTGTTGGAAGTGTCTGTTTGCTGACTGCTGCTCGTAAGGAGACCCGGAGCCTACTTCTTCCTCAGGTCTGGAAATCCGCGCGCGGTGATACGAGCATCTAACTTTTGGCCCATGGGCGAGAACGAAAAGAAGAGTCCTCTCACGAACCACTCCTCCCGACGGGACATCCTCCTGCAGTTAGGGGCTATGGGATTGTGGAAGGTTTTCGACCACGGGAACATATTTTCTCTGCTGGCTGCTGGGGAGGAAAATCCCCCCGGTCCACAGTCTTCGCCAGCCCAAAATGTTCTCTCGCCGGCTGATGACCAGTTTCTTGACGAACTGGAGAAGCGAAACTTCCAATACTTTTGGGACCAGGCAAGTCCCCAAACTGGGCTGGTAAAGGATCGATGCAATGTTCTGCGGAGTGATACAACCGTGGTCGCCAGCATTGCAGCGACGGGGTTTGGACTGACCGCTCTTTGCATCGGAGAACAACGTGGATTCATCTCGGCTTCTGAGGCGCGGGATCGAGTTCTGGCAACTCTGCGCTTCCTCTGGAAAAAGATGCCTACTCACCGAGGCTTCTTTTACCATTTTGCCGACCTGAACACCGGCGAGCGAATTTGGGATTCCGAGGTTTCTTCCGCGGACACGTCCATCCTCCTCTGTGGAATTCTCACGTGCCGGCGCCACTTCGAGCAGCATTCCGAAATCAGTCTTCTTGCGTACGAGATCTTCAACCGGGTCGATTGGAGTTGGCTTTCCGAAGATACCGCACTGTTGCCGCATGGATGGACTCCCGAACTCGGCTTTCTCCCTTATCGGTGGGACTACTACAGCGAAATGATGATGATCTATCTTCTGGGGTTGGGGTCGCTTACACATCCCTTGCCGGGAGCGGCGTGGAATGCGTGGAAGCGCACGAAGTTTGAATTTGACGGCATTCGCTATATCGGTTCGTTCGCACCCTTATTTGTACATCAATACTCGCAGGCCTGGTTCGACTTCCGCGGTAAACGCGACGCCTATGCCGACTACTTCCTGAACTCGAAATCAGCGACGGATGCGCACCGGCATTTCTGTCTGGAGCTGGCTAAGCTGTTCCCCGACTACAGCGACGACTTGTGGGGTATTTCGGCTTCAGACTCAGAGAAAGGCTACGTGATTTGGGGAGGTCCGCCCATGATGGGGCCGATTGACGGAACTGTCGTCCCCAGTGCCTCGGCTGGGTCCCTGCCGTTTCTGCCTCAGCCAGTCATTCGGGTTCTTACGAACATCAGAGACCACCACGCGCGGGCATGGAGCCGGTATGGATTTGTGAATGCGTTCAATCCGCTTAGGAATTGGTACGACAGCGATGTAGTTGGGATTGATACGGGAATTACCATGCTCATGGCGGAAAATGTCCGCACTGGTTTCGTATGGAACACCTTCATGAAAAACCCAGAGTCGCAGCGTGGCATGGATCGCGCTGGCTTCAAGAAGTACCAGCCGTAGAGTGCGAGATCCAACGTCGGTAAAGATACACCGTAGTCGACTCTTAAAGGAATCCTTTTTGAGGCTCACGCCGCCTGTGCGCGCGGAAGTTGAGCAGCCGGCTTCTCCTGAAGCAGCAACTCAGTAGCCTGCACTCGCGGATGGGCATGAAACCAGCGTTGCACCACTTTTCCGTGCAGAAAATTTGCGATGGAGAGCAGGGACATGCCCTGATGATGCGCCATCCAGCAGCGCACCAGTTCATGCCGGCGAAATCTGGACCGGCCACGGGCGGGATTGAAGTCCAGGGCCTCGTAGAACCCATAAGCCCCGATGGCTCGCATCCGTTGCATTCTGCGCAAGTTCTGTAGCGCAGCCAAGGGGTCACTATCCAGCGCGAGGAAAGTTGAGTAAGGCGAAACCACGGGTCCGTCCTGGTCAAGTTTGTGTATGGCTAGCTGAGGAATACCGAAAGCATGGTATTGGTAGTTGCCACACTCGTCGGTTCGGAAATAAGCCGATTCCGAGATGCCCCAGGGAATGCGCTTGTGAGCGGCATAGGCTTGTTGCGACCGTACCGCCGCGACTGCTGCGCGCTCCAATAGCGTATTCGGGTAAGTGCGCATCCAGAGGGCTGGCATCAGATACTCGAACATGGTGCCGGTCCAGGAGAGCGTTCCGGCCATTCCCTGCTCCACTATGGGGGGCCGGCCAAGCAAGAACCAGCTCTCCTGAATAATGTCGTCTTTGGCGATGGCAACAAAGAAAGCGATGCGCGCTTCGCTCGCCAGTAAGTCGTAGCACGAGGGGCTGAGCTTCTCTGTCTCAACCTCAAAGCCGATCGAGAGAAGCTGTCGGCTCCGATTCAGTAGAAATCCAAAGTCCATTTCATCCGCCAGACTGCTCGCCTGATCAGCAATATCCCTGAGATCTTCTATCAACCGGGCTACCCTGGAGCGCGCGTCTGGCAGCAGGGATAGCAATTGGCGGTAAAGTGAGCTTGCTTCTGACGGTTCCATTGAATCCACCGCCGCTTGCAACCGGCCGGCAAGCTTATCGATGAAGCCCGGCATCAGTTGGAGAACCGGGAAACCCTCGAGCCCACCACCCTGCGGATAGATCGCCGGTACATCCTTCAAAGCGGCAAACTCCGGGAGCAGCCAGGGAGCGTAAGTCTGGACAGCCCGACTAACCTGCCTGATCCGCTCCTCCGCCTGCTCCTGAAACCAGCGGGCGTCGGCGCCATGTTTCGGGTTGGAAGCAGACTGATGAATGTCCTTGAGGACGTCGTCTGGAATATCCAGAAGGTAGCTCAGCCATTCCTCTCCGTGCAAGGTCGCTCGTATGGCAGAGAACCTCCTGCGGGGAAGCGCTCGGAGACTCACCAGCAGGTAAAGATGGTCGAGGAAGCCATCGGCTAATTCAGGCTGCAAGAAAGGCCGGTTAAGCAGTTCCAGGCAGCCTTGGTGAAGAGTCCAGAGCGAAGCTACTAAATTACCGCTGTCAACGCTCGATACAAAAGCCGGGGCAAGCGGCGTCAGCGATCGTGTGTCATACCAATTGAAGAGGTGGCCTCGATATCGCGGCAGTTGTGACACCGTTGCCAGAGTGCGAAGGGTCAGTTGCGAAAACTCCGGCACCGTCAGATAGCCGAATTCGCAGGCCGCCTGGCGCGCGTTGAGAAGAAAGCCGAGGTTCGTCGGAGAAATGCGCGGCGCGATTCTGGCATCATCCTCTTGCACGTTGTCGGGGATCAGCCAGTGATGCTCTTCGGTGCTGAACTCGGCGAAATACCTCCATGTACGGAGGGCGGCAAGACGGAGCAACCACCGATCTCTCTCCGACACCTGCTTGCGCGGAGCGCGAGATGGCCGGTTCAGCCATAACGCAATCGGCCTGCTGCAGGCCCACAAGAAGAGAATTGGCAGCGCAGCAGAAACCGCTCCGTGGCGCGTTCGCCATATCAAGAGCAATATCCCCAACGCGAGAATGGGAGTCCACTTGAGGTAAATGTCCAGCGTGGTGCGTCTTCCCGTAACCTCCGCTTCCGCCGCAGTTTCCCATTGCAAGAGTCTCTGCCGCGTGATCAGGCGACGGACCATGGTTCGCACCACCGCATCGATGGACACCAGTGCCTGATGGGCCAAAAAGGTGACGGTTAGCCAGTTTGCAACCGCTGCGCTCAGAAATCCATTCAGGGCGTCGACGACGACCGCCCATTTCCTGCTTAACGCTGCCAGGAGTAGATCGAATCCAAGCTGGCAGAGTGCAGGCAGGAAAAGGATCGCGATGGTCGCGAGTGTCCAAGCCCAGGGTGGTCCCGGCAACAGCGTCCAGCCCAGCAAGAGCAAAAGGAACGAGGCGGGTTCCACCAGGCTGCGCCGCAAGTTGTCCAGAATCTTCCACCGGGAAACAACGGACAAGGGATTGGGGACTTGCCGCCCGGACTCCTCGGGAACCAGGGGAAGCAGCCATTCCGTAATCTGCCAGTCCCCCCTCAACCAACGGTGTTTGCGCCGATTGTAAGCGCTGTAATGTGAGGGGTAGTCCTCAATTATTTCGATGTCGCTGACCAGTCCCGCGCGCGCATATGCGCCTTCAATCAGGTCGTGACTCAACAACGCATTGCGCGGGAATCGGCGATCAAGAACACGGTGCAGAGTTTTGACTTCATAGATCCCTTTTCCAACAAAGATGCCTTCGCCGAACAGATCCTGATAGACATCAGATGCGGCCCGGGTATAGATATCAAGTCCGGTCTGTCCTGAATAAATGCTCGCCAGCCGGGAACGCGCCGAACTTTGAACGCTTACTCCAACCCGGGGTTGCAGGATGCCATAGCCCGTAACAACAACCCCTTTCTCCGGATCAATGATTGCCTGATTTAAGGGGTGCGCCAAAGCCCCAACCATCCGGCGGGCTGACCCGCGAGGCAATTCCGTATCGGAATCGAGTGTGATTACAAAACGAACGCTGGGCAGGATTGACAAATTGCCAATCTTGACTGGAAAGCTGTCAAATTGCCCGCACAGCAGGTTATTCAGGTCCATCAACTTGCCGCGTTTGCGCTCCCAACCCATCCAGAGTCTTTCGCGCGGATTGTAGACGGGATGCCGATGCAGCATGAAGAAAGACCCCATCTCTTTTCCGCGATATTTCTCGTTCAGTCCGCGTATCAAATCCGAGCAAAGGTCTACCAAAGGGTGATCTTCTCCCGGCTTTTCCGCGGCGTCTGGGAGGTCGGTGAGCAACATGAAATGCAGATTCGGATCATGGTTGCCCAGGAAACGGACCTCCAGATCGACCGCCAGCTTGTGAACCTGCTTTTCGTTCAACAGTAAGGTCGGGATCGCGACAATAGTCACGCAATCAGAAGGAAGGCCTTCGGAAAAATCGAGCTTGGGCAGAATCTGTGCGGGCAGCAGGAGGGTTGCCAGGTAGTTCATAATCTGGACTGCGCTTTGTGAACTCGGCAACAATACGGCGAGGATCGCAAGCAGAACCAAACCCAGAGAAGTAGCCGGGGAGGTCAATAGAAAAACGGCCCCGGAAATAATCGCGAAAGTGAGTGCGGCGATCCCGGGTAGATAGAAATCCGCTGGATGGTTGCACAACCAAGCGCGCAAGCGCTCGGCAAAGGGAGGACGGAAGCCCACCTTCTCCTCAAGAACCGCGGTCTGGTTGGCGAGCAGATACGATCCCACATGCGAGGCGCGCAAGGTTACACGGGGGTCGTCGTTCATTTCGACCTGTGCGTGACGCGCAAGGGCGAGCACTTCGCCGGCGATCTCCATCTCGGTACAATCGGAGTGTGCCGCAATATTTACGAGCTTCCTGCGATAAAGATCGCGGCTGTCATAGTCCATCCGGGAATAAGCTCCCGCCGGATCTTCGCGCAGAACGTGGTCAAACATGATCAGGGGCTCGATCACAATTTTCCAGGAGGCTTGTTTAATATCCTGCAGACTGCGGACCTGATTGCGGACGGAGTACGATCCGGCAGGATCTTGAAGCATGCGTCGGCCAACTTCCGCAATCCGTTCGAGCAGCACCAACTTCATGACCGGGATCAGAGCCCACGGTTCAGCCATCTTGAGTACGGCGATTTCCTGAAAAGCCTCGATGTAATTGGTGAAGCCTGGTTCACTAAACCGGTAGTCGCTGGTGACGAGATAGTCCTCAGCTATGGCCGCGATTCTAGGAACGATGACGGCGTTGCGGGTACGAACCTGAGGAAGATCGGTGGGCCGGAGGAAAGTTGCACAGGTATCTTCGAGTTCGGCCCGCAGCAGGAAAGTCGTGTCATGCAACAGCCGGAAATCCGCGGATACTGTTTTCTCGGGCTGAGATTCCAAAGCTTGCAGCAACGGCCTGAACACACCGGAGAGCGTGCGGCAACGGTCGCGAAATGCGCCCGACCCGCGCTGTCCCGGCACCCATGCCAGGCTGGCAGCAAGTTCCGCAGCGCTCGAACGCAAAGTGCGTGTGTCCTGGGCCATGGCTCCTGAAGGCAGACGCAAGTCCTCTGCCTCTGCGTTAACGACTTCAAGATTACCGCTTTCTCTCATTTGCGGTGATTCCTAACGATAGCTTGAGGCCTGCATCTCAAACATTTCGGCGTAACGGCCTCCCAGACGCGACAGTTGGTCGTGGGTTCCTTCCTCAGCAATTTTGCCGTTGGCCAGGACTAAGATGCGGTCGGCGGCGCGCACGGTTGAGAATCGATGCGAAATAAAAAGCGCCATTTTCCCCGTGGTAAGTTCGGAAAAACGGCGAAATACTTCGAACTCGCTGCGCGCGTCGAGGGCTGCGGTAGGCTCGTCCAAAATCAGCAGTTGAGCGTCGCGCAGATAAGCCCGCGCCAAAGCGACTTTTTGCCACTCGCCGCCGGAAAGATCCACACCTTGCTCGAAGCGCCGGCCCAGCATTTGCTCGTAGATTCCGGGGAGGCGGCCGATAACGCTGTCCGCCATGCTCTTGTGTGCCGCGGACTGCAATCGCTCCAGATTGTCGATTTCCTCGATGCGGCCAACCGCAATGTTTTCGCGGGCGGTCATCTCATAGCGCATGAAGTCCTGGAAGATGACGCCGATCTCACGATGAAGATCTTCGAGATCATACTCACGAAGATCGACGCCGTCGATCAGGATCTGCCCTTCCGTAGGGTCGTAAAGCCGGGTCATCAGTTTTACGACGGTGGTCTTTCCCTCGCCGTTTTCGCCGATCAGCGCCAGCCGTTCCGCCGGACGCAACTGAAAACTAATGTGATCAAGAACCAACCGCGAGTTTCCGGGATACGAAAAAGAGACGTTGCGGAACTCAACTCCCCGGACGATAGGCCGGGGCGCCGGCAGAGCGTTAGGCTTGGAACGAATAGTCGGCTGCATCTCAAAGAAGGCCAGCAAGTCGGTAAGGAACAGCGCTTGGTCGCCAATTGCGGCTAAGGTTGAAAAAATCTGCTGAATGTTGCTGCTGGCCTGCTGGATTGCTCCGGTCAGGAATATCAATTTCCCGATAGTCAGCGCCCCGGTCACTGTACGCCAGACGACAAATACGTACGCGGAATAGTAACCCGCGGTTCCAACCACAGACAGTAACGCTCCCGCGATCAATTTCAGCCGGGAGAGAGCGACATTTTCTTTGTAGATCTCATCGGACAACCGGGTGAAACGGTCGCTCAGGAAAGTCTTTAGGCCGAAGAGCTTCAGTTCTTTCGCCGCTTCTTTGCTTCCGCCCAGGACTCGCAAGTAGTCCAGTTGCCGCCGTACGGGAGTCTGGCGAAAATTCTTGGCGTATCCCAATAAGGCAAAATGGCTTTCGCCGAGGAACGCTGGGATTACGCCGGCAACCAGCAGCAGCATCAGCCACGGAGAGAACAACATGATCGATACTGACAGGGTGATTGTGGTGATCGCCTGTTGCACGAGGCGTCCAATCGCCTGGATCATAACCAGCCGATCTGTTGCCTGCACTCGCGCTCGCTCCAGACGGTCATAAAAGACCGGATCCTCATACGCCGTCAGATCCAGGCCGGCGGCATGATTCATCACGCGAATGCTGACGTGCCGAGTGTACTTATCAGCCAGCAGCGAATCCGAGTAGTCGATTGTCCGGATGAGAACGCTGTTTAGGACCGCCAGGAAAAACTCCGCCGCCACAAGCCACCAGAAACCGCGTTGTATGGGCTGATGAGCCGAGACAGCTTGTACGATGCCGTCAATAATCAGCTTCGTAATCCACAGCAGCACGACGGGCAGGACCGATGAGACCAGGCGTGAAACCAGCCCGAAGACAACAACTGCCGGGCCGGAGTCCCATACGATCTTGAGCACGGCGGGGACGTTGCGGAGCGCCGAGATGCGCTCTTGCCATCCGGTCCAGAAATTATCCCGCTCTGCCATGCTTCAATCCTACCCTTTTCGATGGTCACAGTGGCAAGACAGACGAAGTCGCAAACGAATGCCTGGAAGCTGAGTGCTGCTCTTATTTACAAATGACCCGTACGAAAGATGACAAAACCGCGTCTAGGGTTGATCGCGACCGTCTCCGGCCGCGAAAAAAGGACGCCGGAGGATATACTTCAACCGACCGGCTCGGGCTGTGAGACAGCGGTTTCGCTCAATTTCAAGCTAACTAGACGCGGCCCGCATACCCCATGCCCGCCAATAGGCCTCGCATATAAGCAAAACTGGCGATCACGCCCAGCATGGGATCGTCGGGACGAATTTCGTATTCCAGATCGACAAAGCCCGTGTACTTGATCGCGATGAGGGCTTCGAACATCTTTCGAACTGGCATGATGCCATCTCCAACCGCGACCTGACTCTCCTTGCTCTCGAAGCTTGTGAGGTCCTTCATGTGCAGGTTAAACAGCCTTGGTCCTGTTTCATGGACTGCCTGAATGAGATCTGTGCCAGCACGAACTGTATGCCCAACATCAATACAGCAGCCGATGCGCGGATCCATCCCCTTCACTGTCTTCAACACATCGAGCGGCGAATGCCACAACTTATCCTCGGGCCCGTGATTGTGGATTGCTATGCGGATGTCGTACTCCTTTACGAACTTCTGGATTCGCGGCAGAGTCTCTGGTGTAGGATCGCCCGCGACAATAACGCCGATACCCGCTCGCTTACAGTATTCAAACTTAGACCGGATATCTCCGTCTTCATCCTTCGCAAAATAGATGGCTCCGGCGGCGTGAAGCTTGATCCCTGCCGCGGCGTAGTCCGCGAGCGCCGCAGCTTCTCCCTTTGCATCCATGGGCAGATGGTCCTTGACATCTTTCGCATTCAGCTCGAATACATTGAGCTGCTTCATGAAGCCGATCATCTGCGTTCGAGTGAAGTTGCGAAACGTGTAGCTGGCCAGGCCCAAACGAATCGGCGAGGCTTCGTGCGTCGATGGCGGTTCTTGGGCCCGCGAGAAAGCACCACTCGGAGTAGCGAACGCTGCGGCACCCAGTGCGCTGCAGCGAACGAAATCGCGTCGAGAGAACCTGTTTCCCTTAGACATGAGGCTCCCAACCCTTTTCGTACTCGCGGCTCCACAGCTTCATTGCGTCCGGGTCGCCCTGTATCCTGCGGTCTTTCGTGTCGAGATGCAATTCGCGTTTTACTTCCCATGCGATATTGGAAAGCTGCAGCATCGTGACCGCGACATTGCCGACAGCGATTGGGGCATTGAGTTTCTCGCCTTTAAGGATCGCCGCGATGAAGTTCGCGAAGTGAGCGTCGGTCATGGAATCGCTGCCGATCAGATCGGCGGATGAACCTGTACTGCCGGCCTTGAATTCGCTCGTCCTGTTTCCTTTAAGGTCATAGATCTCGTAGCCACCGCGATCCACAAGCACCGTTCCGTTGGTTCCCATGATTGTCGAACCACGATCGCGGCCGTAGTACTTCATCCCCTGGCAACTCTTGCCTTCCCACGAAATCATCTTGTCTTCGTACTCGAAGCTTGTCACCAGCGTGTCATAGAACTGCCAATCATCTTTGAAATGGTATCTGCCACCTGACGAAGTGACGCGCTGCGGATAGTCGACGCCAAGCGCCCAGCGGCAGACATCGACCTCATGTGTGCCGTTGTTGAGCGTTTCCCCGGTGCCATAAGTCTTGAACCAGTGCCAGTTATAGGGATGCACGTTATCCGTATACGGACGCCGCGGAGCCGGGCCCTGCCACAGGTCCCAATCAAGCTGCGCTGGCACGGACACTTCTTTGCCCGTGCCAATCGATTTCCTCGTATTGACGTACCAGCATTTCGCGAAGTATGGCCTGCCGATGATTCCCGCGTGAATCTTTTCGACGATCTCGATGGTGTGGGGTGAAGAGCGCTGCTGTGTTCCGATCTGCACCAGCTTGCGATATTTCTCCTGCGCCTGCACCAGCATCTCGCCCTCGGCAGGATTGTGGCTGCATGGCTTCTCCACGTAAACGTGCTTGCCTGCCTGCAATCCGGCGATGGCCATAGGAGCATGCCAATGTTCGGGGGTGGCAATTGTGATCGCGTCGACGGTTTTTTCTTCGAGAATCCGGCGAAAATCCTTTTCGGCCACCGGAGCTTCGCCCATCTCCTGCTTCGTCCGGTCAGCAAATTTCCTGAGAATGTTCCCGTCCACATCGCAGACGTGCGAGATGCGCGCCACACTCCGGTTCGCCTTGAGCGATGCGAGATGCGCATACGCACGGCCATTAAGACCAATCACGGCAAAGTTGAGCCGGTCATTCGAACCGAGAATCTGCCCGTAGCTCTTTGCCGTAGTGCCCACGGCAAGCCCCGCCGCTCCCACCGCAAGTGCATCGAGGAATTCGCGCCGTGTAACCATTCATTTCTCCTTAACTTATTCGTTTGTCTTCTCAGAGTTTCATCAGCAGGAAATTCCAGCCTTGGTCAACACCTTCTTGAGTCCATCCATGCTCACGCGGGTGGAGGCTTCGGGTGTGCCCGCGCCGTGCCAATGGGTTTCAAGGCTGAGCCCGTAGTGGAAGCCGTCACGCCGCAAAGCCTGAAGTTGCCCAACCCAATCCACGTTGCCGCCGCCCACCGGCGCCCAATCGTATTTGTGATCCGCCTTGCTTACCACATCCTTACAGTGGCAGTGCCCGATGCGATCTTTTGGGAGCAACTCATAGCCAGTGGGATAGGGCGTACTTCCCAGGGCCGCGGCATTGCCGGGATCCCAATTCAGCATGAAGTTCTTGTTTGGAATCGCCTTCAGCAAGGCAGCCGACTCTTCACCGGTCGCCGTGTTGCAGGACATTTCGTTTTCGAGCAAGAGGACAAGACTGTCTTTGGCGCAGCGTTCCGCAGCCTGCTGAAGTTTGGCATTGATCGCCGCCCGGTACGGCTTAGGATCATCCAGTCGCCAGTAGTCGAAGCAGCGAATCCGGTCCGTATTGAAAGACTTGCAGAGCGAGATGCAGCGCTCCAGCAGCTTATCCTGCGCGCTGGCGTCGAAGTCCGCATGGAACTGGTCACGCTTTTCGCTCTGCGATGATCTCGGGGCTCCGGGCCAGTCTGTCTTGAATAGCGGGCTGGCAATATCCGTGACTTTCAATTTGTGTTCATCGAGAATCTTCCGCGCGTTCTGAACTTGTTTCGCGTCGAGTTCGGTCACGTTCTTGTTCCACATCGAGCGCAGTTCGATCCAACCCAGTCCAAAATCGCCGGACACAATTTGACACGCCTTTTCGAAGTCCTGAGTGATCTCGTCATTAATCACGGCCAGCCTAAAAGGGCAGGTGCTTGAGCCGGTTACCGTCGACGCCAGCGATTCGGTTAGTGAAGAGGTTGCCGCTTTCCTGACCAGTCGCGGCATTGCCGCCCCGAGTCCCGCCCACCCTAAGCCCGCGAGCACGCTGCGCCGTGTATATCCCATGCGATCTACCTCACTGTTTGCAAACGACTTTCCGCCGCTGCTTGCGATTATCTTAAGCCCTCGCGTATTTCCACTGGCAGTCGGTTGACGCGGCCAGCCGGTCTTGCCTTCGAAGCCAACGTTTGCCCCTCACAATTTACCGCGATGCGCCCACAGCCCTAACCCCGGATTCGGAATAAAGAAGACCTCTTCGCCGTCAACACAGTTGTAGCCATGACGAAGCTTCTGTGGACTGTAGCGCGGGAGCATGGTTTTCAGATCGCCAAACGCGAAGCCCACGCCTTCAACCTCTTCTTTGCACAGTTGACCCGGACACCACCGGATTGTGAAGCGGCCTTCAGAAGAGCCGTGAATGAGATGGGCAGCTGCGCTCAGATCGCCGGAGAGATCCTCATTGGCCTTCACCGCTTCGAGCGTCGCGGGAGTTCCGCGATAGCCATACTTGCGGATCAGAGCGTCGATGGCTCGGTCTTCCCCGAACCGGTCGACGCCGGGCGCGAGGATGATCAATTCCGCACCGTCGGCCATCGCCATGCGTGTGCGGTAGATAGCCTTGTTGCCCAGCCAGGTGCTGTGAAATTCATGCGGATCAAGATACACGGCACACTTCAGGATGGGCGCTTCGAGTATCTCGAAGTTGACTTTCAGGCTCAGATCGGCGGCGCGATGAAAGCACTCAGCGTCGTCGCCGATGAAGAGGCCGCGTACTGCAAGCCCGCCGTCAGCCGTGCGTCCGACAACAGTGAGTACATAGACGATGGGCAGATGCCGCAGGAAGTGAGCGGAGGCGTAGTTGAGAACGTTACGCACGGGGTTCTCAGCGCGGCCCATAATGCGCTCCATCCCATAGACTGCGCCCAGGTAGTGGCTGCGATTGATGCTCTCGCGGCCTCCGGTGCCCACCAGAATGTTCTTGTTGTAATTCGCCATACCGATGACTTCATGAGGCACGACCTGGCCGATGGAAAGAATGAGGTCGAATCCGCCCTGTGTAATGAGCCGATTCACCTGGGCCGGCCACACATAGTTCAGCTTCCCTTCCGATTGCTGGCGGATGAACTCGGCCGGGACATCGCCGAGAGTCTCCACGTCGGTTCGCCAGTTATGTACCCGGAAAAGATCTTGCGGCACTGTGCCAAACATTCGCGCGATCTGTTCGGGTTGCATGGCGGCATGCGTACCAAGAGCGGGTAGAACCGCTTGCAACCGGTCACCGTAATACTGCCACGCGCAGTGCGTCAGGTCGCCGGCACGGGAATGCACGCGGCTGTGGTCGGGTGGAACGATGAGCACACGGTTCCGTTGTCCCAGCTTCGCCAGGTTCTCCGCAAGCAAGTTTTGCAGTTGAGGAAACAGATCGCTCTCGACACCGCCGGTGGCGCAGTAGAGACTCATGCGGCGAACTCCACCTTCTTTAGTCCAGGAGCCAGCAGATACAGAACAATTAGAGCTAGCAGGTAAGCACTGGACGCGATACCGAAAAGGATCACATAGCTGTGCGTCAGTTGCAGGATGTGGCCTGCGAAGAAAGCAAACAGTGCGCTGCCGGCGGACCCTGCCATGCCACCGATACCCACCACCGCGCCCACCGCGCTGCGCGGAAACATATCGGAGGATGTCGTGAAAAGATTGGCAGACCAGCCCTGATGCGCTCCCGCAGCAACGCCGATGAGCGCAATCGCGGTCCACAATGAATGGACTCCAGCGGCCGTGAAGATGGGAACCACCAGACACGCGCAAACGAGCATGGCTGCGAGCCGCGCGTAATTAGGCGAAAGTCCGAAGCGGCGGAAGTGAGCGGGCAGCCAGCCTCCTCCGATACTGCCGATCGCGGAAATATTGTAGACCACGATAAGCGGCAGCCCAAGATGTGAAAGGTTGAGACTGAATTTTGAACTGAAGTATGACGGCAGCCAAAACAGATAGAACCACCAGATCGGATCAGTAAGAAACTTGGCGGCAGAGTAAGCCCACGTCTGGCGGCACTTAAACAGTCGTCCCCACGGCACGGACGGGCCCAAGTCCACGGCTGCCTCATGGTAGATGTGTTGCAATTCCTCGGCTGTAAGCGTGGGGTGATCACCAGGCTTGCGGTAGTAGCGAAACCACCACAGAATCCAGAGCACGCTGAAGACGCCCGTAGTTAGAAAGGCCGCGTGCCAGCCATAGCGCAACGTCACCCAGGGTACGATGGCCGGAGCCAGGATCGCACCAACATTTGCTCCGGAGTTGAAGATGCCCGTAGCCAGTGAGCGTTCGTTCTGGGGAAACCACTCGGCCACGGTCTTGATCGCGGCGGGGAAGTTGCCGGATTCGCCAAGACCAAGGAAGAAGCGCGCGAAACTGAACTCCAGCACCGTGCTCGCCAGCGCATGGCCCATAGCGGAGAGGCTCCAGGTTACCATCACCAGCATGTAGCCGATGCGCGTACCCAGCTTGTCGATCAGCCTGCCGGCCACCAGCAGGCCAATGGCGTAGGCGATCTGAAACGCATCCACGATGTAGCCGTAACTTACCTCGGTCATGCCGATGCTGTGCTCGAGCGTGGGCTTCAGGATCGCGATTACCTGGCGGTCCATGTAGTTGATTGAAGTGGCGGCGAACAGCATGGCGCAGACCGTCCAGCGTACGCGTCCGAGTCGCGCGCTCGCAGATGAACTGCCGGGGGCCGGGTTATCGAAAGCAGTCTTCTCAGGCATGTTGCCTTCTACAGTCGATAAGCCTTCTTCACCAGGCTGTAGGCGAGATCCTTCGCCACTTCCAGAGCCTCGTCTTCCTCGAGCCTGTGCTCGGCGACCAGTTTCGCCAGGAAGGAGCAATCCATGCGCCGCGCCATGTCGTGCCGTGCCGGAATCGAGAGGAAGGCTCGGGTGTCGTCGTTGAAACCTACCGTATTGTAGAAGCCCGCCGTCTCGGTCACGTGCTCGCGAAAACGCATCATGCCTTCCGGACTGTCGTGAAACCACCACGGTGGCCCGAGCCTCAAGCACGGATAGTGTCCGGCCAGCGGGGCCAGCTCCCGGCTATAAACAGACTCGTCGAGGGTGAAAAGAATGATCGTCAGATCGCGTTCGTTCCCGAACTGATCGAGCAGGGGGCGAAGTGCGTCTACATAATTCGTCGGCGTCGGAATGTCCGCACCCATATCGCGGCCATATCGTTCATAGAGCTTGCGATTGTGGTTGCGCGCGCTGCCCGGGTGAATCTGCATCACCAGTCCGTCGTCAAGGCTCATCCTTGCCATTTCCGTCAGCATCTGGGCGCGGAAGACTTCTTGTTGCTGGGCATCGGCGTTGCCGGCGATCACCTGCCGAAATATTTTCGCGGCCTCTCCCGCGGGAAGATTCGCGGTTCGCGCAGTGGGATGCCCGTGGTCGGTGGCCGTGCAGCCCAGTTCACGAAAGCGGAGTCGCGTCGCTCGGAGGGCGTTCAGGTAGCCCGCCCACGTCGACACGTCTTCTCCGGTCTTTTCACCGAGCTTAGCAACGTTTTCAGCAAATCCTGCGAATTCAGGATCGACAACCGGGTCAGGCCGGAAGGTCGGCAGGATCCTTGCCTTCCAGTTCGATTCCCGGATGGCCTTGTGCTCAGCCAGCGAATCGAGGGGGGAATCAGTGGTCGCCAGCATTTCTAGATTGAAACGCTCGTACAGCGCGCGCGGCAGGAATTGCGGCGTAAGTAACTTTTCTGAGATCGTGTCGAAGTAAACGTCGGCGGTCTCCTCTGACAGTCGCCGCTTTAGTCCGAAGAGTTCCTGGAAGGCAAAGTCCAACCACATGCGCGTCGGGGTTCCGCGAAACAGATAGTAATGGCTCGCAAAGATGCGCCAGACTTTCCGCGAATTCTTCCGCTCGATTTGCCCAATCTCGAGATCCTCCAGGGAGACTCCCTGGCTGTAGAGCATTCTGAGAATATAGTGGTCGGGCTGCACGAAAAGCTGCGCCGGATCAGGGAATGGCTCGTTCCTGGCAAACCATGCCGCCTGCGTATGTCCGTGAGGGCTGACGATTGGCAAGGATGTCACCTGCTCGTACAGAGTCCTGGCGATCTTTCGTGTGGCGGGCTCGACGGGAAACAGACGATCTTGATGGATCAGCATGAGTCCGAGGCTGCCTTGTCGCTTCCGATCGGTGAACGGCGATGCAGGACCGGCGGT
This sequence comes from Candidatus Acidiferrum sp., assembly GCA_035568115.1. Classification (GTDB taxonomy): domain Bacteria; phylum Acidobacteriota; class Terriglobia; order Terriglobales; family Acidobacteriaceae; genus Sulfotelmatobacter. The sequence goes on from DATMOP010000038.1 coordinate 38,712, forward strand.
GCGCTGACCACCAGCATACACGTCCTTATTAATCTTGTGGTCTCAATCCCCGGCGCCTGTGCTGAGCCTGACGGGCGCAGATCCAGCATCCGCCGCACATGGCCAAAGCAATAAACGCGCTGGACCATTCGTTCTGAGCGTTGGGGTCATGAGAGCGAAACGCGATCACAACTCTGGGGAAATGAAGGATCAAGAACCAAAGTGCGAACATCGTTCCCAGCAGAAACGCGGCCATTTCGTCCATCCATTGAATCGCAATGCTGATCCCTGCTGCGATGAAAGCCGTGCCGGTGAAATACGCCCAGAACAAGTGCTACGGAAGCCAAGCCGGCACCAGGCTGGCGATGAAGTCGAGAATCAAAAAATGGTCAATGCCGAAAACTACCGCCGCAGCTGCGAACAGGTAGGGACCGAAAGCGATCAACTCGTCGGAACCCCTATCCCACCACCGAGAGCCGGAACTTGGTGTGGACAGGGTTCCGGCCAACGTCAAAGCCGAGGCAGCGAGGGCCAGGGCCTCAAAGAAAACTGTGCGAACGCTCAAATTCATCAAGCTCGCGATTACCTGGGGTAACTCAAGAAACAGTACGTAGAGCAGAAACAAGATTCCCAATAAAATTGCCGTCAACCGTGCCCTAACGTTGGCCACGATGCTCAGACCAGCTACGACAAGGGCGATGCCGGTGAGATACGCCAGGAGTGTGTTTGTTGGAAACCAGGGGACGCCCCGGACCGCCAGCCCGAGGTGAGCGCAGATCAGACCCTCGACGCCGGATGCCGCGATTGCTATGCCGAACAACAACTGGCCTTGCTGAATGATTTTTCCCATATCCGGGTACGCAGTTGACCAGGGGACGAGTCTGAGAGGCACTCAGCCACTTGACTGGATTGTATGCCGGCCACGATGAACTGTCAGCGCGCACGAGGTATGACATCTGTCTGCCTGGGGCGGCATGTGGTTAAATATCCCTACGCCGTTTCACTGGATTCCCCGGAAAAAGCTCTGCTTCGCGAGCGGACCTCGATAAGGACCATTCATGATTTCCCAGGCCAATATCCTGCCGAATACTCCGATGGGCGCGAATCTCGTAGACGGCGGCGGCGCAACATTTCGCGCGTGGGCCCCACGAGCGATCGCTGTGTATGTCAACGGCACCTTTGGCGGCGCTCCAAGAACCGGCCAGACCGGCGATTTGCTGATGGCGAAAGATGCCGCTGGATACTGGACGGGATTCATCCCCGAGGCTGCGGACGGCGACCTCTACCATTTTTGGGTTGTGGGCGCGGGCTCAAGCGGCTACAAGCGTGATCCGTATGTGCGCGAAATGGCCGCGGACTCGCCTTTCCCGAATTGCAGTTGCCTGATCCGTTCAGGCAATGCCTATCCATGGCATGACTCGGCATTCGTGACGCCAGATTTCTCCAACATGATTGTGTATCAACTGCATGTCGGGACCTATGCACCCAGCTCGCCCGGCCTGGCCTCGACCTTTCTCGACGTCATCGGCAAGATAGAATACCTGGCGGCGCTCGGGATCAACATGCTCCAGCCGCTGCCCATCGACGAACTGGAGACCGATCCCTCCATGGGCTACAACGGCGCGGACTATTTCTCTCCAGACTCTCCCTACATTGTATTCGGGCAGGCTGCTCTCTCCGGATACCTGACCACAATCAATCGTCTGCTTGCAGCCAAGGGCTTAGCATCGATCAAGCTCGAAGACATCACCGCCGGACCCGCACAACTGAAGGCCATGGTGGATCTGTGCCACCTCTACGGTATCGCGGTGAGTTTCGACGTGGTTTATAACCACGCAGGGGGATTTCAGGGCGATGATCAAAGCCTTTACTTTTGGGATCGTGCTGCCGATCCCGGCGATAACAATCAAAGCCTCTACTTCACGAACATGGGGCTTGCTGGCGGTCTTTCGTTCGCGCTTTGGAACAACGACGTTCGCGAGTTCATCCTCAATAGCGCCCGCTACTACATTCAGGAATTCCACGTCGACGGCTTCCGCTACGACGAAATCAGCGCGCTTCTGTCTCTGAACCAGGATTCCGGCTGGAGCTTTTGCTGCGATCTCACCAGCACGCTTCACTACATAAAGCCACGGCTGCTGCAAAATGCCGAGTACTGGCCTTTCGAGTTTCAGAACTATCCAAGGCCAAGCCCTTCGATTGTGACGCCGACTATCAGCGGCGGTGCGGGCTTCGATGTTCTGCAACACGATGGATTGCGCAGCGCGATACGCAGTGCGGTAGGTCAGGCGTCCTCAGGCCAGAACGCCACTGTCGATTTCGGCGCCATTGCGGGCAATCTATATCCTCAAGGTTTTGCCCACGGGTGGCAGGCTGTCACCTGTATTGAGAACCACGACCTTGTGGCCGTAGGACGGGATCCGCGCATTCCCGCGCTGGCGGATAGCGCTAACGCGCGCTCCTGGTACGCTCGCAGCCGTTCGCGATTTGCCACCGGCCTCCTCCTGACTGCGCCGGGAATACCCCAACTTTTCATGGGGCAGGAATTTCTGGAAGACAAGCAATGGAGTTGGGATCCTAAATCAGGGAATCTCATTTGGTGGGGCGGCCTCAATTCCACTGCCGACCGGGCAATGGCGGATCACTTGCGTTTCACTCAGGATCTGATCCGGCTAAGGTGGAGTCAGCCTGCTCTACGCGGTGACAATGTGAACCCCTTCCACGCGCACAACCTGAACCGCGTCATTGCGTTTCATCGATGGCTTGACGGCACCGGGAACGACGTCGTTGTAGTCGCCACCCTTGCCGAGACCACTTGGTACAACTACGCACTGGGCTTCCCCTATTCTGGATCGTGGGTTGAAGTTTTCAACAGCGACGCCTATGACAGTTGGGTCAATCCCACGGTGGCGGGCAATGGCGGAGGGATTCTGGCGTCGGGTGGCCCACTGCATGGATTCGCGGCTTCGGCAAATGTCGTGATTCCGGCGAATGGGATGGTAGTCTTTGCCCGCGACGCTAAAGGTTGAAAACGACCATCTAGTTTTCCCCGCGCAGCTCAGTTCTCAGCAGAAAACGAACGTGACGCGTACGGGACGCGCTCAGGGTGCAATTTCTCCCCGCAGATGCTTTGCCACCTTCTGGATGCGTTTCAGCTTCTCTGCCATGTCTTTGGGTAGCAGCCCGCGGTTCACGGATTCGATATCGGCCTGCAATGATTGCGAGAGACTCAGAAGCTCTTGCGCCTCTCGCTGTAGCTGGGCTGGGTCCAAGTGAATCTTGGGCTGAACAATGGGTCCCGTTGATTCTGTTGGATGAAGATTGGGGACATTTCCACTCTTGGTGGGCATATGTGTCTGCAATGCGGCGAAGACAATGGCGGAGTTGGACCTTAAGGTTGCGGTGTATGCCGGCACATCTTGAGCCGGGGACAGCCGGCAGAGAGTGGCAAGCAGGACGAATGAAAACGCGATACGCAGTCCCACGGCAAACCTCCTCGTTGTTCTTCAGACCGGAAGCCAGTCTTCTCTCAAGCGAGCACCACCTCACCTAAATTGTACTGCTGAAGACCTGCCTCTAGTTGGGTGTGGAGGTGGGGAAGAGTAAGCGCGCGCGTCCGGAGCTTCCGCCGGTATTGGTGTTTCGCTATGTCGACAGTCACTCACACAACAACAGTCGCGGTCTGATACGCTGTAGGCGGCCGGCAACGGATGCGTTGACAATACCCGTCCCAAAACCCGCGACCACACAGAGAAAGGGGTTATGATGCTTTCAAACAAGGTCAAATGCTGGTTTGCAATTTTCCCGGTTCTGATTATCCTTCCATCAACCATGTCCGCCAAGACTCGTGTGGTCAAGCAGGCATTTGGACGTACGTCAGAAGGGACGTCAGTCGATCTCTATTCGTTGGAGGATGGCAAGATCGAAGTCCGCATCATCACCTACGGAGGGATTATTGTCTCCCTGCGCACGCCCGATCGTAACGGAAAGCTCGATGACGTGGTGCTGGGCTGTGAGTCGGTCCAGAAATACGAGGAACAGACTGCGCATTTCGGAGGAATTGTCGGACGCTACGCGAATCGTATCGCGCATGGCACCTTCCAGCTCGACGGTCACACCTATTCCATTCCAAAGAACGATGGCGACAATGCTCTACACGGCGGGATTCGCGGGTTCGACAAAGTTGTGTGGGAAGGTAAACAGATCCCGGATGGAGTCGAACTCACTTATGTGAGCAAGGATCGGGATCAAGGTTTTCCGGGCACACTCACCACGACTGTCCGGTACACCTTGAGTGGGAACGCCTTGCGCATCGACTATTCGGCAACCACAGACAAAAATACCGTTCTCAATCTGACCAACCATTCCTATTTCAATCTTGCGGGCCAGGGGAAGGGTGAGGTCCTGGGGCACGTGCTGAAGATCGACGCTTCCCGCATGACTCCGGTGGATGCGACTCTGATTCCTACGGGAGAGCTGAAGTCAGTGGAGGGCACGCCTTTCGACTTTCGCAAGCCGCACCCGATTGGAGACCGGATGGAGGCGGATGATGTCCAGTTGCGCCTGGGTAAGGGCTACGATCACAACTTTGTGCTGGACAGCCCGAAGGGCGAGTTAACTGAGGCGGCCGACGTATACGAACCGACTACCGGCCGCATTTTGCGGGTGCTGACGACAGAACCTGGATTGCAGCTATACACCGGAAACTTCCTCGACGGGTCGATCACGGGAAAGGAAGGCCGTGTCTATAAAAGGCGATTCGCTCTCTGCCTGGAGACCCAGCATTTCCCGGATTCTCCCAACCATGCCAGCTTTCCTTCGACGGAAGTGAAGCCGGGACAAAAGTTTCACAGCGTGACAGTATTCGAGTTCAGCGCCGGTTCGCGTTGAGATAGTTTCCAGTGGGAAGTCAAACGGGATGAGATCAGCGTCTCAGCTTCGCCTTTTGTCAATGACCCGGTTGGGCCATAGTCGGCATTGAAAAGAGGCCCAACCCCTTATTTTGCGCTTGAAGCACAGCGTTGGATTTGCTACGATCCACTGGTCTTTGACCATCGCACTTCCCCCGAGGCCGGTGTGGCGCCTCGCGATGTAACCCGGTTCACAAGGTTCTTTAAGTGCAGTGGTTTCCAAAAATCTCCACGCGTCGAAGTTTAGTAATCTTCTGCTGCTTGCTGTCCTGGTTTCTTCTGCTTAGAGCGGCGGCTTATCCCCAGGGCTTTGGGCTGGTCGGCACCAGGAAAAAAGTCGTTTTGCATCGCAAGCTGCCGGCTATTATTCATTTGACCTCCGAAACCTTCGTGGTGAAGGTTACGGCCCGCGATAAGTCCCAGGCCGATGTTGCCACATCCCTCTCCGACATCCTTGAGACCGAACTGCTAAAAGATAACAACCGGTTGCATGTGGACAAGAGTACGCCCGGGGTTGTCATCTCCTGCACGATTACCCATTTCGAGATTCCGAAGGCCCAGTCCTTCACGCGAAATGAACTGGTGTTGCAGAAAGGCCACAACCTGGAGCAGCCGAAGAAATTTTACAAGATGAGTGGCACGCTGGAAGTGGCATATCAGGCCAAGGATGGCCGCTCCGGCAAGGTTCTTGACTCTGGAAACCTCCAGGCCAAATACTCAAAGGAATACGAAGAGGACACCAATCAAGCCGCCGACAAATCACTGGCTACGAAGGTGATCGATCCGGTGAAGCGTGCCGCCGGAAGGAAAACGGCTGACTCGGGACCGCCCACGACCACCGACATTCGCCAGGATCTGATTCACCAGGTGGTCAAGCAGATCGCCGTCTCTCTTGTTAATACAGACGAAAAAGTGGAAGTGTACCTGGCTCGGGGCAAACTGGGCTCGGCCGACAAACTGGCGGAATCCGGGCTCTGGACTCGCTGTCTAGAGGAGTTGGAGACGATGGCGCCCCTCCCCAATTCCAAGGATGACGCCTACCGGCTATATAACATTGGAGTGGCCAATGAGGCTCTCGCCTACAAGTCGGAGGACCACGCCGCCGCCAGGAAGTTTATCGAGCAGGCCGCAATCAATTACGGCAAAGCCATTGACGCCAAGCCCGAGGAAAATTATTTTCTCGAACCGCAGAAACGAATTGAATCCGCCGCGGCCTATTACAAACGGTTGCAGGACCGGCATGAGGGCGTAACTCTGGCCTCTTCGACCGATCCTGCGGACTCTTCCAAGGATTCTTCCGGTCAACCAACATCAACCAAGGCAACTCACAGCGCCTCAGCCCCAAAGAAGACCGGCACCACGGCGAAAACCTCGACGCCGTCTGGTCCGGCAACTAATGCTTCCATCAAGCAAAAAGAACCTGTAGCGAAGCCAGCCCTCACCAACGGTAAAGTCATCGAGATGTTCAAGAGCGGCGTGGATGAAGACAACATAATCGCGACGATTCGGCAATCGTCAAACGCACAATTCGATATTTCGCCGGATGGGCAGATCGAACTTGCCAAGAATGGCGTTAAGGGAAAGATTCTCGCTGCCATGAGGGAGCGGGCTCGCCGTGCCAGGTCAAGCGACCAGTAATCCCATGTGCTTCGCTGCCACTCTGCTTGCACCTCGGTTGCAAATGCGTCCGATCCGCGCGGTTTCCCTCACGCTTGCATGCATCCTGCTGGCAGCTCCGTCTTTCGCTCAGGGACGCTGTGGCCTGGCAAGAGACTTCGTAGTGCAGGCGCTTGAGCACGTCAAAGCCGGATCGTCGGTCGAGGTGGAAGACGGGTTGCAGCTCCTGAAGCACGCCAACGAAACCTGTGCCAGCCTTGGCGATGCCTGGTATTACCGCTCGCTCTTTGAACGGCGATTAGGGCACGCCGCCAAAGCGGACTATTCGCTGGGCAAAGCAAAGACATTCGGCTCCGAAGCGATGGATCAGGGACTCAATCCTTTCGTGCTGGCCACGGGCAGCCTTTCGGGAACGCTGACCTTGGGGCCAGTCCGCGAGAAATGGGCGCTGGTAGTCGGCATCAGCAAGTTCCAGGACACGCACGTGCCGCGGCTGAACTATCCCAGCAAGGACGCTCAGGATTTCGCGTCGCTCTTGAAGGATCCTGAGATTGGCCGGTTCAAGCCGGAGAATGTGCATCTGGTGGTGGATTCGGACGCGACCACCCGCAAGATCAAGATGGAGTTGAACTGGCTGGCCCGCAACGCGAAGCCCGATGATCTGGTGGTGGTTTTTCTGGCCAGCCACGGATCGCCGCGCAGCCGGGATATCGCGGGCGTCAACTACATCATCACCAGCGACACCGAATTGGGCGATCCGGGCAAAGACCCTGACAGCCTGTTCGCCACCGCCCTGCCTATGGTGGACCTCTCCGATATCGTTCGCGGCCGCATTCGGGCTCGCCGTACTACGATTTTTCTGGATACGTGCCACAGCGGCGCTGCCGCGGGCAACTCGATCACATTCGGCGATGGCAACGCATCCGGGGAGGCGCTTGACCGCATCCGCCAGGGCGTCGGCCGGGTCATTATCACTTCCGGCACCGAGAAAGAAAAATCATGGGAGAGCCAGACATTTCACAATGGCTACTTCACCCATTACCTCATTGAAGCCTTAACGAGGGACAAGGGTCTGGCTCCGGTCGACAAAGTTTATGCGTATGTACGCGACAATGTCTCTCAAAGGGTGGCTGCCGAGGTGCGCGCCCATCAGACTCCGGTCTTGAGCCGCAGCGAACGCGGCGCGGAGGAAATTGTGATCGGAGTGGCGACTGGCATCGCTACCAAAGCAGCTCTCATGACTGGCGCGACCGATGTGCAGTAAGGAGATAGACAACCCTTCTTCTTATGCGGCAACCCCCTAGGCTTCTTTCCTTCCTTCACCTACTGTTTCGGCGTGTTCAATGTATTGGTGGAGGTTGGCCCCAATCAGAATCGGAATAAAACTCATCCAACAAGATGCCACCAGCAACAGTGTCAGACTGACGCCGATGGCTGCCAAGAGCGTGGCGAACGTGGCGGCGAAAAAAAGCAGCTTGCGCAGCCCGATCACGCTAAATATTCCTTTCGCCGGACGATGCTCAATGAGTCTAACAATCCGCTGAGACGGGTGTTGAACCAATCTGAAGAAAATCCATACAAAGAGCGTTCCGGCTGCCATATCGGAAAGAAACGCGGCAAGTCTCGGCACCACGATAACGGCTCCCCCGTGTATATCGGAGTCAATTGCCATCGCGTTTAGTTCGATGCCATACACTGGCTGCGGCAGAGGTACCTGCGCTGGGGTAGTGTCATGTGTGTCGCGAGCATCTTCAAATTCTCCGCCAATCAGTACAATTTTCCCGCGAACACTCCTCTTCCAAAAATCTTCTTTCTTTGCTTCTGTCGAATCCTCCTCCTCTTTGCCATCTCTCTGCTTTGGAATCAGAGCGCTTGAGGCGATTGTTAGAAAGTTCTTTTTGCGCGCGAAATTAAGGATCTTTTCTTCCGTATTTGAACGAAGGCAGACACAATATTTCTCAGCTATAGCCCGGGCGAATGATCCTACGGGCGGCTCGTTGTCGACTTCGAACTCGCCCACATACCTGCGAACTACCCCATCGGCATCAAGCGGAAACCGCGGAACACCGGAAAAATCATCAAGGTCGTGCCCGGCGCATCCACCAAGCACCTGATAAAGCTGAATTGGCGTGTCGGAGTTCTCAGTCGCTTCTTTGCCCCTTACTTCTACAGGCATGCGTGCCCAAACTACAACAGCACTGGATCCTGAAAAGATCTTGGCGGGCACGCCGTTTTCCACCTTGCAGTCGCCACCGACCACTTCCTTGGACCAGACCGTCGGATCTTTGGTGTCCAAGTCTATTCCAACCACTTTAGGCCCCAGCCGCAAAACTACTTGGAGTAATTGTTTTATCTTCTCCGGCTTCAAAGGAGTCCGCGAATCAAACAGTTCACGGCTTCGATAGTCCGAGTCCGTAATACTCACAATAAAGATGTCTTTGGATGTTTGGGGTTGGGGATACACGCGATGCATGGCTCCCCAAAACCAGTCCAAGGACCAACTCTGCATTTCGACCACAATTCTTGAATTCTCAAACCTTGCCACGAGAAGGCTGATGAAAAGAACCAAGAAGAACGGATTGGCAACAAGACGAAGCGGCGACCAGGAATGGGGAAAATAATATTTCCAAAAGGATCCGCTACTGTTGCCAGCCGCACTCGCTTTGTTCCGGTGGGCACGATCGCTCATGGTCTGGCTGCGCTTTTTCCCTTCTCGTACAGTGCGTCGAGAGAAGCTCGCAATATGGCGCGAATCGCCGACGGATCCGCACTGGCCGGCCAATTATCCACTGTTTGGCCCACCGTCTGAAATGCGGAGGAGTTGGCCGCATACTCTTGGGAGGAACTGAACAAGATCCAAGCTTCCGAGCCTGTGGTTTCGCCCGATGGTTCCAGCAAAGACAATCGGTAGAGACCCGGTTTGAGCCCAGCGGCGGAAAACAAAGCCGGCCTGCCCGGTTGCCACCGCACTTCGGTCGGCCCCGTTGTCCTGGCGCTCTCAACCGGCGAGTCGAGGCGGATCCAATATGTCCCTGCGGGCAAGTCGGCGAAAGCGGGAGCAATGTCCGCCTGTGTACCTTGGAGCAGTAGTACTGCCTCCTTCAGATCTCCCTCCAAACCTCGACTAGAGGCCGAGAAATATCGCGAAGGTTCTTTCGGGAATATAGCGGCCAGAAGCTCAAAACTCTTGTCTACCAGGCTCCTATCGGGCGCGGGACTCTTGTCCGGTTCGGGAGGCAGCTTAATCAGTTGATCCGGACAAGGCGATTTCTGGCATACATAGTGGTCGTCCGGTGCGCGGCCTTCGAACCAAAGAGTCAGTTTTCCCGGAGTTTCAGGTTTCACTGTCGCTCCGACGCCGATTGAATCCCCCAAACTTAGGAGCCGAACTGGGTGTTCCGTCTTCCAATCTCCGATCAACCCAATGACAATGCCTTCTTGTGTGTTTGTGGCTTGGGGCCGGGTGGAAGAAGAAGGAACAGCCGCCATGCAAGAAAGTACCGTCAGCAGAAACAACAACACGTAAGGAAGAAAAGTTATTCTGCCTCCACGTCCAAACACGAGAACCTCCGAAAGAAGTGCGTTGCCCGGTTGCGAACTTTATCCGAAAATCGATGAGTTTGCAAACGGGCGAGACGTGGAATTCCTGCTGAATTCGTCAGCGGTGTAAGTGAGTTCATCGAAAGCAGTCACAGAGCGCGCCGCCGCGAGAGCGGCTGCCGCCGCCTTGTAGTATCATCGCCTGCCGCCAGAGTCTGCGCATCGGTGGCAACAAAAGGCAATGTATTTTCTTGGGATCGACGTGGGAACGGGAGGCACGCGTGCTCTCGTCATCGATGAGGCCGGGCGTGTGATTGCTTCCGCCACCGAGGACCACCAAGCCTTTGCTTCACCGCAAATCGGCTGGGCGGAGCAGGATCCTTCCGACTGGTGGCGTGCGTGCGGTGTGGCCGTATCCAAGGCTCTGGTGCGCTGCCATCTGCGCAGCGATCAGATTACATGCGTCGGTTTGTCTGGACAAATGCACGGTGCGGTGCTGTTGGACGACCAGTCCCGCGTTGTACGGCCCGCGCTAATCTGGTGTGATGTCCGCACTGAGAAGCAAACCCGGGACTTGACCGCGCAAATTGGCGCGGAACGATTAATCCAACTCACGTGCAATCCCGCACTCGCCAACTTCACGCTGACCAAATGTCTTTGGGTCCGGGAGAATGAACCCGCCAACTGGAGCCGGGTTCGATCGCTGCTGCTGCCCAAAGACTATGTGCGATTTCAGTTGACGGGCGAACGCGCCACCGATGTGGCCGACGCCTCAGGCACTCTGCTGCTCGATGTTGCCCACCGGCGCTGGTCGAAGGAGATGTTAGAAGCAGTTCAAATGGACGAGTCGCTGTTACCTGCCCTCTACGAGTCGCCGGAAATCTGCGGGAGAATCTCGGCCGCAGGCGCCGCCGCTACCGGCCTGCGACAGGGGACGCAAGTTGTCGCCGGTGCGGGAGATCAAGCAGCTGGTTCGGTTGGCATGGGTGTGGTTTCTCCGGGAACCGTGAGCGCAACCATCGGAACCTCGGGAGTGGTTCTTGCCGCTACCGATGGCCCCGCGCTTGACCCCGGAGGTCGCCTGCACACATTTTGCCACGCCGTTCCCGGACGCTGGATGGTGATGGGTGTGACCCAGGCGGCAGGGCTTTCGCTTCGTTGGTTCCGCGATCAGCTTGGCATCGTCGCGAACAATCAGGTGGAGTCCTATGACCAGCTGACTGCCGACGCAGCGAAAGCTCCCCCAGGATGCGATGGTCTGCTCTGGGCTCCCTACTTGATGGGTGAGCGCACGCCTTACCTCGACCCTGCGGCGCGCGGAATGCTGGCCGGATTGACTGCGTCTCATACGCGAGCACATGTAATCCGGGCAATCCTGGAGGGAGTCGCCTTCAGCTTGCGCGATACGTTCACGATCTTCAAGGAAATCAAGGCGCCCGTGAGGACGATTCGTCTGGGCGGTGGTGGCGCAAGATCTATGCTCTGGCGTCAAATTCAAGCGGACATCTACGGACAGCGCGTCGAGACTGTCGAAGCCGAAGAAGGCGCAGCTTACGGTGCAGCCCTTCTGGCGGGTGTCGGCGCTCAAGCGTGGCCATCGGTGGACGCCGCCTGCGACGCTCTAGTTCGCGTTGCCGGAAACACCGATCCCAATTCCAAGGACTCGCTGGTCATGGACAAGGCGTATGCCGTATATCGCCGTCTGTATCCCGCAATGAAGTCCATCCTGAATGAGAGCGTCGCGTCCTAGGACTACTGGAGGCTGACCGATTCCTTCAGTGGAAGACTCTGCGACGAACCGCCGACCATCAACGTGTAGCTTCCGGGAACCAGTCGCCAGGCATCACGGTCAACGTTGAATACGGAAAGATATTCCCGATCAACATCGATGGCGACTTCCTTACTTTCTCCGGCCCTGAGTTTGACTTTGTTCCAGCCCACCAGCCGCTTAGGCGGCTCTCCAACGCTTTCTGGCAGTGAGGCATAAATTTCAGCGACCTCAGCCCCGTCCCGATTACCCGTGTTCGTCACTTTGAAACTCACATTCACAGCCTTGCCAGCCGTCACTTTCAGATCGGAATAAGCGTAGGTCGTATAAGAGAGGCCGTGCCCGAACGGGAACAACACCTGCTTGTGCTCGGCATCGTACCACTTGTACCCAACCTTCAAACCCTCGTCATAGGTTATCTGGAACGCTGGCAGGCCAGCGGCAATCGTCTTCCACTCATCGGGTTCCCCGTGGGTGGTGGACTCGGGCGGCGGTTTCACAATGTGTGGATGGGGTAAATCCGTCTCACTCTTGGGGAAGGTTAACGGGAGTTTCCCGCTCGGGTTCACTTCACCAAAGATGACGCGGGCAAGCGCTTCGGCGCCCCGGCTGCCTGCATACCAGGCTTCCAGAATGCCACTCACGTGATCGGCCCATGGCATGGTGACGGGACTGCCGGTCTCGAGGACTACAATCGTATGCGGATTTGCGGCCGCGACTTTGGCAATCAAGTCATCCTGATGGTCCGGCAGCGAGAGGCTGTCGAGATCCATTCCTTCACTTTCCCACTGGTAAGCGAAAACGATGGCAACATAGGCCTTCTTCGCGAGAGCCGCTGCGGCATTGGGATCTGTACCCGGATCGTACTGAACATTCGCGTGCGGAGCACCGGCTCGTATGGCTTTGAGCGGAGAAGTAGGAAACCAGACGTGCGCCTGCCAGTAAGTATTGCCCTTACCCGGCGGCATGATTGCATTACCGCCCGGAGGATCGACCTGGGCTGACCCTCCGCCCGAAATCATCCCCACATCGGAGTGAGCGCCGATCACCGCAATGCTGGCGACCTTGGATGCGTCGAGCGGCAGTTGCCCGCCTTCGTTTCTGAGAAGGACGATGCTTTGCTCTTCAATTTTTTGCGCGATCTCGAAGCCACCCACCACATCCACGACGCTCTTGACTGGCGGGTAATCGACGACACCGCAGGCGAACATGGAGCGGAGAATCCGGCGCACATGGTCGTCCAGTTCAGCTATTGGAACCTTGCCGGACTCCACTTCTTTCTTCAGTGCATCTCCAAAGAAAATTTCCCCAGGTTCCTCATGATCCAACCCCGCGGCGGAAGCTTTCGCGCCGCTGTGCGTTCCCTGCCAGTCGGATACGACAAAGCCTTTAAAATTCCATTCTTTCTTCAGGATATCGGTCAAGAGATACTTATTTTCGCAGGCATAGTCGCCATTCACGCGATTGTAGGAGCACATCACGGCGGCGGGATTGGCTTCGCGCACACCGATTTCGAAAGCCAGCAGATCGCTCTCTCGCATGGACCGCTTATCGATGTTAACGTTGACCGCGTTGCGACCGCTTTCCTGGTCGTTCAGCGCGTAGTGTTTGATGTCGCCCATGACGTGCTCGGCCTGCTCTCCCCTCATCACCTGGCCGACCATCTTCCCCGCCAGAATGGGATCTTCGCCGAGATATTCGAAAGTGCGTCCATTGCGGGGCTCGCGAGTGAGATTGATACCCCCGCCCAGTGTCATGTTGTAGCCCTGCGCTCGCAACTCGCGAGCGATCAAAGCCCCGTACTCATAAGCGGCTTCCGGATCCCAACTGGCGGCACCTGCAACATTAGCCGGCAAAGCCGTCGAATAGCGGCCGTTCTCTCCACTGGCTCGTACGCCGTAAGCCGCGTCAGACATCTGGATAGGCGGAATTCCCAACCGTGGAACACCCACCACGTATCCCGCGCCGCCATTCGAGTGTACGGACAACGGACTCATCGGGCTCAGCCCCACCATGCCGGTGCCGTGCAACATAGAAAGTTTTTCGTCGAGCGTCATCTCTTTCACCACCATGGCCGCTCGCTCATCGGGAGAGAGACTGCTGTTCATCCAGCCCATCTGCGCGGTGGCTGGTAAGCAAGAAAGTATCAGGATTGCGATGCAGCCCGCCGGCGGCTTCGTTCGGAGTGAGCGTACGTGCAAGTTCATTCGTTCTCCCTGAATGATGTGGAGCAACATTCCTCGATCTTGGCAACATTCCGGCGAGCGGTGCTGGCCGGATCGAGCGCGCCGTATCGCCGGCGAGGTGCGTCGTGTACCCAAAGGAAAGTATCACAAAAACGTTAATGTAGGCTCCAAATTGTCACTCCGCAGGATGATTTTCACGCCCGCGGGCGGTGCTATACTCCCCAATGCCATGCTCGGCCTTCTCTCCATCCTCGCCTTTGGATTCTTTCTGGGGATGCGCCACGCCACTGATCCTGACCACGTGATTGCGGTCACCACCATCGTTAGCAATCAGCGCAACACTATGCGGGCGGCGCTGATCGGAGCATTCTGGGGTATCGGCCACACTGTCACAATCTTCGTGGTCGGTACGGGAATCATCCTCTTCAACCTTGTAATTCCAGTGCAGCTGGGCCTGAGCATGGAACTCTCCGTGGCCGTCATGTTGATCATTCTCGGCATCTGGAATGTAGCTGGGTTCATGCGTGCGGTGCCGGCGAGCTCGAACGCCATTCAAGAGGAAGGTGTTGTTCACTCGCATCCGCACAGCCATGGAAGCCTCATTCATTCGCATTCGCATTCCCATGCGCATCAACCCGAGGACAACGCTCAACCCGACGCATCCCTGGGGTGGATGGACCGTACTTTTGGACGGAACAGCCTGTATCGATACCTTCGGCCATTCGTAATTGGCATAGTGCACGGACTAGCGGGCTCAGCGGCAGTCGCCCTCCTGGTGCTGACCACAATCCGGAATGTCCATTGGGCCGTCGCTTACCTTCTAATTTTCGGCGTGGGAACCATCGCTGGCATGATGGTGATCACGATGAGTTTGGCCTCAGTCTTCAGACTGGTGACCAAGACACGTCAGAGATTCTCTCGCCGGCTAGCATTAGCGTCGGGCCTGCTCAGTTTAGGATTCGGTCTTTTCGTCGCTTATCAGATTTGCATTGTCAACGGCCTCTTTACGGCGCATGCGCACTGGATCCCGCAATAATGGATCCGATCACCTCTTTCGGGCGCTGACGTTCTGGGAAGGATGCGCGCCGGTGAGCACCAGTTGGCACAAATGGTCGACAAATTCCGGCGTCAATTTATCGTGCCGGATCAGAAATCGCATATAAATTGGCCCGTAAAGTGAATCCAGTAGCAAGTCCATATCGACATTTCTGCGCAGTTCGCCGCGTTCGATCCCGCGCTGAAGGGTGGCATAAGCCTCGCGGCGGCGCGGCCACAGGAATCGATCACGAAACGCTACAATGAGGTCGCGATCACTCTGCCCTCCGCCCAAAATGGCGGAGACAATGCGTCCACGGCGGCTGCGGAAGACCTTGATGAGTTGACGCATTTGTTGGCTCATGTCCGTGCGGAGAGAGCCGGTATCGGGGAAGTGAAGTCTGCGGGTCGTGCTGCTGGCGAACGCATCCGCGATAAGCGCCGCCTTATTGGGCCACCAGCGATAAACCGTGGCCTTGCCAACGCTGGCATGCGCCGCTACGTCTTCAATGGTCAGATCGGGAAAGCCATTCTCTCCCAGAAGTTTCAAGGCGCTCCGCAGGATGGCAACCCGCGCCTGTTCACTTCGCGGGCGCCCGGGAGACCGCTTGGGGCGGCCTCCGCTGCGTTTGCCCTGAGCCGCAGACTTCTGGCGCATAACCTTACCCTACCATATAATCGACTTGTGGTTTTAGAATCCAATACGTTTAGTATCGAATCTAAATTTCATGTTCGCGGGTTCGCGTAGTTCCGCGCTTGTGCTACCGTTCTTGATTCGTCCGCACTCTGGAGTGGTGCCTAACCGATGTGGATAGTTGCGTTAGCGCTGAGGCGTCCCTACACCTTCGTCGTGATGGCGATCGTCATCGTTATTTTGTTTTTTACAACGGCTCTCCGAACTCCCGTTGATATCTTTCCTAACATCGATATTCCGGTGGTTTCGGTGGTGTGGTTCTACACGGGCATGTCGCCGCAAGACATGGCCGACCGTATCGTGGCGAACTCCGAGCGCGGCATTACCACCACGGTCAACGACATCGAGCACATGGAGTCGCAGTCGGTAAACGGCTTGGGCATCATTAAAGTGTTTTTCCGTCCGGGCACCAACGTTCAGGGAGCGATCGCGCAAATCACCGCCATATCGCAGACCGCCGTCGGCAGGCTGCCTCCGGGTACCACACCTCCTCTTATCATCGCCTATAGCGCTTCCACCACGCCCATCATTCAGCTTGGGCTAAGCAGCAAGACCCTGCCTGAGCAACAACTCTTCGACCTGGGCCAGAACTTCCTGCGTAACTTTCTTGCTACGGTACCGGGAGCCGCCACGCCCTATCCTTACGGCGGCAAGATTCGTCAGATTCAAGTGGACCTGGATTTGCCAAAGCTCCAGGCGTATGGGCTCGCGCCGGCTGACATAGTCAACGCAGTCAATGCGCAAAACCTGATCCTTCCGTCCGGCACCGTCAAGTTCGGTCCACTGGAATATAGCGTTGAGATGAACGGAGGGCCGCAGACTATCGTGGAATTGAATGACCTCCCAGTCAAGACATCGAACGGTTCCACGCTTTACCTGCGTGACGTCGCCCACGTACGCGACGGCTTCGCGCCACAGACCAACATCGTCCGCCAGGATGGGGCCCGGGGCGCACTGATGTCGATCTACAAGAACGGTAACGCTTCCACTCTGACAATTGTCGCTGGGATCAAGGATATCGTTGCGAAAGCGGAACAGTCATTGCCGCCGGAGCTGAAAATCGCTCCACTGTTCGACCAGTCTCTGTTTGTGCGAGCGTCGATTTATGGTGTGGTTCGCGAGGCGGCAATCGCCGCACTTCTTACCGCGGTCATGATCCTGATTTTCCTTGGCGATTGGCGGCCCACGATTGTCATATGCATTTCCATCCCGCTCTCCATCTTTGTTTCGATCATCGCACTGGGGGCGATCGGTCAAACCATCAACATCATGACCCTCGGCGGGTTGGCGCTCGCCGTGGGCATTCTCGTCGATGACGCCACGGTGGAAATCGAAAACATCGAGCGCAACCTCGCCATGGGCAAGGAGATGAAACAGGCCATCCTCGACGGCGCGCAGCAGATCGCCGTGCCTGCCTTCGTCTCCACGCTGAGCATCTGCATCGTGTTCGTGCCCATGTTCTTCCTGACGGGCGTAGCAAAGTTCCTATTCGTGCCGCTGGCGGAGGCCGTGAGCTTCGCCATGCTGGCCAGTTATCTGCTCTCGCGAACCCTTATTCCCACGCTGGTGATGTACATCATGCGCGGCCACGAACATCGAGCCGAAGCGCCCAAGTCATTTCTGGGCCGCTTTCAGCGTGGTTTCGAGCGTAGGTTCGAAGACTTCCGCCGGGGTTACGAGCAGTTGCTGGAAACCACCCTCGAACATCGTGGCGTCTTTGTGGTTTGCTTCCTCGCCTTTTGCCTGCTTTCGCTCGGATTGTTCGTGTTTCTGGGACGGGACTTTTTCCCGCAAGTGGACGCGGGGCTGCTGCGCCTGCATGTGCGCGCCCGCGCCGGGCTGCGGGTGGAGGAGACAGCGCGGCTTTGCGACGAGATCGAAGCCGTACTCCGCCAGGAGATTCCCAAGGGTGAATTGCAGACGCTTCTCGACAACATCGGGCTGCCTAACTCCGGCATCAACCAGTCATACAGTTCCAACGGAACCATCGGCACCAGCGATGTCGAAATCCTGATCGCGCTCGACCCGCAGCATCATCATCCCACTGCGGGCCACATACGGCATCTGAGGGAGATTCTGCCACAACGCTTTCCGGGGGTTGAGTTCTTCTTCCAGCCTGCCGACATCGTTACGCAGATTCTGAACTTCGGCCTGCCCGCCCCCATCGATGTGCAGATCGTCGGCACGGACATGGGGAGCAGCTATCTCATTGCGCAACAGATCGCCAACAAAATGCGGCACATCCCCGGCGCCGCCGACGTTCACGTGCAGCAACTGCTCTCTCTACCCACGCTCCACATGGATATCGACCGTAACCGCGTCACGCAGGTCGGGCTTACGGCCCGCGAAGTGGCGCAGAGCGTGCTGATTTCGCTGAGCGGCAGTTTCCAGACGGCGCCAAATTTCTGGCTCAACCCGCGCAACGGTGTTACTTACCAGGTCGCCGTGCAGTCGCCGCAATATCGCATGACCAGCTTGCAGGATCTAATGACCATACCGGCAACCTCGCAGCAGGGGGCGCAGTTGTTGGGTAATCTTGTCCAGTTGTATCCTGTGGCCCGGCCTGCAACCGTGAACCACTACGACGTGCAGCCGGTCATCGACGTTTACGCCAGTACCCAGGACCGCGATCTGGGCGCGGTCGCCGCGGACACCGACAAAGTACTCAAGTCGTTCGAAGGCCAATTGCCCCGCGGCACTCATATCGTGGTGCGGGGCCAGGTGGTCACCATGCGCTCCTCGTTCATCGGATTGGGCTTGGGACTGGCCGGAGCCATTCTCCTCGTCTATCTGCTGATCGTGATCAACTTCCAGTCGTGGCTTGATCCGTTCATCATCATCGCCGCACTGCCGGGAGCGCTGGCCGGGATCTGCTGGTTCCTGTTGCTGACCCGTACCACCCTGAACGTGCCCTCGCTTACCGGAGCGGTCATGTGCATGGGCGTGGCCACCGCCAACTCAATTCTGATGGTCAGCTTCGCCCGCGAACAGATCGACGAAGGCATTCCTGCCGTGCAGGCGGCCGTCGCCGCGGGATATACACGCATGCGCCCCGTGCTGATGACTGCATTGGCTATGATCATTGGCATGGTGCCCATGGCGCTGGGGTTCGGAGAGGGCGGCGAGCAGAATGCCCCCTTGGGCCGCGCCGTCATCGGCGGTTTGTTGTTTGCCACGGTTGCCACTTTGTTCTTTGTGCCGAGCGTATTCGCCATGTTCCATAGCCGGCGCGAAGCCAGGCGTGCACGCGAGGAGCAAGCGTAAGCTGAACAGTCAGGATCGGCTGTTCCGAAGGAATTGGAGTCAAGCATGAGCGCAGAAAACGAATCCATGTCAACGCGCCAGCAACACGTCGGGATCGAGAAGCCGCCTGAGGTTCCACCCGCCTCACCGCGCAGAGCGCTAACGATCGTCGGTGTATTACTGCTGGTGCTCCTGATCGCAGGAGGTCTCACTCTGTGGGACCACGTGACTCGCGAACACGCGCTAGCCAAGGAGACGGAACGCGAGACCGTGCCAACTGTTGCCGTGATCTATCCACAGTCGGAAAAGCCCGACGAGGATCTGGTGCTGCCCGGCTCATTGCAGGCCTATGAGGAATCTCCCATCTATGCCCGCACCAGTGGCTATTTGGTGCGCTGGTACAAAGACATCGGCAGCCGGGTCACCAAAGGTGAGTTGTTGGCAAAGATTGATGCCCCGGAGGTTGACCAGGAACTGAATCAGACTCGCGCCGCGCGCCAGCAAATTCTCGCGCAAATGGAACTGGCCAAAATCAGCGCCGACCGCTGGGAGAATCTGCGCAAGACCGACTCCGTCTCCGCCCAGGAAGCTGATCAGTACGGGAGTGCATACAAGCAGAGTCAGGCCAACCTGGCCGCCGCCGATGCCAACGTGCGCCGCCTCGAACAACTCGAAGGCTTCAAGGATGTCTACGCGCCATTCTCCGGAGTGCTCACCCGCCGCAATGTCGATCCCGGTGCGCTCATCAACGCGGGCGCCGGCGCGGCCGGCCGTGAACTGTTTGATCTCGCACGCGTCGATCCCCTGCGGGTCTATACCAGCGTTCCACAGGCCTACGCGCCCTTCATAAAGGTGGGGGCAAAGACCACCATCACCTTACAAGAGTTCCCCGGCCAGAAGTTTTTTGGCACCGTGGCTCGCACAGCGCAGTCCATTGATCCGGCCACCCGGACTCTTTTGACCGAGGTCGACGTGCCTAATAAGGACGGGCGTCTGCTGCCCGGCTCGCTCGGGGAGGTTCACTTCGCGGTTGGGACCGGCGTCAACAAGGTGACAGTTCCGGTGAATGCGATGCTGTTCCGCGCCGAGGGCCCGCGCGTCGCTGTTGTCGGTTCAGACAGCAAGATACAGTTGCGCACCATCAACATCGGCCGCGACTATGGCGCGACGTTGGAGATCCTCGGCGGCATCTCTCCGGCCGATCGTATCGTCATCAACCCCGCAGACTCGCTTGAGGAGGGCCAGCAAGTCAACGTGGCGCAACGGGCGCCAAACCAACAGCGGCCAAGTCAACCTGCGCAGCAGAAAGGCAATAACCCGTGAAGCCAGCCGCACTCCCGGCCGCTCTCGCTGTGCTCGCTCTTGCAGCCGGATGCACTGTCGGTCCGCGTTATAGCCGGCCCGCGGCCCCAGCTCCGGCGCCCGACTCGTGGAAAACGCAACCTCCATGGCAACAGGCTGCGCCCAGGGACTCTATCCCAAAAGGCGCGTGGTGGCAGATATTTAACGACCCGACCCTTGATGCCTATGAACAACAATTGCTTCAAGCCAATCAGAGTCTGGTTGCGGCACGCGATCGTTTAGATCAGGCGCGCGCCTTGGCGGGCGTGGCGACTGCTGGCATGTTTCCGCAACTCTCAGTGGATCCCAACGCGGTCCGTGAGCGCGGCTCCGGCAATCGCCCGCTGAACGGAGTGGTGCAGTCCATCCGCCCGTACACCCAGAATGTTTTCGCGGTGCCGTTCTCGCTGAGTTACGAGGCCGATCTTTTCGGACGCGTTCGTCGCAACGTGGAAGCCGCCAACGCTTCTTTGCAGTCCACGGCTGCCGATCTTCAGAACGTGCAGTTGGTCCTAACCGCCGAACTCGCCGCCGACTATTTCACTTTGCGTGAGTTGGACGCAGAGATGGAAGTGGTACAGGAATCAGTCGGCTACCAGCGCAAAGGACTGGATCTGGTGAATAAGCGTCACGAGGGCGGAGTCACTAGCGGACTCGAAGTTGCTCAGCAGGCCGCACTGCTCGACTCCACGGTATCGCAGCTTGCTTTGGTGCAACAATCCCGCGCGCAATTTGAGCACGCGATTGCTGTGCTGGTCGGCCAGCCAGCTTCCAGCCTCAGCGTGCCGTCCGCGCCGTTGCGGGCCACGCCTCCGCCGGTCCCGCTCGGAGTGCCCTCGGATGTGCTGGAACGCCGGCCTGATATTGCGACCGCCGAACGCCTGATTGCCTACCAGAACGCGCAGATAGGCATCGCACGCACAGCCTTCTATCCGCATATCACGTTGAGCGGTTCCGGCGGATTGCAGAGTCGCGATCTCGCGACGCTCTTCAACGCCCCCAGCCTTTTCTGGTCTCTAGGAGCCGACGCCTTGCAACCCATTTTCCAGGGTGGGCGCAACCGCGCCAATCTGGCTGCCGCGCGCGCCGCCTATGACCAGTCCGTGGCCAACTACCGCCAGTCGGTCCTTACAGCCTTTCAACAGGTCGAGGACGGCATCAGCAATCTGAGCACCCTTTCCCAAGCGCTCGCGACGCAGTCCGCCGCCGTCGAAGATGCGCGCCGCGCGCTCGAAATCGCCAACAATCGCTACGGCGGCGGAGTCACCACTTACCTCGACGTAATCACCGCGCAGACCACTCTGCTAACCAGCGAACGGCTAGAGACGCAACTGCTCGGCCAGCAGATGGTCAGCTCCGTCTATCTGGTGAAGGCACTCGGCGGTGGCTGGGACGCCGGGCAGATCAAAGCCCAGCAGGTTCACCCACAAGCTGGCCAGATTTTGCAGCCCTGAAACTCCGATCGAGTAGTGTCTTAAGTTAAGACACTACTAGTGCGGAATGCAGCTTGACTGTCCTCGGCTTCTAAAGGTAGCTTGCCTGTTTGTCTCTCTTGTCGACCAAGGAGCACATATGCACTGCAATCTGCCGGTCCGGATCCTCGTCACCCTGGCATTAGCCGTCCGCCTTGGCGCCCAGAGCAAGCCCGAGGCTCCGGAGTACGACGTCAAGGAACACTACACGAAATATGAATACCGAATCCCGATGCGCGATGGCGTGCACCTTTTCACCTCGATCTATGTGCCCAAGGATACGGCTCGCGCCTATCCATTTCTGATCAATCGCACTCCCTACAGCGTTGGCCCGTATGGTGTGGATTTGTATCGCACGCGGCTGGGGCCGTCGCCGGACTTCGACAAGGCGGGATACATCTTCGTCAACCAGGATGTGCGCGGGCGCTACATGTCAGAGGGGGCGTTCATCGAGATGCGGCCGCATATCGACAATAAGAAATCCAAACAGGATGTGGACGACTCCAGCGATCTCTATGACACCATTGATTGGCTGCTCAAGAACGTGCCGAACAATAACGGGAATGCCGGGATCTGGGGAATTTCTTATCCCGGATTCTTCACCTCCGCCAGCATCATCGACTCGCATCCCGCGCTGAAAGCGGCTTCTCCGCAGGCGCCCATGACCGATCTCTTTATGGGCGACGACGCCTATCATGGCGGGGCATTCATGCTGAACGCCAACTTCGGTTTCTATGCTTTCTTCAAGCCGCAGGAGAATCCGCAGTTGCCGCCGAAGACTTTCGTCCCCTTCGATTACGGAACCAAAGACGGCTACGAGTTCTACCTGAACGCAGGACCGATCGGGAACCTTTCAAAATATCTTGAAGGCAAAAGTGCGCTGTTCGACGACCAGATGCGCCATAACACTTACGATGAATACTGGAAGGCGCGCAATCTGGCGCCGCACATGAAGAATATCCATTGTGCCGTGCTGACTGTAGGTGGATGGTTCGACGCGGAAGATCTGCAAGGTCCGTTCAGCACATTCCACGCGATCGATAAGAACAACTCCGGGATCTTCAACGCGCTTGTGGTCGGGCCCTGGGTGCACGGCGGTTGGGGATTTTATGACGGCGAACGCCTGGGCAGGGTGGAATTCGGGTTCAATACAGGCGACTATTACCGCAAGAACATTCTGTTTCCATTTTTCGAGCAATACCTCAAAGGCAACAGCGATGCAAAACTTCCTAAGGCGTACGTTTTTGAGACGGGCACGAATGTTTGGAGGCGCTATTCCGCGTGGCCCCCCAGAGACGCCGATGCCAAGACTCTTTTTTTCCGTACCGGCGGCGGACTCTCGTTCGATCCTCCCGCTTCTGACTCTCCCGCCTACGATGAGTACGTAAGCGATCCGGCCAAGCCCGTGCCATTCGTCAACTATATTGCGACCAGCGTGCCGCAGGAATACATGGTTTCCGATCAACGCTTCGCCTCCAGCAGAACCGATGTTCTGGTTTATCAAACCTCAGTGCTGCAGGAGGACGTGACCATTGCCGGGCCGGTCTCCCCGCGCCTTTTCGTTTCGACCACGGGTACCGATTCCGATTGGGACGTGAAGCTGATCGACGTGTATCCCCCCGACTATCCCGACAGCAAGCTCGATGAGGCCAAGTCCGAGGACAGGAGCAAGCCGAGAACTGACGTGGGTGCTCCGTCGTTTACCATGGGTGGATATCAGCAACTGGTGCGGGGCGAGCCTTTCCGCGGAAAGTTTCGCCACAGTTTCGAAAAGCCTGAGCCCTTTACTCCCGGCAAGGTCGAGGAGATCAACTTCACCATGCAGGACGTCAACCACACCTTCCGCCGCGGCCACCGCATCATGGTGCAGGTCCAGAGCTCATGGTTTCCTCTTACCGATCGCAACCCGCAGACTTTCGTCAACATTCCCGATGCCAAGGCCTCGGACTGTGTGAAAGCCACCGAGCGTGTATATCACGCGAAGGGACAGGCTTCGGGCATTGTCGTGGGGGTGGTGGGAAGTCCGGGCGTGGCGGAGGAGCACAAATAACGGGGACAAACTCTGAGGCCGCGCTCAGGATTTAGGCCGCAAGCTGCTGTACAATTGCGCCATTCGCTTCGTCAATTGCGTTGAACCCGCGCCTGCGGGAATACTGCAAGCGTAAGGACAGGTACCCATGAACGTCCTGTTGCTGTCGATGCCGGATTCGTTCGAACACATGCCACCAGTTGCGATCCGCATGCCGAATGGGGCGCTCACGTCCCTTGCCGGCAATGTCGACCCGCATCATCGCGTGGCCGTGGCTGATCTGATCCTGGTTCATCGCGAGGTGCGTGAAACGGTTACCCGGCTTGTCCGCGAGCTTGATCCCGAGGTTGTTGGACTTTCTATCATGACGTTCCAGCGCCGCACCGCCGGCCGCGTCATCGACCTGGTGCGGACGCTCCGGCCCGGAGTGAAGATTGTGGTGGGTGGGTACGATCCCAGTCTTGCGCCCGAGGCTTACGAGAATATGGGTGTAGATTATCTGGTGCGCAGCGAGGGGGAAGTCACTTTCCGCGAATTGTTGCGCGCGATCGAGCAGGGTTCAGGATTCAATCGGATCGGAGGCCTTTCCTATCGTGAGGGGGAAAGCTGGGTACACAACCCCGGGCGGCCGCCGCACCGGCTCGAAGACAACGAGATCCGCCTGCCGAACCGCGGTGCGCGCGTGTTGAACGGATACACGCTGTTGGGACGGCAAGTGGATGTGATCGAGACCTCGCGTGGATGCACTTTCGATTGCAGTTTTTGCTCCATCATCGAGATGCGCGGCCGCAACTTCCATACGTATTCTTTTGACCGTGTGTTGGCTGATATCCGCGATGCTCGCGATCACGGCGCCCGAACCATCTTCCTGGTCGACGACAACATCACGCTGAATGTGAAGCGCTTCGAGGCGTTGTGCGAGGCAATCATTGAAGCCGGGTTGCACACGATTGACTACTTTGTGCAGGGCATGACCTCCGCCATCGCGAATCACGGCGAAACTCTCGCTCCGCTGATGCGGCGCGCCGGATTCCGTTACGTTTTTCTCGGCATCGAAAACATCCTCGAGAACGATCTGGAGTTTCTGAAGGCCTCAGCCAAGAACACGGAACGCACCAACGGCCAAAACACTGGCAACGCAACTCTCAAAGCCATCGACTACCTGCATCGCAATCAGATGTTGGTGGTCGGAGGATTGATCGTTGGCAGTCCGGGCGACACGCGCGAGTCGATCGAAGCGAATCTGGAATTTGCCCGCCGCTACGTGGACTGGCCCTACATTCAGCATCCCACGCCGTATCCGCGCACCCCCATGACGAAGGAATTTCGCGATCAAGGCTTGATCATCAATGAGCGGCTCGAAGAATACGACGGTACCACGGCTGTGGTGCGTACCGAACACTTGCCCGCAGAAGAAGTGGAATTCATGCGCTGGAAGGCGGAGCGCTGGATGAAAGTTCACCACATCCCGGAGGCGCTGAAGCATGATCCGAAATTTGTTCTGACGACTGGGTGGAAGATGCTGGGGCACACTTTTCGCGGCAGCTCAATCCGCTCTGCGCTGGGGCTGGAAAGCGACAAAGAAGTGTTTGAGCGGTATCGGGAGATTCGGCGGGCGGAGCGGGAGTATGTATGAAGCTATCTAGGTGATATTGACGAACACCGATTGCCTTACCATAATGTAAGGAATAATAAATGTTGTAAGGAGTCTGCATTGGCCGCCGCAAAGATCACGTCCAAAGGTCAAATCACGATTCCAGTGCGAATCCGCGCTGTGCTCGGAGTCGGCGCCGGAGACCGCATAGAGTTCGTAGAATTGGAAAAGGGACGGGTCATCATGATCCCCGCGACCCGATCGGTTCGAGAATTGAACGGAATGTTTCGAGGCCGCCGAAGCAAGCCCTTGACGATTGAGGAGATGGATGAAGTCATCGCCAAGCGAGCCTCTGAGTCCCGATGATCGGTCTTGATACGAACATTGTGGTTCGCTACCTTACTCACGACGACCCCGCCCAGACCGCGAAAGCAATTAGATTGTTCGCATCTTTTTCCGAAGAGGCCCCCGGGTTTCTGTCGCTTGTCGTGCTGGTAGAGTCAGTCTGGGTGCTTGAGCGCTCCTACGGTTTCAAAAAGGATGAAATCGTGCGGGTGGTCGAAACTTTCCTGCAGGGCCGGGAACTCATCGTAGAGCGGGCGGAATTGGTTTCCCAGGCGCTACGAACTTTTAATGCGAACGGGGTAAATTTTTCTGATTGCCTGATTGAGCGATGCGGCCACGCAGCGGAATGTAAGTACACAGCTACGTTTGACAGGCGCGCGACTGCGGTGGGGATGCGGCCCCTCTGAACGGAATTCCTAGCCGCTTGTGCCGAAAAACTCCTCCACCACTCGCAACTCGGTAGTCTTCCGATAATTCGGAAGAGTCTCGATGAACACGCGCCCGTACTGCTTCTTCAGTATGCGGTTATCCAGCAGCACCAGCAGGCCGCGGTCGTGGAGCGAACGGATCAGGCGTCCAAAGCCTTGTTTCAGCGTGATCACCGCCGCCGGCACCTGATACTGAAAAAACGCGTTACCGCCATCGGCGTCAATCGCCTTCACTCGAGCGGCGACGATCGGATCGCTGGGCACGGCAAACGGCAGGCGGTCGATGATCACGCAACTCAGCTGCTCACCTTGCACGTCCACGCCCTGCCAGAACGACGAAGTGGCAAACAGCACCGCGTTAGGAGTCAGCCGGAATTGCTCCAGGAGGGCATTCTTAGGAGCGTCGCCTTGCAGGAATAGACGGAACGGGAGCTGCGAACACAGTCGACCGTGAATTTCCCTCATTTGTGTGACGCTTGTGAACAAGACGAAGGCGCGTCCGCGAGTAATCTCCAGCAACTGCCGGATGCGTTCCGCAGCCAAGGCCGTAAATTCCTCCGCACCAGGGACGGGAAGGTCGGCAGGCACATAGAGTAACGCCTGGTTCTCGTAGTCGAAATGAGACGGCACCAACAACTCTCGTACATATTCAAGGCCGAGCCGTTGCCGCATGTAGTCAAAGCCACCTCCAACGGCCAACGTGGCTGAAGTCAATACAGCGCAATCGAGTTTATCGAACAATGACATCTTCAGAATCGACGCCACATCAATCGGGGTAGCCTGCAAGAATACGGTATGACGGTCATGCCCGCCGATTCCGCGCGTGCTCCGTCTCTCGACCCAAAAGACAATGTTCGGTCCGTTCTCTTCCATTAAGAAGCGCAACTGGTTTTTCAACTCTCTGGCACGTCGGGAGAAGGCAAAAACCTCCTCCGACTTTTGAGATACCTGCTCCATCTCAGATTCAATCCACTGTAGCGAGTTCAACAATGCCGAATATTCTTCCCCATTTTCTTCTAGGAATTCGCGTCGATTTTCAAATGCGAATCTACCTTTTCCAGCAGGCAGGAGTGAGAAAAACAAGGCTGCATTATCACGCAGACTCCCGATCGATCCAGAAATTCCGGCCGAGTATATCCGATTGTGGGTTACTTCTTGTTCTACATCATGCGCTAGTTCATCCATGCGCGCGTTGCTAACGGACACCCCAAAATACTGTCCTGCTACATTTTCGATCTCGTGTGCTTCGTCGAAAATCACGGAACCAACGTCAGGCAAGATCCCGGCATCGTGCGAGCCGTCCCCAGCTCTCTTAATCACCAGGTCGGCAAAGAAAAGATGGTGGTTGACTATCACGATATCGCTTTCCGCAGCTTGCCGCCTCATCTCTGTAATAAAGCATTTGCCAAATTCGCTGCATTTTTGCCCCGTACAAGTGTCGGCCCTCGCGTCGAGCTTATGCCACAATGGACTGTTCTCGGACATCCCGGTCAATTCGTTCCGATCACCAGTCTGGGTGGTTTTCTCCCAACTGGAAACCTCCGAAAAGTGACTAATCTCCTCCAATCCACTCAATAGGGGCTTTGCGGTTAGATCGTAGAGCTTCTTGCGGCACAGATAATTGTTGCGGCCTTTCATGTAGCAAACGGAAAGCCGACGAGGCGCGCCCTCTCCTTCACCACCCGCTGCGCCAAACAGAGCCTGCTCAAGGAACGGGATGTCTTTGTAGAAAAGTTGTTCCTGCAGATTCTTCGTGCCCGTCGAGATGATCACCCGTTTACCCGAGCGGATCACGGGCAACAGGTAGGCCAGTGTCTTTCCCGTGCCGGTGCCAGCTTCCACAATCAGGTGCCGCTTTTCTTCCAGCGCCTGTTCGACCGCCTGCGCCATCTGCAACTGCCCGCGCCGGAATTCATATGCCGGATGCGTGTGCGCCAGCACTCCGCCCGGCGCGAAGAACTGATAGAGGGAAGCATCCTTTCCGCTGGGCGCGGAGCGCGCGGAGGGCGTAGAAGACGCGGACTGGGAACTTAAAGCCACGGGAGTCTCTATAATAAGGGTTCCTGGCTATCAGCACCGTTTGCCGCTCATTTTGACTCAACCCATTGACTCAACCCATTGACCCAGCCCACTTACAACTCGACCAGCACTCTCGCCACCACCGAAGCCGGCGTTCCCACGCTCGCCATCGTGGGCCGACCCAACGTAGGCAAGTCCACACTGTTCAACCGCATCGTTGGTTCGCGCCGTGCCATCGTCGGCGACGAGCCGGGTATCACGCGCGACCGCTTGTATGGTGACGCCGAGTGGCGCGGCCGTCGCATCCGCATCATCGACACTGGCGGCATCATTCCGGAAGACAAGGATTTCATTCCGTCGGAGATTTTCCGCCAGGCCCGGGTTGCATTTGACGAAGCCGCCGCCATCGTAATGGTTGTCGATGGCCGGACGGAAGTCGCAGCGCCGGATCTTGAACTGGTTCGCCTGTTGCGCAAGACAAATCGTCCGCTCTTCCTGGCGGTCAACAAGGCCGACACTGAAAAGCAGGCGCACATCGTGGATGAGTTCCATCGCCTCGGAATCAAGCAGATGTTTCCCATCTCCGCTGAGCACGGGCGCGGAATCGACGATCTGCTGGACGCTGTGTTTGAGATTCTGCCGGCAGTTAAAGATCTCAACACAGAGGACACAGAGGAAGAAACGCCTCAGGCAGAAGATGGGTCAGCCGAACCCGAACCTGAGCCCGTCTACGAAACCAAAGTTGCCATCATCGGCCATCCCAACGTGGGCAAGTCGACGTTGTTGAATTGCCTCACCGCATCCGATCGCGCCATCGTCTCGCCCATCCCCGGTACGACGCGCGACGCGGTCGACGAAATCGTCGAGCACAAAGGCCGGCGCTTCCGCTTCATCGACACCGCCGGCATCCGCCGGAAAGGCAAGACTCACCTGATGGCGGAAAAACTTTCTGTGGTGATGGCGCGCAAGCATCTCGAAGGCGCAGACATCGCCCTGCTGGTCATCGATGCCACCGAAGGCGTGAGCCAGCTCGACGCCGCCATCGCCGGCTACGCCCACGAAAGCGGGCGCTCAGTAATTATCGTCGTCAATAAATGGGATCTGATTGCCAGTGGCGCGCTACAGCCCGGCAGGCCGTCGAAGGCCATGCGCATGCGGGAAAGCAAACGTCCCGGCGATCGCGACGCCTACGAGGAGCGCCTGCGCTGGGATCTCAAATTCCTGAACTATGCTCCCATCGTCTTTATCTCGGCCCACACCGGCAAGGGCACTGAGAGGATCTTCCCGCTGCTCGAACAGGTCGCGACCGAGCGCCGCAAGCGCATTTCCACGTCAGCTATGAATCGCTTCATCGAGACCGTGGACTTCGAGCGCGCCTCCGTCCCCATGCGCTCGCGCGTGAAAATTCTCTACATGACGCAGGCTTCTGTCGCCCCGCCGACGTTCGTGCTCTTCACCAACCGCGCCGTGAAGCTGCACTTTTCCTATCAACGGTTTTTGGAGAATCAGATCCGGAAGGCTTTCGGATTCTTGGGGACGCCGATTTGGATCAAAAACAGGGCGAGAAATTAAAACGAATTGGCGCTGCCTGTCGTTTACTGGCCCGATAGCGACTCGACCACCCGCTGAACGCCTTCCACGACTCTTGACATCCGATCGAAATCTAATCGATTCGCTGTGTCGAGCGGAGTGTGGTAGTAGGGATATCGGAACAGAGCTGTATCCGTAACCATAATGGCTGGATAGTGCTCCTGCCAGAAGGACCATTGGTCCGACCATCCGATGCCGGGCCACTCGGCCGGAGCGGCGATGCCCTCTGACGGGAAGCTGGTCGACTCGCGAAATACACCAATGCTGCGTCGCACCAAGTCGCGCGATTCCGAATTGCCCACGAAACCCACAAAATCGCCACGGCTGGGATAGAAAAGTCCCAATAGCGCAGGGTATTTCTGACTTCCCGGAACATCAGAGTAGAACCCGAGCATCTCCAGCGAAATCATGGCTGAGACTCGAACATTCTCGCGTCGGAGTTGCCGCGCATACACCCTGCTCCCCATTCTGCTCGTTTGAAAGAATGGTGGCTCCTCGTTGACAAAGACCACGAAGCGTATATTCTTGCGGGGTTTGCTCCCCCGGAGTTGCCGTGCCAATTCCAGTAAGGCCGCGACCCCTGTGGCGTTATCGTCCGCACCCACAGTTCCGGCGACAGTGTCATAGTGCGCGCCCAAAATGACAGTCTCACCCGCACCCTCGCTTCCTGTGATGCTCACTTCAAGATTGCTTATTTCCTGACCCTCCACCCGATACGAACGCTCGGTGACTGAGTACCCTGCTTGCTGAAGGTTGCTGCGTAGATGGTTGACGATGGTTTGTAGGGACCCGGCTCGCCACACGTTTCTCTCCCCTACTGTTTGCGACAGGTACTTCACTTCGGTCGAGAGGCGACCTTCGATCTCCGACTCTGCACCGGAAAGCGGAGGCAACGGTTGCGCGTAAGACTTGAGCGGCATCTGAGTCATCCGCAAAATCCACACCAAGCCGGTGAGCAGCGCCAGAACCAAGGCAGTGGCGACCCATCGAAACCTCCAGTTCGGGCTATTTCGATTGCTGATCGATTCAAACATTCAGCGTCAGGCTACCACCTTCCACTGCTGTGCCATTTAAACAGAATCGGCCTACTCCCCCGCCACCGCCCGATCCATAGTCAGCAACCCCACCCTCTGCACGCCGGCATGATGCGCCACGTCGATCACGTCGGCCACGTACTGAAAGTCGACGTCATTGTCGCCTCGCACGAAGACCACTTTCTCCGCCCGCTTCAAATAAATTTCCGCGAGCCGCTGTTCCAAGTCTTCCCACCGCACTTCATCCTGATTGATCTTCACGGTCGGCGGCTGATTGTCTTTCATCCACACCACCTGAATGACGACCGTTCGCGGCTGTGCAAGGTTCTGGGTCTGCTTCTGATCCGGCTGCGGAATCTGGGCCGTCTCGCCCTGGTCTTTGTCCATCGACACTACGACCATGAAGACGATGATCAGCGTCAGCAGCACGTCGATCAGCGGCGTGACGTTGATCTCGGGACCGCGCGCACCTCGACCTGCCATGGAGAAAGACATTGAAAGCTCCTGCTCTTCTCTTTAGCACGCGCGTGTCTGCAACATCAGACACCTCAAGCTCTGTGGGAGTTCCCGCGCGCAGTCAATTCGACGAAAACGTGGGAAGATATACTTGACCATGGCACGCACGCCCCGCGGCACGATCCTCGCGCTTCTTGCCGCGATTGTTTGTGCCTTCGCACCGCTTGCCCTCGCACAAGATAATTACGAAATCCAGGTTTACGGCGCGGACACAGTAACTCCCCGCTCGACCATGGTAGAAATCCACTCTAACTTCACGGTTAACGGCAGCAAGACCGTTCAAGACGGAGTTCTTCCCACCAACCACGCCGAGCACGAGACGCTCGAAATCACGCAGGGAATCAACGACTGGGCGGAAGTAGGCTTTTATGTTTTCACCAGCGTTCAGTCGGATGGCGGATGGCAATGGGTGGGCGACCACATCCGCCCGCGCGTGCGCGTGCCGGAGAAATGGCACTGGCCTGTGGGCGTGAGTTTGTCGAATGAGATTGGCTACCAGCGCCGCGCGTTTTCTCCCGATACCTGGACGTGGGAAATCCGGCCCATCATCGACAAGAAGATTGGCCCGTGGTACCTGGCCTTCAATCCCGCGCTGGACCGCTCCTGGCACGGTCCCGGCGTGAAGCAAGGCGTGACGTTCTCTCCCAACGCGAAGGTCAGCTATGATTTCACCAAGAAAATTGCCGGCGGGCTGGAATATTACGCGGCTTACGGATCACTCGCCGGTTTCGACGCGCTCAAAGATCAGCAACAGCAGTTCTTTCCCTCAATTGACCTCAACTTCAGCCCGCAGTGGGAGTTCAATTTTGGTGTCGGCATCGGCACTACGCGTTCCACGGATCACTTGATCGTCAAATGCATCCTGGGCCGCCGCTTTTCCTGGCCGCGCGGACGCGACGCCAAACTGAGAAATCCGCCGCAGTGAGCCTATTTGCTCATCAAATCGGCTCGGGCGTGGGCGGCAATGGCGGAGGCTCATACGGCGGAGGCGCTCCCGCCGGAATCCGGGACGCTGCCGGTGCGGGGAAGAGCGCAGCGCTTAGCGCGGGATAACGCGACGCGAAGAAATAGATGGAATACGCCGGAAAGAACACGATTGCAGGCACGGAAATTAGCGCCGTCAGGAAAAAGAAAACGGCCAGCAACACGCATCCCGCCACCACCGCCAGTGTGATCGTGCCCGCAGTCCATCCCAGCCCCGCCGCTTTTCCGGCGAACACGGCCCCCACAGCCACTCCCGCCACCGGAACCAAAATGATCAGAACAAGAATCAGGCCCACAATGCCGAGGATGATCGACGCTCCGATCGCGAGCACGATTTTCATCCCCACGTAGCCCGCATAACCGGTCTTCTCTGCCTTCATCATCGGCCACAGCCGCCGCCAGCCTTCCATCGCTCCAACGTTTTCCAGCGCCATTTGGGGCACGACGAAGTCCTTGGTCAGCACAAAAATTACGGCCATCGCAATCAAGAAGAGAGCGATCACAAAAAACAGCGCGATGCCCGCCAGCACCAGCGCCGCCACGTGTTGTTTGGGATCGTTGAACCATCCTGCGGCGAAAGCAAAGCCCGCCGGGACTCCGACCAGCACGATCAGCACGCCAAAGGTCACCAGTGCATACGCCAGCTTCCAGAGGAAATAGCGCCACCCCGGCCCCTGCCGGCGGGCCCATCCCTCGCGGATGTGGCATTCCTTCGCCAACACGCTGTCGAACAGAATGAAACGCATGACGCTGCTGATGTACATAAACAAAATGCCCAGCACGAATGCGGCAAGAAGCAGCACGACAATCAGCCCGGCGAACAGCGCGGGATCAATCCCCGGCAAGCCTGATGTGCCGGTGTGCGGGGGCAACCTGAAGTTGCTGGGCCCGTTGCACCCACCGCCGGAACTGAGTTCCCCGGCCAGCAATCCCACCAGGGCAAGCCGAATCCATTGACCGAAGCGGAACGGCTGCGTCAGCTGCCGCTTGGTGTGCTCAAAGGCGGGAGAGATCGCGTCTACGGCGGAAAATGGCACAGCGCACCTCGTCAGACTGCGAATAACTTAGCAGAAAAGGTACTGCGAATGCCGTCAGGGATCAAATTAATTCGGAAGGCGGGAGGAAGGGCAGAAGGCAGAAGTAAGTCAGAATGCCGAAGTAGAAAACAATGTGCCCTTCACTTCTGCATTCTGACCTCTGACTTCTGCCTTTACTCGTAGCGCAGCGCTTCCACCGGATCCAGCTTCGAAGCCCGCATGGCCGGAACCATCCCGCTGATTACGCCCACCACCAGCAAGACAGCGCTTGAGATCACGACCGTCATCATGGAAATCCGCAGGTGAATGTCGCCCTGCCCAGAATCGTCTTCAAACAGCGGCCCCATCATCGGCAGCGTGCCCACCGCCCATGCGATGAGATACGAAAGCAAAACGCCGATCGCGCCGCCCAGCAGCATAATCAATAAAGTCTCCGCCAGGAATTGCAGCTTGATGTGGCGCTTGCGCGCGCCCAGCGCCCGCCGCAGTCCGATTTCGCGAATGCGTTCGTCCACCGAGACCAGCATGATATTCATCACGCCCACGCCGCCGATCCCCAGCGTCAAAGTGCCAACAAAAGCAAGCAGCACTTGCAGCCCAATAGTCAGCGCATCGATTACCGGACGGAACTCATCCCGGCCGAACATCTGGAAGGCTTTCGGATCAGTCGGCGAAAAGCCCTGCCGTGACGCCACCGCGGCCAGTACCTGCGCCATTGCCTTCTTTTCAAACTGCGGTGCGATTGGTTCGAACAGCATCACCGCGGCATAGCGTGTGTTCCACAAATCTCCGGCAGTCGAGTAGGGAATCCACGACGACTCATCGTCGCTGCTGAAATAATTGCTGAGCTGAATCTTGCGCGCCATCACTCCAACCACGGTGAAGCGGACTCCGCTGACGGTTACTGTTTCGCCCACGGCCGGTCTGCCGCTGAAGAGTTGCTCTTTGAGCCGCCCGCCTAAAAAGATGACGCGACGCCGCTCCAGTTCGTCGCCCGAATCGAGCCAGCGGCCCTCCGAGGGCACTTCGTTCCGCATCTCGCCGTATTCAGGACAAACTCCGCGCACCGGCGCCGTTCCCACCATGCGGTCGCCATACGCGATTCCCGGACGCCTCACGGTTTCGCGGCACACGTGCCGAACCAGGGGCGCGCTGGCCTTCACGATGTCCACGTCGGCCTGTTCGATGAGAACTTTCTTTCCTGCGCGCTGACCGCCTGGCTGCTCGCTGGTTTGCTGCGGCCAGCAAATCACCACACTCTTGCCGAACGCATCAAACCCATGCACCAGAACCCCGCGGAAACTGCTCCCATAAGCGATCAGCAGCGTCACCGTCGCAATCCCCCACACAATGCCCAGCATGGTGAGGAAGCTGCGCGTCAGGTTCCGCTTCAGCGCGATCCAGGCCTCGAGAATGATTTCGAATAACATTCGTGTCACTGTTTGCGGATGGGCGAAGGTTTCAAAGTTTCAAGGTTCCAATGACGAACACTCTCGTACCGATGTTGGCCCAAGCATCTTGAAACTCTTGAAACCCTTGAAAGTTGAAACCTGCTTCAGCCTCCCGCCTCATACCGCAGCGCCTCGATCGGATCAATGGATGCCGCTCTCCGCGCCGGATACAGCGCCGCCGCCACCGCGATCGTACCCAGCAAGCCGGCGGCAACCAGACCAGAAGTCCAGTCCGGAATCAGCCCTGCAAAAAAGTCCGGCATCGGAAGCAGGTTCACCAGCGCGCAAAATCCGAATGCAACTCCCAGGCCAATCGCGCCGCTCAACAACGCGATGATCAGAGCTTCAACGAAAAACTGCCGCAGAATCGTCGCCGCGGGAGCCCCCAGCGCTTTGCGCACACCAATTTCCCGCGTCCGCTCACGCACCGCTACCAGCATCACATTCATCACGCCGATGCCGCCCAGCAGCAGCGTCACAATCCCCACCGCACCCAGAAAATATTTCATGCCATCCGTCATCGTTTTGAAAGCCTGCGCTTCCTGTACCGTGTCCCAGATGGGGCAAGCTTCCTTGTCGCGGGGATCGTAGCGATGCATGCGCGCCAGCGCTACCCGCACTTCGTGTTTGCAGGCCTCATGCTGATCGACCGACTTGGGCGTAACCAGCAATTGATCGAAAGTAGTGGACGTTCCTGGAGGCCTGTCGGGAAAATCGCGCCGCATCGCGGCAAACGGAATGAATATCTTGTTCACGTCCCAGCCGTCATAGCTGGAATCCTGTTTCTTCTTCGCCATCACGCCGATCACAACGAAGGGGAAGTCATTCAGATAAACGTTGTCTCCCACCGGATTGCGCCCGGGAAACAATTGTTTGGACGCATCCGATCCCAGAAACGCGACCCGTCGCGCCTCGCGGATGTCGTCCCAGTCATAGAAGCGTCCCGAGCCCACATCGAGAGTGCGAATATAAGCAAACTGCGGGTACGAACCAGTCACGGTGAGTGCGGCGTTGTTGAAATTGCTGTGCGCGCGGACCGTGTCCTGCTCCAGCTCCGGAATGGCGTATTGGCAGTCTGGCGATTCGGCTTGCACCACCGGCAAGTCGTCATCTTCCCAGTGCACCTGCCGCCCGGCATGAGTTCCCCCGGCCTGCAGGCTGGTCCGGCCGTGGAAGACGATCATCACGTCCTTGCCAAGATTTCTAGCCTGCTCTTCCTGTCCCTTGCGCAGGCCCTCGCCCGCCGCCACCATCAAAACAATCGAAACGATCCCCCACGCGATGCCGAACATGGTGAGAAATGCTCGCAGCTTGTGGGCCCACAACGTCCGCACCACATCGTGGAAAAGATCTCGCAGGGTCATAGCGCTCAGTTGATTGGACGCGACCGGACAGGGAAAGTAAGCCCCCGCCCCGGTTATGTGCCTCGCTATGTGGATACGTAGGGGAGAGGTATATTGTTGCAGGAAAATGCGACCAAAACCGCTCTGCTGCTGGCATTTCTCCGGGCTCTCCGTGGTTGTGCTCCGCGCCCTTTGCGACTCAAGGTCTCCCAGCCATGAGCGCTGCACCAGCCCGTTCCATCCATTCATCAAACTGCCCCAAAGCAAGTTCGCACTGCAACCGGTGCCGCTCCTTCCGGTCTCGAATCTTCTTCTCCAGCGCCGGCAGAAGATCAAAAGTAATGTTTGCCGGCTGGAAGTTTTTCGAGTCCGAATGAGTGACATAATGGGTCAGCGATCCAAATGCGGACACCCGCGGAGGCGGCACAAGCTCAGTCCCGCGCACCAGCGCTGCCGCGTGTACCCCCGCTATCAATCCGGTTGCAATCGACTCCACATAGCCCTCTACGCCGCAAATCTGTCCCGCAAACAAGACTCGGGGATGTGCCTTCATCTGCAGCGTCTCGCGCAGCAACGCCGGCCCGTTGATATAGGTGTTGCGATGAATCTGTCCATAGCGCAGGAAGCGCGCATTCTCGAGCCCCGGAATCAGCCGCAACACGCGTGCCTGCTCGCCAAACTTCAAGTGATTCTGGAATCCCACCAGGTTGTAGGAGTCCGCCCGCAAGTTTTCCTGGCGCAACTGCACCACCGCATACGGCATCCGCCCGGTGCGCGGGTCCTTCAACCCTACGGGCTTCATCGGACCGAAGCGCAGTGTATCGCGCCCACGCTGCGCAATCTCTTCAATGGGGAGACAGCTCTCGAAGTAGTTCAACTTCTCCCAATCGCGCTCTTCCACCGACTGCGCCGCCAAAAGCGCATCGTAAAATCGGCCATAATCTTCAGCGGTCATCGGACAGTTGATGTAGTCCGCCGACCCCTTGTCATACCGCGCCGCCATATACACACGCGACATATCAATCGAATCCGCCTCGACAATCGGGCTGATCGAATCATAAAAATACAAATGTGGATTGTGTGGGACCGGATCGTGTGGAGCGACTCCCTTCGGCAGGCTCAGGGGAGGCTCTGCCCGATCAGGTCTTGAGTCTTCTTCCACTGCACTCAGCCGCGAGATTTCCCCCGCCAGCGCCTCTGAAGTCAAAGGCCCAGTAGCAATGACTGTGATCTGCGGTCCTGCTTCCTCAACGGAAGTCACTTCTTCCCGCTGAATCGCAATCCGCCCTTCGTGGGAAATCGCCTCCGTCACCCTCGCCGCAAACGTCACCCGATCCACCGCCAGCGCATGTCCCGCCGGAACCGCGCACTCCCGGGCAATGTGCAACAGCAATGATCCCGCGCGCCGCATTTCTTCCTTCAACAGCCACGGAGCCGTATTTTCGCTGTCCGACTTGAGCGAATTCGAGCACACCAGTTCCGCGAAATCGGCCGTCTGGTGCGCCGGCGTGGACCGCACCGGACGCATCTCAAACAAATCCACCTCCACACCCCGCCGCGCACACTGCCACGCCGCCTCCGACCCGGCCAATCCGGCGCCGATAATCCTGACCGCAGCTCCCATTATTTGTGACTCCGTCCCCGCGTTTCAGTGGAGGATCGGCGTAGCGTCGGTTGCAACGCAGATCCAGCGCTCGCCTTTGTACACCCACGTATCGATAAAGCGTTCCCGCCGCACATAAGATTTCCCGCCCTCCACCCCCTTTGCCCGAAAAACTCCAGTGGCAATCGCCGTATTCCCAAACACATGCACCGACATCGACTCCGGAGCCACCTGCTGCTCCTGGGAACCGGCTTGCGTGCCCGACGGCTTCACGCTCGCCAAAAACTCCGCCTTGGTTTGCACCGAGCCGTCATCGTTCACCAGCACAATGCCGTTGTCGAGAAGCGCATCCAGCGCTTTTGCGTCTCCTGCCTTGTACGCTTGGTTCCACGCGCCTTCCAAGGCCGCAATTCTCGACTTGGTAGCGGACTCGGATGCGTCTTGCCCTGAAACAAGCAAGGCCGTTGCGCACAACCACACCGCCAAAAAGCTCGCAGATTTCATATTGCCCGTCCTCCGGTCGACTTCGTTCATTTGCAACCCGAACTTGCACTTACGATGCCTTCTCCGCCAGCCGCCGCAGTGCGTCGTCCCTCAACAGCACCGGCCGCCATTGGTCGCGGAACTCCGCTCCCAAAGACCTGTAAAACTCAATCGCCTTCTCATTCCAGTCAAGCACTTCCCAGTGAACTCCGTAACAATTTTCCTGCGCTGCTATCCGCGCGACAGACGCCAGCAGCGCCTTCCCAATCCCTTTGCCGCGAAACTGCTCGCGCACAAAAAGATCCTCCAGAAACAATCCCCGCCCCGCCCAGGTCGAGTAGTACTCAAAGAAGAGGGCGTAGCCGGCAGGCTGCCCGTCCCGCTCCGCCAGCAGCGCGCGAAATTTTGGATTGGGACCGAATCCATCCCGCGCGAGATCCTCCTCCTTGATCACGCACAGGTGCAGTTCGTGTTCAAACTCGGCCAGTTCGTGGATCAAGCTCCGCAAGAGCGGCGCATCATCAATTGTCGCAGGACGAATCAGGACCATCAGAAGAAAGAATACATCAGTAGCAGATCGGGACCTTGGCTGCAATCGCCATCATGCAGTCCCTCCGCTCACTTCGATACGGGTACGGCGGCGGCCGCGACCAACGTCCAACGCCCCTTCTTGTACACCCAGGTATCGACAAAGCGCCAACGCTTCAGCAAGGACTTCCCGTCTTTCACACCGGTTTCAACGTAGGTCCCAATCACGATGGCAGTGCCTCCAAATGTACGCACCGAGGCGCCTTCCATTGCGATCTGCTGCCGCTGTGGGTTTGCTGACCTTACGCGCAACAAGTAATCTCCCTTCGTCATCAACCCGCCATATTCGATGTACACCAGAGCATTATCGAAGATCAGGTCAAGGGCACGGTTGTCATTGCGCGATTGCGCCTCAAGCCACTCGTGTTCCAGAGTTAGAACCGCCGTTGCAGCGTCGCCGCCGGCAGCCTCCTGAGCGGAAGCCGCCGCTCGTGACATTACGCAGGCCAGGACCAACAACAGCCCTATTCTTTTCATAAGACTTGATCGCTGTCGCCGATCTCGGCTGCAAGCGCGCGAGACTCGCCCACGCTCACTGCCCGACTCGTGTTACCAGCCCCGCAATCGAGACCCACTGTCCACTTTTGTAAAACCATGTGTCCACAAATCGCTCTCGTTGCGCGAACGGCTTCCCGCGATCCACTCCCTTTATCAGAAAAACGCCGGTAACGATCGCCGTATTGCCGTGCAAGCGCACCGCCATCGATTCCGTCAGGAACTGCAGCGCCGTGGATGTACTCACCTCCGCCAACACATCCGCTTTGGTCTGCAATTTGCCGTCCGAGTCGACGTTGACAAATGCGTCGTCAAGAATCCTCTCCAGCGCCTTTGGGTCTTTGCTCACGTAGGCCTGGCTCCACATACGCTCCATCGCAAGGATCTTCGCTTCCACGTCCGAATCAGAATCCCCGGATGCGCGGCCTGACGAAATCCCCGCGCAAGCTAATAGCGCAACCAACATAAACGCTCGCACGGCAGACACCTCTTACTCCTTCTATCGTCCACCGGTGTTCTTTTCTTGAGGACGTGCTCTCGCTCCTCTGCACAAACCTAGCCAATCTGCGAAGATGAAAGACTGAAGACGAAGACGAAGAAGGTCCGTTCACCTGATCTCGGAGGACTCGATGGCACGAATCAGCTTGATCTCCCCGGAAACTGCCCCTCCTGAAGTGCGCGAGATTTACGAAACCACGCTGCGTGGCAAGCCCGGCAACGTACAGAAAGCACTCGCTCATCGTCCCGAGATGCTTAAGAATTTTCTAAGCTTCTACGCGAGCGTGGGACGCTCCCTCGACCGCAAGCTTTATGAGCTGATTTACCTCCGCGTGTCCTTCATCAATGGATGTCACTATTGCACGCAGCATCACGTCGCATCGTCAAAGAGAGTCGGGCTCGCGGCGGAAGACTGGGCGGGGCTCAAGGCAGGGAACTACTCGGGCTATGGCGAGAAAGAGCGGGCAGCGCTCATCTACGTTGAGAAGTTGACCCGCGCTCCCCACGAAATCACAGAAGACGACTTCAATGAGCTGAAGAAACAGTTTTCCGAATCCCAAATTGTGGACATCCACATGCTCGCAGGACTAGCAAACCTTACCAACCGCCTTACCGATCCGCTCGGTCTGGAATTGGAATTTCCGGAAGAAAAGATCTAAAGCTTGCCACGGATGCACTCGGACTTTCACGGATAAGACCAAGATTTTGTTTTATCCGCGTTTATCCGTGGCTGAGAAGTTAGAGAATTTCGCGCGCATCGCCGACGCGCCGCGTCACACGCTCGCGATCCAGGTACTCCAGCAATGGGATCGCATACTTGCGGGTCACTCCCGTCAACTCTTTGAACTTCGCGACATCAATCTTTGCCGACTTCACTTTGTAGCCCGCCATCTGCCGTCGCAACTCTTCGAGAGCGCTGCGATGAAAGACCAGGTCGTCGGAAACCTTGACCAGTATCTTCTCCCGCAGTAACAAAGTAACGATCTTCTGCGCCCTGGTTTTGTCGACTTTGAGTCCGGCAAGCACGTCCTGCAGCGCGGGAACCTTCAGTCCCGCCGAGGCGAATGCGTCTTCGATCTTCGTTTTCGATTCGGCCTCTTCATCTTTCATCACCACGCCGAGCCCCGGAAGCCGTACCTGGTCCCCGATGATTTCGATCTTCTTGTCCCGGATCAGCATGGCCGCAACCGACTCGAAGACTTCCGGCGTCGCGTCCACCTGCGCCCGCAATTCTTCCTTGCTGATGCCGCCCACCAGGGGATTTTTCTTATGGAAGTCCGCAGTGGTGATCACGACGTGCAACTTTAGTGCTTCGAGCGCAGGCGCATATATGAATCGGTTCCCGGCCCGCACCGCTGTGCCCGACCTCACCGCTGGAGCCAGGTTCGCTTCGATGATGTTCCTCGTCCAACCAGTTTCGGCGACCAGACGAGAGATAGAAATTCCCTCGTGTTGCCGCCGCGCGATTCGTGCGCGCACTATCGCTTCCGCATCGCCGGAAGCCAGAATTTCCAGAAAGGTGCGGTCCGCCCGAATGCCCAGCATCGGCGCCGCGTTCAGCACAACTCCCCCGCCAATCGTCACCACCGGCGAAAATTGCCGGATGATGAACCGGTCGCCGGGCAGGAGCAGCGCCGCTTCCGGCAGTTTGAGTTGCACAAACGCCTCGTGCCCCGGCAGAAGTTCTGGGCGTTCCGGCCTGGAGCCCGGGTGCCCCACCTTCAGTTTCTTTGCATGGGTGGGATCCAGTTCCTTCCGCTCGTTCAGCACGATTTCCGCAACAGTCTCCATCGTGTGCGAGTGAAAGTGCACTCGCGCACGGTCTTTCAGCGAATGCGGCGCTGACGCTAACAGGCGCAACCGCACATCTGCGCGCCGCGTTGCCTCGAACGTCGCCGCAGGCGCCAAAGTCATCCCCCGCGACAAGTTTTCCGTGCTCGCCCCCGCCAGGTTCAACGCCGTCCGTTGTCCCGCGACGGCTGCCTCGGCCGTTTGCCCATGGACCTGCGTTCCGCGCACGCGCACGCGCCGTCCCGTCGGAAAAACTTCCAGCTCTTCCTCGCGGCGGATCGTCCCCGCGACCAGCGTCCCCGTCACCACTGTCCCGAAACCTTTCATCGTGAACACGCGGTCAATCGGAAGCCGCGAGATCGCTTGCGAATCTCGTGGCTGCACCTCGGCCGCCGCTGCAACCATCGCCCTTTTCAAGTCCTCCAGTCCCGCCCCAGTCAAGGAACTCACTGCGACGATGGATTTTGGATTATCCAGGAATGTCCCACGGAGAAACTCTTCCACCTCCAGCCGAACCACGCCGAGCGTCTCCGCATCCACCGCATCCGATTTGGTCAGCACGGTGATGCCTCGCTCCACACCCAATAGTTGCAGGATGTCGAAGTGCTCCCGCGTCTGCGGTTTGATCGCTTCATCCGCCGCGATTACCAGCAGCACCAGATCAATGCCGCCCACGCCCGCCAGCATGTTGCGCACAAAACGCTCATGCCCGGGAACGTCGACAAAGCCCAGCTGCAGCGTCTCGCCGTTTGCGACGGGAATATCCATGTGCGCGAAGCCCAGGTCAATGGTGATGCCACGCCGCTTCTCTTCTTCAAGCCGGTCCGCATCAATCCCAGTCAGGGCCTTCACCAGAGCGGTCTTGCCGTGGTCGATATGACCCGCCGTTCCCACGATGATCGATTTCATCTGGCTGGCATCTTACCGGAAAGGACCCTGGGATTGGAAAGGCCGCGCTTCGGCGGGTTGTCAATCTTTTCAATAGCTTCTGGATAATATCAACAAGTTACAAAAACTTTCAACGACTTGCGGGGAATTTCGTATTAGAGACGATCTAAGGGTCCCCGGACACGCGAGGCGACCTCTGGCTTGGTCCGAGGCCTCGAATGCGCTCACAGGCTGCCTGTATGCATTCCAGAGGCATCCTGCACGAGGCTGCAAGCGTAAAAGTGGCGGATCGGCGTGCAGGGTCTTCACCTGTTTTCAACAGGTTGCAACCTCCGTGATGAAAACAAAGGACATTGCGCGGTAGTTAAAAGTGGCCATCTTAGAGTCTTTGAGTGGTTTCAATAGCTTGCAGATAAGTGATTGAAAACAGGCAGTGTCTAACAGATTGTCTAAAGCCTAGCCAAGTCTTACTCTTTCCCTGCATGGCCACGCGCGCCGCGTTGGGATTCAGGCTGCACACAGGTTGGGCGGCTCTGGTTGCAGTCACGGGAGAACCTGACAGACTCGAGGTGCTACTTCGTCGCCGCCTCGAGTTGTTGCCGCCTGATAATTCTGTCCCCCGCTTTGTCTATCACGAAGCCTCGAGGATGCCGGCATCGGAGACGGTGCA
Organism: Candidatus Acidiferrum sp.; assembly: GCA_035568115.1. Taxonomy (GTDB): domain Bacteria; phylum Acidobacteriota; class Terriglobia; order Terriglobales; family Acidobacteriaceae; genus Sulfotelmatobacter. The sequence goes on from DATMOP010000038.1 coordinate 81,883, forward strand.
GTTGATCCGGCGAGCCGAGGCGGCATCCCGGGAGACAACCTTGGCCGCCGTCACCGATGCACTCAATCATCTGTGTTCAATGGATCTTTCGGTTGGGGCAGCCGGAATCGCATCCGGTTCAAGGCCAATCTCCAAGGACCTTCCGACGGTTCTTGGTTCCCATCCCATGATCCATACCGCGGAAGGTGTCTTGTTTCAGGTGGCAGTCGTCTCCGCGTGCGAGGGTTGCGGATTGGCCGTCATTTCAGCACGCGAGAGGGAAGTCTGGCTCCACGCAGCCACGGCTTGGGGCTTGAGGGAAGCAGCACTGCGCGCGAAGGTAGATGGCCTGCGGAAATCCGTGGGCGCCCCATGGACCGCCGACCAGAAGACAGCCACGGCTTTCGCTTTGCTCGCGCTTCGGCACGATGCTTGACGCGGATTGGGGGCCAAATTCCCAGCCAAGAAGGGCGATGATAGCCCTACCCAGCCGCCCCGCTTAAATGCGACAATAGGTTTCCCCATGATCACCTCCATGACCTCTGCCTTTTCGCCGGAGACCATACGGCAGCACGGCCTCACTTCTGACGAATACGAAAAGATCAAGCAACTCCTCGGTGATCGCGAGCCCACGCTCACCGAACTCGGAATCTTTAGCGTGATGTGGAGCGAGCACTGTTCCTACAAATCTTCGCGCGTACACCTGAAGCGCCTGCCCACGCGCAGCAAGCGGGTGCTGCAAGGGCCGGGAGAGAACGCGGGCATCATCGACATCGGCGACGGATGGGCTTGCGCCTTCAAGATCGAGTCCCACAATCATCCGAGCTTCATCGAGCCGTTCCAGGGCGCAACCACCGGGGTTGGCGGAATTCTGCGGGACATCTTCACCATGGGCGCCAGACCGGTTGCGGTGATGGACTCGCTGAGATTTGGCCCGATCGAGCAGGGCAAGACACATGTGGAGACAGCCGCCTCGGAAGTCCTGCCTGGGCAAAGCCCGGCAAACCAGACTACTGGATCCGCGGCGACCGAGAGCGAGATCCATCGCAACCACTCCATCCTCGAAGGCGTGATCAGCGGTGTCGCTTCCTACGGCAACTGCTTCGGCGTTCCCAACCTGGGGGGCGAGACGAAGTTCGAGCCCTGCTACTCGGGTAATCCGCTGGTGAACGCATTCGCTATGGGCCTCGTCCGCAAAGACGAGATTTTTTACGCGCGTGCGGCTGGCGAAGGCAATCCGGTGATTTACGTCGGCGCCAAGACTGGGCGCGACGGCATTCACGGCGCCACCATGGCCAGCGAAGAATTCAGCGAGGCGTCCGAAGCGAAACGTCCGAATGTGCAGGTCGGAGATCCATTCCTGGAGAAGTTGCTACTGGAAGCCTGCCTCGAAGCCATGCAGATCGGCGCCGGCGCTGTTATTGGCATTCAGGATATGGGAGCTGCGGGTCTTACCTGTTCGACCTGCGAGATGGGCGGGCGCGGAAGCGTTGGAATTGAGATTGAACTCGACCGCGTACCGCAGAGAGAAACTGGCATGAGCGCTTACGAAATCATGCTGAGCGAGTCGCAGGAGCGCATGCTGCTGGTGGCGGAAAAAGGCCGCGAGCAGGAAGTCTTCCGGGTTTTTGAAAAGTGGGGACTGGATGCGGTGGAAGTCGGCAAAGTCACGACGGATAACAAGTTGCGCGTGCTGCAACACGGCGAAGTTGTCGCCGAGATTCCGAATCACGCTCTGACGGACGACGCTCCGGTGTACAAACGTCCACTGGCGCGCTGGGAGCCTCCTGTTCCGCGCGAGATGCCGGAGGAGATCAAGCTTGACGGCGCAAGCGATCTCACGCAGAGGTTGCGTCAGCTTCTCGCGAGTTCAAATATCTGCGGCAAGCGCTGGGTTTGGCAGCAGTACGATCACATGGTGCAGACCAATACGGTCGAAGCGCCGGGAGCGGGCGATGCGGGCGTGATTCGCATCAAGAATCCAAATCCTGACTCGCCGCAGCGCGGGCTGGCGATGGCGCTCGATGGCAACAGCCGCTGGTGCTATCTCGATCCGCGGCTGGGTGCGATGCATGCGGTCGCCGAAGCGGCGCGCAAGGTGGCGTGTTCGGGCGCAACCCCTGTAGGCGCAACCAATTGCCTTAACTTCGGCAATCCCGAGAAGCCGCACATCATGTGGCAGTTTTCGCAGACCATCGATGGCATCACCAAAGCGTGCGAAGAGTTGGAAATTCCCATCACCGGCGGCAACGTCAGCTTTTACAACGAGACGCTCGGCGAAGGCATTTATCCTACGCCGGTTTTGGGAGTTGTTGGAATCCTGGACGACGTGCGCAAGACTGCGAAGATGCATTTCGTTTCGACCGGACGCACGATCGTGCTATTGCGCGCGGGCGAGGCAGCCGATATCACCGATGTGGAGAGCGAGTTCGGGTCGTCGGAATACGCGAAGGAAATTCTGGGCGCGCTGTGGGGATATCCTCCGGAACTCGATCTGGAGAAAGAAGCTGCGTTGCAGAAAATGGTCATCGAATTGATTCAGCAGGGCTTGGTGGATTCCGTACATGACTGCGCGGATGGCGGATTGGCGGTCGCTCTGGCTGAGAAGGCATTTGCGAAAGGCGTGGGTGCGCGCGTGAATCTGGCGTCGAATGGGCTTCCGGAGGAGTATGTGCTGTTTGGAGAAGACGCGAGCCGTATCGTGCTGTCCTGCGACCCGGAGAGCGTTTCGCGAATCCAACAGATCGCGGAAAAATACGGAATCGCTACGGATGTGGTGGGAGAGACCATTCCGGAACGGTTCGAGATTTCGCTGGACGGGCAGGTTTGTGTTTCCTCTACAGTTTCGGAGTTGAACCAGGCTTACGAATCTGCGTTGGAGTCTGTTTTGCGGACCGATCCCGAGTTGGTGGCGGCGGATTGAAAGCTTTGGATCGCGGAGGACGAGGAGCACGCTCGCGGAGCACGCGGAAGAAATCTGGGCTAAGGGCTAATTGCTAAATGCATACTTCCGATAAATTTCACGACGAGTGCGGAGTGGTGGCGATCTTCGCTCATCCTGAGGCGGAGAAACTCGCTTATCTCGGCCTGCATGCGTTGCAGCATCGTGGGCAGGAGTCGGCAGGGATTGTTACTTCCGATGGCCTGACTTCCCGCGTCCACAAGGCGATGGGCACGGTTGCCGATATCTTCACCGAAGAAGTGCTATCGAAGATACGCGGCACCCTGGCCATCGGACATACCCGGTACTCAACGGCGGGTGATTCAGCGCTGCTGAACGCGCAGCCGATCCTGGTGCAGTCGAATAAGGGCTCGATTGCGGTGGCGCACAACGGCAATCTGGTAAACGCGGCGGACGTTCGAGCCCGACTGGAGCGGCAGGGGTCGATTTTTCAGACCAACAGCGATACCGAAGTGATCGTCCACCTGATTGCGCTTTCGCGGGAGCACACTTTGCCGGAGGCAATCGCCGACGCGCTTCGCAAGGTGGAAGGCGCCTTTTCGCTGGTGCTGATGAGTCCGGACCGGATCATCGCGGCGCGCGATCCGCGCGGCTTCCGTCCGCTAGCCATGGGGCGCATTCCAGCGCTGGAGGGACAGAAGCGCGACACCATCGTCTTCGCTTCGGAAACTTGCGCCTTCGATTTGATCGGAGCGGACTACGAGCGCGATGTGAAGCCCGGCGAGTTGATTGTGGTTGGGCCGGAGGGTATTACCTCAAGTTTTTATTCAACGGGCGCACCGCAGTCGAGTTGCATTTTCGAGCACGTTTACTTTTCGCGGCCCGATAGCGTGGTGTTTGGCCGCGCAGTGCAGGCCAGCCGCGAAGAACTGGGACGGCAACTGGCGCGCGAAGCGCCGGTGGAAGCCGACCTTGTGGTCCCCGTGCCGGATTCGGGCGTTACCGCGGCTGTGGGTTACGCGGCCGAGAGCGGAATTCCGTTTCGCTTTGGTTTAATCCGTAATCACTACGTGGGGCGCACATTTATCGAGCCGAGTCAGAGCGTGCGCGATTTCGGCGTGAAGCTGAAGCTGAATCCCGTGCGCTCCCTGCTGGAAGGGAAGCGTGTCGTCCTGATTGATGATTCGATTGTGCGCGGTACCACCAGCCGCAAGATTGTCCGCATGATTCGGAGCGCCGGGGCGAAGGAAGTGCACATGCGCATTTCGTGCCCGCCAACGATTTCGCCGTGCTACTACGGCGTGGACACGCCTTCGAAGAGTCAACTGATCGCTGCCAATAAGACAGTCGACGAGATTCGCGAGTATATTCGCGCGGACTCGCTGGCCTACCTCTCGTTGGACGGGCTGAAGAAAGCGTGCGGTGAGGGCGAGAAGACTTCCTACTGCTCGGCTTGCTACACCGGCAAGTATCCTACGAACATCGTCGATGTGGATGAGATTCAGCCGGCATCGATCCAGACTTAGCTTGATCCCTTTTATTTCTGCGCTTGCACAACGCGCGGAATCGATTGCAAATCCGGACGGATCAGAACGTTTCTCCAATCCCGCAGCATGCGTAGTACTTCTTCTGCAATCGTCCCACTGACTTCCATGACCAGCCAGCCGCCGGGCTTGAGCGCGGTGCGGGCTTGCGGGATCAGACGCACGATCACTTCAACCCCGGTTGGCCCGGCAAAGACAGCACTGCGCGGCTCGAACTTGCGGACTTCGAGTTGAACGGAGTCTGTTTCGGACTCGCCTACATAGGGCGGGTTGGAGACGATGAAGTCGAAAGAGTTGCCCTTAAATCCTGGTTCAAGTCCCGCGAGCAGGTCGGCTTCGCGGAATTTAATTCTGGATTTGAGTTGGTGGCGGGCGGCATTGGCGCGCGCCACCTCGAGCGCCGCGGCAGAGATGTCGGTGGCGTGGATTTCGGCTCGGGGCAATTCTTTGGCTAGTGCCAGCGCGATACAGCCGGAGCCGGTGCCTACGTCAATGATGCGAAAAGGGATTGTGTTTTGCCCGCCAGGCTTCTCCACTCCAGCAAGTTCCAGCACGGTTTCGATCACGTGCTCGGTCTCGGGGCGCGGGATCAGCACCGCAGGGGTAACGATGAGATCCATTCCCCAGAATTCCTGATGGCCGGTGATGTATTGCGCGGGGACGCCGCGGGCGCGCTCGGAGAGCGCCTGGTCATAGCGACGTTGTTCATCGGCGCTGAGCTCCCGCTCCGGATGCGCGAAAAAATAGGCTCGGTCGCAGTTGAGCGTGAACATCAAGAGGCGTTCGGCATTCATGCGCGGGGAAGGAACGTTATTTGCGGTAAGCCGAGTGACCGCGCTGGCGAGAGCATCCTTGAGTTGCACCGAACCATTTCACCACAGACAACGCTCGAGACGCAGGAAACGGCGACTCCGAAACCTGCTAAGCCGCCGCGCGCGGGTTCAGGCGCGCGAATTCAGCATTAAGTACGGTGGCGAATGCCACCCATGCGGCGTAGAATAAATGCATTGGCGGCGGCACGGTCGACCCTTCGCGCCGCATTGATATAGGTCCAAATCGTCCCCTCGAGCGCGATGATGTCAGCCAGCGCCACCAGAGGACGGTGTTCCCCGAAAAATAGCTTCGACCATTTGCCATTGGCCGCAAGTTGCGACGTCCAGAGGCGCAGTGCAGCGTTGCGCTGCCGCGAACGAGCGGCGCTCCACACTTCCATCCGGACCAGGCCATCAAAGCGTAAAGCGAAGTCCACACCACAGGAAAGACTTCGTTCGGCGGCGTGAAAGTGCGTTTGTTAAGCGAGCGATACCAAGTATCGTGGCTTCCATTGCGGCTGTAGCGAGCTCCATACCAGGCGGCGCCGGCCGTTGTCAGGCCAAAGCCTGCGAGAGCAAGTAACGAGCGGGTATGTTTCATAGGGCAGGGCGGCATGATGAGGGTAGTGCGGGATCGGCCCATGGGGTTGTTTCTTGCCAGGATCACACTAGTCTCAGCCCAAATCCGTCGCTGAACATTTTCTCCTGCTCATCGAACCACTTTCCCGGAAATTTTATTTCAAGTGTGTAGTCTGTGGGCGGGTGATTCGACGCAGCTAGTTTTAAGGCGAGCCGGTAGGTGCCGGGCTCAAGCAAATAAGAGAGCGAATTAGCTTTCACCTCCAGATCCAGAGCAAGCACTCCATCTCCTGCCGCACCACCCGGTAACTGCTCGCCAGTTTCCCCGCTCCTGCTGGGGTCTGCGATGTGCCCGAGGTCGCAAAACCTGGGCGGCATTCCTGGCAGCAACATCGGCAGAGTCGGGTTATCGGTGTGCGTCCATAACAAATTCATCGGACTGAATCGGTCAACGACCTGATAGGTTCCATCCTGTTTGAGGCGCTCGGCAGAAGCCACATAGAGCTGCAGCTCACGTGCGGGCGCGTTGCCCTTATTTGTTATCTCGAGCCGGAAGAAATAAACGTCGACGTTGGGCCGTCCTCCAGTCATCTCCCAGATGAATTTTTCAGCCGCCGGACGGCCAACCCTCGCATTCAGTGTGAGCCTTGGTCGAAAAACCCTCCGTCTGAACCACTCCTGAAAAATCGCGATCAGAGCGACCGCGACGGTGCCGATTGCCGCCAACCATTCGGCTGCGGCGTGGCCCCAAGTCGGTGGATCAACTATCGACATCGCCGTCGATTGTCCCGCTAATTCGAGTTGCTGGCAATAAGATTCTGAGTTGCCGGGAAGTATCAGGGAGACTGCCGTGTCTTGGCCGGCGGACAGGCGGGGCGGCTATCCCTAGACGAATTCTGACGCTGAGTTTTCAAACCGTTGCGGTCGCTTCCTGCTTCAATTTTTCTGCCTGATAGTGCGTGGTCAGCGCCTCGATCAGCGGTTGGAGCTTGCCATCCATCACGGCTTCGAGTTGGTGGATGGTGAATCCGATGCGGTGGTCGGTGAGGCGGTTCTGCGGAAAGTTGTAGGTGCGAATTTTCTCGCTGCGGTCGCCGGAGCCAACCATGGCCTTGCGCTCTTTGGCCAACGCCTGCTGCTGTTTCTCCATCTCGATTTCGTAGAGGCGGGAGCGCAGTACGCGCATACCTTTCTCGCGGTTCTTGATCTGCGATTTCTCATCCTGGCAACTCACGACCGTGTTGGTGGGAATGTGCGTGATGCGGACGGCGGAATACGTCGTGTTCACTGACTGGCCGCCCGGGCCGGAGGAACAGAAAGTATCGATGCGCAGGTCTTTGGCTTCGATTTTGATGTCGACGTCTTCGGCTTCGGGCAGCACTGCGACCGTGACGGCGGAGGTGTGGACGCGTCCCTGCTGTTCGGTGGCGGGCACGCGCTGCACGCGATGCACGCCGCTCTCGTACTTAAGTTGCGAGAAGACTCGGTGGCCTTCGATGATCGCGATCACTTCTTTCAAACCGCCAGCCGACGATTCCGAAGAGGAGAGCACTTCGACCTTCCAGCGCTGCGTCTCCGCATAGCGAGTGTACATGCGGAAGATTTCCGCTGCGAAGAGCGTGGCTTCGTCTCCTCCGGTGCCGGCGCGGATTTCGAGGATGATGTTTTTCTCGTCGTTGGGGTCCTTGGGCAGCAGCAGGACTTTCAACTCCTCTTCGATGGCAGCGACACGCGGCTCCAGCTTGTTGAGTTCTTCCTGAGCGTAGGCGCGCATCTCAGGATCTTTTTCTTCGGCGAGCATGGCCTTACTCTCGGCGATGCCACGCGTCAGGTCTTTGAACTCACGGTACTTCTCGACCACGGGTGCGATTTCAGAGTGCGCCTTGGCAGTCTTCTGGTATCTAGAAGAGTCATTGACAATATCGGGCGAGGCTAACGCCTGAGTCAGCTCTTCGTAGCGATTTTCAATTTGCTCTAAGCGTTCAAACATCGGAATCTTTCGTAGAGACGAAGCTCGCTACGTCTCGGTTCGCCGGACCCGTTCGTGCGCGGGGCTAGACGTAACAGGTTACGTCTTTACAGCATTTTAGTGATAGTGGGATGGGAAGAGAAAAAATATTCGCGGCGGGGCCGCTAGGCAATCACGAGCTCGCCGCCGTGCTCTTTTTCAAGTTCCATGGCATGGTCGAGGGCGACTATGGCGCACTGGGCTTGCTCATCCGACGGAGGCTTGGTCGTAATCCGCTGGAGCCAGAGGCCGGGGGCAGTCATCAGGGCGAAGAGCGATCCGCGGTGTTTGGCGGCAAAGCGGATGATTTCGTAGGACACGCCGGCGATCACGGGAAGCAAGACGATGCGCGAGGCGAAGCGCGCCCAGAACGTGATGAACGGAACCAGCATGTAGAAGCCGATGGAGATCAGCATCACAGTCATCAGAAAGCTGGTGCCGCAGCGGGGATGGAACGTCGAATATTTCTGCACGGCTGCGGTTTCGAGCGGGTCGCCGTTTTCGAAGGCGAATACGGTTTTGTGCTCGGCGCCGTGATACTCGTAGACGCGGCGAATGTCGGGGAAGAGCGAAACTCCCCAGATGAACAGCAGGAACAAAATCAGGCGCACCGCCCCGTCGACGAGGTTGAACATGATCTGGCCGCCGAGGGCCGGATTGGCCTTCTTGAGTTCTGTGGCCGCCAGCAACGGCAGGTACTTGTACATGAAGATGAAGAAGGCGAGGGAGAGGATCACGTTGCCTGCGGCCAGCCATCCGCTGATGGTGGCGGCTTTTTCGCGGGATTTCGTTTTGTCTGATTCTGACGTGGCGGCGTTCGTATTAGGTTCCACTTCGCTTCGCTTCAGCGGGACAGCCGAGGCGGCTGTCTCCGCATGGACATTGCCGGCTTCCACATTAGACTTGCCGTCGTTTTGCATGACCTCTTCGATGGCTACGTTGGCGGAGAAGCGCAGGGCGCGGTAGCCCAGGGACATGGCGTAACCCAAGGTCATGACTCCGCGGACGATGGGCCAAGCCATCCATTTATGCGTTTCTGACGGACGCGCGAGCGCCTCGCTCATGGTGACCACTTCGCCCGAAGGTTTCCGGCAGGCGATTGCCCAGGCGTGTGGCGAACGCATCATTACACCTTCGAGAACAGCCTGTCCGCCGACGAGAGTTTCCTCGCCACTCTCAAGCGCGGGCAAGAGCTGCACCGCTACCAGGAAACGCACGAAATTTCGCAGAGAACGCACAGGGGTTAGATGCTCCAGACGCGGGAAAGCACCGCATCTAAGGGTACCACAGAGAGGGCGTTCCTACGCTGCCTGGGACGGGCTTTGATTCGATTCCGGGTCTTGCCTGATAACAACATTATCTCTTTGGGGCACAACGTCTTGCGGGGAGTGTTGCCAGGTAAAAGACCAGAATGGCCGTCCATCCGGCTGAACGTATCGCTGGCAGCGGCCGAGCTTTGGCGGCTCAGGAATTACGGGAACGATCTCCGGTTCGATTCCACGGTCTCGAAGAACCTTGAAGCACAATTCCCGGATGCGACTATCTATGCGACGGAGCGGCACAGGCCGCATGTTGCCGGAGCTGTGGCTGTGAATTCCATACTGTCTTTTCCCTATTTTATTGACGTAAGTTTCGGAGCATGGGCGATTCTGGCGATCCTTCCGCTATGCTGCAATCATAAGTTGAACCTTATGCGCAAGCTTGCCGAGAGTTGCGAGGCGATCGCCGCCACCACCAAGAAGCTGCAGAAGACCGCAATCGTCGCCGAATATTTCAAGTCCCGCACCACGGACGAGGCCACGGTGTCGGCGGTATTTCTTTCCGGGAGGGCCTTTCCCGCATGGGAAGAGGCCACGTTGCAAGTGGGCGGCGCTCTTTTGTGGCGGGTGGTGGCGGAGCTTTCCGTCAAAGAGGAGGCCGTTTTGACGGCTGCCTATCGCCGGCATGGCGACTTGGGCGCAGTGGCTGGGGAGATTCTGGAAGAACGACCAGGGCAGGGCACGGGCATTCTGGAAGTCAGCAGGACCTTTCGTGAGATTGCGGCGGCGCGGGGGCCGGTGGCGAAGACTGGACTGGTTCGCGATTTGCTGGGGCGCGCGACTCCGCTCGAAGCCAAGTACATCGTGAAGATTATGACCGGCGATCTGCGCATTGGGCTAAAGGAGAGCCTGGTTGAGGAAGCCATTGCCAAAGCTTACTGCGGTACGCTGGCGGAGGTGCAACGCGCGAATATGCTCCTCGGGGATATTGGGGAGACGTTGCGCCTGGCAGTGGAGGGGAAACTGGCCGAGGCGAAGATGAGGATGTTTCATCCGCTGGGATTCATGCTGGCCAGCCCAATTGAGTCGGCAGAAGAAGGGCTGAGTTATTTTGCTGAGGCTGCCGTGGAGGACAAGTATGACGGGATTCGAGCGCAGGCGCACGTTTCGGATGGCGAAGTGAAGTTTTTTTCGCGCACACGGGACGAGATCACCGAGTCGTTTCCCGAGTTGCCCGGCGCACTCGCGGGTTTACGGCAGGACGCGATTCTTGATGGCGAGATCGTGGCGTGGGAGGAGCCTGGGCGGGCGCGGCCGTTCAGGGTGTTGCAGCAGCGATTGGGGAGGAAGAAAGTCAGCGAGCGGATGTTGCGAGAGATCCCTGTTGCGTTTCTCGTGTTTGATGTTCTGTATGCGGGTGGGGAGTTGCTGATTGATCGTCGGCTGCGTGAGCGGGCGCGGATGCTGGATGAGATGCTGGCAGAGGAAAACCTTAAACACAGAGAATACAAGGGAGCACAGGGGAAGGTCGGTGCGCAGGGGGAGTTTACGTTCGGGAATGAAGAAGAAGTCTTGGCGGTTCGCATCATCCGCGCGCCGGTATTTCACGCGAGCTCGCCGGAGGGACTGGAGGAACTGTTTATGGCCGCTCAAGCACGGGGCAACGAAGGGTTGATGATCAAAGACCTCGATTCGGCTTATACGCCGGGGAAACGCGGCAAGTCCTGGTTAAAGATGAAGCGAGAGCTGGCCACGCTTGATGTGGTGGTGACTGCGGTCGAGTATGGCCACGGGAAGCGCGTGGGCGTACTCAGCGATTACACGTTTGGCGTGTGGGATGCGAAGAAAACTCGGCTGGTGAATATCGGGAAAGCCTATTCGGGACTGACCGACGTCGAGATTGCCGAGATGACGCATTGGTTTCTTGAGCACACCATCGAAGATCTAGGCTTCCGGCGGACGGTTGAGCCGAAGATTGTGCTGGAAGTGGCGTTCAATAACATGATGAAGTCCGATAGACATGACAGCGGCTACGCGCTGCGTTTCCCGCGCATCGTGCGGCTGCGTCCGGATAAGTCGGCGGAAGAAGCGGATACGATGGAGAGGGTGCGGGAGATCTACTCCCAACAGAGTAAAATCCCGTAGAACCAGTCCTGGGTCGGCCGATGCATGCTGTCATTTTGATGGAAGAAATTCTGCCACTAAGATAAGCGCCAGGAAGAGGCCGCCGACAACAACTGCCAGTAGGTTCCATTTGGTGAAGGCGCTGTTGGGGTTGTGCTTTGGACTTACTACCAGATTAATTTCGTTCACCGCTTCTTGGACTGGCAAAAGAAAGGCTATCGAAAGCATGCTGACCAGCCAGTAAGGATCGGGTAATCTTCCGAGAATGGTGAAAATAATCCAGCCTGCAGCGAGAAGACCCGCAGGAACTGGATCCTGTATTGCTCTTGATTTCGCGGTGGCTCGAATTTTGCTAAAGAGGGAATAGCAGAATAATGGCGCGAAGAAGGCTCTCCCTAACGGCATAATTTCCGGTTCGCCGCGCTCTTTAATGGCGCACCAGTTCTTGTAATACCAATAGAGCTCGTAGACTCCGAGTGTGCAGATCGACATTACCGCTAACTTAAGGAGTGAAACGGGAAAGTACATCGTGGCGACAGGGGAATCAATATGACCCGCGACGGGTACCGCGGCCGATTGATCCCGCTGTTCGCTCATGAAGTGCTCTGGCGCCGCCGATCAGTTTACTCCCATCCGTCTTGAAAAGGCTGAGCGTCCTCGGCACACTCGGTTTTTCAAGCGGTCACTGCTCAGTGGCTGTGGTGGTGGTGCTCTTCTCCGCCCTCTCCCACCGGAATCACGCACCCATGCGCCACTTCGCATTCCACGTGCTCGAACTGGATGGTGGTGTGGTCGATGCGGAAGTCGCGGTGCAGTCGGTCCTTCACGTCGCGCAGGATGCGCTCGCTGACCGATGGCGGGATATCGGCAATTGCGATGTGGCAGGAGAGTGCGCGAGTCTCGGAGCCGATGCTCCAGCAGTGCAGGTCGTGCACGTCGTTGACGCCGTCAATGGAGCGGATGGCGATCTCGACTGATTCGAGCTTTACGCCGCGCGGCGTGCCTTCGAGCAGAATATTCAGCGTCTCGCGTACGATACCGAAGCCCGACCAGAGGATTAGCACGCCGATTCCAAATGAGAGTGCGGAGTCGATCCAGTAATTGCCTGTGACCAGGATCGCCCAGCCTCCCGCGATAACGGCCGCAGTTGAGAGTGTGTCGCCCACTTCATGCAGCAGCGCACTGCGGATATTGACATCGCCGCCCGAGCGTCCACCCGAACGATAGAGCAGCAGGGCGATCACTCCGTTCATCACCACGCCCGCCGCCGCGACCCATATCATCACGGCAGCTTGAACATGCTCGGGATGCTGGAGGCGGCGGAACGCCTCGTAGAAGATGAAGAACGAAACCGCGACCAGCGATACGGCATTCACCAGCGCCGCCAGCACTCCCGCGCGGTGGTAGCCGTAGGTCTTGGTCGAACTGGCGGGGCGCGACTGCAAGTACACCGCAACCAGCGACAGCAGCAACGCCAGAAAGTCGGAGAGATTGTGTCCAGCTTCGGAGAGCAAGGCCAGCGAATGGGCGCGAATGCCGGCCACCACCAGCAGCACGATGTAGCCCAGGGTCACGCCCAGCGAGATCTTGAGCACTCGCTTGGGACTGTCTGCGCCATGAACGTGGGCGTGCATGCTTTAAGTGTACGAGGGGGGAAGGCGGGCTTCAAGAGCAGTGGCCAGTGATCAGTGGCCAGTAAGAGCTTCGTGTTGCTGGCCACTGACCACTGCTCTTTAGCGCTTGAAAAGGTTCTGCAGATAGCGGTCGTTGTAGACCGTGGTCGAGTTCTGGACGAACTCCAGGATACGGTACATCTTTTCCCGCGACTCGCGGCTCATCTCTTTGAACTGCACTGCCACTCCGGAACCGGGATGGATTCTGGCGATTGTGCCTTCCGCGCTCAAACTGCCGTCGTTGGCGTCAATGGAGAAGACTAGCTTTAGACTGGAGCCGGGCGCCAGAATCGCGCTGGTCTCGACGTAGCAGCCGCCCAGGCTGAGATCAATCAGGTTGCCGAAGATTGGTCCTTCACCCCCCTGAGGATGCAACTCGATGGTGAGCCGGCATTTCATGCGCGTGTGCAGCCGCTGATCCTTGCGCGAAGGCTGCTTTTGCTTCTCGACGTACATGCGGCGGTCGGCTTGCGTGAGAAGCTGTTCGGCGTCATTGCCGTCTTCTGGAGACACAGCCACTCCCACGCTCAAGGAGAGGAGATCTTCACCGCAAACATCGAACCCGGCTTGGCGGGCCAGTGGGCGAATCTGCTCGATCTTTTTGGCCGCGGCATCGGCGGCAAGACCCGGAGCGATGACCACAAATTCGTCTCCGCCCATGCGGGCTACGTAGTCGTACTCGCGGCAACTGTCTTTCAACGCCTGGGCAAACAGACGCAGGACCCGATTTCCTTCCAGATGCCCGAAGCGGTCGTTGATCTTTTTGAAACCATTCATGTCGCAGACCATCAGCGTGAGCGAGGCGTTGTCGCGCTTGCAGCGGGCTAGTTCGCGGTCCAGTTGCAGGAACAGCGACCGGGCATTGGGCAGGCCAGTAAGGTAATCGGTGGTGGCGGAGCTTTCCGCCTGCTGATACTTGAGAGCATTTTCAATGGCCAGTGCCATCTTGCCGCTCACCGCCAGAAGAATACGCAAGTGGTCGGAAGTGAATGCGTCCTTTTCGGCGCGGTAAAGGGCGAGAACGCCGATCACGCCAGAGACTCCCTCGAGAGGTAAAGCCAGGGCTGAGCGCAACGTGCTGAATTTGTCGGGATCGTTCAGATAGCCCGGCTCCACGGAAGGATTGCCGTTCACGATCGGTTTCTTGTTCTGAGCTACCCAACCGGACAGCCCGTCCCCGAGAGGAATGCGCAAGGACGCAAACAGGCGATAGTTGTCGCCATTCACATATTCCGGCATCAAGACGTCGTCGCGCAGAATGTAGATGGCGATGGCGTCGTAGGGAACCATGGGTTTGAGTTTCACGGAGAACACCGAGAGCGTTTCGCCCAGGCTGAGCGACGCTCCCAGATCCTGGCTCAACTCAAACAAAGACTGAGCTTCCTGGCGCGCGGCGGCGATGGAAGACAGAAAAGTTGCCTCACGCCCGGTGGAATCCACAACGCTTGCATTTTCGAATCCCGCGTCCGGTGCTGGCCCGCGCGTGATCTTGAGCGCGGTTGGAAGGGCCAGGTTGCCATCTCCCGCCGACTGCGCCAGAGCCAGATTCTCCAACGTTCGATAACGCCTCTTGAGAACCTCAACCACTTTCGGATCAAACGCTTTGCCCGATTCTGCCGAAAGCCGCTGCATCACTTCATCAAGCGGCATCGCGCGCCGGTATTGCCGGTCCGAAGCCAGCGCATCCAGATAATCAACCGCGGAAAGGATGCGGGCTCCAATCGGAATCTCCGCGCCTTTCAATCCGTAAGGATACCCGGACCCGTCCCACTTTTCATGATGGGCGCGCACGATCGGAACTACGGGATACGGGAAGCGCACCCGCTCCAGAATTTCCGCCCCCACCACGGTGTGAATCTTCATCTTCTCAAACTCTTCAGGAGTCAGCCGCCCGGGCTTGGCGATAATATGTTCCGGTACAGCGAGTTTGCCGATGTCGTGCAGCAGCGCAGCGGCGTGCAGCGCCTCCAAGTCGCTCCCTTTCATCCCCAATTCTTTGGCGACTTCAATGGCGTAGATGCGAACGCGCTGCAGGTGATCGTGGGTGGTCTGGTCCTTGGCTTCAATGGCCAGTGCCAGGGCCTCGATGGTTCGCAGATGCAGGTCGGCAATCTCCTCCACGTGCCGCTTCTCGTCGTCCAACTTGCCCAGATACAAACGATAGGAGCGGTAGATGAGATAAATGGCGGGGACGAACAGCAGCGAAGTTTCCCAATTGAATTCGTGATTAAACCAGCCAATCGCGCCCGCAATGCCGGCCCCCACCAGGTAGTAAGGGAAGGACCAGAAGTAGCAGTCCACCAAAATCTGGCGAAGAGGTTTCCCTTCGCTAACAGAAATTACGACGGCAATGCTTCCAGCATTCACGATGAAATATGTCGAAGCCGCAAGACACAAGACCAGGGGGTGGCTGACGATGAGCTGATTGGCCAGTTTGTTGTGGTAGACGAGAAAGGCCAGAGCAGTCGACAGGGAACCCGCGCAAACGTTGAACGTCAACTGGATCGCTCCTGGCCGGTTCGGATACAAACTCTGGGCCAGCATGGAGACCGCGCCCAGAGTCAGGGCCTCGGAGTAACTCAACTCCGCCACCCCCACCAGGATGAACAGGAAGTTGACGGAAAGCGTACCCGTGATCCCGGGCAGAGTGACTCTCAGCCGGGACGCCAAAATCGCAATGCCTAGATAGCAGATGAACTCCGCGATGTTCTTGCTGCTCTGGTGGACCGCAGCCTCAAGCAACGATGCCATGCCCGCACCGATCACCAGGCCGATAAAAGCCTTGGCGCCGATGGGCAGGCCTTTCCACGAGTGTGCGCTGGCGGACATTTCGTATGCAGATCGCCGCGCGCCGCGCCGCCTTCTTGGCTTCAGCGCGCGAGAGTCCCCAGTCAAGAATAGCTAGCTAAACAGCTTCGTAACAATGATTTGTAAGCCGCGCGGAAACTTCGGTAACGCTTCGAATTGCTTGATTCGGGGCAATTCTCTCATGAAACGTTACTAAACCTGCAAAGTCCGGCTTGAACGCTCCTGCCCAGAACTGGTTCCGGACGGTGCGTTTAAGTCCTGGCTAGCAAAGGGCGAACGATTCCGTCCCGCGATGCGTAATAATAGATATAGCCCCATGCGCATAGTCTTAGATATCTTCGCCCAAATCTTCCGCACTCTCTGGGCGCACAAACTGCGTTCCTTCCTGACTATGTTTGGCATCGCGTGGGGCGTGGGATCTCTGCTGCTGCTCGTAGGTCTGGGGGAAGGTTTTCGCTCGGGAAACAAGCGCGAACTGGCGCAGTACGGCAAGGACATCATGTTCATCTATCCTGGACGAGCTCCGGTGGTCCAGGGCAGCATGAACTCCGCGCGGCGATATTTGCTTACCTACCAGGATTACGCCGACATCCGCAAAGAAGCACCTCATGTCCGCAACGCTTCCCCTGTCCTGATTCGTACGGATGTTCGCGCGGTTAGTGAGTTTGCCAGCGCCAATGGCGAGATCGCCGGAGTCGAACCCCAGTTCAGCGAAATCCGTTATCTTCCGCTCAATCAGGGGCGTTGGCTCAACGACCTGGACGAGACGCAACGACGCAACGTCATCGTGCTGGGCGATGAACTCGTCAAGAATTTATTTCCTGGACGCCCCGCCGTGGGTGCGAGCATCATCCTCAATGACATTACGTTTGAAGTTATCGGCACGGTGCAGCGTGTCGGACGTGGGGACGATAACTCCACCAACATGAGGGGCTATCTGCCTTTTCGGGTAATGGCGACCTTGTTTCCGCTCAAGGGCGAGAACCATGAGAATTCCATCTCTTTCATCAACTATCAACCGCGGGTGACCGACGAGCACCTGCTGGCGCAAGATGAAGTTCGCAAGCTGGTGGCCCGCAATCATGGTTTCGATTTCCGCGACAAGAATGCCTTCGAGGGCTGGGACACGATTCAGAACTCGAAAGCTGTCGGCAGCATATTCGACGCCATGAATATGTTTTTGGGCGCGGTTGGGATGGTTACGCTGGCGTTGGGCGCCATTGGCGTGATCAATATTATGCTGGTGACGGTTAGCGAGCGTACCCGCGAGATCGGATTGCGTATGGCTCTTGGCGCCACCCGGCGCAGCATCCTGGCTCAATTTTTTCTGGAAGGAATTATGCTCACGCTGTTCAGCGGACTGATCGGCATGGGATTCGCCAGCGCCCTGATGGCGGCGCTGGGCAATCTGCAAGGGCAGGGAGGTTTCGATCCTCCGAAACTGGTGCCGGCGACAGCGATTCTGGCGATCAGCAGCCTGACTCTGGCCGGTGTGATCGCAGGACTTTACCCCGCGCGCAAAGCGGCCATGTTGCAGCCGGTCGAAGCGCTGCGGCAAGAGTAAGAATTTATGTTTCGTGATTTGTTGCAGGAAGCCTACGGCGCAATGCGGCACAACCGCCGCCGCACTGCACTCACCATGCTGGGCATGGCGTGGGGCATCGCCACGGTCGTGATGCTGCTGGCCTACGGAGACGGCTTCGGACAGGCCTGCGCCAACATCTTCGCGAACTTCGGCACCAAGCTGATGATCCTGGTGCCGGGCCGTACGTCAATGCAGGCGGGTGGGCAAAAAGCAGGCGCGCAAGTACGCTTCACCCTCGACGATGTGGACACGCTTACCACTAATCTTCCTCAGATCACCCACATCACTCCGGAAGTGGGGAAGCAGTGCAACATTCAGTTCGACACGCGCACCTTCACCTTCGAAGTCACAGGAAATTATCCCAATGTCGATTCCATTCGCGCACTGAAACTGGGGGCTGGACGCTTCTACAATATGCAGGATCAGATGCAGCGCGCCCGTGTCGCGGTCATCGGCTCCGAGGCCAAGGAAAAACTTTTCTCCGGACGAAACGCATTGGGCGAGCGCATCCGCGTCGATGGCCTGAGCTTCGAAGTGGTGGGCGTCCTGAGCCCCAAGATGCAGGAAGGCGACGACGATATCAACCGCGCCATCTACGTGCCCTTCACCACGATGAGCGAATTGAAAGACACGCACTACCTCGATACGATCTGGTTCAACTACGAAACCCCGGAGTACGAGAGATTGGAGCAGGCGGCCCGTGCCGTTCTGGCCGGCGAGCACAAGTTCAATCAAACCGACCGCCGGGCCCTGCGCATCTTCAATTTGATGGAGCAGGTTCACCAGTTCGAAGTCATCACCATCGGCCTGAAGATTCTTCTTGGTTTCATTGGCACGCTCACCCTCGGCATTGGCGGCGTGGGGCTGATGAACATCATGCTGGTCTCCGTGACTCAGCGTACGCGTGAGATTGGAGTCGAGAAGGCGCTAGGCGCGCGCCGCGGACACATCCTGCTTCAGTTCCTCGCTGAGGCTCTCACCATCACATTTATCGGCGGGCTGTTGGGAGTAGTCCTGGCCTACGTAGTCGCGCTCTCCGTTGGCAGACTCACGCTGTACAGCGCGATGGCGAAAAACGCCGAATCCGGCGACATCCGCCTGATGATTTCCCCCGGCACAGTAATTGTGGCCACTTTGATTCTGACCATGGTCGGGCTGGTCAGCGGCATGATCCCCGCCCTTCGCGCCTCGCGCCTCGATCCAATTGAAGCTCTGAGATACGAATAGGACCGATTCATCTCATCTCACAAATGTTTTGTGGGAATTGCATTTCCTCCGGACGTTGTCGTCCAGTGCACTGGAAGTCAGATAAGTTGCATCAAAGTGTCAATGTCCAATCTCGACGTGTGCGCCTACCTCGGACTCGCCGCCGTTGGCGCGGCGACGGCGAACATGCTTTTGGGGCTATTGATCGCGCTGCGCTATAGTCCTGTGCGGCTGTGGCCGCATCGCCATTTCAATATTTTCCGGCTTCACAACTGGACCGCGTACTTCGTCCTGCTGCTGATCGTTCTGCATCCCGCTGTGTTGCTGCTGAGGGCCTCGACTCACTTTGGTTTGGCCGATGTGCTGCTGCCGATCCGGTCTCCCGTGCAACCCAGTCTCAATACGGTGGGAGCGGCTTCGTTTTATATCTTGCTGATGGTCATCCTCACTTCGCTGTTTCGGCTGCGCATGGCGCGTCCGTTGTGGAGAAAACTGCACTACCTGGTGTTTCCGGCCTTCATTCTCATGTTTATCCACAGCGTATTCACGGATCCTGTACTTTCAAACGGCAAAGTCGATTTGTTGGATGGAGGGAAAGTGTTCGTCGAGATCTGCTGCGCGATTTCGCTGGCCGCATGGACCATCCGCATTCGCCTGCGCGGCCGCGGCTTCCGGCCACAGCTATAGTTTGGCGGCGCGCCGAGAGGCAGTCAACAGAAGCCTCATGGTAGGCTTTTCGGGAGCCTGGGAGACGCCTGATTGATCGGCCGAGTCTTTAAAGCATTTCAATATCGCGATTTCCGCCTGATGTGGTTTGGCGCATGCACCTCCAGCATCGGCACCTGGATGCAGATCGTGGCCCAAGGATGGCTGATCTACCGCCTCAGCCACTCCGCGTTCTTGCTGGCGCTGGATCAGTTTCTTGGAGGCATCCCCATCTTCCTTTTCTCGCTGATCGGCGGCGTAGTGGCCGATCGCGTCGAGCGCCGCAAAGTCCTGCTCGGCTCCCAGTATGTGCAGATGGCCACCACCACGATCCTCACCATCCTTGTGGCGACCGGTCTAGTACATGTCTGGCACATTCTCTGCCTGTCGTTCATTTCCGGTTTTGCGCAGGCCTTCGGCGGCCCGGCCTACCAGGCGCTGATTCCCACGTTGGTCGAAAAAGAAGACATGCCGAATGCGATCGCGCTGAATTCGATCCAGTTCAACGTGGCGGTGATGGTCGGGCCGGCGCTCGCCGGACAGGCCCTGGCGAAGCTGGGAGAGAAGTGGTGTTTCGGCTTAAACGCGCTGTCCTTCCTTGCGCCGGTCCTGTCGCTCTCCATCATCGCCGCCCGCTTCCTGCCGGTAAAGACCACGGAATCGATGTTCACCAGCCTGAAAGAGGGCATAAAGTTCACGCGCAAACAGAGTTCGATGGAAGCGCTGATTGTGCTGGCTTTCTGCATGACTGCTTTGGCTATGCCCATGCGCACCTACATTCCGGTATTCGTGAAGGATATTTTCCATCGTGGTCCGGAAACTTATGGTAATTTGCTGTCGCTCATGGGCCTGGGGTCGATCCTCGGCTCGTTGGCAATTGCGAGCGCGGGCAACTTTCGAAAGAAGGGACTCGTCGCTCTCGGAGCGCTCTTTTGCCTGGGCGCGGGGATTTCTGCATTCGCTCTTTCGAAATCGTTGCCGTTCAGCGGCATTGTCCTGGTAATCGTAGGTGCTTCTATGATGGCGGTGTTTGCCACGGTGAGTTCGCTGGTCCAGTTGATCACCACCAACGAAATGCGCGGGCGCGTCATGAGCGTCTACAACTTCGCATTCCGCGGGGGCATGCCCATGGGGAATCTCCTGTCGGGATGGCTGGTCCCCCTGTTTACGGCACCGGTGGTGCTCGGTGTCAATGGCTTCCTGCTCATTCTAGTGGCCCTTTACTTCCTGCTCGTGCAACGCCGATTGGCCGCGCTGTAAGAGCGCTAGAACTAGCTTGCGGGGAATTCCACGATCATTTCATCTAGGTCCTGGATATCCCAAAGGAAGCTGTTACCCCGTCGCCGCCAAGCATAAATTGCGTGGCAACCTACCTAAAAAGCCGCTCATCCAACACGCACCTAACTTGAGGACTTCCTTTATGAAGAGAATCCTTTCCGGCTCGTTCCTCACCGTTCTGCTTTCGGCTGCGATGCTCGCACAGGATAGTTCTACAACGCCGCTCCATCCCGTATCCCCCGCTCCGGCCCAACCTCCAGCGTCGGACCAGGACGCCGCCCCGCGACAAATGAATCAGAATGCGGGACAGAATGACCAGATGCCGGTTTTCCGCGTGAACGTCTACGCCCGCACCACCAAGGCCGTTAACTACCGCCACCGCGGGGGTTCCACGACGGTGGATCTTCGCGGGACCGATCTGATGCCCCAGGTCGGAGGACATGCCAAAATCGACGGCAAGGTTGGACGCCTCGCCATTAATGCTGAACTCACGCATCTGGTGCCTGCCAGTACCTTTGGAGGTCAGTACCTCACGTATGTATTGTGGGCTATCACTCCCGAAGGACGCGCCGTGAACCTGGGCGAAGTGCTTCCCGGCGAGAATGGCAAAGACAAGATCGACGTGACTACCGATTTGCAGGCCTTCGGTCTTATCGTCACAGCCGAGCCTTACTACTCGGTCACGCACCCCAGCAACAAGGTGGTCGCGGAAAACATTCTGCGCCAGGAAACAAAGGGTTTCGAAGAGCCCATCGACGCCAAGTTCGATGTGCTTGAAGGGGCGCAATACACTATCGATGTGCCCGCCGAACAGCTTCCATCGACTCAAGCCGATGCCCGCGTCCCGTTGGATCTGCTGGAAGCGCGCAACGCCGTGGCCATTGCGAAGGCAGCCGGCGCCAGGCAGTACGCCGCCGACAGCCTGGCCAAAGCGGAAGACATGCTGCAACGCGCCGAAGACTACTACCAGCGCAAACAGGGCCGAACCCCGATTGGCACCGCCGCGCGGGGCGCCACACAGATGGCGGAAGATGCCCGCGTCCTCACGCTGCGCCGCATAGAGAAGGAACATCTCGACGCGGAAAGACGTGCCCACCAGGAAGCGCAGGAGAAAGCGGAAGCGGATGCCCGAGCCGCGCAGGACCGAGCCGCGCAAGCCCAGGCTCAATCCGATGAAGATGCCCGCCGCCGCGCCGAAGCCGAACTGGCGCAAGCCGAAGCGCAGCGACAGCAGGCCACCGCGCTGGCGCAGCAACAGCAGGCACAAGCGGACGCCGATGCCGCACGTCTGGCCGCCGAAGGTGCCGCACGCCAGACTCAGGAAGCGGAACGACAGCGGCAGGAAGCGATCCGCCAGAAAGAGGAAATGCGTGCCCGTCTGTTGGCGCAATTGAACCAGGTACTGCAAACCCGTGACACCGCTCGCGGATTAATTGTCAGCATGCCGGACGTGCTCTTCGATTTCAACAAGTACACCCTGAAGCCCGAAGCTCGTGAGCGCCTGGCAAGAATCTCGGGAATTGTCCTCGCCTATCCTGATCTGAAGCTGCAAGTTGAGGGCTACACCGACGCCATCGGCAGCGACGAATACAATCAGACTCTTTCCGAAAAACGCGCCGAGGCGGTACGCGACTACCTCGTCAGCTCGGGCGTCTCCATGAACAATGTGGCGGCTCAAGGAATGGGCAAGGCCGATCCCGTCGCCGACAACAGCACCGCTGCCGGTCGCAAGCTGAATCGCCGCGTCGAGATGATCGTTTCCGGCGACGTGATCGGTACTCAGTTAACTCCGGGAGCGCCCGGAGACAATGCTCAAGGCCCCCAGAACCCGCAATAATCCAGGAAGACAGGAGCAAACGGAAGCGGCAGAAGATCGCAGGCTGGGAAATTGGTGGCGGCGCGTGGACTCGAACCACGGACCTACGGATTATGAGACCGTCGCTCTAGCCACCTGAGCTACGCCGCCATCTCTTTTATTTACAACAGCTTGTATCCAGGAACGGGTAGCCACAAGGCTTTCCGTGCGTTCACTGCGATTTTACACGACTGCGGTGCGCGATGGAAAGCTGCAGCGCGTCACGGAGCTACAGCCATATCGGTGACTCTGCCAGCGGCTGAGGATGCATCATAAACGCATTGCCGCCGACTTGAACCTTGCAACCACGCTCATCAAAGAGTCGTGCAATTCTCTTGTGACCTTCAGACGAGTAGAGATACTGGACTGGGCGCGGTGCTTCACGTCATCTATCTCGTCTTTAACGAGGGTTATTCGGCGGCGGCGGGAGCGGAGGTAACGCGGGCCGAGCTGACCGGCGAGGCGATTCGACTGGGCCGGTTGCTGGCCGAACTTCATCTGGCCCAACTTCAACCTGAGCCGGAAGTGATTGGGCTGCTTGCTCTGATGTTGCTACAGGAATCCCGTCGCGCCGCAAGAACCTCTCCGAGCGGAGAGCTGATTCTGCTGGAGAATCAGGACCGCGCGCTCTGGAACAAGGAGCAGATCGCGGAGGGAGTGGCGTTGCTGGAGAAAGCCCTGGGGTACCGTGGGAAGTCCCAGCAGAAGTCCCGCCGCTTCGGCCCTTACACGCTGCAGGCTGCCATTGCGGCCGTTCATGCGGAGGCGGAATCGGTTGCTGCGACCGACTGGCGGCAGATTGTTGCGCTTTACGACCGATTGCTACGAATTCAGCCTTCGCCGGTTGTACAGCTCAATCGTGCCGTGGCAATTGCAATGCGCGATGGTCCAGAGGCCGGCCTGGCGCATATCGACGCGGTGTTGGAACATTCTTCTGGAAAACAAGGCGAATTGGCAAATTATTACCTGGCGCATTCCGCCCGTGCAGATATGTACCGCAGGCTCGGCAGGACAGCTGAGGCTCGGGCGTCTTATGAGAAAGCCCTGGCGCTGACCCAACAGGAACCAGAGCGGCAATTTCTCGCGAGGCGGCTCGAGGAATTGAAATAAGAATAGTTCGCCTCCGCTGCCGATTTTTTCTGTGCCCGATGCTCCCCGCGATTCGGAGGTTCTTTTTCACCTCGCGGTTCTCTTCCCGCCTTCCGCAGAATGAGTCTTCCGTTTGCCGCCACTAGACGTCTGACGCTTTCTATCAACCCTGACGCGGACAGTGGTGGTTTTAGAAGAGCCAACAGCGGCGGCGAACGCGGCGGGATTCAGTGCGGTGAGCACGGCAGCGGGATTCTTGTCGATGACAGTGAGCAAAGTGCGAGCCGGCGCCTCTGGGATCCTCCGCCCTCCCTCCCAGTGCTTAATAGCGTCCAGGCTGAACCCGAACGTGTTAGAGAATCTGGCTTGTGTCATGCCAAGTCGATTTCGGATCGCTTTCACGTCAACTTCCTGGGGCACATGTGCCTTGAATCCTTCTTGCTCCCCAGCAAGGAAAGCCTTAACGTCGTTCAGGCCATCCATCATCTGCTCGAATTGCGTTTTCATACTATCTCCCATGAGTCTATAAAATGCCCTCGAAAATACTATTGGCCCGTGTCCTCAGCGCGTTGCGCTCTGCCATGGACAGGTTTTCTTTCTCATTCTTCGGGCGAGGTAAGTAGGAGTCTCGACAACCGCCTGCACAACTCTTTTGTACTCCATTGGACACCATCGGGCAAGCAAATTGCGTGCCGTTGGACACCAATGATTTAGAGAACTCTCTGAGGGATAGTGAATCAACCCGTGCAGGATATGAGTCGGCAGCATCGCCGCCCACCCTTGCAAAAAACGCAAAGATGGGGCACCCTCAGTGGGAACGGTGCACGCACGCAAAGATCGTAAGGGTGGGGCCACTCGCCTGGCATAATGTGGCATGGTTTCCGATGATTCCGGCGGTCGACTCACGCGGGATAAGGCGACTCAAAATGGCGAATGCAGCGAATGTCGGCTCAGGCCCCGATCCGGAAGTGAAAGCTTGTGGTGAGGCCCTGCAATCAGCACAGAAGCGCACGCGGATAGGGTTCTTCTTCTCCCTGGCAGCCTCTTGCATCGTGTTTCTGATGGTGCTCAATCTCTTTGAAGGGCGCCATTTCCTCGAAAGCTTATCGCAAGATACTGCGAACGAGACGGAATACGTGAAGGACTACACTAAGCACATCGTAGACAATTCCTTTTATCAGCTACCGGCGCTTGGCATTCAGATCACATGCGATGACATCGGTGTTCTGGGTCCCTTAACTTTGCTCGTTTTCTCGTTTTATTCCGTACTTGCATTCAAAGGATGCTATTGCCACGTGAAGTGTGCCACAGAGGGCCCATTTGAAGGAAGTCCTCTCATCAGGGCGCTGCTGGAGACGGAGCAGCCAATATCGAAACCCTTATTTTTCATTCTGCGGGTTTTCTTGTTCGTGCCTTTTGTGGCCAGCCTTGTTGTAGTTTGGTATGGCATATATGCGCATTTCTTGCATCCGCTAAACACCCACTCATGGCCTCATCTGTCGGGAGACCTCACTCTGGCTAAAGCAATGGATGTTATAGGGTGGATATTAGCCCTGTTGGTGTTCTTGTTTAACCTTAAGACGTTCCAATTGTCGGAAATGACAAAGAAACAAGCCGGGCAAAAAACGCAGCGCAAGGCCTACGAATAGATCCCAGGTGCCTCGTGCCCAAGGTTCTGCATACTCAACGTACGACCCAGGGGGACAAATGTGGGGACAGGACAAATGTGGGGACGACAAATGTGGGGACAGACGGGACTGACCCCGTTATTTTGCGCAAAAATAATGGTGCCAGTTCCGTCTGTCCCCGAATTACTGTCCCCGAATTACTGTCCCCGAATTACTGTCCCGAATTACTACCCGAATTACTACAGACTTTTCTAGTGGATGACCAGTCCTTTAATCGGCGAGGTAGTGAGATGGCGGGGCCAAACCTATGCGGCACATCCCTATCCAGATGTCCCAGAATATTGCTATCTTACCAATCTCCGGGGCGCAAGATTTATCGTACCAGTCTCTGAGATCACCGAATCCAATCTTCAAGAGTGGACTAAATGGGTTCGGGCCACAGCCGCCAAAAATTCAAAGTAACCCACTATCAAACTTCCGCCTCCTCTTGGATAAACCGGGGACAGACGGGACGTTCCCCATTTTTCTGTGAACCGCCGGCGGCTAAAATGGGGTCCGTCCCATCGGTCCCCAGATTCCTCCCAGGTTCCGAGCGGCAATGCAAGGGCGGATTCGGCAGCTAAAATAAAAATCTTGGACGACTTGTCGAATTCCGGTGGGACCGTTCGACTATGTAATGAAGGTCGGACAACCGGCCCTCCAGAAGGAGAGGAAAGCGATGACCCGAAATCAAATACACAGCATTTTCCTAAGCGCATTCGTACTCGTCTCCGCGCTGATCGCGGCGGCGTCCTTGCCCGCGGCTGCACAAGACCCCGACCAACCATATCCAACGATGGCCCCGGTAGAACAATATCTGATGGATCGCGACGCCGAAATCGCCTTAGCCCGCAGCGCCGCTCCGGACGCCATCTCCCATGATGCCTCGGTCATCGTCCTAGCCCGTCACGGCTACGAAACCGCAGTCAAAGGAAAAAACGGCTGGGTCTGCTGGGTCGGACGCGGCTGGATGGCCATGTTCGATAACCCAGAATTTTGGAATCCAAAGGTTCGCGCCGCAGATTGCCTCAACCCACCAGCCGCCCGCTCCATCCTGCCATACGCCTACAAACGCACCGAACTACTCCTGGCTGGCCATTCCAAACCCGAAGTCATCGCCGCAATCAAAGCAGCGATAGACAAAAAAGAATTACCAGCCCTCGAGCAGGGAACTGTCTCCTACATGATGTCGAAGGGCTCGTATCTAACCGACAACGGCGGCCACAACGGCCCTCACCTGATGTTCTACGAAACAGCGAAAGATGGCGCAGCCTGGGGCGCAAATCTCGCAAACTCCCCAGTCATCTCCGTAAATTACTGGTACATCTCGACGCAATCCTACCCACAACTCAAATCCTTCCCACCACTATCCGTATTCCTAGTGGGAGTAGAGAAATGGTCCGATGGAACGCCGGCACCGAGCATGTAAAGACTCAGCGGCTAACGTTAAGTCCCGCCGGGCCAAAAATGGAAATTCAGAAAAGTAGCGGCCCCCTGATACGGCGCCGCACAACACTCAATACTGATTACACAAGGAGAACACAATGCGCTTCATGATGATCATGTTTCCGAAAGTCTACGAAAACGCAAAACCCGGCTGGGTACCCGACTTCAAAGACATGGAGGCAATGGGCAAGTACAACGAGGAACTACAGAAAGCTGGCGTGCTGCTGGCGCTCGACGGGCTGACCCCGCCCTCGACGATGAGCGCGCGCGTCACCTTCAAAAGCGGAAAATCGATAGTGACCGACGGTCCGTTTACCGAAGCGAAGGAAGTGGTGGGCGGCTACTGGATCATCCAAGTAAAGTCGCGCGAAGAGGCGCTCGAATGGGCCTCGCGCATCCCCGGAAAGGATAACGAAATGGTCGAAGTTCGCCGGATGTTTGATATGACCGACTTCGATCCCGAGACCCAAAAGGAGATCCAAAAGAAGTTCGGCGACGCCGTGGCCGCTGAGATGCGCCAGTAGTAAAAGACTCTCCGCGCTTTGTCGATTTCGCGACGCCTCGTACGACATCTATTCCACAGGAGAAAGAAAAAGTCATGCCTCAATATCTGGTTTGTAACTACCTACCCGACAACTTCGACCCGTCCACCGTAACCGAAGAGATGATGGAGGAGATCCACGCTCTCAACCGCGAAATGATTGCTGCCGGCGTGAGGAAGTTCGCCTGCGGGATTTCCCCGGCCGCCAACGCTAAGACCGTGCGGAAGCAATCCGACGGCAAGGTGCTCGTCACCGACGGGCCGTACACCGAGACCAAAGAGCACATAGGCGGTTTCTGGATACTGGAATGCGCTGATATCAACGAGGCGCTGGCATGGGCGAAGAAGGGTGCCATCGCCTGCGATGTGGCCGGCGAGGTGCGCGAGCTTCTTTTCTACCCGGCTCCGGAGAAAGCAACGGAATAGTCTCACCCGCCGCGACTTCGGAATATGCGCCGTCTTGACCACGGGATGAACGAGCCAGCGGGAAGCTACGCTGCTGGCTCCCACCCACAGGAGAAGGACAATGAAATACATCTGCCTGGGATACCTCGAGCCAGGAAAATTCGAAGGGATGACCGAGGACGAGCGACACGCAACCTTCGACGAATGCTTTGAGTACAACGACCATCTGCGCGCCAACGGACATCTTGTCGCCGAAGTACCTCTTCAGCCTCCGGAGACCGCGTTGACCCTGTACTGGAAAAACGGCAAAGTCGCGACCACGGGCGGCCCCTATGCGGAAACCAAGGAACATCTTGGCGGCATTCAGATCCTTGAGGCGCGAGACCTCAATCATGTCGTTCAGCTGGTCTCACAGCAACCTGGCTTTACGTATGGACTTGGGCCGATTGAGATACGGCCGGTTATGGATTTGACCGAAATCATAAAGGAGAGCGAGCAGCGGCGACGGCGAAAGGGATGCCTCCCGATGAGGGCGGTTACGAGGGAAAGAATGAGGACGGAAAGAATGATTGAGTCAGTGCAGCGGAAGGCCACTTAGGGCTTTGCGGGCAGCGGCTGCCAGAGCTCAATCTTATTCCCATCCGAGTCATAGATCCAGGCAAAGCGACCGTACGATTCATCCATTCGTTTGGGGTCAATCTTTACTCCCTCTTGTTTTAAGCGGTCGAGCAAAGCATCCATATCGTCCACGATGTAATTGATCATGAACGGTGCGGGGCTGGGATCGAAATACTTAGTGGAGGCAGGAAAAACAGTCCAAACTGTAACGTGTTCTTTTTGCGGGTCGTCGTGTTCGCGCCACGGGAGCATCGCGCCCTGGCCTTTGTCAGCAAGCCCAAGATGCTTCGAATACCATTCGCGCATCTGATCACGATTCGCGGATTTGAAGAAGACACCGCCGATTCCAATGACGCGGCCGCGCTGCTCCGTTTTGACCGGGGGCTTCGACTCTTCAGGTTGCGGAGATTTCACTTCCTGTCCTCCTATTGAGCGGGCCGAGATGAGCAACAGCGAGCCGAGCGCAATTGTGCTCCAGGGTATTCCTTGCATCGGCGGATTATACAAGTTTCGATTCGAATGGAGAAATCGGTTTGCAACGCGCCGACTGCGTATCTCCCCAAAGGGTGTTGCCGACGCCTATGAATCCTCAATAAGCCTGCGAGCGTCGCGACAAATCTAAAGAACGTTCTCAAGCTCGGTCACCGTTTGAATGTGCCATTGCAGCGCGTATCATTCTGGAATCAGTATCTTGCGCTTGTTGTCTTCAGCAATTTTGACGTGCAAGTGCGGCTTTGAGCGACAGTCCAGAGAACCAAAAAGCTACAGCAAAACAGTGTCAAACCTTCAACTTTCATTTCCCTCTTGACTTTGCCTCCACTTCCAGCTAATGCTGTTCTCTGGGATTAGCTCTTTGACAACAAAACAGCCCGTAACTCCTTTGGATGGAAGATTTTACCCGTAAGCTATTGATTCCAAGAGATCATTTCGTGATTTCCCGCTAAGTCGTTGATTCCAATATACCGGGGGGGAAGGGGTAACCCCACGATTACAAAAAAGTAAACACCCATCCTAAGGCGCCGCAATTCCCACCGCGCTCCCCACCAATCATGAGATCAGTCGCCGTAATTCCAGCTCGATTAGCGTCTACTCGTCTCCCACGCAAGATGCTGCGCGAGATCGCGGATAAGCCGCTAGTGGGCTGGGTTTACGAGGCCGTGAGCTCCTCGTCCCTGCTCTCCGACGTGATTGTCGCCACCGATTCCGAAGAGATTCTGGAAGCCTGCCGCAGGCGCGGGTGGAAAGCGCAAATGACATCAGCGACTCACCGCAGCGGCACCGAGCGGGTGCACGAGTTGTCGAACTCAATCACTGCGGACGTTTACGTCAACGTGCAAGGCGATGAGCCGCTGGTTCGCCCGGAGCAAATCGCCGCCTTGCTCGATGTGATGAGGGACCCGGCAGTTCAGGTGGGAACGGTGAAGACGCCCTGCCCCAGGGAAGAGGTGGTCAATCCCAACGCGGTCAAAGTTGTGACCGCGCCGGGCGGCCGCGCTCTTTATTTTTCCCGCGCCACGATTCCCTTCGATCGCGACGGCACTAACCCCCGCTACTTCAAACATCTCGGGCTCTACGCGTACCGGAAGCCGGCTCTCGATCTGTTTGTGAGCCAGCCGGAATCGGCGTTGGAAAAAAGTGAACGGCTGGAGCAACTGCGCTTTCTGGAAAACGGAATCGCAATCTACGTGGCCGAAACGCCCTACGACTCCGTTGGCGTGGATACGGAAGAGGATCTGCAACGTGTGTCGGAAATTCTGCGCAAGCGTTGAGATCGCGGACTTGGATTGAGTCTTATACCTGCGGACCCGCGCCCTGGGCGCGGCCCCACGCCTCCGCGGCCGCTACTCGCCTTGAGATCGCCGGATGCGAGTGGAACAATATCTCAATCCACTTGGAAGGTGTACGCTCCGCCAGATTCTGTTGCGCCAGCTTGTTCATCGATGAAATGAACGGTTCAACACTAGAGATCGATCCAAAGGCATAGCGGTCGGCCTGGCGCTCGTTGAAGCGGGAGTAGGCGTTGAGCGCGGGCATCAGCAGAAGGGAAAGCGCGGTCGCGGTAAGCGCCAGCAAGGGCAGGTTGGCGAAGTCAGAAAGCTCCTCGAGGTTGAACATGTGGTGATCGACTGTGTAGTGAAGCACCCAGTTCGCGACCCAGAAACCGAGCAAGGTTGTCCCGGCCTGTACCAGAATGCTCTTCAGAATATGCCGGTGAACGTGATGGCCAAGTTCATGGGCGAGCACCGCTTCAATTTCCTCAGGAGCGTAGTTGTCGAGCAAAGTATCGGCCAAGATGATCCGCCGCGTGCTGCCCAGTCCGGTGAGAGCGGCATTCGCTTTCTTGCTTTTTTCCGAAAGCTTCCAGCGATAGACTCCGCGCACCCGCGTGCCCGCGTGCTCGCTCAGCAGAACCAGCCGCCGCCGCAGGTCTTCGTTGTCGAGCGGCTCGAACTTGTAGAAGATCGGAAACAGCACCACTGGAGCAATCTGGGCCAGAACGATGAACAGCACCATGAACAGCGCCCAGGTGATGATCCACCAGTGCTGCGGCGACTGCCGAATCATGAAATACAGCAATTCGACAACGATTCCTGCCAACACCAGTCCCACCAGGAAGCCCTTGGTCTCATCCCAAAGCCACGACCGAAGTTTTTGCGTCGAGAGTTGAAACTTCCTCTCCAGGCGGAACCCGTAATAGTCAAGGCCAAGCCCGAGTGCTTTGCTGATCAGGAGGAGGAAGAATAAATAGACAAAGACCGCGAGCGTGTAGTTCTGGAATCCACGGCGCAAGGCAAGATCGCGCAACCAACCCGTCCAGCCTGTGATCAGCAGGATAACCAGAAACGCGGAGCCGATGACAAAATCGGCGATCCCCAGCCAGCGCTGTACGCGATTATAGCGACGCGCCTCGGGCGAATCGTCTGGAGTCGAGATTGGGCTTCCGGCGAAGGTCATGCGCAGTTAGAAGTATCGCATTACTGCCGGCTCGAATGTGGAGTTTCGGGTTCGGCGATGTGTGCGTTGACGCTGCCTAGCTCTTAACAAAACTCTCGGCGGCCGTCAGGATTTCATTTACTAACTCCGGCGATGAGGCTTCCGAGTAGGCGCGAAGCAGGGGCTCGGTCCCCGAAGCGCGGAACAGAATCCACGCTTCCGCCCCGTCGCCGTTAGTGGGTGCATCGAGAAAAAACTTGATACCATCGAGATTTTCTTTCTTCACCACACGATAGCGTCCCAGGCTCTGCGTGCTTTCGGAACGCGCCCGCTGGATCGCACTCTGCTTGATCTCTTCCGGAATGTGCAGATCGCGCCTGCCGTAATAGTGCGGGCCAAACTCACGTTGCAAATCCGCGACCAACTGCCCTAGCGGCTTGCTTTCCTCGGCCATAACGTTAGCCAGCAGCAGGCAATTCAGCACTCCATCGCGCTCCGGCAAAAAGCGCGAGTAGCCGATGCCGCCAGATTCCTCCCCGCCGATCAGGATGTCGTGCTCCATCATCAGATCAGCGGTGTACTTGAATCCAATCTGCGTTTCGTAAAGCTTGCGGCCGTACTTGGCGGCAATGCGGTCGAGCATGCGCGTGGTATTGAAGGCGCGCACTACGTCTCCGGACCACTTCTTGCGCTCCAGCAGCCAGCGCAACAACACGCAGAATATCTTGTGCGAGTCCACGAAGCTGCCATCTTCGGCGACCGCGCCGATGCGATCGGCATCGCCGTCGGTGGCCAGTCCGGCGTCGCACTTCTCACGTACTACCGTTTGCTGCAAGAGCGCGATGTGCGGTTGGATGGGCTCGGGATTGATGTCGGGAAACAGCGGGTTCACTTCCTGGCGAATCGCGATGTGCCGAACCCCGCCCTCGGCGAAGATGCCAGCGAGAATTCCGCGGCCGGAGCCGTACATTGAGTCAATCGCGACTTTGAACCGGGCTTTGCCGATGAGATCCATATCGGCAAAGCGGCAGACCGCGGCGATGTAAGGCGCTTTGAGATCAGTCTCTTCGATGGCCGCTTTAGCACCCTGCGGCATCGCGCCTGCGCGCAGCTCTTCCTCCACCTGCCTCATAATGGCGGGCGTGGCGGAGCCACCAAACTTCCCTTTGAACTTCACTCCGTTCCAATTCCAGGGATTGTGGCTGGATGTGACCATTACTCCACCGGCCGCGCCTTTATCTTTCACAGCGTAGGACACGGCCGGAGTAGGGGTGTAATCGTTGGCCAGCCTCACGGGGATCCCCGCGGCGGCAATGACTTCGGCGACTGCTTGCGCCGCACGTTGCGAGCCGAACCGCGTGTCATAGCCGACGAAGACGCCTCGTTGGGCGTCCTCGTATTTCAATACATAGGAAGCGATTGCGCCAGCGACGCGGCGCACATTGTCGAAGGTGAAGTCGTCGGCGATGATGCCGCGCCAGCCGTCGGTCCCGAATTTGATTTCTTGCGCCATGGCAGTGCAGTGTTCAAAGATCAGTGGCCGGTGGTCAGAGGGTTTTCAGTCTTTACTGGCCACTGACCACTGATCGTTGACCACTCTTCTTACGTCAGCCTGTGCAGCTTCTTCTCGTCCAGATGCTTCACCACTTTGCCTACATCCTGAGCATGCTGGAGTGTTGTGATCAGCAACGCATCGTCGGTCTCAACAACAACCAGGTCGCTCACGCCGACGGTGGCGACAAATTTGCCGGGTGCATGCACATAGTTGCCGTGCGCATTCAGAATAAATACACCCGCGCCGTGAATGATATTGCCTTCGGGTGGATCGGTCTTCGCCGTCTGGTGCTCGTGAAGGGCAGTCCACGAGCCCAGGTCATTCCACCCGAAATCCGCGGGCAGACAAAAGATTTGGCCGGCTTCTTCGCCTTTGGCCGAGCGTGGCTCCAGCACGGCATAGTCGACGCTGATGTTCTCGCACTTGGGATATAGGCGGCGAAAGGTCGGAATGAATTTATTGGTACCGAAGGCAGCGGCTATTTCCTCCAGCAGGGCGCCGGTCTTCGGGAGATGCTCATGGAGGGCCTTCGCCAGGGTGCGAGCGCTCCACAGAAACATGCCGCTATTCCAAAAATAATTTCCCGCAGCGACGAACGTGGCGGCCTTTTCGGCGTTGGGTTTTTCGGTGAAACGGCGCACGTGGAGAGCCTCGCCTCTGAAGAAACTGCCCGCCTCAATGTACCCGTAGCCGGTTTCCGCGCGATTTGGCCGGATGCCGAGGACGACTATATTCTCACCGGACGCTGCGATCTCTATACCGCGTTCGATGGTCGAGCGATAGCTTTCTTCATCCGCGATTACGTGGTCGGAGGGGAACATGCCAATCACGGCGTCGGGATTGTCGCGCAGAAGAAGGAAGGCGGCGAGCCCGATCGCAGGAGCGGTGTTGCGTCCCAGCGGCTCAGCGAGCACCTGCGGCTTCGGCAACTTCGGCAGTTGCTTCAGAATTGCTGGACGCAGATCATTGTTGGTGACAATCCAGAATTGTCTCGGCGCGGCCAGGGGCAACAGCCGCGTCACGGTCTGCTGGATCATGGTCTGCTTGCCGTCAAGAGGCAGCAACTGCTTGGCGCGCTTCTTCCGGCTCAGGGGCCAGAAGCGCGTGCCGCGCCCCCCGGCAAGGATCACTGGATAGAAATTTGAGTTCTTTGCCAAAGTTCTCGATTCTCGCTCGCTACATTCGCGTTTCCGGTTCGGGCAGCTCCACCCCGGCGACACGCGCTCTCAGAACCTCCAGCGTCCACTGCGGGCGAACGGTGAATTTCTCGACCGACGCCGGGACTACCACAGCATCACCCTTCGCCAAAGTCACCGCTTCCGCCCCAGCCGCTTCCACTACGCCGCATCCTTCCACGGCTACCAGTATCTGCGCAGAACTTTTGCCGGAATCGTCGCGCGTGCTCAACTCCTGCGCGTCCTTCATCTCAAACATATCCACGACAAAGTAAGGAGCAGCCACCAGCAGAGCCTGCCGGTTGTTGCTGCCGGAGATTTGCGCAGGAGCCGGCCTCACCACTTTCCCCGACGCAACTTTCAACTTCACTGCCGCCAGGCCTTCTTTCAGGTGCAATTCCCGCGGCCGTCCGTAATCATACAAACGATACGTCGTGTCCGACTGCTGTTGTGTCTCGACAATCACCGAACCCGGCCCCAGCGTATGCACGGTTCCTCCGGAAACATAGATCATGTCACCGGTGTAAACGTTGAGCCAGTTCAGCAACTCTTCAGCACGTTTCTCACGGATCGCGTCCTCCAATTGTGCAACGGTCACGCCGAGCTTCAATCCCAGAGCAATTTGCGCGCCAGGCTTTGCATGGGCGACATACCAGCACTCGGTCTTGCCCCAGGGCTGATTTACGCGGCGCGCCTGCGCGTCGTCTGGATGAACCTGCACCGAAAGTTTCTCATGCGGAAAGAGAAACTTCAGCAGCAAAGGGAAGCGGCGGGCATCCCGGGCGGCCTCGCCCACAAGCTCGCGATGGTAGTTCTCGCTGACTTGTGCCAGCGTTTGTCCGGCGAGCGGACCGTTAGCAATCTTGCAATCGTCGCCAGTAAGCCAAGCCTCGCCAATCTTTTCCTCGAACTGGCGATTGGGATAAATCGGCGACAGATCGTGCGTTCCCCAGGGGCGCGGATCGAACGCCGGAAGCATCAAGAATGGGTAGAGACTGCCCATAAAAATAACTTACATAAAAAAGGCCGCTCGCGAACGGACGGCCTCAGCCGAACCTAAACATCCCGTGAACCAGCGTGTTGAAATCCGCGACTATAGTGCGGCGAAGAACTTGCGCATGCGTTCCAGTCCGCGATCCAACTCCGATTTCGAGGTCGCGTAGGAGACGCGGATATGCTCGCCCGTGCCGAAGCCTTCTCCCGGCACTGTGGCCACGTGCGCTTCCCTGAGCAGCCGTCCCGCCACGTCTGATGCCGATTTCACGCCGCCGCGTCCCAGAAACGCCGAGATGTTGGGATAGGCATAGAACGCCCCCTGCGGAAGCGTGCAGGTCACGCCGGGAATCGAGCGCAAGCCCCGCACCACGTGGTCGCGCAGTTCGATATATTCGCGCCGCATCTGCTCGACGCACTCCTGTGGACCGTTCAGCGCCGCTACCGCCGCCTTCTGAACAATTGAAGTCGGATTCGAAGTGGACTGGCTTTGCAACTTCGACATCGCGTTCACCACCGCCGCCGGACCGAGAGCGTAACCTAGTCGCCAGCCCGTCATGGCGTAGGTCTTCGAGAGCGAACCCAACACCACGATGCGCTCCTTGTATTCGCGCAGCGATCCCACAGAAAAATTCTTGCCGGTGTAATTCAGGTAGACGTAACACTCGTCGGAGAGCACCCAGATTCCGCGTTCGTGTGCCAGGCGGACTACCTCCGTAAGATCCCCGGCACTCATCACCGCGCCCGAGGGATTCGAGGGCGAATTCAAAATGATGACTTTGGTTCTCGGAGTGATTAGCCTCGCAACCATCCCCGCCGTAACGCGGAAACCTTGCGACTCGTCCGACTGCAGCAGCACATTCTCACCGCCGGCATAGCGCACGATGTCTTTGAACGAAACCCAATAGGGTACCGGTAGAATCACTTCGTCCCCGTGATCGACCAGCACCTGAATCGCGTTGAACAGCGCGTTCTTGCCGCCGGTGGAGGCGATGACCTCTTCGCGGCGGTAAGCGGAAGCGAAGTCCACGGCATGGCGTTGCACGATGGCGTCGCGCAACTCAGGAGTGCCCGGGACCGCCGTGTATTTCGTGAAGTTGCCCTGGATGGCGGCGATGGCTGCGTCCTTGATGCGTTGTGGCGTGGCGAAGTGCGGCTCGCCGGCCCCGAAATCCACAACGTCGATGCCCTGCGCGCGCAGCTTGTCTGCCTCGGCCACGACCGCCATGGTGGCGGAGGGCTCAATTCGATTGATCCGGTCAGTAAGTTTCAGAGCTTCGCTCGTCGCGGTGGTCATGCCTTCTTTTTCCTTTTCGTCCCTTTTGGGTCTAATTCTTTTCCGCCGAGATCGATTCGATCCAGAATTTCAATCGCACGGGTCTCACGCTGCTTCACGGGAGTGATTTTGTCGCGCAGCCTCTGCTCCACAATCTCAGGGACCAATCCCTTCACCGGGCCGCCCGCCTGCGCCACTTCGCGAACCAGCCGCGAGCTGACGTAGGAGTACTTGTCGGCGGGCATCATGAAGACAGTCTCGAGTGTGGGTTCGAGCTTGCGGTTCATCAGCGCCATCTGCAATTCATATTCGTAGTCGCTGATGGCCCGGATGCCGCGCAGGATGCAAATCGCTTCCATGGATTTCGCGTACTCGACCATGAGCCCGTCAAACGTATCGATGCGGACATTTTTCAGATGTCCCGTGAGCGCCCGCAGCATTTCCAGGCGCTCGGCTACATTGAACATCGGACTCTTCTCCGAGTTGCGCAGGATCGCAACCACTAGTTCCTCAAAAATCTTGGCGCCCCGCTCCATCAGATCAAGGTGCCCGTTGGTGGGCGGATCAAACGAGCCGGGATAAATAGCGATGCCTTTGTTCAATCGTCCTCACAGGAACTGGGAGCCGAATAGAAGATTCTAAGCGGGCGAGAGCGGACATGGCAATTGCGGATACGGCTCCCGGAGCGATGCGCCTAATGCGTGAAGGGTCTGCCCTTTCATGCAGACACGAGAAAGCCCCTCGCGCGAGCGAAGGGCTTTCTCTGGGGGAGGGACTCGGGCGAGGCGCCCTTGGTCCCAAACTGATTTGACTGCGACTACTTCGGCTGTTGCTGGTCCGCAGTGGTCGTCGGAGCCGAGGAATTGCTGGAGAGTTGCTCCAGATCATTCTTTAGCAGGCTGATTTCCACGCGTCCGCCGCTGATGTGCTTGGTCTTCGCGTTAGCATCCGCGTCCGTACCCGCGACCGGGGCATTGCCCATGCCTACGAGGTAGATGCGGTAGACCGGAATCTCGTGGTTCAGCACCATGTACCGGACCACCGACTCGGCCATCTTCTGCGAGTTGGAGATCGCGACCTGGCCCTTACCGGAAGAGAATCCCTGCACTTCGATGATGTAGCCGCGCTGGCCTTTCACCGTGTTCGCCATCTCGTCCAGAGCATCTTTGGCGTTCTTGCTTAACACGGTCTGGCCGGGCTTGAAGCGAATTTCGGTCTGGTTCGATGCCTTGTACTGGTCGATGTTGCCAACCACGGTCTCGACCGTCTGAATGCGGGTGGTGGCCTGCTGCGCGCTCTGCTGCGCCATGGTGGCTTTGTTACCGGCATCAATGGCGTGCTGGTCGGCCTCGTTAGCTTTGTTCGAAGCCAGCTGGATGCCAGCCTGGGCGCGGGAGTCGGTATCTTTGATCGCCTTGCCGTTGGCCGCGGTCAAGTCGTCGAGTTCATTGACGCGGTCGCGGATGGGATCGGTCTGGCGTTTCACATAGTTCTTGCGGGCGAATGGGTTCACACGACCCCAGAAACCCTCGCGAGCCGGGGCCTGCAGAGGCTGCTTGCCGGTTGCAGTGTCGCTCGACTGTGACGCGGCAGGCGTGTTGGACTGATCTTGAGTAGATGAAGACGAAGTTTGCGCGAAGGCTGGAAATGCAAGCATTGCAGCCAGGGGCAAAGTTACGAGAATGCGGCTTTTCATAAGAAACTTTCTCCAAGTTGGGGGGAGCGTTTGGGGGCTCCACTCCAGCACGCCAAAACGCGCGTGTTGCGTGATTTTGTAATTGCGTCCCCTAAAACCTACAGACGATCCAGCAAGCGGTGGCCGCTTTGCCGGCATGCGCTGACGCAACGCACGCCTGAACATCTCAAACTTCAGGCACCGTAAACCCGGTTGGCGCCTGTCCTCACTAATACAGGTTGGATGCCAAACCTTGCTCCAAGGTTGAAGAGCTAAATCATTGATATCTAAAGACATTGTACCTCTGGAGTGAGGGGAGGGATAGCTGGAGGTGTGAAAGGCAGGGTAATTTTGGCAAACCTGATATAAAAACTGCGTGTGTCGGAACGTTCAGGGAGGATGACTTGGGATCAAACAATCTGAGAAATGCGTGCTGGCTCGATGGACTGCGGTTTCAGCAACCGGTCGCCAGACTGGTGATAACGGCATTGCTGTTGAGTGGGGCTGGGAAAGCTTTCTCGGTAGCAAATCCGGCAGATGAGCCGACCGCGATGGCGTCGTCGCGCATTCCCGCAGATCGCATGCAGCAGTATTCCGACCTCGCCGTGACGTGGATGCAGGAATACTTGCGAATCGACACCACGAATCCTCCGGGAAATGAGATGCGGGCGGTGGCTTTCTACAAGAAGATTCTCGATCAGGAGGGCATTGAGAATCGTGCCTTCGAATATGCGCCGGGACGCGGCGATCTGTGGGCCCGGCTGCCGCACAGTTCGGCTGAGGTCAGGCGTCCGATCATCTTGCTGAATCACATGGATGTGGTCACCAGCGACGCCTCGCACTGGAGAGTTCCTCCGTTCAGCGGTGAGATCAAAGATGGTTACATCTGGGGCCGCGGCGCACAGGACATGAAGGACGAAGGACTAGCGCAACTGGTCGTGATGGTCATGTTGGAGCGGGAGAAGATCGAACTCGACCGCGATGTGATTTTTCTGGCAGTGGCCGACGAAGAAGCGGACGGCACCGGGTCAGATTGGTTTATCACGCATCAGCGGGATTTGCTGGAGAACGCGGAGTTTCTGATCAACGAAGGTGGAGAGAACCTGCTGGAAAACGGCAAAGTGAAATATGTGGGCGTGGATGTGGGGGAGAAGACGACGTTCTGGCTGCACGTTGTGGCGCACGGACGTCCGGGGCACGCGTCACGGCCTATTCCGGATTCTGCTCCCAACCGGCTGGTGCGCGCGCTGGACCGCATTCTCGCCTATCGTACGCCTTTGAGAGTGCTGCCGGTGGTGGAGGAATTCCTGCGCGACATGGCCCCTTACGAACCGCCGGAGGAGGCGAGGGAGTATCGCAACATCCGCAAAGCCGTCGAAGATAAGAAGTTTCAGCAAGACGTAGAGAAGGACGAAGCGCTGAACTTTCTGTTGCGCGACACCATCTCGCTCACCATGCTGGGCGGGTCGGGACAGACGAACGTGATTCCGCCGGAGGCCTGGGCAAATCTGGATGTGCGGATTCTGCCGGGAGGAAATCCCAAGGCATTGCTGGAGGAGATTCAGCGAGTGGTGAATGATCCGAACGTGACGGTTGAACCGCTGAGCAAGGAATTCCGCGAGGCCAATTACTCCCCCACGAATACGGCACTATACGGTGCCATTCGCGCGGTCTCGGGTAAATATTTTCCCGGCACTCCGGTAGTGCCGCACATCACCAGCGGGTATACCGAGAACCAGCGCTACCGGCCGCTGGGCATCGTTTCCTACGGATTCAATCCTTATACGGCCACGCAGGAAGAAGGCAACACTGAACATGGGAATGACGAACGTATTCGCGTGGAGGAAGTGCGGCGCGGGCCAAGGGTTTTGTTTGATGTGGTGGCGGCGGTGGCGGCGCAGTGAAGGTGTCGTTGGGACAAAGCCAGAATGGCTGTTGCTCTCGAAGAGTCCAAAACAAGACCTCAACACAGAGGGCACAGATGAACACAGGGGTGGGCTTGCTTTATCCTGTGTCCCTCTGTGCCCCCTGTGTTGAAGATTCGTTACAGCCGCAGTGCTTTTCATACTGCTCGCTGATGAAATGGTCGGTCATGCCGGCGACGTAATCGCAGACTATGCGCGGCAGGGATTCCTGACTGGCCTTCTCCTGGTAGTAGTGCGGCAGGGCTGAGGGGTTATCCATCCAGAAGGCGAACAGGTCGGTGACGATGCGTTCGGCGTCGTCCTTTTCTGCTGCGAGTGACGGGCTGTAGTAGAGATTTTCGTAGAGGAAATCCTTGATCTGCTTGCGTTCGGCTTCTACTTCGGGGCTGAATGCGGCCAGGCGCTCTTTGTGCAGACGGACATCGGCCAGAGTTTCGATCCCGGCCTGCCTCAGCCGCGCCTGCGTGTTGGTGATCAGGTTACCAGCCAGCTGGTTGAAAACTCCTTTCAACGCCTCGTTGAACTTCAGCTTGTCAGGCGCATCGGGATAGATTTTCTCAACCCCGCGGAAAAAATGTTCAAAGACCGCCACGCCGGCGCGGACTTGTTCCAGCGTCAGCAGATGAGCCTCGTATCCATCGTCAAGGTCAGCGGTGTTGTACCCGATCTCGTCGGTCAGGTCGATGAGCTGGGCTTCCAGAGGAGGACGCCGGTCGAGCAAATACTCCGCCAGTTCCGGATGTTTCGCTTCGTCGTAGTCACGAGAATGTTTGATGATGCCTTCGCGCACTTCGAAGGTCAGGTTCAGTCCGCGAAAGGCGGCGTAGCGCTGCTCGAAATCTTCCACAATGCGCAGGGCGTGCAGGTTGTGATCGAAGTAGAGGCCGTGGGCGCGCATGGCGGCGTCGAGCGCCTTTTCCCCGGCGTGGCCGAACGGGGGATGGCCGAGGTCATGCACCAGGGCCAGCGCCTCGGCCAGATCGACGTTGAGCGCGAGCGCCCCCGCGATGGTCCGTGTGATCTGTGCTACTTCAATGGTATGGGTGAGCCGGTTCCGGAAATGGTCGGAATAGCGGCGCGTGAAAACCTGCGTCTTGTCTTCGAGCCGGCGAAACGCCCGGGCGTGGATCACCCGGTCGCGGTCACGCTGAAAGTCGTTGCGGTAGGGATGCGGCAGTTCAGGGAAGCGGCGTCCGCGGGAGTCTTCCACATGGACCGCATAGCCGGCCAGCATTTTCAAAGTTTATCAGGTGCGAGAAGCGAGTACCTAGTTGCTAGTAAACCAGTCCCCGGCGGCGGCTCCGAAACGCCTTGCTTGGTACTCGGTACTAGGTACTAGCTACTGATTCCCTGACCCTTCCTTCGCAAGCCGCACCTTGGCGGCGTCAAGCTTTTTTTGTGTGGCAGCGAACAGATCGGTGTCCACTTCTGCGGCTACGGTTCTATTCCATTCCTGGACGGCGCGCTCCCAGTGAGCGGCGGCCAGCTTCAGGCGACCGGTTTTCTGGTAGAGGTCGCCGAGGTGATCCTGCACGGTTGGGTCCGAACCCATACGCAAGGAGGCTTTGGCCAGGTTCTCTTCAGCAAGATCGAACTTGCCGAGCTTGAAATAGGCCCAGCCCAGGGAATCCAGATACGCTCCGTTCGTAGGCTCGACGCTCACCGCCTGCTTGACATAGTTGAGCGATTCTTCGAGGCGAACGTCGCGATCGGCATTCATGTAGCCGAGATAATTGAGGGTGGCGGCATTCTGCGGGTTGAGGGCCAGTATTTTCCTGAACTCGGCTTCGGCCTGGTCGTATTTCTTCTCGCGCTCGTAGGTGGAACCGCGCAGGAAGTAGACGTTCTCTTTATCCTCGGATTTGGTTGAGAGCTGCTCAGTCTTGTTGAGAGCCTCTTCGGCGTCGCTCCAGCGCTTCAGCCGCGTGTACATGATGGAAAGGCGGAGATAAACCTCGCGGTCGTCCGGCGTGCCCTTGAGCAGAGAGCGAACGTCGGCGAGAGGTTTCTCGGGGTCGCCAGTGTCGGCGAGTTGAGCGTCCAGCACCATGCGCAGCTCGCGGTCGTTGGGCAGCTTTTGCACTGCCTCTTTGGCCGCCGCGGTGGCCTGCTGCCACTGCTTGGCTTCGCGGTAGGTATCGATGACATCCTGATAACCGGTGCGGGCGTTGTCGTCGCCGAACGGAATCATCTTGCGGAAAGCTTCAACCGCAGCCGAATAGTTCTCCTGGTCGCGATAGACCATGCCGAGGCGCTCGATGAAGATGGCGCGATTGTTGCGGTCGGCTTGCGAGTAGCTGTTTTCCGCCTTCTCGGTCTTCTTAAGCAAGTCCTGCAAAACCTTTGCGGCCTCGTCATAGCGCGTCTGGGCCTGGTAGACGACTGCGATGTTGTAGGGCACTTCGAGGGCATCGGGAACCATCGTTTGGGCCTTTTTCAGTCTCTCCAACGCCTCCTCGTATTTGCCCTGGCGTCGGTAGATTTCGGAGATGCGGAGGTAGGTCTGCGCGTCTTCAGGGTTGGCATCGGCGATCACTTTGTACTGATCGAGTGCGGCGTCAATCTGGCCATCGTTTAAGAGATTTTCCGCGAGGCCGCGAATGGCGTCGAGATTGTCGCGATCCAATTGGATGGCGTGCTTGTAGGCGTCTATCGCGCTCTTGAATTCCTTGCGCTGCTCGTAGGTGGCGCCCAGAGCGGCATACAGCTTGGCGGAGCGCCGCGTGTCGGGCACGGAACTCAGCACCTGGAGAGCATGCGCCGAGTCGCCTTCGTCGGTGTAAAGCAGCGACAGAGTGGTGATGGCTTCTTCCGAGTCCGGATCGAGTTTCACCGCTGTCTTGAGCTCATTTTCCGCCTTCTGCAAGTCATTGTTCAGGCGGTAGAGGCGGCCCAGCAGAAGGTGGTTGTCAACATTGTTGGGCTCGATTTTGACGATCTGTTCGTACTGCTCGATCGCCAGCTTGAGCACGTTATCGGAACCGTTGTTGCCGCTGCCCGGGAGGTCGCCGAGCGAGCGCAGATAGATCCGGCCCAGCAGCTTGTGAGCTTCGAGGTTGTTCGGGTCGCGCTTGATGATGTCCTGGGCTTCGAGCACGGCATCGCGGATGCGTCCGGTCTTCACGTAAAGCTCGGCGAGAGCGGAGGTGAGGAATTCGGAGGATGGGTCGGCCTCAATGGCCAGCCGGTATTCGTCCATTGCCTTATTGGCCAACTCGCTGCGGCCGTAGATCGTGATCTGCTCCTCGTACATGTGCGCCAGCGTGTAGTGGTAATAGGCGGCGGCGCGATCCACTTTGCGCGGCGAGGACTGGGCGGCCTTGGAATCCACAGGCTTCTCGGCGGGCGAGGATGGCTTGGATTGCGCGGCTGCGGCCGCCGTGAGGAACGTCAACACTAAGACACTGCGAAAAATTCTATTCATGCTCGACCTGACGACGCTGGAATTAATTAATTCTATCGGACCGGACTCTATTAGAACGCTTCTGTTAAGGCTTCGTGCACTTCCCGAAAGCATAATCATTGGATGCAAAACCGCCGGGGGTGGGGTTCTTCAATTCTAACCCGGCGAAGGCACAATTGGGAAAAACACGAGGCATGAAGCGTGGCGCTGGGAAGCCCGAAAGTACAGGGACCGGAGGGAACTTGAAGAGTTCAATTGTCAAGTTTGGTAAAGACTTGAACAAGAAAAAGCGGGCTCGACTCCAGCGAACCCGCTTGCGACGCTGAAGCTAACGTTGTGAACGATCCATCCTTATAGCAAACGGTCACTCGCCTGCCGTGATCGACGAGGAGCCCTCTGGAGTGAGGGCGCAACTGCCGGTTGCGCTGTAGGAGCCGGTGTAATTCGATCCACCGCCGCCAGTGGCTCCTCCGGTTACGAAGGGCTTGAAATTCTCCGGAGTTCCCGCATGGTCGGAGTTCTTGTACTCGCTTGCCTTGTTGTCATCGACCGGCTTCACGCCCAGGGCGTTGTAATCGGTGTCAAAGGAGGTATAGACGGACGCGCCCCATTGCAATTCACCGTGAGCCCGGCCGCGTAACTGGAGAACGTGGCGGTGAGGGCGACGTCTTTGATGCCGCCGGGCAATCCGCCTGCGGGCACCTTGAATTCCACGGCGGTCATCAGATCGTTGCCCGCCAGTCCGGTCAATTGCAGTTGCGTCTTCCACCCTTTTCCGAGAAACAGCGGTTGCAGCTGGACGTAATCTGTGGTTGCGACTGTTGTCGCTGACGAAAAGGTGATGGCCGAGCTGGGCACCTTTATGGTGTAGGTTTGGTTGTTGACGGTGAAAGTAACCGAAGCGTGACTGACGTAAACTGTCGTCGAAGTGGAACCGAGACCCTTCACGGTGAGAACGCCGGTGAACCAGATGTAATCTCCCTGGTTGATGGCCGTGCCGTTAAAGTTGCCAGTGATCGTACTCGTGCACTCCTGATAGGAGGCGCTCGCTTGGGCCGCCACCATCAGAATGCTGGTCAGCAGAAATACCAACTTCAGTTTTGGTGTCATAGTGCTTCTCCGGGGGTAAAACTTCGCGGACGATTTGCCAAGTAGAACGATTATGACCGGGCTGAGTATGCTGCTGTCTAAGACCGGGTCAAGATGCAAGAATTTGCACTGGTCGAGTTTTTCCATCGCCTGTAAGCTTCGCCACGTAGCAGTCTTCGTGAATGGGCAGGCCATCTTCGCTGATTTTCGAGTCTTCGAGAGGGATTGGTCTGCTGCAAATCGCGCACTCGAACGACAGACCAGATACTGGCGGAAGAATAGTTATCCCGCCGCCGCGGGGCCGCCAGGCGGCTAGTTTCGCGGCCGCCAGTCTTCTGAGTCGATCGTTGTGCTCGCGGAGGGCGAGTTGCAGGGCGGAAAAGATCGAGTCCAATTCTGGGTCTTGCGCCGAAATAGCTCGGGCGCACAGCTCACGGATGCGATCTTCAAGACGACGGGCGCGCACCGGAAGAACTTGCTACAACGGGAACTCGCAGTCC
The DNA here is from genome assembly GCA_035568115.1 of Candidatus Acidiferrum sp. Taxonomy (GTDB): domain Bacteria; phylum Acidobacteriota; class Terriglobia; order Terriglobales; family Acidobacteriaceae; genus Sulfotelmatobacter. The sequence goes on from DATMOP010000038.1 coordinate 126,491, forward strand.
ATACAGCGTATCCAGTAGCGAGCTTGCGGAAGATGCCCGATGGCTAAAGTATGCATTCAGGCGCATGCCCCATGTTCTCATCAATGGCGGAAGTGGCGCACGCCAGTGAACAGCATGGCTAAGCCAAGGCGGTCGGCGGCGGCGATGACCTCGGGATCGCGCTGTGAGCCTCCGGGCTGGATGATGGCGGTCGCTCCGGCCTTCGCGATTTCCTCCACGCCGTCGGGGAAGGGGAAGAATGCGTCGGAGGCAGCTACGGTTCCCTTCAGCGGCAGTTGCGCTTTCATGGCCCCGATCTTGGCGGAGTCGACGCGGCTCATCTGGCCGGCGCCGACCCCTACAGTTTGTCCGTCGTGGGCGTAGACAATGGCGTTGGACTTCACGTGCTTGCAGACCTTCCAGGCGAACAGCAGCGCGCGGGTTTCTTCGGGCGTGGGCGCGCGCTGGGTCACGACTTTCAGGTCGATGTCTTGCAATGGGCGTATATCGGCGTCTTGCAAAAGAATTCCGCCGGAGACATTTTTGAGAATCCACTTCTGCGCCGCGGCTTTCACTTCGACCAGGCGGAGATTTTTCTTGGTCGCGAAGCGGGCTTTGGCCGCCTCGTCGAATCCTGGGGCGGCGATTACTTCGAGGAAGAGTTTGTGCATCTCTTCAGCGGCTTCGCCGTCGATTGGGCGGTTCACGCCAATCACGCCGCCAAATGCGGAGACCGGATCGCATTCGAGCGCGCGCTTATAGGCCTCGGCGAGAGTCTTGCCTGTAGCAGTGCCAGCAGGATTGGTGTGCTTGATGATGGCGCAGACGCCTTCATCTTGCGGATCGAATTCCTGGGCGAGGTCCCAGGCGGCTTGCAGGTCGACTATGTTGTTGTAGGAAAGTTCCTTGCCCTGAAGTTGGAGGGCGTTGGCTACGCCCACGCCGGAGCCGTCGGAATACATGGCCGCCTTCTGGTGCGGGTTCTCGCCGTAGCGCAGGTCGAGAGTTTTCTGGAATGAGAGGCGAAAGGTTTGCGGGAAGGATTCGTCCTTCGGCGGTAGGTGGAAGTCTGCTGGGATTTTTTCCAGAGTTGAGGCGATTGCGGAATCGTAGGCAGATGTTGTGGCAAAGGCTTTCTGCGCCAGCCGCCATTTCGTTTCGAGCGAGAACGCGCCTTGGTTGCGGGCGAGTTCTTCGGCGAGGGCCGAGTAGTCGGCCGGGGATGTAACGACGGCGACATCGTGAAAATTCTTCGCGGCGGAGCGGATCATGGATGGTCCGCCGATGTCTATGTTTTCGATCAACTCTTCGAAGGCCACACCAGGCTTGGCGGCGGTTTTCTCGAAGGCATAGAGATTGACGACGACCATGTCGATCGGCTGGATGTCATGTTCGGCAACGGCGGCGGTGTGCGCGGGATTCTCGCGGCGATGCAGAATGCCTCCGTGCACCTTGGGATGCAGCGTCTTGACGCGGCCATCGAGCATTTCGGGAAAGCCGGTGAGTTCGGAGATGTCTTTGACGGCGATGCCGGACTCGCGCAGCAGCTTGGCCGTGCCTCCGGTGGAGATCAGTTCGATGCCGAGGCCGGCGAGCTGGCGCGCGAAATCTACGAGGCCGGTTTTGTCGGTGACGCTGAGGATAGCGCGCTGGATACGGGAAGTGCTGCGGGACATGATCGGCCTCGGACTATGAAGGATGAGTGCGGAGCGACCGAAGATTCTATCAGCAATGAGTCTTTGTAAGCCGCTACAAACGAGACCGTAACATCACGGCCCGCATGGCTATTCAGTTCCTGTGTAGGTGAAGCGGTGAAAGACGAATGTCGCTAAAGTCATGTTCTGGCTGGGGTCGGTGCGTCTATAGAGGATGGGAATCGTTTCGCCCTCTAGGGGAAGCTCCTTTTCCGTCGAGCCTGACTCACCCAGATATAGCTTCCCATCGGGAGCGAGAAATCCGTATCGCACCGAATAGGAAAATCCGCCCTCAGGCCCTTCAGTCTTGGTCCGCTGTGACACTGTGGCGACGGCGGTCGAATAATCGCTCAGCAGTCTTCGTTCATTTCGCAATCTATAAACGCCGATTGCCGCAACGTAAATGCCTACTGCCGCCGCCACTAACACAGGAATGCCATGGGCAAAGATCGCGATAAAAACAGCCAGAATAACTGCTGCAATAAAACCAGAAGCAACAATCGGACGAAAGTCGACCGTGCTATGGGTCGCCAGCCGGGCCATCACGGGGTCGGACTTCAATTGCTCCCGGATGAGCGGCATCGGGGCCTCCGCTTTGGTCCAGACAACACTTTACCTCGTCATAGCGGGCTATTCCACAAAAAGATCCGGGCAGGCCCGATCTGACTGTGGTGATTGCCTAAACAAGATACTCGGACGAGCGCCTAAACCCTAGCGACGCTTCTTACGCTTTCGCCTTGGCCTTCAGTTTGACGTGGCCATCGGTGAGTTCGACGGAGAACTCCACGTCCTGGCAGTGGTACTGCTTGCGGATCTCGGCAGTCTTTTTCTGCACGAAGGTGGAGAAAGAATCGAGGTTGCCGGAGACATTTTCTCCCGCCTTCTTCTTGGCTGCGACCAGGGTGTTGAACAGTCGCTCCACCTGTTCGCGCTCAGTGTTATCCGCTGCGGTGTGCAAGGTGAACCGTTGCGAAACAGCGGCGGGCGCATCCCCTGCCGCGGCGGCGGCGTGGCTCAATCCGTAGACCGGATTGTGCTGAGGTTTGTGCTCCTCTTCGGGACGAACTCCCTGCACGGCTAGCAGCGCATCCTGCGGGCGGCGGTAGCCCTCTTCGCGGATGCGCGACTTCTTGCGCCACAGGTCGCTGTAGATGGCATAGCGCTGAGCCATTTCGTTGTAGCGGAAGCGCTGGGAGAAGCTCATGCGTCCGCCATCGGAAAACTTGCGCAGCAGGGAGAGCACCTTCCACTCGATGTCGGTGGGAGGGCGCTTGGTGGGGTTGCTGAAAAAAACTTCGTACTCGATTTTCAGCCGCCGGAGCTGAGTCTCGAGCACATTCAGTTCTTCGTCGGTGGTCACTCAGGGATCTCCAACTAACAGTGTAGAGAGAATCCGAGGCGGCGGCGAGGTAACCCGCGGTCACCGGAGGTCATGGTACGAAAGTACCTGCTGTCGGCTTTCAGATCTCAGAAAGAACAGATTCGCGTAGTCAGCCCAAGCTGATGGCTTAGGGCTGAAAGCTGAGAGAGGACAGCTACTTCGCGGAATTCGCGGCCATCTTCTTCACCATGGCCAGCACCAGCTTGCGGTCGCTGTCATTCAGGTTGGTGGCGTAGCGGCGGACCTGGCTGAGGAAGCGCACTTCGTCATCGGAAAGCTGCGGCAGTCCCTTGGAGCCGTTGCTGTGGCCGGACTCGGAGAAGAACTGAGACAGCGCAATCTCCATGGCTCCGGCAATTTTTGACAGCGTGTCGAGCGACGGGATGGTATGGCCGTTCTCCACCCGCGACAGGTAGCAACGCAGCAGGCCGGTACGCTTCTCGATGTCTCCCTGAGACATACCTTTCTGCAGCCGGTAGTTTCGAATGGTTTCGCCGATGTTGATCTGGGGGAGCATTGCAGGATGCGACATAGTAACCACATCGAGATTTTCTGGCAAGTGGAAATTAGTGCCATATCCGGAGCCACTTTCTTGCCAGGACTTGACCAGCCGTAGCCGGTTCCGCTTGAACAGTGTTAAAGAAATAACCGGCGCGGGCAACCAGCTCCTCTTCCTGGCTCAAGAAGCCTCATCACTACCTCACAATTCCAGCTCCATATACATCGCGCCCGCAATCGGGTTCGGGCGGTAGGGCGGGATTTCCGTGAAACCGAGCTTGCGGTACATGGCGACCGCATCTTTCATGATGGGCTCGACGGTGTCAAGACGGATACGCTGATAGCCGATCTGGCGTGCCTCCCCGATGATGCGCTCAGCCAAGGCACGTCCCAGACCCTTGCCACGGAATTGTGAGCGCAGGTAAAGGCGCTTCATTTCGCAGATGCCGGGCTCTAACTTGTGGAGGGCGACGCAGCCTGCCAGTTGACCTTCACATTCCACCAGCAGCAGGCGGCCTTCGGGGGGAGAGTAGTCGCCTGGAAGTCCGGCGAGCTCTTTGTCGAAACCCTGAAAGCAGAGGCTGAAGCCCAGGGATTGCGCGTATTCCAGGAACAGTTCGCGGGCTTGGGCGATTTGGGCTGACGATTCAACTTGAGCAAAAGTCAAAACCTTCACCACAGGGGACACAGAGTAATTTAAAGGGCTTGCGTGCTCGGCTCTCATTCCTCTGTGAACCTCTGTGTCCCCTGCGTTGAAAGATTTTCCTATCCCATCAGCATGCCGCCGTTCACGTTCAGCACGTGGCCGGTAATGTAGGAAGCCTCGTCTGATGCGAGAAAGGCCACGGCGCTGGCCACATCGGCGGGCGACCCCACGCGGCCTAGAGGAATCTGTTTTGCAGCATTCTGCTTGAATTCGTCGCCGAGCGCCTCCGTCATGGCGGTTTCGATGAAGCCCGGAGCTACGGCGTTGCAGGTAATGTTGCGCGATCCCAGCTCGCGGGCGATGGCCATGGTCAGGCCGATCAGTCCGGCCTTAGACGCGGCGTAGTTCGCCTGGCCGGCCTGCCCCATCTGGCCGAAGACGCTAGTGATGTTGATGATGCGTCCCCAGCGCTGCTTGAGCATGGAGCTGGTGACCTGCTGGATGCAGAGATAAGCGGAGGTGAGATTGGTTTGCAGCACGGCGTCCCAGTCGGCGCGCTTCATACGCATGACGAGCTGGTCGCGGGTGATGCCGGCGTTGTTGACCAGGATATCGATCTTGCCGAATTCGGCGATGGCGGCCTTGATGGCGGACTTGACCTGCTCTTCATCTGTGACATCGAGCGCGAAAGCCGCCGCCTTGCCGCCCGCCGCAGTGATTTCCTTCACCAGTTCGTTCAGCTTGTCCTGATTGCGCGCGGCAACGGCAACTGTTGCGCCTTCCGCGGCCAACTTCAGTGCACAGGCTTTTCCAATGCCTTGCGATGCGCCAGTGACGAACGCCACGCGTCCTGAAAGGGACATCAGATTCTCCAGTGGTCGCCTTGAGTTTCGAATAAGAAAGCTTTACTTCAGAACGTGCGATTATACCCGCCACGTCTAGTTGGCACGGCGCAATGGCCAGATTAGAACCTCAAGTCGGTGGGCGAAATGCAGTAACGGAGCACTGGCGGGCAGCGCAATACCACCGGCAGCGGCGACCGTATTGGTCTCAACCAAGGCTTCCGCATCTTGCAGCGGCCACTGCTCGTGGTGAATCTCGCCGCGATACACCTGGGAACGGTGGGTGGTGTAGAGGCAATAGCGTTCGGTGAACCAATGTTCAATCGAACCTTTCTCGCGCAGGCGCACTTCGGTGGTGGGGCGGTACTGTCCGCGAAACTCTGCGGCGCCACGGAGACGACGCGACCGGTAGTGAATATTCCCGCCGAGTTCTTCTGCGCTCATGGTAGCGTGAAAATACGGAAGATGATAGAAACCGCGGGCGGCCCAAACTGCCGGAAGGTTGGCGGCGTCGAGGCTGAAAAAATACACTCCCGGCTTGCCCCCGTGAGTCACATAGGTGCGGACGTTCAACTCGGGAAAGCGCGAGAGGCCGGGAATCGGCGGCAATCCGTGAGCCCTAATCCCGCTCATGTGGAATGGAACTACTCCAACCCAGCTTTGCCCATCGAAGGTGTCCAGCGCTAGCTGCGCAGGGACGAGATCCCGCATTTTCTCGGCCGGCAGCGGCCAGTGGGCGAAGAGCAGATCGTGCCAGATCTGCTTCATGACCCACGGGCCTAAAGGCAACGGCCAGGGGCGATGGGCTGCATATTGAAGTGCGGATTCCACGCTCCAGTTTAGGGCATATGTCGGCAGTCCGCGGTGAGCGGGCATGCGGGCCGCGATTTTCTGGACGAGTTCATCCATGGCGACGATATCCACAGCGCGGGAAGAGTCGCTGGGTGAAACGCATTGCGCATTGTGCTTCCGCCGATTAACATTCCAGACACTCCCATGTCTCAGACTGCTGTCAACGAAGTGATCGCCATGCCCGAGCCTTCCAACCAAAAATCCTCCACATTAGACCCGGTGTCGTCCAGCCCCGGACATCGTTCGCCGCAGCGGGCTTCGGCTGCGGAGAATGACGCGGCAGCTGAAAGGGCGCAGTCCGACGCGCCTTCCACGGAGGTGTTCGCCGTATACGGCGTCGAGCCGGAAATTCAGGCTTATGCCATGGCGAAGTACTCGCGCTCGTCGCTGTCGATGAAGGAATCGCTGCGCGAGATCAGCGCGCAGAAGGCGGAGAAGTTTCTCAACACTTTTTACTTTCAGTACGGCCACCGCTCGATTGCCGACCTGGCTCACATTGCGCTGGCGGTTGAGAGGCTCTCGATTCTCGCGGCAATCGAACTAGCTGACGAACAGCGCTGGGATGGCCAGGAGCGCTCGACCCGCTATCAGGATTTCAAGAAGAGTGGCTACTATACGCCCGATTTCGGTTCCGACGATGAAGCCCGCAAGCTCTACCGCGAGACGCTGGGTTTTCTTTTTGCCGAATATGAAGCATTGTCGGCGCACATGACCGGGCACTTGATCAGCATCACTCCCAAGCCTGCGGACATGAAGCAGGAAGCATACGAGCGCACGCTGAAGGCGCGGGCCTTTGACATCACCCGCTACCTGCTGCCGCTGGCTACGAATACTTCGCTGGGTGAGATCGTCAACGCGCGCACTCTGGAAACACAGGTGGCGCACCTGCTCTCGCATACACATAAGGAAGTCCGGAGTCTCGGTGAGTCGTTGAAAAAGGCGGCAACGTCGGCGGCTTACAACGTGAATGCTGAGTCGTTGCGCGGACTGGTGGATGAGATTAGGAAGCTGAGTCCGGAGTTGGGTGCGAGGGCCGAGCAGGAATTGCTGCATGAAGTTCGGGTCGCGCCCACGCTGGTGAAGTATGCCGACCCGAATCCGTATGAGATGGAAACGCGCCGCGAGTTGCGGCAGGCCGCGCGCGAACTGATGAAGAGCGAGGCGGTCGCGCCCTCGAAAGCGATTGTCGACCTGCTCGACGAAGAGCCGCTCGAGGTCGAAATCGCCACCACGCTCCTCTACGAGCACTGCCACCACTCCTATCGACAAGTCCGCCAGGCGTTGCAGGTTTCGGGCGAGCGCTACCGGCGAGAGATCATCGACCTCGGCCTGCGCCATCGCGGCAAGCACGATGAAATGCTGCGCGGCTTCCGCGCCGGCCAGCAGTTCCGCTTCGACATCCTGATGGATGCGGGCGGCTTCCGCGACATGCACCGCCACCGCCGCTGCATTCAGGTAATGCAGGGCTTCACCACGCAACACGGCTATGAGATGCTGCTCGACGTGGAAGATGCAGGCATGCGCAGCCGCTACGATACCGCCATGCAGCGCACACAAACGGCGGTTGAGAAGCTGGCCACCCGCAACGCCCCCGAGGCGGAAGAGAATTCGCAGTACGCAATCCCGCTGGCTTATCGCAAGCGCGCCCTGTTCAAGATGGACTTCGCCGAGGTCGTGTACATCTCCGAATTGCGCACCACGCCGGCCGGCCATGTTTCCTATCGCAACGTGGCTTACGCGATGTATGAGGCCGTGGCCCGGAAGTATCCGGCGCTGGCCAAGTATTTCCGCGTGCACGATGTGACGGCGCCGGTGGATTTGCTGCAGAGGTAGCGTTATCCCCGCCAGGCCAGGACCGTCCTACATCCTGGCATTAGGTTTTAAGATTCCGCCGCAGAAGGCGTACAGGGACGGTCTACTTTCCGCGCACGGCGCGGCGGTAGGCGGCGACATTCTTATTGTGTTCCTCGATGGTGCGGGCGAAGCGATGGTGGCCCTGGGCGTCGGCGACGAAATAGTAGTAGTCGCTTTGCGCGGGATGCATGGCGGCTTCCAGCGCGCTTTTGCCGGGGTTGCCGATGGGGCCGGGGGGAAGTCCCGGGTATCTGTAAGTGTTATAGCGGGAACTGAACTGCATGTCGGCGTGATGCAGCGCACCTTGGTAGGTGCCGGCGAGGAGCTCGGCGTAAATGATGCTGGGGTCGGCGTCGAGCGCGATCCTCTTCGCCAGGCGGTTGTAGTAGACGCTAGCGACCAAGGGGCGTTCACCGGCAACAGCTGTTTCCTTCTCGACGATGGACGCCATGATCACGGTGCGTTCAAGATCGGTCTCAAGCACGATTTGAGGCGAGCTTGATCCACCCTCGGGCGGGGCGGCAGTCGGCGTCTGAACCAATCCAATCTGGCGTGCGACTTGTCGAAACTGCTTGACCATGACTGCGGCCATGTCATGCATGGTTTGCATCCGGCTGAATTGGTAGGTATCGGGAAACAGATAGCCCTCGAGCGACGGCGCGCCGGGAGCGACGTCGGCGATCAGCGCCGTATCCGTCTGCGCTACTTTCAGGAAGTCGTCCGCGGGGCCGAGTCCTGCGGCTTCCACGGCATGAGCGATGTCGAACATGGTGAAGCCTTCCGGCACGGCTACCGTGTGGGAATAAACGTCACCGCGCTGGAGACGTTTCTGCACCTCAATAATGTTCCTCGGCTTGTCGAAGAGGTATTCTCCGGCCTTGAGCGAACGGCGACGGCGCATGTAGTGCCAGAGGACGAACGCTTCCTCGCTGCGAATGACCCCGGCGGACTTGAGTTCGCTGGCCATGCGGCGGGTGGAGTAGCCCGGATGCAGCATCACGAAGGTTTGTCCCGGGGGTTCAACCGGGATCAGCAGAGCCCAGGCGAAGCAGCCCGCGCCGGCGAGAACAGCAATCAGGATGAGCCAGAAGATCTTGCGCACGATGGCGACAGTTTAGATGACGCGCTAGGGTCGGGCGTAGCTGACTTTAGTAAGATTCTCGCTTGGTCGCCCCACGCACCACGTTCGACACTGCCGAAAACTCCCCGTTCCTCTCCCGTGACGGGCAGCCTGGCTGGTTCTTGCACCCTTTTCGTCGCGGTATACTCAAATGGTCTGGAGTTAATCTAATCCCTGCATGAGACGTATCTCGCCCTTTTGGGCCCTGACGTTGCTTTTAGCGGTGCTGCCCACTACGGGCTGTTTGTTCCGGACGCGGCCGGTGGAGGAAAAGTACTCCAAGGCTCCGCTCCGGGAGACCTCCCAATTAGCGCTGATTGACAACATCAACCAGCAGGCCGAGAAGCTCCGGTCGCTGCAGGCCACAGTGGACATTGATACGTCGGCGGGCGGTGCTAAGAAGGGCCACGTCACCGACTACAAAGAGATCCGCGGGTATGTGTTGGCGCGGAAGCCGGCAATGCTGCATATGATCGGGTTGCTGCCGATCGTGCGCACCACGGCTTTCGACATGGTGAGCAACGGGGAGGAGTTCAAGCTGTGGATTCCGCCCAGGAACCGCTTTGTGGTGGGCCGCAATGAAGTGCAGACGCATAACCCCGACCAGCCGATGGAGAGTATCCGGCCCCAGGATATTTACGACGCGATTCTGATTCGCCCCATCGATCCTGAACACGAGATCGCGGTGCTGGAGAATGGTTACGAGATTCTGCACGACGCTAAAGGAAATCGTGTTCTTCAGGAAGATTACGAACTCGTGGTGATTCGTAAAGACGATCAGAGTTGGAAGCTGTCACGCAAGATTGTGTTCAGCCGCACCGACCTGCAGCCGCATCGCCAGTACATCTATGATGAGCTGGGCAAGCTGGCGACCGACGCGCGATACGCGACCTACAAAGATTACGATGGCGTCAGCTTTCCCTCGCGCATCGAGATTTACCGGCCGCAGGAAGAGTATGACATCACTCTCAACATGTTGAAGCTGGAGATCAACAAGCCGCTCCGCGACGATCAATTTGCGCTGGAGCAGCCGCCGGGGGCGGAGGTGGTGCATTTGGATAAGCCGCAATCGAGTGCAGCGGCACCGCCGCGGGATACAAGAAACTGGCGCTAAGGCAGGCAGGTTCGTTCTTTTGAAGCCATGATGAACAAAATGATTGTCGGCAATCTGGTGCACCGGCCGATCCGGTCTCTGATCAGCATTGTCGCGGTTGCTCTGGAAGTGGCGTTAATTCTGCTGATCGCCGGACTTTCTTACGGCATCATGAACGATTCCAGAAATCGGACGGCAGGCATTGGAGCCGATGTTATTGTGCAGCCGCCGGGAGCGACGAACCTTGCCGGCATTAGTGGCGCGCCCGTGCCTATCAAGGTGGCCGACATCCTCCGCAACCTGCCCCACGTGAAGGTGGTGAGCCCGGTGATTTGGCAGCTTTCAGCTGCAGGTGCGCTCGAAGTGATTGACGGAATCGATCTGCCCAGCTTCGAGGCTTTAGGCGGACCGTTTCAATATCTGCGGGGCGGACCCTTTCAGGGGCCGGATGACATTCTGGTAGACGACTACATTGCGCGTCAGAAACACGTGAAAGTGGGCGACACGATGGAGGTCCTGAACCACAACTTTCGTGTGGCCGGGATTGTAGAGAATGGCCGTGGAGCGCGCAAGTTCCTGCCTCTCGCATCGCTGCAGGATCTACTCGGCGCCAAAGATAAGGCCTCGGTCTTTTACGTGAAACTCGACGACCCCGCCGATGCAGGTGCGGTGGTGAACGAGGTGAAGAGCCAGCCAGGGATGGAAAAATATTCCGTGCAATCTACAGAAGAGTATCTCAGCATGATGACACCCAGTCACCTGCCCGGATTTCGGCCGTTTATTGGCGTGGTGATTGGTGTCAGCGTGATCATCGGCTTCCTCGTGATTTTCCAGTCTATGTACGCTGCCGTGATGGAACGTACGCGCGAGATCGGCATCCTGAAGGCGATCGGAGCGTCGAAGTTCTATATTGTAAGCGCGATCTTGCGGGAGACTGGACTGCTTGCTGCGCTTGGCATCGTGCTTGGGATCGGGTTCAGCTTCGCGGCAAGTTGGGCCATCCGGCATCGCTTTCCGCTGGTGCAGGTCGTGGTGACCAGCGACTGGGTTTTGCGTTCCATGTTGGTGGCGGTGCTCGGAGCGGTCGCTGGCGCGCTGTACCCGGCGTTTAAGGCGGCGGGGAAAGATCCGATTGAGGCGCTGGCGTACGAGTGAGCAGTTAGCGCGTAGGACTCCGCACTTAGCCAATGCGAGTTTGTGTCCGCTCCGAATCTATTCTGCTGCTTCCGGCTTTGCTTCGATTCCCGCCCGTTTAAGCAGTCGTCGCAAACCGTTCTCTCCTCCCGCGCCGCGTTGTTCGCCAGCGATGTTGCCGTCGCGGTCGATAACCACGTAGATGGGGTAGCTTTGGGCGTTGTACATGGCAGCAAGGTTGGTATCTTTGGTGAGCACTATGGGAACGGAACGAGGGTGCTCAACGAGATATTTCTTCACTTTCTGATCGGGTTCGAGGACATCAACGGCGAGCACAATCAGGCCTTTGCCGGAGAACTCCTTAGCAATGTCGTCGACTAATTCGGCTTCGGCTTCGCAGTACTGGCACCACGTGGTCCAGAACTCAAACAGCACGACTTTGCCTTTGACCGACGCATTGTTGAACTGTTCGCCGGCAGTGGTTTTGGCGCGGAAGCGCGGAGCGGGCTGGGCGGTTTCATCGGCTGCGAACGCGCAAAGGGCGGTAAGGGTTGGTGCCATCGGCAACAATAGGCGGATGGTGCGTAATGGCGCGACCATGGGGCGGGATATTAGCACGAAAGCAGAAAGCGCCCGACTATTTATTGAGCACTGTCCGAGCGCTGCAGCATCGAACTACTCCATACAACTAAGAAAAGCCCCGTCCGTCGGTCTAATGAAACCGAAACCAACGGACGAGGCGGTTGAGTTCAGTTTACGGCACGCTGTACTGCACCACGATGTTGATCTCATACGGGTTGCAGCCGCTACTTCCGGGCACCGCTTTCACCTTGAGCTGGGCCCCGGCGGCGAAGGGGACGCTGATGACGCCGCTGTCGTTTGAAACCGGCCCAACGAAACCGTTGGTAGCGGTGGTGTTGGGGATAGCCAACAAGTAGCTCGTTGTACCGTCCGTTACTTTGATACCCGGTGGCGTCGTGCATATTTGACCGCCCGCAGCCGACAGTTGAACGCGAGTAACGGTGATGCCAGTTGCGGGTGTAAATATGCTCACAATGCCGTTTGCGTTGGGGTTGATCGATTGCTTCACGAAGTTGCCGAAGGTTTCGATTTTGCTCGTCCACACATTTTGGGCATGGAGTGGGAGAGCGAGAAAGCCGAGCGCCAGGCTCAGCAGAAACACTTTTTTCACGGGAGCACCTCTGGGAATTTGATTCTGTCGGCAGCCTCGGGGAAAGGCGCGAGAGAGCCGAATTATCCTCGACTGCGAAATCGCTGTCAAGACTCTGTTGCCCCGCGGAGGCCTTTGTCGAATTCCACATTCGGCAGTCGTAGGACACTACCGCTGTTAACTCAGCGTTGACAATATCTCGCAGGCTACGGTATCTTAAAGACTTTGGGAAGTCTCGCGGTTGCCCGCCTGATGGTCTGGCGTCCTCGCCGGAGAATCAACGAGCGGTCTTCTTTGCTATTTTCAATCGCGTTTCGCAATTTTTTTCATTCTGGGAGAGTTCCAATGTCTACCTATTTCCCCAAACCGGGGGAAATTGTGCGCAAGTGGTTTGTCGTGGATGCGGATGGGCAGACGCTCGGGCGTCTGGCCTCGCAAGTAGCACGCATCCTGATGGGCAAAGAGAATCCGCAGTACACGCCGTTTCTGGATACTGGCGATCACGTGATTGTGGTCAATGCCGAGAAGATTCGGACGACCGGCATGAAGTCGGAGCAGAAGCAGTACCACCATTACACCGGCTATCCGGGCGGACTGCGCACCGAGGATTACCGCAAGCGTTTGGCGCGCAAGCCGGAAAGAATTATTGAAGATGCAGTGCGGCGCATGTTGCCGAAGAACAAGCTGGCGGCGCACATGCTCTCGAAGCTGAATGTGTACAAGGGCGACAAGCATCCGCACGAGGCGCAGAAGCCTCAGGACTTGAAGTTGGAAGTTCGCGCGTAGGGCGCGAGCGGTTAAGCTTGAGATCCTTCGCTCCGCCTGAAGAACGGCTGCGCTCAGGATGACAACAAGATTAGGAGCTAAAAGCGAAATGGCAGAATTGGTTCAGTACTACGGAACGGGACGGCGGAAGCGGGCGATCGCGCGGGTGTATCTGCGTCCGGGCAGCGGCGATTTCAAAGTGAATGGACGTGCGTTCGAGGAGTATTTCGTGACGCCGGCGCAGCGCTCGGCGGCGAAAGCGCCTTTGGCCTCGACCGATTCGGCGGCCACGTTCAACGTTGTCGCCAGCGTGCTGGGCGGCGGCGTACGCGGCCAGGCCGATGCGGTGAAGCTTGGCATTGCGCGCGCGTTGATGCAGTTCAACGCGGAGTTGCGCGGCAAGCTGAAGTCCGAGGGCTTGGTCACTCGTGACTCGCGCGGCAAAGAACGTAAGAAGTACGGCCAGAAGGGCGCGCGGAAACGGTTCCAGTTCAGCAAGCGATAATGTGACACAAGGATTTTGACTTTACTGGCCACTGACAACTGGCCACTGATTTTAGGTGTTCAATTCTTCCTGTGCCTCGCGGCGCGGGGACGGGAATGGCAATCCGGAGCGGAACGTACGCGAAGGATGCAGACTGAACAAGGAGGTTCATTGGCTACTATCACCATGAAGGAGCTGCTCGAAGCGGGTGTTCACTTCGGGCATCAGACCAAGCGCTGGAATCCCAAGATGAAGGAATACATTTTCGGAGAGCGCAACGGGATTTACATCATCGACCTGCAGAAGACGCTGAAGATGTTTAAGGAGGCGTCAAAATTTGTCCAGGAACTGGCGGCCGACGGCAAGATTGTGCTGTTCGTGGGCACCAAGCGCCAGGCGCAAGACGCCATTGCCGAAGAGGCCACCAAGTGCGGCGGCTTCTACATCAACCAGCGCTGGCTGGGCGGACTTCTTACCAACTGGATTACGGTGCAGAAGTCGGTAAAACGGCTGAAAGAGCTCGACGAGATGGCCACGGACGGCCGCTACGAGCTGCTGCCGAAAAAAGAAGTCATCAAGCTCGAACGCGAGCGCAAGCACCTGCAAGCCAACCTGGCGGGCATCAAGAACATGAGCCGGTTGCCGGATGCGGTGTTCGTGATCGATTCGAACAAAGAGCAGATCGCGGTGCGCGAGGCGCGAAAGCTGGGCATTCCGGTGGTCGCAGTGGTCGATACCAACTGCGATCCCAGCGAAGTGGATTACGTAATCCCCGGCAACGACGATGCGTTGCGCGCGATCCGGCTGTTTACTTCGAAGATTTCGGAGTCCATTGCCGAGGGCGCGCAGTTGATGACCGACAAGCAGGTCGCCGACATGACGGCCGCCACCGAGCAGGCGCAGGCGCGCGAAATGCAGCAGGCGGAAGATGCTGCGGCGGCGAATGAGTTGCGCGCCCAGGAGGCCGCGGCTGCCTCTGATATCGCCGACATTGGCGAAAACATCAGCATGGAAGAGGTGCTGGGTCCGGGAACGCACAAGAAGCCAGTGGCGAACGAGGATGCTGAGGCTGATGTGCCGAAGGTGGAGAGTCAGACGGTTTAAGAGCAGTGGTCAGTTGTCAGAAAGACAAAAACCGGGCGTTTGACATCAGACCCGCGCGGGTCGTCCGGCGCGGGTCAAAGTTTGTAAGGCAGCATCGAATGAGTGAGGAAGGTTTTCATCGATTATGGGTACTACTACTGTGAATATTTCTGCGGCGCAAGTGAAAGATCTCCGGGAAAAGACCGGGGCACCGATGATGGATTGCAAACAGGCTCTGACCGAAGCCAAGGGTGACATGGAGCAGGCGGTTGTAATCCTGCGCAAGAAGGGCGTTTCGGTTGCGGCCAAGAAGGCGACACGCGTGACCAGCGAAGGCGCGGTGACCAGCTACATTCACGCGGGCGGCAAGATCGGTGTGCTTGTCGAAGTGAACTGCGAGAGCGACTTTGTCGCACGCACCGACGACTTCAAGGAACTGGTGCACGATATCGCCATGCACATTGCAGCCAGCGATCCGCGCTACGTCCGCAAGGAAGACGTAACTCCGGCTGACTTCGCTCGGGAAAAAGACATTTATCTGGCCAAGGCCGTCGCCTCTGGCAAGCCGCAGCATATTGCCGAGAAAATGGTCGCCGGCATGATGGAGAAGTTCTACGAGGAGGTCTGCCTGCTGGAGCAGCCTTTCATCAAGGACCAGACCGTGTCGATTTCGCAGCTAATCGCGGCGAAGATTGGCAAGCTGGGCGAGAACATCAGTGTGCGGCGCTTCGCGCGCTTCAAAGTGGGCGATGCGGGCGAGACTGTCGCGACGACCAAGCCTACAGAACAGAAAGCGGAGTAGTTCCGGGCGCCTGCGGGCGCCTTTTCTTACTTCCAGCGAGGGGCGGACGCCCTCGCGACAGCCAGCGGTGACGCCGGCACTACTTATGACTGCCCCTGCCTTCAAACGCGTTCTGCTCAAGATTTCCGGAGAAGCCCTGGCTGCCAATCAAGGTTTCGGTGTCGATACTTCACGCATACACGAGGTCGCTGCTGAATTGGCCGACGTGCACAAGCTGGGAGTACAACTCGCGATCGTGGTGGGCGGCGGCAACTTCTTCCGTGGCGTAGCCGATCAGGCTCGAGACATGGACCGAGTCTCCGCCGATCACATGGGAATGCTGGCCACTGTGATCAACGCGCTGGCCCTCCAGGATGCGCTGGAGAAGCAGAAAGTCTACACGCGCGTGCAGACGGCGATTGAGATGAACCAGGTGGCGGAGCCGTTCATCCGGCGGCGCGCGATTCGTCATCTCGAAAAAGGCCGGGTAGTCATCTTTGCTGGCGGAACGGGCAATCCCTACTTCTCGACCGACACCGCGGCATCCCTGCGCGCCATGGAGATCAAGGCCGATGCAATTCTAAAGGCCACGAAAGTGGATGGCATCTACGACGCCGATCCCATGAAGGTGAAGGACGCCAAGAAGTTCGAGAACATTACTTACATGGACGTTCTGAAGCTTGGCCTGAAGGTGATGGATTCGACCGCTATCAGCTTGTGCAAGGACAACAACCTGCCCATCATCGTTTTCAATCTGAACCAGCATGGAAATATTCGGCGTGTGGTCAGCGGAGAGAAGATCGGGTCGAGGGTGAGCGCTTAAGACCTTTGCCACGGATATTCGCGGATTCGCGCGGATTTTCTTAATTTCTGATCCGTGCTGATCCGCGTAAATCCGTGGCTAGCTTTTGTTCGGTTTATAATTCAACGTTTTGATATCTAATTTCTTTCGGAGCTGACTGATATGGCTCAAGCCACCATGGCCGCGATTCCGGGCCTCAGAGAAACCTACGTACAACTGAAAACACGGATGGACAAGGCCGTCGAAGACTTCCGCAAGGCGATGGCGGCCACGCGCACCGGCCGCGCCAATGTGCACATGCTCGACAGCGTGAATGTTGATTATTACGGCTCGCAGATGCCGCTGAACCAGATCGCGCAGGTGCACGCGCCCGAGCCGCAGATGATCACCGTGCAGCCCTTCGATCCGTCACAGATCGGCGTGATCGAGAAAGCGATTCGCTCCGCGGAACTGGGGCTGAATCCGATGAACGACGGCAAGCTGATCCGCGTACCGGTGCCGGCTCTCACTCAAGAGCGCCGCCAGGACATGGTAAAACACCTGCACAAAGTCCTTGAAGAGCACCGCACCGCCGTGCGCAATATTCGCCGCGATGGCAATGATGCCATCAAGAAGGCGCTGAAGGACAAGAAGATTACCGAGGACGACGAGAAGCGGTCGCTGGATGAGATCCAGAAGCTCACCGACGACGAAATCAAGAAGATGGAAGAGATGAGCAAAGGCAAAGAAAAAGAAGTGCTGGAGATTAAGTAGGCGCTCGTTTCTGCATCCAATCGAAGTTAGGGCATCCGAAGCGTGCGGATGCCCTTTCTGTTTCAAAAGCCATCCGCCCGTATAATTGATCGAAGTTATGAAAAGAGTTGTCCATGCTGCGTGCCCGCACGATTGTCCCGATGCTTGCGGGGTGTTGATTACCGTCGAAGACGGGCGGGCGACGAAGATCCAGGGGGACCCGGGGCATCCGGTGACGCGCGGGTTTTTGTGCGCGAAGGTGGCGAAATACTTGGATCGGGTGTATTCGCCGGACCGGGTGATGTATCCGATGCGAAGGGTTGCGGCAAAGGGGCTGGCAGCAGAGCGGAGCTTTGCTCCTGGACAGCCGAGGGCGGCTGTCCCCACACAATCACAAGCCTGGCAGCGCATTACTTGGGACGAAGCGCTGGACGAAATCGCTTCGCGCTTTCGCGGCATCGTGGGTAAGTTCGGCAGCGAGGCGATTCTGCCGTATTCCTATGGCGGGACGCTGGGAGCTTTGAACGGCGGCTCGATGGACCGGAGGTTTTTCAGTCGCCTCGGCGCTTCGCAACTAGAGCGCGCGATCTGTTCCGCGGCGGGCGAGGCCGGGTTGCAGTCTGTGCTGGGCGTGAAACTCGGAACCGAGCCGGAGCAGTTCATTCATTCCCGCTACATCATTGCATGGGCCTCGAACATTCATGGAAACAATGTTCACCTGTGGCCGTTCATTGAGGAAGCCCGGCGTAAGGGCGCGAAACTGGTGGTCATTGACCCCTACCGCACGCGCACGGCGGCGTGCGCCGACTGGTATCTTCCGATCAATCCGGGCACCGATGGCGCGCTGGCGCTGGCCATGATGCACGTAATCATCGGCGAAGGTCTGCACGATGCTGATTACGTGGCGAAGTACACTTTGGGCTTCGATGTATTGCGAGAAAAGGTAAAAGCCTATCCGCCGGAGCATGTGGCCCAGTGGACAGGGATTGCGGCCGATGATATCCACAAACTTGCTCGTGAATATGCCACGATACGGCCTTCGGTGATCCGCCTGAACTATGGCGTGCAGCGCTCCGAAGGTGGCGGAATGGCGACGCGCGCGATCACGATGCTGCCCTGCGTCATCGGATCATGGAAGGAAATAGGCGGCGGGCTTCAGATGTCGACCAGCGGAGCGTTTGGGCTCAACGAGGGCGCGCTGAGGCGGCCCGACCTCCAGCCGGACAACCTGCAACACCCAGCGCGAACCGTGAACATGGTGGAACTGGGGAAAGCGCTGAATTCCCTCAACGATCCCCCGCTGAAGGCATTGTTTGTTTACAATTCAAATCCCGCAGCGGTGTGTCCCAATCACAACGAAGTGATTCGCGGGCTGAAGCGCCCGGATTTATTTACAGTGGTCCACGAGCAATTTTTCACCGACACCACCGACTATGCCGACATCGTGCTACCGGCGACAACCTTCTTCGAGCACAAAGATCTGCAAAAAGCCTACGGACACTATTACCTGCAAGTGTCGGACCAGGCGATTGAGCCGCTCGGCGAGTGTCGCTCGAACGTTGAAGTGTTCCGCGCGCTGGCGGCACGCGTGGGATTCGATGACCCATGTTTCCGCGAGACCGACGACGAAATGATTGACGGCGCTCTGGATTCGCCGAACCCATGGCTGGATGGAATCAACCGAAAGCGGCTCGAAAGTGAAAGACAAATACGTCTGAACTTCAGTGGCCGAGGTTCACTGGCCAGTGGCCAGTCAGAACCCTTTCTTCCATTCGCCAACGGCAACTTCCGCACGCCTTCTGGCAAAGCTGAGCTGTACAGTGAAGCGATCAAGGCTCAGGGACTTGATCCGGTTGCCGAGTTCAAGCCGCCCGCAGAATCGCGGAATGGAGGAGAGCGCAAAACATTCCCGCTGGAGCTTCTGGCGCGCAAGGCCGACAACTTCCTGAACTCAACTTTTTCCAATCTGCCTTCCGTCCAGGAGATGGAAGAGACGAATCTTCTGGAAATGCACTCCGCCGACGCTCGATCGCGCGGAATTGCCGACGGAGAGACGGTGCGAGTGTACAACCATAGAGGAGAAATATTCTTGAAGGCTCGAGTAGATGGCGCGGTTCAGCCTGGTGTAGTGTCGGCGAGACTGAACTGGGCCAAGCTGGGCCCGGGATTCCGGAATATCAACGTCCTGACTTCAGAAAAACTTTCCGACCTGGGCAACTCCGCCACGTTTTATTCCGTCATGGTGGAGGTGGAGTCAACCAAGTCCCTTCCATGAAGCCACCGGCAAGAGTGGCGGCTTGGACGCTTTCTGATTTTCTACCGTATAATGATCGTTTTCCTACATCCCAGAGGCTGAGGTCGTAGCGATTCATCTTTGCTCTCATGCAGATAGTGCTGTGCCCGGGCGCAGCCACGGCTCTTCCCGCGCTGTTCAGCCTCCATCTTCTTCATTTGCACGGCTTTGCCGGGAAATGAAGGGGCTCGGGTGGGCGTGCGGGATTGCGCTGGCTCTGTTTTTCGCACCATCGAGCCGGGCGCAGACCGACATCATCTCTGAGATCAACGTTCAAGGAAACCGCAGAATTCCATCCGAGACCGTCAAAGCACGCGTCTTCACCCATCCTGGTGATATCTATGACGCCGCAGCGCTGGAGCGCGATTTCAACTCGCTCTGGAACACCGGCTACTTCGAAGATATCCGCTTCACCCGGGAGCAGACTCCCAAGGGATGGCGGCTGATTATCCAGGTGAAAGAGAAGCCCACCATCCGCGAGATCAATTATGTGGGAGCCAGCTCGGTTTCCAACAGTGACATTCTCGACCGCTTTAAGGAGGCGAAGGTCGGATTGTCGGTGGAAAGCCAGTATGACCCTACCAAAGTCAAGAAGGCTGAAGTTACGATTAAGGGCCTGCTGGCGGAACATGGCCGGCAGTTTGCGACGGTTCGGACCGAGGTGCGGCAGATTCCACCGGCCGCGGTCGGAATCACATTCGTGATCAAAGAAGGTCCCAAGGTTAAGGTGGGAAAGATCAAATTCGAGGGCAACAAGAACGTCAATACGCGCACTCTGCGTTACGCCATGAAGAACCTCCGGCCCATCGGAGTGCCGCACTCGATCTTTCTGGAAAACATCTTCGCCCGAACCTACGACGCGACCAAGCTGGCGGAAGACACGGAACGCGTCCGGAGTGAATACCAGAATCGAGGCTATTTCAAGGCGGCCGTGAGCGACCCCAAGACACAGATTCACGATACGGGCCACGCGGGCGGCCATATCCCGCTGCTGCAGAGCGGGCGGGGCAAGGCGGTCGACATTACCATGCCCATCGAGGAGGGCGAGCGCTACACGCTGGGTGGAATCACGTTCAAGAACAACAAAGCGGTACAGAACGTGAAGGCCCTGCGAAGCCTTTTCGCGATCAAGGATGGAGACGTCTTCAGCAAAGAGAAAGTGGGCAAGGGTCTGGAGAGCTTGCGCAAGGCCTATGGCGAACTGGGCTACATCAACTTCACCTCCATTCCCGACACCAAATTCGACGACGAAAAGAAGCAGATCTTTCTGGAAATTGATGTTGACGAAGGCAAGCAGTTCTATGTGCGCCGGATCGAGTTCCAGGGCAATACCACGACCCGTGACAAGGTGATCCGTCGCGAGGTCGCCCTCGAGGAGGGAAGCATCTACAACTCCCGTCTGTGGGAGCTGAGCCTGCTGCGCTTGAACCAGCTTGGCTACTTCGACCAGTTGAAGCCGGACGACCCCAACATCACCATTCGTCAACTGGACGAAAAAAACGGTTTCGTCGATCTGACGCTGAAGGTCCATGAAAAGGGCAAGAACAGTATTGGCTTGAACGGGGGCGTGAGCGGACTGGAAGGCGCTTTCGTGGGGATCAACTACTCAACCAACAATTTTCTCGGTCTGGGTGAGACGCTTCAGGTCCAGGCCAGCGTAGGGAACCTGGCGAAAAGCATCCGGTTCGGCTTTACCCAGCCCTACATGTTTGACCGGCCGCTGCAGTTTGGTTTCAACGTGTACTACACCAAGACCAAGTACGACCAGGCCCGGCAGCTCTCCATCTTCAGCGGGCAGAACCTGAACCTGCCCAACGCGGTGTTGCAGAACCTCCAGAATTACACGCAATCGAGCGAGGGATTCACGCTCTCTTTAAGCTATCCGCTGCGCCGCTCGTTCAAGCGCGTGGGAATTACCTATTCGTTTGACCGCTCTTCGCTGCTGGCGCTAAGCTCAGCCTCCAAGAATCTGTTCGAGTTTCTGGCCTTCCGCGGAATCTCCGGACCCAACGCGCTGAACGGAATCATCACCAGCAAGATCTTTCCCAACTTCTCCTTCAACACCATCGACAGTCCGATCTCACCCCACCACGGACACCAGTTCACGGTGGGAGCGGAGCTCGCCGGGCTGGGAGGAACGGTCCGGTCGATCCGGCCGATCGTTCAATACAAAAAGTTCATTCCCGTGCAGAAGGGGCGCAATGCGATCGGCTTCAACGTTCAGGGGTCTTTCATCAGCGGCTTTGGTGGGCTGGTGGCTCCGCCTTTCCAGCGTTCCTACATGGGCGGCGAGAACGATCTGCGCGGTTTCGATATTCGTTCGGTATCGCCCGTCGCATTCCTGCCAAGCGCGGGATCGATCACCCTCACCAGTCCCACCTCGGGGCCCATACCAAAGGACCCACAGAATCCCCGTGCGGGTTTTGTCACCGTACCCATTCCTATAGATCAAATCACCTTTCCGGGCGGCGATTTGAGCGTAGTGACCAATCTTGAATACCGCATTACCATCTATGGGCCAGTGGCTCTGGCTCCGTTTGTAGATATGGGCGTCGACCCCATCGTTCGTAAGTCCCAGTTGCAGATTGCATCGCAGCAATACACGTCGGTGGTCGGTACGGCGTACGGATGTCCCCAACTGGTGCAGACTGTGACCGCTAATACCTGCACGCCAGGCTTTTTATTGAACCCGCTGCCCTCGAAAGACCTACAGGTGCTGGGCTCGACCAACTGGCGTCCCAGAATGTCCACCGGACTTGAACTCCAGATGTTTCTGCCGGTGATCAACGCGCCCTTCCGAATTTATTGGGCGTACAACCCGATGCGGCTGGATAGTCCCGCAAACCCGCCGATTCCGATCACGCGCGGCATGTTCCCGCACGGGCAAAGCGAGGGGGCGGGTAACTATACTTTTGCCCTGGCGAAGCAGGCCTATTCGCCGAGCTTCCTGTTGCGGGAGCCGCGTAAGACGTTCCGCTTCACGGTGGCTACGACATTCTAAGCGCAGGTTCAAGCTAGGTGCAGGTTCGAGGGCAATTTAGCAGTAAAGGTTTGACGCAAGATCAGGAGGCTCTCTATAATTGTTGTGATCCACGCCATTGTAGCAAGCTGATCGGGGATGGACACGTCCGCAATCCCGGCGTGCGACGCTGGCAATCCAGCTCGGCCTTGTCTGACAAATGATCTCTGACGTCGGCCGTTCGAAGAAATGCAATACGAAGACCTCGTGAGTACGGCCCAGCGTTGCCTGAAAAGAGCAACGCTGAGTTTTCATTCCCGGAACCGTTTTTACCCGGAAGCATAATCACCGGAACCAAATTTACCGGAACCAGATTTACCGGAACAATGTTCCAAGGAGTTTAGCGATCCAATGACAAGCAAGTTTCTGCGGTCTGTCCTGGCCATTGCAGTTTTCTCGATGATTTCCGCGTGGGCCCAAACCGGTGGCGCCGCTGCCGCTCCAACGGGAGCAGCTGGTTCGCCCGCAACCGCCTCGTCGCCTGTCCCAACGAGCTCCGGCACCAAGCTGGGAACCATCAACATTGAGCAAGCCGTGCTTGCCACCAACGAGGGGCAGCGCGACTTCGAGGCCCTAAGCAAGAAACTGGAGCCGAAACGAAACGAACTGAAGGGACAAAGCGACGAACTCGAGGGCTTGCAGAAGCAATTGCAGACCCAGGGTGACAAGCTGAATGAAGATGCCCGCGCCGCCCTGGTCAAGCAGATTGAGACCAAGAAAAAGGCGCTTGATCGCGCCGCGCAGGACTTTCAGGAGGACGGGCAGAATCAGCAGAGAGAGATGTTTCAGCGCATTCTGCAAAAGATGGGGCAGCCGGTGATCATTAAGTATGCACAGGACAACGGCTTCAGTATGATAGTGGACACCTCGAACCCATGGCCGCAAAGTCCGGTGCTGTGGGCTACCGAGGGAGTGGACATCACTAAGGCGGTGGTGGACATCTATAATGCGCAGTCCGGCGTGCCTGCGCCAGCCGCTGCCGGCGGAGCGGCCAAGCCTGCCACTCCCAAGCCTGCGGCTCCAAAACCGCCAGCGCCCAAGCCAGCGGCTCCCAAAACAAACGAGCCACCCAAGTAGTTTTGTGACACCGCGTGTGTCGAGAAAGTTCCCAAAGGCTGCGTTCAAACGCGGCCTTTTTCTTTGCTCCGGCGCTGCCTTCGGAGCAGGGTTTGGTGTCCTTAGCGGTATCGGTTTTCGAGGAGGACACCATGTTCGACAACACTCTGAATTCCTCGTGGGACGAGCGTTCGCGCTTCGGACTGACCACCTTAACTTCGTTTGGCTTGCAGGTTTTGGCTGTGGGCGTGTTGCTGATCGTGCCACTGCTTCGGCCGGCGGGCTTGCCCCTGTTTCGCTCGCTCTCGACGCCGGTCAGCTTAGGGCGGCCTCTGGGAGAGGCTCCATCGGTAGCGCCGCACGCGGGTGCGCACACTGCTACGTTGAATAATTCGGTCATGATTCTGCGACCGTCACCACGACTTCCGTTTGCCAAGCCGACTGGGACAGAGGATGGTCCACCGCAAGTTGGGCCGTCTGGTCCCTACACTCCTGGAGCTTTGGGACCAGGCATTCCAGATGGAGTGCGGGGCGCGTTGGGGACGGATCCTCGTCCGATCATGCCGGCAGTGCCGCGGCCAGCTCCTCTTCCGGTTCGCGTCTCGCACATGAGCGAAGGCGATCTGGTTCGCAAGGTCCTTCCGACTTATCCCTCCCTGGCGCGAAGTGCGCGCATCCAGGGGCAGGTGTTGCTGCAGGCGGTGATCAGCAAGCAAGGCGCCATCGAGAACCTCAGAGTGCTGGCTGGCCACCCCATGCTGGTGCCTGCGGCGATCGAAGCCGTGCGCCAGTGGCGTTACCGGCCTTACGTCCTGAACAATGAGGCTGTCGAGGTGGAGACACAGATCACAGTGAACTTCTCGCTGGCCGGGAACTGATGGGCGAGAGATGGATCGTGGGCAGCAGAAATCAAGCGGGAGTAGCCCAAGCGTAACCTGAGGGCCCGCACCGCTCCCGCTATAATCGAGCCCAGTGGCGAGCACTGTAGAAATTCTGAGCCGCGTGGCGACGCGCCCCACCTGGGCGGAAGTTTCCCTGGCCAATCTGCGGCAAAACTTCCGCACCGTGGTGAAGCATGCGGGCGCGGGCGTAACCGTGTGCGCAGTGGTGAAGGCCGACGCTTATGGCCATGGCGCCGTGGAATGCTCGCGTGCTTTGCAGGACGAAGGCGCGAAGTGGCTGGGCGTCACCTCGCTCGATGAGGCGATCCCGCTGCGCGAGGCGGGCATCGTGTCGCGGATTCTGTTGATGACCGGCTTCTGGCGCGGCGAAGAGAGTGAGATCGTCCGACTGCGCCTTACTCCCACGGTGTGGGAGCCTTGGCACATTGAGGTGTTGGAAAACGCTGCGGCTTCCGGTACGGTGCCGCAGGCCGTGCATCTTAAGGTGGACACCGGCATGGGTCGCCTCGGCGTGTCGCTGGATGAACTTCCTGCGGTGTTGAAGGCGCTGAGCAAGGCTCCTCATCTTGCTGTCGAAGGTCTCTCAACCCATCTTGCTTCTTCCGAAATCATGGACGCGCCTTCGGTGGCGGAGCAGGAGCGCCGTTTCGAAGAGGCGCAGCGTATGGTGCGCGCAGCGGCCTTCGATCCTGCGCTGATGCACATGGCCAACACCAGCGCGCTCATCTCGCGGCGCGAGACGCGGCACAACATGGTGCGTCCGGGCGTCGCGCTCTACGGATACTATCTGCCGTTTCAGCGTGCGGGCAGGGAAGTCAGCGGCGGCACGCTTCGGCTTGCGGTGAAGCCGGTGCTGACCTGGAAGACGCGCATTCTCTCCATGCGAGACTTCGCCGCCAACCAGGCGCTGGGCTACGGCGGAACTTATATGACCAAAGCTCCGGCGCATGTTGCCGTGCTGCCCGTGGGATACGCCGACGGATACAACCGGCAACTCTCGAACCGCGGCCGGGTGATCGTCCGCGACCACTATGCTCCGATCATCGGCAGCATCTCGATGGATCTCACGCTTGTGGATGTGACAGGCATTCCCGGGATTGCTGTGGGCGATGAGGTGATTCTGCTTGGTACACACGACGGTTTGGGCGTCGATGCGCTTGAGCATGCGAGGTGGGCTAACAGTTCGCCCTACGAGATTCTCTGCAATATTTCCAAGCGCGTACCGCGGAAGTACGGAAGCTAGACGCAGCTAGGCTCTCTGGCGCTCTCTTTGCGCTTCCATATACTTGCGCAGGACGGCGTTCATTGCGGTCTGGTAGCCGCGGCCGTGCTTGCGAAAGAACGTCAGCACGTCGGGATCGACGCGCAGAGTGATCTGCTTCTTCGGCCCCGGCCAGAGAATAGCGTTCTTGAAAAAGTCTGGGCCCTGCTTGGGGATGTCGGAATAATCGATATCTTCATCGCGCATTGCATCAATGCGCCTCCAGTCCGTCTTTGATGGCATCTTCGTATTCTTTCCGCTCTTCATGGTTTGCCTTTCTCAGAGAGATGACGCGGATCGTATTGCCAGATCGTGGGGCGAACGCCACAAAGGCGCAACAGTCTTGAATCATGCCGATCCCAATCCATCGCTCCTCGCCGTAGTCCTCCTGTGCGTCGGGCCGGACGAGAAGAAAGCCTTGGAACATCCGTTCCGCTTCCGCGAAATGGAACCCGTGCTTCCGGATGTTGGAGCGGTTCTTGGCTTCGTCCCATTCAAAATCCATTGTAACTCCAAATGTAGCTACATACAAGCGGATTCGTGAAGTCGCTTCTTCCCTTTGATATCGCATTTCGGCTGGCAGTTCGTCGTGACGGATGTCACAAACTTCTGAAAATCTCTCCCCCGCCGTTCCGTTTAAGCACCAAATGTCAACTGCTAGCTGCTCATTGTGACCGTTGAGTGAATCCCGCGCAAAGTTGTCCTTTCCGCTTGTTACACTAGAGAATTGACTATGCCCTCGCGCTACGCACAATGGATGTACGACTGGGAGCACCGGCTTACTTCGGTGGACAACAACCGCGTGGTGCGTCCGTTGGACTGGGGATTGGAATTTGCGCGGAAGTGGCCGTGCCGGAATGGCTGGCGTCCGGGGCAGAGCGTGGATGATCCGGCAAAGTTTCTGGTGGATTTCAACCGGCGTATCGTGGCCTCGAGCGACGAGTTTTTCTCCTACAAGACGCCAACTGATTTCCGGCTCGAGAAACGCGAAGTCCAAGTATTTTCCACGCGCGAAGTTCCTGACCCGAAACTCGAAGCGAAGGTAAAAGGAACTCACGCCGAGTTCTTGCACTTTACCGCATCGGTGAAAACCCCTTATCCAGAAAATAATTTGGTGAATGCGCGCTGGTTTCCTGCGCGCGGACGACGCGCCATCGTGCTTCTGCCGCACTGGAACGCGGATGCCATTGCTTACGTCAACCTCTGCAAAGTTCTGAACATGCTGGGAATTGCAGTGCTGCGGCTGAGCATGCCTTATCACGACATCCGCATGCCGGCCGAAACCAGCCGCGCGGACTATGCCGTCTCTGCCAACATTGGTCGCACCCTCGATGCAGTGCGGCAGGGCGTGGTGGACGTGCGTTGCTGCCTCGATTGGCTGGAGCAGCAGGGCTACAGCAAGCTTGGGATCGTGGGCACGAGTTTGGGCTCGTGTTATGCATTCATCGCGGCGGCGCATGATCCGCGCATTCGAGTGGCGGCGTTTAATCATGCTTC
The DNA here is from genome assembly GCA_035568115.1 of Candidatus Acidiferrum sp. Classification (GTDB taxonomy): domain Bacteria; phylum Acidobacteriota; class Terriglobia; order Terriglobales; family Acidobacteriaceae; genus Sulfotelmatobacter. The sequence continues at coordinate 153,430 of DATMOP010000038.1, forward strand.
GACTTACGTCGCCGATGTGGTGTGGCATGGACAGTCGACGCGGCACATCAGGCAGGGAATTGAATCGCAGACCGATCTCGAGACCTTGCGCAAGTCCTGGCTCGCGGTCAGTCCGATGGCGTACTTCGATCAGTTCTCGCGCTGGCCGAGGAAGTCGCTCATCATTTATGCGAAGTACGATTTAACTTTCTTGCCTGAACTCTCGCGGGGCGTGGTGAGTGAATTCGAACGCCGCGGATTGGATCACAAAGTTGTGGTGCTGCCTTGCGGGCACTATACGATGGGCGAGACCCCGTTCAATTATATGGATGGGTGGCAACTGGCTTCGTTTTTTCGGACGGCGTTCGACTGATGGTGACCAGAGCGGTCTGAGGGCGGCGCTACGTCGCGATGAAGCGGTAGAATGTGGGCATGGCGACCGGCCGCGTGATTGATTCTGAAACGGTGTTGGAGTACTGGCGCGGCGACTTCGTAATCAGCACCGACCGTGAGCGCTTGAGCCTGGACGTGATTCACGGTTTCCTGACCAATTGCTACTGGGCAAAGGGCATTCCACGGGAGGTCGTGGCGCAGTCGATCGAGCACTCGCTGTGCTTCGGTATTTATGAAAGCGGAGGCGCGCAAGTTGGTTTTGCCCGCGTGGTCAGCGACTTTTCCACGGTGGCTTATCTGGGAGATGTATTTGTTTTGGAATCGTATCGCGGGCGCGGATTGAGCAAGTGGCTGATGCAATGCATCGTGGAGCATCCTCCACTTCAGAATTTGCGGCGCTGGATTCTCTTGACGCGCGACGCGCATAGACTCTATTCACGGTTTGGCTTTACTTCGGTGACGGCTCCGGAGCGGTATATGGAACTTCACCGGCCTGACGTTTACGATACGCCGTAGGAAAACGACATGAAGAATCCCGCAGCTAAGATGTACCGTCCACTGTACGAAGCCGATCCGCAGATTGCCGCCGCCATCGACAACGAAGCTCGCCGTCAGCACGAGGGCCTGGAACTGATTGCCTCTGAGAATTTCGTCAGCGAGGCCGTGCTTGAGGCCGCGGGCTCGGTATTCACCAATAAGTATGCCGAGGGATATCCCGGCAAGCGTTACTACGGCGGCTGCGAATACGCGGATGTGGTGGAGAACCTGGCGCGCGACCGCGCCAAGCAACTATTCGGCGCAGAGCACGCCAATGTGCAGCCCCACGCCGGATCACAGGCCAACATGGAAGCCTATGCGGCCGTGCTGCAACCGGGCGACACCATTCTCGGGTTGAACCTGGCGCATGGCGGCCACCTCACGCACGGGCATCACCTGAATTTCTCGGGGAAGACCTACAAGATTGTTCCGTATGGTGTGACCAAAGAAACCGAGACGATCGACTATGACGCGCTCGAAAAGCTGGCGGAGCAGGAACGCCCGAAGCTGATCATCGGTGGCGGCAGCGCCTATCCCCGCATCATTGATTTCGCACGCATGCGTCAGATTGCGGACAAAGTAGGAGCGCTCTACCTCGTCGACATGGCGCATTTTGCGGGTTTGGTGGCGGGCGGGGCGCATCCTTCGCCGGTGCCGCACGCGCACATCGTGACCTCCACTACGCACAAGACGCTGCGCGGACCACGAGCAGGGATGATTCTTTCCAAGTCGGAATTCGCGGCGGCAATCGATAAAGTAGTTTTCCCGGGAATGCAGGGTGGCCCGCTAATTCACATCATCGCGGCCAAGGCGATTTGTTTTCAGGAGGCGATGCAGCCCGAATTCCGTGACTACGCGAAGCAAGTCGTGGCCAACGCGAAGGTACTGGCTGAGACGCTCGCTGCCGAAGGCTTCCGCATCATTTCCGGCGGGACCGATACGCACGTGATGCTGGTCGATGTTTTCTCAAAGGGCATGCTGGGGAGCGAGGCTGAAAAGGCTCTAGGTGAGGCTGGAATCACCGTAAACAAGAATGCCATCCCGTTCGATGTGAACCCGCCGCTGAAACCGAGCGGCATCCGCATTGGTAGTCCGGCACTGACTACGCGCGGAATGAAAGAAGCCGAGATGCGTCGGATCGGACGCTGGATCGCGGAGGCGCTGCTGCAGCGGACCGATGCAGCTGTGCTGGCGAGAATCCGGGAAGAAGTGCTTGGTCTCTGCGAGGCGTTCCCACTGTATGCCGAGCGTCGGGCCAGGGCGCAGGCGGAAGTGCGGGCCTAATTTTAGCCTCATTGTAATGGATTCCATTACATTGTAATATTAGACGCATGGCCACCCCGCGCACTTCCCGCGTTTACACCATCAGTCTCCCCCCTGAACTGGCGGCGAAAGCCGAAGCCCTCGCCAGACGCGACAGCCGGACCATGAGCGAACTCTTTCGCGAAGCTTTCCGCAGCTACTACGCTCAGCAGGCGCGCCGCACGCTGGAGGAGATCGGCGAGTATGCAGCCGCCCGGAATCCAGGCCATACCGAGGCCGACGTGTCCCGCCTCATCAAAGAGGTTCGCAGTGTTAAGCCCCCTCGTCGTCCGGCTCGGACGCATCGGTGATTGTCGTTCTGGATACGAACGTCTGGATTTCCGCGCTCCAGTTCGCCAAGCGTCGCGGGACACCGACCCGGGCGCTGGAAAAGGCCATGAGCGAAGATGTGATTGCCACCTGCCCGGAGATTGAAGCTGAGATATTTCGTGTCCTGACCGAAAAATTCTTGTGGGATCCGAATCGTGCTGAGGCCGCGATAGAAGCCATACTGGCGCGTGCGATCCGTGTCCGACTTCGCGGAACTGTGAGGGAATGTCGCGATCCACACGACGATATGTTCCTGGAGTGCGCCGCACGCGCGAATGCCGGCCTGCTGATCGCAGGGGACAAAGACCTTCTCGTTCTCGGCTCCTACAAAGGGACACGCATTGTAACTCCCGCTGAATACCTCAGTGATGTTCGCTAGTCCGGGAAGCAGCTTCTCCAACCGTCAGCTCGCGCTCTATTCTGCTGTTGTCTCACCTCGCCTCTGTGTTTTAATTGCCTTCGGTGAAGATCGCCATCGACATTCGGCGGATGACGGAGTTCGGCGTAGGCACGTACATCCGCAATATCGTTCGAACTCTGGGACGCCTTGACCACGAGACCACGTACTTTCTTATCGGCTCTCCCGCCAAGGTCAAGGAAATCGGCCCTCTGCCGCCCAACTTTAACGGCGTTCCCCTCGCGGAGCCGGAGCGGTCTCTGAAGAGTTTTTGGGAGTTTCGCACGGTCGTGAAGCGGCTGGAATGCGATCTGGCGCACATCCCGAATCTGTTCTCCGTTCCGCGTGGGCTGCCTTGCCCCTATGTGATGACGGTGCACGACATGCTGGAGCATCTCTCGCGGGCGCGCCAGCAGACCGGGTTCTGGGGGGCCTGGCACTTTCAGTTTACCAAGCGGGTATTGCGGGGAGCGGCGCGCATTTTCGCGGTTTCAAAATTTACCAAGATCGAGATCGAGAAGCTGTTTGGGATTCCTTCCAGCCGCATCGAGGTGGTCTACAACGCGATCGATGAGCGGTTTCTTCACGGCCACGCGAGCGCGGCCGATCGCCAGTTAATTGCCGAGCGCTACCAGGTAACGTATCCCTTCCTGCTCTATGCGGGAAGAATCAGTCCACACAAGAACGTCGTTCGGATGATTGAAGCGTTTTCTGCGCTGAAAACTGAGCTGGAGAAGGATCAGGCGTATCCCGACCTGAAGCTCATCATTATCGGAGACGACGTATCCGGGAATCCCGACCTGCGGCGAACGGTGATCCGAAGCGGAGTCCAGAATGATGTGCGCTTTTTGGGGTTCGTGCCGATCGAAGTGCTGCGCACCTTTTACGACCAAGCCAAGATTTTTGTCTTCCCGTCATTGTATGAAGGCTTCGGCCTGCCGCCTCTTGAAGCAATGGCACACGGCACCCCGGTCGTGACCTCGAACGTGTCATCGCTGCCCGAGGTGGTCGGGAATGCCGCTGTGCTTGTCCATCCCGAAAATGTATTCGAGATCATGCGGGCATTGCACCGTGTTCTTATGGACCAGCCTCTGCGCGAAAAGATGAAGGAGCGCAGCTACCGGCAGGCGGCCAAGTTTTCCTGGGAGAAATCCGTGCGCAGGATCATGGACGCTTATCGGGAAGTGCTGAGCCCAGAGAGCGACGCGCAAATCCCCGGCCAGCCTAATTCAGCGGGCAAGAAGACGGCAGGGGTGGCTTGACGCGACGCGGAATTTACTTCAGCAAGGGTTGGCCCGGCGAAGCGATGGCGAGCTTATGCAACTTCGCAGTGACGCGGTCGCGATCGGCGTCGGACTTGGCCGAGGCCAGACGTTTGCGCAGGGTTGTGATCTTGTGTTGGCGGGCGCGGCGCCGGCGAATCTCCGGGCGGCGGCTGGGTGCTGACATGTAGTTATGCTCCTGAAATGGAATTGAGAAAATGGACTTACGGTCTATTTTCAGCCTGACGATTCTGGGAGTTAGCGTCGCGTTGCTGATTCGCCTCTTGCTCCCTGCGCCGTTGCTGCTCTTTGGCTCTTTCAACCGCATCGATCTGATCTTGTGTCCAGCGCTCCGACTTTTGCGCCACGTCATTCGTCCCGTCAAAAGGCTTAATTGCCATACTTCCCTCCTAGCCATTGTCTTTAGTATCGCCGACGAGGCTCTCCGCCGTCCACCAGATCTCGCCGGAGACGACTTTCAGAGCTATCTTGTAAGTGAAGGAATCGCCGTGAGGCAGGGCTACCATCAATACCTCCGCTATTGACTCTGACGATTCCACCCACTTGCGGCCTGAAAATACATCGAATGCCGCCACTGGCTCGTCCCATTGAACCTGCCTTGGGAACAACGCCGTACGACCTTGCAGGGGCATCGAGTAAATGAGTAGCGCAGTTCCCCTCTGCTTAATGGGTACTTTTGAAAGGCCAATGTTTCTTATCCTGACTGAAACCCGCAGGAAAGAATGTCCAGAATGCTTAGCGATGGATGCTTCCACGGAACACTCCAGTCTCGGGTTGTAAATGCGGCCTCGAAAATAATTCAGATAGGTCCATGTAGCCCCTCCGAAGATAGCCAAGATTTCACAAGTATTCTTGGCTGTTTCAATCCAATGGCTGAAGTCCGAGGTGTACACTTCCTACCTCCCTCAGGAACGAAGCCGTGTAATCTGAAAAGATTATGGCAGCCGGACCTGTAAGCCGAATTCTGTCCGCCGGATTTCTCCGGCGGGACGGTCATTCCTCTGGGCCACGCATCGCTGCGAGGCTCTAGCGACCTACCCGAAGGTTTGACGCACCGAGCCGGCACGTGCCGAAAGCCTGATTCTAAGAATCAAAGCCCCGGCTTCCTCCCTATTTGGTCTTGCTCCGTGTGTGGTTTGCCCTGCCCACTGCATTGCTGCGGCGGCGGTGCGCTCTTACCGCACCTTTTCACCCTTACCCCGATCTCGAAAGACAAGCCTTGAAAGACCGAGGCGGTATGTTTTCTGTGGCACTTTCCGTCGAACGGGCTTGAACCCGCCCTCCCGGACGTTATCCGGCACACCGCTCTGTGGAGTTCGGACTTTCCTCTCCCTGCGTCCGAAGACACAGAAAGCGACCGTCCGGTCCGGCTGCCAACAGAATCATTATATGGTATGGCTGCCTACGAATCGGGTCTTATGTTGCCGCGGGAGGGAACTGGCCAACGAAGAGATGCGTATCACCTAGGAGCAGGATATACGCGCGACTCCCGCATTCCGGGAGATGGCTTTGCCTCGATCGAACAAACAGAGTGACAAAATGAGACAAACCGCGGGAGCGCGTCTTGTTCGATTGCTTTGTGTCCTGTTCGTTTTCACAGCTTATGTTCAGGGCCAAGCCCGCGGTACGTCAGAAGAATCGAATCGCGACAAGTCTGGGCAACAATCTCTTGACACAAGTCAATCCAAAAACCCGGCGCATCCCGATAAGATCGACGAATACATCAAGCGTGAAATAACTGCGAGGAACGTACCTGGCCTGGCCTTCGCGGTTATGAAAAATGGACGAATTCTCAGGCAAGGCGCTTACGGCTTGGCGAATGTGGAAACGGGCGCGCATGTCGGAATCGACAGCGTTTTCGAGCTGGCATCTGTGACCAAACCCATCACCGCGGTCTCAGTCATGATGCTGGTGGAACAGAAAAAACTCGCGTTCGACGACCCAGTCGACAAGTATCTGGCCGAGGTGCCGGCACCCTGGCATGAGATCACCATTCGGGAACTGTTAAGCCACACATCGGGACTGCGAGAATACGGCTTGGTGAAGTGTGATGGTTCCGAACTACTGGATATTTCGACCAGGCAGCAGTTCGAGGATCTGATCAAATCTCCACTGCTGTTTGCACCCGGCACTGGAACTCAATACAGCGACGCTGGATATTTCATACTGGGCATGATTATCGAGTCTGTGTCAGGCCAGAGTTACAGAGATTTTCTTCAACAGCGAATATTCGGGCCTTTAGGAATGCAACATACGAGCGTGCTGGATCAAAGCGCAATTATTCCCAATCGGGTTTCTTCCTATACGTTGCGAAAAGGGCAGCTAAAGAATGCACGTCGCTCCTGGCAGCACGAGCTCCCTTCTTGGTATGGAATATGGAGCACCGTGGAGGACATGGTCAAATTTGATGTTGGGCTCTCCTCCGGTGCACTAGTAAAGCTCGAGACTTTGGAGCGCATGTGGGATCCGGTCACGCTCAAGGACGGCAAGAATTCATCCATTGATCAGAATCTCTATGGGCTCGGTTGGTTCATTTTGAGTGCCTCCGGGCACCGGATCGTGGGCCACCCTGGCTGGACGGGGACTCTTTACCTGAAATATCCGGATGACGACATATCCATCATCCTGCTCACAAATCTGGATGCCGGTTCCGGCAGTCAGCACGTCTTCCTGGCACAAGCAATACTGACATTATTACGGCCGGAATTGCCGAGATTCCTTCCGAAAGGAGAATAGGTCGTTTTAGCTTGAGGCATCATCAATCTCTGCATGCAGGAGTGATTGGCTGGTAGACTTAATTCCGCAGAAGAACTGACAGTCCAGCAGCCGAAACTGAACGCCGAATCCATGAACATCGCCGAAGCCATCCGAATCGCGTTGCAGTCGCTGTGGGCGAACAAGCTGCGCTCCGTGCTTTCGACCCTCGCGATTGTCATCGGAGTCGCTGCGGTAATCGCGGTTGTGACCTTCGTGGCGGGCATCGATGGATACGTCGCGGGCAAGATTTTCAATCTGGGCGCGGACGTTTTCATCATGTCCAAGTTTTCTCCCGTGGAAACGAACGTCGAGCATTTCCTCGAGGCGGAAAAGCGCAAGAACCTGGACATGGAGGATTATCAGGCCGTGCTCGAGGCTTGCCGCCACTGTGACTACGTCGGCGCTGCACTGCGCAACAACACTGGACACGTGAAGTACTCCGAACAGTCGATCAGCGACACGACCGTGCAAGGAATCACGCCCTCGATGGCGCCCATCTACGACACAGACCTGAGCGCCGGCCGCATGCTAACCGAAACCGACCTAAACAACAGGTCTCCGGTGGTTGTCGTGGGAACCGATATTGTCGAACACCTGATGCCGGGTGTCGATCCGCTGGGCCGCGAGATTCGACTCGACGGCTGGACCTACCAGGTCGTTGGTGTGGGGAAGAAAAAAGGGAAAACGCTGGGCCAGAGTCTCGACAACTACGTGATGATTCCCATCACCGTCTACCTGAAGCAGTATGGTGCGCACAAGGACAGCGTCCGGATTTCCGGCAAGGCCGCTGCCGCCGGCGTCTCGCTGAACGAGGCAGTCGACGAGGCTCGAGTCGCGTTGCGCGCGCATCGCCACGACCGTCCCGGAGCCGAAGACACTTTCGACATCGAAACCAATGCCAGCCTGCTGGGAATCTGGAAAGACTTCAGCAGTACTTTCTTCATGGCGACCATTGGCGTCGCTGCCATTGCGCTGGTGGTGGGCGGCATCGTCATCATGAACATCATGCTGGTCGCGGTGACTGAGCGTACGCGCGAAATCGGCATCCGCAAGGCGCTGGGCGCGACGCGCGACGACGTGCTGGTGCAGTTCCTCATCGAATCGGTGACTTTGTCTCTGCTGGGCGGAGCGCTGGGTGTACTCTTTGGAGCAGGCATCGCTTTGGGGGTTACCGCGCTGATCGGGATGCCGTCGGCCATCAAGTTGTGGGCGGTTGCGGCTGGATTGATCGTTGCGGCCAGCGTGGGCGTATTTTTCGGAGTGTATCCGGCGCGCAAGGCGGCAAGGCTGGATCCGATTGTGGCGCTGCGCTTTGAGATGTGATTGAGTTGTTTGGCATGATTAAAAGAGACGAATTCGGCGAGATCGTTCAGATGGCGACCGACACCATCCGCGGCAACAAGCTGCGCTCGTCGCTGACCGTGCTGGGAATCGTCATAGGAGTCGCGGTCGTCATCAGCGTCTCCTCAATTGGCCGCGGGTTGAACGATAACGTTGAAGGCATCGTTACCAGCATCGGCTCCAATGTTATCTTTGCGTTTCACATCGAACCTTTCACTTTCGGGCGCCCCACCGAGGAGATGCGGACGCGCAAAGAATTGACTTACGACGATGCCGTCGCCATGCGCGACTTGCCCCACGTCAAGGCTGTGACCGCTGGGGTGCGCTACTTCCGCCCGGAACTGGGAATTGGGTCGTTCGCAGTGAAGTACGGAGACAAGAAGGCGAAGAATACGATTCTCGAGGGCGACCAGTCCTCCGCCAAGGACGTGTTCGATCTTCAGATCTCGTCGGGCCGATGGTTCGGCGAAGTGGATGAAGAGCATCGTTCGCCGGTGGTTCTGTTGGGATCTGAAACCGCTGACGAATTGTTCGGCACCAGCGATCCGTTGGGGAAGGAAGTCACCATCGAGGGTGAACTCTTCACGGTGATCGGAGTCGCCAAGCCGGTCAAGTCCGTATTTGGCGGTGGCAAGAACCCGGAGGACAACAAGGCTTTCTTTCCTCTGAGCACGCTGCGAAAGTTGCATCCGGAACTGAAGCAGCACTGGATCAGCATCAAAGCCACGTCCCACGACGACGTGCCGAGAGCGATTGACGAAGTCCGCCAGTTGCTCCGCCGGCGTCGGAGAGTCGCCACCGACAAGCCAGACAATTTCGCAGTCTTTACCGCGGACTCGATCTCCGACGTGTGGAACCAGCTTACCGGCATGCTGTTCATCGGCATGTTCGCGATTTCCAGCGTAGGGCTGATCGTGGGTGGTGTAGGCGTGATGAATATCATGCTGGTGAGCGTGACGGAGCGGACGCGCGAGATTGGCGTCCGCAAAGCCATCGGCGCGCGCAAGCGGGACATCCTTTTGCAGTTCACACTCGAGGCCATCATCCTTACGGCAGTCGGAGGAGTGATTGGCATTGTGGGCGGGGCTGTCATCGTGTGGGTGATTCCTGCAGTCTGGCCTTCGCTGCCAGCGCGCATGTCGATGTTCTGGACGATCTTCGGCTTCACTTCCGCCGCAGGAGTTGGGCTGGTCTTCGGCATTTATCCGGCGTGGAAGGCGGCGAACCTGGATCCGATTGAGGCGCTGCGTTACGAATAGTTGGCCAGCGTCTGGCGCATGATGCACTCCATCCTCATAACAATTCAGATCCTTGCCGCCGTTGGCACGGTTTCCAGCGCCCTTTACTATTTGCTTTGTCTCTGGAGCGCTGCCGCCTTTCTTCGCGAGCGAAAGGCGGGCGAGGGCCCCTTTGACCGCACCTCAGGTCAGGCCCGCCCTACACAGGCCTTGCCGCCCATCTCGATTCTGAAGCCGCTCAAGGGCGCCGACCCGGAAATGTATGAGAGCTTTCGCAGCCATTGCTTGCAGGATTATCCGGAGTACGAAATCGTTTTCGGAGTGAGCGATCCCAACGATCCCGCGATCGAGAGCGTGAAGGCATTGCAGCAGGAGTTTCCCGACAGAAGAATAGAGCTAATCGTGAGCCCGCAAATTCTGGGCGCGAACGTGAAGGTCAGCAACCTTGCCCAGATGCTGGACGCGGCCAGCTATGACCATCTGATCGTCAACGACAGCGACATTCGCGTGCAATCTGATTATGTGCGCCGCGTGACTGCACCCTTGGCCGACGCGCGCGTAGGAATGGTTACCTGCCTTTACCGCGGAGTAGCCGGTCCCACGTTGGGCTCGCGTCTGGAAGCGCTGGGCATCAGCACAGATTTCTGTGCGGGCGTGTTGGCCGCGCGGCAACTTGAAGGCGGCATTCGTTTTGGATTGGGTTCCACGCTCGCCTTTCGCCGCGCCGACCTGGAGAAGATTGGCAGCTTCGGCTCGTTTGTCGACTATCTTGCCGACGACTACGAACTGGGAAAGCGCATCGCTAAACTAGGGTTGAAAGTGAAACTGTCGCGAGTTGTTGTTGAAACCCATCTTCCGTCTTACGATCTACGCGGATTCTTCGCGCACCAGCTTCGCTGGGCACGGGGCGTTCGCGACGCGCGTCCGGGCGGCTACGTCGGTCTGGTTTTCACCCTTGGGCTCCTGTGGGCATTGTTGGCTCTGGCCGTGAGTGGAGGAGCGTTCTGGGCCTGGAGCGCGCTGGCCGTCGTACTCGCTCTTCGATTCGGAGTGGCGCTAGGTGTGAGCCAAGGGGTTCTGGAGGATTACGAGGTCCTGCAAGATATCTGGCTGATTCCTCTGCGCGATCTATTTGCGGCCGGGATTTGGATTACCAGTCTCTTTGGTCACACCGTGACCTGGCGCGGCGACCGCTTTCACTTGAAAGATGGCAAGCTCAGCCGGATTCCGCCTTAGTCTCTATTGAGCGGTCAGCTTCACCTCGTCCAGCCACACGTTGTAAGGTTGCTGTTGGAAATTTCCGTCCATCTGAAATGCAACGTCAATCTCCTCCAGCGTCCAGTCCGGCTGATTGGAGTAATAAGTGTCGACGTTGTAAGTTTGATTGCCCACCGTGAGGCTGATGTAGTGCACCTGGCTCCCCACTCGCTCCACGTTCCAAACCAGATGAATCCACCTGTTCGCGGGAAAGGGTTTACAGTCGATGGATGTGGGCTTCCAGCCATTAATGTCGTCCCAGATATCCCATTTACCCGAGCCGTTAAAGTTACATTCCGATCCCCAAACCCAACGGTTCCCGCCAAATGTCTGATTGATGTCGAATTCCAAAGCCTGCGAAGCATTCGGGTTATCGATGTAAAAGTAGAGGTCATAGGTGAACTTGCTCACGCTGTTTCCGCCACCGATGGCGTTGAAGTACAGCATGTTGCAATAGGCGTTCGGGCAGGCGGGCGTAATGCCAGTGCCCATTGAAAATTTGGCCGACTTGCCATCCATCGCGGGGCTCGTCTGATTTTGCGTCATCGTGGAATCCGCCGTGCCCAGCCCCGCAGCGCATATTTGGCCGTCTCGCCCCGAACCTGCGGGAAATGTAGCGGAACACGATTGCCATCCCGGCAAGGCCTGGATGTTGCTAACCGTAAATTGCGACTGCGAGCTGACGGTGAAGTTCAGGATGGTTGCGGAAATGTATCCTTGATTGTCTTCCGCCATCACTTCAAGCTGGTGTTTACCGGGAGACATCCAAATTTGCGCATTAATCGAACTGTCAAAGGTGAAATATACCGCGAGGTTGTCGACAAAGACACGCATGAAAAAGATAGGATTGTTTGGAGTGGCGGAAGCGACCACCGTCGCGGGAGAAGTCACCGTCGCACCGTCGGTGGGATTGGATATAACCAGTGGATAGTCGTTAGAGCCGCTGGGCTGCACCGCGGGGGGAGCTGGCAGCGGGCTCGTCGAGGGACTCCAGGTGATGGGCACAGGAGGAGTCGGAGGATAAGACGGCTGCGAGGGCGTCGGTGTAGGCTGTACCGGTGAGGAAAGTTTTGTACCGGCGCCGCATCCGGCAAGAATACCGATCGCGACCAGCAAACTGATCAACTGCAAGCTCGATAAGAGTTGGCAAACGCGGCTACGGCAAACAACCAATGCGACGGACACTCTCCACCCCTCTCCACTTCAGACGCTGAAACAGTCGAAAACCAGCGGCTGCGAGCGGTCAAGGGCTGGTCACCGCGACCCATCAATGGAAAGTCGCGCAATTACACTTATGACGGATGGGTTCACTTCGGTGCAATACGGAGACTACCGTAAATCTGGGAGGTCAAGCCCTGATCCACACCGCTTTGCGTCGCAAGGAAGATCAAGCTCGGGAACCGCAGTGGGTATGGGAGCGAGAGCGTGGTTGTGATCGAGCACTGTCCGGATCTTACCAGCCAGTTGTTTCAAAGTGAACGGTTTCTGAAGAAAATTGTTTTCGACATCGACCACTTTATGATCCAACACCGTTTGACCTGCGTACCCCGAGACGAATAGCACCCTGGTTTCTGGACGCAGCGTTTCCAGTTCCTTAGCCAGTTGGCCTCCACTCATGTGCGGCATTACAACGTCGGTGACCGCCAGATGGATCGCCGATCCGTGATTGCGGCTAACTGACAGGGCGTCCACACCGTCGTGGGCCTCCAGAACCGTATAGCCGCGAAGCCTGAGGAACTCGGCGGCCGCCCTGCGCAGGGCCTCCTCATCTTCGACCAGCAGCACGGTTTCTGTGCCTCGGAGCACGGCTTCAACTGCCGGCTCCGGAATCGCCATGGTGACCGGCTGGTCTTCCACGCAAGGCAGGTAGATCTTGAAGATCGTGCCCATTCCAGCTTCGCTGTAGACCCAGACAAATCCATGATTCTGTTTGACGATGCCATACACCGTGGCCAAGCCCAGCCCGGTCCCCTGGCCGAGGGGTTTGGTGGTGAAGAAGGGTTCAAAGATGTGCGGCAGATGCTCCGATGGAACACCTGCGCCGGTGTCAGTCATGGTGAGGACGGCATAGCGCCCGGTGGGAATAACGGCGCGCTTGCGATCGGTGTATTGTTCGTCGAGGTGGACGTTGGACGTCTGAATCGTGAACTGACCTCCTTGCGGCATGGCATCACGCGAGTTGGCCGCGAGATTCATAAGGATCTGCTCGATCTGCACCGGATCCAGACGAACTCTTCCGAGTCCCTCCCCGGGGGCAAAGATGAGCTCAATGTCTTCTCCGATAAGGCGGTGGAGGATCTTGACGATTCCGGCGACCACTGGATTGAGTTCAGCGACTCGCAAGGCTTGCGGCTGCTTGCGGCTGAAAGCGAGTAACTGCCGCGTCAGATCGGCGGCACGGCGCGCGGCGGAAAGGATTTCCTGGATCCGCATCTGAGTGGGACTTCCGGGCACCACGGAGTCGAGCGCCAGTTCGGAGTAGCTGGTGATGATGGTCAGCAGGTTGTTGAAATCATGCGCAACGCCGCCCGCGAGCCGGCCAATAGCGTCCATTTTTTGCGATTGGAGCAACTTGGCTTCGACTCGCAAACGCCCGGTGAAATCGCGGCCATTCGAGACAAAGTGGGTGATGCGCCCTTCGGCGTCACGTAAGGAAGTCACGCTCTCATCTACGAAGTACAGGTCGCCATTCTTCTTGCGGTTTACCAGAATGTTGCGGCAGATATTGCCCGAACGAATGGTTTCCCACAACTCGCGGTACAGGACCGGCGCCGACTGTCCCGACTTCAACATATTAGGGGTCTGGCCTACGACTTCCTGAAGGGAATACCCGGTTAGCGCTTCGAAAGCAGGGTTCACATATTCGATGATGCCGTCGCTATTGGTAACCAGGATCGTATCCGCCGACTGCTCGACCGCGCAGGAAAGTTTGCGCAAGGATTGTTCAGCAAGTTGCTGCTGCTGCTGCGACGAGTGCAAGCTGAGTGCGCAGCGGATCGTGCGCACCAGGTTGGCTCCATTGAGCTGCGATCTTTCCATGCAGTCAGACGCGCCCGCCTGGATGATTTCAGCGATGGCTTTTTCATCGGCATGCTCCGTTAGCAAGATGAAGGGCATGGCGCCCCGGGTGTACAGAAACTCGGAAAGAAGTTTGGTGGCCGCGACATCCCCGGTCTCATGTTCAAACAAAACCAACCCGTAGGCGACGTGCTGCAGCATCGCTTTAGCCTCTTCCAGCGAGACGGCATGATCGAGTTCCGCCGGTAAAGCGCTCTGGTTTCGTCCGAGGATTTCCCGGATGAGAAAGAAGTCTTCTTCCTTGCTTCCCACCAGCAGGACGCGCAAAACGGAGGGCTCGAGTTGTGTCGAGGTTGACAGGGGGAATCCTTGGCTACTCTTTTCACATCGGAAAGTTTCGGGCGCAGCGTCGGTTTGGCGCAATGCAGGCAGTCATTGAGGCCAAGAAGAAGTCCCAGATCGGGGATGGGTCCAGTTTGGGACTGGAAAGAGTCAGTTTCACGTCGGAAATGTTGGGCCAACATGTCCAATCCTGCATTTGCGTGCTTGTGCTTTTCTCGATGCCCCTCGTCCCTGTCCGATGCGCATACTCCCTCCTGAACCGGGCACTTATCCCTGAGTTCTTCTTCAGCGGTTAACCAACTCCGAGTTCTGTCGTCTAATACCCAAGGCTGGGAGTACGGGACACCCGTCGCCCGAAGGAATCGGGGAACCACAGCGGGGTTTCCTGCGTATCGGTTATTGAGTCAGAGTGTGCCTGACCAGGGAATCGTGATGGGAGGATTTATGCAGATCCAGGAGAGCGCAAACGCGGCGAGAACGATCACCAACACCGGGAATGGGCACGTGGAGGAGGTGGTGCGGCAGGCGCACGAAGAGTTGCGACAACTCCTGCAACAGCGCGCCGAGGTGATGCGCCGGATCGGCACCATCAAGCAGACCATCGCCGGCCTCGCTAATCTGTTTGGAGATGGCGTGTTGAACGATGAATTACTGGAGCTCGTAGATCGCAAGAGCAGCGGCCGCCAACCCGGGTTCACCAAAGCCTGCCGTATGGTGCTGATGGATGCAAACCGCGCCCTGAGTGCCCGCGATGTCTGTGACCGAATTCAGCAAAAAGCCCCGCCTATGCTGGCGCGCCACAAAGATCCCATGGCCTCGGTGACTACGGTGCTGAATCGGTTGGTGGCCTATGGAGAAGCGCGGGCGGTGTCTCTCGACAATGGCCGCCGCGCCTGGCAGTGGGTCGCCGATTCGGATTCTCAGTCGACCGCGATAGCGGTGTCAGCTTAGAGGTAGAACTATCCCGGTGGCAGCAGCATCCCCTTCTCCAGATGCCGCGTGAGGTGCGCGTACGATGCCGCGTGGGGGTCGTGCGTCACCATCACGATCGTCTTGTGGAAGTCTTCGTTCAGCCGCTTCAGGATTTCCAAAACCTCGGTGGCGGAGTGACTGTCCAGGTCGCCCGTCGGCTCGTCGGCGAGTAACAGAGTTGGGTCGCTAACAATTGCCCGAGCAATGGCAACCCGTTGTTCCTGCCCGCCCGAAAGCTGTTTGGGCAGATGCTTGACCCGTTCCTCCAGGCCCACGAGCTTCAACGCGGTCATGACGTGTTCGCGCCTCTGCTGCTGATTCAGGTGGGTCAGCAGCAACGGCAGTTCGACGTTTTCAAACGCGGTCAGCACTGGGATCAAATTAAATGTCTGGAAGACGTAGCCGATGTGCTCATTGCGCCAGTGGGCTTGCTGCGAGTCGCTGAACCGGAAAATATTCTGATTCTCCACCAGCAATTCGCCGGAGGTGGGGCGGTCGATGGCCGCGATCATGTTCAGCAGTGTCGTCTTGCCCGAGCCCGAGGGGCCCATCAGCGCCATGAATTCGCCGGTCGCGATGTCGATCGAGACGTCGTCAAGCGCCTTCACCTCAAAGGCTTCGCGCTTGAAAATCTTGCTGACGTTGCGGGCCTGCACGACTTTGGTTCCGGTAGCGATTCTGTTTTCGGCGACTGTGGTCATGACTATGATTGCCCCTTGATTTTGATTGTGTCTCCGTCTTTCAGATCCTCTGGCCCTTTGCTGATCACGCTTTCGCCACCCACCAATCCATCCACGAGAAAGCCGTCGGTGCGTTGACTCAACACGTGAACCTCGCGCATACGCGCCTTCCCGTCGAAGGCCAGGAACACGATCTTCTTGCCGTCATGATCCCGCAACGCGCCCGCGGGAACGAATGCTCCCGACGGCTGCTTGCTGGTGGCTTTCTGTTCGTCCGCCAGGAATTTAACCGTGGCGTTCATTTCCGGCCGCAGATATTCGTCCGGATTCAGCACCTGCACCTTCACCTGCACCGTGGCCTTCTGCCGGTTCGCTTCCGGCGAGATCTGCGCGATCTCCCCGTTATATTTGCGATCGGGGTAAGCATCCACAGTAACGATGCCTTTCTGTTTAGGACCAAGCCGCGCGAAGTCGGACTGTGCAATATCGAGTTCAACCTGGATATCGTTTAAATCCGCCAGCGACACTACCGATCCCTGAGGACCGCCTGCCGCCGCACTGGCAAACTGTGCCGTAATCAGTTCGCCTTTTTCGGCAGTGCGGTCGAGAATCGTGCCGGTGACGGGCGCTCGGATTACTGTGGCATCCAGTTGTGATTTTGCGTAATCCAATTGCCCCTGAGCTTGAGCCATCGAGCCACGGGCGCGGGCGATTTCTTCCGCCCGAGGCCCTATCTTCATCAGTTGGAAACTTTTTTCCAGTGAATTAACACGCTGCTGGTCCGAATCGAACTTGGCCGTCGCATCGTCCAGCGATTGCCGGGATACCACGCCCCCGGCCGAAAGTTCTTTGATGCGATCCAGAGTCAGTTTGTCGTTGGCCAGCGTGGCGCGGGCTTCATCCAGGTTGTGCTGCGCCAGTTGAATCTCTTCCGGCCGGGATCCATGCTGAAGCTCTTCAAGATAAGCGCGGGCATTGTCCAGTGCTCCCTTTGCCTGTTCATAGGAAGCGCGGAACTCCTGATCCTCCAGCCGCACCAGCACCTGGCCCTCCTTCACCTTGTCGCCCTTTTCCACGCCAATCCAAGCCAGGCGTCCGGTGACCTTGGAGTTCACATTGATAGTGTGGTGCGCAACGATGTAGCCCGTGGCCGATAGCACTGTGCCGCCCACGTCGCTGCTCTCTGCGGAAGCGCGCGTCACTTCTACTTCTGGTACGTTGCGCGAGAGCAGGCGGTAGGCCAGAGCGGACAAGCTTAGCAAGACCACGATTACGATCCCAACAATAATGTAGCGGCGTGCCCAGGCCGGCGGTTCTCCGTTATTCGTGCCGCGGTCGGTGCGGTCGATTCGCAAGCCTTGCAACTCTTCGTGTTTAGCGTCAATCGGCATAAGAATGAATACGAGCTTTGTGCTGAACCAGTTTCCCAAACTGCAAATCCAGAACTGCAGGATCCAGGAGCCGCACGTCAACCTCGCAAAGCGGTGAGAATATTCTGCCGCGCTGCGTGCCAGGCTGGGGCAAATCCGCCGACCAGTCCCATAATCAGCGCGAACCCAACCGCGGTAGCAGCAACCATCGGCGTAATCTGCAGGCTGAATACCACCTCACTAAACGTCACTGCATTCGACGTTCCCGTCTGCATTCCGTTAAAAGGCAGCATCAGCAGGATTCCCGCCACAGCTCCGAGGAAAGCGAGCATCAGAGATTCCAGAACAAACGACGTCAGAATAGAGGGGCGGGAGAATCCCAGCACTCGCAGAGTCGCAATTTCGCGCCCACGGTAAGCGACTGCGGCGTACATCGTATTCATCGCCGCAAAACTTGACCCAATCGCCATGATGATCGCGACCACGATGCCGATGTACTTGATAGGACCGCCCGACCGCGTCTGTTTCGCGTAATAGTCCGTCTCTAGATCCCCTTCGAGCTTGAGTCGCTGGTCATCACCGACACGGTTCTTGAGCGCATCGGCGGCGATCGGATCGGTAGCTCGCAGGTAAACCGAGGAGAAGCCACCCGTCCGGTCAAAGTCCGCAGCCATTTGATTTACGTCGCCCCATACTTCAGATTCATAGGCCGAACCGCCAGCGTCAAAGACGCCAACAACTTTCCACGATCCCTTGCCAAACTCCATCGTGTCGCCAATGTTGGCATGGGTAAAGCGGCTACGAATAGACTTGCTGACCACAACTTCGCGTTGTCCTGTCTGGAACCAGCGCCCGTCGATCAGCTTCGCGGCGGGACGAAGTTCAAGACCGTCCGGCATCATGCCGCGTACCGTTACATTCACCTCGCCCGTGCCATCTTTGCGGGGAAGAACGATTACCACCACCAACTCGCCGGAAGCCATGGGCTCGCCGTGGCTGTCTTTCGCGACTCCCGGCAGAACCTTCAGAGTCGGAAACAGAGCCGCGTCAAAACCGCCTGACAACTCCGCCTCCGACCCTTTGCGCAGCACCAGCACATTCTGCGGATTGCCGCTGGTAACGAAAGCGCGCTGCAAGCCAGCCAGCAGAGCCATGAGAAAAATTGCCGTCGTCACGGTTAGCGCGATGCCCAGCGCGGTCATGATGGTGAGACCTTTGCGGAGCTTCAAATTGCGGACGTTATAACTGATCGGTATCGCCATAAGTGAACTCTCAATTCAGCCGATGCTTCTTAACCGATGTGGCGCAACCCCTCCACAATGTTCATGCGTGAAGCTTTGTACGCGGGCAAATAGCCGCTCACGAATCCGACCACCGCCGCGACCAGCAACGACAAGCCCACCGTGGGCAGCGTGACTCTCATGTTGAGGGGAACTCCCAGTGCGACGAAACGGCGTGTCAATCCCTGGATCACTGGAATGGCCACTACCACGCCCAGAGCTCCGCCCGCAACGGCCAGTCCGACGGCCTCCCCCACGAGCAAGGAAAGCAGGCGCTGACGCGTGAATCCAAGGGTCTTCAGTACCGCCACCTCGCGGGTTCGCCCGCGAACCGACATGGCCATGGTGTTCGCCGAGACCAACAGGATGGCAAACACAACGGCGCCGCAGATGCCCAGAATAAATGCCTTCACATTGCCCAAGGTAGCCACAAAATCGAGCTGGAAAGCTTTCTCGCTTTCGGTCTTCGTCTGCAGGGGCGAATTGCGGAACATGTTGTCAATTTCACTCGAGACTCGCGCCACTTCTCCCGGCTCGGCAACCTGAGTCGCATACCAGCCGGCTTGCCCTTTGAACCAGTTCACGGACTCTTCCAGATACTTGGCATTGAAATACAAAGAGTTCTGAGGCGGGTCCCGGTGGTAAATGGCGCGAATTGTCAGTTCCGGATTCACCGGAAAGATCGTCCCCAGCAAAGTGATCTTATCTCCGATTTTCCAGCCATACTTGTCAGCCAGCTTCACATCTACCAGGGCTCCGGCGCGGTCGCGCTGCCACGCCACCAACTGGTCGGGCGGAACGATCTTGTCGGACGCAACTTTCAGATACTCCTCCGGGTCGGTGGCTATCTGCGCAAAGAAGTTTTCTGGACGACTATCTTTATAGCGGCCCCCAAACCAAGTCATCGGCGCCACCGCCACCACTCCGGGGACGGCGCGAATCTTGTCCCGGTAGAAAGCCGGAAGGAAGAACGACAAGGACACGCGGTCGCGCGTGATCACCCGTTTCGCGGCCTCCGGAGCCACCTGATCGACGTAAAAAGCGCGCCAGATACTGGTCATCAGCGTCAGCAAGAGCAAAGAAAACCCGATACTGGCGATCGTCAGCAGGCTGCGCCGCTTATTGCGAAATGTATTGCGCACCACAAAACTGCTGAACGTCATAAAATCAACCCGCTGTATTCAACCCGTGTCTATTCAACCCGCTGTATTCAACCAATGTGCCGAAGCCCGTCTACAATCTCCACCCGCGCCGCGGTGTAAGAAGGTATCAGCGAGCTGAAGAATCCGACCAGTGCCGCCACTACTACGGCGACACCCAGCGTTCCAAGCGAAATGTGCATCTGGGCCAGGAAAAAGCCCATCGGCGAATTCTTCATGGCGGTCAGCAGCAGCCACGCGAAGCCGCAGCCAAAGAGTCCGCCCGCAATCGATAGCGACATGGCCTCGCCCACAAAAAGGCCAAGAATAGTCCGCCTCTCGAAGCCCAGCGTCTTGAGCACCGCCACTTCGCGGGTGCGCTCACGGATCGACATCGCCATGGTGTTGGCGGAAACCAGAAGCGTGGTAAAGACCACAGCCATACAGATGCTGAGAATAAAAGCCTTCACGTTGCCCAGCATGTTGACGAAGGTCAGGCCGAAGGCTTTCTCGCTTTCCGTCTTGGTCGGCTGCGGCGAATTGCGGAACATATCATCGACCGCGCTCGCGATCTTAGCCACATCGTCGGGTGAGCCGGACATAATGCTGAAGGTGCCGGCCCTGCCTTTGAAGAAATCTACCGCCTCTTCCACATACTTCGCGTTGAAATAGACCGTCTTGTTCGCAGTGGGCCAATGGTAAATGCCGCGAATGGTGAGTTCCAGGTTGACGGGATAGATCGTCCCCATCAGCACGATGCGATCCCCCAGCTTCCAGCCCAGTGCCTGAGCCAGTTCGTCATTTACGATCACCCCGGCCCGGTCGTGTTGCCAGGCAGCCAGCTGATCGGGCGGTAGCTGCATCTCCGGATAAACCTTCGGGAACTCGTCGGGATCGGTACCGAACTGCGCGAAAAAGTTCTCCGGCTTATTGTCTTTGTACAGGCCGCCAAACCACGAGTTGGGCACGACCGCAGTCACTCCGGGTATGCCGCGAATTTTCTCGCGGTAGAAGGCGGGCAAGTTGAATGTCAGCGACACGCGGTGTCGTGTCACCAGCCGGCGGGTCGATTCCGCGCTGCCCTTCTCAATATAGAAGCCGCGCCACATCGTCATCATGAAGGTGAGCAGCAGCAGGGAAACGCCGATGCTCGCTACCGTCAATACGCTGCGGCGCTTGTTGCGGAAGGCGTTCTTGGTGACAAATCGGGTTAAAGTCATGTGTGAACCCCAGAGAAAGCGCGGCGTGCCGGACGGCGGACCAGCTTAGTCCATGCAGGGCTCAAGCATAAACGAACCAGTCCGCTTCCCACAACTTTACGACCTTCCAGGATGCCGCCTTCTACAACAGGCCCCTGCCAAATACTCAAGCCGTCCACCCCCGTTCGCCAGTGGAGATCGTCATCCGGCCGTTATGACAATTGTCACCCCTGTCTGTTGCAACAACGTTAAAACCGCGCTCGCCGGCAAAAAGTCACGTTCGCGAGCAACCTCATTTCCAGCGCCTGGCCAACCAGTGCCTGGTCCTCCGAAGAACGGGTCCTCCGTTTTGCCCAGTCTTTGAGGTACTTCGGTAACTCGAACCTAAATCCCATGGGCGATATCCTACCCATATCTGCCTGGGTCTAAGCCCACGCCGCTCTCAGTAAAGAGCTGCGCGGCGTTTGTCCAGGATGAAGGCACGGAACCATGCCCACGAAAATCGGCCACTTCGAAATATTGAGCGAGCTGTCAAAGTCTGCGACCGGTGCAGTCTATAAGGCGACCGATCCGCAAACCAGCCAAACCGTCGCATTGAAAGCGATTCACCTGTCGGCCTTCGGCGAACGCGCCGGCGAACTGGAGAAGTGTCTTCGCGAAGAGGCAGAGACCACCAAGGTACTCAGCCACTCCAACCTTCCGCCCGTTTTTGGTGCGGGAGAAATCGACGGCCAGTTTTGCGCCGCGATGGAATATATACAAGGCAACAGCATCGCGACCATGCTGGCCAATAAAGAAGGATTTTCCATTTGGGATCTGCTCGATATCGGCAGGCAGGTATGCAGCGGCCTTGATCACGCTGGCTCCCACAAGGTATTTCACTATAGCCTCGAGCCCGCCAAGATCATGTGCGGCTGGGACGGTACCGTCAGAGTTTTGGGATACGGCGTCTCCAGCGTAGGAAGATTTACCG
Organism: Candidatus Acidiferrum sp.; assembly: GCA_035568115.1. GTDB lineage: Bacteria > Acidobacteriota > Terriglobia > Terriglobales > Acidobacteriaceae > Sulfotelmatobacter. The sequence goes on from DATMOP010000038.1 coordinate 175,217, forward strand.
GTCAAATGCCCGGCGTCCCGGCGATCCTGCAATACATGTCTCCGGAACAGGTTCGCGGCGAGAATATCGATGCGCGGTCGAACCTGTTCAGTTTGGGCGCCATGTTTTACGAGATGGTGACCGCACAAAAGCCTTTTGACCAGGAAGACGCTGAATCCCTGCGTCAAAGCATCCTCGAGAGCGAGCCGGTTACCCCGAATCAGTTGAATCCCAAGCTCCACCCGGGGTTGAGCAAGCTCATCATGAAGGCGATCGCCAAGGATCCGGGGAACCGCTACCAGAACGGGAGGGAACTGCTCGACGATCTGGAAAATTGCAAGGAATCCAAACCGCAGGCGGCAAAGCAGGCGGCGCCCACGAAGAGTCCAACGATTCCCGACGCGGTGAAAGCCGCAACCCAGGCGAAGTTCATCGCCTCCGCTTCGCCCGCGTCCGTCAAACCTGCCAGTGCGACGGTCGCTCCGAACCGTCCGGCTCAGGCGAAGGCTCCCATCGCCCCGCCGGTCCAAAGCAAGCCGGTCGAAAGAAAAATTGCCGCCCCGCCCGCCGCACCAGCGAAGGTGACCGCTACCGCCGCGGGAGCAGGCGGCCCGGCGGTGTCGTCCGCCCCGGCGCCACCATCCGCCTCGATGTCTTCGCCGGTGTTCGAAGAGCCCGCAATAGACCCTGGTCAAAGCGAGACACCGAAAATTGCTGTCGATCCCATGATGGCCGGGGACGCTCCGTCTCGCGGCGGCAGCGTCAGCTTCTCGGACATGACGGAGTTGCCTCCGCTCAAAGAAGTCTACATCGCGCCACCTCCGCCTCCGGCCTTTGACCACACATCCGCTCCTGCGCCCAACGTCACGACCTACGACGATGAGCCGGCGGAGAAGCCCAAGGTTCAGCCCCGCGAAGTCGCCCAGAAGGCGATGAAGGAAATCAAGAACGTCCCCCCGAGCTTGATGGTTTATTCCATTGCCGGCGCGGCGGTCTTGATTCTGATCATCGCAGTTGTCCTGGTCCTCCATGTCAACAGTTTGAATAATGACGGCGATTCACCTCGTCCCGCCGCGGCCGAAGTGGCACAGCCTGCCGCCAGCCAGCCGGTTGCTCAGTCCCATTCCACGCCCTCGCAACAGTCCCAACCGGAAGCCGCACCAGCCCAACCTTCCGCGCCCGTAGCCGAAAGTGAGCCGGAACCAACTCAAGCGGCCGCTGCACCAGCCAAAGGCAAGAGTGCTAAGAAGAAACCGGCGCCAACCGCTTCCGTAGTCGTGCCCGGACTGATGGCGATCGATTCCACGCCTCAGGGTGCGCAGGTGCAGATCGACGGAAAGACCGATCCCTCATGGATCACTCCTTTCACGTTGTCGGGCCTGGCTGTTGGACAGCACACGGTTACGGTCAGCAAGGCCGGCTATTCCCCGGATTCGCGAACCGTCGACGTAACTTCCGGCGCCAAATCATTTGTCACGACCCACCTCGCCCAGCTTGTAGCCACGCTCTCCGTCTCCAGCAGCCCTTCCGGCGCCAACATTTTCGTGGATGGCAAGAACAGCGGCAAGCTGACTCCCGCGCAAGTCCCCGTGGACCAGGGCCAGCACGTAGTGCTCATCCGCAAGTCGGGTTTCATCGACGAGACCACAAGTGCCCAGTTCACCCTGGGTCAGATCGTCAACTTCTCACCCACCCTACGTGCGCTCGGTAACGTCGACGACATCAAGACCGTCGGAAAGATGAAGATGAAGTTCTTCGGCGGCAAAGAAGCGCAGGGCATGGGCACAGTGAGCGTCAAGACTCAGCCCAAGGGAGCCCAGGTTGCCGTCAACCAGCACATGCTGGATAAAGATTCGCCCGTCGACTTCACGCTCGATCCCGGCAACTACATCGTCGATATCACCATGAGCGGCTACGTCCCCATCCACAAAGTCATCTCTGTGGATAAAGGCGGGAAGGCCGTGATCGACGAAGTAATGCGGCACGAGTAGCTACAATGCTCACGTGGGGACGGCCGCCTCGGCTGTCCTGCCGAGCGGAGCGAGCGCCTTACCGATTTACCCTCATTTAATACCCACGCAACCCCTCTGAAACATTCCACCGCTATATTCCTCTTCGCCCCGGTTTGAAAAATAGGCCGTCGATTCTCACGCTGCAAAGGAACGGACCTTACTCCCCAGGGCGGAGGACAAAATGTTCGACAAGCCAATGTTCCACAAGCTGAAGCTCTCAGATGCTCCCCGGAGGACGATGGCTCTGCTGCTGGCACTGACCACCGCCCTGGGACCAACCGCCGCGCCCGCTTTCGCTGCCTCAAAACCAGCCGCAAAATCAACCAGACCCGCAGCCACCGCAAGCCCCATTCAACACCTGGTCGTCATCTTCCAGGAGAATGTTTCCTTCGACCACTACTTCGCCACCTATCCCGTCGCCACGAATCCTGCCGGAGAGCCGCCGTTTCATGCGGCGCCCAATACACCAACCGTAAACGGTCTTAGCGGTACCCTGCTGAACTTCAATCCAAACCTCAATCCCGCCAATGGTGCAGGCGCGTCCAATCCCTTCCGGCTTGATCGCTCCGGGGCGGTTACAGCTGACCAGAACCACTCTTACACTTCGGAACAACAAGCCTTCGACGCCGGCCTAATGGATTTGTTTCCCTTGGATACGAGTTCCGGCGGCAACGAGGTCCTGGGCTACTTTGACGGCAACACCGTCACGGGCATGTGGAACTACGCCCAGTTCTTTGCCATGAGCGACAACTCTTTCAGTTCCACGTTCGGACCATCCACTCCGGGCGTGATGAATCTGGTTTCAGGCCAGACCAACGGAGTCACCGCAACCTTGAACGGCACGGGCGATGAAGTCAGCGGCGGCACCGACGGCTCGCTAACTGTAGTCGGCGATCCCGATCCGATCGGTGATATCTGCTCCAACGCCACACGCAACCAGGTCACCATGGGCAGCAAGAACATCGGCGATCTTCTCACCAGCGCAGGCGTCACCTGGGGATCGTTCATGGGCGGTTTCAATCTCTCCACGGTCAATCCCAACGGCACCACAGGATGCAGCCGCAGTTCCGCGGGACTTGCGGGCACCACTGGCGACTACATCCCGCACCACTCGTTCTTCAACTACTGGGCTTCGACCTCCAACGGCGCGCACACGCGGCCAGCCTCTATCTCTGAAATCGGCGGCCCCGGCCCCGCGAATCATCAATACGACCTTCAGGATTTTTACGCTGCGGTCGCCGAAGGCAATTTCCCGGCAGTGAACTTCATCAAAGCGCAAGCCTACCAGGACGGCCACGCGGGATATTCCGATCCTCTGGACGAGCAGACCTTCGTCATCGACTTGATCAACTTCCTCGAGACGCAGCCCACCTGGAGCAGCACCGCTGTGGTTATCATGTATGACGACTCCGATGGATGGTACGACCACCAGATGAGTCCGATCGTGAATCAGTCCGCCGGAACCGCCGACGCTCTTACCGCTCCGGGTTTCTGCGGGACAGCCGCCAACTCGCTGCCCGGCGTCAATCCCGCGCTGCTTCACGCGCTCGGCCGCTGCGGCTACGGACCCAGACAACCGTTGCTGGTCATCTCTCCGTGGGCAAAGCAGAATTTCGTCGACCACTCGGTGACCGATCAGAGTTCCATCATCCGCTTCGTCGAAGACAACTGGTTGAGCGGCCAGCGTATCGGCCAGGGCTCCTTCGATGGCATCGCCAACTCCATCACTCAGATGTTCAACTTCACCAAGATCAGGAGCAACGGGACGCTGTTTCTGAATCCCACCAACGGCGAAAAGTAAAATCCTGAGGCGGTGAGCCGACACAGACTCGTCTCAGCAGTCGCGGGCATGCGAACTCAAGTGTTCGCATGCCCGCTGCCATCATTTGGGGTTTGATCGGGCGCGAGCCTCCTGCCCGCCCGTTCCTCGATCTTCAGTTCGGACTTGACGTGTTAACCAACAGCCGCGTCTAGGGGATTGAACACCTTTTGACTTGAAAACTGTTTTTCTGTTTACTGGTGTACGATCAGGCGGTGCCTCTATGCCGGCAGGTTCAACCACAGGTGGAGAGCGCCATCTCGGCGGCACGATGCGGCGGGATGCGTGGTGGCTCGAGTTGTTTCCCGTGATTTTTCTGCTGGGCGCCTTTGGAGCCTATGCCACTCTGCGCGCCTTCGAGGGGACCTACTACGAGTGGGGACCGTACCTTTCTCCGTTTTATTCGCCACTCATTGATCCTCACCATCGGTGGTGGCCGTTCTCTCCAGCGCTGCTAATTCTGATTTGGCCTCTGGGATTCCGGGTCACGTGCTACTACTACCGCAAGGCTTACTATCGGGCTTTTTTTCTCGACCCGCCCGCGTGCGCCGTCGGCGAGCACAGAAAGCATCGGTATCGGGGTGAAAGTGCATTTCCGTTTATTCTGCAAAATCTCCATCGGTACTTTCTGTATGTCGGCTTCATCTTCCTCATCTTTCTTTGGCGTGATGCCTTCCGCGCTTTCTTTTTTGATGGACGAATCGGAGTCGGGGTCGGCACGCTCGTTTTGTTGCTCAACGTAATCCTGCTGACGACTTATGCCTTGTCCTGCCACTCGCTCCGCCACATCGCCGGCGGAAAGCTCGACTGCTTTTCCTGCGCGGCCTTCGGAGGCCCGCGGCATCGCGCGTGGCGCTGGTTGAGCTTTTTGAATGAGCGCCACATGCTTTATGCCTGGATCAGCCTGATCACGGTGGGGCTTACTGACCTGTATGTCCGGTTGGTTGCCAGTGGTGCAATCACCGATTTGAGAATCTTGTGACGACAGAATACGAAACTCACGACCACGATGTGTTGATCATCGGCGCTGGCGGTGCGGGATTGAGCGCGGCCCTGGCAGCTCTGGCTCAAGGCGCAAAGGTGGGAGTGGTTTGCAAATCGCTCCTCGGCAAAGCGCATACCGTCATGGCAGAGGGTGGAATCGCCGCGGCCATGGCCAACGTGGACTCGGCGGATGACTGGCGCACTCATTTTCGCGATACCATGCGCGGCGGCAAGATGCTGAACAATTGGCGCATGGCGCAGATCCATGCCCAGGAAGCTCCCGAGCGCGTCCGCGAACTTGAACAGTGGGGAGCGCTTTTTGATCGCACGCAGGACGGGCAGATCCTTCAGCGCGCTTTCGGCGGTCACACCTTCCGCCGGCTGTGTCATGTCGGCGACCGCACAGGCCTCGAAATGATCCGCACTCTGCAAGACCGCGGCGTGCAATTGGGGATCGACGTCTTCATGGAATGCACGATCACCCGCCTGCTGAAAGATGGAGATCGCGTCGCCGGGGCATTCGGTTACTGGCGCGAACAGGGCCGATTCGTCGTGTTTCGAGCCAAGTCGATTGTCATGGCCACCGGAGGGATCGGCAAAGCGTGGAAGATTACTTCCAACTCCTGGGAGTACACCGGCGACGGAATGGCGCTGGCTTACGGCGCTGGCGCTGAGCTGATGGATATGGAATTTGTGCAGTTTCATCCCACCGGCATGGTGTGGCCTCCGGGAGTACAGGGGATTCTGGTCACCGAAGCGGTCCGCGGCGAGGGAGGCGTTCTCCGCAACAAACTGGGCCAGCGCTTCATGGAGAAGTACGATCCGAAAAAGATGGAGCTTTCCACGCGCGATGTCGTGGCGCGCGCGATCTACACCGAAGTACGCGAGGGCCGCGGCACGGAACACGGCGGAGCTTTTCTTGATATCTCGCAAAAGCCCGCCGACTATGTGAAGAAAAAGTTGCCCAGCATGTATCACCAATTCAAGGAACTCGCGGATGTGGACATCACCAAGGGGCCGATGGAGGTGGGACCAACCTGCCATTACATGATGGGAGGCATACGCGTGGATGCCGAAACCGCGAAGTCATCTCTAGCGGGACTATTTGCCGCGGGTGAAGCGGCAGCGGGGCTGCACGGCGCAAACCGGCTGGGCGGGAATTCTCTTTCGGACCTGCTCGTCTTCGGCCGCCGCGCAGGATTGGCCGCAACCGAATATGCGAACACAATACCGGCCTCGGCCGTCGACTCCGGGCAGATCGAAGAGGCCGCGCGCGAGATGCTGGCTCCCTTCGAGCGCAAGGATGGCGAGAGTCCATATACGATTCATCGTGACTTGCAGGAAACCATGCAGAACCTGGTTGGCATCTTTCGTAATAAAGAAGACCTGATTCGCGCACTGGAGGAGCTTGAGAAATTAAAGGAGCGCGCTGGACGCTTGAGCGTCGAAGGCTCGCGCTTGTTCAATCCGGGCTGGCATCTCGCGCAGGACCTGAAGGCGATGCTGACCGTTTCCGAGGCGGTGACGCGCAGCGCACTCGCACGTGAGGAGAGCCGGGGAGCGCACAGCCGGATTGATCATCCCGGCCTGGACGCGACCTGGGGAGCGAAGAATAATGTAATCGTCCGCGAGGGAAGCGCGATGACGCTACGCCAATCAGCGGTACCGGAATTGCCCGTCGACTTGAAGCAACTTATCGCGGATGAGAAATAGCGGAGGCACGATGGCGGAAGCAGTTTTTGAAGTGTTCCGAGGAGACCGCGAAGGCGGGCAGCCGGTCACCTACCGCGTCCCGATTGCCCCGGGGATGGTCGTTCTGGACGCGCTCCACCACATCCAGGCGCATCAGGCGCCCGATTTGGCCGTGCGTTGGAATTGCAAAGCCGGTAAGTGCGGCTCGTGCTCGGCCGAGGTGAATGGCCGGCCGCGGCTTACCTGCAAAACTCGAATGGACGCGCTCCCCCTGGACAAGCCCATCACGGTTCAGCCCATGAAAGCCTTTCCCGTGATCAAAGATCTGGTCACCGACGTTTCCTGGAATTACCGCGTGAACAAGAAAATTCCGCCGTTCGAGCCCCGCCCCGGCGCCGACTGGAAAATGTACCAGGAAGATGTGGATCGGGTGCAGGAGTTTCGCAAGTGCATTGAATGCTTCTTATGCCAGAATGTGTGCCATGTGCTCCGCGAGCACGAGGAGATGGAGCAATTTGGCGGGCCGCGGTTCTTCGTCCGGGTTGCCGCGCTCGAAATGCATCCCATGGATTCCAAATCGCGCACGCGCATGCTCAAGGAAGAGCTCGGCATTGGCTTGTGCAACATCACCAAGTGCTGCACGGAAGTGTGTCCCGAGGAGATTCACATCACCGACAATGCGATCATTCCGCTGAAAGAGCGAGTGGTCGACGAATTTTATGATCCCGTGCTCATGCTCGTCCGCAAGATTCGAGGGGTAAAAACAAAAGACGAGCAAAAACAAAATAAGCCCGGCAGCGAGGCATGATCGGGCCGACGCTACAGGAGGTTCCATGGAGTTCAAGCTGAAGACCATCTCAAAGGCTGGTATTCCGGAAGCGATTTCGAAAGCCGAGCTCTATCGTTCGCTCAATGAACCGGAAGAGGCGGAATCGATCTGCCGCGACATCCTGGCAGTCGAGCCTGAACATCAACTGGCGTTGCGCATGCTTGGCCTGGCCATTACTGACCAATTCTGCGGAGACGCATCGGATCGTTCCGCAGAAGCGGAAGCTCTTTTCGAGAGGCTCGTCGAGCGCTACGAACGGCTCTACTACACGGGACTGCTGCATGAGCGGCGCGCGAAGGCACAAATGCGCGTGGGCCGCGCTCCGCACACCCTTGCCCCACTTTTTGCGGAGGCGATGCGCTGCTTTGCCGAAGCGGAAATGATTCGTCCCACGGGCAACGACGACGCTATTCTTCGCTGGAACCGCTGTGCGCGCCTCCTGCAAAGCCATCCGGGGTTCGTGGAAGAAAAAGAGTCGGAAGCATTCGACGCCTTTGATAGCTCGCCGATTTGAAATCCAAGGTTGATTGTCTTGCTTGAGAGATTGGCCTGAGTTTTAGTGCGGCACCTTGAAGTTCACCGTGATCTGCGTCTGGATCTCAACCGGCGCACCGTTCAGCAGATACGGTTTGTACTTCCATTGCTTCACTGCGCTTACGGCAGCGTTTGCCAGTTGCGGTTCACCGCTGAGAACCTTCACCGCGGAGATGTCGCCGTTCCTGGAGATCGTTGCCATAAGCTGCACCGCACCTTCAATCCGCATCTGCAGTGCGTTCGCTGGATAGTTTGGCTGCACCTTCTTCAGCAGCAGTCCTTGCGATACTCCCTGCGAGACCGCCAGCGTCTGCAGCACGGGAGTCGGCGCCTTGCTCGGGCTGCCCCCAAGGTTGGGCATGGTCGCGTTGTCTGCGGGAGCAATGCCGATCACGCTCGGAACAGGCGCATCCGTGGTTGCCGCTGGTTTGGAGATGCCACCCTTGATCACAATGGGCGACGCATCCGCTTTTGTCGCCGGCGCTTTGTTTACCGCCACGGACGAAGCGGAAGGCTTTGAGGAGTCCGCATCTACACTGACCTTGTTCGGACGACCGGCTGCGTTCTCTGCACTCGCGGTACTTCGCGTATCGGAAGACGTCTTTACTGTCCCGCTCGAGCGCGTAGCCGATGCGGGCTCGGGAACCGGAGCTTGAATCGAGGAGGCGGAAGACGAAGCAGAAGCAGACGAAGATGGAGCAAATGAGGAAGGCGTAGTCGCTGGAACTGCGTTGGGCGTCCCTTGCGGAACCGCAGAAGGAGCTGTCACCGGTTGCGCCGTCGCGTGCGCGGGAACACTTGCGGTCCCGCTCGGGCGGCCCCATTGTGTCCATGCTGCATAACCGCTGGCTGCGAGCACCACGATCACAGCCACTGCAAGGATTGCCTTCTTGCTTGCGCCGCTGGTGGACTTCGCCTCGCTGCCTACATTGCCGCCAAATGTGAATGGTGCAGGTTCAGAAATTTCTTCGACTGGAGAACCGACTGGAGAACTGAACCCCGGAACCGCGACTTTTTCAATTGTGCTGTCGGGCTCCGTGATTACAGTCGAAGGTTTGTGCCCGGTCGAAACGCTGGGCTTCGGCTCGCGGGCCGGAGCGGGTGCGCTCGCGGCGCTCGCGCCAAACCCCGCCGAACTCGCAGGTTGGCTGGTGGCCGTCTCGCTCCTGGTCTCAGCCGCCGCAGTGGAAGTGATGACAGGCACAGAAGCTTGTGCCGCAGGCTTTGTGATCGAGCCTGAAGAACGTTCGTCACTCACCTCGAAAAGGTCTGCGTCGGCTTCCGGGCTCTCAATACGGACGGAGGCGGCAACCTTCGGCTCAGTCGCCGAAGTTGGAATTGGACGCTGCGGTGCTGGCTTCGCGGCCGGCGCTGCCGCGGTTGCGGTCTTTACCGCCGTGCTGGCCGCCCCTGCCAGGGGTTTTGCCCCTTCGTTTTTGCGCAGCAGTCCACGGGCAACTCGCAAAGTGCCTTTTGCCTGTTCCACGTTAATCGGCTTGGTAAGAACCAGATTCGCGCCGATCCGGAAAGCCTTCGCCACTCCAGCCTGCCCTTCCACCACTGCCACTGCCAGGGACGACTGGTTGTCGGGTGTGTTGCGCGCGCTTTTGAACAGCAATGTGGCGTTCTGCTCGTTATCGCAGTCAACCACCACGGCGTCAAAGTGCTCACCCATCAGTTTCTTGACTGTGGCGAACGGCTCTGTGCAGGGTACGACCGTGAAGTCCAGTTCGCTGAGAACCTGCGTTACGGTGCGAGCCGTCTTCTCGTCGGGACAGAAGAGGAGTGCTTGATAGCCCATATTAAGGTCATCGTAGGTACACTCGTAAGCTGCTTCAAGTTACTGTGGTACTCACACTTACGTCGCTTTGGGCCTCGCCGGAATGGACTTTTGGCGCGTCGCGACCCCGCGAGCTGGCCGGGGATACAATACCGTCTCATGCGCATCCCGCTCTGGCTCAAAGTTGTCTGGACGGCGTGCGTGATTGTCTGGATCCCGCTGTACTGGCGACAGTACGGACTGCAAAATTTTCTTTACTTTTGCGACCTCGGCAATCTCTTTATTTGCGCAGGCCTCTGGCTCGAAAGCCCGCTGATATTTTCCTGGCAGGCAACCAGTCTGTTGTTATTTCAGACGCTATTCACTATCGACCTGGCGGGCGCGATCGTGAGTGGACGTCACTTGATTGGCGGAACGGAATTCATGTTCGATCCACACCTCCCGCTGGCGATTCGCCTGCTCAGCCTGTTTCACGTGGTGACGCCGCCGTTGTTGCTGTGGGCGATTCGCCGCTTAGGCTACGACCGGCGAGGCTGGAAGTATCAGGCGCTGACCGCGTGGATCATAGTTCCGATCAATTACTTGTGGCGTCCGGAATACGATGTGAACTGGGCCCGCGGACCGTTCTTTCATGAGCAGCATGTCGTGCCTGGGTTCGTATATCTCCTCGCATACCTGATTGTCATTCCCGCGATTGTGTACTATCCGACGCACCGGTTGCTTCTGTGGCTGACGCAACGATGGGGCATGGCCCGATCTGGTCTTGAGTCGGAGGTTAGCTGAGGAACTCCGAGGGCTCCGCTATTACGACAATTAATTAAACGCAGGTGCTTTATGCGCCGGGGTTCGTTCGTGGGGTTGCAGAACTTGCATCTTGACAGGTTGCACCGCGCGTGGGAAGTTCGGTCGTGTAGGTTAAATATGTTGTCCTTGCGGTTTACCTTAGTGAGGGATTAGTGATGGAATGCGGGAAACTCGGATTGACTGTGACATTGACGATCTTCACCGTGGCACTGCTCGCGACGTGCAGGCCTGCGCTCGCCCAGCAGGAAACGATTCTGCACAGTTTCAACCCGAAAGGCGGAGACGGGATCAATCCCTCCGCCTGCTTGATCCTCGATGCCGCCGGTGATCTTTACGGCACGACGGTTTCGGGCGGCACTTACGGGCGCGGGACCGCCTTCGAATTGATTCCCAAAGCGGGCGGGGGCTGGACCGAGAAAGTCTTGCATAGCTTCATCCCCAACGGCAAAGACGCTGTTAATCCCTCCGCCGGACTGATTTTCGATTCTGCCGGCAACCTTTACGGCACCGCTGAAGGTGGTGGAACCTATGGTCACGGTGCGGTCTTTGAGTTGATCCCAAGACCGAGAGGAGGCTGGGCCGAAAAAGTGCTGTATAGCTTTTTTGACAGCGGCATAGACGGAGCCGTCCCCGCTGCAGGTTTGATCCTCGATAGTGCCGGCAACCTCTTCGGCACGACAGCCTTCGATACGGCGTTCGAGTTGACGCCCACTGCAAGCGGCCAGTGGAAGGAGACCATACTGCATGAGTTCGGCATCGGCACAGACGGGGCCGAACCTTACGGCGGCCTGGTCTTCGATGCCGCCGGCAACCTCTACGGCACCACATTCCTGGGCGGCGCTCATAACGCCGGTACGGTGTTCGAGTTGACGCCGGCACCGGGCGGGGGTTGGACGGAGACAGTGCTGTATTCTTTCTCGCTTAACGCTTTTAGTGGTGGAGCCTACCCGATGGCGGGCCTGGTCCGCGATGCCGCAGGCAATCTCTATGGCACCACCAACAACAACAGTACGGTGTTCGAGTTGACGCTCACAGCGGGCGGGAATTGGACGGAAACTGTATTGCACAGCTTCTCCTCCAACGGCATAGACGGGTACGCCCCAATGGCCGGCGTGATCTTCGATACCGCCGGGAATCTTTACGGGACGACTACTTCGGGGGGTCTTTACCTCTACGGCACCGTGTTCGAGTTGACCCCCGCGGCCGGCGGGATCTGGACGGAAACGCTGCTGCATGACTTCGGCAACGGTACCGACGGGTCCGACCCCAGGGCCGGCCTCATCTTTGATGCCGCCGGCAATCTCTACGGCACAACCTACAACGGCGGTGCCTACAACGGCGGTACGGTATTCCAAATCAAGCCTTAGCCCTGGTGCCGCGTTTACCCCGATCATGAAGCACGCCTGATTGAGGTTGCCGCACCTTTCGCGGTCGCGACGAGTGGGGCAGCTCGCTCGTGGTTATCCCGGGAGAAAACGTATGTGGGCCAGCTGGCCCCTACTAGAGCGCCCTCGAATTATCGTAGTGGTTGCGACTACATCTGACTGTTGGAATGTCAGCCGTTCATATCTCAAGGCACAACCATAGGGCCTCTCCTGTCAGTTGACGGTTAATGAAAAGGTCCGGCTGGCATATTGCTGGGCCGCATCCATTAGCTGAATGTGCAGGGTGTAGGTACCTGCGCTAGTCGGTGTTCCAGAGAGTACACCCGCACGAGACAGGCTCAATCCGGGCACTGGGAAGGTTGTATCTGTGTCTGTCCAAACCTGCATATCGCTGGCAGATGTCCCTGCAAAAGTAAATGAGTAGGCTGTGCCGTGCGGAGCAGGGGGTAGAGGACTTGTGCTTGTGATCGACGCGGCTGTGTATGTGGTCGAATGCCACACTTCCCTCACGTCGTTGTTGAATGATGCCCAGTCGGAGACACCGATATCCTTTCCGTCCGTACCGCTGCCCTTGAATGTGCCGACAAGAGTGTACGTTCCGAGGTAGCCGGGTTGTCCGTTTGGACCGTTGTAGTTTGTAAACAGGCTGGTGAATGCCGTTCCGCTGGGGAAGCAAGTGTCGTTGGCACTGTCACAAGTTTGGTTGGTGGAGGGGAACGGAGTATTGTTGAGCTGGTGCAGCCATTGGCCTATACCCAAAACATTGTGCGTGTATGTCCAGGTGCATGTCGTCCCTGTCACAGGCGGCGTACAACCTTGCTGCGCCAATCCCGCCACTAACCCGCCCGGAAACGTCGTTCCAAGCTTGTAGGTAACCAGGCCCCCAGCCGGCCCGATGTTGTTCTCGATGGTTTCGTTATCGAAATAGGCTCCAGTCGTTCCGTCCGTTGTTGTGTCGGTAGTGTCCAGTGATGACTCCAAGCCGCTATACCCGTATGGCCCGGTGTCGCCGCTTGCACACGTGTTATGGGCAAATGTGTAAGTGCGGACGTTAATAGGATTGGACTGACCATTCCCTATACCAAAGCATTTGCCGTCCGCGTCACCATTCGTTGAATTGGACAAGAGATTGGTGATGCCGTGCAGAAGGTTGTCATGGATCGAAGCAGAGTTCATGCCCTGCGAAACGTCCCCACCATCAGAGAGCGCTGTGGCAAACTGAATGCCATTCTTGGAATTGCGAAACTCGTTGAAACGGACAGTAATGTTCTCAACGATGCAAGTGGGACACAGCCCTGGTTCAAAGGCATCGAAACTTGCCGACGACATGACCGGAGGGTAAGGAGATTGCAGGCTGATATGCGTCGAATCTGTCCAGGTGTTTGCGTAGTAAACGGTTCCGCTATATTTGACTCGGCAATGGTTCGGAATCGCGCAGTAAGAGGACACAACATCAGAAGGAAATGTGCCAGAGAGTGCGGTTAGATTGCCTGAGCCATCGCTTGAAGCCGTGCCATGGTCGAACGTCGACTGGTTCTTTGGTGTCAGTAGAAACTGAAATCCGCTCTGATCGGTCTGCCAACCTGTCCAACTATTTTCAAATACATTTCCCTCGATCAAGGCGCGATTGGCATTCTTCAGTTCACCATTGTTCTTATATTCCGGGTGCATTCCTGAGCACGCGGTACAGAGCGCCCAACTCACCGGCTTGTAAGAGTGGTTGGCACGGATTTCTATGTCGGCGGCTACCGGAGTGTTACTGCCTGCACCTTGTCCTCCGCCACCCATCAGGAATGACTCTCCGGCACTTGCAAGAAGATTGCCGTAGAGTTTGACCGGGCCTGTGGCAGATGCTCCTGTGCCCCCTCCAATGGCATGCGCGTCGGTGCATGTTCCTTGCGGACACAGGAAGTCCCACGCCCACGAGTTGATGAGGGCAACGTTGGTAGAGTTGTCCGTGCCGATTGCGGTTGTCGTGTCCTTGGACGAGCAGGAATAGACCGTGCCAGTGAGCGTGCAAGCGAGCGGGTTACCGTGCATCAGGACTCGATCAAAGATGAAATGGTCGACGCCATTGGACAGATCAACAAGAGTGGACTGAGTCGCCGACGACGGAGAGGCAATCTCCAGCCCGATGAACCGCCAAAAGTGTGCCCCGGCATTCGCCCTGAGCGTATAGGTTCCGCCGCTTTGTCCCTGTATCTTGGGCATGAGAACGGCTGGCGAAGAGCACGAATAAGAGGGGTAATAGTTAACCGACGACTGGTTGATTGCGCAAGGTGTGGCTCGAGTGTGCTCAGCAGGAAAGCTGGCAGCATTGGTTTGGTCTGTCTCAATCCAGTTCCATTGAGAACTGCTGGCACCGGAGACAACAGGCAGAGTAAACTGCCCTGCAATCACGTTCTGCACACCGCTACAGACCGCCGGAATGACAAGAGTCTGTCCTGCCGTCAGATTATTAATGTAAGTTTGTAAATTACCGCCGCAGGGCAGCGTGACTGTAGTTCCTGGTGCGGGTGTGCCATTTGTACCTGTGTACATCCCGCTTGTCGGCAGAGCAGCCGGACCATCTGTTTGACTACCCGTAAAACAAGTTGAATCGGAGGTGCCGGTGCAGTAAGCGTTCTCACCCGGCTTTCCGCCAGAGCTGAGGAAGGTGGCAACGATTGAGGACCATGTCACGCTGCTCCCGGCGGTCCATGTCGCGGCGATGCTTGAACTCGCGGAGAGTATCCGGTCTTCGGTGCCAAGGGAACCGTCGGTGCAACTATCAACGCATCGTTCGAGTGTGTAACCGGTCCCCTGGGTAATCGAGAGATGGGTGTTCATCTGGAGCGCGCCGATCACCAGTTCCGGTGAGGACGTAGTGGCGACGCTGGGCGAGGCGGGAGTGCTGCTTGTGCCTGTGGCGGCAGCTGCTTGATCGAGTGCGTTAGATGTCGCCAACCCTGAATACTCGAAAATCGCCACCCGGATTGTGTTAGCTCCGCTGGCGGAGAGCGTTACTGTATTGGCGCCAGCCGCAATATTCTGGGCGTAATAAATACTTAGCCGATTCCTGCCCCCCGCCGGGACCACGTTGACGATGGACGGATCCGAGACGTAGCTATTACCAAGGCTATCACTCGGCGTCGAGGTGTCAGCGCCCTCCGCCCGAGCAATGACAACAATTAGGTTGCCCTGCGTGTTGTTGCTCGGAAACGCGATGGTTCCGCTCTGGGCAACGATATCTTTAGAGTTGCTTTGAACACAGGCGATCCCACTCTGTGAGGGTAGGTTGCACGCGGCGGACGCGAATGCAGATGAAAGGATTAAAAGAAAGAGAACAAGTACGTGGCTAAGAACGCTTTCAGAAACCGGCAAACAGCTGGGAACAACATTTGCAGAGTGGCGAACATCAGGCAAGCATTTCCCGCGATTCATGATCTCCTCCAGATAGGCTCCAGTTCCCGTCAAGCTTTTGACAACGGGCTCTAATACTGGAGGTCGACGTTACGATCTCGCCCTTACGACGAAAATCCGGAGGGAGTCATGCTCCCATGCGACTCGGAAGGAGCCGCTCACGGCCCTAACAATCAGGAGCTTCATAATGCAACTGAGCTAGCAAGCGGGCAATACTGGAGATAACGTATTTACTTCCTCCTAACCGACTTCTTCTGAGATAGAACAGGGTCGGGTTGGCTGGCCCACCCGTGATTTTCTTGCTAGCGCCGCGACGACTGAGGTTGCCTCACCTTTCGCGGTTGGAGGCTGTTACGAAACTCAGATAGATTAGTGTTCTTCCCGCAGGATCTGAGACAAGGAGCGAGTTCGAGTGCGGAGGATGGGAAGGCATGGCTTGAAACAAAAGAATGACTCAGACAGTCGCGAGAGCTCTCCTCAATTCTGCTCCGGGGCTGGCCCGGCCTTTCTCGCTCGCCCAAGATACGGATGCCCGTCCTCGTCTCTCCGTTCTTTGGAGAGATCGGGCGGGGACTTTGACTTCCGTGCTTCCGGCACGAATCGATCGTCAGCACATCCTCAGCTTCCAAATATTTCCACAGCCCCATTGTGACATCTGACCTTGCGCCCGATTCCAGATCGCGCGATCATGGTCGAGGCAGTGACGGTCCGCCCAGAGCGAAACCTGCCCCGCTAAGTGGTTTGTTCTCTAGATTTTGGTATCTAAGTTCTTTGAAAACCAGATTTTACGAAGTCCACTTTCGCGAAACCCGCGCTGGGCAAGGGTTTCAGCCGGACCGCCAATAATTTTTTTCACCCGAAATCCACCTGATCTGCCAAGCCGATCAGTTTCGCAGGTTTCGGCCCAATATTTATTTTGATGGAGAATTTCACAAACGCCGGCCACCTAAGTATTTCTGCCGGGCACGTCTGGCGAAGTAGGCTTTTTCACTGCGGCATCGAACGGCTCTTTCTTCGATCCTGCATCGCCACTCAAGTAAAGCGTCTGCGAAGGCTTTGCCAGGCTGGTTCCGGAATCCTCCACAAACTTCATGATCTGTAGCAGCAACTCTTCCCGGACTTCGGCGAACTCGTTGAAATCCATCGTCAACACGTAACAGAGCAGCTCCACGTTGAGCGAGGTCGCGGTTAACTCGATGAGCCGCACGCGAATCGTATTTTTGTCGACCTTGGGATGGTTGGATAAGACATCACGAATTTGCGCCAGCACGTAGCGAAGATGGTCGGCCGAAGTATCTATATGTAGCCCCAGCACCGTCTTGAAAAGGATCTTATCGCGCCGGCTGAGATTTTCGACGTTGATGGTCGCAACCGTGCCATTGGGAATGACCAACAAAGTTCGTTCTTCGGTACGCACGCGCGTGGATCGCAGCCCGATATCCTCAACCGTACCCGCGCGGTCGCCAAACTTACAAACGTCACCGACGCGCATGACTTCATCGCCCAACACCGAGACGCCGCCGAATAAGTTCTCGATGGTTTTCTGGGCGCCGAAGCCGACAGCGAGAGTGCCAATGCCAACGCCAGCGAGTGCCGTACTCATGTTGAAGCCGAGCACGCCCAGGATGAGGAATAGCGCCACGATGACAATGACCGCTTTGATGATCCGTTCGCCCAGCAACATCAGCGAGCCGGTTCCGGAATGGCCGCGGGCAAGAGCCCGGTTGCGCACCTGCTTCAGGAACCAGCGCACGACACGCCATAGAATCCAGAACGCACCGATAATGACGACGACCGCAACGAGCTGGTTGTAGTAGTGCCGTGGCAGCAGCGGGAGTCTGAGATAGGTGGCTAGAATGCGATGAACGATCGCACCGCCGAAAAGCCACACTGGCGCGGAAACCGAGCGCCACTGCACGAGTTCAACATGCCCGCGTCTTTTTGCCCAGATTCGCAACGGAATTTGCGCCAGCACCAACAGCAGCCAGGCAGGGGCCGCGGCCACGGGAATCAGGAGGAACAAAGCAAACCATTGCCAC
This sequence comes from Candidatus Acidiferrum sp., assembly GCA_035568115.1. Taxonomy (GTDB): domain Bacteria; phylum Acidobacteriota; class Terriglobia; order Terriglobales; family Acidobacteriaceae; genus Sulfotelmatobacter. The sequence goes on from DATMOP010000038.1 coordinate 192,476, forward strand.
AAAGGCATGCCAGCGAATTGATGCTTTACGGTCCACGCGGGCAAGCGTGTCTCCACTTGCCGCGCCTTAACTTGGTCGTAGAGCTCAGGAACTTTGGCCAGGGTGTTGGAAGAGATCAGCCAGATTTTCCCCAAGCCGGGGTCGGTAACCCGAACCAGTTCGAGATCACCTTCTATGTCGCCCGAGGACATCTTCCCCACCTTCTGCCGGTCGAGGGGAACGTCCTCCTGCGGCGTGCCTTCGGGCTGCCGGCTCGGCCGCAGGCTGTCGGCAAATGCGCGGTTCATCACCACATCCAACTTCATCGCCAGCGCGTCGCCTTCGGTCTGGCGGCGCGCCGGGCTCATCTGCAGATATTGCGCCGCGACGCCGTAGTTGCCCGGGTCCGCCGCCTGCAGAAATCCGAAGACTGTCCCGTAGGGAGTTTCGCGGCCCAGCGGATCGGAGGGTTTCGACTGATTGGCCACAGGGGCCGGGGACGGCAGCAGCTGCGTAAGCAGGCTCTGCGCGGGAAGTGGCGGGCAGGCCGCAAAACTGAGAATCAGAAAAGAAATGGTTTTGAAAAAAGTGGACATGGATTTCTTTCCAGATTATGCGCGCTTCGGACGGTACACGTGCGTGCTCGTGCCAAAGAAAACTTCCGCCGACTCCATCACGGTTTCCGAAAGCGTGGGATGCGGGTGGATGGTCATGGCCACATCGCTGGCCAGCGCAGCCATCTCTATGGCCAGCACTCCTTCGGCGATCAGTTCGCCGGCGCCGGCGCCGACGATCCCTACGCCCAGCACACGCTCCGTTTGCGGGTCGACGATCAGCTTGGTCATTCCCTCTGGACGATCCAGCGTGACGGCGCGGCCGGATGCGCCCCAGGGAAACTTCGCAACCTTGATTTCACGCTGTTCTTTTTCCGCTTGTGTTTCGGTGAGACCGCACCACGCAACTTCAGGATCGGTGAAGACGACAGCGGGAATCGCGGCAGGCTCGAAGGCAACTTTGTGTCCAGCAATCGCCTCGACAGCAACGCGGCCCTCGTGCGAAGCCTTGTGCGCCAGCATGGGCTCGCCTACCACGTCGCCAATTGCATATATAGAAGGATCGGCGGTCTGAAGTTGCTTGTTCACCTCGATGAACCCGCGCGCGCCGACGTGCACTTGCGTGGTCTCGAGTCCGGGGATCTCGGAGTTCGGTTTGCGTCCCACCGAAACCAGCACCCGGTCAAAAACTTGCTCACGGTCTTTATCTTGAATCGCCTCGCCCTCGAAGGTCGCGCGAATTCCCCCGCCATCTTCTTTAAGGGAGGCAACGGTGGTTTTCAGCAAGATTGCCTCGAACATCTTTTCCAGCCGTTTGTGCAGCGGAAGAACCAGATCGCGGTCCGCGCCGGGCAGCAGGCCGGGCAGCATCTCCACTACTGTAACTTTCGTTCCCAGTGCTGCATATACTGAGCCAAGTTCGAGGCCGATGTATCCGCCGCCTACTACCAGAAGACTGCCGGGGATATCTTCGAGATTGAGCGCTCCGGTCGAATCCATCATGCGCGGCGAATCCAGGTTGAGCGCCGGAATGATGGCGGGGCGAGACCCTGTTGCGAGGATGATGCGGTCAAGGGTGAGGGTTAGTTCAGTGGCATCAGCTTTGGTGACCCGCAGTGTGGTAGAGTCTTCGAACGCCGCGCGGCCCTGGATATATTCCACGTGGCGCTGCTTGGAGAGTTGCCCCAGCCCTCCGGTCAGTTTCTTTACGACACTCTCTTTCCAGGTGCGCAACCGCGCCAGATCGATCTTCGGCACGGGGAAGTCGATTCCCCAGTTTTTCGCTTGCCGGGATTCTTCAAGCAGCTTGGCGACGTGCAGCAGCGCTTTCGAAGGAATGCAGCCGCGGTATAGGCACACGCCGCCGGGATTCGCTTCCGGGTCAATCAGCGTAACCTGCATCCCCAGATCGGCGGCGAGAAAGGCGGCAGCGTAGCCGCCTGGTCCGCCGCCCACTACAGCGATGCGCAGCTTCTGAGTGGGTTCGGGATCTCCGTCCAGCTTTTGATTGAGAGGTTCGTTCATGAAGTGACTTTCTTCGGGATCTTTTTCTGGAATCCAGCACACCAGCTATCCCTGAACGGACAGCAGGAAGGGTTGCTCGAACGCCTCCGCGACCCAGCGCAGAAAGCGCGCGGCGTCCGCGCCATCAATCAGGCGATGGTCGTAGGAGAGCGAGAGCGGCAGGATCAGCCGCGGCTCGAATTTCCCGCCAATCCATTCCGGCTCCATGCGCGAGCGCGACAGTCCAAGAATGGCCACCTCGGGATGATTCACAATCGGCGTAAACGCCGTGCCCCCGATGCCGCCGAGGTTGGTGATGGTGAAGGTGCCGCCTTCCATGTCGGCTAGCGTTATTTTCTTGTCTCGCGCTTTCTGCGACAGCTGTGACAACTCGACCGCCAGCTCCACGATATTTTTCTTGTCCACCTCCCGAATCACCGGAACCAGCAAGCCGCGATCCGTGTCCGCCGCAATGCCGATGCTGATGTATTGCTTGTAAATGATCTCTTCCTTCTCCATGTCGATGGTGGCGTTGAATTGCGGGAACACCTTCAGCGCCGCGGCGCAGACTTTCAAAGCGATGGCGGTGACGGTCATCTTGCCGCCGGCCTGTTCGGCCTTGGGAGCAAAGCGCGCGCGCAACTGTTCGAGTTCAGTAATGTCGGCACGGTCGTGCTGGGTGACGTGCGGAATCGTGTTCCAGGATTCCGCCAGATGCTCCGCTGTCTTGCGGCGAACTCCGCGCATGGAAACACGCTCGATCTTTCCCCACTTGGCGAAGTCCGGCAGCTTGGGCTCGATGAAATGCCCGGCTCGCGGCGGAGCCTGCGCGGCTGTAGCCCCAGCGCTGAGCGCGGCCTTGGCGTGGGCCTTGACGTCATCTTCGCTGATCCGTCCGCCGGGGCCCGTGCCCTTGACGGCATAAATGTCGACGCCAATTTCGCGTGCCAGACGGCGCGTGTGCGGAGCTGCGGGAACCGGCTCGCGATGCTCGGTCCCGGCGACCTTATCCAATTGCACGGGCATCGAGAACGCCGCGGGCCGCGGTTGCGGCTGGTCAGGAGGCAGCGCTTGTTCTTCGGTTTTCCCCTCCGCGCGAATGGCGGCCTGGAACGCGAGGCGCGCGCCATGCTGGCCCGAGACGTGTTCCACAGGGCGGCTCTGCGCTCGAACCGGTTCAGCCAGTGATGGCGATGCGCCCTGTAGCGTGAAAATCACCTGCCCAACCTTAATCTTCTCGCCTTCCTTGACCTTCACTTCATTCACAGTGCCGCTGACCGTTGAGGGAACTTCGACGACGGCTTTATCGGTTTCCAGTTCCATCACCGGCTGGCCTTCTGAAACTTTGGCGCCGGGAGCGATCATCAAGCGCACTAAGTCACCCTCGGAAATGTTCTCACCCAATTCCTGCAGCCGAAATTCGGTGACTGCCGCGTCAGTCGAGCGAGTTCGCTGCGGCGGCGCTGGGGGCTGCGATTTCGTTGTTGGCTCCGACTGCGGTTTCGCAGCCGCAGCAGATGCGTTAGAGGAACGTTGCACTGGCTGCGCCTTACTGGCGCGCTTCGAAGGCTCTTCTGGGCGTGGACTTTCTTGCGCAGTTGCGGCGGAAGCGCCGTTGTCAGCGGTGAAAATGACTTGCCCCACTCTTATCTTGTCGCCCTCTTTGACCAGAACTTCCTTAATGGTTCCGTTGACTGACGACGGAACTTCCACGACCGCCTTATCGGTTTCAAGTTCCATGACGGCCTGGCCCTCGCTGACAGTCGCTCCGGGCGCAATCATCAGGCGCACCAGGTCGCCTTGATCAATATTTTCGCCGAGAGCGGGGAGTTTGAATTCGATCACTGATTCCATTCCTTATTAGTTTCGAAAAGTATTCGCGATCTCTTATGCTTAACTTGTGGCTGGGTTCAATTTCTCCGCATCGATGCCGAGGTCATGGATGGCCTGTTTCATGAGGTCGAGGCTGACTTTCTTTTCCCGGACCAGCGCACCCAGCGTGGCCAGCACGATGTGCTTGGCGTCCACTTCGAAGAAATCCCGCAACGCTGCCCGGTTCTCGCTGCGGCCGAAGCCATCGGTTCCGAGCGAGACCAGTTGCCCCGGCACCCACTTCGCCAGCGATTCCGGCAGCACCTTCATGTAATCGGATGCGGCAATGAACGGCCCGGGCGCATCTTTCAAGGTTTGGGTCACGTAGGGGATTTTCGGCGATTCGCCCGGGTGCAGCATGTTCCAGCGTTCGCAGTCGTTGGCATTGCGATAGAGCTCCTTGTAACTGGTCACGCTCCACACGTCTGCGGCAACACTGTATTTCTCTTGGAGGATTGTCTGTGCCTTCAATACCTCGTACATGATGGTTCCGCTGCCCAGCAATTGCACGCGCAGCTTTGCGTCCGGGGCGTCCGATTGCTTGAAGCGGTAGAGTCCGCGCAATATGCCTTCGCGGACCTGGTCGCCTTTCGGCATTTCCGGCATGGGAAGCGGCTCGTTGGTCACGGTGAGGTAATAGAAAATCGACTCCTGGTCAACGTACATGCGCTTGATGCCATCCTGAATGATAACGGCAATCTCGTAAGCGAATGCCGGATCGTAGGCCAGCAAGTTGGGCACGGGGAGCGCGAGAACGTGGCTGTGTCCATCTTGATGCTGCAAGCCTTCGCCGGCCAGGGTGGTTCGACCCGCAGTTCCGCCGATGAGGAATCCCCGACAGCGCATATCCGCGGCCGCCCAGATCAAGTCGCCGATGCGCTGGAACCCGAACATGGAGTAATAAATAAAGAAGGGAATTGTGTTGATGCCGTGGTTGGCATAAGCCGTGCCCGCCGCGATCAGCGAGCACATCGAGCCTGCTTCGGTAATTCCTTCCTCCAGAATCTGTCCATTCTTTATTTCTTTGTAGTAAAGAAGCGTGTCCATGTCGACGGGTTCGTAAAGTTGTCCCACGCTGGAGTAAATGCCGACCTGGCGGAACAATGCTTCCATACCGAAGGTGCGAGCTTCATCGGGAATGATGGGCACAATCAGCTTGCCGAGTTCAGGATCGCGCAGCAGCTTGGCCAGCAGCCGCACGAAAACCATGGTGGTGGAGGCTTCGCGCCCATCGGTCCCCTTGTAGAACTCTTCAAAGTGGGCTTCTGGCACGGCCTTCAGGGGCGCGGCACGCACCTGGCGTTGCGGCATGTATCCGCCGAGCTGTTGCCGCCGCGCCTGCATGTACTTGATCTCGGCGCTGTCGTCGGAGGGCCGGTAAAATGGAGCGTTGTGCAGTTCGGCGTCCGGAATTGGAATACCGAAACGCGAACGGAAGAGTTCCAACTCATCTTCATTCAGCTTCTTTTGCTGGTGTGTGATGTTCTTGCCTTCGCCCGCTTCTCCCAGGCCGTAGCCCTTGATGGTCTTGGCCAGGATGATCGTCGGAGAGCCTTTGTGGTCGACGGCGGCGCGGTAGGCGGCATGCACTTTGATGGGATCGTGTCCGCCAAGGCGCATGCGAGCCAGTTGCTCGTCGGAAAGATGTTCGACCATCTTCAGAAGACGTGGGTCTGTGCCGAAGAGATTCTGGCGGAAGTATGCGCCGCTCTCGACAAAATACTTCTGGTACTGCCCGTCGCTGATTTCTCCCAGACGCTTGACTAAAATTCCGTCGCGGTCGGCGCGAATCAGTGCATCCCAGTCCGAGCCCCAGATGACTTTGATGACGTTCCATCCCGCGCCGCGGAAGATGGCTTCGAGTTCCTGAATGATTTTTCCATTGCCGCGTACCGGGCCATCGAGCCGCTGCAAGTTGCAGTTCACTACGAAAATCAGATTGTCGAGATTCTCACGCGAGGCAAGAGTGATCGATCCGAGCGATTCCGGTTCGTCCATCTCGCCATCGCCCAGGAACGCCCACACCTTGCCACCGGTCGACTCTTTAAGCCCCCGATTTTCCAGATAGCGAATGAAGCGGGCGTGATAGATCGCCTGGATCGGACCCAGGCCCATGGAAACCGTGGGGAACTCCCAGAAGTTCGGCATCAGCCACGGGTGGGGATACGAACTCAGACCTCCGCCCGGCTTCAACTCGCGGCGAAAATTTTCCAGCTTTTCTTTCGGAATGCGGCCCTCAAGGTAAGCCCGGGCATAAATTCCGGGCGCGGCGTGGCCCTGGAAATAAACGAAGTCCCGGTCTCCACTTTCGGTTTGCGCCTGAAAGAAATGATTGAAAGCAACTTCATATAGAGTTGCGGCGGAGGCGAAGGTCGAGATATGACCGCCGATGCCTTCCTGGATCTTGTTGGCGCGGACCACCATGGCCAGCGCGTTCCAGCGCACCAGGCTCTTGATGCGGCGTTCCATCTCCTGGCTGCCGGGGAAGGGCGCTTGCTGCGGAGCGGCAATCGTGTTCTGGTAAGGCGTGGTCGCAGAAAAAGGAAGGTTCACTCCAGCCGCGCGCTTGGCATGAAGCGCCAATTGCTGCAACAGTCGCCCGGCGCGGACTGGGCCGCCTCCTTTGGACAGCACATAGTCCAGCGAGTCAACCCACTCGCGCGTTTCGAGTACCTCTTGACCGTCAGTTTCCGTCTGAGCCACGTCTGATATCTCCGTCGGATAGGGCCGAATGTTCCATGATATTCAATTATGCGGAATTTTGCTGGACCAAGGGCTATGCCCAAACGTTCTACAATGCTAAAGTCTGCGTGGATGCTGGCCGGGAGGTCATTCATGGTGCGAATCGCGCTGGTGGTGGTTGCGGTTGTAGTGGTTATCTTCCTCGTGCCGCGGCTGTTCTCGGGGGCGAGTGCCTCGACTCCCGGCGCTGGGAGTGACGCTCCTGACTTCACTTTGCCATCACAAGAGAGTGTTTCTGTCAGCTTGAAGGATTACCGCGGAAGTTGGGTCGTGCTTTATTTTTATCCCAAGGATCAGACGCCCGGGTGTACGCGCGAGGCGCACAACTTTCAGGTGGATCAGGCGAAGTACGTCGAGCGGCATGCGGTGGTGCTGGGCGTGAGTGTGGACAGCGTGGACTCTCATAAAAGGTTCTGCGCCAAAGAAGGGCTGAACTTCAAGCTGCTGGCCGATCGCGACGGTAAAGTCAGCAGGGCCTACGGCTCGCTGATGAACCTTGTAGTCATAAAGTTTGCCAAGCGAAATAGCTTCCTCATCGATCCCAGCGGGAAAGTTGCCAAGGCTTATACAGGCGTCGATCCTGCGCGGCACAGCGAAGAGGTGCTGGCTGCGCTGGACGGGATGCAGAGGCGATAGACGGGACCGGGGCTCGAATCGCTTGACGGAATATCCTAGAACTGGGATAATTGGATGGCGCGATTAAAGAGCGCTCCTGGCGAGAAGCCGCTGTTTTGGATTGGATCAGCCAAGAGCGACCTGCTGGAATTCCCTGAAGGTGTGAAGGACGAAATTGGCGTCGCTCTGAGTGTTGCGCAGTTTGGTGGAAAGCATCCAAAGGCGAAGCCGTGGAGGGGCGAAGGTCCTGGAGTACTTGAGATCGTGGAGGATCACAGAGGTGACACGTACCGGGCGGTGTATACGGTGAAGTTTGAGAACGCTGCGTATGTGCTGCATGCGTTTCAGAAGAAATCGCCGAAGGGCATAAAGAAGGCGCAGACGGATGTAGAACTGGTTTCTCGAAGACTCAGGGTAGCGAGGGAGGATTACGAGGCGCGGTATGGCAAACGGAAGAAACAATGAGGCCGTCGTTCAGAGTTCAGGCAACGTGTTCGCGGATCTTGGTCTGCGCGATGCTGGCGAGAAGCAAACACGAGTGCGCCTGGCGGTTGCCATCAATCAGATCATTGAGGCGCAGCGCCTTTCGCAGACCGCTGCGGCGCGACTGCTCGACATCAATCAGCCGAAGATTTCCGCTTTGGTGAATTATCGACTGGAAGGGTTTTCCGTGGAGCGCCTGATGCATTTTCTGAATGCGCTCGACCGCGACGTCGAGATCGTGATCAGAAAGAAGCCCCGCTCGAAGAGGGTGGCGAGCATTGTGGTCACGGGAGCCCGGTCGTCGCACGTGGGTTGACATTCGTGCGGTTGTAGGCGGCGCGGACGTGAGCCGGCACCCAAGGAATTTCCCGCCATCCTGGCTGTACTTTCGCAACCTCTTTGGTGGATCATTGCGCTGTGAGGCGGTCATGCGAAAACCGAAGAAGACCCCATCGAGCCGGGCGAGAAGCCTGAGGAATGCCATCAGCAGAGCGAGACGGCGGAAGAAGCTTGAGGATGGATGGACACCAAAATCTCCAGAGCATCGCGCAGGACGAAGAGACGGGGGAAGGCGCTAGCCCTCCCCGTCAAAACTGGCCCCAAGCGCGCCTTTAAGCGCGCAATTGAGATGTACGCTAGGAGGATCGCCATGAATTGGAGAGATGACGGCCGTTTGGCAAATTGGCGAGCCGAGATTCAGTTACTGGACCGTGTGCTCTCCGCTGGCGGCTTCCCCGCTTTAGAGCAGGTTGAGCCGCCGAGGGAACTTGCAAATTCGCTCACCATGAGGCTTACAGTTCAACTGCGAGTCGACCCTCAGGAGAGTCTTCAACCACCCGAGATACACGTAGAAGTCACTAAGGGCGCCCTCGCTCGAGATGCGAGGACACGACAGCTCGAGCGAATAATCGCTCAGAGCGTCCAGAGGGACAGCAACGGCATCTGGAAAGCGCAGACTTTCGACGGCCTGAGGTGGGAGTTCGACAAGGGCGTAGGTCGCTGGATCAAAGACAAGGCCTTAGCAGCCTAGATGCGCGTTGGTACGAAGCGTTCGCCAATGCCTGTGTTGAGGGACCTCAGTTTTTCTCGCTCTTCCCGTCTGCGAGGTACATATCCGCGACGTGTTCGGCGATTGCGCCGGGCTTGGCTTGCT